>NZ_WIDL01000034.1 GCF_009496535.1 Stenotrophomonas sp. MYb238
CTGGTCGATACCCGGCGCGGCACCGGCCGTACCCGCCCCGCCTGCCGCGCCGGGTATCGACCAGTCCGTGGTGCGCACCGTCGTTTCGGCCAAGGGCGCGGCACCGGCCGCCCTGCCTGCGCTGCCGGCGCCGCCGCCGCCGGCCGTCCCGGCCGCGCCCAAGGCGCCGCCTGCGCCGCCCGCGCCGCCGATCTCGACCAGGGGCGTGATCCATCTTTCGCAGAGCCCGGGCGGCAATGGCTACGTGCTGTTGAAGGGTGACCGCAGCGTCATGAACGGTTCCCTCGCCGACCTGCAGCAGGCGCGCCGGCTGGACGACGGCAATGGCGTGCTGCTGCTGCGGCGCGACGGCCGCGCCTACGTGGTGCGCGATGCCGGCCTGATGTCGCATTTCGAGCAGGTCTTCGCCGAAACCACGCGCCTGGGCGAGGAACAGGGCCGGCTCGGCGAACGCCAGGGCAAGCTTGGCGAGCGCCAGGGCGAGATCGGCGAGCGCATGGGGGAAATCGGTGCCCGCATCGGCGAACTGGCCGCGCGCCAGGCTGAACTGGCGTTGGCCGCGCGTAGCCAGGAGAACAAGGCGCTGATGCGCGAGCAGATCGAAACCGCGCGCCGCGAGGCCGAGAAGGCCCGCGCCGAAATGGACAGGCCGGCCATGCGCGAGGAGATGCGGGAACTGGCGCGCCGCCAGACGGAACTGGGCAGGCAGCAGGCCGAGCTTGGCCGCCAGCAGGCGGAGGCGAGCGTGCGTGCGCAGCGCGAGGCCGAGCAGCTGATCCAGCGGGCGATCCGCGACGGCATCGCGCAGCCGTTCGAGGGCTGAGAACAGGGCGGCGGACCGAAGCCGCCCTTCCCTCCCGATCCAGACGCCCACCCTCGCCCTGGCGTTTTTCTCCTGCAAGGGACGAAACGAATAGCCATGGCGGCGCCATCCAGAGCGACGGGACCAATCGCGCTCCTGCCCGGCCTGCGCACACGTCCGGCAAACGCAAAAGCCCCGCCTGGAAGGCGGGGCTTTTGAACACCAGCGTCAAAACCGCCGAGGCGCGGGATCGGACGCGTGGCGTACTCAGTGCTTCATGGCGTGCTTGTAGCTGCGCATGATGCTGTGGCATTCCTGCACGCGCGGCATGAAACGCTCGGCGGCGAGCCTGGCGGACGCGGGCGTATCGGCATCGGAAAGGGTGTCCTTGAATGCCTTCAGCAGGCGATCCTCCGATTCCTCCAGTTCGGCGACATAGGCGTAGTCGGTATCGCCCAGCGCGGCGCGCACCTTGCCGTACATCTGGCGCATCGAGCCCACCATCGTGCCGCTGTCGGCCGGCTTGCCGCCGGTGGCCGCCACTTCGGCGCTCAGTCCCTGCACGATCTCGCGCTTGTGCCCGGCCATCTGGGTGAAAAGGGTGGCGAGTTCGCCGCTCTTCACCTTGCCGGCGGCTTCGGTGTAGAACTCCGCGCCATCGCGCGCGATCTCGATCAGATCGTTGAGGCTGTGCTGGATTTCTTTTTCGACCGTCATGGCGTTCTCCTTTGGAATCTCTGTCGCAGGAAGGGTGGACGACCATCCTGGCCATCGCTGCATGAAGCCTGCGTGCAGCGCAGCGCTTGGGCATTGCCGCTGATCGGCGGGCGTTCGGCTTTGTGCAACGGATGCGAACGTCCGCATGCAAACGCACACATGGGAGCTACAAGAAGCACGCCAAACCGCGCGCCGCCGTCAACGGAAGCGCGTCTGCGGTGCTGGAAAATGTTGCATACGTGGCCTCGCAAAAATGCTGTCGCATTGAGGCCGCTGCGCGATCACACCGGCCGCGCGCCGCTACATCGTGGCGAGCGCGCGGTTGTCGAACTGGCCGGGGAACTGGGTCGCGATCTCGCGCTTGCGCTCGATCGCGGCCAGGATGGCTGGCGCGAAATCGACGCCGGCGGTCTGTCCGCAGGCGTGCAGGTTACCGGGACTGAATACGTTAACTTCCAGGATGGTCTCGCCGATGATGTCGATGCCGACCAGGAACATGCCGTCGCCGATCAATTTCGGCCGGATCAACTCGGCCACCTTCAGTTCGCTCTCTGTGATACGCACCTTGCGCGGCTTGCCGCCGGCGTGGATGTTGCTGCGGATGTCCTGCTTGCCGGCGACCCGGCGCACGGCGGCATAGGCGCCGTCGACTTCCAGCGGCACGCCGTTCATCAGGAACAGGCGTATGTCGCCCTTCTCCGCGCCAGGCACGTAGCCCTGGGCGATGATGTAGCCGTCGCGGCCTATGGCCTCGATGATCTGGTTGAGGTTCTTGCCGGATTTCCCGTCGAGCAGGAACACCCCGTTGCCCCCCGAGCCCTGCAGCGGCTTGAGCACGCACCTGCCGTTGTGGCGCCTGGCGAAGGCCTTGATGTCCGCGGCCGAGCGGCTGATCAGCGTATCGGCGCGCACCGCGCGCGGGAACGACTGGAAATACAGCTTGTCGATGGCCTGCGACAGTGCGGCCGGATCGTTGAGCACCAGCACCCCGCATTGCGCGGCCAGGCGCCCGAACTGGATGCCGGCCATCTGCGCCCAGGGGCGGTCCTGCGCGTCGCGCGAGGGATCGTTGCGCAGCATCAGCACGTCGATGTCGCGCATGTCGATCCGCTTGGTGCGTGCAATCGCCTGCACTTCCGCGAAGAACTTCTCCATCGAGCGCCTGGGCGGGCCGGCCTTGAGGATGCGCGCATGCACCTTCAGGCCGTCGTCGTGGTCGAGCACGAAATCGTCCGGGGTGACGTAGCACACGTCGTGGCCGCGGCGGCTGGCCTCGTGCGCCAGCACGGTGGTGGTGTAGTGGAGGTATTCGTCCTCCATGGCGTTGACGAAAAAGGCGATCATCACGTGGCGTCTCCGCGTAGGGCCTCGATGAAGGGAATGCCGCCGCGGATGGTCTCCAGGCGGGCCTGCGCCTGCGGGCGCGAAAGCACTTCCGGCCGCGAGCGCGGCGCCGACAGCAGGCCGCGGCGCAGCAGGTCGTCGACGCAGGGCACGTGCCGCGCCGCGATCTTGCCGAACCAGAACGGTTCCAGCGGTTCGCCGGCCTGCACCGTGCGGAACACCTCGTACAGCCCGCGCAGGTAGATCGCGTCCTTGCTCAACCCGCCGGAGCGGAACACGCGTGCGACGATGCCGAACGCGGTGGCCGGGGCGAAGCCGTGTTCCCTGCGCAGCAGCCGTTCGCACGCCACGAAATCGGCGCCGGACAGCATCGCGTCCACCGCCAGAACGCGCGCTGCCAGCAGGCGCAGGCGTGCGGCGGTGAGCCCGCCGGCCAGGTACTCGGCGAACACGCCCAGGCCTTCCTGGATGCCCTCGTAGCCGGCCAGGCCGGTACCGAAGATCGACAGGCCTTGGCGGCCGCCATTGCTGAAGGTCAGCACATGCACGCCGATCTCGTGCTGCAGCAGGGCATCGAGCCGGCGCCGACGCATGCGCGTGGCGGTGGAGATCAATACCGAGCGGCCGGACACCATCAGCCCGGGCGCGATGTCCTTGCGCAGGCAGACCTCGGCCTCGAAGCCGGGATCGTCGGCGCGGTAGCGCGCGAGCATCGTTTCGGCCGCCGCCTGCACCGCGTGGCAGTCGATGCATGGATCCTCGCCGTCCTCGTCCGGCGCGATGCCGGCGAGGATGTCGCGCGCCAGCGCCAGCAGCGGCGCATCGACCGCGCCGTACAGCATCACCGAGGCGTGCGGGAAGTCGGCGCTGTTGCGCGCCTGCAGCAGGGTCAGCTGCAGGTCGATCTCGCGCTGCTTCTCCAAGAAGATCGTTTCCAGCACCGGGTCTTCCACGCTGCGCACGTCGATGGCGAACAGCGCGCGCTTGCTGGTTTCCGGGCTGATCGTCAACGGCCGGTAGCGGAATTCCGGCAGCGTCGGCTGGTTCCCGGCGAGGTAGCGGTCGCGTTCCTCCACGGTATTGATCGGCGAGACCGCGAGCAGGAATTCGAACGAGCGGCTGATGGCCTCCAGCGCCGCATCGACGTCGCGCACCGCCTGGATCATATGGCTGCGGCCGAGCAGGCGGTGATGGAATGCCGGCCCTGGCGCGCTGGCCTGCATGAACGCGGCGCAGGCGCGCAGCAGCGCGTCGAACACCGCGCTTTCCATGCTGCGGAAAACCTGCGGATACACGCTGTCGCCGCCGGGGACGCGGTAGACCGGCGGCAGCCCCAGCGTCAGTCGCGACACGCCGTCGGCAAGACCGGCGAGCAACGGTGCGGCCGGGCCGGCATCGACCGCGTCCACCGGCGCGACCCGCGCCTTGCGCTGTTCGATCTCCAGGTCCTGCAGGGCCTGCGCCAGCGCCGCGGCGGCTGCCTGTGCGGGCGCATCGTCGCTGGCGCCGAGCACGAACTCCAGGCGCTCCAGCCGCGGACTGGTATCGTCCAGCGCCGTATCCGGCGGCAGGTCGTACAGCGACACCAGCAAGACCTGCGGGAAGCGCCCACGCAGCGCCTGCAATGCCTCGTGCAGGGCCGAGGCGGCATCGTGCTGGCCTTTGGGCGAGGTCTTCCACAGCAGGCTCGATGCACTGATGCGCGCCAGCTGCCGGGCCAGGTTGACCGGTTCGCCGGCATGCGCCGCCACCACCAGGAACGGCAGCGGCCGGTCCAGGTGCAGGCGCCCGCCATCGGCCAGATCGCGCCGTTGCAGGCTGTCGCCGGGCGCCTGCTCGTCCACCGCGCGTCGAGGAAGCTGGCGCGCCCGCTCAACCATCGAGCAGCCCGGCCGCGACCCGCGACAGGTGGTCGATCAGGGCGCGCATGGCCTGCAGTTCCGCCACATGCGGCGTGCCGGTCCATTCGTCCATGTAGAACTTCTTGAACTCGAACGCGATGGCGCAGCCGCGGCCGGGATGGCGCGCGTGCACGAACCGGGCCAGTTCGCCCTTGCCCTGGAACGCGACGTTCTCGCGCACGTCGAGCCGGCGGCCGGCGAAATCGAACCGGGCGATCTCCTCGATCAGCGGATCGAGCAGCCAGGCCCATTCGGCGCGCGGCATCGAGAAGGTGCCGATGTTGATGTCCGGCGCGTTGGCCTGGGGCATGGGCGGCGCCCCGGCGCCGTCGCGACGGTGGTTGTAGCTGTGCACGTCGAGCACCAGGTAGCGGCCGTGCGTGTCGTGCAGGTCGTCGAGCAGCTGGCCGAACATCGCGTAGAACGCGCGGTGGTAGCGCAGCGAGGCGTCGATTTCGGCCGCCGGCAACGGCTCGCGCCACACCTCCAGCCCCCAGCACTGCTCGGGCCGCTGGTAGACCGCATCGTCCGCGCCGCGGTTGAGGTCGACCTCGAAGCGTGAACGCGCCGGCACCACGTGATTGGGAACGCCGCGCACAGCCTGTCCGGTGAACGGGTCTTCCTCGCGCAGGCGCGCGGCGTCGGGCAGCGCCATGCGCGCGGCGAGCGAAGCGCGCAGGCCGTGCCCATCGTGGATCGCGGTGGCCACGACCGGCCCTTGGCCGCGTTGCACCTGCCACCAGGCGGCAGCGTCGGGAAGCGTGGGTGGAAGCGCGGAAGAAGATTGCATGATGCAAGGCATGACACCTTTCCGGCGGTGAGGACGCCGTGAGCGCTGCCCATCGCGCGCTTTCGCGCGGCGAAACCGATACTGCAGACGCGCCTCGCAGGATGCCCGCGCCTATGGCGTGCGTCAGTTTCCGGCCGTCAGCGCCGCCGCGCGCTCTTCCGCCTCGGCCTGCACCAGGCGCAGGAACAGCTGCGCCAGCGTGACCACGTCCTGGTGGTTGTGCTCGCCGACGCGGCGCAGGTTGCGCGCGCTGCCGCCGCGCAGGTAGTCCAGCCACGCGCCCGGCGCTTCCGAACCGGGCAGGTCGTCCTCCCGCTGGATGCGCAGCAGCTGGCGCTCGATGGTCGCCAGCCGGCAGTTCTCCCAGGTGCCGCGCCAGCGGCGGCGCGTCGGGAACAGCAGGTCCACGTGGTCCAGCGCGGAAATCGGATCGCCGCGCCGCGCCAGCCGGTAGCGCGTCTTCAGCAGCGGCGCGTCGTAGCAGCGGCCGTTGTAGCTGGACAGCACCGTGGTCGGCGCCAGCCAGGCGGCGAAGGCGTCGAGCATCGCGCTCTCCGCGCCCATCGTGGACATCAGCAGCTGGCGCACGCGCAACCCCTCGCCGCGCGCGGCATCGCGATGCCAGTCGGCCGCGCCGATCATGAAGGCGCGGGTGCCGGTGCCGCCGGCCAGGCCGGTGGTCTCGGTGTCGAAGAACAGCAGGTCGTGCGGCGGCACCGCCTCGTCCGGGCGCTTGCTGAAGGCCAGCGACAGCGGCCGCGCGGGAACCGGTTGCGGCAGGAAGGCCTCGATCAGGTGCAGCCCGGGCGCGATCTCGGTGCCGGGCAGGTCGCGGTCGATCGGCCCGCTGCGGTCGTCGCGCGCCACCGGCGCGATCGCGCGGTTGCGGGTGGCGAGCAGCCGGCGCAGGGCATGCACGTCCTGCGGCCGGCCCGGGGAACGGGCGGCCGGTGCGGGCGCCGGCGTGGCGGGCCGGTGCCGGATCTGCTCGACCCAGCCGAAGACCGAATCCTCGCGTGCGGGCGATGCCGGCAGCGCTTCGCCGCGCGCGGGTGCTTCGCGCGCTGGTGCCTGTCGTAGGAGCGGCTTCAGCCGCGAAACCGATGAACCCGCCGAAGCCGGCAAAGCGCCGGATGCCTCCGAAGGAACGGGCATCGCCTCGGCTTCCGACGATGTCGGCTTCGCGGCTGAAGCCGCTCCTACGGCGGCGGTTGCGGCATCGGCATGCCCGGCCTGCTTCCGCAGCGCCTTCAGCTTGTCCAGGCTGATGCTCATGGCAGCAGGTCGAGGGCCTCGTCCGCCTCGTCGGCCGGCGCGGCGGCCGGCACCTGGTCGCAACGCGCGTCGGACAGCAGCGACAGCACCCGCAATGCCAGCGAACGCGGCGTCTCGCCCTGGCCTTCCTCCTGCGCGGCCAGCACCGGACCGACACAGGCCGGGCAGCCGGCGCTGCAGTCGCAGCGTTCCACCAGTTCCAGCGCGCGCTGCACCAGCTCGCCCTGGCGCAGCCACAGCGGCTCGCTGAGGCCGACGCCACCGGGGAAGTTGTCGTACAGGTATACGGTCGGCACGAAGCTCTGCATCAGTTCCACCGCGCCTTCGCCGCCCTCGTTGCCGCGCAGCTGGCCGCGGCCGGTCTGGTCGGCCACCGCGAACCAGGCGCCGTCGCCGCTGCCCACCGCCTTCTGCAGGTCGCGCGCGTCGGCCATCACCGCCACCGTGGCGACGATGTGCAGCGCATAGGCGGCGCCTAGGAAGCCGTCCAGCGCGTCCTGCTTCTGCGCGAACGCGCGCAGCAGCGTGGCCTGCGGCAGCTGCCACCACACCGCGGTGGTGTGCAGTTCCTGGTCGGGCAGGTTGACCGGGCCGTAGCCGATGTTCTCGTGGGTGTAGTAGCGGATCTTCTTGTAGCCGGCCACGCGCCGCACCACGTGCACCTCGCCGTGGTGCGCATCGCCCAGGCCGGCGCCGTTGCCGTCGAAGCGGTCCAGCACCTTGAGCTTGGTGAAGTCGATGCTGTCGGTGTAGTAGTCCACGTGGGTGCGGGTGACGTAGGCCTTGCGCCCGTCCCAGTCCAGCCGTTCCACCTGGTAGGGCGTGCTCTGCACCATGTGGATGGCGCCTTCGTACAGGGTCAGCGCGGCGGCCGAGTAATCGACCTCGGCGATGATCTGCTGCTTGCCGTCGCTGCGGTCCACCACCACGAAGTTGCCGTCGGCCACCGCGCGCAGGCTCACCGCGTTGGCCGGGTAGCTGTCGGCGATCCATTCCCAGCGGTCGCCTTCCTGGTGCACCACCCCGGTCTCGGCCAGCGCCTGCAGGAACACCCGCGGGTCGATCGGCCCGAACGGCTCGCCGCTCATGAACGGCAGCTCGAACGCGGCGCAGCGGATGTGGTCGAACAGGATCAGCGGCTGGTCCGGGGCGATGCGCGCGTGCTCGGGCGTGGCGTTGGCGAAGAAGTCCGGGTGCCGCACCACGTACTGGTCCAGCGGCTGGCTGCTGGCGACCATCACCCCCAGCGCGGCCTGCTGGCGGCGGCCGGCGCGGCCGAAGCGCTGCCACGTCGCCGCCACGCTGCCGGGGTAGCCGTTGAGCACCACCACGTCGAGCGCGCCGATGTCCACGCCCAGCTCCAGCGCCGAGGTGCTGACGATGCCGTCGATGGCGCCGGCGCGCATCGCGCGCTCGACCTCGCGCCGCTCGGTCGGCAGGTAGCCGCCGCGGTAGGCGCGGATGCGCGCCGGCTTGCGCGGGTCGTTGTCGAAGATGTCCTTCAGGTACTTGGTCAGCACCTCCACCATCAGCCGCGTCTGCGCGAACACCAGTGTCTTCAGGCCGGACTTGATCGCGATGCGGGCGATGCGGTTGGCCTGCGAGCGCGCCGAGGCGCGCAGGCCAAGGTCGGGATTGATGACCGGCGGGTTCCACAGCAGCACGTGCTTGGGCCCGCTGGGTGCGCCGGATTCGGTGATCGCATGCACCTGCTCCTCCACCAGCGCCTCGGCATGCGCGTGCGGGTTGCCGATGGTCGCCGAGCACAGGATGAACTGCGGTTGCACGCCGTAGAACGCGCAGATGCGCTTGAGCCGGCGGATCACGTTGGTGACGTGGCTGCCGAACACGCCGCGGTAGGTGTGGATCTCGTCGATCACCACGTAGCGCAGGTTCTCGAAGAACTGCGCCCACTTGGTGTGGTGCGGCAGGATCGCCTGGTGCAGCATGTCCGGGTTGCTGACCACGATGTCGCCGTGCAGGCGGATCGCCTGGCGTGCGTCGCCCGGGGTGTCGCCGTCGAAGGTGAAGGCCTTCACGCCCAAGTCGCCGGCGCGGTTCAGTTCCAGCAGCTCGGCCACCTGGTCCTGCGCCAGCGCCTTGGTCGGGAACAGGTACAGCGCCTTGGCATTGCCCTGCATGGCCGCGCTCACCACCGGCAGCGTGTAGCACAGCGACTTGCCCGAGGCGGTGGGGGTGACGATGGCCACGTGCTCGCCGCGTTGGGTGGCATTCCAGGCCTCGGCCTGGTGCGAGTACAGCTGCTCGATGCCGCGCGCCTTGAGCGCGGCCTTCAGCGCGTCGGGCACGTCGTCGGGGATCGGCGCGTAGCTGCCCTCGCGGCCGGGAATCGTGAAGCTGCCGGTGACGCGGTCGCCGTAGCGCCGGGCCAGCCGCTGGCCGAGCAGCGCGCCGTCGCGCGAGGGCAGGCCGTCGGTGGTCGCCAGCGCCCGTTCGCTGGCTTCGGTGCGGGGAGCGAGGGAAAACGCCATGCCGGTACTGCCGATAAAGGACCGGCATGGAAGCACATCGCCGTCTCAGCCTGTGAGACCCGGTGCAGGCTGAACGACGGCCGCGCCCGCGAACGGAATCTGAAGGCGGCATCCGTATGCTGCCGCCTTCGGAAACCGGCAGGGGCACGAACGGTGGCAAGGCGTTGGCGATACGCAACGGTGGTGGCGGGCATGGTGCTGGCGGGCGTGGCGCAGGCGCAGCAGGCGCCGCCGCCGGTCGAGGATCCCGCGCCCGCCGTGGACGCCGCGCCGCCGCCTGCCGAAGGGGTGAGGACCCTGGAGGAAGTGCGCGCGCTCAAGCCCGAGGACGACCAGCCGCTGGACCTGTACCGCTTCCGCAATCCGGTGAAGGTCGAGTCCAACCGTTTCAGCCGCTCATGGAGCGAGCCGCCCACGCCCGAGCAAGTCAGCCTGAGCGGCGGCTACCTGATGATGGGCATCAACTACGGCCTGATGGCCGCGGCCAAGGGCCTGCACACGCTGACCGGCGGCCGCGACCAGATCCAGTCCGCCGTCGCCCGCCCGCCGCCGGAACTGAGCCAGGCGCAGCGCAGCCGCGCGCTGCGGTTCTGCGCCCAGCAGGAAGACTGCGCGGCGCCGCCCGGCAATTGAGGGCGCGGCCGGAGCGACGGCCCGCTCCGTGCGGTTCCATCGTCCATCGGCAAGCCGCGGATCGGCACGTCCGGCGGTACCGCGATCGCCTACCATGGCGCATCTTCGACGGACCGCCGCCGTGACCGACCTCCTTCCCCTGAAGTCAGCGACGCCGCCGTCGCGCATCGCCGCCTGGGTGCTGATGCTGCTGGGCATGTGGGTGGTGCTGGAGCTGGGGCTGGTGGTGACCCTGCTGTCCGGCCTGCTGGTGTTCCATCTCAGCCACGTGCTGGCCTCGACCGTCGAAGGCAGGCTGCCGCCGGGCCGCGCACGGGCGATCGCGGTGGTGGTGCTGTCGGTGGCGGTGGTCGGCCTGCTGAGCCTGGCGATCGTCGCGGTGGCCTCCTTCTTCCGCAACGAGACCGGTGGCCCGGACGCACTGCTGGCGCGGCTGATGGAGATCCTCAACACCTCCCGCCACCAGGTGCCGGCCTTGCTGCAGCCCTACATCCCCGAGGACATGCAGGCGCTGCGCACCGGGGTGAACGAATGGGTGGCCGAGCACCGCCGCCAGCTCGGCGTCGCCGGCACCTCGGCGGTGCAGATCAGCGTGCGCGTGCTGATCGGCATGGTGCTGGGGGCGATGATCGCGCTGTACGACGAACTGCCGCTGCCGCGGATGGGGCCGCTGGCGCGGGAACTGGTCGGCCGCACCAGCCGCCTGGCCACCGCGTTCCGCCAGGTGGTGTTCGCGCAGGTCAAGATCTCGCTGCTCAACACCCTGTTCACGGCGATCTTCCTGCTCGGCGTGCTGCCGCTGCTGGGCATGCACCTGCCGCTGGCCAAGACCCTGGTGCTGATCACCTTCCTCGCCGGCCTGCTGCCGGTGGTGGGCAACATCATCTCCAACACCGTGATCACCATCGTCGCGCTGTCGGTGTCGTTCTACGTCGCCGTGGCCGCGCTGCTGTTCCTGGTGGTGATCCACAAGCTGGAGTACTTCCTCAACGCGCGCATCGTCGGCGGCGAAATACGCGCCCACGCCTGGGAACTGCTGCTGGCGATGCTGGTGATGGAGGCGGCGTTCGGCCTGTCCGGCCTGGTCGCCGCGCCGGTGTTCTACGCCTACGTCAAGCGCGAGCTGGTGGACCAGGGCTGGGTCTGAGCGCGCGCCCGGCCGCTCAGGACGACACGCCCGCCAGCGCCGCGTACATCACCACCAGCACCACCAGCCAGAAGTAGATGCTGCCGATGAACAGGTAGCGCGGCAGGGTGACCCACCAGCGGCCGCCATACACGCGCTGCTGCATCCACAGCAGGTACACCGGCACCGACACCCACAGCAGCACGAGCGTGAGGTTGCCCAGCGCATTGACCACCAGGTTTCCCGCCGCATGGGTGATGCCCATCGTCAGGAAGGTGGACAGCAGCACCAGCATCAGCCACGCATGGCTGTACAGCGCCACCACCAGGTGTTCCAGGTAACCGATGCCCCGGCCCAGGTAGGCCATCCGCAGCACCAGCGCGAAGATCGGCATCAGGAAGAACAGCGCACCGGGCAGCGCGGTGAGGATGGCCTGTACGTACAGGTCGGTCTTGCGGCCCATGCGCTGGACGTTGGCCTGGGCGTTGGCCAGGCGCCGGTTGAGCCAGTTGTTGAAGAACTGCGGCATGCTGGAGAACACCACCGGGTTGGTGTCCGGGTCCCAGGGTTTGCCGTTGATGTCGTGGGCGAAGAAGGTGCCATACCCGTCCCCGCTGGCACGGCCCGCTGCCTGCGCGGCGCGGTTCATGGCGGCGCTGGTGGTGCTCCGCGCCTGCTGCTCCAGTTCGGCCGTACGCTGCGCGGCGGCGGTGTTGACCGCGGCCATCGCCATCGCGAAGGCCGCGGCGGCGGTCGGCGAGCCACTTTGCTGTGCTTCGATCTGGGCCACCTGCGCGGCGCGCACCGTCTCCACTTCCTGCACGGTCCTGGCGCTGGCGAACAGCGCGTTGTCGCCGCCGCTCATGCGCATGTCATCGGCATGCACGGTCAGCTTGCCGACGAAGAAGGTGAACAGGGTGAGGATCACGAACAGCCGCAGCGGCTGCACATAGCCCACGCGGTGGCCCTTGAGGAAGTTGACCGCCACCCGGCCGGGTACCAGCAGGTCGCGCAGGGTGCGGAAGATGCGCCCGTCCAGGTGCCAGAACGACTCGAACACTTCCTCGATCGCATGGCCCACGTGCTTGAGCGGGTTGTGTGCCGACTGCCCGCAGGCATGGCAGTAGTGGCCATGCAGGGCGGTACTGCAGTTCTCGCAGGTGCCATGCGCATGCGCGGCTCGATCAACAGCAGCCTGTTGCTCGGTAACGGGCGAAACGTCGGTCTGGCTCATGTGGCTGAAGATGGCGGCTCACGGAAGCCGCATACGATAGCGGTGTTTGCCGATGTCGTTCAGCACTGATTTAGGCGTGGCGCGCCGAACCGCGATGCCCCGCTTGGCATGGAGGAGGAAGAGAGAGGGGGCTGGACGGAGCGGACTGGCTCAGCTACGCGGTCGCGGCTTCCGGTGCCAGAGCGCGTTGACGATCACCCAGCGGCCGTCGAAGCGGCCCATCTGCAGGTGATCGATGAACCACGGGCTTTCCAGCCGCACCGTGGCGATGTCCTCGTCCACCTGCAGCACCGTCACCGTGCGCTGCCATTGCTCGCGCGGGGTCTTCAACGCGCCCTCGCGGGTGAAGCGGATCAGCTCGTCCGAGGTCATCCGCCCCAGCCCGAGCGTCTCGTCGGGGTTGGCGACGACGTTGCGCTTGGCCAGGTCCGGGTGCAGCGCCCGCCTCACCCGCGCCGGGTCGCCCCCCAGCTGCCCGTCCATGTAGTCGTAGGCGGTGGCCTCGATGGACCGCAGCGTGGCCGCATCCGGCGGCGCCGCGCCGGCGCTGCCGGCAACCCACAGCATTCCCAGTACGAACAAACGCATTGCGGCTGGCGGCATGGCGGGTTCCTCGCGTGGTCATGGCAGTGTGCCGGCTGCCGCACCGGCCGCCATGGGCCGGTAGTCATCGGTGGCCCGATCGCCGGCAGGGCGGCCGAGGGTGGGTCCGCCGGACCGCTTGGGCTAAAGTACCGCGATGACGAAAGAGCACATTCCCGGCGGCCTGTTGATCGCCATCGAGGGCATCGACGGTGCCGGCAAGTCCACGTTGGCGCGGGGGCTGGCCGACCTGCTGGAACAGGCCGGCGCCGAGGTGGTGCTGAGCAAGGAGCCGACCGACGGGCCGTGGGGCACGCGGCTGCGGGCCTCGGCGGCGACCGGCCGGCTGAGCCCGGAGGAAGAGGTGGACCTGCTGCTGCGCGACCGCCGCCAGCATGTCGAGGAACGGGTGGTGCCGGCGCTGGAGCGCGGCGAGGTGGTGATCCTGGACCGCTATTTCCCGTCGATGGTGGCCTACCAGGGCGCGGCCGGGCTGCCGGTGGACGAACTGCTGGACCTCAACGCCTTCGCGCCGCGCCCGCACCTGCTGCTGCTGCTGGACCTGCCGCCGGCCACCGGGCTGGCGCGCATCCGCGCCCGCGGCGACGTGCCCAACCATTTCGAGACGGCGCAGAACCTGGAGCGCTGCCGGGCGATCTTCCAGCAGCTGGACCTGCCCGACAAACAGGTGATCGACGCCAGCCGGAACGAGGCCGAGGTATTGCAGGCCGCCCGTGCGGCCGTCGCCGCCGCGCTGGCCCGGCGCCCCGGCATGGACGCTGCCCCGCTGCTGCGGCGCCTCCAGGCGTAGTCCATGGCGGCTGCTTCCGGCCGAACCCGCATGCCGTCGCCTCCCCAGCGCCCGACTCGTCAGCATCCTGCAGCGGCGACCGCCGCGCTGCATCCGCGCAACCGCCACCAGGGCCGCTACGACCTGGACCGGCTGGTCGCGGTCCACCCGCCGTTGCGTGCTCATCTGGTCCGCACGCCCGGCGGTGGGCAGAGCATCGATTTCAGCGACCCGGTGGCGGTGCGCGAACTCAACCGCGCGCTGCTCGCCAGCGACTACGGCATCGCGCACTGGACGCTCCCCGACGGCTACCTGTGCCCACCCGTCCCGGGCCGCGCGGATTACCTGCATGGCCTGGCCGACCTGCTGGCGGCGGACAACCAGGGCGCGATTCCGCGCGGCCCCGCGGTGCGCGTGCTGGATATCGGCGTCGGCGCCAACTGCATCTATCCGCTGCTGGGACATGCCGAATACGGCTGGCGTTTCGTCGGCAGCGACATCGAACCGGCAGCGCTGCAGTGCGCCGGCGCCAATGTCCGCGCCAATGGACTGGAGCAGGCGATCGAACTGCGCCGGCAGCACGCGCGCGGCAGCCTGTTCGCCGGCGTGGTGCAGCCGCAGGACCGCTTCCACCTGACGCTGTGCAACCCGCCGTTCCACGCCTCGGCCAAGGAGGCCGCGCAGGGCAGCCAGCGCAAGCTGCGCAATCTCGGCGGCGACACCGCCGCGCCGCGCGGCAGGCCGCCGCCGTTGAACTTCGGCGGGCAGGCCAGCGAACTGTGGTGCACCGGCGGCGAGGCCTCGTTCCTGCGGCGGATGATCCGCGAGAGCGCGGCGGTGCAGGCGCAGGTGCTGTGGTTCAGTTCGCTGGTCGCCAAACGCGAGCATCTGGCCGATATCCACCGGCAACTGGCCAGGGCCGGTGTCGCCGAGGTGCGCGAGGTGCCGATGGCGCAAGGCAGCAAGCAGAGCCGCTTCGTCGCCTGGACCTTCCACGCGGCCGCGCAGAGGATGGGGTGGCAGGCGGGGTAGGACGTGGCGCCATTGGAACATCCGTTGTCGCCGGGCCATGATGGCCTCGGGGAACAGGGAGCGTGAAGAAGATGCCGAGCGAGGCAGCCATGCCGCCACCGATCGGGTGCGGCCGCGTCAACTACGTATTGATCGATCATGAGAACGTACAGCCCACCGATCTGAAGCTGCTGGATCGGGCGGACATCCGCTTGTGGGTGTTCGTGGGCGCGGGCCAGGCCAAGCTGTCCTCCGAACTGGCGATCCAGATGCAGGCCATGCGCGAGCGGGCGGACTACGTGCGCATCTCGGGCAACGGCCCCAATGCGCTGGACTTCCATATCGCCTTCTATATCGGCCAGTTGTCCGGCACCGACCCGCGAGGGTTCTTCCATATCATTTCCAGGGACACCGGCTTCGATCCGCTGGTGGAACACCTGAAGGCCAGGAAGATATTGGCCTGCCGTTCGGCCGCGATTGCCGGGATGCCGCTGTTCAAGCAGGCTGCGGCCACGGGCATGGCGGCGTTACCCGTGGCGAAACCGAAACCGAAACCGAAACCGAAAGCGGTGACGGTGGCGGTAGAGAAGGCTCCTCCGTTGGAACCATCGGGCGAAGTGGCCGCATCCGGCACAGCGGCGGCGGCACAACGGCTGACGCGCATGAAGGCGCTGTTGGCGAAGACGAAAACAGGAAGACCTGGAACGCTGGCCGCATTGAAGAAGCATGTCGCCGCGCATTTCCAGAACCAGATCGGAGCCCAGGACGTGGAGGCGATCGTCGCCGGTCTGAAACAGGCCGGCGTGGTGAAGCTGGAAGGCTTGAAGGTGCGCTACGACTGATCGGTACCGTCCGGCCGGAGCGACGGCAGGGGCCATGGTGCACGCGCTGTTCCGCTCGGCGCGCATCCTGTCCGCCAACCGCCCGGGGGAGCGCTCGGCGATGCCGGACGCATGCTCCAGCCCATCCGGTCACGGCGCCTGAACGCGGTCTCGCCGAAAGTGCGGCTCCCCCTCCAGGAGCTGCTGCATGCGCATCAAACCCCTGTCGCTGGTCTGCCTGACCCTGCTGGCCTCGGCGTGCAGCCCGCCATCGCCGCCGGCCTCCACGCAACAGGACGCGAAGGCGCCGGCCATCCCCGCGACAGCGGCCAATCAGGACGGCGCGGCAACGGCTGGCGACGGCTTCGAGTTCCCGGCGATCCCGCCGATCATGGTGCCCAGCATCGTCGGCAGCGGCCCGGCGCAGAAGCAGCTGGAAGCCTCGATGCAGGCGCTGATCGACCCGGTGGCCGGCATCAGCGTGCGCCCGGCCAACTGCGCCACCGATGGCGCCCTGGTCAACGAGAGCGGGTTCACCAACGTCGATGGCGCCGGCAACCTGCAGCGCATCGGCAAGGAAGGTGTGTTCGAAGTCGCCAGCGACGGCAGCGGCCTGGCGGTGACCGGCGAGGACGTGGTGCGGGTCAATCCCGACGGCAGCGGCAGCATCGTCAACGGCGCCGGCACGTTCGAGGTGCATGCCGACGGCTCGGGCACCTATGTCGGCGAGTTCGGCAATATCGAACTGGACGGCAAGGGCGGAGGCACCTGGGTGGGCGACTTCGGCAACATCGAGAACCACGGCGACGGCTCGGGCCTGTGGATCGGCGAGGAGGGCAGCATCGAGGTGCGCGCCGACGGCTCGGGACGCTGGATCGGCGGGCCGGAAGGCATCGCCGAGAACCGCGGCGACGGCACCGGCACGGTGGGCGCCATCGCGCGCGAGGTGCGCATGGCGCCGTTGCCGCCGCTGCCGCCGGCAGGGCGCTTCCCGCCGCTGGACAAGTTCAAACCCTCCGGCGCGCCGTGCGGCTTCGTCGTCACCCTCAACGACAAGGTGCTGTTCGACTTCGACAAGGCGCAGGTGCGCGCCGACGCGGCCAAGGTGCTGGACGTGCTGGCCGCCGCGCTGGAGAAGGTGCCGTCCCGCGCCATGGAAATCCGCGGTCATACCGACGCCAAGGGCAGCGACGCCTACAACCAGGACCTGTCCGAGCGCCGCGCGCAGGCGGTGGTGGCGGCGCTGCGCCAGCGCGGCGTGGCGCACGACGCCAGCGCGCGCGGCTACGGCGAGTCGCAGCCGGTGGCGCCCAACGAGGTCGACGGCAAGGACAACCCCGGCGGCCGCCAGCTCAACCGCCGCGTGGAGATCTTCGTGCGGACCTGAGCGGAAACCAGGGTCAGCGCCGGGTTTTCCCCTTGAGCCTGGCGCTGGTCGTGCCGGCAGTAGAAACCTGACTCTGACCCTGGTTCTTCCCCGGGCTCAAGGATCAAGCCCGGCGCCGGCTCCGGCCTTCAGTGCGCCCACCACGCCGCCGGCACCGGCATCGGCGCGTCGCCATCGACGCTGACCTGCAGGTCGAGCACGCGGTCGCCGCCGCCCTGGAAATAACGCAGTTCGAAGGCATGCGCGCCGCGCGCCAGCGCGCGGCTGCCATGGGTGGTGCCCGGCGACTGCGGGCCGTCGCGGTCGATCAGCAGCGTGCCGTCGAGCAGCAGGCGCGCGCCGTCGTCCGATGCCAGCGAGAATCTGTATACGCCGTCGGCGGGAACGCGCAGGACGCCGCGATAGCGCAGGCCGAAACGCTCCTGCCGGGCGAAATCCGGCAGGTCGACGACATCGGCGGTATCCGAGCGCGTCGGGCGCATGCCGGGCAGCTCGTCGGTGCGGCGCACCGGGGCTTCGAAATAGTCGCGCTGCAGGCCGGGCCGGCGCGCCGCGGCGGCCTCGGGCGATGCCGCCTGCAACGTAGTCCGCGCGTAGCTGGCGCGCATCGTCGGCCCCAGGCGACCATCGGCGGTGAGCAGGCGCGCCGCCACCTGCACGGGCGCCTGGTCCAGTGCTAGCGCCAGCGGACCGGTGTAGCGCGGCGAGTCCGCGTTGGGGTCGCTGCCATCGGTGGTGACGACGATGGCGGCATCGTCCAGCGGCGAACGCAGCGCCACCGTGCCCGTCGGCGCCAGCGTCAGCACGTCGCCATCCAGCCCCAGCACCTCGGGCACGCGGTAGTTGACGTTCATGCGGCCCAGCGCGGCCAGCTGTGGCCCCAGCCGCGCGGCGAAGCCGTCCCAGTCGCGGCGCGCCGGCGCCGACCACAGCACCTCGCTCATCGCCAGCGCGCGCGGCCACAGCATGTACTCGGCGGCCTGCGGCGTGCGGATGTGCTCGGTCCACAGGTTGGCCTGCCCGCCGCGCACGTGCGCAGCCTGCGCCGGCGTGAGCTGCGCGGGCACCGGCTCGAAGGCATAGACCTGCCGCAATGGCAGGTACTGTGGGCAGTACGGTTCGTCGGCCGCGCGCGACTGGCAGTAGTCGAAATAGGAATACGACACCGGCGTCATCACCACGTCGTAGCCGCGCCGCGCCGCCTCGATGCCTTCGCCGATGCTGCGCCAGGCCATGATCGTGGTGCTCTTGGCCGGGTCGCCGGCGAGCATCTCGTCCCAGGCCAGCATGCGCCGGCCGTGCTGCTGCAGGTAACGCTCCACCCGGCGCATGAACCAGCCCTGCAGCGCGTGTTCGTCCTTCAGCCCCTCGCGGCGGATGATCTCCTGCGCGAGCGGGCTCTGCTGCCAGCGCACGACCGGCGCCTCGTCGCCGCCGAGATGGATGTATTCGGAGGGGAAGATCGCCATCACCTCGTCGAGCACGTTCTCGACGAAGGCGAAGGTCAGCTCGCCCGGGCACACCACGTTGTCGTCCACGCCCCAGTCCACCCGCACCTGGAACGGCCCCGGCGTGCACGCCAGTTCGGGATAGGCGGCCTGCACGGCGACGGTATGGCCGGGCATCTCGATCTCCGGCACCACGGTGATGTGCAGCCTGCGCGCGTACTCGACGATCTCGCGCGCCTGCGCCTGGGTGTAGAAGCCGCCGTAGCGCGTGCCGTCGTAGTCGATGCGGCCATCGCGCCGGTGCAGCGCGGTCTGCGCGCGCCACGCGCCGACTTCGGTGAGCTTCGGGTAGCGCTTGATCTCCAGCCGCCAGCCCTGGTCGTCGGTGAGGTGCCAGTGCAGCACGTTGAACTTGTAGCGCGCCATCAGCTCCAACTGGCGCTCGATGTAGTCCATCGGGAACAGATGGCGCGCCACGTCCAGGTGCAGGCCGCGCCAGGCGAAGCGCGGCGCGTCGTCGATGGCGGCGTGGGCGATGCCGTCGCCGCCGTCGGCCAGCAGCTGGCGCAGGGTCTGCAGGCCGTAGAACAGGCCGGCGTCGCCGGCCGCGCGCAGGTGGATGCCACGCTCGTCCACGCGCAGGGTGTAGGCCTCGGGGTTGGCGCTGGCATCGCCGTCCAGGGTCAGGGTGAGGTCGGCGGGTGCGCGGCTGCCGGCCGCCGCCAGCGGGCGCTGCCACGCCGCCTGCAGGATGTCGCCGGCCAGCGCGCGCAGCGCATCCAGTCGCGCCGGGTCGCCTTCGGCAGCGATGCGCAGCATGGCGCCGGGGCGATAGCGGCCCGGTTGCACGTCGAGCCGCGTGGGCAGGGGCACCACCGATGGCGTGGCGGGCGCGGCGGCCGGCGACAGCGCCGGCCAGCCCAGGGCGAAGGCGAGCAGCAGCGCGTGGGAGGCGTTCAGGGGCATGCGGGTCTCCAAGGGAGAAGTGACATGGAAAGGTGGCGCTTTCCCGCGCGCGCCGACATGATCCAGCGGACAGGGTCGGGCGGGGACGGATGGAGCGGACGATGAAGACGACAGGAATCCTGCGTGGCCTGGCCGCGCTGCTGCTGGGCCTGGCCGGCGCCTGCGCGGACGCGGCGCCGCGCGCGCCGAACGTGATCGTGGTGACGCTGGACGGCGTGCGCGTGCAGGAACTCTTCGGCGGCATGGATACGGAGATCGCGCGTGCCGCCGGCGACGGCGGCGAGGACGCCGGCCAGTTCGATCGCTACCGCGGCGACAGCGCCGCGCAGCGGCGCGAGCGGTTGATGCCGTTCTTCTGGGGCACGCTGATGCGCGAACACGGCTGGGTCGCCGGCAACGCCGCGCTGGGCAGCCGCGTGCAGCTGGGCAACCGCATGCGCTTCTCCTATCCCGGCTACGCCGAACTGCTGACCGGCGTGCCGCGCGACGACAAGGTCACCAGCAACGCCGCCATCCAGAGCCCGTACCCGACGGTGCTGGAGTTCGTGCGCGAACAGCTGCGCCTGCCGCGCGCCAAGGTCGCCGCGTTCGGCTCGTGGGACCGCTTCGTCGGCATTCCCGAACACACGCCCGGCAGCATCACCGTCAACGCCGGCTTCATGCCGTTCGTTGACAGCGACCCGGGCATCCAGCGGCTCGACGCGATCCAGGCGCAGGCGCGCACCTGGCGCCACGAGCGCTTCGACGCCTTCACCGCCGCGTTCGCGCTGCGCTACCTGGAACGCGAACGGCCGCGCCTGCTCTACGTGGGCCTGGGCGACACCGACGAATGGGCGCACGCCGGCCGCTACATCGACACGCTCGAAGGCCTCGCCCTGGCCGACCGTTTCCTGCAGACGCTGTGGCAGTGGCTGCAGTCGCAGCCGGACTACCGCGACAACACCGTGCTGGTGATCGCCACCGACCACGGACGCGGCCGCGGCGTGCGCGACTGGAGCGACCACGGGCCGGAGGTGGAAGGCGCGCAGGACGTGTGGCTGGCGATGGCTGGTCCCGGCCAGACGCGGCGCGGCGAACTGCGGCAGGCGCCGGAGCTGCGCCAGGGGCAGATCGCCGCCAGCATCGCCGCGCCGTTCGGCCTGGACTTCCGCCGCATGGAGCCGAAGGCCGGCGAACCGGTGCAGGAAACGCTGCGGCGGCCCTGAGCGGCGCGCGCGCTGGCCTATACTCCCCGCATGTCCCCGTCTATGAAGTCGTAACGGATGCGGAGCCAACGCGTGCCAGTCAAGAGCATCCAGAACCGCCGCCTCTACCAGCAGATCGCCGACCAGCTGCGCGGCATGATCAACCGTGGCGAGTACCCGCCGGGCAGCTACCTGCCGCCCGAACGCGAACTGTCGCAGCAGTTCGGCGTCAGCCGCACTTCGCTGCGCGAGGCGCTGATCGCGCTGGAAGTGCTGGGCCTGGTGCGCGTGCGCGTCGGCGACGGCGTCAGCGTGGTCGGGCCGGAGCCGAGCGAGGCGACGGCCAGCGTCGGCGCGCTGGACCGCGCCCGCCAGCTCAACCCGTGGACGCTGGACCCGGAGCTGGGCGTGGTGGCCGATTTCGACGCCGAGATCCCGCCGTTCTCGCTGCTGAGCGCGCGCCGGCTGGTGGAACCGGAAGCGGCGGCGCTGGCCGCGGAGAACGCCTCCGACGAGGAAATCGCCGGCATCGAGGACGCGCTGCAGCGGAACATCGCCGACAACCTGCACAGCTCCACCACCCATCCGGGCGACCGCCTGCTGCACGTGCGCATCGCCGACGCCAGCGGCAACCCGGCCTATTCGCTGCTGATCCGCCACCTGCTCGGGCACCGCTACGGCGCCATGTTCCAGCGCCTGCAGCATCTGTACACGCCGCACGACATGCCGCACCGCTCGGAGAACGAGCACCAGGCCATCGTCGACGCGATCCGCGCGCGCGACGCGGCGGCCGCACGCAAGGCCATGCGCGTGCACCTGGATTCGGTGATCCGCATCTTCTCGCGCGGCAAGGCCTGACCGGGCGTTCACCGGCGTCGCCCGTGCGTGGACGCCGGCGCGTGGCGGCGTACGCGCGTGCTCACGCCCGCGGCCGTGCGTACAGCCCGTAGCCGGCCACGACCGCGAAGCACAGCGCCGGCACCCAGAACGCGCTCTCGATGCCGCGCGCATCGGCGATGCGGCCCATGAACCACGGCACGATGGCGCCGCCGACGATCGCCATGATGATGAAGCTGGCGCCGCGCTTGGTCTGCGCGCCCAGCCCCTTCACGCCCAGCGCGAAGATGGTGGGGAACATCATCGACATGAAGAAGAACACCGCGATCAGCGCGGCCACCGAGACCTTGCCCAGGCCGGCGACGACCACGCCGCACAACACGATGTTGACCACCGCGTACACCGCCAGCAGCCGCGCCGGCGACACCGCGCCCATCAGCGCGGTGGTCAGGAAACGCCCGGCCAGGAAGCAGCCCAGCGCCACGGCTAGCAGGTAGGCGGCGCGCTCGGAGGACAGCCCCGGCACGTGGTCGACCGCGTAGTTGATGAAGAACGCGCCCACTCCGACCTGCGCGGCGACGTAGAAGAACTGCGCCACCACCGCGAACACGAAATGGCGTTGCGCGAACAGCGGCACGTGGCCGGTTGCCGCCGTGGCCACGGCCGCCTCGCCGGTCGCTTCCGGCATGCGCGTGCGCCACACCAGCACCGCGATCGCGATGACCACGATGGCGGTGGCGACATAGATCAGCTGCACGCCGTGGCTGCCGGAAATGCCCGAGGCCGAGGCGCCGAAGAACAGCTTGCCGCCGATGAAGGGCGCGATGAAGGTGCCCAGGCCGTTGAACGACTGCGCCAGGTTGAGCCGGCGTTCCGAACTCTCCGCCGGGCCGAGCACGGTCGCATAGGGGTTTGCCGCGGTTTCCAGGCAGGCAAGCCCGCAGGCGATCACGAACAGGGCGAACAGGAAGTACTCGAACACGCCGGCCGCGGTGGCCGGGATGAACAGCAGCGCGCCGGCGGCGAACAGGCCCAGCCCGAGCAGGATGCCGGTCTTGTAGCCGTGGCGTTCCATCAGCCGCGCCGCCGGCAGCGCCATCAGGAAATAGGCGCCGAAGTAGGCCGCCTGCAGCAGCGCCGAGCGCGCGCGGGTGATGTCCAGCGCCTCCTGGAAATGCTTGTTGAGCACGTCCAGCAGGCCGTAGGAAAAACCCCACAGGAAGAACAGGCTGGTGACCAGCACGAAGGCCAGGCGGTAGCGGCGTGCGCCGGCGTCTTGCGGGATCGGGGCGGCGGTGCCGGGCAGTGCGGGCATGGCGGTGGCTCCTGCGGGTCGGGGTCAGTCGGCGTCGGTGAGGCGGAACAGGCACTGCATCGGCGTCCACTTGGCGCCGTCCGGCGTCCACGGCGTGGCCGCCTGGAATTTCCACATCAGTTCTTCCCAGGCGCGCAGGCGCGGGTCGCCGGACTCGGCCGCGGCCATGCGTGCGGCGTCGAACACGGCGTCGTCGGTATCCATCACCATCACCATGCGCGTGCCCAGGCGGAAGATCTCCAGCTCGCGCACGCCGTGGCCGCGCAGGTGCGCCAGCACCTCCGGCCACACCGCGCGGTGGTGCGCCTCGTACCGCGCGATCAGCGCCGGGTCGTCCTTCAGGTCGAGTGCGAGGCAGTGGCGCATGGGATGGTTTCCTCAGGTCAGCGCACGGTCGAGGTGGGTGTAGCCGCCGTCCACGAACAGCCATTGCCCGGTGACGTGCGAGGCGCGCGCCGACAGCAGGAACAGCACGGTGTCGGCGATCTCGTCGTCGCGGGTCATGCGCCGTCCCAGCGGGATGCGGCGGGCGATGTCGGCGAGCCTGGCCTCGGGGTCGTCGAAGCCGGCGATCCACGCGCGGTACAGCGGCGTCATCACCTCGGCGGGCACCACCGCGTTCACGCGCACGCCGTCGCCGGCCAGCGACGCGGCCCATTCGCGGGTCAGCGACAGCTGCGCGCCCTTGGACGCGCAGTAGCCGCTGGTATTGCCCTGGCCGGTGAGCGCGGTCTTGGACGAGATGTTGACGATGGCGCCGCGCGCGGCCTTCAGCGCGTCCACGCACAGGTGCGCCATCACGTAGTAGTGGATCAGGTTGCGCTCCAGCGAGGCGAGGAAAGCCTCGCGCCCGGCGTCCAGGCCGACGCCGTCGTTGACCCCGGCATTGTTGACCAGGCCGTGCAGCGCGCCGAATTCGGCCAGCACGTCGCGCACCGCTGCCGCGCAGGCGTCGCCGTCGGCCAGTTCCAGCGGAAAGAAGCGCGCGCGCGGCTGCAGCGCCTGCAGCCGCTGCGCGAAACCGGCCTCCGGCGCGCCGCGCGCCAACACCACCGGGATGGCGCCTTCGCCGGCCAGCGCCAGCGAGACCGCACCGCCGATGCCGGCGTCGCCGCCGGTCACGATCACCACCTTGTCGCGCAGTTGCAGGTCCATCACTCCACTCCCCCGGGAAGCACGCCATAGCAGCGCGCGGCATTGTCGCCCCACAGTTGCGCCTGTTCGCCGCCGGAAAGCCGCGCGGCCCAGTCGCGCACCAGGGTGGCGACGGCGGCATGGTCGGCGCGCAGCAGGCACACCGGCCAGTCCGAGCCGAACATCAGGCGTTCCGGGCCGAAAGCCTCCAGCGCCGCGTCGAGGTGGCGATGGATCGCATCGGTGTCCACTCGCATACCGACGACCTCGGTGACCAGCCCGGATACCTTGCACAGCACGTGCGGCAGCGCCGCCACGTCGCGCAGGTGGCGGCGCCATGCGTCCTCGCCGTCGCTGCCGATGGCCGGCTTGCCGAGGTGGTCGAGCACCAGCCAGTGGCGGTCGTGGCGCGTGCAGAACGCCGCCACCGGCGCCAGCTGCGCCGGGCCGCGGACGAGGATGTCGTAGACCAATGCCCGCTCCTGCAGCGCGCGCATGCCGCGGGCGAAGCGCGCATCGGCCAGGGTCGCTGCCACGTCGGCGTCGTCCTGCAGCAGGTGGCGCACGCCGGCGAAGCGCGGCTGGCTGCGCCAGTACGCCAGCCGCTCGCCGGCATCGGCGGCGAACAGGTCGACCCAGCCGACCACCGCGGCGATGTGCGGATGCTGCCGTGCCAGCTCCAGCAGGAAGTCGTTCTCGGCCTCGCTGGCGCGCGCCTGCACGGCGATGCAGGCATCGATGCCGGCGGCGTCGAGCAGTGGCAGCACCGCGTCCGGCAGATGGTCGCGGCGCAGCGCCTCCATGCCGGCGCCCATCCACGGATAGTCCGGCGCGCTGTAGCGCCAGAAATGCTGGTGGGCATCGATGCGCAGGCTCACGGCGTCGCCTCGGCGCGCGGGGCGACGGTGACCGCGTCGAAGCGCAGGCCCAGGTCCTGCGCCGGGTAGGCCGGCGCGGCCAGTTCCACGCGGATCGGCGTGGCGCCGGCGTCGGCACCGGGCAATACGAACGGACCGATGGCCTGCGTGCGCAGTGCCGCGCCATCGACTTCGCGCTGCTGGTCGCCGACATGGAGGCGGTAGCGCTGTTGCGCAGGCGCCTGCACGCCATCGAAGCGCAGCCAGGCCACCGCCTGCGGCGCGCTGCCGCGCAGCGCGGCCTGCAGCGACACCGTGGTGGTCTGCTGGGTGCGGTAGCCGCTGCCGAAGGCGAAGCTGGTGCCGGGCTGCCAGGCCTGCATCGGCAGGGTGGCGCGGCCGTCGGGCGACAGCGTGACGGTGCCCGGCGGCACGATGCGCGCCGGTCCGTCCAGTTCCAGGCGCAGCACCGGCAGCACCGGATCGGGCGCCTGCGCCGGCAGTTCGATCACCACGTCGTCGCCCTGCCGGCGCCAGGCCAGCGGCACGGCGTCGCTGCCGGCCACGCGCACCGCGCGCGGATCGCTGGCCAGGCCGCGCACCACCAGGTCGCCGCCATGCCAGTCGCGCACGAACAGATACAGCCCGCCGGCGTCGGCCAGGGTGCTGCCCCACGGCTGCGGCGGCAGGCCGCTGGGGCGCGCGTCCAGCGCGGCGTTGCCCTGGCGCTGCAGCCACTGGCGGAGGCCGCGCAGCACCTCGGCCTCGAACGGCACGATGGCGCCACTGCCCTCCGGTCCGATGTTGAGCAGGTAGTTGCCGCCGGCCGCGCGCGCCTGCGCCAGGCCGTTGGCCAGTTCGCGCAGCTTGCCCGGCAGGTCGTCGCGCGCCTGCCAGCGGCGGTAGCCCCAGGTGGCGTGGTAGATCGAGGCGGGCACCTCGAACGGCGGCCGCATGGTCGGCGGCGGCGCCTCGTTGTCGCCCAGGGTCACGAAGTCGCCGGCGTTGTTCCAGATGCGGCCGTTGATCGCCGCGTCCGGCTGCAGCCGGCGCACGATGCCGGCGAAGCGCCGGCTCTGCGTGGCGGTGGGCGCGGCCATGTCGAACCACACCTCGGCGATCGGCCCGTAGTTGGTCATCAGCTCGGTGAGCTGCTGTTCGATCAGCGGCTCCATCGCCGGCGGGATCGGGTTGCTGTTGTTCTGCACCTCGGTCTCGTGGCCGGCATGCCAGTCCACCAGTGAGAAGTACACGCCGAAGCCGACGCCGAGCCTGCGGCAGGCGGCGGACAGCAGCTTGAGCGGGTCGCGGCCGAACGGCGTGCGCTTGACGATGCTGTAGTCGGTGCTCGCCGTGTCGAACATGGCGAAGCCGTCGTGGTGCTTGCTGGTGACGACGATGTAGCGCGCACCGGCGTCGCGGGCCAAGGTGCAGATCGCGTCGGCGTCGAAGGCCGGCGCGGCGAAGCGCTCGGCCACCTGGGCGTAGTCGGCCGGCGGAATCTTCGCCCAGCCCTGGATCTGCTCCGAATAGCCCTGGGTGACCGGCCTGCCCTGCCATTGCCCGCCGAGTTCCGAATACAGGCCCCAGTGCACGAACATGCCGTAGCCCAGCGCATGCCAGCGCGCCAGCCGCGCCTGTTCGCCCGTTTCCTCCGCCGCCGCGGCTTCGCCTCCGACCGGCATCGCGGAGGGTTCGCGGCGGCAACCGCCGGCGGCCAGCAGCGCCGCGCCGAGCAGCGCGGCCAGCGCCGCCGGGCGGAGGCGGGCATGGTTCACGCGGTACCGCCGCGGTGGACGCTGCCGTCCGGGTAGCGGTACTGCTGGCGGCTGTCGGCCTTCATCGTGATCGAGAAGCCCGGCGCGGCCGGCGGCAGGTAGGCGGCGTCGCGGATCGTGCATGGGTCCAGGAAGTGCTCGTGCAGGTGGTCCACGTATTCCACCACGCGGCCCTCGCGGGTGCCGGCGATGCACACGTAGTCGATCATCGCCAGGTGCTGCACGTATTCGCACAGGCCGACGCCGCCGGCGTGCGGGCACACCGGCAGGCCGTACTTGGCGGCCAGCAGCAGGATCGCCAGCACCTCGTTGACGCCGCCGACGCGGCAGGCGTCGATCTGCACCACGTCGATGGCGCCGCCGGCGATGAACTGCTTGAACATCACCCGGTTCTGGCACATCTCGCCGGTGGCGACCTGCACCGGCGCCACGCCCTGGCGGATGGCGCGGTGCCCGGCCACGTCGTCGGGGCTGGTGGGTTCCTCGATGAACCACGGCCGCGCGAACGCCAGCTCGCGCACCCAGTCGATGGCCTGGCCGACATCCCAGATCTGGTTGGCGTCGATCATCAGCCGGCGCTGCGGGCCGAGCACCTCGCGGGCGATGCGCACGCGGCGGATGTCGTCCTGCAGGTCGCGGCCGACCTTCAGCTTCACATGGTCGAAGCCGGCGTCCACCGCTTCCTGGCACAGCCGGCGCAGCTTGTCGTCCGGGTAACCGAGCCAGCCGGCGGAGGTGGTGTAGCAGGGGTAGCCCTCGCGTTCGAGGGTGGCGATGCGCTCGGCCTTGCCGGCCTCGCGTCCGCGCAGCAGGGCCAGCGCCTCGTCGGCGGTGATGGCGTCGCTGAGATAGCGGAAGTCCACGCAGCGCACCAGTGCTTCCGGCGTCATCTCCGCCACCAGCCGCCACACCGGCTTGCCCTCGGCCTTGGCCCACAGGTCCCACACGGCGTTGACCACCGCGCCGGTGGCCAGGTGCATGGCGCCCTTGTCCGGGCCGATCCAGCGCAGCTGGCTGTCGGAGGTGACGTGGCGCCAGAAGCGGCCCATGTCCGCGGCGATCCAGTCCAGTTCCAGGCCGACCACGAGGTGCCGCAGCGCCTCGATCGCCGCGCAGCACACCTCGTTGCCGCGGCCGATGGTGAAGGTCAGGCCGTGGCCTTCCAGGCCCGCCCGGCTGGTTTCCAGCACCACGTAGGCAGCCGAGTAGTCCGGGTCGGGGTTCATCGCGTCCGAGCCGTCGAGCTGGCGCGAGGTGGGGAAGCGGAGGTCCTCGACCCGCAGGCCGGTGATGCGCACGCCGTCGGCGGCTGCGTTCATGCCTGCACCACCTGCTGCCGCTGTTCGCCCAGCCCGGCGATGCCCAGGCGCATGATCTGGCCGGCGCGCAGGTAGACCGGCGGCTTCTGCCCCAGGCCCACGCCCGGCGGGGTGCCGGTGGAGATCACGTCGCCCGGCTGCAGGCTCATGAAACGGCTCAGGTAACTGACCAGGAACGGGATGCCGAACACCATGGTGCGGGTGTTGCCGTCCTGATAGCGGTGGCCGTCCACTTCCAGCCACAGGTCCAGCGCCTGCGGGTCGGCGATCTCGTCGGCGGTGACCAGCCACGGGCCGAGCGGGCCGAAGGTGTCGCAGCCCTTGCCCTTGTCCCAGGTGCCGGTGCCCTCGAGCTGGAACTCGCGCTCGGAGACGTCGTTGACCACGCAGTAGCCGGCCACGTGGTCCATCGCGTCGGCCTCGTCGATGTAGCGTCCGCCGCGGCCGATCACCACGCCCAGCTCCACTTCCCAGTCGGTCTTGCGCGAGCCGCGCGGGATCCGCACGTCGTCGTCGGGCCCGCAGATGGCGCTGGTCCACTTGTTGAACACCACCGGCTCGGCCGGCACCTGCGCGCCGGTCTCGGCGGCGTGGTCGGAATAGTTCAGGCCGATGCACACGAACTTGCCGACCCGGCCCACGCAGGGGCCGATGCGCGGCGTGCCCGGCACCGCCGGCAGGGTGGCCGGGTCCAGCGCACGCAGGCGCTGCAGGCCTTCGGGGGTGAGCGTGTCGCCGGCGATGTCGGCGACCACCGCCGACAGGTCGCGCAGCTGTCCCGAAGCGTCCAGCAGTCCCGGCTTTTCCGCGCCGTGCGGGCCGTAGCGCAGCAGTTTCATGGTGGGTTCCTTTCCTGGGGGGAGGGGGAGGTCAGTTGATCCAGCCGCCGTCGATGACGTGGATGGCGCCGGTGGTGAAGGCCGATTCGTCGCTGGCCAGGTGCACCGCCAGCGCGGCGATTTCCTCGGGGCGGCCGAGCCGGCCCATCGGCTGGCGGCCGACGAACGCGGCCTGCACCGCCTCGACGCTGCTGCCCTGCTGGCGCGCCTGCTCGGCGATGCGTGCCTCCAGCGACGGCGAGCCCACGGTGCCGGGGCAGATGGCGTTGCAGCGGATGCCTTGGCCCACGTAGTCGGCGGCGACCGCCTTGCTCAGGCCGATCACCGCCGCCTTGGTGGTGCCGTAGATGAAGCGGTTGGGCACGCCCTTGATGCTGGAGGCCACCGAGGCGACGTTGATGATCGAGCCGCCGCCGCGCGCCAGCATGCCCGGCAGCAGGGCGCGGACCAGGTGGAACATCGAGCCGACGTTGAGCTGCCAGGCCAGGTCCCATTCCTGCTCGCTCGCGTCCAGGATGCTGCCGCTGTGCACGTAGCCGGCGCAGTTGAACAGCACGTCCACCGCGTCGTCGGTGCCGGCGTGGCGGGCGGCCAGCGCGGCGATGGCGGCGCGGTCGGTCACGTCCAGGTGCAGCGGCACCAGCGCCTCGCCTGCTTCCTCCCGCAGGCGTTGCAGGGCGTCCCGGTTGATGTCGGCGGCGATCACCCGCGCGCCCTCGCGGACGAAGGCCAGCGCGGTGGCGCGGCCGATGCCCTGCGCGGCGGCGGTGACCAGGGCGTGTTTGCCTTGCAGGCGCATTGGTTGGACTCCAGGAATGATTGGTACAGCGGTTGGACCAATGCTATCGTGCCACGGGTCTGTTGCAAACGGGGTACGGGAATGGCGCGGGGATCGACGGGGATGCGGAAGGCGACGCGGGCCATGGCCGGGCTGGCCGTCGCGCTGGCGCTGGCCGGCTGTGGCGGAAGCGGCGGCGGCGAGTCCGCGCCGGTGGCGCCGGTCGAGGCGTTCGCCGCCGGCGGCCCGCCGCCGCTGATCCCGCAGCCGATGCGGGTGGACCCGGCGCAGGGCCGCTTCGTGCTGACCGCCGATACCCGCGTGGTCGCCGCACCCGGCGATGCCGCCGCCCGCGAGGCGGCCGCGCGGTTCGTCGAACTGGTGCGCGAAAGCACCGGCGCCACGCTGGTGCTCGGCGCCGCCGCCGGCGCGGGCGCGATCGTCTTCGCGACCGATCCGCAGGCGGGCAACGCCGAAGGCTATGCGCTGGAGGTCGGCGACGCCGGTGTCCGCGTGTCCGCCGGCGACGCGGCCGGGCTGTTCTATGGCGGCGTCAGCCTGTGGCAGCTGCTGGGCGCGGCCGATGCCCTGCCGGTGGCCGTGCCGGGGCTGCGCATCGCCGACGCGCCGCGCTTCCGCTGGCGCGGCTTCATGCTCGACTCGGCCCGCCACTTCCAGAGCGTGGAGGAGATCAAGCGCCTGCTCGACCAGATGGCGCGGCACAAGCTCAACACCTTCCACTGGCACCTGACCGACGACCAGGGCTGGCGGCTGGAAATAAAGCAGTACCCCAAGCTGACCGAAGTCGGCGCATGGCGGGTGCCGGCCGGCAAGGCCGGGGTCGGCGCCGGTGGGCAGCCGGTGCGCTACGGCGGCTTCTACACCCAGGCGCAGGCGCGCGAGGTGGTCGAATACGCGCGCAGGCTGCATATCACCGTGGTGCCGGAGATCGAGATGCCCGGCCACGCCCAGGCCGCCATCGCCGCCTATCCCGAATTCGGCGCCAGCGGCAAGGCGCCGCCGGTGTCGCCGGACTGGGGCGTGCACACCTGGCTGTACGGCGTGGACGACCCGACCTTCAATTTCCTGGAGAACGTGCTGACCGAGGTGATGGACATCTTCCCCGGCACCTTCATCCACATCGGCGGCGACGAGGCCGACAAGTACCAGTGGCGCAACTCGCCGCAGGTGCAGGCCAAACGCGAGGCGCTGGGGCTGAAGGACGACATGGCCCTGCAGAGCTGGTTCGTCAAGCGCATCGAGACCTTCCTCGTCGCCCACGACCGCCGCCTGATCGGCTGGGACGAGATCCTCGAAGGCGGGCTGCCGCCGGAGGCCACGGTGATGTCCTGGCGCGGCATGAAGGGGGCGGTGGAAGCGGCGCGCGAAGGCCACGACGTGGTGCTCAGCCCCAGCGACATCACCTACATCAACCGCATGCAGTCCGAGGAAGCCGACGAACCGCCGGGCCACGACAGCCCGATTTCGCTGGAAAAGATCTACGCCTTCGAGCCGGTGCCGCCGGAACTGGATGCCGGACAGGCCAGGCACGTGCTCGGCACCCAGGCCAACCTGTGGACCGAACACGTGCGCACCGAACCGCGCGTGGAACACCTGGCCTTCCCGCGGCTGTCGGCGCTGGCCGAGGTGGCGTGGTCGCCGAAGGACGCGCGCGACTGGCAGGGCTTCCTGCACCGCCTGGCCCCGCAGATGCGCCGCTTCGCCCATGCCGGTATCGGCGCGGCCGACAGCGTCTTCGCCGCGCGCATCCATGCCGAGCCGCAGGGTGAGGGTGCGACGGTGGCGCTGGCCAACCAGAGCGGCTTCGGCGAACTGCGCTACACCACCGACGGCAGCGAACCGAGCGCGCAGTCGCCGCTGTACGCGCAACCGTTGCAGGTGGCGCTGCCGACCACGGTGACCGCCAATGCCTTCCTCGACGGCCAGCCGCTGGCCAGGCCGCGCAGCCTGCGCATCGACGCGCTGGCGCTGCGCACCCGCCAGGCCGAGCAGCTGGCGCCGTGCGGCAAGAGCACCTTCGTGCTGCGGCTGGAGGACGACGAACCGCTGGACGGCGAGCGCGCGGTGGTGCCGGTGAACATCGGCACGCCGTGCTGGAAATGGCCGGCCGCAATGCTGGACGGCATCGCCGTGCTGCGCGTGCAGGCGCTGGACCTGCCCTACAACTTCCAGTTCGGCGGCGATTCGATGGACAAGCCGGTGCCGCCGGCCGCGGTTGGTGAGCTGGAAGTGCGGCTGGATGGCTGCGACGGCCCGCTGCTGGCCAAGGCGCAGGTGCAGCCGCAGACCAGTGCGGTCAAGCAGCTGGACGTGGCGCTGCCGCCAACCCGCGGCAGCCACGACCTGTGCCTGACGTTCGCCGGCAGCCCCAGCCCGGTGCTGTGGGCGATCGATAGCGCGCAGCTGCTGACCGCCGAGGAAGCGCGCTGATGCGCCGCGCGCTGTTGGCGGCCGGCATGCTGGCGGCGACGGCGGCCGGTCACGCCGCTGCACCGGTGGCCGAGCCGGCACCGGCGTTCGTGCCGCTGCCGGCGATCTACCACGACGGCTGGATCGACCTGGACAAGAACGGCCGCAAGGATCTCTACGAAGATCCGGACGCCGACATCGACGCCCGCGTCGAGGACCTGCTGGCGCGCATGAACCGCGACGAGAAGACCGTGCAGCTGGCCACGCTGTACGGTTACGGCCGCGTGCTGGAGGACCCGCTGCCTACCGCGCGCTGGAAAAGCGCGCTGTGGAAGGACGGCATCGGCAACATCGATGAGATGCACAATGGCTACGGCGGCGGCAAGGCCAGCCCCTACGCCACCGACCTGCGCCGCCACGTGTGGGCGATGAACCAGGTGCAGCGCTTCTTCATCGAGCAGACCCGGCTCGGCGTTCCCGCCGACTTCAGCAACGAGGGCATCCGCGGCGTCGAGGCGCACGGCGCCACCAGCTTCCCCAGCCAGCTCGGCATCGGCCACAGCTGGAACCCGGCGCTGGTGCGGCGCATCGGCCGCATCACTGGGCTGGAGGCGCGCGCGCTGGGCTACAGCAACGTCTACGCGCCGATCCTCGACGTGGCCCGCGACCAGCGCTGGGGGCGCATGGAGGAGGTCTATGGCGAAGACCCGTACCTGGTCTCGCGGCTGGGCGTGGAAATGGTGAAGGGCATGCAGCAGGACCACGCCGTCGCTTCCACCGCCAAGCACTTCGTCGTCTACAGCGCCAACAAGGGCGCGCGCGAATTCATGGCGCGCACCGACCCGCAGGTGGCCCCGCGCGAGGTCGAGGACATCCATGTCGCCCCATTCGCCGCCGCGATCCGCGAGGCCGGGCTGCTCGGCGTGATGAGTTCCTACAACGACTACGACGGCGTGCCGGTGACCGGCAGCCACTACTGGCTCACCGAGCGCCTGCGCGGCGAGTTCGGTTTCCGCGGCTACGTCGTCTCCGACAGCGAGGCGGTGGAATACCTGCATACCAAGCACGCCGTGGCCGCAGACGCCAAGGACGCGGTGCGGCAGGCGGTGCAGGCCGGCCTGAACGTGCGCACCAACTTCACCCCGCCGCAGGACTACGTGCTGCCGCTGCGCGCGGCGCTGGACGACGGCTCGCTGGCGATGGCCACGGTCGATGACCGCGTGCGCGACGTGCTGCGGGTGAAGTTCCAGCTCGGCCTGTTCGACCACCCTTACGTCGCCGACGCCGAGGCCAGCGCGAAGTTGGTGAACTCGGCCGCACACCGGGAGGTGGCCTTGCAGGCCGCGCGCGAGAGCCTGGTGCTGCTGAAGAACGCCGGCGACGCGCTGCCGCTGCGCAGGGACCTGAAGACGGTGGCGGTGATCGGCCCCAACGCCGACGACGGCCGCTATTCGCACCGCCACTACGGCCCCAGCGGCGGCCACGTTGTCACCGTGCTGGAAGGCGTGCGCGCCAAGCTGGGCGGCAGCGCGAACGTGCGTTACGCCAAGGGCGTGGACGTGGCCGGCGACAACTGGCCGGCGATCGAAGTGCTGCCCGAACCGCTCAGCGCCGCCGAGCGCGCCGGCATCGACGAGGCGGTGCGCGCCGCGACCGGCGCCGACGTGGCGGTCGTGGTGCTGGGCGACGGCGACCGCACCGTCGGCGAGAGCCTGAGCCGCACCAGCCTCGACCTGCCGGGCCGGCAACTTGAATTGCTGCAGGCGGTGCAGGCCACCGGCACCCCGGTGGTGCTGGTGCTGATCACCGGCCGGCCGATCAGCATCAACTGGGCCGACACCCACGTACCGGCAATCCTCGAAGCCTGGTTCCCCGGCGACCACGGCGGCACCGCGATTGCCGATGCCCTGTTCGGCGACTACAACCCCGGCGGCAAGCTCACCGTCACCTTCCCGCGCAGCGCCGGGCAGCTGCCGTACAACTTCCCGACCAAGCCCAACGCGCAGTCGGAGCTGGAGAAGTCGCGCGTCAATGGTGCGCTGTACTACTTCGGCCATGGCCTGAGCTACACCACGTTCGCCTACGACAACCTGCGCATCGAACCGAAGCGGGTGCCGGCGGGCGGCGACGTCACCGTGCGCATCGACGTGCGCAACAGCGGCACGCGCGCCGGCGACGAGGTGGTGCAGCTCTATACCCGCGACCTGGTCAGCTCGGTGACCACCTACGAGAAGAACCTGCGCGGCTTCGCGCGCGTGCACCTGCAACCCGGGCAGACGCGCACGCTCGCCTTCACCCTGAAGCCGGCCGACCTGGCGTTGCTGGACCGGCAGATGCGGCGCGTGGTCGAGCCCGGTACCTTCCGGGTGATGCTGGGCGGCGGTTCGGAGGACATCCGCCAGCAGGGCGAGTTCGAGGTGTTGCCGTGATTTGCAGCCCCTCTCCCTTCGGGATGAGAGGGGCGGTGTGCGAACCAGCGGTTCGCTGCCCCGCGAACGCCCTCGCGCTGGCGCAAGGGCCGGGGCGCGGAGCGGG
>NZ_WIDL01000035.1 GCF_009496535.1 Stenotrophomonas sp. MYb238
CCTTCCGCCCACCCACTGATCACCGGCCACCATGCCATGAACAAGAACCTCCTCATCACCAGCTTCCTCGCCTTCCTAGCCGTCAGCGGCTGCGCCCGCCGCGAGGAAACGGAGCCCGCCGCAGACGCCGCGACTTCCCAGGCCGCCAAGGCGAACACCCGCCAAGAAATAGAAAAGCAGGCGCCGGCCGCCACCATCGCACCGGTGAACGTGCAGGTCACGCTGACGCCAGCCGCTGAAGCCGCCCTCAAGTCCAAGTCCGAGAAAGTGATGGTCGTGGCAGCCTATTCCGGCGATCCCCGCGCCTCCGAACAGGCGCAGAAGCTTGCCGATGCCTCGGGTACGATCAAGCTGGGCGAGAACAAGCAGCTCATTGACGGTGCTGGATCGCTGACGTTCCAGGACGACGTCATCGACAAGTCCCGCCTCGGTTTTACCTTTGGTGAAGTACAGGTGACCATCAACGTCACCTCCTCGAAGAGTTCGACTCCCGAGAATCTGCTGGCTTGTCCGTTCTATTGGGAAACTCTGGCCGAGGCCAGCAAGCAGACCGTGAAGATCGACTGCAAGGCGATGTCGGAAGTCCAGCACTGAGACGTACGGCCTGCAGTTGTCGGAACCCATAAAAGAGAAAGGGCCGCAAGGCCCTTTCTTTCTATCCGATTCAAGCTGGTCGACCGGTTAGGGCGCCAAAGCCATTTCCAGATCCCGACGCAGATCCCCAACCTCCTCCACGCCCACGCTCAAGCGCACCAGCGCATCGCTGATGCCGAGCTGTTCGCGGCGGACCGGCGGAATCGAGGCATGGGTCATCACCGCAGGATGGTTGACCAGGCTTTCCACGCCGCCCAGAGACTCGGCCAGGGTGAACAGCTCGGTGCGTTCGCAGAAGCGCCTGGCGGCTTCGAACCCGCCCTTGAGCACGATGGAGACGATGCCGCCGTAGCCGCTCATCTGCCGGGATGCGAGCGCATGCTGCGGGTGCGAATCCAGCCCCGGATAGATCACCTTCTCGATGGCGGGATGGGACTGCAGCCACTGCGCCAGCTCCAGCGCGTTGGCGCAGTGGGCCTTCATGCGCAGCGGCAGCGTCTTCAGCCCGCGCAGTGCCAGGAAGCTGTCGAACGGCCCCTGCACGCCGCCCACCGAGTTCTGCAGGAAGGCCATCTGTTCGCCCAGCTCGGCGTTGTCGCCGACGACGGCCATGCCGCCGACCATGTCCGAATGGCCGTTGAGGTACTTGGTGGCCGAGTGCACGACGATGTCCGCGCCCAGCTGCAGCGGACGCTGCAGCATCGGCGAGGCGAAGGTGTTGTCCACCACCACGATCAGGCCATGGCGCCGGGCGATGGCCGCGACCGCGGCGATGTCCACGATCTTCAGCATCGGGTTGGTGGGCGTTTCGATCCACACCATCTTCGTCTGCGGCGTGATCGCCGCCTCGAACGCGGCCGGATCGGTCAGGTCGGCGAAGCTGAAATCCAGCCCGGCGGTACGGCGGCGCACGCGCTCGAACAGGCGGAAGCTGCCGCCGTAGATGTCGTCCATCGCCACCACGTGGCTGCCGGCATCGAGCAGCTCGATCACGGTCGAGGTCGCGGCCATGCCCGAGGCGAACGCATAGCCGCGGCTGCCGCCTTCCAGCGCGGCCACGCAGCGCTCGTAGGCGAACCGGGTCGGATTATGGGTGCGCGAATACTCGAAGCCCTGGTGCACGCCCGGGCTGGACTGCGCATAGGTCGAGGTCGCGTAGATCGGCGGCATCACCGCGCCGGTGCTCGGGTCGGGCGACTGGCCGCCGTGGATGGCCAGCGTGGCGAGCGACAAGCTGCGCTCGCCTTCCTGGCCGCGTGGATGCTGATCCGTCATGGTGCTTTCCGGCTCAAAGGAATGAAATTCTACCGCTCCGACCTGAACCGGCCGTTCCGGCTGGCAGCGTTCACTGCACCCGCCGCCGCAGGTAGTTCAGCAGGTCGATGCGGGTGATCAGGCCGAGGAAATCGGCGCCGTCCATGACGATGGCGACCTGGCCGCGGTCGAACACCGGCAGCAGCGCCTCGATCGGCGACTTGACGTCCAGGCGGTCGAGCTTGCTCACCATGGCGATGGCCACCGGGTCGCGGAAGCGCGCCTCGTCGCCGTAGACATGCAGCAGCACGTCGCTCTCGTCGATGATGCCGACCAGGCGGCTGTCGTCCATCACAGGCAGCTGCGACACGTCGTACAGCTTCATGCGCTGGTAGGCGGTGGTCAGCAGGTCGTTCGGGCCGACCACCACGGTGTCGCGCTGGCTGTACGGGCGCAGGATCAGGTCGCGCAGGTCGCCGTACTGCGGCCGCTCGAGGAAGCCGTTGTCCAGCATCCAGTAGTCGTTGTACATCTTCGACAGGTACTTGTTGCCGGTATCGGGCACCAGCACCAGCACTTTCTTCGGCTCGGTCTGTTCGCGGCAGTACTTCAGCGCGGCGGCCAGCAGCGTGCCGGTGGAAGAGCCGCCGAGGATGCCTTCCTTGGCCAGCAGTTCGCGCGCGGTGTGGAAGCTCTCCGCGTCGCTGACGGCGTAGGCCTTCTTCACCCGGCTGAAATCGGAGATCGACGGCAGGAAGTCCTCGCCGATGCCTTCCACCAGCCAGGTGCCGGACTTCTCGTTGAGCGTGCCGTCGTTGATGTACTCGGCCAGGATCGAACCGACCGGGTCGGCCAGCACCAGCTCGGTCTTCGGCGAGAGCCTGGCGAAGGCGCGCGACAGGCCGGTCATGGTGCCGGAACTGCCGCAGCCGAAGACGATGGCGTCCAGTTCGCCGCCCATCTGTTCGAGGATCTCGGGGCCGGTGCCCAATTCGTGCGCGGCCGGGTTGTCCGGGTTGCCGAACTGGTTGATGAAGTAGGCCCCCGGGGTGTCGGCGGCGATCTTGGCGGCCAGGTCCTGGTAGTACTCGGGATGGCCCTTGGCCACGTCCGAGCGGGTGAGCACCACCTCGGCACCCATCGCCTTGAGGTTGAAGATCTTCTCTCGGCTCATCTTGTCCGGGACCACCAGGATCAGCTTGTAGCCCTTCTGCTGGGCGACCAGCGCCAGGCCCAGGCCGGTGTTGCCGGCGGTGCCTTCCACCAGCGTCGCGCCGGCCTTGAGCTCGCCGCGCTTTTCCGCCGCCTCGATCATCGACAGGCCGATGCGGTCCTTGATGGACCCGCCCGGGTTGGCGCTCTCGAGCTTGAGGTACAGCTCGCAGACGCCGGTATCCAGGCGCTGGGCCTTGACGATCGGCGTGCGCCCGATGAGTTCGAGTACGGAGGAATGGATTGCCATCGATGTGCTTGGGATCGCGCCGCGCGGCGGCCGGAGTCCGATTATCCGATGGATATGGCCGAAAGTCAGGCGGCGGTGGGTTCCTGCGCCATTGCCGGCCGCCGTTGCCCAAGTGACGCGGGCAATGACGGCCGACGAGGAGGCCGCCATTGCCCGCGACGGAAAGACTCAGCGTGGGGAAGGTTCAGTTGAGCCGGTCTTCATAGATCCGCAGAAGCTTCTGTTTGGCCAGCAGCTTTTCGCGTTTCATCTGCCCCAGGGTCAGATCGTCGATGGGGAGTACGCCCAGTTCGGCATCCATGCACTTCTTGTTCAGCTTCTGGTGATGCTGATAGAGCTGCTTGAACTCCGGGTTGGCCTTGATCAACGCGTCGATCTCGTTCTGCGGCTGCCCTTCGAACATGACTACCTCCTACGTGCGGAAACACGAACGCCCCGGCCTTGCGGCACGGGGCGTTCTGGGATGGAGATCCGGGCGGGGCACGGCCGAACCCTAGCCTTCTTCCGGTCCATTGCCCGGAAGCTGTCTGGTGCTGGTTCGCGCCACGGTTGCACTGGCCCGGTCCTCCGCTGTCCGGACGACGAAAATGTCGCCCGGACGATTGACCCTACGCCTGAAAAAAGGTTCCGGCAAGGGCATTTGAGGAGACTGAAAAGGTTCAGGAACCGCCGCACGTTCCGCCTTCCAGGCAGCCGCATGCGGCATCGCAGGGCACCGGCCGGGGAAACACAACGGGTAGTGCCGGAGGGGGCCGATGGCCCACTCCATGGGCGTCGTGGCACTGCCGCGGATCAGGGTGCGACGATCACCTCGGCCGAACGCGCGCGCGTGGCGGCGGCCTTCTTGCCGGCGACCTGGATCCGGTTGGCGGCGACGCCGCCCGCCACCAGCGCGTCCTTCAGCGCCTGGGCGCGGCGCTGGCCGACACCGTTGGCGCTGTCGTAGCCCTCGACGATCACCCGGCCCTTCCTGCCGATGTTCAGGTATTCCGACAGGGCCTTGAGCTGGTCGCGCGCAGCGCTGGACGGCGTTGTCTGACCCGCGGCGAAGGCATCCCCGGCAAGCGTGAACACCTCCCCGCGCGCCTCGAACTTCGACGCAGGCAGTTTCTGGCCCGACACCAGCTCGGCCTCCTCGCGCGCCAGCTTGGCCGCATTCTGCTGGGCGGAGCTCACCCGGGCGGCCTGCTTGCCGGCCACGCTGGTCAGCGCGGCCTCGGCATCCTGCCGGGCCAGGATCTCGGCCTCGGCCGCCTGGCGCAGGCGTTCGGCCTCCTCGGCCTGGATCTGCGCCTGCACGCGCAGGCGCTCGGCCTCCTGGCGCGCGCGGGCGGCCTCGCGGCGGCTCGCCTCGACCAGCAGTTCGCCGCGGGTGCGTTCCAGCTGGTCGACTTCGCGCCGCGCCGCCTCGGCGCGGGCGCTGGTCTCGGCGATCGTCACCCGGCGCTCGGCCAGGTAGCGCGCCTGGTCCAGCTCCTTGCGCTTGGCCTTGGCCAGCACGGCGATCGCCTGCTGCGCCTGCAGCCGTTCGAGCGCCGCCAGGTCGGCGGTGCGCATGTCGGCCTGCAGCGCGATCAGGCGCTGGTTCAACATCGCCACCGCCGGGTCTTCGGTGGCGGCCACGGCCAGCATCGGCACGGCCAGCAGGCCGGCCACGAGCAGAGTACGGATACCCATCAGTGCGCCTCCCCGGTCGCCAGTTGGCGTTGCAGTCGTTCCACCTCGGCCTTGCGCTGGGCGAGCGTGGCCTGCGCCACCGCCTCCTCGCTCTGCGCGCGGGCCAGGTCGGCGTCGACCGCCGCGCGCTGCGCCAGCAAGGGCGCCTGCTTGCGCTCGCGGCGGTCGCCGGCGGCGCGCTGGGCCTGTTCCAGTTGCTGCCGTGCCAGGGCCATGGTGTCCGGTGCGTACTGGTCGGCATCGGCGCGGTCGGCGCGTTCCACCGCCTGTTGCGCGGCGAGCAGGTCGGCCGCGGCCGGATCCTGCGCCATCGCGCTGGCGCAGAGCGCAGATGCGCACGCGGTCACATACAGGAGACGTCGTAAGTGTGCGAAGCTAGGTTTCATTAGGGGAGCCGTCGCGGAAGGTTGAGCACGGCCATTGTCGTCAAGGCCGCCGCGTGCTTGCAACGGCGGGCGGCCATTGCCCGGGGAATCGCATCCATGGATATCGGCTATTTCCTGAAGCTGATGACCGAAAAGAACGCTTCGGACATGTTCCTGACCACGGGAGCGCCTGTCCATATCAAGATCGAGGGCAAGCTCTATCCCCTGGGCAATACCGGCCTGCCGCCGGGCATGGTCAAGAAGATCGCCTACTCGCTGATGGACGAGGGCCAGGTGCCGCAGTTCGAGCGCGACCTGGAGCTGAACATGGCCATCGCCCTGGCCGACGTGGGCCGTTTCCGCGTGAACGTGTTCAAGCAGCGCGGCGAGGTGGGCATGGTGATCCGCGCGATCAAGAACCGGATCCCCTCGATCGAGGAGCTGAAACTGCCGGACGTGCTCAAGGACGTGATCATGACCCCGCGCGGGCTGGTGCTGGTGGTCGGCTCCACCGGCTCGGGCAAGTCCACCTCGCTGGCGTCGATGATCGACCACCGCAACGCCACCACCACCGGGCACATCCTCACCATCGAGGACCCGATCGAGTTCCTGCACCGGCACAAGCAGTCCATCGTCAACCAGCGCGAGGTCGGCCTGGATACGCACGCCTTCCACAACGCGCTGAAGAACGCGATGCGCGAGGCGCCGGACGTGATCCTGATCGGCGAGATCCTCGACGCCGAGACCATGGAGGCGGCCATCGCCTTCGCCGAGACCGGCCACCTGTGCCTGGCCACGCTGCACTCCAACAACGCCGACCAGACCATCGAGCGCATCCTCAACTTCTTCCCCGAGAGCGCGCACCGCAACGTGCTGATGAACCTGTCGCTGAACCTGCGCGCGGTGATCAGCCAGCGCCTGGTCAAGGGCACCGACGGCCGCCGCCGCCCGGCCACCGAAGTCCTGATCAACACGCCGATGATCCGCGACCTGCTGCGCCGCGGGCAGGTGCACGAGATCAAGCAGGCGATGGAGCAGTCGCTGGAGGAAGGCATGCACAGCTTCGACCAGTGCCTGTTCCGGCTGGCCAAGGACGGGCTGATCGAACAGGAAGAGGCGCTGCGCGCGGCCGATTCGCGCGACGGCCTGGCGCTCAAGTTCCGCCTGTCCGAGGGCGCCAGCGGCGAGCACGACCCCTACGCGGACTTCTCCGCGCCGGCGGCACCGGCGGCGATCACGCACGGGTTCTGAAAGCCGGGAACGGGGAAGCGGGAGCAGGGAATGAAGGTTGATGCTGGCAGCTGGCAGGTGCAGGCGACGCAGACCCTGCTTTACGCTTCACCCGGGAAACCTCCGGCCCAGGGAAAACCCGCGCACCGCTAAACCGTCATTCCCGCTTCCCGTTTCCCCGCTCCCTGCCCTCAAGCCGCATCCGGCTGGTTCTCCGGCCGCGCGGCATCGAACGCCGGCAGCGCCAGGCAGGCGGCTTCGATCCGCTGCAGGGTCGGGAAGGCGCCCAGGTCCAGGTGGAAGCGGCGCGCGTTGTACAGCTGCGGCACCAGGCAGCAGTCGGCCAGCCCCGGCGCGGCGCCGTGGCAGAAGCGGCCGGTCTGCGCCGAATCCGCCAGCGCCGTCTCCATCGCGGAAAAGCCGGTGCGCATCCAGTGCAGGATCCATTCGTCGCGCTCGGCCTGCGGCACGTTCCATTCCTGGTCGAAGAACTGTAGCACGCGCAGGTTGTTGAGCGGGTGGATGTCGCAGGCCACCAGCTGCGCCAGCGCGCGCACCCGCGCGCGGTCGGCGGCCCCGGCCGGCAGCAGGGCCGGCTGCGGATGGGTTTCTTCCAGGTATTCGAGGATCGCCAGCGACTGGGTCAGCACGCGCTCGCCATCGCGCAGCGTCGGCACCAGCTCCTGCGGGTTGAGCGCGGCATATGCCGGCGCATGCTGCTGGCCACCGTCGCGCACCAGGTGCACCGGCGCGATGGCGTAGTCCAGCCCCTTCAGGTTCAGGCCGATGCGTACGCGGTAGGCGGCGCTGGAGCGCCAGTAGCTGTAGAGCGTCAATGCCGGGTGCATGTGCGTTTCCTGTTGCCTGCGGCCCACCATACCTGCCGACGACGGGAAGGCCCGCACCGCCGGTCGGTCCATCGCGCCGCCGGCCGGGAATGCCTGCGCGCCGGCCCGCGCGCGCATGCCCGCGGACCGGCGGATGCGCGTGCTGCCCTCAGGGCCGCGCGGCCTGCTCGATGCGCTGTTCGATGGCGCCGAAGATGCTGTTGCCCGCGCGGTCGAACATCTCGATCCGCACCACGTCGCCGAAGCTCATGAACGGCGTGGACGGCTTGCCGTCGCGCAGCGTTTCCACGGTGCGGCGCTCGGCGAAGCACGAAGCGCCCAGCGTGGTGTCCTCGTTGGCGATGGTGCCCGAGCCGACGATGGCGCCGGCCGACAGCGGACGGGTCTTGGCCGCGTGCGCCACCAGCTGGGCGAAGTCGAACTGCATGTCCACGCCGGCTTCCGGCGCGCCGAACCACTCGCCGTTGATGTGGGTCACCAGCGGCAGGTGCACCTTGCTGCCCTGCCAGGCCTCGCCCAGCTCGTCGGGGGTGACGAACACCGGGCTCAGCGCCGAGCGCGGCTTGGACTGCAGGAAGCCGAAGCCCTTGGCCAGTTCGGCCGGGATCAGGTTGCGCAGGCTGACGTCGTTGACCAGGCCGACCAGCTGGATGTGGCCGGCGGCCTGCTCGGGCGTCGCCGCCATCGGCACGTCGTCGGTGACGACCACGATCTCCGCTTCCAGGTCGATGCCGTAGTCCTCGCTGACCACCTTGACCGCATCGCGCGGGCCATAGAAGCCGGCGCTGGTGGCCTGGTACATCAGCGGATCGGTGTAGAAGGTCTCCGGCACCTCGGCGCCGCGCGCCTTGCGCACGCGCGCCACGTGCGGCAGGTAGGCGCTGCCGTCGACGAATTCGTAGGCGCGCGGCAGCGGCGCGGCCAGCGCCTGCATGTCCAGGTCGAACACGCCGTCGGCGTCGCCGTGGTTGAGCGACTCGGACAGCGCGTTCAACCGCGGCGCGACGTTGGACCAGTCCTCCAGCGCCTGCTGCAGGGTGGCGGCGATGCCGGTGGCACGCACGGCGCGGGTCAGGTCGCGCGAAACCACGATCAGGGTGCCGTCGCGGCCACCTTCCTTCAGGGAACCAAGCTTCATCGGAGCGTCCAGTTCAGGGTCGGAAAATAAGTTTCGATTGTAACGAATAGTCCCGCCGCGACCAGCGCCGCAGGAGGAAGGCCGGGCCGACAGGCGTGCGTGCAATACGACAACAGGCGCCAACCCGGCCGGCGTGTGGCGCAGAAGCGGTTGGCAACGGCCCCCTGCCGGGACACACCGGGAGTGCCATGCCCCGACCATACCTGAACGGGGGTTTTTGTACCGCTCCCGAACATCCCTTAGACTATCGCGGTCTGCCAGCGGCCGTCCGTTTCCCTTGAGGGACCGCCGGCGGTGCAGGACCACCGGCCCGCCGCGTCCGCCCGCCCGCCCCTACTCCGACGCCTTTCGTCACGCATTCCGGCCAGCGCTCCGCGCTGGTCGCGCCCACATTCTCGCAGCGCGGTTTACGGGAACGCTCCGAGTCAGCCGGTCGAATCGACCAGCACCGCTTGCCCATCCGGGCCGGCGCGTTTCTTTCTGGAGTTCCCATGTCGTTTGAAAATCTGGGCCTTGCGCCCTTCCTGCTGCGCGCGCTCGCCGAGCAGGGCTACGAAACCCCCACCCCGATCCAGCAGCAGGCCATCCCGCTGGTCCTGGAAGGCCACGACCTGCTGGCCGGCGCGCAGACCGGTACCGGCAAGACCGCCGCGTTCGGCCTGCCGCTGCTGCAACACCTGGCCACCGCGGCGCAGGAAGTGCGCAGCGGCCCGCGCCGGCCGCGCGCGCTGATCCTCACCCCCACCCGCGAACTGGCCACCCAGGTGCATGACAGCCTGCGCGGCTACAGCAAGTACCTGCGCATCCCCAGCACCTGCATCTACGGCGGCGTCGGCATGGGCAACCAGCTGGACGTGCTGCGCCGTGGCGTGGACCTGCTGGTGGCCTGCCCGGGCCGCCTGATCGACCACCTGGAGCGCCGCAGCGTCGACCTGTCCGGCATCGAGGTGCTGATCCTGGACGAGGCCGACCGCATGCTCGACATGGGCTTCCTGCCCTCGATCAAGCGCATCCTGGCCAAGCTGCCCAAGCAGAACCGCCAGACCCTGCTGTTCTCGGCCACCTTCGCCGACCCGATCAAGCAGCTGGCGCTGGAATTCATGCGCAACCCGCGCGAGGTGATGGTGACCCCGCGCAACACCGTGGCCGAGACCATCGCCCACCGCGTGCATCCGGTCGATACCGGGCGCAAGCGCGAGCTGCTGCTGCACCTGCTGGCGCAGGATTCGCGCGAGCAGACGCTGGTGTTCGCCAAGACCAAGCACGGCAGCGACAAGCTGGCCACGTTCCTGGACAAGTCCGGCATCAAGACCGCGGCGATCCACGGCAACAAGAGCCAGGGCCAGCGCCTGCGCGCGCTGGGCGACTTCAAGGCCGGCCGCGTGACCGTGCTGGTGGCCACCGACATCGCCGCGCGCGGCATCGACATCAACGAACTGCCCAAGGTCATCAACTACGACCTGCCGATGGTGGCCGAGGACTACGTGCACCGCATCGGCCGTACCGGCCGCAACGGCGCCAGCGGCCAGGCGGTTTCGCTGGTGGCGCAGGAAGACGCCAAGTACCTGCGCCAGATCGTGCGCCTGCTCGACCGCGACATGGACATCCGCGACGTGGCCGGCTTCGAGCCGCAGACGCCGATCCGCTGGGGCAACAGCGCCCCGGGCAAGGCCGAGCAGCCGGGTGGCGAGCGCCCGCCGCGCCGCGGCAACGGCGGCCGCCCCGGCGGTCACCGCGACACCAACCCGGGCCAGCGCCGTGGCGGCGCGGGCGCGCCGTCGGGCGCACCGCGTGGCGAAGGCAACGGCCAGCGCCGCGAAGGCCAGCCGGCCGGCGCGGCACGTCGCCGTCGCGGCGGCGGCCGTGGCCGCGGCAAGGCGGCGCAGCCGAACAGCGCGGTCTGAATCGACGCCTGATGCATGAACGAAAACGGCCGCGGATGCGGCCGTTTTCGTTCTAGGCGACGGAGGATCGCGACTGTCCGTCGGCCAGCGGATTCATGCACCGGGCGGTGCGATACGGATGGGCCGGTTCCTTGCGGTCTAGCGGTTGTGGAGCGAGGCGGAAGAAAGGCTGCGATCCTGCACCACGGGTTTCGCCCTTCCCTCGCCCCACCCCCTCTCCCGAGGGGAGAGGGGCGTTTGACCGCGGCCTCAGAACGTCCAGGTCAGGTTGACGCGGTAGTTGCGGCCCGGTTCGCTGTAGCGGCCGATGCCGTCCTCGGTGGCGTAGCCGTACAGGTAGAAATCGCCGCGGGTGACGTTGCGGATGCGCGCCCACTGGTAATAGCGCTCGTCGAACAGGTTGTAGACGCCGGCGCTGATCTTCAGGTGGTCGTTGACGCGCAGGCTGCCGAACAGGTCGAACACGCTGTAGGCGTTGCTGAGGAACGGTTCGGCAACCTGGCCGAACACGTCGCTGGCCACGGCCACGTCCTGGCGCTTCTTGGCCAGCGCGTGGGTCAGCACGCCGGTCAGGCGCAGGCGCTGGTCCATGCCCTGCCAGCTCAGGCCGAGCACGCCGCGATCCGGATTGATGCTGTCCAGCGGCCTGCCGTCCCGCAGCTCGCCCTGGTTGTGCGAATACACCGCACGCAGCAGCCATGCATCGCCCAGTTGCCACAGACCTTCGGCTTCCACGCCCTTCACCGTGACTTCGCCGACATTGGCCTGGCTGGTGAAGCTGTAGCCGAGCGCGGTGCTGCAGCGGGTGCCGGTGCAGGTGCGGTACTCGATGGACGGATCGCGCAGCACGCGCACGCTTTCGATGAAATCGTCGTAGCGGTCGCGGAAGGCCGAGATGCCCACGCGCGAACGCAGGCCTTCCCAGCGCCAACCCAATTCCAGGTTCAGGCTCTTCTCCGAGCGAAGGTCCGGATTGGCCGCGCTGGTGGGAACGGTGACCAACCTGCCGGTGGCGACCTCGGTGATGTCGGTGGTGCTGGTCGGCGCATACATCTCGCCGGTGGTCGGCGCGCGGAAGCCGCGCCCTGCCTGGAACCACAGCGTGTGGCCCGGCACCAACCGATAGCTCAGCCCGGCCTGCCAGGTCGGCGAGGCGAAACGCACCGGACGCACCGTACCGGTCCGGTCGATGAAGGTCGGCCCCGGGTGCGGCGTGTAGTCGTGGCGGTCGTAGCGCGCGCCGAGGTTGAGCTGCAGGCGCTCGTCGAGCAGGTCGATGCGGTCGCGCAGGTAGAGGTTCCACGAAGCGGCGTCGGTGCGCGGCACCTGGCCGGGATCGACGGTGGCGGTGTCCAGCACGCCGGCGTTGTTCCAGCGGTAGTCGATGGCGCGGTAGTCGATCTCGCGGTTCTGCCACGACGCGCCGTAGGCCAGCGCATGCGCCCCGGCGCGCTTGTCCAGGTCCAGCGCGATGCGGTCCAGCACCTGGTCGGTGACGCGGTCCTCGGCGCGCACGCAGGTAGCGGCCAGCGTGCACGGCGTGGTGCGCGGGGTGGTGGCGGGATTGGCGGAACTGCCGCTGCCGGTGATCACGCGGGTGATGCCGCGGCTGTCGGTCTTCTGCCGGTCGGCCTGCGCTTCCAGCGTGTCGAACGCCGCATTGCCCGCACTCCAGACATAACGCAGGCCGTAGCGGTCGCGGCTGTTGCTGTCCTCGCCCCAGCGCTCCAGGTAGCCGGGCGCGCTGACGCGGCTGAGGTTGTCCACGAGGTTGTCGACGCGGTTACGTTCGTACACCACGCCCAGGCGGTGCTCTGGACTCAGCACGAAATCGACCTTGGCCAGCACGTTGTCGCTGTCGTGGTCGATCGGGTCCGGCAACCGCCGCGCACTGCCGGTGGCGACCGCGGTGGAGTCGTACCAGCCTTCGGATTCATGCGCCTTGCGCTTGGTATAGACCAGCATGGACTCGACGATGCCGGTCCGGTTGGCGGCGGTGAACGAGCCGAGTTTCTCGTCGTTGTAGCCGGTATAGCCGAGCTTGAGGCTGCCGAAGCTGTCGTTGCCGCTGGCCTTGAGGTAATCGGACGGGTCCTTGGTGGTGAACACCACGCCGCCGCCGAGCGAACCACTGCCGGCGGCGATGGCGTCGGCGCCCTTGATCACCTCCACCTGCTTGAGCGTATCGATGTCCACGCCGCCGCGCCCGGCACGGAAGAATTCGTAGCTGCGCGCCGTCTCCAGCCCTTCGGCCATGCCCAGGCCGTCGATGGTCATCGACACGCGGTCGCCTTCCATGCCGCGGATGTTGAAACCGTTGTCGCCGAAACGGCCCATGTCGGCGATGCTCACGCCGGGGATGTAGCGCACGAGATCTTCCATGCTCTCGGCCATCTCGTCGTCCAGTTCGGCGCGCGTCACCACGCGCACGTTCTGGGTGGCCGAGCGCGCATTCTTCTCGCGCGCGGCCTCCACTTTCACCGTGTCCAGGGTGCGCGCGTCCGGCGCGGCGTCGGCGTGGGCCAGCTGAGAAAGGCTGGACAGGATCGCCAGGGTCAGCAGGGAAGAAACGGGTTTCATGGGTCAAGCTCCACAGGAGGAAAGGTCGAAGGGTTTGCCGCGTGGGCGGCATGCCGTTCCTGGCTGCGGAGGCCGGGGTCGCCGGCGCGGTGCTGGGGGGCGTTTGCGTAGGTAACCGGCGCTAGGGCGCGACGTCGCCGCGATGCGCGTGCAGCGCGCCGATCTCGTCGCCGGCGCGCGGCTGGTGCCGCGCCTGCCCGTCGGGCGCGTGCACGCCGAGACCGAGGCGCTGGCGCCCGCCGTGTTCGCGCGCCGCTTCCAGTTCGATGCGGTACTCGCCGGGCGGGCACGGCCGGCCCTGGTCGTCGAGCCCGTCCCAGGCCACCGAGTAGCGGCCGGGCAGGCGCGTCGGCCGGGCGATGCCGTGCACGGCGGCCTCGTCGTCGCGCCCGTACAGGCGCCACCATTGCGGCAGTTCCTGCAGGTAACGCGAGCGGTCGCCCAGCACCAGCAGTTGCCGCACCGGGCTGCCGTCGGGCCGCGCGATCCACAGCGCCAGGTACGGCGCGCGATAGCGCGCGGCGTCCTGGAGGGGAATCTCGTAATCGATGACCAGCGGCCGCGGCCATGCCGGCGGTGCTGCCGCGCCGGCTTCTGCGGCCAGCAGGCGATGCCAGCCGCTGCTGGCGAAGCTCACGCCACGGTCGCTGACCACCAGCGCTTCCACGCCGGGAAGCCGCTCCACCCACGCCAGGCCATCGCGGATCGGCATCACGCTCAAGGCCGTGGCCAGCGCGTCGGCGGTGGCCGCGTCCGGCGCCACCACGGTGGCCGACGGCGGATAAGCCACGGGCCACCCCTCCATCGGGTCGAGCAGATGGCTGAACTGGCGCCGCCCCAGCTTGAAGCCGCGGCTGCGATGGCCGCTGGAGGCGATCGCCTGCGAACGCAGCTGCAACATCGCGCGCGACGGCGCGTTGTCGGCCGTCGCCAGCGGATCGGCGATGCCGACACGCCAGCCTTCCCCCGGCGCCGGCTCGCCCCAGTAGACGGCATCGCCGCCGATATCCAGCGCGATCCCTGTTGCCTGCGGCGCGGCTTCGCGCGCGCGCTGCAGCGCGAGGTCGAGGATATGGCCCTTGGCCACGCCGTCCACCTGCCACTGCAGGCCGGAGGGCGGTGCCAGCACCGCCGCGGTCAACTCCGGTTGCAGCTGCGCCAGCGCGCGCGCCTGCCGGCGCAGCTGCACGCGGTCCGGCAGGACGCCGCTCGCGGCCGCTTCGCGCCACGCCTGCAACGGACCGCCGAGCCTGCAGCTGAAAGCGCCTTCGCTGGCCTCGCGCCAGTGCTCGCACATGCCCAGCAGGCGGCGCAGTTCGGGCGATACCGGCACAGGTGCGCCGGCGCGGTTCAGCCGCGACAGTTCGCTGTCCTCGCGCCACGTACTGAACATGGCCTCCAGGCGCCCGATCTCGGCCAGCGCCGCCGCATGCGCCGCCTCGGCCTCGGCCGGGCTGGCGCCAGCAACACTCATGCGCAGCGACGTGCCCAGCACCTGCTCGTGCTGGTAGTGCTGCAGCGTCGGCGCGGCCAGTACGTCGCCACAGGCGAGTGCAAGGACAAGCGCGGACAGCCAGCGAAAGGAGGGGGACATGGCAGTGGGCTGCGATCAGCGTGCGGGCGCGGCGGGCGCCGGTTCGGGATCGCGCGCATCGACCACACCGTCGCCGTTGCTGTCGGCGCGGTCGAACAGGCGCTTGCCGGAGACCTGGTACTCGGCGAAGGTCATGCGTCCGTCGCGGTCGGTGTCCAGCGCCTTGAAGCGCACGCGCGCCTGTTGCGCGGCGGCCTCGCGCACGCTGGCGGCGCGGCGGTCCAGGCGGTCCTCGAACTCGCCCAAGTAGTCTGCGAAGTCCAAGCGACCCTTACTGGCGCGATCAGCCGCGGCGAACATCTCCTTGCGCACCTGCTCGAACTCGGCACGGTCGATACGGCCATCGCCATCGCGGTCGTAGATTTCCAGCATCCCGGCCAGGCTGTGCGAGGTGGGCATGCGCAGCGGATCGCTGGAGCGCGGCGGCGTCGCGCGCCTGGGTTCGCCCTCGGCCAGCAGCTTCTGGTAGCCGGTCCAGGTACGTTCGCCGACCGCATCGAACTCGGCCCGGCTCACCTGGCCGTCCTTGTCGGCATCGAGCGCGTCGAAGCGGGTGCGGGTCTGCGCAACGTGCCCGGCGCGCGCCTTCTCAAGCCGTGCATCCAGGCGCGCCAGGTATTCGTTGACGTACTCGTCCTCGTTCACCACGCCGTCGCCGTTCTCGTCGGTCTGCGCATAGCGCTGCTGGCGGAACGCGACGAACCGGTCCCACGCGACGCTGCCGGTACCGGCGTCGTCGAACTGTTCAAGGAAAGCGGCGACGGTCGGCGCCGGCGCCGGCGTGGATGCCGCCGGGCGCTGCGCCTGGGCGTGGGAAACGAACGGAATGACCAGCAGCAGCGGCGCCGCGGAAAGGAACTTGTACATGGATGTCTCCAGGGAAAAACCGCGCCTCACGGCGTCAGCACGTGGAAGGCGAGCGTGTAGCTGTTGCTGTACTCCGGCGCCAACGCGCCGGCCGGCGCGGGGCTGCGGTGGCGTGCCAGAGCGAGGAAGGTGCCGGCCTGCGCCAGCTTCAGCCGCACGCGGCCGCCGGCATCGCTCTCCACGGTTTCCACCGCCGGCTTGCGGTCGGACGTCCACACCGCTTCGGTCACCTCGATCTTCTGTGCCGGCAGCGGCTTGCCGTCGTACTGCACGACGAACTCGAAGTCCTCGCCCACATACAGGTCGCCCGGATGGGTGACCGGCACGAATTCCAGCCCCTTGCCGCGCGCCGCCAGCGCGGCACGGTCGGGCGCACCGGCAGTCACGTAGGTCTCGGCCAGCGTCAGCGACTGGAAATCGGAAATCACCTTGGCCCCTTGCGGGATCTTCACCGCCGGGTCGCGGGTGCTCTCGCGCTTGCCGTTCTGTTCCCAAGTGCGGAACAGCGCGCCCAGGCGCGGCCCGGTGCTGAAACGGTAGGTCCCTTTGCCCGCGTCGAGCGTGTGCTCGACCACGGTGCGCGTGCGCAGGCGCTGTACCGTCGCCACCGGGTGGGTCCTGCCGGAGGGATCGGTCACCACGAACTGGCTGTCGTCGAACGCCACTTCCGGAACGAAGAAGGCCTCGGCGAACGCGGCGTCCAGGCTGACGGTGCCGCCTTCCCGGACATCGAAACTGGTGGGCGCCAGGAAGGGCGTATGCGCCGCCGCCGGCACGGCGACGAGCGCCAGCAGCAGGGCGAGGGAAGGAATTCTCATGAACGGCTCCGATGAACGGGGCGTGTTCACCCCGGCTTCACTATCTTATTTTATTGAGAATCATTTGCAAATAGGAATGCATTTCAAAAATGCATGCCGCCGCAGGGCCTGTGCTTGCGGGCTGCCCCGCTTTGCGGCGATGCCCACGTACCCGCCGCTCCGGCAACGCGTTGGCGGAGTGAGCCTGCCCCTGCGCCAGCAGGCACAACGGCGGTGCGGGCTTACCCCACCGCGCGGCCATTGCCGGATCCGCCCCTAGGGCGGCGATAGCACGAAGTCGCTGCCTTGCTGGACGATGGCGCCGGTCTCACGGCGTCATGCCAAGGACCTTGCCGCGGAACCGGCATTTCTTGCGCCCGTTACAATTGCGGCATGGACATCTTCAAAGATTTCACCCTCGAGGCCGCCCACCGGCTGCCCAACGTCCCCGCCGGCCACAAGTGTGCGCGCCTGCACGGGCATTCGTTCCGCGTGCGCCTGGAAGTGAGCGGCGAACCTGGCGCCGAGTCCGGCTGGGTGATGGACTTCGGCGACATCAAGGCGGCCTTCCGGCCGCTCTACGAACAGCTCGACCACCACTACCTCAACGACATCCCCGGCCTGGAAAACCCGACCAGCGAACGCCTGGCGATCTGGATCTGGGAGCGGCTCAAGCCGGCGCTGCCGCAGCTGAGCGCGGTGACCGTGCACGAGACCTGCACCTCCGGCTGCCGCTACCGCGGCAACTGACCTGAACGAAGCCCGGCAGCCACGGGCGCCGGGCTTCCGCACCGCCGCACCGGGCGCTATGCTGCATCGCAACAAACAACGGAGCACGGCCATGGCCGCCCGGTTCGACGACGGTTTCAGCGACCCCACCCGGCAGTTCGCGGCGCTTGCCGATCGCGCCAACCGGCTGGCCCTGGAGAACGCGGAAAGCGCGTTCGGCGTGCAGCTGCGCACTTTCGAGCGCAATGCCAATGCCACCGCCGGTTTTCTCGGCGAGTTGACGCAACCGGGCCCGCAGGCCGACCTGCCATCGCTGCTGCCCAAGGGCCTGCAGGTGGCGCAGGAAAACCTGCAGCGGCTGGCCTCGGCCGGGCAGGAAATCGCCGGCCTGGGCCTGAAGACCGGGCAGGCGCTGGCCGAACTGGCGCGGCAACCGTTCGAAAGCGGCAGCGGCAGGCGTGCACGCGCCAAGGCCCGCTGACCCACCCTCTCGCAGCGCGCGGCTCCCCTCCCCCGCGCCCTGTCCGGACCCGGCAACGATCTCTCCCGTTGCCGGGTCTTTCTTTTTGTCCTCGCCCCCATGGCGATGCCCCGTCGGGCCATCGACAAACGACGTCAGCAATCGCTCCAGACAATTCTTTTGTCGTCACCCACCATAGCTGCGCCTCTTCAGGCCATCGATGGGTGATCAACAGGAACCGCTCTTTCGGATGCGGGTGCCGCTGTGGCAGATGGCACAGGTGTCCGTGCCGCGCTTCGCGCTGGAGCGAGCCCCACGCGGAACAACCGCGGGCGGGCAGCGGTTAGACTCTGGGCATGTTCAGCACCACCACGCTCACCGGCAGCAAGCCGGAACAGTACGCCCAGTTGCTGGCCCAGGCCCGCGCCCTGGTCCACGGCGAAACCGACCGCATCGCCAATGCCGCCAACCTGGCGGCGCTGGTGTATCACGCGCTGCCGCAGCTCAACTGGGTGGGTTTCTACTTCTTCGATGGCACCGAACTGGTGGTCGGCCCGTTCCAGGGCCTGCCGGCCTGCGTGCGCATTCCGCTGCACAAGGGCGTGTGCGGCGCGGCGGCCAGCACCCGCCAGACGCAGCGCGTGGAGGACGTGGACGCCTTCCCGGGCCACATCGCCTGCGACTCGGCCTCGCGTTCGGAGCTGGTGGTCCCGCTGGTCCATGACGGCGCGCTGGTCGGCGTGTTCGACCTGGACAGCCCGGTCACCTCGCGCTTCGACGCCGACGACCAGGCCGGCCTGGAAGCCATCGCCCAGGCGTTCGTCGAGGCGCTGGCATGAGCGCGCTGAAGCTGCGCAACATCGGCCCCAAGAGCGCGGCGTGGCTGCGCCAGGTCGGGCTGCGCAGCGCCGAGGACCTGGCCGCGGTCGGCGCGGTCGGCGCCTTCGTCAAGGTGCGCCGTGCCGGCTTCAAGCCCAGCCTCAACCTGCTCTACTCGCTGGAGGGCGCGCTGGTCGGCTGCCATTGGCAGGAAGTGCCCGAGGCACGCCGCCAGCAGCTGGTCGCCGAATACGAAGCGGCGGCCGGTGGACTGACCACCCTCCGTGCGGGGCAACAGGCCGGGCCGGTCCTTGAAACCCGCATGCAGCCCGAAGCCGACGACGACGACAGCGCCGATGAGGTCGCCGAGATCCATTTTGGTGGGAATTGACGCCTTTGCTTCGAGCGCAGGAGTGCACTTCAGTGCGTGCTGGGGCGTTGCCGGTAAGGCCCTTCGCGCACTGAAGTGCGCTCCTACAGGTTGCCGGGCAGCACCAGGGCCAGCAGCAGCAGGGTTTCGGTGACTTCGATGCTGGCGCCCAGGCAATCGCCGGAAATGCCGCCCAGCCTTTTCCGCCAGTAGACCGCGACCAGCGGCACCAGCAGCAGCGTCAGCAGCAGCGGCCAGGCGACGAACGCGGTGACCGCCGCCAGCGGCAGCGCCCACAGCCACACCGCACGCACGCTAAGCTGCCAGGAGAAACGCTCGGCCAGGCCCGCGCCGTGCAGTGGCGGCAGCAGGCGGATCAACCACAGCGTGCTCCAGCGCGCCCACGCCGGCACCAGCACGATGCCGAGCCACAACGGGCTGGCGGCAAGCTCGGTCAGCAGCACGAACTTGAGCAGCAGCTGCATGACCAGCGTGACCACGCCGAACACGCCCATGTGCGGGTCCTTGAGCACCTCCAGGAAACGCTGTGGATCGCGATGCGCGGCGCCGAAGGCATCGGCCACGTCGCCCAGCCCGTCCAGGTGCAGCGCGCCGGTCACCCACACCCACAGCAGCAGGGCGAGCGCGCCGGCCAGCCAGGGCCGGTCGGCGATCAGGAACAGCGGCAGGGCCAGCAGTGCGCCGATGATCGCGCCGACCAGCGGGTTGTAGACCGCCGCGCGGCTGAGGTCGTCGTCGCGGAAATCCTTCACCTGCGGCGTCGGCAGCCGGGTCAGGAACTGGATGGCCAGGATCAGCCCGCGCAGCTTCATGGCTGGCACAGTTCCAGCAGTTCGCCCCACAGCTGGCCATCGGCGCCGCGCGCCACGCGCAGGCGCACGCGGGTGCCGTAGTCCACGCGCATCGCCCACAACGCGGCCAGCGGCATGCCGCACACGCGCGACACCGCCAGCCGCAGCACGCCGGCATGGCTGACCACCAGCACCGGCCCGGCGCCATCGTCCTCGTTTTCGCTCTCGTCCAGCAGCCGCTGCAGCTGCGCGTCGATGCGCGCCTGGAACTGCTGCCAGCTCTCGCCGTTGGGCGGCACCACCGCGTGCGGCGCGTCGTAGAGCCCGGCCAGTTGTTCGGCGGGAATCTCGTCGTAATGGCGGCCGTCCCAGTCGCCGAAATCCAGTTCGGCCCAGTCCGGGTGGATCTCGCAGAACAGGTCGCGGCCGGCGACCAGCGCGGTGGCGGTATCCAGCGCGCGGCGGCGAGGCGAAGCGATCACCCGGCTCCACTGGCCGCCGCCATGGCGGTGCAGCAGCGCGTCCATGGCGCCGTCGAGCAGCGGCGGATCGGTGCGGCCGTCCAGATGGCCCTGGCGGCCGGTGGAGGCATGGCGCATCAGGTCCAGGATCATGGCGCTGCGCTCCGGTCGGCGACGGCCGCTTCGGCGAAGGTCGCCATGCCGTTGTGCAGCGCGCAGGCCAACCGCAGCAACGGCAGCGCCAGCGCGGCGCCGGAGCCTTCGCCCAGGCGCAGGTCCAGCTGCAGCAGCGGTTCGGCCTGCAGGCTCCGGAGTACGAGCGCATGGCCGCGCTCGGCGGAGCGGTGCGAGAACAGCAGCCACGGCCGCAGCGACGGATTGATGCGCACCGCGGCCAGCGCCGCGGCCGAGACGATGAAACCATCCACCAGCACCGGCACGCCGCGCTGGGCGGCGGCGATCATGGCCGCGGCCAGCGCGGCGATCTCCAGCCCGCCGACACGGCGCAGGGCTTCGCGGCCGGGATCGGCGGCGGCGGCGATTGCCTCGCCATGCAGGGCCAGCGCACGAGCGGTCACCGCCTGCTTGTGGGCGATGCGCGCCGCATCGAGACCGGTGCCGGCGCCGACCAGTTCCGCCAGCGGCAATGGTCCGAGCACCGCGGCCAATGCGCTGGCCGCCGTGGTGTTGCCGATGCCCATCTCGCCGAGCACCAGCAGGTCCGCGCCGTCGCCGCAGGCGGTTTCCATCGCGCGCCGGCCGGCGGCGAAGGCCGCGTCGAGATCGGCCGGCGTCATCGCCGGACCGGTGCTGAAATCCCCGGTGCCGCGGCGCGGTTTGTCGCAGGTCACGCCGGCGACCGGCGCCTCGGCCAGGCTGCCCACGTCCCATACGTGCAGCGGCAGGCCCAGTTCGCGCGACAGCACGGCGATGGCGGCGCCGCCGGTGGCGAAGTTGCGCAGCATCTGCACCGTCACTTCCGCCGGATAGGCCGACACGCCCTGCGCGGCGACGCCATGGTCGCCGGCGAACACCAGCACCGGTACCCGCTCGGCCTGCGGCTGCCCGCGTCCCTGCAGCGCGGCCAGTTCGATGGCCAGGGTTTCCAGGCGGCCCAGCGCGCCCTCGGGTTTGGTCAGTTGCCGCTGGCGGGCGATGGCCTGCTGCCGGTGCGCCTGCGAAGGCGCCGGGCAGGCCCGGGTGAACCATGGATCTGTCACGTGTGTTCCGTTACCGCGTTGCAATCGCGCATTGTAGGGCGCGCACCGCTTCCACGATGTGCCGCGCAGGGCCGCCGGTCCGGCGATGCCGGCCCGCCGTCGCGCGTGCCGGGCGGCGATGCGGGCGATGGCATAGAATGCGCGCACTTTCAGGTGACCGGCCGGACTCGCTCCGGCCGGTTGAAACGGGAAGCCGGTGCCGCGCATGCCAGGGATGCCCCTGGCAGCGCCAGTCCGGCGCTGCCCCCGCAACGGTAAGCAGGACAAGGCCGGGCATACCGCCACTGTGCATCCATCGCACGGGAAGGCGCCCGGACGGAAGCGCCAAAGCGCTTCGCCTGCGAGCCCGGAGACCGGCCCGGAAGTCGACTGGTTGCGATGCGGAGGGCATGGCGGCGGCAGTGGCGCCGTGCGCGCACTCCGTCGTTCTCCTTCTCCTGGCAGCCCCCACCGTCCATCCGCGCGGGAGCGCGCGGGTCCAGGAGTTCCCATGAAACTGCCGTACCACACCCTTTCCCTCGCCCTGGCGCTCGCGCTGCCGGGCGTCGCCGCCGCCGAACAGGCGCCCACCGAACTGGACGACGTGATCGTCACCGCCACCCGCACGCCGGTGTCCATCGCCGACAGCGTGGTGCCGGTGCAGGTGATCGACCGCGACCAGATCGACCGCAGCCAGGCCGGCTCGGTGCTGGACCTGCTGCGCGGCCGCGCCGGCCTGGATTTCGCCAACCAGGGCGGCACCGGCAAGCTCACCTCGCTGTTCATGCGCGGCACCGCTTCCAACCAGGTGCTGGTGCTGGTCGACGGCGTGCGCATCGGCGCGGCCACCAGCGGCATGCCGGCGCTGCAGGACCTGCCCATCGACCAGATCGAACGCGTGGAGATCGTGCGCGGGCCGCGTTCGAGCCTGTACGGCTCCGAGGCGATCGGCGGCGTGATCCAGATCTTCACCCGCAATGCCGGCCAGGGCCTGCAGCACAACCTGGCGCTGACCGCCGGCAGCAACAACCTGCGCCAGGCCAGCGCCGGTTTCAGCAACCGCGGCGAACGCGGCTGGGTATCGGCGCAGGGCGCCTGGCAGAAGACCGACGGCATCAATGCCTGCAACGGTTCGGCCACGCTGTTCCAGGGCTGCTATGTCGACGAGCCCGACCGCGACGGCTACCGCAACACCTCGCTCAACGTGCGCGGCGGCTATGCGCTGGCCGAAACCCTGAGCGTGGAAGGCCACGTGCTCGATGCCGGCAGCCGCAACGAATACGACGGCAGCATCTACAGCGGCAACGAGGCCGACAACCACCAGCAGGTGTACGGCGGCAAGCTGCTGTGGACGCCTGGCGAGGCGTTCCGCCTGTCCGCGCAGGTCGGCCGCAACAACGACCAGGCCGACAGCTACTTCGTCCAGGGCGGCAAGCGCACGTTCGTTTCCACCTTCGACACGCGCCGCGATACCGCCAGCGTGCAGGGCGATTTCCTGTTCGCCGAGGGCCAGCAGCTCACCGCCGGCGCCGACTGGCAGAAGGACGAGGTCACCAGCACCACGGACTACGCGATCGACAGCCGCGACAACACCGGCGTGTTCGTCGAATACCAGGGCCAGTTCGGCGCGCACGCGCTGCAGGCCAGCGTGCGCAACGACGACAACGAGCAGTTCGGCAACCACACCACCGGCAGCCTCGGCTACGGCTTCGCCTTCGGCAACGGCCTGCGCCTGACCGCCAGCGCCGGCACCGGTTTCAAGGCACCGACCTTCAACGACCTGTACTTCCCGTGGTCGAGCAACCCCGACCTCAAGCCGGAAGAGTCCAGGAGCGTCAACGTCGGCATCGCGCAGTACGCCGACGGCTGGAACTGGACCTTCAACGCCTACGAGACCCGCATCGACCAGCTGATCGCGCTGGACAGCACCTACACGCCGTACAACATCGCCGAAGCGCGCATCCGCGGCGCGGAACTGACCGGCTTCGTATCGCTGGCCGGTTTCGACATCAACGCGCAGGCCAGCTTCACCGATCCGCGCGACCGCACCAGCGGCGCGACCAGCTACGACAACTGGCTGCCGCGCCGCGCCCGCACCAGCGGCCGGCTCGACGTGGACCGCGGCTTCGGCCCGCTGCGCGTGGGCGTGACCGCCACTGGCACCGGCCACCGCTTCGACAACGCCGCCAACAGCCTGCGCCTGGCCGGCTACGGCACCGTGGACCTGCGCGTGGAGTACGCCATCAACGAGGCATGGAGCCTGCAGGCCAAGGCGGCCAATGTGTTCGACCGCGAGTACGAAACCGTGGCCTGGTACAACCAGCCCGGCCGCGAGTACCAGCTGACGCTGCGCTACCGCTCGCGCTGAAGCGGACGCGCTGGACCCGCAACGCCCCGGCTCCCGGCCGGGGCGTCTTCATGTGACGGCAGGGACGGCCTGCCGCATGCCATCCGGCGCTACGGGGAAACGTCTGCGCTCGCCGCGAGCGATCGCAGCGCCGGTGCGATGGCGGCGCCCAATGTCTGCCCATGGCTCAGGCCCGGCAGCGGCATGCGCCGCACTTCCACGCCGGGCAGCTCGGCGAACACCGCTTCCAGCCGCTGGCCGGCTTCGGCATTGCCCGCACCGCGGCCACCCGGACCGGCCTTGCCATCGCGATCGGACGCCAACGGCACGCCCTGCATCAATGACAGCCGTGCCGGCGCGGCAGGATGCCGCCGCGCGGCCTGCTCCAGTTCGCCGACGATGAAGCCTTCGCCCCACCACAGCGATGGATCGACCGCGACATAGTCGGTGAAGGCGTCCGGGCGTGTGGCGAGCGCATGTAGCGCGAACAGCCCACCGTAGGAGTGACCCCACAGCATCCGCCTGTCCTCGTCGATGGCGATACGCTGCCGCACCGCCGGCATGATCCGTTCGACGATCAGCGCAAGGAATGCGTCCGCGCCGCCGCTGCGGCGGCCGTTGCCGCTCGCGTCGAACTCCTCGCCCCCGCCTTCCCCGCGCCGTGGCGTGTAGTCCAGCGTGCGGGCCGGACCATCGATGCGCAGATCGTTGTCGTGGGCGACAAGGACAAGCACCGGCGGGCGGGCGCTGGCAGCCAGTTGCTCCAATAGCGGCGCCTCCAGCGCCATCAGCACCGCATTGCCATCGAGCATGCAGGCCACCGGGAAACCGCGCGCCGGTGCGGTCCCCGTCGGCACCGCCAGGTGCACGCGGTAGTGGCGCTGCCCGTCGGGCGAGGCGATGGACAACCGCTCGAAGCGGTATCCATGCAGCCGCGCATCGGCCACGGTCAGGCCGACACGGGCGTTCGGATCGGGCTGCGCCCAGGCCGGCAGGGCCATCAGCGCCATCGCGAGAAGCAGCAGGGACAGTGCCACGGCGGCAGGCGGACGGCGACTGAGCCGCCGCATTCGGGAATCACAGGACATATCGAGCCTTTACGACAGGGGGAAGACCTCTGGCGGCGGCTCGAGGTGTGGCGTTCGCGACGGTGACACGCTGGAGCATGCGCCATCGCCGCTGGCATCGCACCTTACCTCAAACGGGAATCGCCCTCATCCGGCGAAGGAGGCGATTTGCCGCAGGTCGTCGATCGCCGCCAGCGCGCCGGCCGACTCCAGGTCGAGGCCGCGCGGATAGCCGTAACGCACCAGCACGATGGGCATGCCGGCTGCGTTCGCCGCCTCCAGGTCGGTGGCCGAATCGCCGACCATCAGGCAATGCGCCGGGACCTGCCCCAGCAGCCGCGCCGCATGCAGCAGCGGCTCGGGCGCCGGCTTGCGCTGTGGCAGCGTATCGCCGCCGACGATGTGCGCGAAGTATCCGGCGATGCCCAGGTGATCGAGCAGCGGCGGTACCAGCGCCGACGGCTTGTTGGTGCAGATCGCCATGGGCAGCCCGCGTGTGCGCAGCAGCTGCAGCGCTTCGGCCACGCCGTCATACAGGCGCGGGCTGCGCAGCAGGCAGTCGCGGTAATGGCGCATGAAAGTCGGCATCACCTCCTCCAGCGTACGTTCGCTGCCGGCATGCGCCAGCGCCGTGGCCACCAGCCGGCGCACGCCCTCGCCGATCCAGCTGCGCACCGTCGCATCGGACACGCGCGGCAGCGACAGCTCGTCCAGCGTGCGGTTGACCGCCTCGGCGATGTCGTCGGCGCTGTCCACCAGCGTGCCGTCCAGGTCGAATACCAGCGCTGCGATACCCACGCACCCACTCCATGCTCGAAAGCGGTTGATTGTAGCGGCGCGGGAAAACGCGTCAGCCACCGGACGCATCGCGGAACAGGTCGCCCTGCACCGTCGAATCCTCCCGGTCGCGGAACCCGGACAGGCCCACGCCTACCAGCCGGTAGCGCGTTTCCGGCGGCAGCTGCACGCGCTGGCACAGGGCCAGCGCGATGTCGCGCAACTCCTCCACCGAGGCTGGCGGCGCATCGGGCGTGAAACTGCGGGTAAGAATGCGGAACTGCGCGGTCTTCAGCTTGAGCACCACGGTGTGGCCGACGCGCTCGGTGCGCCCGCTCGCGCGCCAGGTCTTTTCCGCCAGCTGCGCGATCATCTCGTCGAACTCGCCCAGCCGCAGGTCCTCGCTGAAGGTGTCCTCGGAAGAGACCGACTGCACCGGCTGGTCCGGCTCCACCGGGCGTTCGTCGATGCCGCGTGCGCGCCGGTAGAGACGCTGCCCGAACGTCCCGAACAAGGCTTCCAGCTGCTCCAGCGGCAGTGCGCGCAGGTCGCCGACCGTGGCGATGCCCAGCGCCGCCAGGCGGCCCTCCATCACCTTGCCCACGCCCGGCACGCGGCTCACCGGCAGCGGCGTCAGGAAACGCTCCACGTGCGCGGGTGTCACCACGAACTGGCCGTCGGGCTTGCGCCAGTCCGAGGCGATCTTGGCCAGGAACTTGTTCGGCGCGATCCCGGCCGAGGCGGTGAGCGATGTCGCCTCGCGGATCTGCGCGCGGATCGTGCGCGCGATCTCGGTGGCGATGCCGTCGCAGGTCGGCGAATCGGTCACGTCCAGATAGGCTTCGTCCAGCGACAGCGGCTCCACCAGCAGCGTGTGCTGCAGGAAGATCTCGCGGATCTGCCGCGACACCGCCTTGTAGCGGGCGAAATCCGGCGGCACGAACACCGCGTCGGGGCACAGCCGCTCGGCGCGCACCGCCGGCATCGCCGAGCGCACGCCGAAGGTACGTGCCTCGTAGGACGCCGCGCATACCACCGAGCGGGCCCCCCGCCACGCCACCACCACCGGTTTGCCGCGCAACGCCGGATCGTCCCGCTGTTCGACCGACGCGTAGAACGCGTCCATGTCGATGTGGATGATCTTGCGCATTGACGGAAGAACACAGCCGCGGAACGGGAGGAGCGCCATGATAGCCCGGCACTCCATACGCACCGGTACGATCTACCGCGAACATGCCGGCTTTTCCCGGAAACACTACGGATGCGTACGGTTAAAACTGTTGATTGAACGCATGCGCTTCATGCATGCTCGGCCGTTAACCACGTTTTTCGCCCTCCGGATTACCGCTTCGATGAACCGTCTCAATGCGTTCTCGCGCGAACAGTTGCTGGCCAGTGCCCATGGCGAACTGTTCGGGCCCAACAAGGGCCGCCTCCCCAACGACCCGATGCTGATGTTCGACCGCATCACCGACATCCGCGACGAAGGTGGTCCGCATGGCAAGGGCCTGGTGCGGGCTGAGCTCGATATCCGTCCGGACCTGTGGTTCTTCGGCTGCCATTTCATCGGCGACCCGGTGATGCCCGGCTGCCTGGGCCTGGACGCGATGTGGCAGCTCACCGGCTTCTTCCTGACCTGGCTGGGCGCCGAAGGCCGGGGCCGCGCGCTGGGCTGCGGCGAGGTCAAGTTCACCGGCCAGGTGCTGCCCAACGCCAAGCTGGTCCAGTACGAGATCGATATCTCGCGCGTGATCAACCGCAAGCTGGTGATGGCTCAGGCCGATGCCCGCATGCTGGTCGACGGCCGCGAGATCTACACCGCCAAGGACCTGCGCGTGGGCCTGTTCACTTCCACCGAGAGCTTCTGATGCGTCGCGTCGTCATTACCGGCATGGGGATCAACTCCTGCCTCGGCAACGACCTGGACACCGTCTCCAGTGCCCTGCGCGATGGCCGTTCCGGCATCGTCGCCCTGCCCGACCACGCCGAAGCCGGCCTGCGCAGCCAGGTTGGCGGGCGCGTCGACATCGACCTGGACGCGCAGATCGACCGCAAGCTCAAGCGCTTCATGAGCGATGCGGCGGCCTACAGCTACATCGCCCTGCGCGACACCATCGCCGACGCCGGCCTGGACGATGCGCTGGTCAGCAATGTGCGCACCGGCCTGATCGCCGGCTCCGGCGGTGGCTCCAGCCAGTGGCAGGTGGAAGCGGCCGATCTGCTGCGCAACCGCGGCGTGCGCAAGGTCGGCCCGTACATGGTGCCGCGTACGATGTGCTCGACGGTCTCAGCCAACCTGGCCACGGCCTTCAGTATCAAGGGCGTGAGCTACTCGCTGTCCGCGGCGTGCGCCACCTCGGCGCACTGCATCGGCGCGGCGGCGGACCTGATCGGCCACGGCGCGCAGGACATCGTGTTTGCCGGCGGCGGCGAGGACCTGCACTGGTCGATGAGCGTGATGTTCGACGCCATGGGCGCGCTGTCCACCGGCTTCAACGACACACCGGCCTGCGCGTCGCGTCCCTACGACGCCAACCGCGATGGTTTCGTCATCGCCGGCGGTGCGGGCATGCTGGTGCTGGAAGAGTATGAGCATGCGGTCGCGCGCGGCGCGCACATCCACGCCGAGCTGATCGGCTACGGGGTGACGTCCGACGGCGCCGACATGGTCGCTCCGTCCGGGGAAGGCGCGGTGCGCTGCATGAAGATGGCGCTGGCCGGTATCGATCGCCCGATCGACTACCTCAACACCCACGGCACCTCGACGCCGCTGGGGGACATCACCGAGCTGGGGGCGGTACGCGAGGTCTTCGGGGACAAGGTGCCGCCGATCTCCTCGACCAAGGCGCTGTCGGGCCATTCGCTGGGCGCGGCGAGCGTGCACGAGGCGATCTTCTGCCTGCTGATGCTGCGCGACGGCTTCATGGCCGGCTCGGCCAACATCGAGACGCTGGACGCGCGCGCGGAGGGCTTTCCGATCCTGCGGCAGACGCGCGAGGCGCAGCTGTCCACGGTGATGTCCAACAGCTTCGGCTTTGGCGGTACGAACGCCACCCTGGTATTCGGCCGGGTGTGATCTTCGCGTTCGAGTGGTGTTGATTGAAGCAACGGCGCCAATTGGCGCCGTTGTCGTATGCGCGGCCGGCGTGGATCCACCGCCAGGGCTGCATCTGCCCAGCCTTGGCTTGCGAGGATCCGATTCCGGCCGGCGTCCAAGCCCTGCAGGTGGCTATAGGCCCGGCCATTCTGTCTACAGGGCGGCTGCATGCACCGGCGCAACGCTCCCTGGCCATGCGTTAGGCGTGGTCGGCGCAGCTTGGCTTGGAGCGGCGCTGAGTGCAGGACACCAAGAATCCATTTCCATTCCGCCCAAAAGCAAACCCCCGCTGCATGAGCAGCGGGGGTTTGGGGATAAAAACCCTGGCGATGACCTACTCTCGCATGGCTTGAGCCACACTACCATCGGCGCA
>NZ_WIDL01000036.1 GCF_009496535.1 Stenotrophomonas sp. MYb238
GGAACAGGGGGCGGCGGTGGACAGCCGCGCCCGGCTTGTCCGGGTGTAGAGACTGCAGCAGGGCGGTGAAGGCGAAGCGACGGAAACGGTTCATTCCCGCCTCCCGCCTTCCCGTTCCCCGCTTCCACGCGCGGCGCGGGCGCGGGGGCCGTGGAAGTATTCGCGGATCCACGGGTGGTCGAGGCGTTCGATTTCCGGCAGCGGCGCGGTGGCGACCACCTTGTGGTCGGCCAGCACCGCGACCCGGTCGCAGATGGCGTAGAGCGTGTCCAGGTCGTGGGTGATCAGGAACACGGTCAGGCCCAGCGCCTCCTGCAGGGTCTTGATCAGGCGGTCGAAGGCGGCCGCGCCGATCGGGTCCAGTCCGGCGGTGGGCTCGTCCAGGAACAGCAGCGGCGGGTCCAGCGCCAGCGCCCGCGCCAGCCCGGCGCGCTTGCGCATGCCGCCGGACAGCTGCGAGGGCAGCTTGTTGAGGGCGTCGGCCGGCAGGCCGGCGAGCTTGACCTTCAGCAGCGCCAGTTCGTAGTGCCAGCGCTCGGGCAGTTCCGGATGGTGTTCCTTCAGCGGCACCTGCACGTTCTCGCCGACGGTGAGCGAGGAGAACAGCGCGCCGTCCTGGAACAGCACGCCGGTATTGCGTTCGATGTGCAGGCGCGCGGCCGGGTCCTCCGAGCGCGCGCCCACGCCCAGCACCTCGATCTGCCCGGCGTCGGGCGTGCGCAGGCCGAGGATGGAGCGCATCAGCACCGACTTGCCGGTGCCCGAGCCGCCGACCACGCCGAGGATCTCGCCGCGGCGCACGTCCAGGTCCAGGTCCTCGTGCACGGTCTGGCTGCCGAAACGGTTGACCAGCCCGCGCACGCGGATGGCCAGTTCGTCGCCGCTGTCGTCGTCCCTGGAGCGGATCGCCATCGTGCCGCTCCCTTACCAGTCCATGTGCATGAACCACAACGCGGCCAGCGCGTCGAGGATGATGACCAGCGAGATCGTCTGCACCACGCTGGAGGTGGTGCGCTCGCCCACCGACTGCGCGGTGCCTTCCACCTTCAGCCCTTCCAGGCAGCCGATCAGGGCGATGATCAGCGCGAATACCGGCGCCTTGGACAGGCCCACCAGGAAATGGCGCAGCTCCATGGTCTCGTGCATGCGCGCGATGTACATCTGCGGCGGGATGCCCAGGTCGAACGCGCCCACGGTGACGCCGCCGGCCAGGCCGGCGACCATGGCGATGAAGGTCAGCAGCGGCAGCATCAGCATCAGCGCCAGCACCCGCGGCAGCACCAGCAGGTCGATCGGGTCCAGGCCCAGGGTCTGGATCGCGTCGATCTCCTCGCGCGCCTTCATCGCGCCGATCTGCGCGGTGAAGGCGCTGGCCGTGCGGCCGGCCAGCACGATGGCGGTCAGCAGCACGCCGAATTCGCGCAGGAAGGCGATGTTGACCAGTTCGACCACGTAGATCTCGGCGCCGAAGTCGCGCAGGATGGTCGAGCCGAGGAAGGCGATCACCGCGCCCACCAGGTAGGACAGCAGCGCGATCAGCGGCACCGCATCCAGCCCCACCTCTTCCATCTGGTGCACGGTGGCGGTCAGGCGCAGGCGCCGCGGTTGCCGCGCCAGCCGCGCCAGCTTGGTCAGGTTCTCGCCGAAGAAACCCATCAGCACCACGATGTTGCCGCCGATGGCGTGCACCGAGCGGCCGAGCCGTTCCAGCGCCGCGGCCACGCCGTAGTCGCGCTGCGGCTTGGGGCGGTCGTCGGCGACCTCGTCGATGGTGGAGACCAGCGGCCGATGCTCGTCGCGGAAGTGCAGCGCGTCGTCGCCCAGCCCGGCGCCGTGCGCGAAGCGGAGCAACTGCAGCACGCCGGCCGAATCGAGCTGGTCGATGCCGCGCGCGTCCAGCTCCCGCACCGGCGACTGGATGCCGCGCAGCACCTCGTTCGATTGCAGGGCGGTGGACAGCGTCCAGTTGCCCGACAGCCTCAGTTGGCCGTCGGTGCCCGGATCCATCGTGCAGTGGGGAGGTTTGGCGTTCTTCATGGGGAGCGTCCGGCGGCGAGCATACCTTGTCGTCCGTCGCGCGCCCATGATGGGCGGCGACATCCTGCCGCGGGAGTCGCCCGGCCTGGTCCGGCCGGGCTCCCGACGTCTTTCGCGGACCTTTGAACAACGTGCCCCCGCACGCCGGCGTACCGCGTGCGGAGGACTGCGCTACGAGGATGCGATGGAGGATGCGATGCGGGTACGGGGCGGCATCGCCGCGCGGCCCTGCCGCCGTCGGCGGACGCGCCGGAAGGGAAACTTATGACGCGCGCGTACTGGTTCTGTGGCGGCCTGCTTCCGGGTGATACTAGCGCGCATGTCCGCCGAAACCATCGCACCCCTCTCCAACCGCGCCACCTACGCGCAGCGCGTGGCCTTCGTCACGGAGATCGCAGGCCGCCTGCACAGCTACGGCACCACGGCGCAGCGGTTGGAGGCGGCGGTGGTCGCGCTGTCGCAGCGGCTGGACCTGGATTGCGAGCCCTGGTCCAACCCGACCGGCATCATCCTCAGTTTCAGCGACCCGACCCAGGCGATCGGCTCCAGCGACATCACCCGGGTGATCCGCCTGGACCCCGGCAGCAACGACCTTCACAAGCTGACGCTGGCCGACCAGATCGCCGATGCGGTGGCCGGCGGGCAGATGAGCATCGCCCAGGGCCATACCGCGCTGCGCCAGCTCGACAAGTCGCCCACCTGGCGCGACAACACGCAGATGCTGCTGTCCTTCTGCCTGGGCTCGGCGGGCGTGGCCGGCATGTGGCGCCTGCCGTGGCTGGACGTCGTCACCGCCGGCTTCACCGGCCTGCTGATCGGGCTGATGCTGTTCTATACCGACCGGCGCGTAGCCACCCGCGAGGCCAGCGACGCGCTGGCCGCGCTGCTGGCCGGTTTCGTCGCGGTACTGGTGGCCAGCTTCATCGGCCCGTTGAACCAGAACTCGGTGATCATCGCCTCGCTGGTGGTGCTGCTGCCGGGCATGGCGCTGACCAACGCGGTCAACGAGCTGGCCAGCCAGCACTGGGTATCGGGCACGGCGCGTTTCGCCGGCGCGCTGACCACGATCATGAAGCTGACGGTGGGCGCGATGATCGCGGTGACCATCACCAGCCTGATCGGCCTGGAACCGCTGGTGCGCGCCTCGCGCCCGCAGCCGGAATGGGTGGAATGGGGTTCGGTGATGCTGGCCGCGTTCGCTTTCGCGATGCTGTTCCGCGCCTCGCGCCGGGATTATCCGTGGGTGATCGCCGCCTCGCTGGCCGGTTATGCCATTTCCCGTTATGGCGGGCAGCAGTGGGGCGGTCCGGCCGGGATATTCCTGGCGGCGATGATGCTGACCGCCGCCGGCAACCTGTTCGGCCGGCTGGCGCAGCGGCCGGGCGCGATCATCCGCCTGCCTGGCATCATCATGCTGGTGCCCGGCAGCATCAGCCTGCGCGGGGTATTGAGCCTGATCCAGCAGCAGAACGTGAACGCCGGCGAATCGGCGCTGCTGACCGTGCTCAACGTGGTGATGGCGCTGGTGGCCGGCCTGCTGTTCGGCAACCTGCTGGTGCCGGCGCGGAAGAATCTGTAAGGCAGGAACCGGTAAAAGCCAGAAGCCGGTAAAAGCGAAGGCATGCCACGCAGCTGCGCCGCCCCTTTTGCTGGCTTCGGTTCCTGCCCAGGGGTTCCTGCGCTTCCCCCTTCCCCGCAAATGGAAACGCCGGCGAAGCGCCGGCGTTTTCAGTTTCGATCACGGGATGATTCCCGTCCCGATCACTTCTGGATCAGGAAATCCTCGACCTTGCGGCCGCCCGAGGTGTATTCGGCCAGCCAGCGCGGCTGCTTGCCGCGGCCGGTCCAGGTGTTGGCGGCATTGGCCGGGTCGCGGTACTTCGGCGCGACCTTCACGCCCTTGTTCGCGCTCTTGGCCGGGGCCTTGGCGGCGCGCGGCGCGCGGGTCGCCTTGGGGGCGCCGGCGCCGAACAGTTCCTCGATGGTGTAACCGGCCTTCTGCGCGGCCTTGACCAGCTGGGTGCGGACCTTGGTGATGGGTTGGCGCTTGGCCACGACGGTCTTGCGCTTCTGCGCGTCGCGGATCAGGGAGGCCAGTTCTTTGGCCGACAGGCCGCTCAGGTCAATACTCATCGAATAGCTACTCCGGATAATGGGGTGGGTATCGCCATTCCGTGGCAGCGCGGCAAAGCATACCGGCTGTTTTACGGAAACGGCAAACGATAATGTGCGCCGGATACTGTTTCCAATAAGAAAAGGCCGGGGGTTTTGCCCCGGCCTTTCCGATTCTCATCCCGCGATCCTGCGCAGCAGGCCGTCCTTGTCCAGGCTCTCGGCCTCGCTGGCCGAGCGCGCCCGGTATTCGTAGGTCCCCGCGGCCAGGCCGCGTTCGGAGACCACGATGCGGTGCGGGATGCCGATCAGTTCCATGTCGGCGAACATCGCGCCCGGGCGCAGGCCGCGGTCGTCCAGCGCGGCATCGACGCCGGCGGCCTGCAGGTCGGCCAGCAGCGCCTCGGCGGCGGCGGTGACGGCCGCATCCTGCTTCGGATTGATCATGCACACCACCGCCTGCCACGGCGCCATCGCCACCGGCCAGACGATGCCGGCTTCGTCGTGGTTCTGTTCGATGGCCGCGGCGACGATGCGCGATACGCCGATGCCGTAGCAGCCCATCGCCATCACCGCGGCCTTGCCGTTCTCGTCCAGGACCGTGGCCTTGAGCGCCTCGGCGTACTTGCGGCCGAGCTGGAACACGTGGCCCACCTCGATGCCGCGGGCGATCTTCAGCTCGCCGCCGTCGCGGGCGCGGTCGCCGGCCACCACGTTGCGGATGTCGGCCACTTCCGGCTCGGCCAGGTCGCGGCCCCAGTTCACGCCGGCGATGTGGAAGCCCTTCTCGTTGGCGCCGACGACGAAATCGGCCATCGCCGCCACCTCGCGGTCGGCGACGATACGGATGGCCCTGCGCGGATCGAGCGGGCCGAGGAAGCCCGGTTCGCTGCCCAGGTAGTCGGCGATCTCGGCCTCGCTGGCCATGCGGTACTCGGCCAGGCCCGCCACCTTGGCCAGCTTGATCTCGTTGACCTCGTGGTCGCCGCGCACCAGCGCCAGCACGAACTCGTCGCCGGCGGTCATCACCGCGATCGACTTGACCGTGCGCGCCAGGGCGATGCCCATCAGCGCGGCGACGTCCTCGCAGGTCTTCTGCGTGGGGGTGTCGACCTTGCGCCGTGCCTCGGTCGCGGCGCCGCGCGGCGCCGGGTCGGCGGCGATGGCGGCCTCGACGTTGGCGGCGTAGTCCGAGCCGGTGGAGAACACCAGCGCGTCCTCGCCCGAATCGGCGATCACGTGGAATTCCTGCGAGGCGTCGCCGCCGATCGCGCCGGAATCGGCCTGCACCGCGCGGAACTCCAGCCCCAGGCGGGTGAAGATGCGGGTGTAGGCGGCCTTCATGTTCTCGTATTCGGCCACCAGGCTGGCCTCGTCCAGATGGAAGGAATAGGCGTCCTTCATCAGGAACTCGCGCGCGCGCATCACCCCGAAGCGCGGACGGATCTCGTCGCGGAACTTGGTCTGCACCTGGTAGAAATTGACCGGCAGCTGCTTGTAGCTGGACAGCTCCTGGCGCGCGAAGTCGGTGATCGCTTCCTCGGCGGTGGGGCTGTAGCAGTATTCCTGCTCCTTGCGGTCCTTGATCTTCAGCAGCTGGCCGCCGAACTTCTCCCAGCGCCCGGTCTCTTCCCACAGCTCGCGCGGCTGGATGGTCGGCAGCTGCAGCTCCACCGCGCCGGCGCGGTTCATTTCCTCGCGCACGATGCCTTCCACCTTGCGCAGCACGCGCAGGCCCAGCGGCGACCAGGTGTACAGGCCCGAGGCCAGCTTGCGGATCATGCCCGCGCGCAGCATCAGCTTGTGGCTGACCAGCTCGGCGTCGGCGGGGGTTTCCTTGGTGGTGTGCAGGTGGAAGCGGGAAAGGCGCATGGGGAGGCTTCACGGAACGGCGGACCGCCTATTCTGCCAGAAGCCCAGGCGCCGCAAGGGCCGGCGCGCGCCGCGCTACTTCTTGCAGTAGACCGCCGCCGCGGCCTCGGCGAGCTGTTTCTGCGCGCTGCGCTGGGTATCGTCCAGCCGCGTGTCCGGCTTGCCGTCGCCGTCGGTGTCCTGCATCACCGGGCCGGTGCCCTGCAGCAGGTCCAGGTTGCGCCGCGCCGCGGTGCATTCGGGCGCCTCGTCGGCCTTGCCCGGTTCGGCCGCGGCCACCGGCGTGCCGGCGGTGGTGATGCGGCGGGTCTCGTAGGTCTGCCCGGCCGGCGGCCGTTCCGAATACTGGGTCACGCCGTTGGCGTCCTTCCACTTGTACAGGTTGCCGCTGCCGGCAAGGGCGCCATGGGCGGCGCTGGCCAGTACCAGCAGGCAGCAGAGGCGGGGCAGGGCGCGCATGGCGTCTCCGGTCGCGTGGACGGGGTGAAGGGTCGATTGCAGCACCCGGTGACGCGGCTGGCAAGTCGATTAAACTGGCCGCATGGACGAAACGAGACCTCCGCCGCGTTCGCGCAGCATCTACCTGCTGCCGAACCTGTTCACCACCGCCGGGCTGTTCGCCGGCTTCTACGCCATCATCGCCGCGTCCAACGGCGATTTCGTCAACGCCAGCATCGCGGTGTTCGTGGCCGGGGTCATGGACGGGCTGGACGGGCGCGTGGCGCGCCTGACCGGCACCAGCAGCGAGTTCGGCGTGCAGTACGACTCGCTGGCCGACCTGGTCAGCTTCGGCATGGCGCCGGCGCTGGTGATGTACCACTGGTCGCTGTCCTCGCTGAAGTTCGATGGCGACGTGATGGGCCGCGTCGGCTGGCTGGCGGCCTTCCTGTACGCGGCCTGCGCGGCGCTGCGGCTGGCGCGCTTCAACACCCAGGTGGGAACGGTGGACAAGCGCTGGTTCGTGGGCCTGGCCAGTCCCGCCGCCGCCGGGCTGATGATGTCCTTCGTCTGGGCCTTCGCCGACGGCGGGCTGGGCTGGAGCGGCGAGGAACTGCGCTACGTGGCGCTGGCGGTGTCCATTGTTGCCGGCCTGCTGATGGTCAGCCGCATCCGTTTCTGGAGCTTCAAGGGCGGTGGCGAGAAGGGCCCGCGCTCGGAGCGCGTGCCGTTCATGGTGCTGGCGCTGGTGCCGATCGTCATCGCCATCATGGTGGTGGACCTGCCGCGCACCCTGTTCGTGGTTGGCGTGCTGTACGCCCTGTCCGGCCCGGCGATGTGGGTGTGGCAGCGCTGGCGCCAGCCGGCAAGCAAGGTGCAGTGAACGCAGCCGCGCCCGCTTCGCCGTGGTCCGCCCAGCAGCAGGCCTGGCTGCAGGCGATGGGCTATGCGGTCTACCTGGAAGGCGGCGCGCTGGATGCGCCGCTGCCGCAGGCGGAGCGCACGACCGCGCCGGCCGCGATGGATGCCGCGCCCGCGCCTGCGCCTGTTGCACCGCGCGCGGCCCCGCCGCCGCGCCGCGAGGCGCCCGTGCGTACGCCGCCCGAGGCGCCGGCCACCGCGCCGGAAGCCCGCCCGGCACGCCGTGGCGGCGGGCTGCGCATGCCCGACCGCCTGCAGATCGCGCTGCTGCGTGCGTCCGGCTGCAATCCCAACGACCCGCAGACCCGCGCGCTGATGGACAGCTGGCCGCTGGCCGAACTGCGCGCCAACCCGGCGGCCAAGCGCGCGCTGTGGCCGCAACTGCGCGCGCTGCGGCGGAAGCAGCGGCAATGAACGCGGTGGCGGCGATGCCGGCACCGCTGCTGCGCCCGATGCACGAAGGCGACCTGGACGCGGTGATGGAGATCGAGCTGCGCGCCTATCCGTTCCCGTGGACCCGCGGCATTTTCCAGGACTGCCTGCGCGCCGGTTATCCGGGCCGCGTGCTGGCCACCGAAGACGGCCTGCTCGGCTACGGCCTGTTGAGCATCGCCGCCGACGAGGCGCACGTGCTCAATGTATGCGTCGATCCGCGGCGCCAGTCGCGCGGACTCGGCCGGCGCCTGCTGCGCGAGCTGGTGCGGGCGGCGCGCCAGCATGGCGCGGTGCGGGTGTTCCTGGAAGTGCGCCCGTCCAACACGGCCGCCATCGCGCTGTACCACAGCGAGGGCTTCAACGAGATCGGCCGCCGCCCGCGCTACTACCCGGCCGCGACCGGGCGCGAGGATGCGCTGGTGATGGCGATGGAACTGGTGGACGAGGACATCGTGCGCATGCCGCCGCTGTAGGCGGTCCGCTCAACCCAGCCGCAGCAGGAACACGCCGGCCACGATGAGCCCGGCGGCGAGCACGCGCCTGCGGTCGATGCGCTCCTTCAGCACGAAGGCCGAGATCAGCAGCGCGAACAGGATCGATGTCTCGCGCAGCGCGGCGATGATCGCCACCGGCGCCCGGGTCATCGCCCACAGCGCGATGCCGTAGGACGCGGTGGTGCCGAAGCCGCCCAGCAGCCCACGTCCCCAGTTGTCGCGCAGATGGCGGCACAGCCGGTCGCGGCCGGTGGCCAGCGCCCACAGCGGCAACGGCAGGCCGGACAGCAGGAACAGCCACAGCGTATAGCTGGCCGCGTTGCCGGACAGGCGCGCGCCCCGCGCGTCGACCAGGGTGTAGGTGGCGATCAACGCGGCGATGGACAGCGGCAACCGCAGGTGACGGCGGCTGCCGCCGCCGGCCATGCCCACGATGCCGGTGCTGACCACGGCGATGCCCAGCCAGCCGCCCGCCGGCAGGCGCTCGCCGAACGCCAGGCTGCCGGCCAGCGCCACCAGCAACGGCGCGCAGCCGCGCATCAGCGGATAGGACAGGCTCATGTCGGCGGCCTGGTAGGCGCGCGCGACCAGGACGTAGTAGCCGGCCTGCAGTACGGTCGATGCCGCCAGCCACGGCCAGCTCGCTGGCGCCGGGGGCGGCAGCCACGGCAGCGCCAGCGCGGACAGGACGGCGGCCCAGCCGGTGACCAGGATCGTGGTCAGCAGCGTGTCGCCGCCGCGCTTGACGATGGCGTTCCAGCCGGCATGCAGGAAGGCGGCGCACAGCACCGCGCAGAAGATCGCCAGCGACATCGCGTGCCCGCGTTGCGGTGGAGCGCGCAGGATAGCCGCAAACGGAAACGCCGCCCGCAGGCGGCGTTTCCGTCACCGCAGACGCGGCTTACAGCTTGGCGCGCTGCTCCTGCAGGCCGGACAGCTGGCTGTTCCAGTCGGCCAGACGCACGCGCTCCTGCTCGACCACCGCCGCCGGCACCTTGTCGGTGAACTTCGACAGCTTGGTTTCGCTCTTTTCCCTCTCCGCCGACACGCGGGCGATTTCCTTGTCCAGGCGCGCGCGTTCGGCATCCAGGTCGACCAGGCCTTCCAGCGGCACCAGCAGCTTCAGCTCGCCGACGATGGCGGCCGCGGCCGGCGGGGTCTGCGCGTCGGCGGCCAGCCAGTCGATGCTTTCCAGCTTGAGCAGGAAACGCAGCTGCGAGGCGAAGCGTTCGACACGCGTACGGTCGGCATCCTGGCCGGCCTGCAGCAGCAGGCGCACCTGCCTGGACGGCGGCACGTTCAGTTCGCTGCGCACACGGCGCAGCGCGCTGACCATGGTCTTGAACCACTCCACGTCGGCCTCGGCCTGCGCGTAGTCGCCGGCGAATTCTTCCGCCGTCGGGTACGCGCGCAGCGACAGCGTGTCGGCGGCGATGCCCAGGCGCGGCGCCACCTGCTGCCACAGCTGTTCGGTGACGAACGGGATCAGCGGGTGCAGCAGGCGCAGCACCGCCTCGAGCACGTACAGCAGGGTGTGGCGGGGGCTGGCCGCGTCCCCGGCGTTGTCGCCGTTGAGCGCGGGCTTGGTCAGTTCCAGGAACCAGTCGCAGAACTCGTTCCAGACGAACTCGTACAGGCACTGCGCCAGCAGGTCGAAGCGGTAGTCGGCGAAATGCTGCTGCGCCTCGCCGCAGACCTTGGCCAGCCGCGAAAGAATCCACTTCTCCGCGTCGGTGACCGGTGCCGGCCTGGCCGCTTCCCCGTTCCCGGTTCCCCGTTCCCAGCCTTCGGTGTTCATCAGGGTGAAACGGCTGGCGTTCCACAGCTTGTTGCAGAAGTTCTTGTAGCCCTCGGCGCGGCCCATGTCGAACTTGATGTCGCGGCCATGGGTGGCCAGCGCGGCGATGGTGAAGCGCAGCGCGTCGGCACCGTGGGCGATGATGCCGTCCGGGAATTCCTTGCGGGTGGCCTTTTCGATCTTCTCGGCCATCTTCGGCTGCATCAGGCCGTGGGTGCGCTTGGCGACCAGGTCGTCGATGCTGATGCCGTCGATGATGTCCAGCGGGTCGAGCACGTTGCCCTTGGACTTGGACATCTTCTGGCCCTGCGCGTCGCGGATCAGGCCGGTGATGTACACGTCCTTGAACGGGATCTGCCCGGTGAAGCTGTCGGTGGCCATGATCATGCGCGCCACCCAGAAGAAGATGATGTCGAAGCCGGTGACCAGCACGTTCGACGGCAGGTAGCGGTCGAAGCCGCGCTGCGCCATGGCGGTTTCGTCCGGCCAGCCGAGCGTGGAGAACGGCCACAGCTGCGAGGAGAACCAGGTCTCCAGCACGTCGCTGTCCTGGGTGAGCGCCACGTCGGCGCCCAGCCCGGCCTTGGCGCGGGCATCGGCCTCGTCGCGGCCCACGTAGCAGTTGCCCGCTTCGTCGAACCACGCCGGGATGCGGTGGCCCCACCACAGCTGGCGGCTGATGCACCAGTCCTGGATGTTTTCCATCCAGTGGCGGTAGGTGTTGATCCAGTTGCCGGGCACGAACCTGATCGAACCGTTCTCCACGAGTTCGAGGCCGCGCCTGGCCAGCCCGTCCATCTTCACGAACCACTGGTCGGTCAGGTACGGCTCGATCACCTGGCCGGTACGGTCGCCGCGCGGCACCTGCAGCTTGTGCGCCCGGGTCTCGACCAGGATGCCCAGTTCCTCCAGTTCGGCCAGGATCACCTTGCGCGCTTCGTAGCGGTCCAGCCCGCGGTACTTCTCCGGCGCGTTCTCGTTGAGCGCGGCCACCGGGGTGAACAGGTTGATCATCGGCAGGCCGTGGCGCACGCCGACCTGGTAGTCGTTGAAGTCGTGCGCGGGCGTGACCTTGACCACGCCGGTGCCGAACGTCTTGTCGACGTAGTCGTCGGCGATCACCGGCACGCTGCGGCCGGTCAGCGGCAGGGTCACGCGCTTGCCGATCAGGTGGGCGTAACGCGCGTCCTCCGGGTGCACCATGACGGCGGTGTCGCCGAGCAGGGTTTCCGGGCGCGTGGTGGCCACGACCAGGTAGCCGCGGGTTTCGCGCAGGGTCTCGTTGCCGTCGGCGTCGAACTCGACGTGTTCGTAGCTGGCGCCGTCTTCCAGCGCATAGGCGATCGACCACAGGAAGCCGTCTTCCTCGACGCTTTCCACTTCCAGGTCGGAGATGGCGGTCTTCAGCACCGGGTCCCAGTTGACCAGGCGCTGGCCGCGGTAGATCAGGCCCTGCTCGTGCCAGCGCACGAACGACTCGATCACCGCCTCGCTCGGGCCCGGGTCCATGGTGAAGGTGCTGCGCGACCAGTCGGCGGAGGTGCCGAGGCGGCGCATCTGCCCTTCGATCACGTTGCCCGAGTGCGCCTTCCACTCCCACACCTTGTCGATGAAGCCCTCGCGCCCCAGCGAGTCGCGGGTCTGACCCTTGCCTTCCAGCGCCAGATTGCGGCTGACCACCATCTCGGTGGCGATGCCGGCGTGGTCGGTGCCCACCTGCCATAGCGTGTCGTAGCCGCGCATGCGGTGGTAGCGGATCAGCGCGTCCATCAGCGTCTGCTGGAACGCATGGCCCATGTGCAGGGTGCCGGTGACGTTCGGCGGCGGCAGCAGGATGGTGTACGGCTCGCCCTTGCCGGACGGCTTGAAGTGCCCGGCCTTTTCCCACGCGTCGTAGAGCGCGGTTTCGAAGGATTTCGGGTCGTAGCTGGAGGCGAGTTGGGTCATGCGGGGAAACCGGGTGGAAGGCGTGGGGAGGGGATCAGCGGAACGCGCCGGTTTTCAGCGCGCGCCTGATCTTCTGGTCGGTGTGGTACTGGCTGACCGCGTAGGCGGCCCAGATCGCGGCCGGAACCCAGCCGAGCAGGGTGATCTGCAGGAGCAGGCAGACGATGCCGGAGATCGGCCGGCCGATGGTGAAGAAGGCCAGCCACGGCAGGAGCAGGGCGATAAGCAGGCGCATGGGTGGTCTCCTTACATGTCGTGCTTGTTGAGCGCGTAGCCGGCGGCCTTGTACTGGCGCCAGCGCTCGCGCAGCGGTTCACGCGCGGCCGGGTCGGCCGGCACCACTTCCAGCACCCGCTCGCAACCGCCCAGGTAAGGTTCGTCGCGCAGGTTGATCACCAGCGGCCGTTCCGGCGCGTCGGCGCCGGGCGCGGCGATCAGCACGATGGCCTCTTCCTCGTCCACGTCCTCGCCGACGATCTGGTGCGGGATGTAGGCGTCCGGATCGAACGACCACAGCAGCTCGTCCAGCTCCTCGGCCTGCGCCGCGTCGCGCGCCAGCACCAGCGTGTACTGGCTGGTGTCGTTGGCCTTGCGCGCCAGCTCGCACACCAGCTTCAACGGCTCGGTGAGGAAGCGGGGCTTGGCGATCAGGTAAAAGTCGGCGCGGATGGTCAAGGCGGGGAACCGGGAACGGGGAAAAGGGAGTGGAAGTGCAAGGGCTGGGGCGGGGAACCGGCGCGGGAAACTTTCATTCCCCGCTCCCCGTTCCCCATTCCCTGCTTCAAGCCACCCGATCCAGCAGCCACTGCGTCAGCAGGCCCACCGGACGGCCGGTGGCCATGCCGCGCTTGCCTTCGTCGCTGGCCACGCCGGCGATGTCCAGGTGCGCCCAGCGCTGGCCTTCGGCGAAGCGCGACAGGAAGCAGCCGGCGGTGATGGCGCCGGCCCAGCGGCCGCCGATGTTGTAGACGTCGGCGAAGCTGGAATCCAGCATCGGCTGGTACTCGTCCCACAGCGGCAAACGCCAGGCGCGGTCGAACACCTGCTCGCCGGCGGCCAGCAGCTCGTTGGCCAGGTCGTCGTGCTTGCTCATCAGGCCGGCGGTCTGGTGGCCCAGGGCGACCATGCAGGCGCCGGTCAGGGTGGCGACGTCGACCAGCGCGGCTGGCTCGAAGCGCGCAGCAAAGGTCAGCGCGTCGCACAGGATCAGGCGGCCCTCGGCGTCGGTGTTGCCGACCTCGATGGTCTTGCCCGACATCGAGGTGATGACGTCGGACGGGCGGTAGGCGTTGCCGTCGATGGCGTTCTCCACCGCCGGCACGACGACGACGAGGTTCAGCGGCAGCTTCGCCTTCACCGCGGCGACGAAGGTGCCGATGACGTTGGCGCCGCCGCACATGTCGTACTTCATCTCCTCGATGCCGCCCTGGGTCTTCAGGTTGACGCCGCCGGTATCGAAGGTGATGCCCTTGCCGACCAGCACGTAGGGCCTGGCGTCGCCGCCGTTGTTCCATTTCAGCACCACCAGCTTCGGCCGGTTGGCCGAGCCGCGGGCCACGGCCAGCAGCGAGCCCATGCCCAGCGCTTCCATCTGCTGCTCGTCGAGGATCTCGGCCGAAGCGCCCTCATGCTCGCTGGCGAACTTGACCGAGGTTTCGGCCAGGTAGGCCGGGGTGCACAGGTTCGGCGGCAGGTTGCCCAGCTCGCGGGCGTATTCGACGCCGGCGGCGATGGCCTGGCCCTGCAGCAGGGCGGTTTCGTCGCTGCCGCTGATCGCCAGCGTCTCCAGGCCCGGGGCGTCGGGCTTCTTCTTGCCCAGGGTGGCGGTATAGCGGTAGCAGGCGTGGTTGGCGGCGATCACGGCCTGGCGGATGTTCCAGGCGGCGTCGCGGCCCTTCACTTCCAGCCCGGACAGGGTGAACAGCGCGCTGCGGGTGATGCCGCTGCGCAGCGCGCGCGCGGCGTCGCCCACGGCCTTGATGTACTGCGGCACGCCGAACTTGGCCGCATCGCCCAGGCCGACCACCAGCACGCGCGGCGCGGTCACGCCGGGCAGGTCGTGCAGCACGGTGGTGTTGCCGGTCTTGCCGCCGACATCGCCGCGCTCCACCAGCGCCGCAAGGCGGCCGCCGGACGCGGCGTCCAGCGCCTGCGCCGCGGGGGACAGCGACTTGTCGGAGAAGGCACCGACGATGACGCAGTCGACCGCTGCGGAGGCCGGGGCGGCGTGGTTCAGGGTGAATTGCAGAGACATTGATCAGATTCCATGGCCAAATCCGTACAATCGCGGACTGTTTCCACCCCTCCAGACCGGCCGGGCGCGCCGCGAACGAAACCGGGAGTTTAAACCACCCACCCCATGGCGAAGCTTGACCGCTACCTGCTGAGCGACTTCATCCAGAGCTTTCTGGCGACCCTGACCGTGCTGCTGGTGGTGAGCGTGGGCGGCGTGCTGGTGGACATCCTGGGGCGCATCGCCGACGGCCGCATGCCCGCCGGGCTGCTGCTCTCGCAGCTGGGCCTGCAGTTCATCGTCTATCTGCCCATCATCCTGCCGCTGGCCCTGCTGCTCGGCCTGTCGCTGGCCATCGCCCGGCTCTACCGGGATTCGGAGATGGCGGCGCTGACCGCCGTCGGCGTCGGCCCGCGGCGCCTGCTGCGCCCGATCCTGATGCTGGTGGTGCCGGTGGTGGCGCTGGTCGGGGCCTGCTCGCTGTGGCTGGGCCCGTGGGCCAACCGCACTGCCGACGCCATGGTCGAGGCGGCCAGCCGCAGCGTGGTGGTGGCCGGGCTGGAGCCGGGCAGGTTCACCCAGCTGTCCGGCGGCGGCATCGTCTACCTGTCCTCGCTGAGCGAGGACGGCGCCAGGATGGGCAAGGTGTTCATCCAGCGGCAGAAGGACGGGCGCATCGACGTGGTCTCGGCCAACAGCGGCGCGATGTTCTTCGAGGGCGAGCGCCAGCGCTTCCTGCGCCTGGAGGACGGCCATCGCGTCGAGGGCCCGGAGAACGGCGCGCTGGACTACCGCCTGATGCGCTACGCCAGCAACGAGGTGGCGCTGCCCGACCGCGACGAGCCGCGCGGGCAGGACGACCCCGAGGTGCTGCCGACCCTGCGCCTGTTCGGCGACGACCGGCGCGAGGCCCAGGCGCAGCTGCACTGGCGCATCACCCCGCCGCTGCTGGCGCTGGCCTTCGCCCTGCTGGCGCTGCCGCTGTCGCGCAGCACGCCGCGGCAGCAGCGCTACGGCAGCATCATGCTGTCCTTCCTGGGCTATGTCGTGGGCATCAGTCTGATGATCAGCGGCCGGCAATGGCTGGCCACCGGCAAGCTGCCGGCGGCGCTGGGCATGTGGTGGCTGACCGTGCCGCTGCTGGCGCTGGCGGTGTGGATGTACATGCGCGACGGCCGGCTGTCGCGCCGCAAGGGAGCGCGCGCATGATGCTGCGCCCACGCATCCACGATTTCTACGTCGGTCGCACCGTGCTGGTCACGGTGCTGCTGACCTGGGCGGTGCTGACCGGGCTGGACGCGATCCTGTCGATGTCCGGCGAGGCCAAGAACATCGGCACCGGCAGCTATACCTTCGGCCATGCCGTCGCCTGGACCGCCTACACCCTGCCGCGCCGCGCCTACACGCTGTTCCCGATGGCCGCGGTGATCGGCGCGCTGATGGGGCTGGGCCAGCTGGCCGCGACCTCGGAACTGACCGCGCTGCGCGCGGTCGGCCTGTCGCGCCGGCGCATCGCCCTGTCGGTGGCCATCGCGCTGTCGCTGATGACCGCGATGATGGTGGTCAATGGCGAGACCCTGGCGCCCTGGGCGCAGGAGAAGGCCGATGCGCTGAAGGCCAGCGCCAAGTTCAACACCGACATGGCCGTGGCGCGCTATTCCGGCCTGTGGGCGCGCGAGGGCGACACCTTCCTCAACGCGCAGAGCGGCGAGGAGCAGCTCACCGGCGATGGCGGCACGCGCCTGCTGCTGCACGACGTGCGCCTCTACCGGCTGGACGCCGACGGCCGCCTGGCGAGCCTGACCCACGCGGTCACCGCCCGCCATGACGCGCAGGGGTGGACGCTGGAGCAGGTGCGGCGCGACACCTTCGGCGAGCGTTCGGCCACCCGCCAGACCATCGCCAGCGAGCGCTGGGACTCGGCCCTGGACGCGGCGGCGCTGGCCTCCGGCCTGGCCAAGCCGCGCAGCCTGACCGCCGCCGAGCTGCGCACCAGCATCGAGTACCGCAAGCGCAATGGCCTGGACGCGCGCGACTACGAGGACACCTACTGGAGCCGCTGGTTCTATCCCCTGAACGTGCTGGCGCTGTGCCTGGCCGCGGTGCCGTTCGCCTTCGGCTCGCTGCGCAGCGGCGGCATGGGCAAGCGCCTGTTCCTGGGCATGCTGTTCGCGCTGGGCTTCCTGCTGCTGCAGATGTTCTTCGGGCGCATGGCCGGCGCGCTCAAGTTCGACTACCGCATCGCCTACGCGCTGCCGCCGATCGTGATGCTGGCCGTGTCCGGCTGGCTGTTCAAACGCCGTTCCAGCTGAGCCGTCGGTGCAGGTACAGAACACGCTCTTCGTAGGAGCGACTTCAGTCGCGAACGGGGCTTGGCCGGCAACACCCGGTCGCGACTGAAGTCGCTCCTACAGGGAACAACCCGCTTTCCCTGCCGCGCTGCGCGCATCGCCGACCGCGTACCGACGTGCGGTCCTGCCACGCGCCGGCGCCACGCTATTCCTGCCTGGGTATGCGCACAAGCCGCGTATTGCTCAAGCGGTCGTGCCGCGCTCCGGGAAACCGGATGAACCGGTTTGCCCGCCGCGCCGCCGCGCGCCAGTGCGACGACGTATCGAGCTATTCCTGCCTGGGTATGCGCACGAGCCGCGTATTGCTCAAGCGGTCATGCCACGTAAGCCGATCCCGGTCGAACAGCGCCCACCAGAATCCCAGCCCGCCGCACAGCAGCGACAGGGTGCCGACCGCGTAGCGCTTCCACAGCATGCCCAGCGACGGCGCGCCGTCGACGCCGCGCACGTACAGCCGCCACGGGCGCATGCCCAGCGTCTGCCCGCCGCGCTTCCAGCTGAGCGTGGCGTACACCCCGGCCACGGTCCAGCAGCACAGCCACAGCAACCATTGCAGCGGGCTGTACGGCGCGATGTTGTGGTGCGTATTGCCGCCGCTCGCGGCCACGTCGAGCAGGGTGAACGGCACGGCGGTGAGCATGCACAGCGCCAGCACCGGCCACAGGTCGTAGAACAGCGCCAGCAGCCGGCGCAGCAGCAGCGGCGAAGGGCGGGGCGGGGATGCGGTGTCTGCGTTCATCGCGCGAGCATACGGGCTGGCGTGCGCGATGTGGATGGGCAGCGGCGCCGGCAATGCCTATGCTGCGCGCGATGACATCGCTTTCCACCGCCGCCGAACGCCGCCAGCTGGCGATGCAGCTGCCGCCATTGCGCGATGAGGACGGCCGCCGCATCCAGCGTTTCCTCGACGCGGTCTGGGCCGAGCAGGGACTGGCGCGGGCGTCGCTGGACAGCTACCGCAGGGACCTGGAGGGCCTGGCGCGCTTCGCGAACTGGCGCGCCGGCCAGGCGCCGGCCCGCACCTCCGCGCAGGGGAGCCTGCTGGCCGGCGTCGACCGCTCCGGCCTGTTCGACTACCTGGCCTGGCGCACCCGCCACGGCTGGTCGCCGCGCAGCAACGCGCGGCTGCTGTCGGCGTTGCGCGCGTTCTTCGCCCATTGCCTGCGCCGCGGCGAACGCGCCGACGATCCGTCCGCCTTGCTGGAACCGCCCAAGCTGCCGCGACCGCTGCCCAAGGCCTTGGCCGAGAGCCAGATCGAGGCCCTGCTGGGCGCCCCTGACGTCGCCACGGCAGAGGGACTGCGCGACCGCGCGATGCTGGAACTGATGTACGCCGCCGGACTGCGCGTCAGCGAGCTGGTCGACCTGCCCGCCAATGCCGTCAACCTGCACCAGGGCGTGCTGCGCGTGACCGGCAAGGGCAGCAAGGAGCGGCTGGTGCCGCTGGGCGAGGAGTCGCGGCACTGGCTGGAGCGCTATCTGGCCGATGCGCGGCCGCAGCTGGCGGCCGGCCGGCCGGTGCAGGCCACCGCCGGCGGCGAGGTGCCGCTGTTCCTGACCCGCGTGCAGAAGCCGCTGACCCGCCAGCAGTTCTGGGCGTTGGTGAAGGCCTGCGCCGCGGCGGCCGGCATCGACCCGGCGCGGATCAGCCCGCACGGCCTGCGCCACAGCTTCGCCACCCATCTGCTCAACCACGGCGCCGACCTGCGCGCGCTGCAGATGCTGCTCGGCCACAGCTCCCTGTCCACCACCCAGATCTACACCCTGGTCGCCCGCGAGCATCTGCAGAAGCTGCACAGCAGGCATCATCCGAGGGGGTGAGGCAAACCGCTTGCGCGGCACTGCCGCGCGGTTTGCCGAACGCCCGGCCATGGATGGCCGGGCCGGAGTATCCGGAGCCAGTGAAGTCCCGCCAAGGACGGCAGCAGCGAACCCGCCGCATCGCGAACGCCCAGCCATGGGCGAATCCGGCATGTTTGTGCGAGGCACCGCCTCGCATGCCGGAAGAGCGCCCGGCGCACTGCACCGGGCCGGCAAGCCGGGCCGGAGTATCCGGGGGCAGTGAAGTCCCGCCAGGGACGGCAGCAGCGAACCCGCTGCATCGCGAACGCCCGGCCATGGGCGAATCCGGCATGTTTGTGCGAGGCACCGCCTCGCATGCCGGAAGAGCGCCCGGCGCACTGCGCCGGGCCGGCAAGCCGGGCAGGGGTATCCGAAAGCCAGTGAAGTCCCGCCAGGGACGGCAGCAGCGAACCCGCGGCACTGCCGTGCGGCCTGCCCAACGCCCCGGCCGCGCCAAGCTGAAAACTGGGCGCCAGCAATGTTGCCGCGCCGCCGCGCACCCGTACCCAGCCGCCTCCTGAGATGCTCTCAGCGACTGCGAACACCCGGCACCGCGCAGCGCCCCGGCAGCATTGGCCGTGGTGACGCCCCGGCCCGCTCTACAGCGGGCCATCAAGCCCGCAGAAACCGCACAGTCACTCGCCGTGTCGCGCAGCAGCGTCACGCTCCTTCACCGGCACTAAGGTGAATGACGCCAACCCAACCACCCCCTGAACGCCCCCGACCCACGGGTATGCGAGAATCGCCCGGTTTTCCACCTCTCAATTCCCTGGAACCCCCATGCTCCGAATCGCCATCGCCGCGCTGCTGGGCGCGATCAGCCTGACCGCCTGCGCGCAGCAGAAGGCGCCCGAAACGGCCGCCGCCGCCACTCCGGCCGCGGGCGAGGGTGCGGTCGACAAGCGGGTGCGCGATGCGCTGCGGCAGCTGGACCCGAATTTCAGCCCCGACTACATCGGCGCCGCGCCGTTCGCCGGGTTCCGCGAGGTGGTGGTGTCCGGGCAGGTGCTGTACGTCTCCGACGACGGCCGCTACCTGATGCAGGCCCAGCCCTACGACATCAACAAGCGCGCCCTGGCCACCAGCGAAGGCCTGCTGGCCTACCGCCGCAAGCTGCTGGCGACGCTGCCGCATTCGGACCGTATCGTGTTCGCGCCGCCGAACGCCAAGTACACCGTCAGCGTGTTCACCGACATCGAGTGCGGTTACTGCCGCAAGCTGCACCAGGACATCGCCGAGCTGAACCGCCAGGGCATCGCCGTGGAGTACCTGGCGTTCCCGCGCATGGGCCTGGGCAGCAAGGACCACACGGACATGATCTCGGTGTGGTGCGCCAGCGACCGCAAGGCGGCGCTGACCGCGGCCAAGTCCGACCGCCCGGTGGAGGCGAAGAACTGCACCAACCCGGTGGCGATGCAATACAACGTCGGCCAGCAGCTGGGTATCAGCGGCACCCCGGCGATCTTCGCCGCCGACGGCACCCAACTGGGCGGCTACCTGCCGCCGGCGCAGCTCAAGGCCGCGCTGGAGCGCATGTCCGGCACCGCCGGCAGCCCCTGATCCGTCGGCCCCGGGGCAGGGCGATGCCGCCGGCGCCCCGCCGCCGTCCGCCCGCCGCGTGGTGGATGTCGGTCCCCAGGCGCGCGGCGCTGCTCGCGCCGCTGCTCCACGCCGGCTGCGCATCGGCGCCGCCCACGTTCGAGGCCCATCGCGTCCCGCTCAGCCGCATCGACCAGCCGGTGCCGGCGAAGATGCCGCGCGCGGATATCGGCTGGAAGATGGTGCAGTACCTGCAGGTCGACGGCGAGGCCCCGGAACCGCCCAACTTCGCCGACCGCTACACCCTGTTCCTGGTCGGCTGCGGCAGCGGTTGCCGCCAGTACGCGCTGATCGACCGCCTCACCGGCAAGGTCTACCCCGGCCAGGCGTTGAACAACGTCCGCTTCGACTACCGGCGCGACAGCCGGTTGCTGGTGGTCACCCATACCGAGGGGTACCGCCACCCGGACATCGTCGATTACCTGGTCTGGAACGGGGCGCGGTGGCGTCGCATCGGCCGCGAGGTCAGGCCGGCGCCCGAAGAATAGGCCGTCGCCGACTTCGGGGACGGGCCGTGCCCAGCGGCGGCGGGCACGGCCGGAAGCCGGCTCCGGTACAATGGCGGGCCCGATTCCCACCATGGTCTCCCGGACATGATCGTCCTCGAGGGCGCAGCCGCCCTTTCGCCGTTCCGCCGCGAACGTCTTGAATCCCGCCTGCAGTCCATCGCCGCCGATCTGCGCATCACCGGTGCCTGGCACGTCTACTTCACCCGGGCGGACGATGCCGCCGCGGTCGACCAGGCCACCCTGGGCCGCATCCTGCAGGGCCAGCGGCAACTGGCCGAAGCTGCCGCCGGCACGGTCACGCGCTACGTGGTGCCGCGGCTGGGCACGCTGTCGCCATGGTCGAGCAAGGCCACCGAGCTGGTGCGCGGCGCCGGGCTGCCGATCCAGCGCGTCGAGCGCGGCACCCGCATCGACCTGGGCGGCTGGCCGTCCGATCCCGCGCAGCAGGCCGCCGTCGCCCGGCTGCTGCACGACCCGATGACGCAGTCGCTGCTGGCCGACATCGGCCAAGCGCAGGCGCTGTTCGACAGTCCGGCGCGCAAGCCGCTGGAGCGCATCGCCCTGGCCGACCTGGAAGGGGCCAACCGGCGCCTGGGCCTGGCCCTGGCCGACGACGAGATCGCCTACCTGCGCCAGCGCTACGCCGAGCTGGGCCGCGATCCGTCCGACGTCGAGCTGATGATGTTCGCGCAGGCCAATTCCGAGCACTGCCGCCACAAGATCTTCAACGCCAGCTGGACCATCGACGGACGGGAGCAGGACCGCTCGCTGTTCCGCATGATCAAGAACACCCACCAGCAGACTCCGCAGCACACGTTGAGCGCCTACAGCGACAACGCCGCGGTGATCGAGGGCGAGCCGGCCGCGCGTTACCGCCCGGACCCGGCCAGCGGCCGGTACCGCAGCGAAGCGGTGGTGCCCAGCGCCTTCCAGATCAAGGTGGAAACGCACAACCACCCGACCGCGATCGCGCCGTTCCCGGGCGCCTCGACCGGCGCCGGCGGCGAGATCCGCGACGAGGGCGCGACCGGCCGCGGCGGCAAGCCCAAGGCCGGCCTGACCGGCTTCTCGGTCTCGCACCTGCGCATCCCGACCCTGCCGCAGCCGTGGGAGGCGCCGCGCGCGCTCAACCCGCGCATGGCGCCGGCGCTGGACATCATGCTCGACGGCCCGCTCGGCGGCGCCGCGTTCAATAACGAGTTCGGCCGCCCGAACCTGCTGGGCTACTTCCGCAGCTTCGAGCTGCCGGAAGACGGCATCACCCGCGCCTACGACAAGCCGATCATGCTGGCCGGCGGCCTGGGCGCGATCGACCGCGTGCAGGTGGACAAGCTGAAACTGCAGGATGGCGACGTCGTCATCGTGCTCGGCGGCCCGGCGATGCTGATCGGCCTGGGCGGCGGCGCCGCCTCGTCGGTGGCCTCGGGCGAGAGCGCCGAGGACCTCGACTTCGCCAGCGTGCAGCGCGACAACCCGGAAATGGAGCGCCGCTGCCAGGAAGTGATCGACCGCTGCGTGGCGATGGGCGCCGACAACCCGATCAAGTTCTTCCACGACGTCGGCGCCGGCGGCCTGTCCAACGCCATCCCGGAACTGCTGCACGACTCCGACGTCGGCGGCGTGATCGACCTGGGCAAGGTGCCGACCGACGATCCCTCGCTGTCGCCGCTGGAACTGTGGTGCAACGAATCGCAGGAACGCTACGTGCTGGGCATCCCGGCCGGGCGCCTGGCCGAGTTCACCGCCATCTGCGCGCGCGAGCGCTGCCCGTTCGCCGCGGTCGGCGTCGCCACCGCCGAGGAACGGCTGGTGGTGGCCTACGGCGCGACCCCGGGCAACATCCCGGCCGATGCACCGATTGATCTGCCGATGGACGTGCTGTTCGGCAAGGCGCCGAAGATGCACCGCGACACCGTGCATCCGGCCGCGCCGCGCTGGCCGCAGCTGAAGACCGCGGGCATCGACCTGCACGACGCCGGCCTGCGCGTGCTCGCGCACCCGACCGTGGCGGCCAAGAATTTCCTGGTCACCATCGGCGACCGCAGCGTCGGCGGCCTGACCGCGCGCGAGCAGATGATCGGCCCGTGGCAGCTGCCGATGGCCGACGTCGCCATCACCCTGGCCGGGTTCGATACCCATGCCGGCGAAGCGATGTCGCTGGGCGAGCGCACGCCCCTGGCCCTGCTCGATGCCGCCGCCTCGGCGCGCATGGCGGTGGGCGAAGCGATCACCAACCTATGCGCCGCGCCGGTGCTGTCGCTGGATACGGTCAAACTGTCGGCCAACTGGATGGCCGCCTGCGGCCACGATGGCGAGGACGCGCTGCTGTACGACGCGGTCAGGGCGGTGGGCATGGAACTGTGCCCGCAGCTGGACATCAGCATCCCGGTGGGCAAGGACTCGCTGTCGATGCAGGCGCAGTGGCAGGCCGATGGCAAGGCCGAGAAGTCGGTGTCGCCGGTGTCGCTGGTGATCTCGGCGTTCGCGCCGGTGGCCGATGCGCGCCGGCAGCTGACCCCGCTGCTGGACCGCGACACCGAGAGCGAGCTTTGGCTGATCGGGCTGGGCGCGGGCAAGCAGCGTCTGGGCGGTTCGATCCTGGCGCAGACCCAGGCCGACCACAGCGCGCTGCCGGCCTTCGCCGGCGAAGTGCCCGACCTGGACGATCCGCAGCGCCTGCGCGGCTTCTTCGAGCTGATCCGCGACGCGCGCGAGGCCGGCCTGCTGCTGGCTTACCACGACCGCAGCGACGGCGGCGCCTTCGCCGCGCTGTGCGAGATGTCCTTCGCCTCGCGCCTGGGCCTGGACATCGTGCTCGACGCCTGGGGCGACGATCCGTTCCGCAGCCTGTTCAACGAGGAGCTCGGCGCGGTGGTGCAGATCGCCCGCGAGGACCGCGCCGCGTTCGCCGACCTGGTCGAACGCCATGCGCTGACCGAATGTGCGCAGCGCATCGCGCGCCCGACCACCGCGCCGGTGGTGCGCGTGCAGCTGGGCGGGCAGAGCCTGGCCGAATGGCGCTGGGAAGCGCTGTTCGACGCCTGGTGGTCGGTGACCCACGCCATGCAGAAACTGCGCGACAACCCGGAAGCGGCCGACCAGGAACGCGCGGTGGCGCGCAACTTCAACGCGCCGGGGCTGAAGCCGAAACTGGCGTTCGACGCGGCCGAGGATGTCGCCGCGCCGTTCGTCGCCACCGGCGCGCGGCCGAAGGTGGCGATCCTGCGCGAGCAGGGCGTCAACGGCCAGATCGAGATGGCCAACATCTTCGAGCGCGCCGGTTTCGACGCCTTTGACGTGCACATGAGCGATCTGATCGAAGGCCGCGTGCAACTGGCGGACTTCCGCGGCCTGGCCGCCTGCGGCGGCTTCAGCTACGGCGACGTGCTGGGCGCGGGCCGCGGCTGGGCCACGTCCATCCTCGAACGCCCGGCGCTGCGCGAGCAGTTCGCCGCGTTCTTCGCGCGTCCGGACACCTTCGCCCTGGGCGTGTGCAACGGCTGCCAGATGATGAGCCAGCTCAAGGCCATCATTCCCGGTGCGGAGCACTGGCCGACGTTCCTGCGCAACCGCAGCGAGCAGTTCGAGGCCCGCACCGCGTTGCTGGAGGTGGTGCAGTCGCCGTCGATCCTGCTGCGCGGCATGGCCGGCTCGCGCCTGCCGGTGGCCGTGGCGCACGGCGAGGGCCGGGCCGAGTTCGACGGCGCGGTGGACCAGGCCGCGGCCAACGTCGCGCTGCGCTACGTCGATGGCGACGGCAAGGTGGCCATGCAGTACCCGCTGAACCCGAACGGCTCGCCGGACGGCATCACCGGCCTGACCACAGTGGACGGCCGCGTCACCATCCTGATGCCGCACCCGGAGCGCACCCCGCGCACGGTCAACCTGAGCTGGGCGCCGAAGGGCTGGGGCGAGGACTCGCCGTGGCTGCGCATGTTCCGCAACGCGCGGGTGTGGTGCGGCTGATCCGGCCGCGCCATCGCCGGGCCTGCGCAACGCCGCAAGCCCGGCTTAGGCCCCCGTAGGAGCGGCTTCAGCCGCGAAGGGGGATTGTCCCGCTGCATTCGCCGCAGTGCCGCGCAGGCGTTGAAGACGGCATCTGCTTGAAAGCCCCATCGCGGCTGAAGCCGCTCCTACGGGTGCGCGCCGTTCCGGGCGGCTGCTAGAGTCCGGTGCGTCGGTACCAGGGAATCGCCGGTCGTGACCACTTCCGCACCATCCGTTCCACCCCATGCCGGGATCGCTGCATGACCCTGCCGGTGATCCTGTTGCCGGTGGGCGTGGACGATGCGGCGCTCGATGCCTGCCTGGCGGCACTGGAAGCGGCCACGCCCGCCGGCACGCCGGTCTGGCTGGCCGACGACGCGCAGGGCGGGCCGCGCGTGCAGGCGGTGATCGAGCACTGGCTGGCGCACACCGCGCTGCAGGCCGAATACACCCGGCGCCCGCGCGCCATCGGGCAGTCGACGCACCTGGAACAGATGCTGCAGGCCTGCGGCGACGCCGACGTGGCGGTGCTGGCGCCCGACGCCTTGCCGCTGCCGGGCTGGTTGCAGCAGCTGTGCGACTGCCTCGCGCGCGATGCCTCCATCGCCACCGCCACGCCGTGGAGCAACGCCGGTGAGACCGTGGCCTGGCCACGCGCGGGCGAACTGAATCCCCTGCCGGCCGACGCCGCGCGGCTGGCGCGCGCCTGCGCGGCGATGCCGCTGCTGCATCCCGAACTGCCCTCGGCCGTTACCCATGCGGTGCTGATACGCGGCAGTGCGCGGCGCCGCGCCGGCGGGCTGGATACCCAGAGCTGCGCCTCGTGGTACGCGGCGCTGGTAGACCTGAGCCTGCGCATGAGCGGGCTGGGCTGGCGCAACGTGCTGTGCGACAACGCCTTCGTCGGCCGCCGCGACGAGGGCCGCCCCGCCGACGGCGACATGGAAGTGCTGGCCAACCGCTGGCCCACCTGGACCGCGCGGCTGGCCGGGTTCCTGATGGACGATCCGCTGCACGCCCATCGCCGGCAACTGCTGCAGGCGTACGAGCAGGCGGACCTGCCGGCGCTGCAGCCCGACCTGTTCGGCGGCGAAGACGCACCGGCGGAGACGCAGCCGTGAGCGCATCGATCGCCGTCGTCGTCGTCAGCTACCAGAGCGCGGCGACGCTGGACGAGTGCCTGCAGCGGCTGCGCGGCGCGCGCGACGTGGCGCAGATCCGCGTGGTGGACAACGCCTCCGGCGACGGTTCGCTCGGCATCGTGCAGCGCCATGCCCTGGCCGACGCGCGCGTGCGTTTCATCGCCAATCCCGACAACCCCGGTTTCGCCGCCGCCTGCAACCAGGGCGCGCGCGACAGCGACGCGCCGTGGCTGGCCTTCGTCAATCCGGATCTGATGGTCGAAACCGATACGCTGGCGCGCCTGCGCGACCTCGGCCTGCCGCTGGGCGACTGCCTGCTCGGCGTGGAGCAGGTGGACGAGCAGGGCCGGCCCGATGCGGCGGTGCGCCGGCGCGATCCCGATTTCGCCGCGATGCTGCGCAATCCGGCGGCCGGCGCGCGGCTGGCGCTGGCGGCCGATCCGGCGCAGCCGCTGCAGCCGGTGCCGGCGCTGTCCGGCGCGCTGCTGCTGCTGCCGCGCGCGCTGTTCGACCGCATCGGCGGCTGGGACGCGGGCTACCGGCTGCACGCCGAGGACCTGGATCTGTGCCGCCGCGCGCGCGAGGCCGGGGCCACCGTAGCCATCGCCAATGCGCTGGCGGTGCTGCACGTGCGCGGGGTCTCCAGCCGCGCGCGGCCGTTCTTCGTCGAATGGCACAAGCACCGCGGGCTGTGGCGCTATTTCCGCAAGTTCGAGGCGCCGCGGCGCAGCCTGCCGGTGCGCGCGGCGGTGTGGTGCGCGATCTGGGCGCACGCAGCCGCGCAGGTGCCCAGGCTGCTGCTGCGCTGAGATCGTCCGCCCGTGCCGTGCCGTGCCGTGCGGGGCGGGGCGAAGGGGCGGGG
>NZ_WIDL01000037.1 GCF_009496535.1 Stenotrophomonas sp. MYb238
GCCAGCCGGCTTGGCCCTGTCAGCCCATGGCCGCCGGCCGGCCCGCCGATCCCCGCGGAAAATATTGCAGCCGGCTTTAAACCTTTCCGCTGGCGGTCGCATCCAACGGATATGCTCGACGCCTCCGTGACCGCCACCGCCCCCTTCCCGCAGGCCGCCGACGACGCCGCGCTGGCGCGTGCCGCCGCCGGCGGCGACAGCCACGCCTACGAGCGCATCTACCGCCGCCATGCCCCGCGCCTGTACGCGCTGTTGTGGCGGCTGTGTGGCGGCAGCGCCGCGCGCGCCGAGGACGCGCTGCAGGAAACCTTCATCCAGGCCTGGCGCAAGCTGCCGCAGTTCCGCTTCGAGAGCGCGCTGGGCACCTGGCTGCACCGCATGGCGGTGAACACGGCGCTGATGGAACTGCGCGCCAGCGCCGCCTTCGAGGCACTGGACATCGGCGAGGGCGGCATGGAGGCGCTGGCGCAGATGCCCGCGTCCACGCGCTGCCACGCCACCGGGCTGGACCTGGAGCGCGCGCTGGAAACCCTGCCGCCGCGCGCCCGTGCGGTGCTGGTGCTGCACGACATCGAAGGCTGGAAACACCAGGAAATCGCCGAGGAACTGCAGATGGCCGTCGGCAGTTCCAAGGCACAGCTGCATCGCGCGCGCGGCCTGCTGCGCGCGCGTCTGGGAGAAACGCCATGAACGACCACGATTCCGACCACGACCACGACGACCTGGCCGCGCGCCTGCGCCAGCTGCCGGCCGAGCGCCTGCCACCGGCCGCGGCCTGGCAACGCATCGCCGCGCAGCTGCACGAGGCGCCGCGCGAACGGCACGTCGCCGCCGCGCCGCCGCCACGCCGCCGGCGCTGGCCGCGCATCGCCGCGGCCGCGGCCGTCGCCGCGCTGGCGGTGTCCGGCGCAGGCCGCTGGTGGGGGCTGCACGAGCGGCCGCCGCAGCCCGCGGCGCAGGCGCCGGCGTCGCCGCTGGAAGCGCAGGCCGATGCGCTCGCCCATGCGTACGGGCAGGCCATCGCCGCGATCCCGCAGGACAACGTGCCCGCCGAGCTGCTGCCGGCGCTGCGCGAACTCGATGCCAGCGCCGGCAGCATCCGCTCGGCGATCGCGCAGAGCCCCGATGCCGGCTTCCTGCTCGGCCAACTGCGGCGCACCTACGCGCTGCGCCTGGAACTTACCCGGCAGGGCCTCGAGGCCGCCGGTCTTCCCACCTGAAGGAGAATCCCCATGCATGCTTCCCTGCGACACCTGCTGGCGGCCGTCGCGCTGCTGGCCCCCCTGGCGCCGGCACTGGCGCAGACCACGGTCAACGAGCACCACGCGCTGTCCAGCGGCGGACGGGTGGAGATCAACAACATCGCCGGTTCGGTGACCGTGCGCGGCTGGGACCGCAACGAGGTGCAGCTGACCGGCACCCTCGGCGAAGGCCAGCGCCTGGACGTGCAGAACAGCGCCAACCGCGTGCAGCTGAAGGTGGAGTACCCGCGCAACGGCCGCAGCAGCCGCGGCGCGGTGCTGGAGCTGCGCGTGCCGCGCGGCAGCGAACTGCAGGCCGGAACGGTCAGCGCCGCGCTGGACGTGGCCGACGTCGATCTGCGCCGGCTGCAGGCCAGCACCGTCAGCGGCGGCATCACCGCCCGGGGGCAGGCCGGCGAGACCAGCCTCAACAGCGTCAGCGGTGCGATCCGGTCGCAGCTGCGGACGTCGCGGCTGGAGCTGCGCTCGGTCAGCGGCGCGATCAACGCCGCCGGCACCAGCGGCGGCGAGGTGGCGGCCAACTCGGTTTCCGGTTCGGTCGACCTGGACCTGTCGGCCGTGCAGCGGCTCGACGCCGAAACCGTGTCCGGCAGCCTGGGCGTGCGTAGCGCCGGACTGCAGCCGGGCGGCCGCATCAGCCTGCAGACGGTGAGCGCGCCGATCTCGCTGACCCTGCCGTCGCGCACCTCCGCGCAGCTGAAGGTCAGCAGTTTCAGCGGCACCATCCGCTCGGACGTGGGCGAGGTCGAGCGCCCGCGCTACGGGCCCGGGAGCAGCCTGGACACGCGCCTGGGCGGCGGCGATGGCGACATCTCCATCACCTCGCATTCGGGCAGCGTGCGGGTGAACCTCGGCGCGCGCTGAGCGCATGCGGTTCCGCCCGCGCCCGGGGAACCGGGGCGGGCGGCTACAATAGCCGGCTCGTCACACCATCGTATGGAGCCGCCATGCCCGTTTCTTCCTGCCCGCAGTGTTCGTCGGAGAACGTCTATCCCGACGGCGCGCTGTGGATCTGCGCCGACTGCGGCCACGAATGGACCCCGGGCGAGGCCGCCGGATCGACGCTGGTGGTGCGCGACAGCAACGGCAACGTGCTGGTCGCCGGCGACACCGTCACCGTCATCAAGGACCTGAAGGTCAAGGGTTCGTCGATCCCGCTCAAGCAGGGCACGGTGATCCGCAACATCCGCCTGGTCGAGGACGACGCCGAGCACATCGAAGGCCACTCGGACAAGATCAAGGGCCTGGTGCTGAAGACCTGTTTCCTGCGCAAGGCCTGATTGCGCGCCCTGTAGGAATTGCAGGAAACGCAGGCGCGACGCGGACCGCGACCGGGCTTCACCTGGAAGGCCAGGGGCGCGACCCACGTCGCACCTGCGACATCCGCGGCTACCGCGATTCTGGTGAAGGCCTCAACGCGGTATCTGCCGCGCGTTGATCCGGTGCAGGCTGTCGAGCTTGGCCTGGTAGACCGCGCGCACCTGGTCCGTTCCGCCCAGTTCGCGCGCGCGCGCCATCTCGCGCATCGCGCGCTGGTTCTCGCCCTGCAGGAAGTACGCCCGCGCCAGCCCGAAATGGAACTGGTGGGCGTTGCCGTACAGCCGTATGGCGTGGCGGTAGGCCGCCGTGGCCTGCGCGTAGTCGCCGCGGCGCTCGGCCTCCACGCCCTGCATGAACTGGTAGAACGGGTCGCGGTCGCGCGCACGCTGCAGGCGTTCGCCCAGTTGCGCCGCGCGCCGGGTATCGCCCAGTTGCCGGTACATCGAGGTGGCGTTGGACAGCGCCGACAGCAGCGCCGGGTGGGCGCGCAGCGCATTGTCGAACGCCAGGGCGGCGGCGCGGGCATCGCCGCGACGGCGTTCCAGCACGCCCAGGTTGTTCCAGGCCGGCGCGAAGGCGGGGTCCATGCGCAGGGCCGTCCGCAGGTACTCCATCGCTTCGGCGTCGTGTGTGGCCATCAGTTCGGCGCCGCGGTTGTTGTAGTAGTGGGCCAGGGCGCGCTGGTCGGAAATCACCCGCGGACCGCGCCGGTCGTAGAGCACGTTCTGGTCCAGGTCCAGCGTGCCGTGCCGTCCCGCCACGCGCAGGCCAACGTTGACGTGCCCGGCGTTGTAGATCACGCCCTGCTCCTGATACCAGGTCACCACCTGGCCGACCTCCTGGATGCGCGCTTCCAGGCCTGCCTCGCGCGCCAGCGCGACGAACAGCAGGGTGAAGGACAGGCAGTTGGCGCGGTGTTGTTCCCAGGTCTCGGCCACGGTCAGCGTGGCGGTGGTGTCGTACTGCAGGCCCAGGCCGTCCGGTTTGAACACCAGGTCCACGATCCGCTGCAGGCGCTGCTCGGGCGCGTTGGTGGCGTCGATCACCCGCTCCTGCAGCTGTTGCCGCAGTTCGGGGGGAACCGCCATGACCTGTTCGGGCGTCGGCGGCGCGGCCATCGTGGCGGGCGGCGACGGTGCGAGATTGACGGCGGCGAGCAGGACGAAAGCGTTCCAACCGATCATGGCGACCACTCTTTGGGTTGCGGCGGCGGTGCCAGTGTATGCCCGTCCAGGCATGCCGGCGCAGGCCGCGCGCAATCCACAGCCGGTGTGGACGGGCGCCTGGCAAAGATGTGGATAACCGGCGGCGGCCCTTGGGCCGCGGACGTTCCGCGCGCGTGGTCATTATTTGGCCATGGCGCCGCCGGCATCCTGCCCGTCTGCTAGTATCCGCGCCCCAGACGAGGCCGGCCGCCGCATGCCGGCGTCCTCCCGCCGGCCGGCGTTTCCATTCGACCATGACGAAGTTCATACCCTCCGCCGATGCGCAACTGTCGCTGGGTCTCGGCAGCGACATCCCGACCGAGCGCCTGTTCTTCGCGGTGATGCCCGATCCGGCCACGGCCTGGCGCATCGCCGAACTGGCCGAGGGGCTGCGCGACGACCACGGCCTGGCCGGACGGCCGCTGGCGCGCGAGCGCCTGCACGTCACCCTGCATCACCTGGGCGATTACGCCGGCCTGCCGCCGAGCCTGCTGGCGAAGGTGCAGCAGGCCGCCGCGCGGGTGCGCATGCCCGAGTTCGAGGTGTGCTTCGACGAAGCCGGCAGTTTCGCCGGCGGCCGCCAGCATCCGTTCGTGCTGCGCAGCGAGCATGGCGCCGACCTGCTGCACGGCCTGCACCAGGAATTGACGCGCTGCCTGCAGACGGTCGGCAGCCGCCCGGATCCGGCATTCACGCCGCACCTGACCCTGCTCTACGACAAGCGGCGCCTGCCGCTGCAGCCGGTGCAGCCGATGCGCTGGCTGGTGCGCGAGTTCGTGCTGATCCGCAGTTATCTCGGGCAGACCCGCTACCAGCTGGAAGGGCGCTGGCAGCTGGGCTGAAACCTGCTTTCTTCCTGTAGGAGCGCACTTCAGTGCGCGAACCGGGCCTGCCTGCAGATCCCTCTGCAAGGGCCTGCACATCCCTGTGCGGGCATTCAACGGGAAAGCCTGTCGCGCACTGAAGTGCGCTCCTACGCAGTGCCTGCCTAGAATGCGCGCATGGACCTGATCCCGATGCCCCTGCCGGCGGGCCAGCTGGCCGAGATCGAAGCCGCGCACGCGCGGCCGCCGCGCGCGTACCACAACTTTGGCCATGTACAGGCGCTGCTTCGTCACCACCGCGATGTCGCTGCCGGCCCGGGCTGGCACCAGCCGCGCGAAGTGGCGCTGGCGATGCTGTACCACGATGCCATCTATGAGGCCGGGCGCGCCGACAACGAGACGCGCTCGGCGGCGCTGGCGCGCGAGGCGATCGCGCGCTGGCTGCCCGATGCCGGCGTGGACGTGGAGCGGGTGGCGGCGCTGATCGAGCTGACCGCGCGTCATGGCCGCCTGCGTGCCGAGGAACTGGACGCGGATGCGGCGCTGTTCCTGGACAGCGACATGGCCATTCTTGGTGCACCGCCGGCGGTGTTCGATGCCTACGACCGCGGCATCGCCGAGGAGTACCGGGGCAAGGTGCCGGGGTTCCTGTTCCGGCTCAATCGACGGCGGTTCTTGAAGGGAGTGCTGGCGCAGCCGCGCATTTTCTTCAGCGATTTCTTCCATGAGCGGTATGACGCGCAGGCGCGAGAGAATCTGCGGCGGGTGACGGAGTGAATTCAGAATCTTGCCGTTGCCGTTGCCGTTGCCGTTGCCGTTGCCGTTGCTGTTGCTGTTGCTTGTGATTTTGTTTTTGTTCTTGATTTTTGATTTCTGGGCCCCTTCCGCAGCGACGGAGCCGTCGGGAATAACCCGAAGGGCGACGTGCATGGATGCACGTCGTTTTTCTACGCGACATGGATGTCGCGTAGAAAAATCCCGTCGGCGGAGTGGACCCGCGGCACGCAGTGCCGTGGGCGCGTAGGCAGGGGCGTGTTTCTCTTGGTTACTTCTCTTTGCACGAGCAAAGAGAAGTAACTCGCTCCTGCGAAGCAGGGGCGAAAGCTCTGCTTTCAAGATTTCGCTTTTACGATTTACGCCTTGACCATTGCTCTGGAGCCCGCTGTCTTGCCCGTGTTTGTCCTGCGGAATTCCCGGAGGAATGAATGCAGATGCTGGAGCAGGATCAAAGGCTTTCGCTCCCCTTCGGGGCGCGAGCTACCTTGACCAGCCATTCGGCTGTTGAAAAAGCTCTTCTTTGCTCGTGCAAAGAACGTGGCCCAAAGAAAGCACGCCCTGCCTCCGCGCCCAGCCCGCTACGCGTGCTGGGTTCACTCCGCCAGCGGGATTTTTCTACGCGACATCCATGTCGCGTAGAAAAACGGCGTACTCGCCCGCTTCGCGGTCGAGTACGGGGCAGTCACCGCATGGCGCCTGCCCGTCCGGCGGGGCGAAGCAGTGCTTCGCCTTTTCCCGCCGAACCCATGCACGCCGCCCTTCGGGTTTTTCCCGCCGGCCCCGTCGCTGCGGAAGGGGACCCGGTAGGCAAAAGCCAAGAGCAGAGAAAAATCACGGCAACGGCAACGGCAACGGCAATGGCAACGGCAACGGCAATGGCAACGGCAATGGCAACGGCAATGGCCACAGCAATGGCCACAGCCACAGCCACAGCCACAGCTCTACGGCCTCACCGGACTCTATGGCCTAAAATTGCCCGATCATGTTTTGATGGCGGCCGCACCGGCCGACGCGATGAATCCGATCCCCATTCCCACCCCCGACCCGGACCCGCGGCCGCCGCCGCCGGAAGAACCGGGCCCCAACGAATGCTGCGGCAGCGGCTGCCCGCTGTGCGTGCTGGACCTGTACGCCGACGAGCTGGCGCGCTACCGGCAGGCGCTGGCGGCGTGGAAGCTGCGTCATCCCGAGGCGGGCGACTGACGCGGCGGTTCCAACGCCATTTCCGCATCGGCAGGGGTAGGCTTGCCGTCTCTTCGGTCAAGGAAGTTCTCATGGCACATGCCTCGCTCGCTCTGGTGGTGATGATGGCCTCGGGCCTGCTGGCCGCGCCGGTAGTGGCGATGGAGCCGGTCAGTCACGGCCGTTTCGAGCAGGTGCCGGTGCTGCTGCCCGACGGGCCGGTGCAGCGGGTGGTGCTGTGGTTCGCCGGCGAAGGCGACGCGGCGCGGCGGCAGGCGCGCCTGCAGGCGCTGCGCGGCGATGGCGCGATGGTGGTGGACATCGACACCCGCCACCTGGCCGGAGTGCTGGCGAAGGAGGGTGGCCGCTGCGGTTTCTCCGCCGGCGACGTGGAGAATTTCTCGCGCTACGTGCAGGCCTACCTGCACGTGCCGACCTATCGCCTGCCGATCCTGGGCGGCGACGGCGCCGGGGCGGCGCTGGCCTATGCGGTGTCGGCGCAGTCCGGCGCCGATGTGTTCGCCGGCCTGCTCACCGAGGACTTCTGCCCGCGCCTGCACGATCCCCGCATGATCTGCGGCGACGGCACCGACGATGGCAGGCTGGTGCCGGTGGCGCTGGGCTTCCCGTGGCTGCAGGCCGCGCCGGGCAGGGACGAGACCTGTCCGGCGGGTGAGGTGGATGCCTTCCTGCAGGCGGTGCCGCTGGCGCGGCGTTTCCAGCGCAGCGCTTCGGGCAGCGCGATACCCGGCGAGGTCGCGGCCGCGCGCGTGCTCGGCGCGCAGCGCGGGGTGAGCCTGCCGCCGGTGCCGCACGAACTCGATGGCCTGCCGCTGGTGGAGGTGCCCGCCGCCGGCAACGGCGACACCTTCGCCGTGTTCGTGTCCGGCGACGGCGGCTGGGCGGGCCTGGACAAGGAGGTCGCCGGCGCGCTGGCGCAGGCCGGCATCGCGGTGGTGGGCGTGGATTCGCTGCGTTATTTCTGGAGCGAGCGCACGCCGGCCGGTTTCGCCGCCGACCTGGACCGCATCGCCCGCCACTATGCGTGGCAATGGCAGCGCCCCAAGCTGTTGCTGGTCGGCTTCTCGCAGGGCGCCGACGTGCTGCCGGCGGCGATCAACCGGCTCTCCACCGACACCGCGTCGATGCTGGCGATGACCGCGCTGCTGTCGGCGGGCACGCGTGCCGACTACGAATTCCACGTCAGCAACTGGCTCGGCGGCGGCGACAACCGCGGGCTGCCGATCGCGCCGGAGGTGCGCCGGCTGCCGGCCGCGCGCACCGTCTGCGTCTACGGCCAGGACGACGACGACGCGCTGTGCCCGCAGCTGCCGGCCGGTACCGCGCAGGTCGTGCGCATGCCCGGCGACCATCATTTCGAAGGCGACTACGCCGGGCTGGCGCGGGTGATCCTGCAGCGGCTGCGCGCGCTCAGTCCGGCTGCCGGCGCGGGTCCAGCGAAATGAGCCGGGTCACGTCCAGCAGCGCGGCGGGCAGGTGCACGCCGCCCGGCGCGGCCAGGTAGCGCGGGCGCCATTCCGGGGCGAACTTGGACTTGAAGCGGCGCAGGCCGCCGAAGCCGTAGAAGCGTTCGCCATGGCGCGCGACGAGGTTGGCGAAGCGGTTCCAGCGCCCGGCCAGGCGGTGCTCGGCCAGGCCGGTCAGCGGCGCCATGCCCAGCGAGAAACGCGTGTAGCCGTTGGCCGCGCCCCACAGGAACAGTTCGATGAACAGGAAATCCATCGTGCCCTTGGGCGCGTCGGGACGGTGCCGCATCAGGTCCACCGACAGTTCCTGCGCGACCGGCGCCTGCCACAGGTTGGCGAAGGCCACGACCCGGCCCTCGGCCTCGACCAGCGCGAGCGGGAAGCGGCACAGGTAGTCCGCGTCGAAGCTGCCGAGCGAGAAGCCCTTCTCGTCGCCGGCCTTCTCTTCCAGCCACGCATCGGAGATCGCCGCCAGTTCCGGCAGCAGCGGCGCGACGGCTTCGGCCGGCACCACGCGGAAGCCCAGCCCGGCGCGCCGCCCTTTGTTCCAGGCCTGGCGCAGGTCGGCGCGGGCGCTGCCTTCCAGGCTGAAGCCGGCCAGCGACACCATCGCCTCCTCGCCCAGCTTGACCAGGGTCAGGCCGAGGTCGAGATAGGTCTGCCAGTGCTGGTCGCCGGTCTGGTAGAACACCGGGCGCAGGCCGAGCCGGTCGGCTTCCTCGCGGAATCGCCAGATCAGCGCGCGCGCCGTGTCCGGCGGGCCGACCGGATCGCCCATCGACACCAGCGAGCCGCCATAGCGCTGCATCATGACGAAGCCGTCGCCATCGGCGCTGCGCAGGATCGCCTTGTCGCCGGTCATCGCCAGGCAGGCCTGGGTGTCGTGCGCGCGCGCCAGCAGCGGCCGCAGCTGCTCCAGCAGCGCGCCATCGGGAACCGGCAGCGGCGTGCGCGTGCTGTGCAGCAGCCGCGCCAGTCCGAACACGATCACCACCATGCTGACCAGCAGCAGCGCGCGCAGCGCGCGCGGCGCGTTGCCGGAGATGGCGAACTGCCACCACAGCTCGTTCTGGTATTCGACGTGGCTGTAGACGAAGAACAGCAGCCACACCGTGGCCACCAGCACCAGCGCCACGTTGCGCAGCCAGGGCCAGGACCAGGCCTCGTCCAGCAGCGCGCCCTGCCGGTAGAACTCGCGCCGCGCCGCCCACAGCGCCACCGCCACCAGCGGCAGGGTCAGCGCCACCAGGGCGTGGCCGCCGCGCAGCCACGCCGGGATCGGCAGCGCCACGCTCAGCGCCAGCGCGATCAGCCAGGCCGCATGGCTGCGCCGCTGCAGGCCCTGGCCGATCAGCAGCAGCAATACGCCGCCCAGGCTGCCCAGCAGGTGCGAGGTCTCCACGATCGGCAGCGGTGCGTGCAGCGGGCGGTGCCGCGGCACCGGCAACGTGCCGTCGATCACCAGCAGCGCGCCGACCGCGAACACGGCCAGCGCGATGACCTGCGGCAGCCACGGGCGCAGCACGTTCCAGGCGGTGCTGGCGCCGCTGCGCAGCGGCCGGCGCAGGCTGGCCAGCACGGCCAGCAGCGTGGAGAGGAACAGCGGGACCAGGTAATAGGTGACGCGGTAGGCCACCGCGGCGGCGAGCAGGGCGGCCGGCGCCACCTGCGGCAGCAGCTTGAGCAGGCTCCATTCGAACACGCCCAGGCCGGCCGGCACGGTGGAGACCAGCCCGGCCACCACCGCCACCAGGTACAGGCCGACGAAGCCGAGGTAGCCGACGCCGTCCTGCGCCGGCAGCAGCACGTAGAAGGCGGCCGACGCCAGGGCCAGTTCCACCACGCTCAGCGCGGTGACTTCCAGCACCGTGCGCCGGTCCGGGATCCACACCCGGTGCGCGCGCCAGCCGATGCTGCGGCCGCCGCGGCCCACCGCCAGCCACATCGCGCCGAAGCCCAGCAGCAGGGCGATGCCCAGCAGCCGCACGGACGCCGCCTCCAGCGGCAGCGCCAGCGCCGCCGCGCCCGGCTCCAGCCACAGCGCCAGGCCCAGCAGCACCCAGGCGCCGAACACGAAGCCCAGCGTGCTCATCAGCACGACCTGGCCGATCTCGGCCAGCCCGAGCCCGGCATCGCCATAGCTGCGCACGCGGACCGCGCCGCCGGTAAGCGCGGCGAACCCCAGCGTCTGCCCGGCGGCGTGGGCGAGGAAGGCGGTGATGGCCACGCGGCTGGCGGGCAGGCGCCGGTTGGCGCGGCGCAGCCCGATCGCATCGAAGCCGACCAGGCAGCCGTAGCTGGCCATGCCCAGCAGCAGCGCCAGTCCCAGCTGCGTCCACGACAGCGCGTGCACGGCCCCGCGGATCTGGCGGTAGCCGTGCCCGGCGAATTCGCCGGCCAGCGCGTGCAGGGCCAGGCCCATGATCGCCAGGGTGAGGAACACCGTGCCGAGCCGGCGCCAGCCGGAGGGTGCAGGAACGGCGGAAATGCCAGGATCGGCCATGCGGGGGCAGGAGGCAGGGCGCCATCATGGCGCGGGGATGCAAAGACTATCGGCATGGCGTGAGGATGCTGGCAAGCGCGCACACGTCCTTCAGCCGGCGGACGGGAGCGCAGGCAGATAAGCTGGCGTCCCGTCCGGCCAACCGGAGCCTGTCCTGGTTTCTTCCCGCCGTCATCGCTCCTGCGATCCCGCACGCTGGGCCGCCGCGCTGGCGCTGGTTGCGCTGCTGCTGTTCGCGGCCACGGCGACATGGCTGCAGTTCGCGCGCGCCGACCTGGACTGGGTGCGCGCCACGCTCAGCCTGTACCTGCACGGCCCGCACGGGCTGTGGCTGCGAACCGCATATTGCGTGCTGGCCGCGGCGATCGCCGCGCTCGCGTTCGCGCTGCACGCGCGGCTGCGCGGGCCGGCGCGGCGCGGCCTGCCGCTGGCGCTGTTCTGCGTCGCGGGCGCTGGCCTGGCCACCGTGGCGGTGGGCGACAGCTGGCTGCCGGAACGGGCGCCGCTGCTGGCGCCGCTGGTGCATGGGCTGGCCGCGCAGACCGCGTTCCTCTGCGTCACCACGGCGATGCTGCTGCAGGCCTGGTGCTTCGGGCGGGACCCGCGGTGGCGCGGCTTCCACCGGCTGGCGTGGTGGTGGGCATGGCTGACGTTCGCCGGCCTGTGGCTGCACGTGCTCTGGCGCGACACCCCGCGCGGGCTGGGGCAGAAGGCGGTGATCGCGCTGGTGGTCGGGTGGCTGGCGCTGGCCGCGCTGCAGCTGTGGCGGCGGCGCGGTCACGGCTGAAACCATCGGTACGCGGCACAATGGGCGCCACATCCACCCACGGGAAGCCCCCATGATCGAACGTTTCGATACCGGTCCGCGCATGTCGGAAATGACCATCCACCACGGCGTGGCCTACCTGGCCGGACAGGTGCCGGAAGACACCAGCGCCGACATCGTCGGCCAGACCGAGCAGGTGCTGCAGGCCATCGACGACCTGCTGCGGCTGGCGCCGACCGACAAGAGCCACATCCTGCGCGCGGAGATCTTCCTGGCCGACATGGCCGACTTCGCCGGCATGAACCAGGCCTGGGACAAGTGGGTGCCGGAAGGCGCCACCCCGGCGCGCGCCACCGTGCAGGCCAGGCTGGCCAACCCGGCGTGGAAGATCGAGATCGTGATCACCGCGGCGGTGCCGTAAGCGCGAACCAGGCCGTTCCCGGGTTCGCGATCCGGGAACGATGCGGGCGCGCAACGCCGGTAAGGCCGGCGCGTGTCCGCTGTTGCATCCCACGCCGGCCTCAGGCCAGCGCGGCCAGCAGTCCCGCGACCGGCAGCGTCCACGCCAGCGGCGCGATCCAGCGCCGCCGGTACGGATACAGGGCGAAGGCCAGCAGCAGTCCGGCGACGGTCAGCGCGCCCAGCCACGACACCGGGCCCAGCGCCCAGCCTTGCGCACGCACGCACAGGCCGAAGGCGAGCGTGAGCATCGCCCAGCCCAGCCAGCGCCACAGCCGCCTGCGCGCCGGGCTGGCGGCCGCCTTGCCGTGCAGTTCCTGCTGGTGCTTCTCCATCGCCAGCGACAGGGCGACGAAGGCGGAGAACGACAGGCCGAGGACGAACGCCATCATGCGCGCGCCTCCATGGCGGCGGCCTGCTGCCGGCGCTTCTTCTCGGCCGCGCCGAGCGGCGGCTGCCAGCGCTGCATGCGCCAGGCGCAGCAGGCCAGCATCGCGCCGAAGGCGACCATGGCCAGGTCGAAGCCGGCCAGCACCCAGTCGCCGTCGGCGATGGCCGCGATCAGATGGGTCGGCGTGGTCAGCGCGTTGAGCAGCGGCAGCAGCGCGAACGCGGCCGCGCCGATGTACAGCTGCCAGGTCCACATCATCCGTCGCGGCCACACGAAGGCCGCCAGCAGTGCCGCGCCCCAGGCCCAGAAGAACACGTTGGCCTCGGCCGCCGGGCGCTCGGCCATCTGCAGCGGCAGCAGGCGGTTGCCCCAGAAGTAGGCGGCGAAGGCGATGGGCAGGCCGGCCACGGCGCCGATGTTCAAGGCATCCACCAGGCGCAGGCCGAAGCCGGTCCTGCCGGCCTTGGCATGCCTGGGACGTTCCTTGACCGCCCACAGCACCACGCCGCTGGCCACCATCAGGCAGCCGACCAGCCCGGACAGGAAGAACAGCGCGCGCAGGCCCCAGTCGGCGAAGCGGGCCAGGTGCAGGCCGTACATCACCCCGCGCGTGCGGGTGGCGCCGCCGGCCTGCGGGCTGGCGCCCAGCAGCGCGCCGCTGACCGCGTCGTAGCGCAGCGACGGCGTATCGATGGACAGGCGTCCGCCGTCGCGCTGCTGGATGTCGACCACCGAATTGGCGGCGCCGGGGCGGTACACGACGAAGCCGGCCACCTCGGCGCCATCCCAGTGCCGCCGCGCGCTGTCCAGCAGCTGCTGGATCGGCAGCGGCGCCGCGCGGCCCTGGGCCGGTCCCTCGACCTCGGCCAGGCGCGCGAAGGCATCGTTGAAGAACGCCTCCTCGTCGTTGGGGTAGGCGGCCTTCACTCCCCACGGCAGGTACAGGAACATCAGCGTCACGATGCCGGTGTAGGTGATCATCGCGTGGTAGGGCAGCGCCATCACCGCGCTGACGTTGTGGAAGTCCAGCCACGAACGCAGGCCTTTTTCCGGGCGGAAGGTGAAGAAGTCCTTGAAGATCTTCTTGTGGGTGATCACGCCGGTGACGATGGCCACCAGCATGAACATCGCGCAGAAGCCGACGATCCAGCGCGCCCAGATCACCGGGATGTAGTGCAGGTCGAAGTGCAGGCGGTAGAAGAAGTCGCCGCCGCGGGTTTCGCGCGCGCTCACTTCCCGGCCGGTGTTGGGGTCGAGCGTGGCGTCGCCGAAGCGGCCGCCGCCGCGACGGCGCCGTTTCTCGCCTTCGGCCGGCGGCATGACCATGGATTCGGGGTTGCGCCAGAACGTGCGCATCGCCGGGTTGCGCGCGTCGGGCAGGCTGACGTTCCAGCTTTCGGCCTGCGGCGCCTTCTGGCGCAGGAACGCCAGCGCGTTGGCCGCGGCCTGGTCGGCGCCGACCGTGCTGCGCGGCAGTTCCGGGCGCATCCAGCGGCTGATCTCCTCGCGGTAGTAGCTGGCGGTGCCGGCCATGAAGATCAGCAGCAGCACCCAGCCCACCAGCAGGCCGGTCCAGGTGTGCAGCCAGGCCATCGACTGGCGGAATCCGTTCTTCATGCCGGCGCTCCCAGCAGGTGCGCGCCCAGCCAGAACAGCGCCGTGGGCAGCGCGATGCCGGCCCAGGCGCGCAGCGCGGTGCGGGTGGCGAAGGCCCACAGCGCGGCGCACGCGCACAGCGCGATGGCCACGAGCATGCCGGTCAATACCGCCTGGCTGCGTTCCATCGGCAGCGCCAGGGCAAGGAACGCGGCCGAGGCGGCGGCCAGGGCGTAGCCGCCGAGGATCGCGGCCAGCGTGCGCGACAACACGCCCAGCCAGGGGCGGGCGAGGAAGGCACCGAGCCGGCGGTGCCACGGGAGGGGAAGGGGCGTCGTGCTGTCCACGGGGTCTGCGGTGTCGGATCGAACGGGAGCGCCGCGCGGTGGGCGCGGCGGAAGGAGGCCATCCATGGCCGGCGCTGCATCCGGCAGCGTTTCCCTGGAGGGCTTACAGCTTCCAGCGCAGGGTCAGGCGCACGTTGCGCGGCTCGCCCCAGTACACGCCGTCGTAGAAGCCGACGTTGCTGTAGTACTTCTTGTCCAGCAGGTTGTTGATGTTCAGCTGCGCGGAGAAGTTGTCGCTGAACCTGTAGCCGGCGAAGGCGCTGACCAGGAAGAACGCGTCCTGGGTGAGCGGCGACTTGTACGTCTTGCCGCTGGTCGCGTAGTCGGCGGCCGGGCGGTTGGTCATGCGCCAGATCCCGCTCTGCCAGGTCGCACCGCCGCCCAGCGACAGCCGGTTCCAGGCGCCGCCGGGACGCCAGCTGGTGTTCAGGCGGAAGGTGTCCACCGGCGTGGTGGTGTTCTGGCGCACGCCCTGCTGGTTGCGGATGGTGGTATGGGCATAGCCGGCCGACAGGTTCCAGTGCTCGCCGAGGCTGCCTTGGGCTTCCACTTCCCAGCCCTTGACCTTGTTGCCCTTGCCGGTGGAGCGGTAGGCGCTGGCGCCGTCGGGCAGCGAGCCTTCCGGCACCGAATCGTCCAGCTCGGCGACGTTGTCCTTCTCGCCCTTGAACACCGCCGCGGAGGTGTTCAGCAGGCCGTCGAAGAACTCGGCCTTGACGCCGGCCTCCCACATGTCGCCCACCACCGGTTCCAGGTAGCGGTTGTCCTTGTCGCGGTAATTCTGCGGCTGGAAGATGTCGGTGTAGCTGGCGTAGGCGCTGAAGTGCCCGCCGAAGTCGTACACCAGGCCCGCATACGGGGTCAGCGAATCGTCGGGCTTGTAGCCGCCGCGGCGAGTGCCGAGCAGCGTGCCGGCGCTGTCGCGGGTGTAGTTCCAGCTGCGCGTCTCCCAGCTGCCGTAACGCGCGCCCAGCACCGCCAGCAGCGGGTCGGCCAGCTGCAGGCGGGCGGCGGCGTAGGCGGCGCGCTGCTTCAGTTCGTCCTGCGAGGCCAGCCAGCCGTAGCGGGTCACCGCGATCGGCGCGACGTTGCCGTCCCAGTGGCGCCAGTCGGCGACCTTGTCGTAGCCGTCGGGATAGTCGTAGTCGGTCGCCGGCACCTCGCCCTTGCGCACCGACTGGCCGACGCCGACCACCAGTTCGTGCTCGCGCCCGAACAACTGGAACGGGCCGCCCGCGTTGACGTCGAACACCTGCATGTCGCCGCGCTCGCCGAACACGCCCACGTACGCGGTCACGCCGCTGCCGTCCGGGCGCGGGTAGCCGGCGGCGCCGTACCAGACCTCGCCCTGGGTGTCGCGCTTGGACCGGGTATAGCTGGCCTTGACCGACCAGTCGTGGCCCAGGCTCTGCTCCAGCCGCGCGAACGCGGTCTTCTCCACGATCGGCCACTGGCTCCAGCGTGCGGACAGGTTGGTCGAGCGCGGCAGGTGGGCCGGCTGGCCGTCCACGCCCCAGTAGGGCACCACGCCCCAGGTCACGCCCGAGGTCTCCGGCGACTGGTATTCGTAGCCGGCTTCCAGCAGGGTGCTGCTGGTGAGGTCGGCCTGGACGATGCCGTAGAACACGTCCTTGTCCAGCCGGTACACATCGCGGAACGAATCGCCCTGCTGCTTGGCCGCGACCATGCGCGCGCGGACGCGGCCGTCCAGCGCGACCGGGCCGCCGATGTCGGCCTCCAGGCGCTGGTTGCCCCAGCGCCCGACCATCAGGTTGGCGCTCATCGCGAACTGGTCGGTGGGGCGCTTGCGCACGTAGTTGACGGTGCCCGACGGATCGCCGGCGCCGGTGGTCAGGCCGGTGGCGCCGCGGACCACTTCGATGCGCTCGTAGATGGCGCTGTCGGTATTGGTCTTGATGTAGCCGCCGAAGGTGTTGAGCATGCCGTCGACCTGGAAATTGCTGATGTTGTAGCCGCGCGAGACGTAGTTGATGCGCTCGCTGTCGGTCACCGACACGTGCACGCCGGTGACCTGGCCCATCACGTCGGACATCGCGTACAGGCCCATGTCGTCCAGCCGCTGGCGGGTCAGCACGGTGACCGACTGCGGGGTGTGGCGCAGCGACAGATCGAGTCTGGTCGCGGTGCGCGCGTGCTTGACCGTGTACGAGTCGTTGGCCTCGGCCACGACCTTGACCGTATCGAGGGTGGCGGCGTTGCCGTTCGCGGTCTGGGCCAGCGCGGCGGGTGCGGCCAGGGCGGCGGTCAGGGCGACGGCCAGCAGCGAGGGCCGGAGCGACAGGAGGGAGCGTGGGGACTGCATCGGGGTTTCCTGGTTGGCGGTAGAAGATGGCCAAACAGGGGGGACGCCCACGGCACCGCGCCACGCCGTGCGTGGATCGCGTGCTGCACGTCGCCATTCCCGCAGGTCGGCCCGCATGCACGGCACGACGCGCGCAGGCGTCGTATCGCATCGCTTTGATTCGGGGGTACACGGGGCTGGCGGTGGGGGATGCGGTGCATCGTGCCGCGGGAGGCTGTGCGTACTGCCTACCTTTTAACGATAACCATTCTCAATTGATCCGGCAAGCGGCGCGCGACGCATCTGCGGCGATGCACCGCGCATCGCGGTGGCGTCAGAAGCGCAGCCAGCCGGTCAGCGCGTGCAGCAGCAGGCCGATCAGGCCGCCGACCAGGGTGCCGTTGAAGCGGATGTACTGCAGGTCGCGGCCCACGCTCAGTTCCAGCTGCTCGACCAGCTTGCGTTCGTCCCAGCCCTTCACCGTCTGCGCGATGTGCGCGGTCACGCCGCTGCGCAGGCGTGTGGTGAGTTTCTCCGCGCCGGCCAGCATGTGCTGGTTGAGCGCGTCGCGCAGCGCCGGGTCGCGGCCGATGGCGGCGCCGAGCTTGCCGAGGTTGCGCTCCAGGTGGGCGGCCAGCGCCGAATCCTCGCGCGCGAGATCGGCGCGCAGCTGGGCGTGGATGCGCCGCCACAGCCCCTGCACGTAGTCCTGCACGGCCGGGTGGTCGATCGCCTGCTGCTTGAGTGCGTCCACCCGCGCGGCCAGCGCCGGGTCCTCGCGCAGCCGCTGCATGTAGCCGCCCAGCCAGCGCGCGTAGTCCTGGCGCAGCGGGTGGCCGGGCTGGGAGAGGATGGCCTGCAGTTCGTCCAGGCCGGCGCGGGCCAGGCGGTCGGCGAGCGAGTCGCCGATCTCGTCGATGGGCTTGACCCAGTCCACGGTGCTGGCCAGCTTCGGCCATTCCTTGCGGATGTAGCGCACGATCAGCATCGAGGCGCGCTGGCGCACGGCCTCGGTATCGAGCCAGCCGGCGATGCGGGTCAGGCCTTCGTCGAGCACGCGCTGGTGGCGGTCGTCGGCGGTGAGCAGGCCGAGCAGGTCGCCGGCGGTGGCCGCCGCGTTCCACTGCCGCAGCTGATCGGCCACGAAGCCCTGGATGGCGCGGCGCACGGCGGCTTCGTCCAGCAGGTCCAGCGCCTGCAGCGCCCAGCCGCGCGCCATGCCGGCCAGCATGCGCGCCTGCTGCGGCTGCGCCAGCCACTGGCCCAGCCGCGTGGCCGGGTCGAACACCTTCAGCCTGGTCAGCAGCGCTTCCGGTTCGAGGAAATGGTCGCGCACAAACACCGCCAGGCTGTCGGCGATGCGCGCCTTGTTGCGCGGGATGATCGCGGTATGCGGGATCGGCAGGTTCAGCGGGCGGCGGAACAGCGCCACCACCGCGAACCAGTCGGCTAGCGCGCCGACCGTGGCCGCCTCGCAGAACGCGCCGACCCACGCCCAGGCGCCGCGCTCGCCGTTGAGGTGGCTGGCGACGAAGCCGGCCAGCATCGCCAGCAGCATCGCCAGCGCGTACAGCTTGAGCCGGCGCAGCTGTGCGCGACGCGGATCGGCGCGCTCCATGTTCAGTCCTTGTCGCCTGCGACGCGGCGGAAGCAGTGCGGACCGGCCGGATGCGCCCACTGCCCGGCCTGCGGCAGGCGCCAGCGCGCGCGGCGCTGGCCGCTGTCGGTGGCGAAGTCGGCGCACAGTTCGTAGTGGGTGTCGTCGATACGGCGGTAGCGGTAATCCGCGCCGCCGGCCGGATCGTGCCGCGGCAGGTTGACGCCCGGCTGCGCGGCCAGCGCGTCGAGCCCCGGCGGCAGCGCCTCGTGTTCGTTGCGCCATGCGGTCACGGCCATCTCCAGCGTCTGCAGGTCGCCGATGCGGGCTTCGTCCAGCCGCAGCTGCCGCTGCTGCATCGGCGAGTCCATGGTCCACACGCCGGCGGCCACCGCCAGCGCGGTGGCGATGCCGGTCGCCCACAGCACCCCGCGGCCGCCGCCGGCGCGGCCGCCGTCGGCGACCTCCTCGCGGCGCAGGTCGCGCAGGTAGTGGCCGAACACGGTGCCGGCGATCGCCGCCACCACCGCCACCTTGAGCACGAAGCGCAGGCTCAGTTCGCCGCCGAGCAGGTTGAACACCAGCGTGGTCAGGTCGCCGATCAGCACGGCGGCGGCGACGAACAGGGTCAGGTAGGTCAGCCAGCGGCGGATCGGCGACAGCCGCTTGATCGGGTTGCGCGCCACGTCGTGGGCGAGGTGGCGGGAGAGCAGGGCGAACACCGGGAAGGCGATGACCAGCGCCGAGATCGACCAGCGGACCGTGCCGGTCAAGCGCACCACCTGCCACTGCGCGTCGGCCGGATCGGGCAGGGCGTGTTCCAGCAGCGCGAACAGCAGGCTGCCCAGGTTCCAGGCGAAGAAATACAGGGTGCTGAACAGCACCAGGTAGAGGAAGGCCTCGCGCGCGGACAGCGAGGCGCGCGGGCGCGGCACCGGCAGCGCGAAATCCACCTCGGCCCAGCCGTCGAGCACGCCGCGTATCTGCTCGGCGCTCCAGCCGGCGGCGAGCAGGGCCTGGGTCACCTGCGTACGGTCGTGGCCGCGCAGCAGCGCGTCGCGGACGAACTGCTCCAGTTCCGGGGATGCCGAGGCCATGGCGGTTCCTTGTGGGGGATGGCGCATGGTGAACGCCCCGCGGGCAGTCATGCAATCGTGCCCTGCCATCACGCGTTGGCCCCCGTAGGAGCGCACTTCAGTGCGCGATGGAGACTTCCCGGCGAACCCCCGCAAATGGATGTGCAGGCTGTTGCTGAGGGATCTGCACGCAAGCCTCATCGCGCACTGAAGTGCGCTCCTACAGGTGTGCGGGATGCCTGCCGGGTTCGACAGGACGAGGTCCGGCCGCTCTAGGGCTCACTGGCGTTCAGCCGCGCGCGCAGCGCATCCAGCTCCATGCGCAGCGCCTGATTCTCCGCGGTCAGCGAGGCCACGCGCTGGCGCAGGGTTTCCACTTCGCCTTCATCCAGCGTGGTCTGCATGGAGGTGGGCTGCGTGGCATCGTTGGCGTCGGCCATGGGTTCAGCGGCCGCCCTGGGCTTGCGGCGCGATTCGCGCACGCGCTTGGCCGCTTCCTTCAGCTCGCTCCGGCCGCCTTGGGCAGCGGCGCGCTGTTCCTCCTCGGGCAGGCTGGCGACCACGGCGGCGGCGCTGAGCGAGATCTCGCCGGCCTTCACCGCCTCGATCACTTCCTGCGCGGCATGCGCGCTGATCTTCTCGATCAGCGTCACCTGGCTGGCGCTGAGCTTGGCTTCGCGGGCGATGTCCGCCCTGGACAGCTTCGGCGCCGGTTCCCACGGCGGCGAGTCGGCGTCGGCCTCGGCTTCCGCGGTAGACAACGCCGCTTCGCCCTCGCTCTCGCGGCGCAGCTGTTCCTGTTCGGCGCGGCGGCGGGCCTCGACGATCGCGCGCTTGCGCAGGGCCAGCACGCCGCGCTGGAAGTCGGACACGCTGCGCCGGCCCAGGTGCTGCTCGATCATCCACAGGTGCACGTCCTCCATCGACTGGAAGCGGGTGTTCTGCACCGTCTGGAAGGGAATGCCGTGCCTGCTGCAGATGCCGTAGCGGTTGTGGCCGTCGACCAGCACGTTGCCCCACAGCACCAGCGCGTCGCGGCAGCCCTCGGCCAGCAGGCTGCGCTCCAGCGCGTCGTGCTCGTCGGGCGTCAGCGGATCGATGTAGGCCTTGAGTTCTTCGTTGACGATGATGTCCATGCGCATGCCGGTGGAACAGGGGGGCGGCATTGTAAGTGAGGCGGAGGACGGCACGGCCGCCGCGCTTGCCGGCCTGCGGGAAGTCGATCATGCTCGCCTGCCACGACTGGACGGGGCGCTCATGTTCCTCATTGCCGATATCGCAACCGCCCTGGTCGCGCTGATCCATGTCTACATCCTTGTCCTGGAGATGTTCCTGTGGACGCGGCCGGCCGGGCGCAGGGCCTTTGGCCTGACCCGGGAGTTCGCCGAGCAGACGAAGGTGCTGGCGGCGAACCAGGGGCTCTACAACGGCTTCCTGGCCGCCGGTCTGGTCTACGGCCTGCTCCTGGGCCCGGCCGGGTACGCCGTGCGGATGTTCTTCCTGGGCTGCGTCCTGGTGGCCGGCATCTACGGCGCCGCCACCGCCAGCCGCAGGATCCTGTTCGTGCAGGCGCTGCCGGCCGCTGTCGCGTTGGCGCTGGTCCTGGCGGCCCGCTAGTCCGCGCCGGGGCATGAAGTCCGCATCCTGCAAAGCCACATCGACGAGCTGATGGTTCCCCTGTTCCTGAAATCGCTGCTGGGCGCGCTGGCCGTACTGCTGATCGCCTTGCTGGCGAGGTCGAAGAGTTTTTTCATGGCGCACATCCCTGTGCGCCACCCTTCGGGCGGCTTCGCCGTGAAAAACGGCTGTCCTGCCGTTTTTTCATCACCGCCTGGTGTCGCTGTTTCCCACCTTCGCGGTGATCGCCCATTACATCGTCGGCACGCAGCGCTCCGGCGCCGACCTGCAGAAGACGGCGCTGTTCGGGCTGTGGTCGCTCTTTCCCTATGCCGGTTACTTGGTCGCGGTCTATGCCGGCAGCGTGCGCTGGCCGCTGGCGATGACGCTGGGCGTAGCCACGGCGGTGTGGGTGCTGATGGCGCTGGGCATGATCGTGCTGTGGGGACGGCTGCATCCTTCGGCGGCGGGCGCTTGGGCGCATGGCCGGCGAGGACGCCATGAAACGCCTGGCGGTGTTTGCGCTGCTGTCCGCGCTCGCGCTGTCCGCCGTGTCCGCGGAGGAGACGACTCCGGCATGGACGATCGAAGGCGGGCGCTGGCAACAGGGCGCCGCCGGCGGCACCTATCGCATTGTGGTCGAGAGCGTCGGTTTCGAGCACGTCAGCTGCCGTGTCGGCATCGCGTGGATGGCGGCTCCAACCACCGGCCGCCCGGCGGCGGTGCTGGCCGAGGTCGCGTTCGCCGAACTGTCGAACGGATTCTGGGCCTGCGACGCGGACGCGGATGCGGAAGGTGTGCGGCTGGATGGCGACATCCTGGCGGTGCGGGCCAGGCACACCTATTCCGGCGAGCCCCGCACCTTCACCGCGCGGCTGGGCGCGCCGGGCGCGTACCGCTGCGTGGACTGCGGCGCGCCGTGACATCGGCACGGGACGGAGCGCGATTTCGTTCGGACTGAAACCATCGCTGGCGTACGGTTGCGCGTGCAGGGCAGCGTGCGCGTCTTCCCGACTGGATCTTCCCGATTAGAATCGGGGGTTCCCCTCCCCAACGCCTTCCGGATACCGCGATGACCTCCTCCCACGTCCCTCTCCGCGGCAGCATCGTCGCGCTCGTCACGCCCATGCACGAAGACGGCAGCGTGGACTACCCGGCGCTGCGCCGGCTGGTCGACTGGCATGTGGCCGAGGGCACGGACTGCATCGGCGTGGTCGGCACCACCGGCGAGTCGCCGACCGTGGACGTGGAAGAGCACTGCGAGATCATCCGCGTGGCCGTGGAGCAGGCCGCCGGCCGGGTGCCGGTGATGGCCGGCTGCGGCGGCAATTCCACCGCCGAGGCGATCGCGCTGGCGCAGTACGCGCGCACGGTCGGCGCCGACAGCCAGCTGCAGGTGGTGCCGTACTACAACAAGCCGGGGCAGGAAGGGCAGTACCGCCACTTCAAGGCGATCGCCGAGGCCACCGGCGACCTGCCGGTCGTGCTCTACAACGTGCCCGGCCGCAGCGTGGCCGACCTGCAGCACGACACCGTGCTGCGGCTGGCGCAGGTGCCGGGCGTCATCGGCCTCAAGGAGGCCACCGGCAACCTGGAGCGCGCGCAGTGGCTGATCCGCGAAGCACCGGAAGGGTTCGCGGTGTACTCGGGCGACGACGCCACCGCGGTGGCGCTGATGCTCTGCGGCGGCCATGGCAACGTCAGCGTGACCGCCAACGTCGCTCCGCGGCTGATGCATGAACTGTGCGTGGCCGCGCTGGCCGGCGAGGTGCGGGCGGCGATGGCGATCCAGCAGCGCCTGCTGCCGGTGCACAAGCAGCTGTTCGTCGAGGCCAACCCGATCCCGGTGAAGTGGGCGATGCAGCGCCTGGGCCTGTGCGGCGGCACCCTGCGCCTGCCGATGACCGAGCTCGAACCCGGCAACCAGCCCAGGGTGGAAGCGGCGCTGCGCGAAGCCGGGCTGCTGGCCTGATCGCACGCATGGCCGGATGAACACGCCTGGACCGGTCCGATGGACCGGCCCAGGCCTCGAGACTGCCGTCCCACGGCAAAAGCCGCGTCATGCGGCCAGCGCGCTCACGGCAGGGCTCAGTCCTTTTCCAGCGCGATCACTTCGCCTGTCGCCGGGTCCAGGCGCACCTTCACCTTCTCGCCATCGGCGGTCCTGCCCTTGGCCTTCCACAGGCCGTCGTCGAGCTTCACGTCGTGCACACCGCTGTAGCCGGCGGTGGACAACTGGGCGCGGATGTCGGCCTCGCTCAGCTGCGAGACCGCCTTGTCCGGATACACGCTGCCGGTACGCGGATCCATGCGCACATCCACGCGCTTGCCGTTGGCGCTGGTCGCATCGGCCTTCCACATGCCGTCTTCGAACTCCAGGTCCTTCACCTTGGTGTAGCCCTGCGCTTCCAGCTGCGCGCGCACCTGCGGCGCGGTGAGCGCGTCCTGCGCCTGGGCCGCGCCGGTGCCGGCCAGAGCCAAGGCCGCGGCGAAGAGGGCGGTATGTAGCGGTCGATTGTTCATGGGGCTGCTCCTTGTCGTATCGGTGCGGTCGTATTGGTGCGTCGTATGCGCACTGCCGAACCTAGCGAGGCCTTCCTGTACGCAGCCGTGAACCGGCGCGGATGCGCGGCGCCGCGCTCCGGCGCGGTTAACCGATGTGGGCGAGACGAGAAAAAGACGTTCGCCCGATGTTCGCCGTGCGTGCAGCCGCGGTGAATGGCGATGCATGCACGAATGGAAAGGGGCGCCGTCGGCGCCCCTTCCTTCATCGCGTCGATGTCCGCAGGTTCAGTCGCGGCGCCGCAGCTGCTGGCCGAAACGATCCAGCCATTGCGCCAGGCCCTGCAGCGCCCAACCGCCCTTGTCGCGCAGGCTGGACAATTCGGCCTCCAGGCGTTCGCGCCGGGTGGATTCGCCTTCGGACTGCGGCAGCGGCGGCAGCACGTGGGCGAAGTAGGTATCGTCCAGCAGCCTGTGCAGCAGCCGCTCGCCGGGGAAGGGCTCGCCGTTGTTGAGCGCGCGCGCGCCCTTGAGCAGGCTGCGGATGTCGTACTGGGTGGGGCTGATGTCCGGTACCTGCTTGGGCAGGTCGAGCAGGCTGTAGACGGCGATGCGCGCCGTGCGCACCGAGCTTTCCATGGTGAACACCACGTCGTTGGCGGTCTCCACGAACTGGCCGACCAGGGCCAGGTTGGTGCAGCCCTCGGGCACCACCGGCGGGCGGTCGCCGGCGGCGCGCGGCATGAACTGCGCGGTGATGTACGGCATCAACGCCAGCCGCACCTTGGTGTGCGGGAGGATCGCATCGAGCTGGCCGGCGATGCCCAGGTGGTGGCACAGCTCGGCGACGATCTCGCGACCGGTGCATTCGGGCATGGTCTTGTTCACCAGGTTGCCCGGCTGGTCCATCAGCAGCGCGTAGACCCACATCACCACCGTGTCCGCCGGCTGGCCGGGGAAGTGCGGCTGGCGGTTGATGGTGACGCTGAGCACCCAGTTGGAATCGGTGAAGGTGATGATGCCGCCGGTCACCGTGCGCCCGGAGGCCGGGTCGTTGACCGACAGTTCGCGCAGCCGGTCCACCAGCGGCGACGGCCGGCAGGTCAGCGTCGCCGATTCCCACATCGAGCGGTTGATGTCGCCGCAGAACTTGTCCGGCCGCCCGAACGCCGGCGATTGCCGGGCCAGGTTGCGCCACAGGCTCCAGCCGCTGTCCTGCGCCGGGCCGCCATCGCGCCGGACCAGCGCCGGCACGGTGTCCATGTCGCCGTAGGCGGTGTCCTCGGTCATCGAGCCGGTGAGGGCGATGACCAGGTCGCGGGGATCGACGGCGATGCGGCCGTCGCCTTCGGCCGTGCGGGTGCGCAGGGCGTTGACCGTGCGGCGGCCTTCCTGCACGTCGAAGTCCATGTCCAGCACCTTGGTGCCCAGGCGCAGCTGCACGCCCTTGGCGCGCAGCAGGCGGACCAGCGGGGTGACGAAAGTGTCGTACTGGTTGAACTTGGGGAACACCAGCGCCGACATGTCGCCGAAACCGTCGATGGCGTCGAGGAAGCGGTGCATGTACAGCTTCATCTCCAGCAGGCTGTGCCAGTTCTCGAAGGCGAACATCGAGCGGAACAGGAACCAGAAGTTGCTCTGCAGGAAACCCTCGCTGAAGTGGTCCTGGATGGTCAGGTCGTCCAGCTGGTCCTTGCGCTTGAGCAGCAGGCTGACTACTTCCCACTGCTGCCTGCGGCTCAGGCCGAAGCGGGAGAAGTCGGCCTGCACCTTGCCCTGTTCGTGCATCAGCCGCGCGCGCGACCAGTTGGGATCGGCGTCGTTGAGCAGGCGGTACTCGTCGAGCACGCTGAAGCCCTCGGGCAGTTCCAGCGCCGGCACGTCCTGGAACATGTCCCAGAGGTTGTCGTAGTTCCAGTTCATCTCGCGGCCGCCGCGCACCAGGTAACCCTCCTCGGGATTGCCGGAGCCGTCGAGCGAGCCGCCTTCCACGGACTGGCCTTCGATGATCGTGATGTTGGCCGCGGGCATGTGGCCGTCGCGGATCAGGTAGAAGGCCGCGGCCAGCCCGGCGATGCCGCCGCCGACGATCCAGGCCTTGCGCGTGGCGATGCCCTCGGTGGGCAGCGGCTTGAAGCGCTGGTAGTTGCCGACCATGTCCGGCGGCGGCAGCGTATTGAGCGGGGTGTTGTGCCAGTAACCGCGGCTGGCGTCGGGCGCGTGCTCGAAGTGCGGCGTGGAATCGCTCATGGCGGAGTCTCCTTGGGGAAGGGAAGAGGGCGGCGACGGCGCGGGCCGCCATCGGCGGGGAGGCTAGTGGGGTGCTTGCCGGGACGACGTGAATCCCGTTCCGGCAGGGGCGCCACGGGCGGCGATCGGTGTCGTCTGCAACCGGCCTGCGGGCGGCGCGGGGCGCGTGGCAGACTGCGCGGGTGTTCCCTCGCCCTGGCGCCCATGCCTTCCACCGCCGCTCCCGCCAATTCCCCGCGCCGCGTGCTCGCCGCCAGCCTGGTCGGCACCACCATCGAATTCTTCGATTTCTACATCTATGCCACCGCGGCGGTGCTGGTGTTCCCGAAGCTGTTCTTTCCCGAGAGCAGCGCGAACGCGGCGCTGCTGCAGTCGCTGGCGACCTTCGCCGTGGCCTTCGTCGCGCGCCCGGTCGGTTCGGCGCTGTTCGGCCACTACGGCGACCGCATCGGCCGCAAGGCCACGCTGGTGGCGGCGCTGCTGACGATGGGCCTGTCCACGGTCGCCATCGGCCTGCTGCCCACCTACGCCAGCCTCGGCTTGATGGCGCCGGCGCTGCTGGCGCTGTGCCGCTTCGGCCAGGGGCTG
>NZ_WIDL01000038.1 GCF_009496535.1 Stenotrophomonas sp. MYb238
ACGCTGCAGACGACCGAGCATGAGCCGTACGGGAAGATGCTCAACCGGAGCAACGACAACCGTCCGGGCTACACCGGGCACATGATGGACAAGGCCACCGGCCTGGTCTACATGCAGCAGCGCTATTACGACCCGCTGATCCCGCGCTTCCTGAGCGTGGATCCCATTACCGCCTACAGCAATCCGGTGGGAGCGTTTAATCGATACTGGTATGCCGATAACAACCCGTACAGTTTCGCCGATCCCGACGGCCGTGCTAAGGCGGCTGTATGGATAGTCAGACTGGTGCAAGGCGGAGTGGAGAAGGTCGCGAGGGTTTCAAAGGAAAGAGCAGTCGAGTTGCGTAGGCAAGGCGGCCAAGAACTCGACATTGGGACAAACCGCCGGCAGCTGTCACATCAGATTGAGAATGCGGCAAATTCCGGCCGCGCACGCCGTGATGTTGCGCATGATCTAAAAGATGGCTCTGGTAAAGGATTGCCTCACTATCAAACAGACGGAGTGCGAGGACATACGTTCTGGGGGAAGTTGAGCGTGGCGGCGGCATCCGCAGTCGCGGCTCTCGATCAAGTGGCTGAGGCGGCGGAGTATATTCCGGACGCTGCCCCACGCCCAGCGGAGCAAGCAGATATTTCGAGATTCAATAACGCAATGGGCGCTATTAGCAAAGCAACGGGGCTTCCTATGCCTGGCGTGAAAATGGGGCAGGATGGTGGCTTCCAAGGCGTATTCCGCGTCGAAGGTCGCCTTGACTCAAAACGCCTTGATGAAGAGTTCAAGTAGAGATGATTCCGTATCAAATTGTTGTTGAGGGCGTCTTTGTGTGCGTGCGCGGTTCATGCCCGGCGTTTGGGTTTCATGGAACCTTCTATACATATGCGAACAACGCTCGTAACGCGGTTAATCGTGCGGAGCAGTTGATGCGGGAAAGAATGGCTCGGCACGGGATAGTTCAGCAATCAGTCGGTATGTTTTCGACCTACTATGTGATTCGGAATATCTGGGAGGTTGAGTCGGGTCTAGTTGAAGAGAAGCATGCACGTGATCTTGGGTTCACGCTGTTTTCAATTGGTAGAGTTGAGCGATTTTTTCTTGCTCTTCGCGGAATTTTGATGAGGCGGTTCAGGTCGTGGTTGTTGATGTAATGACCCACCGATTCCTGCTCAGATCATGCGTTAATGTTGCGGTATAGGCCGCGTCTGGGGTCATCATCTTCAACGCCTGGTGTGGGCGCTGTTGGTTGTAGCAAGCGGTTCACCTACGACAACGGCCTGGTGCACACGATGTCGCAGAACGCGCGGCAACTGTCGGCGCGCAGCACCGACAGCGGCGGCCTGCTGGACCTGGCCTACAGCTATGACGCCAACGGCAACGTGTCGGCGATCACCGACTACACGGCCGCGGGCCGGCAGACGCGCAGCATGGGCTACGACGCACGCGACCGTCTGACCTCGGTGAGCTCGCTGCTGTATCCGGGCGGAGCCAGCTATACCTACGATGTGCTGGACAACGTCACCCGGGCCACGGTGGCCGGGCGCGACCATGTGTACTGGTACGACGCGAACAACCGGCTGACCAACGTGCTCAACGGCCCGGGCGGCGCGAGCATCATCGGGCTGGGCTACGACGTACGCGGCAACGTGAACAACAAGAACGGCAACCTGTTCACGGAAATGGAACTACGGAGAAGGTCAAGTGAATATCAAAGTGCGGGGGCTTTTGCTACTTATCCCTCTTGCTTCCTGCGCAGGGGATTCCGATGGAAGAAAAATATCCGGAAGGATTACTTTCAATGGAGAGCCCTTGTCCGGCATTTCTGTCTATATGTCAAAGAACTTGGATGATTTTTCGAAATGTGACGGAAGAGTCCTGGCGAGCACCAATAACCAAGGGCGTTTCGAAGTTGCGAATATAGCCCTGCCAGTCAGACCTTGTTTTTTGATAAATAAAATTCAGTATAGTGACTTGGTCATCATGGATGATGGATCAGGGGATGAAATCAAGCTTGATTGCACATTTCCAGCTGTGGTCACTGGGCATTTTGAAGATCAGGGCGCGTGTTTTATTTTGAATGCGAATGGCAGCTAATTTTTTGACTTAAAGGGGACTGACTTAAAGGGGACGGAGGCAATTAAACATGGGCTACGGCGGCCGGGATCGGCTGACGAGCGTGACCTCGCCGTTGTATTCGGGCGGGGCGACGTATGCCTATGACGTGCTGGACAACATCACCCGGGCCACGGTGGCCGGGCGCGACCATGTGTACTGGTACGACGCGAACAACCGGCTGACCAACGTGCTCGATGGCCCGGGCGGTCCGAGCGTGATCGGGCTGGGGCACGACGCGCGTGGCAACGTGAACAACAAGAACGGCCACCTGTTCGTGTTCGACCACGGCAACCGGCTGCGCACGGCGCTGGGCACGGAGACGTACCGCTACGACGCGCACGGACGGTGGGTACGCACGTCCAGTACGGCCGATGCCCTGTACGAGATGTACAGCCTGGACGGGAAACTGCTGTTGCAACGCGACGAGCAGATCGGGATGCGCTTCCAGCAGGTCTATCTCAACGGCAGCGTGGTGGCGATCCGCCGGCGCCCGGTCGGAGCGGAAACGGAGGACGTGCTGTATTGGCACAACGACGCGCTGGGCGACGAGATCGGCTTCATGGGCTGCCGTATCTGGAGAACTCCCCTTCACTCCTTCCCCACTCTGAGGCAAGCTCCGGGACCTGTGCGTTTCCGGAACCACCGATGTCCTCCAGCACGCTTCGCTTTCTCGCGCTTGCCGTAGCCTCCGTCCTGATGTTCTCCGCCGCCACGCCCGCCGAGGCGGCGAAGAAGAAGAGCCAGCGCCCGACCGCGACGCAATCCCGCGCAGCCAAGCCCAAGGCGCGCAGCAGCCGGCCCGCGGCGCGGCCGGCGGCCCGCCCGGCGCACGCGCCGCTGCCCATCACACAGGACAACGCCAGCCGCCTGAACCGGATCTACGACGAGTACTGGGATGCCTCGATGCGGCTGAACCCGCTGCAGGCCACCTTCCAGGGCGATCCGCGCTTCAATGACCAGCTGCCCAACTTCCTGTCGCCGGCCTCGCGCCAGCAGGCGCACGACTTCATGGTCGAGTGGCTGGGCAAGACCGAGGCGGTCGGCAAGGAAGGCCTGCAGGGCCAGGACCTGCTCAGCTACGAGATCTTCGTGCGCGATGCGCATACCTCGCTGGCCGCCGAGCGGTACCCCTCGTGGATGCTGCCGATCAACCCCTACAACAACCTGGCCAGCCTGGTCGCGGTGCTGGGCTCGGGCGCCGGCGCGCAGCCGTTCCGCACGGTGAAGGACTACGAGAACTGGTCGCGCCGCTCGCTGGGGGTACCGGCGCTGTTCGAGCAGGCCATGGCCAACATGCGCGAAGGCATGGCCGCCGGCGTGGTGCAGCCGCGGGCGTTGATGGAGAAGGTGCTGCCGCAGTTGGATGCGGTGATCCGGCCGACGGCCGAGGAAAGCATCTTCTGGGCGCCGGTACGCAACATGCCCGAGGACTTCTCCGCCGAGGACCGCGAGCGCCTGACCGCCGAGTACAAGCGCATGATCGAGTACCGGCTGCTGCCGGCCTACCGCGCCCTGCGCGGCTTCATCGCCACCCAGTATCTGCCGGCCGCGCGCGTCACCGATGGCCTCGGCGCGCTGCCCGACGGCCAGGCCTGGTACGCGCATACCGTGGCCAGCCTGACCAATCCCTCGCGCACGCCGGCGGAAATCCACGCGCTGGGCGAACAGGAGGTCAAGGACCTGCAGGCACGCATCGCCGGCGTGATGAAGGACGCAAAGATCCGCGGCTCGATGCAGAAGACCTTCGCGGCGATGCGCACCGACCGCCAGTTCGCCTTCCGCGACGAGGCCGCGCTGCTGGCGCGCTACCGCGAGGTCGGCCAGCAGGTGGACGCCGCGCTGCCGGCGCTGTTCGACACCCGTCCCAAGGCGACGCTGGCGATCCAGCCGGTGCCGGCCGAGCACGCGCTGACCGCCAGCGCCGCCAGCTACCAGCCGCCCGCCTCCGCCGACGGCAGCCAGCCCGGCGTGCTGCAGGTCAACACCCGCGACCTGCCTTCGCGCAAACGCTGGGCGGTGCCGATGCAGTACCTGCACGAAGGCATTCCCGGCCATCACCTGCAGCTGGGCCTGCAGCAGGAACTATCCACCCTGCCGCGCTTCCGCCGGCTCGGCGGCGATGTCGCCTTCGTCGAGGGCTGGGGCCTGTACGCCGAATCGCTGGGCGATGAAATGGGCATCTACCGCGATCCCTACGACCGCCTCGGCTACCTGCAGACCACCCTGCTGCGCACCGTGCGCCTGGTCGCCGACACCGGCCTGCACGCGGCCGGCTGGAGCCGCCAGCAGGCGATCGAGTACATGGTGAAGAACGCCGACATCAGCGCCGCCGACGCCACCGCCGAAGTGGAGCGCTTCATGGCGCTGCCCGGGCAGACGCTGGCCTACCGCGTGGGCGAGATCAAGATCCGGCGCCTGCGCGAAAAGGCGCAGGCCGCGCTGGGCGAACGCTTCGACCCACGCGAGTTCCACAACGAAATCCTGAAGGACGGCTCGATGCCGTTGGATATCCTGGAAGCCAAGATCGACCGCTGGATCGCCAGCAAGAAAAACTGACCCCGCCCAAGGAGCCGCCCCATGATGCCGTGGATGTCCCGACTCGCCCCGCTGTGCCTGTTCGCGTTCTCCACGGTGGCGGCCGCTGCCGCGCCCGCCACGCCCGCCACGCCCCCTGACACCGGCATCGACGGCCTGATGCAGCGCTACGACGGCCGCGTGCCCGGCGCCGCGGTGCTGGTGCTCAAGGACGGCCAGCCGGTGTTCCGCCGCGGCTACGGACTGGCGGTGGTCGAGGACGGCACGCCGGTCTCGCCGGCGACCAACTTCCGCCTGGCCTCGGTCAGCAAGCAGTTCACCGCCGCCGCCATCCTGCTGCTGGCCGAGGACGGCAGGCTGTCCATCGACGACCCGCTGAAGAAGTGGCTGCCCAGCCTGCCGGCGGTGGCTGACGCGATGACCCTGCGCAACCTGCTCAGCCACACCAGCGGCCTGCTCGATTACGAAGACCTGATGGACCCGGCCGACACGCGCCAGGTGCACGACATCGACGTGCTGCACCTGCTGGAGAAGGAGAACCGCACCTACTTCGCGCCGGGCAGCGACTACCGCTACAGCAACAGCGGTTATGCCCTGCTGGCGCTGGTCGTCGGCAAGGCCTCGGGCAGCGGCTTCGCCAGCTTCCTGCGCCAGCGCATCTTCCTGCCGCTGGGCATGCAGGCAACCTACGCCCACCAGGACGGCGTGGACGAAGTGCCCACCCGCGCCTATGGCTACAGCGAGATCGACGGCCGCTGGCAGCGCACCGACCAGAGCACCACCAGCGCCGTGCTCGGCGATGGCGGCATCTATTCCTCCCTGGACGACCTGGCCAAGTGGGACGCCGCGCTGTACGACGAGCGCCTGCTGCGCCGCGACTCGCTGCGGCTTGCGTTCAGCCCGGCGACGAAGACCCCTGAAGCGGACGTGCCGTTCTACGGCTTCGGCTGGCGCATCAACGGCGACATGCTGTGGCACAGCGGCGAGAGCATCGGCTTCCGCAACGTGATCCTGCGCTACCCGAAGCAGAAGCTGACGGTGATCGTGCTGACCAACCGCAACGATCCGGAACCCTATCCGCTGGCGCGCAAGATCGCCGGGCGCTGGCTGGAAACGGAGCGGTGAACCTGCTGCAGGGCATCCACCACGTCGCGCTGATCGTTTCGGACTACGCGCGCTCGCGCGATTTCTACACGCGCATCCTCGGGCTGGAGGTGGTCGCCGAGCATTTCCGCGCCGGGCGCCAGTCCTGGAAGCTGGACCTGCGCCTGCCCGACGGCGGCCAGCTGGAACTGTTCTCCTTCCCCGCGCCGCCACCGCGGCCCAGCCGCCCGGAAGCGTGCGGCCTGCGTCACCTGGCCTTCCGCGTCGCCGCGCTGGACGCGGCCATCGCCCACCTGCAGGCCGAAGGCGTGGCCTGCGAGCCGGTGCGCGTGGACGAATACACCGGCCGCCGCTTCACCTTCTTCGCCGACCCGGACGAACTGCCGCTGGAGCTGTACGAGGACACGCACGCGCCGGAAGGCACCACGCGCCGATGAGCGGCGCTCCTGACGGTGCAGGCCGCCGGAAGCCCCGTGGGATGCGCCGCACCAACGGATAGTGCTGCGCACACCTCCCCGTAGGAGCGGCTTCAGCCGCGAATGCTTTTCGATCCGCGAGGAAGGCGTTCGCGGCTGAAGCCGCTCCTACGGGGGGCTGTGCGAGCCGGCAGCGCCACCACGTCACCACGGCCGCCCCGGAGCTCACCGTGACCGTCGACGGGCGCCCCGACGAGGCCGGCTTCGACCCCTACAACAAGCTGATCGACCGCGTTTCGGCCGACAACCGCAAGCGGATCACTTTGCAGTGAGACGAACGATCCAGCCCTGGCCGGACGTGCTGCGGTGCGGATTCCGTACCGCAGCGAATGGGTATACATTCGCCTGCAACCGGCACCGCCGGATCACGACACCGCCCTGGGAGGGGACACGCATGCGCAAGACCTTCACGACCCTGTTGCTGGCCCTGCCGCTGGCGCTGGCCGGCATCACCGCCGCGCAGGCCGACAACGCCAGCGCCGAGGGCCGCTGGCGCCAGATCGACCCGGATACCCAGCGCGCCAAGTCCATCGTCGAGATCGGCCGTACCAGCAACGGCACCCTGCACGGCCGCATCGTCGAACTGCTCAACCCCAGCCGCCCCAACCCGACCTGCGACAAGTGCAGCGACGACCGCAAGGGCAAGCCGATCACCGGCATGGAGATCATCCGCGGCATGCGCGCCGACGGCGCCAACAAGTGGAGCGGCGGCAGCATCCTCAAGCCCGACGAGGGCAAGGTCTACAAGTCCGAGATGGAACTGCTCGAAGGCGGTGCCAAGCTGAAGGTTTCCGGCTGCATCTTGTTCATGTGCAAGTCGCAGGTGTGGGAACGCATGTAACCCCATCCCCGCGTAGGAGCGGCTTCAGCCGCGATGGGGCCTGCATGTGAACCCTGCCGCAGCTGTCGGCATGCGGGCAGGGTTGATGGGTAAACCCCATCGCGGCTGAAGCCGCTCCTACCCCGTACGTCACGAAACCCGGCCACGGCCGGGTTTCGTATTTCCCGGCCCGCTTCCGGCCGGCGAGGCACGGCATGCGATAATCCGCGGTCCCCCTGTTCTCCCCAACGGCCATGACCCGTACCGCGCTCGTCACCAACGCCCTGCCCTATGCCAACGGCCCGCTGCACCTGGGCCACCTGGTCGGCTATATCCAGGCCGACATCTGGGTACGCGCGCGCCGGCTGATGGGCGGCAAGGTCTGGTACGTCTGCGCCGACGACACCCACGGCACGCCGATCATGCTGGCCGCGGAAAAGGCGGGGGTGAGCCCGGAGACCTTCATCGCCAACATCCAGGCCAGCCATGAGCGCGATTTCGCCGCGTTCGGCGTGGATTTCGACCATTACGACTCGACCAACTCGGCCGCCAACCGCGAGCTGACCAAGGCGCTGTACAACCGGCTCGACGCCGCCGGCCACATCAGCCGCCGCTCGGTGGCGCAGTTCTACGACCCGGCCAAGGGCATGTTCCTGCCCGACCGCTACATCAAGGGCACCTGCCCGAAGTGCAAGTCGCCGGACCAGTACGGCGACAACTGCGAGGTCTGCGGCGCCACCTACGGCCCGACCGACCTGATCGACCCGAGGTCGGTGGTATCCGGCGCGACGCCCGAGATCCGCGACTCGGAGCACTACTTCTTCGAGGTGGGCCGCTTCCAGGACTTCCTGCGCGACTGGCTGGCCGGCGACGTGGCCCTGCCGGGCGTGAAGGCCAAGCTGGCCGAATGGCTGGACGCCGAGGGCGGCCTGCGCGCCTGGGACATCTCCCGCGACGCGCCCTATTTCGGCTTCGAGATCCCCGGCGCGCCGGGCAAGTACTTCTACGTGTGGCTGGACGCGCCGATCGGCTACCTGTCCAGCTTCCGGAACCTGTGCGCGAAGACCGGCGACGACTTCGACGCGGTGCTGGCCGCCGGCAGCGACACCGAACTGCACCACTTCATCGGCAAGGACATCGTCAACTTCCACGGCCTGTTCTGGCCGTCGGTGCTGCACGGCGCCGGCCTGCGCGCGCCGACGAAGCTGCACGTCAACGGCTACCTGACCGTGGACGGCGCCAAGATGAGCAAGTCGCGCGGCACCTTCGTCATGGCCCGCACCTACCTGGACGTCGGCCTGGCACCGGAAGCGCTGCGCTACTACTTCGCCGCCAAGTCTTCCGGCGGCGTGGACGACCTGGACCTGAACCTGGCCGACTTCACCGCGCGGGTGAACGCCGACCTGGTCGGCAAGTTCGTCAACCTCGCCAGCCGCTGCGCCGGGTTCATCTCCAAGCGCTTCGACGGCCGGTTGGCCGACGCGCTGCCCGACCCGGCCCAGTACGACCGCTTCGTCGCCGCGCTGGCGCCGGTGCGCGAGGCCTACGAGCGCAACGACCCGGCCGCCGCCATCCGCCTGACCATGGCGCTGGCCGACGAGGCCAACAGGTACATCGACGACACCAAGCCGTGGGTGATCGCCAAGGAGCTTGATAACGGCCGGTCGGGCGCCGACGCCGAACTGCAGGCGGTCTGCACCCAGGGCCTGAACCTGTTCCGCGTGCTGGTGGCCGCACTCAAGCCGGTGCTGCCGGCCACCGCGCAGCAGGCCGAGGGCTTCCTCGATGCGCCGATGCACGGTTGGGACGATATCGCCCGGCCGCTCACCGCCCACACCATCGCCACCTACGTGGCGCTGTTCACCCGTATCGACCCCAAGATGATCGACGCCATGACCGACGCCTCCAAGGACACCCTCGCCGCCCCGACCGCCGCCGACGCCAAGCCGGCCAAGGCCGAAAAGCCTGCGAAGGTCGAAACAAAAGTTGAGGCCAAGGCCGAAGGCGAAGCCTCCGCGTATATCGGCATCGACGACTTCGCCAAGCTCGACCTGCGCATCGGCAAGGTGATCGAATGCGGCTTCGTCGAAGGTTCGGACAAGCTGCTGCGCTTCCTGCTCGATGCCGGCGACCTGGGCCAGCGCCAGATCTTCTCGGGCATCCGCGGCAGCTACGGCGAGCCGGAGAAGCTGGTCGGCCGCAGCGTGGTGTTCATCGCCAACCTGGCCCCGCGCAAGATGCGCTTCGGCCTGAGCGAAGGCATGATCCTGTCGGCCGGCTTCGACGGCGGCGCGCTGGCGCTGCTGGATGCCGACGTGGGCGCCCTGCCCGGCATGCCGGTGCGGTGAAGCGGGGATCGGAGACCGGGGAACAGGGAATGTGGCAATGACGCAACCTGATGCCTGATTGGAATCCCGAAGCCGACAGCCTGCCACCAGGCCTTGCTTCACGGGCCGATACTCCATCATTCCCCGTTCCCCCATTCCCCATTCCCTGCCCTTCCCCATGGAACTGGCCCTGTTCGATTTCGACCACACCATCACCGCCTGCGATACCTACAGCCGTTTCCTGCGGCGCGTGGCCACGCCCGAGCAGCGTGCGCAGGCGTGGTGGCGGGTCGGGCCGTGGCTGCTGGCCTACCGCCTGAAGCTGATCTCGGCCGAGCGCATCCGCCGCCGCGTCACTGCGCAGGTGTTCACCGGCCGCCACGCCGGCGAGATCGCGCAGATGGCCGCCGACTACGCCCGCGACCACCTGCCCGGCATGGTCCGCCCGGAGATGCTGGAGCAGATCCAGTGGCACAAGGCGCAGGGGCATACCGTGGCGGTGGTCTCGGCCTCCATCGACCTGTACCTGCAGGCATGGTGCGACGGGCTGGGCCTGCGCGTGATCTGCAACCGGCTGGAAGTGCAGGACAACCGCCTGACCGGCCGCTTCGCCGACGGCGATTGCGGTCCGCGCAAGGTGGAGCACATCCGGCGGCTGTTCGACCTGAAGGCGTTCGGCCGCATCCATGCCTACGGCGACAGCCGCGAGGACAAGCCGATGCTGGCGCTGGCGCACGAGCGCTGGTACCGCGGCAGACAGATTTCCTGAGCCACGCGCAGCCTACGCCACGCATGCACGACACACCGGACAACCTGATCGAACGCCTGGACCGGGTGCTGCCGCAGACCCAGTGCGGGCAGTGCGGCTACGACGGCTGCCGCCCGTATGCCGAGGCGATGGCGCGCGGCGAGGCGGGCATCGACCACTGCCCGCCCGGCGGCGATGCCGGCGCGCGCACGCTTGCGCGCATCCTCGGCGTGCCGGCGCGCCCCTTCGACCGCAGCCGCGGCGAGCACAAACCGGCGCAGGTGGCGGTCATCGTCGAGGCCGACTGCATCGGCTGCACCAAGTGCATCCAGGCCTGCCCGGTGGACGCCATCGTCGGCGGCGCAAAGTACATGCATACCGTGCTGGCCGACCTGTGCACCGGCTGCGAGCTGTGCATCCCGCCCTGCCCGGTGGACTGCATCGTGCTGGAGCCGGCCTCCACGCATGGCCAGGGACGGGACGCCGGCCACAGCCAACGCTCCTTGTAATGCCGGCACGCATCCCTGGAGATCCTTAGGCGCCCTGCGGCCTCCAGCCGCCAGCCGCCAGCCGCCAGCCGGCACTACCAGCGGAGGCTGCGCACAACGCAAGATCGCGCAACTCATCCCCCGGTCCAATGGCTTCGGCACCGTAGGAGCGGCTTCAGCCGCGATGGGGCTTTCCCTGCAATCCCTGCCTGTCACTTGGCAAGCGAGGGAAAGCCCCATCGCGGCTGAAGCCGCTCCTACGGATGGGGCAGGCAGCGCTTATGGCAGCCGCTGCAGCTCCCACGCGCGGTGGATGCGCGCGTTGCGTTCGAAATCCGGGCCGATGGTCCTGGCGCTGATCTCGCGGCAGCGCGCGAATTCGGCAATGGCGTTCTCTTCCAGCTTGAAGCGGCGGAAGTTGTTGGAGAAATACAGCACGCCGCCCGGCGCCAGCCGCGCCACCGCCGCGCGCAGCAGGCGCAGCTGTTCGCGCTGCACGTCGAAGTCGTCGGCGCGCGCGGAGTTGGAGAAGGTCGGCGGGTCGCAGAAGATCACGTCGTACCGGCCCTGCTCGGCCTCCAGCCACTGGATCGCATCGGCCTGCACCAGCTGGTGGCGGCTGCCGCCCATGCCGTTGAGGGCCAGGTTGTCGGCGCACCACTGCAGATACGTGCCGGACAGGTCGACGCTGGTGGTCGAGGACGCGCCGGCCACCGCTGCTTCCACGCTGGCCGCGCCGGTGTAGCAGAACAGGTTGAGGAAACGCTTGCCGCGCGCCTGTTCGGCCATGTGCCGGCGCAGCGGGCGGTGGTCCAGGAACAGGCCGGTGTCCAGGTAGTCGAACAGATTGACCCGCAGCAGCGCCTCGTTCTCGCGCACCAGGACGAACTCGCCGCGCTGCTCGAAGCGGCCGTACTTGCTGCCGCCCTTGCCGCGCTCGCGCGATTTGAGCGCCACCTGCTCGGCCGGCACGGCGAACACCTCGCGCGCGGCGGCCAGCAGCTCGTTGCGGCGGCGGCGCACGTCGGCGTCGGGAATGGCGGCCGGCGCGGCATATTCCTGCACGTGCAGGAAGGTGCGGCGCTTGCCGCCGTCCTCCTGGTAGACATCGATGGCCGCCGCGTATTCCGGCAGGTCGGCGTCGTAGGCGCGGAAGCAGCTCACGTTCTCGCGCGCACGCCAGCTCTTGAACTTCTTCAGGTTCTTGCGCAGGCGGTTGGCCACCATCTGCGCGCCCTCGCTGAGCTCGCGCGGCTGGCCATCGTCGGCGCGCCCGGCCACCGCGATGGGGTCGCAGACGATCAGCGTGCACTCGATGGCGCCGTTGAACAGCTGGTAGGTCCTGCGCGCGCGCAGGCCGGTGGCGAAGGCCAGTTCGGCGCTGCCGCACAGCAGGCTGGCGCGCCACTGCGGCACCGCCTGCTTCAGCGCGTCGCCAAGCCGGCGGTACAGCGCGGCATCGGCGGCCAGGCGTTCGTCGTAGGGCGGATTGCAGACCACGCAGCCGGTTTCCTGCGGCGGCACCTGCACGTCGGCCACGTCGCGCACGCCGAACCAGATCGCCTCGCCGACCCCGGCTTCCTCGGCGTTCTGTTTGGCCGCGCGGATCGCCTGCGGGTCGAGGTCGCTGCCGTGGATGACCTGTTTCAACGCGGCGCGGCCGATGCGCTCGCGTTCGCGCGCCTCGGCCATCAGTTCGCGCCACTGCGCCTGGTCGAAGCCGCGCCAGCGGCTGGGCGGAAGGCTGCCATGGCGCTGCAGGCCGGGGGCGACGTCGGCCGCCATCAGCGCGCCTTCGATCAACAGCGTGCCGCCGCCGCACATCGGATCGAGCAGGCCGCCGCCTTCGGCGTGGATCTTCGGCCAGCCGGCGCGCAGCAGCACCGCGGCGGCGAGGTTTTCTTTCAGCGGTGCGTCGTTCTGCGCCAGGCGCCAGCCGCGCTTGTGCAGCGAGCCGCCGCCGAGGTCGATGGAGATCGTGGCCCGGCCCTTGCGCAGCGACAGGTTGATGCGCACGTCCGGCAGCTCGACGTTCACCGACGGCCGCTCCAGGCCCTCCCCGCGCAGGCGGTCCACCACCGCGTCCTTGATCCGCTGCGCGGCGAAGCGCGCGTGGGTGATGGCGGTGCCGGAGACGTGCGCATCGACCGCCAGCGTCAGCTCGGCGTCCAGATGCTCTTCCCACGGCATCGCCAGCACGCCCTGGTACAACGCCCCCTCGTCCGGGCAGTCGAATTCGGCCAGCGGCCACAGCACGCGGCTGGCCAGGCGCGACCACAGCACCACGCGCTGCGCGTCGCGCAGCTCTCCTTCGGCATTGACCCCGGCGATGGTGGCGGTGGCCTTGGGCAGGCCCAGCGCCAGCAGTTCGTCGGCCAGGAGGTACTCCAGGCCCTTGGCGCAGGAAACGAAGAATTTCACGGGGTGGGGATCACAGGAACGGCGGCGATGCCGGGGGCGCGTATTGTACGGGGCAATGCCCGATCGCCCTGTGGGGGCGCCCTCCGGTGCCTGGCGGGCGGCGGCGGGAAAGCCCCGTCGCGCACCGCGGTGCGCTCCTACAGGCGCTGCAGCAGCGCCTCGAATTCGTGTGCCGAAGCTTGGACGTGGTTCTCCAGGCGGTGGCCGTCGTCGACCAGCAGCAGCCGCGCGGCGCGGGCCCGCGCCCACTCGATGACCGCGGCCGGGGGGATCAGTTCGTCGCGCCAGGCATGGACCACGCTGGTCGGCACGGGCGCTGCGTCCAGCGCCGGCATCGGCCCCATCTTCGTCGGCGGCACCATCAGGAACAGCCCGCGCACCGGCACGTGCAGCGAGGCGATGGCCGAGACGTAGGCGCCGAGGCTGGAACCGGCCAGCACCACCGGGCCATGCCGCGCGGCTTCGCCCGCCCGCTGGATCAGGCGTTGCAGGCGCGCGGGCACGTCGCCCACTTCGCTGACCTCGCGGCGCGCGTCCAGATCGGTGTAGTCCGGCCGCTCGTGGCTCCAGCCCAGGCGCTGCGCCACGTCGGCCAGCGCGGTGACCTTGGTCGCGTCCGGACCGCTCTCGAAACCATGGGACAGAATGCAGTGGCCGCGGCTCATTGGACACCGGAAAACGAAGCGGAACGGGGCGGCAATGCTAGCATCCGCCGATGCATGCCATGCCCGCGATCCATGCCGCCCCCCTGCCCTACGAACCGCTGCTGCCACTGCGCGAACCCTCGGCGATCGACCTGGTGGTGATCCACTGCACCGAACTGCCGGACCTGGCGATGGCGCGCGAATACGGCGAACGCGTGCTCTACGACAGCGGCACCGGCAACAGCGGCCACTACTACATCGACCGCGACGGCAGCATCCACCAGTACGTCGCGCCCGAGCGCAGCGCCCACCACGTGCGCGGCATCAACCCGCGCGCGCTCGGCATCGAACTGGTCAACACCGGCCGCTATCCCGACTGGCTGGATTCGCGCCACCAGGCGATGGAGGAGCCCTATCCGCAGGCGCAGATCGACGCGCTGGTCGCGCTGCTGCGCTGGCTGCCGCAGCGCCTGCCGGCGCTGCGCTGGATCGCCGGCCACGAGGACCTGGACACCGAGCAGGTGGCGGCCAGCGACGATCCTTCGCAGCGGGTGCCGCGCAAGCGCGACCCCGGCCCGCGGTTCCCATGGGACGCCGTACTGGCGGCGACGACACTGCAACGCCTCCCGGAACCCCCGTAGGAGCGGCTTCAGCCGCGATGGGGCCTTACCATTGAACTCCCGCTGGGACGGCTGCCGTGGATGCCTCCGCAGGCAAGCCCCATCGCGGCTGAAGCCGCTCCTACGGGCGCGCTACCGGGCACATGGGGTTGGACGACCAGCCGCCGTTCCACGAGTCGGCGAACACCGAGCTGTTGTCGGCGAGCAGCCTCAAAACCGATTCCGGGGCGACAGCAGGTACTGCCGCGGATGCCTCCGCAGGCAGGCCCCATCGCGGCTGAAGCCGCTCCTACGGGCGGCTCTACCGGGCAAATGGGTCGGATGACCAACCGCCGTTCCACGAGTCGGCGAACATCGAGCTGCCGTCAGGCGAGCAACCTCGAACCCGACTCTCCGGAGCGGAGGCAGGCACCGCCCCGGAAGCCTTTGCAGGCAGGCCCTACGCGGCTGAAGCCGCTCCTACCGGCGCGCTACCGGGCACATGGGCCGGACGACCAACTGCCGTTCCACGGGTCGGCGAACACCGAGCTGCCGTCGGCGAGCAGCCTCGGATCCGATTTCCGGGGCGGAGGCAGGCACCGCCGCGGATGCCTTTGCAGGGGCAAGCCCCATCGCGGCTGAAGCCGCTCCTACGGGTGCGCTACCGGACACATGGGTCGGACGACCAGCTGCCGTTCCACCAGTCGGCGAACATCGAGCTGCCGTCAAGCGAGCAATCTCGAACCCGATTCCCGGGCGGCAGCAGGCACTGCCGCGGATGCCTCCGCAGGCAAGCCCTATCGCGGCTGAAGCCGCTCCTACGTTTTGGCGACGGGGCGCGAGGGGTCGGACGACCAGCCGCTCCACGAATCGGCGAACACCCGCGCCCCGCTCAGGCCGGCGACCTCGAAGGCCAGCAGCAGGTGGCAGGCGGTGACGCCCGAGCCGCACATCATCACCGCCTCGCCCGGCGCATGGGCGCCCAGCAGCGGTTCGAGCTCGGCGCGCAGTTCCGCGGCCGGGCGGAAGCGGCCATCGCGCAGGTTGAGCGCGAACGGGCGGTTGAGCGCGCCGGGCACATGGCCGGCGACGCGGTCCAGCGGCTCGACCTCGCCGCGGTAGCGCTCGCCGGCGCGTGCGTCGATCAGCCAGCCCGGCGCCTGCGCCAGGCGCGCGGCGATCTCGTCGGCGCTGGCGACCTGCGCCAGGTCGAAGCGCCCCGGATACGGCGGCAACGCCTGCACGTCCGCCGCATCGGCCGACAGCGGGTGTCCGTCGGCCTGCCACGCCGCCACGCCGCCATCGAGCACCGCGACCCTGCGGTGGCCGATCAGCCGCAGCAGCCACCACAGCCGCGCCGCCGCCATGCTGCCGTCGCCGGCATCGTAGACCACCACCTGCGTGTCCGGGCCGATGCCCCAGCGCCCCAGCGTGGCGGCGAAGGCGTCGCTGTCCGGCAGCGGATGACGGCCATGGCCCGGCCGCGACAGGTCGGAAAGATCGCGGTTGAGATCGGCGTATACCGCGCCCGGCAGATGCCCAGCCGCATACTGCGCGGCGCCGGACTGCGGATCGGCCAGCGAGAAGCGCGCGTCCACCAGCCGCGTGGCGGCGCTGGCGGTGGCGCGCGCATCGACCAGGCGCGGCGAAACGGAGGGCAGCACGGCGGCAAGCGAGGCCGCGTCCACCAGCGTGGTCCACGGCGGGTCGATGGCATTCATGGGGTCTGCTCCAGTCGGCGACGCAGGTTGTAGAGGATGGCCGCGGTCGCGCCCCAGATGCGCTGTCCCGGCCAGGTGTATTCAAGGACGTGGCGGATGCGGCCGCGGTGTTCGATCTCGACCTGACGCAGGTTGGCCGGGTCCATCAGGAAATCCAGCGGCACCTCGAACACCTCGGCCACTTCCGCCGGCTGCGGCACCGGCACGAACGCCGGGTCGATCACCGCCACCACCGGGGTGACGCGGAAGCTGGTAATGGTGACGAACGGGTCCAGGTAACCCAGCGCCTGCACCCGCTCGTGCGGCAGCGCGATCTCCTCTCCGCTCTCGCGCAGGGCCGCGGCCACCGGGTTGCGGTCGCCCGGCTCGATGCGCCCGCCGGGAAAACCGACCTGGCCGCCGTGGTTGCGCAGCGTCTCGGTGCGACGGGTGAGCAGCACCTGCACGCCCTGCGGCCGCGGCACCAGCCCGGCCAGCACCGCCGCCTCGGCCGGCGGCCCGGGCGGCAGCAGGTCGGCCAGTTCGCCGTAGTTCCAGCCCTTGTCGGTGGGTGCGGCGGCCAGCGGATTCAGCGCGCGCAGCAGGCGCTCATTGCCGGGCAGCGCGGCGGCCAGCGAACCGGCTTCCAGCGCGCGCGCCGGCAGCACGTCCCGCATCAGGTGCTGGCGCTGCTGCTCGCTCATGCGCATCCAGCCGGCGATCTCCTCGCCCGTGCGCAGGCAGCCGCGGCACCGGCGGCCGGCATCCAGCGAACAGGTTCCGATGCAGGGACTGGAAACGGCACGGCGTACGGCATCCATCGAGTGCGACATGGGGCAAGCCTAGCGCGAACGCGGGCATGGGGCGTCCCGCGGAAGATCATGCGCGGCGCGCCAGGCCCCCGCCGCGCCGGCCGGCATCGGCAGGAGCGCGGGCATCGGCCGGACGCGGCGGCGGGAAGCCCCAACGAAAAGTGCGCCGGCGTACTGGCCGCCGGCGCACTCGTCTTTCCCGCACTGGACGGCGATTACTTGACGCTGACCAGCTTGATCTCGAACTGCACGGCCACGTTCGGCGGGAACGGGGTGCGCGGATCGGCGCCGTAGGCCTTCTCCGGCGGCAGGGTGACTTCCCACTTGGCGCCGGTCGGCATCTGCAGCAGGGTCTCGCGCATGGCCGCCATTTCCACTTCGCTGACCTTGATCGACGGGATCTGCTGGGCCGGACGGGCTTCCTGCGGACGCTGGCCGTACGGGAACGGACCGGCCACTTCCAGCGCGACGGTGCTGGCCTGGGTCGGCTTGGCGCCGGCGCCGGCCTCGATCACGCGGTACTGCACGCCGCCGGGCAGGGTCTGCACGCCGGCCTTGGCCTTGTTGGCGGTCATGAACTGGTCGCTGCGGGTCTTGTTCTCGGCGGCGGCCTTCTCGTACTCGGCCTTGGCGGCCTCGGCGCGGCCCTGCTCGCGGCGCTGGAACGCCTCGACGGCCGGCTTGAGCTGGTCGCTGGTGATCGCCGGCTGCTTCTTCGCGTAGGCGTCCTGCAGGCCCTTGACGACCGAGGCGATGTCCAGCTGTTCGCCGCGGGCGGTGAGCTCAGCCAGGTTGTTGCCGTAGTCGTATCCGAAGTAGTAGCTCAGCTTGCCCTTCTCGGACGAGACGTCCTGGGCGATTGCAGTGCCGGTGAGGGCCAGGGCGGCCACGGCGACCGCGATAGAACGCAACTTCATCAAACAGTTCTCCAGGAAAGATGTCTCAGGGCAACCATGCCGCTAGAGGCGACGGGTTAGGATAGCCGCCACAACGGCGGACCGCCACTGACGACAAGGGCTTCTGACCAACGGTCGTGGCCGGAGTTCCCCGATTACTTTTCCTTAACTTTTCCCTGGAGTCAGCATGTCCGAGGCACCGGTTTCGATCAGCACCCGCGATGGCGTCCGCACCATCACCGTGCAGCGCCCGGAGAAGCTCAATGCGCTCAACCGCCAGACCCTGGAGGCGCTGGACGCGGCCTTCGCCGAGGCCGCCGCGGCCGGGGACGTGCGGGTGGTGGTCCTGACCGGCGCCGGCGCCAAGGCCTTCGTGGCCGGGGCCGACATCGCCGAGATGAATGGCCTCACACCGGTGCAGGGGCGCGACTTCTCCCTGCTCGGCCAGCGCCTGATGCGGCGCATCGAGCGCCTGCCCAAGCCGGTGATCGCCATGGTGAACGGGTTCGCCCTGGGCGGCGGCCTGGAACTGGCGATGGCCTGCCACCTGCGCATCGCCGCCGACAGCGCCAGGGTCGGCCAGCCGGAGATCAACCTCGGCCTGATCCCGGGCTTCGGCGGCACCCAGCGCCTGCTGCGCCTGGCCGGGCGCGCGGCGACGCTGGAACTGTGCCTGCTCGGCGCGCCGATCGACGCCGCCCGCGCCCTGCAGCTGGGCATCGTCAACCGCGTGGTGCCGGCGGCCGAACTGGAAGCGGAAACCCTGAAGGTCGCCGCGCAGCTGGCCAAGGCCGCGCCGCTGGCGCTGCGCGGCACGCTCGACGCGGTCAACGTCGGCGGCGAATGCGGCATCGAGGAAGGGCTGGAATACGAAAGCGCGCAGTTCGGGCTGATGTTCGCCACCCAGGACATGCGCGAAGGCACCGCCGCCTTCCTCGAACGCCGCACGCCGGAATTCCGCAACTGCTGAGCCCCGCCGCAATGCCCGTTCCTTCCGCATCGCCCCGACAGCTGCTGCAGTACGTGCTGGACGATGACATCGACGCCGCGCTCGAGGCCGGCCTGATGGACTACGTGCCGCAGCCGGGCGACACCGCGCTGGACCCGCGCCTGCCGCAACTGCTGCAGGACACCCAGCAGCGCCTGCGCGAGGCCTGGGCCGCGCGCGGGCGCCACCGCGCACGCGCGGTGCGCCTGGCGCGCCGCGCCGCCGAGCGCGAGGCGCGGCGTGCGCCACCGCCGGCACCCGACCGCAAGCCCGCCCTGCCCCCGGCCGCGGCGGCGATCCTGGCGCGCGCCAAGGCCAAGGCCAGGAACGAGTGAAGAGGAACCAGGCGGCAGTGACGATGAAAGCCAAGGCGAAAGCCCCAGCCAGAACGAAAAAAACGGAAACCGGCCAGGCGCAGGAGACCAAGAAGCCCCGCGCTTCCGGCCCCCCTGCAGGCGTCCCCCGTTCCAAACGCATGACCGGCGAGCAAGTGCGCGAGATGTTCACGCGCCTGCGCGAACTCAATCCGCACCCGACCACCGAACTGGAATACAGCACGCCGTTCGAGCTGCTGGTGGCGGTGACGCTGTCGGCGCAGGCCACCGACGTGGGCGTGAACAAGGCCACGCGCCGGTTGTTCCCGGTGGCCAACACCGCGCAGGCGATCCTCGCGCTGGGCGAGGAAGGGCTGAAGCCCTACATCTCCACCATCGGCCTGTACAACGCCAAGGCCAGGAACGTGATCGCCGCCTGCGCCATCCTGGTGGAGAAATACGGCGGCCAGGTGCCCGCCGACCGCGCCGCGCTCGAGGCCCTGCCCGGGGTCGGCCGCAAGACCGCCAACGTGGTGCTCAACACCGCTTTCGGCGAGCCGACCATGGCGGTGGACACGCACATCTTCCGCGTCTCCAACCGCACCGGCCTGGCGCCGGGCAAGGACGTGCGCGCGGTGGAAGACGGCTTGCTGAAGGTGATTCCGGCCGAGTTCCTGCAGGATGCGCACCACTGGCTGATCCTGCACGGCCGTTATGTGTGCAAGGCACGCAAGCCGGACTGCCCGCAGTGCGTGATCCGCGACCTGTGCCATTACAAGGACAAGACCCCGGCCTGACCCGCCGCCTCCCGTAGGAGCGGCTTCAGCCGCGATGGGGACTTCCCTCTTGAATCCCGTGCACGGAGATGCGGGCAGCCGCGGCGGGACCGGTGCAACGGCCCCATCGCGGCTGAAGCCGCTCCTACCGGGTTGGGAAAGCGAAACGAAGACGGCGGGCCGAAGCCCGCCGTCGCGTGTTTCCATCGGGAACGGACGCTTAGAACTTCAGGTCGCCCCAGATGCCCAGTTCCTTGGTCTTGGTCTGCGACGGGCTGGCCAACGAACCCACGGTGGCGTCGGTGTCCTTGTACACGGCGGCCAGCTTGAAGTTCTTCAGCACCGGGTACTCGACGCCGACGTTCCAGTAGGTGTCCTCGCGGAACGGGTTGAGCGTCTTGCTGGTGTCGGTGTTGTCGTAGCGGCCGAACACGCTGACGTCGCCGTTGGCGGTCTGCGCCAGGCGCACGCTGCTCCACAGCGACCAGCCGGTGGCCTTGTCGCTGACCGGCGAGGCGATGGTCTGCTGCACCTGGCTCAGGTTCTTGGCGGTGAAGTATTCGCCACCCAGGCGGAACACCGGGCTGGCGTAGGCAACCATCACATCGCCGCGGCTGTAGCGCTTCTCGGCGCTGTTGGTCTGCTTGTCCTGGCCGAGATAGCCGCTGTAGCCGCCGAGGGCGACCGCGAATTCCGGGGTGATTTCCCACGCCAGGCGGCCTTCCACATCCACGCCCTTGCTGCGGCTGGGGTTCTTGTAGCCGGCGCCGTTGACCACCGACACGGCGTAGTTGAGGCCCTGGCCCAGGTCGCCGCTGGCGTGCATGCCCCAGTCGGCCGAGTTGGCGTACTTGAGGCGGTCGGTCAGGGTGTTCTCGACATAGCGCATGCCGTAGTACTTCTCGACATAGCCGGTCCACGGCATGCCCGCCGCACCGATCTTCAGCACGAAGGCCGGGTCGAACGTGCCCTGCACGTAGGCGTTCTTGACGAACAGTTCGGTGTTGCCGATGGCCGAGCTGTACTGGAAATCGGTGGTCAGGTTGGCCGACCAGATGTCGTTGAACTTGTGGTCGACGGTCAGGTAGAAGCGCTTGACGTCGAAACCGGTGCCGGTAGCGTCGGTCTTCCTGCCGTTGGTCTTCTGGTCGATGCTGCTGACGTCGAAGAACATGCGGCCACCGATCTTGTTGTCGTTGACCAGCTTGGCGAGCTTGTCGACGCTGGTCTGCGTCTTCTGCGCCGATTCCAGCGCCTGCGCCTGGGTGACGTTCACTTCAGACTGCGCGTCGGACTGGGCCTGCAGCGATTCGGACTGGGTCTGCAGCTGCTGCACCTGCGCCTGCAGGGCGGCGATCTGCGCCTGCAGCTGTTCGATCTGCGCGGGAGTCACGGCCGGGCCGGCGGCGAAGGCCGGCGCCGAGGCCAGGCCGAGGCTGGCGGCGACTGCCAGGGCGAGCGAATGGGAACGCATCGGGGATCTCTCCAAGGAGTGTGGAAGGGCTTCAGGTGGACACCCGCCCGGCACGAGCGCCGGGCAGGCGTTTTGCGAAGATTCCGTTAACCACATGACAGCCATGCGACAACGCGGTGACGAAGCGGCGACAGCGGCCGGAACGCGTTGCTGTCATCGAACGGTCACCGACACGTCGCAAAAGATTCATGGACAGCCCCTGCAATAGCGGTCTGCCGGCCAGCGCCGGTCACCATTACCCTCAGGAGCCACTCCGCGATGTCTTCCTTCAAACTCCGCCTGCTCACCGGCGCCGCCCTTGCCTCGTTCGCCCTGGTCGCGCAGGCCGCCGACATCACCGGCGCGGGCGCGTCGTTCGTCTTCCCGGTGATGTCCAAGTGGTCGGCAGACTACGCCACCGCCACCGGCAACAAGGTCAACTACCAGTCCATCGGCTCGGGTGGCGGCATCGCCCAGATCAAGGCCGGCACCGTCGATTTCGGTTCGTCCGACGCGCCGCTCAAGTCCGAAGACCTGGCGTCCTCGGGCCTGGCGCAGTTCCCGTCGGTGATCGGCGGCGTGGTGCCGGTGGCCAACGTGCCGGGCCTGCAGCCGGGCGCACTGAAGCTGGACGGCCCGACCCTGGCCAACATCTTCCTGGGCAAGATCAGCAAGTGGAACGATCCGGCCATCGTCGCGCTGAACGCCGGCCTGGCGCTGCCCGACCTGAAGATCACCGTCGTGCACCGCTCCGATGGTTCGGGCACCAGCTTCAACTACACCAACTACCTGTCCAAGGTCAGCGCCGACTGGAAGAGCCAGGTCGGCGAAGGCACCACGGTGCAGTGGCCGGTGGGCATCGGCGGCAAGGGCAACGAAGGCGTGGCCGCCTACGTCAAGCAGATCCGCGGCGGCGTCGGCTATGTCGAACTGGCCTACGCGCTGCAGAACCGCCTGGCCTACGCGCAGATGAAGAACGCCGCCGGCCGCTTCGTGCAGCCGGGCGACGAAACCTTCGCCGCCGCGGCTGCCAGCGCCGACTGGGCCAACGCCCGCGACTTCAACCTGGTGATCACCAACGCCCCGGGCGCCAATGCCTGGCCGATCACCGCCACCAACTTCATCCTGGTGCGCAAGCGTTCCAAGGCCGGCAGCCTGAAGAACACCACCGATTTCTTCCGCTGGGTCTACAGCAGCGGCAAGAACCAGGCCAAGGCACTGGACTACGTGCCGCTGCCGGACACCCTGGTCCGCCAGATCGAGACCTACTGGAACCAGCAGAACCTGAAGTAACCGGGCAAAGAGCCGGCGGGCCCTCTCCCTCGTCGCCTCGGGCGCGGATCAAGTGATCCGCGCTTTTTTTGTTGGAGCGGGAAGCGGGAACGGGGAAGCGGGAAAAGGGAGCGCAAGGTTATCGACCTGCAGAAAGCAGCGGCATCCGAGGATGCGAAGCGCCCCTGGAAACACCCTTCCCCGTTCCCGCTTCCCG
>NZ_WIDL01000039.1:0-427 GCF_009496535.1 Stenotrophomonas sp. MYb238
GCGCGCATGGCCATGCGCGGCGACGGCAAGCACAAGGTCAGCCTGGACAAGGTCATCAAGACCATGCGCGACACCGGCCGCGACATGCAGGACAAGTACAAGGAAACCAGCCGCGGCGGACTGGCCGTCAACGTCATCGAATGCTGAGCGTTCCCCCGTCATCGATACCCGCGAAGGACACCCCATGAAGCCATCGACCCGCACCGCGCGCCCGGCGCGTTCCCTGCTCCTGCTGGCCCTGCTCGCCACCGGCATCGCCCCGGCCTACGCGCAGCAGGACGGCGACCATGCCGCACTGCTGGAACAGGTCGCGCAGCTGCGCGCGCAGCAGGCGCAACTGGCGCGGATGCAGCAGGACAACGAAGCGGCGCTGCGTGCGCTGGAAGCACGCCTCGGCGTGGCTGCGGCGGTGCCGGCCGTGCCCGCC
>NZ_WIDL01000039.1:437-17089 GCF_009496535.1 Stenotrophomonas sp. MYb238
CGCTGGCACCAATAGCCGCCTGCGTCACCGGCGCCCGCCACCGTTGCCACCACCGCGCCGGCGACGCAGGCGGCTATTGGTGCCAGCGATGCGCCGTCGCGGCTGAAGATCAGCGGCGACCTGCGCGTGCGCTCGCAGTTCGAGAACTCCAACGGCGGCACCCGCGACCGCAGCAGCGGCCAGGTGCGCGGCCGCCTGGCCGCCGCGTTCGCGGTCAACGACCGCGTCAGCATCGGCGCGCGCCTGGTCACCGGCAACCCGGACGACCCGCGCAGCACCGACGTGCAGCTGTCCAACTGGGACGACGACCTGGAGGTCAGCCTCGACCAGGCGTGGCTGAAACTGGCCTTCGGCGAACTCGACCTGCACGCCGGCAAGATCCCGCAGCCGTTCACCCGCACCGAGCTGGTGTGGGACGGCGACGTCAACCCGCAGGGCCTGTCGGCCAACTGGAAACACGCGCTGGTCGGCGGCGGCGCGCTGCGCGCCAACGGACTGTTCTTCGTCATCGACGAGCAGGCCACCGGCGGCGACAGCACCATGGCCGGCGCGCAGCTGGGCTACGACAGCCCGGCGCTGGGCCACTGGCGCTTCGACGTCTCGGTCGCGCACTACCGCTACAGCATCGGCAGCACCGTCGGCGCCACCGCCACCGACTGGCGCAGCAACCTGCTGCGGCCCGACGGCAGCTACCTGTCCGGCTTCCACCTCAACGACGTCATCGTCGGCGCCAGCTGGTCCGGATTGGGCGAACGCTGGCCGCTGCGCATCGTCGGCGACTACGTGAAGAACAGCGCCGCGCGCACCGACGCCGACAGCGGCTACGGCGTGGACCTGCTGCTCGGCCGCGCGCAGCAGCCGGGCGACTGGCGCGTCAGCTACGGCCACGCGATGGCCGAAGTGGACGCGGTGCTGACCGCGTTCTCGCAGGACAACATCGGCCTGGGCAGCAACTACCGCATGCACGCCCTCGGCGTGGACTACGTGCCATGGCCCAGGACCACCCTGAGCGCGCTGTGGTACCGCTACCGCCCGCTGTCGGCGCAATACGCCGGCAACGCCGACCCCGGCGACTGGCTCAACCGCTTCCGCGTGGCGCTGATGGTCAGCTTCTGAGCTGATCGCCTGCCACCCGGCGTAGGAGCGGCTTCAGCCGCGATGAGGCTTTGCCGGTAAAGCCCCGTTCGCGGCTGAAGCCGCTCCTACGGAAAGCGCCGTGGGATTCCGAGGGGTGACTGCTGTGTTCCCCGACACAACGCGGCCAATTACCGCGCGATGTTGCGGGACATGCCCACGTCATCCACGCCACCCGGCCACCATGCCTTGCGCAAGGGAAGGCACGGCCGGTCCGGTGGCCTGTATCTGCTGACCACCACCACGCACGAGCGGCGGCCCCTGTTCGCCCACTGGCACTGCGCCCGTGTTGCCGCCGCTTCGCTGGCACGACCGGAAAGCTGGCCCGGGGCGGCGCTGCTGTGCTGGGTATTGATGCCCGACCACTGGCACGGCCTGGTCCGACTGCAGGACACCGGCAACCTCGGCGCTGCGATGCGCCACGCCAAAGGACGCTCGGCGCGGGCGGTCAACCTCGCCCTGGAAGCGGACCGGTGTGGTCGCGTGCCTTCCACGACCATGCCTTGCGTTCGGACGAGGATGTCCTGCGTTGCGCACGCTATGTGATCGCCAATCCCCTGCGCGCTGGGCTGGTAGAACGCATTGGCGACTACCCCTATTGGGATGCGGTATGGCTCGAGCACGCCGCAATCCTGTAGGAGCGGCTTCAGCCGCGATGGGGCTTTGCCGGCAAGGCCCCTTCGCGGCTGAAGCCGCTCCTACGGGTGTTCTGTGTTTTCTGCGGAAGACGAAAGCCTTGGCGCAAATTCCCGTGTTCATGCGGTGACGCAAGTGCCTTGTGTTGTCTGTCCCGAACCCGGCCTTTTTTCGTAGGAGCGGCTTCAGCCGCGAAAGGGCCTTCCCGGCAAAGCCCCATCGCGGCTGAAGCCGCTCCTACGGGTAAGGCAGGGTTACCTGCGGGCGGTGAAGATCGGCGTCAGGTAGTCGGTGGTGCCTTCGATGCGCTGCAGCGACGGGTAGCGCAGGCCGCCGTGGTAGTCGATGCTGAGCGTGCGGTAGACGTCCATCTCCTTGACCAGCAGGCGGATCGGCTGCTTGCCGTCCTTGGCCGCGCGCACCGCCTGCTCCAGTTCGTCGGCGCTGTACTGCAGGTCGTTGACCGCCAGCACCTGCATGCCGCTGCCCAGGCCGGCGTCGAACGCGGGGCTGTCCCAGCGCACTTCGCCCACCTTGCCGCCGCTGTCCAGCGACATGCCCAGCGAATAGATGAAGCTGGCGCCGCGGCCCTTCATCATCGCCTTGTAGTAGGCGCTGGGCTTGTCGCCGTAGACCAGCTTCCAGCCGGAGGCCTCGATGCCGCCGGTCAGGCCGGTCCGGCGCTCCAGGCGGTCGCGCAGGAACTGTGTCCAGTCGCCGGTGGGCTGCACCTGCTCCAGCGTGGCGGCGACATCCTCGAAGGTGTAGGTGTCCGGGCGCTCCCACTGGCCGTCGTTGACGCCGAAGAAGGCGCGGGCGAAATCGTCCAGGCTGCGCCTGCCCTTGCTGAGGCTGCGGATACGCACGTCGGCCTCCAGCCACAGCATCTGCCCACCCTGGTAGTAGTCCTCGCTCATCTGGTAGCCGCGGTAGGGCTTGGGCTTGCGGCGCGCGATCACCGGGTCGTTGGTGGTATCGCCCAGCGCGCGCCACTCCAGGCCGGGACGGTTGTCGGCGTAGGTCGCCGCGACCAGCGCCAGCGCGTCGCGCGAGGCCTCCATCGGGCGGATGCCGGCGCGCGTGGTCAGCACGTTGCCCCAGTACTGGGTCTGCCCTTCGTAGACCCACAGCAGGCTGCCCTGCATCGGCACGTTGTAGTGCAGCGTGGCCAGGTCGGCCGGGCGGCGGTACTTGCCGTCCCAGGAGTGGGTGTACTCGTGGCCGAGCAGGTCACTGCTGCCGACCTTGGCGTCCCAGCCGCTGAAGTAGTCGCGGTCCTCGCTGTTCTCGCTGGAGCGCTGGTGCTCCAGGCCGATGCCGCCGAGCTGGCTGGTCACCGCGAACAGGAAGTCGTAATGGTTGTAGTGCTCGGCACCGTAGAGCTTGCGCGCCTGCGCGACCAGCGCGCGGTGCTGCTCGATGTGCTCGGGCTTGGCTTCCAGGTCCTTGGCGCGGTCGGCGAACACGTTCAGCCGCACCGGGCGGGTGCCGGCCGGGGCCAGGTCGATGGTGCGGTGGTAGCGGCCGGCGAATACCGGCGAATCCACCAGGATCTCCAGGTTGGTCGGCGCGTAGTGCACGGTATCGCCGTCGCGGCGTTCGACCTCCAGCGCGCTGGCCGCTTCCCAGCCCTGCGGGTAGCGGGCGCTGGCGCGGTAGGTGATGGCGTGCGCGGCGTGGCCGGCCGGGTACAGCACCATCGCGATCCACTGCAGGTTGAGCATGTTCGGGGTCATCACCGTGCGCCCCTGCGAGGCATCGGTGGGGCTGAGAAACTGGTAGTCCATGCGCAGTTCGCCCACGCCTTCGGGTACCTGCACGTTGAAGGTGAAGACGTCGAGCGGGTCGCGCGTCCATTCCAACCGCTGGCCGTTGCCGGTGACCACCAGGCCGGCCAGCTTCTCGATCGCACCGCTGGCGGCATGGTTGCCCGGCAGCCACGCCGGATAGTGGAAGCGCTGCAGGCCGGGCCGCACCGGCACGGTCTGGCGGATCTTGAACACCCGCTGGCCCAGGTCGGTGGCGTCCACGTCCAGCACGATGGTGCCCGGGTAGGCCGCCTCGCTGATGGCGACGCCGCGTGCGTCGGTGGTCGGCACGTCGGGGGCGGCATGCGCCAGGCCCATGGCGGCCATCAGCGCCAGTCCCAGCATGGCGGGGCGGATTACATGCATTCGGCAGACCTCTCGTCGTTTCGGATCGACGGATGATCGCCGGAACCGGCCACCGGCGCACGGGTCGTTCGGCATGCTTCCATGGACCGGGTCCCGCCGAGGCGGAGGCCGGCGCCGGAGCTGGGTTCCTGCGTTGAACGCTGTGCTCGCCGGTCCACTGCAGGCCGATCCACTGCAGGAGAGAAGCCCCGACTCCGCTTTCCGCTTTGCGGAAACAAAAAAGGCCGCCGGGAGCGGTTTTCGCCATCGCTCGCCGATGGCCCGAAGAGTTGCCGCCATGGGGGCAAAAAAAAGTCCGGCCGGAGCCGGACCAGACATCCCATGCTGCGGCCTCTTGCGAGGGGGAGAGACAGACGGGAAAACAGGGGCGATGGCGGCATGTGCGCCGCAACCGCGATGGAGGGCCGGTCCCCGTCGAGGCGACGGGGACCGGCGGCGGATCACCTGAACTTGTAGATGACTTCCGCGGCCACTTCGCGGCCGATCGGATCGTCCACGCTGTAGGCGAAGTCGCCGTGCCACTTGTCGCGGTAGATCTTGTCGAAGATGTTCGACACGTACAGGTTCACCTTCCACGCGTCGGTGATCTGGTAGCCCACGCTGCCGTTGAAGTAGCGGCGCGGCTCGCGATGGCCGTAGTGGCGCTTGGAGGTCTGGCCGTAGGTGACGCTGGTCGGGTCCTCGTCGCGGCAGGTGGCGTCGTCGACGTAGGTCAGCGAGGTGTAGCCGTCGGCCAGCGGTTCGCAGCCGCCCCAGCCGACTTCGCGGCCGCCGGACTTCTGGTACACCAGCAGGGTCGCGTTCCACTTCTCCCAGGTCCAGTTCGCGCTGGCGGTGATCTTGGTGCGCGGGTTCTGTTCCTTGCGGGTGTTGACCAGCGGCTCGGTGGACAGGCCACGCTGCTTGTAGGTCAGCATGTTGGTGTAGCCGAGGTTGAAGCTCCAGCTGCCGATCGCGGTATCGGGCAGGCGGTAGCGGGCGCTCAGGTCGACGCCGGCCACCTGGGTTTCGGCGCGGTTGATCGGGTTGATGTCGATGGTGACCGAACCGGCCACGCTGCCCGCCGTGCCCGGCGTGCGGTGGATGCGGCTGGCCACTTCCGAGCACCACTGCGACGAAGGCGGCGACGCCAGCGGGGCGCCATCCGGGGTGAAGCCGCTGCGGGTGCAGTAGGCCTCGGCCTTGAGCAGGTCGTCGGCGCCGATGTCGTCGATCAGGTTGTCGATGCGGATGTCCCAGTAGTCCGCCGACAGCGAGAAGTTGCTGAAGGCGTCCCAGACGAAGCCGACCGTGTACGACTTGCCTTCCTCGTACTTCAGGCCCGGGGTGCCGCCGCGGTTGACGCGCGCGTCCTCGATCTTGAACGGCACGTTGTTGCGGCCGTCCCACGGGCAGCCATAGCCGCCGCCACCGCCGTTGTCGGCGCAGGCCACGTAGTCGGTGAAGTCGGAAACGCCCGAGCTGGGCAGCGCGTAGACGTAGTGCATGTCCGGCGCGCGGAACGCGGTGCCGTAGCTGCCGCGCACCAGCAGGGTATCCAGCGGACGCCACTCCAGCCCCAGCTGGTAGGTCGTGGCCGCGCCGCTGCGTACCGCGTCGTACTTGTCGTAGCGGCCGGCGACGTTGGCCGTCAACGTCTCCATCAGCGGCACGTTGAACTCGACGCCCGCCGCATAGCGGTTGCGGCTTCCGCCGCCCTGCTCGATGTTGCCGAACGGGGTGTACCAGCCATCCGGATCGTCCGGGTTCAGGGTCTTGGGATCGGGCGTCAGCTTGTAGCCCTGGCGCGCCGCTTCCACGACGCCGGCGAAACCGATCGGGCCGGCCCAGCCCTCGAACAGGTCGCCGCTGATGGTGAAGCTGGCCTGGTTCAACCACGAACGCGCCTTCTTGTTGCCGCGGCCGAGGAAGGCCGAGGTCTCGTCGGGCGACAGCGGGTTCCACAGCTTGTCGTAGTCCGGCGTGTAGATCGGCATGCCGTTGGTGGCGGTGCCCTGCTGCGCGCCCATGAAGAAGTCGAACATCTTGCCCTGGTTGTAGGTGGGGAAGTTCTCCCGCACCTCGTAGGTGGCACGGCCGACCATCGCCTCCCAGTCGAAGCGGTCGCCGATGCGGCCGGTCACGCCGGCGCTGAAGTCGATCGCGCGTTCCTTGGACAGGGTCAGGATGGCGTCGTGGTTGCCCATTTCCTCCGGCGCCAGGAACTTCAGGAAGTTGCGCGGCGCGCCGGCGCCGTTGTTGGCGCGCGGGTCCCAGTAGTTCGGGCTGGTGAAGCCGTCCAGGAAGGTGTTGAAGCGACCGGTCGAATCCCACACGCCCAGGCTGGCCCAGCCCTGGGTTTCATCGCTGAAATCGAAGGTGCCGTGCAGGTAGCCGGAGTTGTCCTCGCTGCCGGTGCGCAGCGCCCAGTTGTGGAACACGCGCTGGGCGCACATGGTGCCGCCGGTGGACTCGGCGCCGGTGTTGCGGTCGTAACCGCGGTAGGTGAATTTGTAGTAGAGGTCGCCGTACTGGTCGCAGGCGCCTTCCGGCGGGGCGATCAGGCGGGTGACGCTGCCCACGCCCGGCAGGTTGTCGATGGTGCCCGGCTCGCGCAGGCGCAGGCCCGGGTAGGGCGTGGCTTTGCCGATGCCGTAGTGCCGCTCGACCGGGTTCCAGGTGCGGTAGTCCTTGTCGTCCTCGGCATCCATGAACGGCCGGTCGCCGGCCAGCAGCTCGCCGCGGTCGAAGTGCTGCAGGTTGTAGACCAGGCTCCAGCGGTCGCCGCTGAAACCGCCGGAAAGCACGATGTCGGTGTTCTCGCGGCCGCCGCGGGTGGCCTCGCCGTAGCGCACGCGCGCGGTATGGCCGTCCATGTCGTCCTTGAGGATGACGTTGACCACGCCGCCCATCGCGTCGGAGCCGTAGATGGCCGATGCCGATCCGGTCAGCACTTCGATGCGCTCGACGATGCCGGTCGGGATGTTGTTGAAGTTGGCGAAGTTGCTCTTGCCCTGGTAGGGCATCGGGTAGTCGGCGACGCGGTGGCCGTTGATCAGCAGCAGGCTGCGGCCGGGGCCGAGGTTGCGCAGGTTCAGCGGGCTGGCGTTGACCGAGCTCTGGCCCCAGTCGTAGTCGTTCTGCACCGAACCGATCGCTTCGGTGATGGTCAGCAGCGCGTCATAGACGGTGGCGAAGCCTTCCTTCTTCATCTGCTCGGCGGTGATGACCGTCACCGGTGCCGGGCCTTCGACCTCGGAGCGCTTGATGCGCGAACCGGTCACGGTGATCGCGTCCAGATCCTTGGCCTGGCCCGTGCTGCCGGCCTTTTCCTTCGGCGCATCCTGGGCGCCGGCGACGAACGGAGCACCCAGTGCCAGTGCCAGAGCGGCTGCCAGCGCGGTGCGGTGGTGTGTGCAGGAACGAATCATCACTAATTCCCCTCCCGGGAAGACGAAATCGGTTCAAAGGTCCAACCTGTTGGCACGCACGAAGCCCCCTGAGCACGTGCATGGCGCCAACATAATCGCAACACTTTCGTAAAAATGTGATGTTCATCACTATTTAAACCGATTCAATTCGCAGAATCGCTGTGGGAACGATTTCACGGCAGATGGGACCGGTTGCCGGCCGCCGTTCGTTGTCCCGGATCCTGTCCCCCGGACAGCGAGGGCCATTTCCCTTTAGGGCCGTCAGAGGATCGGGACATTGCGTCCAGCAGCAATGTCGTTAGGATTGGTCCAGCCATTGATCCAGAAGCTGCTGCCGATGCCCTCCCGCCTGACCGCTCTCTCGCTGTTGCTTGCCTTGGCCGCGACCGGTGGTGCCCCGTCCGCGCTGGCCGCCCCGCTGGCCGATCCTCCGCCCGGTGCGACCCCGCCCGGCGCCGCCGACCTGCATGGCGAGACCGCCGCGCAGCGTACGCAGCGCCTGCAATGGTTCGCCGACGCCAAGCTGGGCGTCTTCGTCCACTGGGGCATCTACGCGGTGGGCGGCATCGACGAATCCTGGTCGTTCTTCAACGGCAAGATCTCCCACGCCGACTACATGAAGCAGCTGCGCGGCTTCAACGCCAGCGCCTACGACCCGCAGGGCTGGGCCGACCTGATCCGGCGCAGCGGCGCGCGCTACGCGGTGCTCACCACCCGCCACCACGACGGCGTGGCGCTATGGGATTCGGCGCAGGGCATCAACGTGGTGCGCGACACGCCGGCCAAACGCGACCTGGTCGGCCCGCTCGTCGAAGCGCTGCGCAGGGACGACCTGAAGGTCGGCCTGTACTACTCGCTGCCGGACTGGTCGTACCCGGACTACGACGTGTTCACCCGCAAGGAAAAGCGCTACGACCCCGCGCGCGAACCGCAGCGCTGGCAGCGTTTCCTGCGCTACTACCAGGGCCAGATCGCCGAGCTGCAGGACCGCTACCGCCCCGACCTGATCTGGTTCGACGGCGACTGGGAACACGACGCCGGGCAATGGCAGTCGGCGAAACTGCGCGCGGACATGCTCGCGCGCAACCCGGGCCTGGTCATCAATTCGCGCCTGAACGCGTACGGCGACTACGCCACGCCGGAACTCGGCCTGCCGATACTCAAGCCCGCGCAGAGCCACTGGGAGCTGTGCCTGACCATGAACCGCTCGTGGGGCTACCAGCCGCGCGACACCGAGTACAAGAGCCTGAACCAGATCATCCAGATCTTCGCCCAGACCATCGGCATGGGCGGCAACCTGCTGCTGGACATCGGCCCGAAAGCCGACGGCAGCATTGACCCGCGCCAGGTCGAGATCCTCGAAAAACTCGGCCGCTGGACCGGCAAGCACGCCGAGGCGATCTACGGCACCACCGCCGGCATCGGCCCGGACCACTTCGCCGGCCCCAGCACGCTGTCGAAGGACGGCAAGACCCTGTACCTGTTCCTCGACGGCCGCCCCAACGGCGACGTGCTGGTCAAGGGCCTGGACAGCAGGGTGCTGCGCGCGCGCGTGGTCGGCGCCGACCAGCCGGTGCAGGCGCGGGTGCTGGGCAAGTACGACTGGGCCAGACAGCCCGGCCTGCTGTTCCTGACCCTGCCGCAGGACGCCTTCGACAGCGACATCACCGTGGTCGCACTGGAACTGGACGCACCGGTGAAGCTGTACCGCGAGGAATCCAGGCCCATCGAGAGCAACGGCTGATGGCACTGCAGCGCATCCTGGCGCTGGCGCTGCTCGGCGCGCTCGCCCTCCCCGCCGCGTTCACCGCCCACGCCGACAGCCCAGGCGACTACGTGCCCGAAACCGACCCGCTGGTGCTGCGCAGGCTGGAGCAATGGCAGGACTGGAAGTTCGGCTTCATGATGCATTGGGGTCCTTACAGCCAGTGGGGTGTGGTCGAATCCTGGTCGATCTGTTCGGAAGACGTGGACTGGTGCAGGCGCCCCGAAGGCGTGGCCTACACCGACTACGTGAAGCAGTACGAGCACCTGCCCGACACTTTCAACCCGGTCAGGTTCGACCCGGCCGCCTGGGCGCAGGTGGCCAAGGTCGCGGGCACCAAGTACGTGGTGTTCACCACCAAGCACCACGACGGCTTCGCCATGTTCGACACCAGGCAGAGCGACTACCGCATCACCGCGCCCAACGTGCCGTTCCACGGCGACCCGCGCGCCAACATCGCCAGGCAGGTGTTCGACAGCTTCCGCGATGCCGGCTTCGGCATCGGCGCCTATTTCTCCAAGCCGGACTGGCACAGCGACGACTACTGGTGGCGGCGCTTCGCCACGCCCAACCGCCACGTCAACTACGACACCCGCAAACATCCCGAACGCTGGCAGCGCTTCGTCGACTACACCCATGCGCAGGTCGATGAACTGACCCGCGACTACGGCCGCATCGACATCCTGTGGCTGGACGGTGGCTGGGTGCGCCCCGGCGACACCTTGGGCGACATCGCCAACGGCACCGCCGGCGTGCCGTGGCCGCAGGACATCGACATGCCGGGCATGGCGGCGATGGCGCGGCGCAACCAGCCGGGGCTGATCGTGGTGGACCGCGCGGTCGGCGGCCGCTACGAGAACTACCGCACGCCCGAGCAGAAGATTCCCGAGCAGCCGCTGCCCTACCCGTGGGAAACGTGCATGACGCTCGGCGATTCCTGGAGCTATACGCCGAACGACAACTACAAGTCCGCGCGCAGCGTGGTGCAGATGCTGGTGGACGTGGTCGCCAAGGGCGGCAACTACCTGCTCAACGTCGGCCCGCAGCCCGACGGCCAGCTGCCGGCCGAGGCGGTGCGGCGGCTGCGCCAGATCGGCGCGTGGATGGACGTCAACGGCGAGGCGATCCATGCCAGCCGCGCGGTGGCGCCATACCGCGACGGCAAGTTCCGCTACACCCGCCTGAAGAACGGCGACATGTACGCCCTCTACCTGCCGGACGCCGCCGAGACGCGGCTGCCGGCGCACCTGCATATTCCCGGCCCGGCACCGCGCGCAGGCGCGACGCTGCGCGTGCTGGGCAGTGACGCGGCACTGCAATGGCACCGCGAAGGAGACAGAACCGTGGTGAAGATTCCCGCCGCCGTGCGCGCCGCGACGGCCGATGCCTACGCCTGGGCGATCCGCCTGCCCGGCGCCGCGGAGGCCATGCAATGAGCCGCATCCTCGCCCTGGCCGCGCTCGCCGGATTGGCCGTGCCGGCGCTGGCGGCCGCGCCGCCGGCGCAGTTCGGCAGCGACCACGACGACCCGCGCACCGCCACTCCACCGCCGGCCACCGATGGCCTGCCGGCCTGCACCGTCGAGGTGCTGCGCCATGGCTTCACCAGCTTCGAGCCGGCGCGCGTCACGCTCGACGCCGTGCGTGCCTGTCCCGGCCCGTGGAGCAAGGTGGTGCTGCGCATCGACGGCGAGGTGAAGGGACGCCAGTACGACCGCATCGGCCACGTCGCCATCGGCGGGGTGACGGTGTTCCGCACCAGCACGCCCGAACCTTCGCGCGACGGCATCGCCTGGCACGTGGAGAAGGACGTGAGCGCCTACGCGCCGCTGCTGGCCACGCCGCAACCGGTGGAGCTGCATATCGGCAACGTGGTCAACGAGACCTACACCGGCGTGTTCGACATGCGCCTGCAGCTGCGCTTCCATCCCGCCGACGCCACGCATCCGGCGGCGGACACCGCCGACCAGGTGCTGGCGCTGGACGCGCTGCACGAGGACGGCCAGGACACCGCCGGCAACCTCACCCTCGCGCCCGACACCGAACGCCTGCTGGCCGAGGTCTACGCCACCGGTTCGGGCGGCGGCTGCGAGGAGTTCTGGTACTTCGCCACCACCGCCGACGGCTACTGGTGCCACGCCAGCCAGGGGCCGTACCGCGAAGTGCAGGTGCTGGTGGATGGCCGCGTCGCCGGCATCGCCGCGCCCTATCCGCACATCTACACCGGCGGCTGGTCCAATCCGTTCCTGTGGTATGCGATCCCCGCCCCGCGCACCTTCGACATCGCCCCGATCCGCTACGAACTGACGCCGTTCATCGGCCTGCTCAACGACGGCCGGCCGCACGAGATCCGCTTCCGCGTGCTCGGCCTGGAATCCGGGCGCGAGGGCTGGAAGCTGATGCCCAACGTACAGGTCTGGCGCGACCCCAAGGGACAGCGCGTGCAGGCGCGGCTGCTGCAGGCCGAGCTGGGCGAGGTAGCCCGCGACGGCGACCTGGACGCGGGCGATCCGCAGCAGCAGCGCATGCTGTACCGCTGGCAGCGCCGCTTCGTCGCCCGCGGCGAGGTGAAGGGCTCGCGCGGCACCGTGCAGACCACGGTGGAACGTTCGCTGGAAGGCGACCTGCACCACCGCTGGACCCAGGACGAAGACGGCGACGACCACCTGCTGGCCGAATGGCGCGACCTGCAGACCCTCACCCGCATCCCGAAGGGCGGCAGCGCCGCCACCGAGACCCTGGACCAGCGCTTCGGCCTGGACGGCGCACTGGTCACGGCCAAGGTGGACGGCAAGCCGCGCCTGACCACGACGCTGGACATCCACGACGATGCGAAGCGGACCGAAGCCTCGGCGGCGGGCACCCGCAGTTCGCTCACGCGCGATCGTTTCACCGGCACGGCGTCGTACACCAGCGACGTGCCGCGCGAGCAGCGCAACGCCACGGCGCGTTCGCGGCAGGTGTGGCGGCGCGAGGACGACGGTGGTTGTCAGCAGCGCAGCATCGCCAGCGTCAATGGGTATTTCGTCGAGGACGAGAGCGGTTGCAAGGCGTCGCCGTGACGCCCCCACCCGTAGAGCGGAGCTTGCTCTGCTTGCGGTTGCTCTGTGCTTGCTCTGTGCTTGCTCTGCGGTTGCGGTTGCGGTTGCGGTTGCGGTTGCGGTTGCGGTTGCGGTTGCGGTTGCCCGTGATCTTGCTCTGCTTTTGACTTCCGGGGTCCCCTTCCGCAGCGACGGAGCCGGCGGGAAAAACCCGAAGGGCGGCGTGCATGGATGCACGCCGTTTTTCTACGCGACAGGGATGTCGCGTAGAAAAATCCCGCCGGCGGAGTGGACCCGCGGCACGCAGCGCCGTGGGCGCGTAGGCAGGGGCGTGTTTCTCTTGGTTACTTCTCTTTGCACGAGCAAAGAGAAGTAACTCGCTCCTGCGAAGCAGGGGCGAAAGCTCTGCTCTAAAGCTCTCTCTTCTTGCCTTGCTTCTGGCTCGGCCTACCGGCCTTATGGCTATCGCTTTTGACACAGGTGCCCAGATCGTTCGCTCTGTCGATCCCGCAGAGACCCGAGCAAGGGCAGCAGCAGGATCAAGAGCTTTCGCTCCCCTTCGGGGCGCGAGCTACTTTTCTTTGCTCGTGCAAAGAAAAGGTAGCCAAAAGAAACACGCCCCTGCCTCCGCGCCCTCCGTGCCTGCGGCACTCCGGGTCCACTCCGCCGCCAGGATTTTTCGACACGACATCCCTGTCGTGTCGAAAAACGACGTGCATCCATGCACGTCGCCCCTGCGGGGTCTTGTCCTTCGGCTCCGTCGCTACGGAAGGGGACCCGGAAATCAAAAGCCCAGAAGCAAAAGCAAAGTCACGGCGACGGCAACCAAGCCTGCCGCGGATCAGCCTTCCGCCACACCCGGCGTATCGAACACCGGATCCACCAAGCCCTGCACCCACAACGGCGGCGCATCGCTCTCCAGCTCCAGCACCACCACCTCGTTCTCCCCGCGCCGCAGCCACTGCGCCGGCACCAGCAGCGTCTGCTGCGGGCCGATGTGCCAGTGGCGGCCCAGGTGGTGGCCGTTGATCCACACATGCCCACGGCCCCAGCCGCGCATGTCGATGAAACTGTCGCCCAGCGCGTCCAGCACGAAGCGGCCGCGATGGAATGCCGGGGCCGGCTGCACGCCGGCGGTGAAGGGCAGCGCCGAGAGATTGTCCAGCGGCAGCGGGTGCATCTCCCAGTCCAGCACCGGCTTGCCGGCGAAGCGCGCCGGGCCGAGCAGGCCCTTGCGCTCGTCGACCATGCGCGGGCCGTAGTTGATGCGGCCCAGGTTCTCCACCAGCAGGTCCAGCGGCACGTCGGCCTGCACTTCCAGTTCCACCGAGGTGTCGCCGCGGCGGCGGTCCAGCGTGCCGATGCGGCGGCCATCCTGGTAGAGCAGCGCCATGTCGCGCACGTCGCCGACCTGCAGCGCGCCCTTGCCGGCGGCGGGCAGGCGCGCGCGGTACCAGACGAAGCCGTAGGCCTGGTCCAGTTCCTCCATCGTCAGCGGGCGCACCGCGCGCACCGGTTCGCCCAGCAGCGAATGCATCGGCGCCGACTGGTCCAGCGTCACCGGCGCGATGGCGATCATCGGCGGCGACGGCGGCACCGCCGGCAGGGTTTCGCCGGCCGGCAGGTAGCGGCCGATCAGTCCGCGCAGCGCATGGAACGCCGGCGTCGGGCGGCCGGCCTCGTCCAGCGGCGCGCCGTAGTCGTAGCTGCTGGTGTCCGGCTGGTACGGCTCGCTGGCGCTGTCGTTGGCGCCGTTCATGAAGCCGAAGGTGGTGCCGCCATGGAACATGTACAGGCTGAAGGAGATGTCGCGCTCCAGCATCCATTGCAGGTTGCGCGCGACCAGCGCCGGATCGCCGGCGGTGTGGTGCCGTTCGCCCCAGTGGTCGAACCAGCCCGGGTAAAACTCGCCAGCCATGCGCGGCACGCCTTGGCGATGCCGGGCGAAGGCGGCGAAGCTGCCGGCGGCATCGTCGCCGAAGTTCACCATCGCCAGCACGTCGGGCAGGGTGCCGCCGTCGAGCATGCGCTCGGTGGGACCGTCGGCGGTATACAGCAGGCCATCGAAGCCGGCCGCGCGCAGCGCCTCGCGGATGCTGGCCATGTAGCCATGGTCGCTGCCGAAGGAGCCGTATTCGTTCTCCACCTGCGTCATCAGAATCGGCCCGCCACGGTGGATCTGCAGCGGCGCCAGCTGTTCGCCGACCGCCTTCAGGTAGCGTGTGGCGGCGGCGACGAAGCGTGGGTCGCTGGTGCGCACGCGCAGGTCCGGGGTCTTCAGCAGCCACGCCGGGAAGCCGCCGAATTCCCATTCGGCGCAGGCGTAGGGGCCGGGCCGCAGGATCACCCACACGCCTTCCTCCTGGGCGATGCGCACGAACGCGGCGATGTCGTTCTGGCCCCCGAAGTCGAAGCGGCCGGGGCGCGGCTCGTGCAGGTTCCAGAACAGGTAGGTGCCGACCGTGTTCAGGCCCATGGCCTTGAGCATGCGCAGGCGCGCGCGCCAGTGCGCGCGCGGGACGCGGCCGATGTGCATCTCGCCGCCGCGGATCACGAATGGTTTGCCGTGCAGCAGGAAACGCTCGCCCTGCCAGCCGAACGCGGCGGTGCCACCGCGGCCGGGCGGCGCGCCCAGCGCCGTGGGCGGCAGCGACAGCGCGGTGAGGCCGAGCATGCCGGCATGCAGGAACTGGCGGCGGTCGATCATGCGTCGGTGTCTCCGTGGTGGTCCGGGCGGCTCCAGTCGCCGCCAGCGCTGCGGTAAAGGCCGACGCGGGCGATGCGCGGCACGTCGTAGGCGTGTTCGATCGCCACGCGCAGGCGCGGCGTGCGGGTGGGCGGCACGCGGTCGAGCTTGCAGTGGCCGATCGTCGTGCCCCAGGCCAGCGGCTGCCAGCAGCCGTCGCGCCAGGCATCGATGCGGTAGTTGCTGACGTGCTGGCCGTGGGCGATGGCTTCCTCCAGGCGGATCACGTCGAACGCCGCGTCCGCGGGCAGGGCCAGTTCCAGCCAGCCCTCGCGCGCGCCGCCGGCCGGCATCCAGAAGCTGTCGCGGTCGCCATCGGTCGCGTGCGCGGCGGTGGCGCCGTTGCTGCTGGCCGTGACCGGCGCACCGGCGGCGAGATCGCGCGCCAGCATCGCCGTGCGCAGTTGCGCGAAACCGCGCAGCGCGCGCACGTCGTTGTCGTGGAACAGACCCTGTGGCGTCGGCGGCACGTTCAGCAGCAGCTTGCTGTTGCGGCCCACCGAGGTGAAGTACAGGTCCAGCAGGTTCTGCGGCGTGCGCACCCGCGCATCCTGCTCGGCATGCCAGAACCAGCCCGGGCGAATCGACACGTCGGTCTCGCCGGGGCGCCACACCGCGCCATGGGGATCGCCCTGCTGCAGCGCCTCGCCGGTCCACGGGTCGTCGGCGCCGGGCCGCGGCACCCGCGCCGGATCGACGCTGGCCCAGCAGGTGCTGCCGGCGCTGCCGCTCTCGTTGCCGATCCAGCGCAGGTCCGGACCGGCGTCGGAGAACATCACCGCGTGCGGCTGCAGCGCGCGCACGGTGCGGTGGATGCGCGCCCAGTCGTACTGCTGGCGCTTGCCGCCGGGCCCTTCGCCGTTGGCGCCATCGAACCACAGTTCCGCTACCGGACCGTAGCTGGTGAGCAGTTCGGCGAGCTGTTCGATGTAGAAATCGTCGTAGGCCTTGCCTTCGCCGTAGATGGCCGCGTTGCGGTCCCACGGCGACAGGTAGAAGCCCACGCCCAGGCCTTCGGCGCGGCAGGCATCGGTGAACTCGCGCACCAGGTCGCCCTTGCCGCCGCGCCAGGGGCTGGACGCCACCGAATGCGCCGTGGTCTTCGTCGGCCACAGGCAGAAGCCGTCGTGGTGCTTGGCGGTGAGGATCATGCTGGCGAAGCCGCACGCGCGCGCGGTGCGCGCCCACTGCCGCGCGTCCAGTGCCGTGGGATTGAACACCTGCGGGCTTTCACTGCCGTCGCCCCACTCGCGGCCGGTGAAGGTGTTGACCGAGAAGTGCACGAACATCGACAGCTCCTCGCGCTGCCAGGCCAGCTGCGCGGCGCTGGGGCGCGGGCGGGTACCGGCGGTTGGTAGTGGCGCGCACGTCGGGGCAGCGCTGCCGATGGCCGGGGCCAGTGCGCCGGCCAGGCCGGCGGTGCTTGCGCCGAGGAAGCCGCGTCGGGTCCAGTGCGAAGGAAGGGTCGTCATTGTTTCGTTTCTCTCAATGGAGCGATGCCAGCTTTTTCCTTCTCCCCTTGGGGTGAAGGCGTGTTGCGCGCGAGCCACCGGCTCGCACATGCCTGAACGCCCGGTGCCCTGCGCCGGGCCGGGGCGCGAAGCGGGGTGCTACGGAGGGGCGGATGAGAGTGCGCCGCAATGAATCGCAGGTGATGTGATGATGAACGCGTCGCCACGCGCCCGGTAGGAGAACGGTGGGGTACGGCTGTCTGCATAAGCCTGATTGCAAGCACCTTCGCCCCTAT
>NZ_WIDL01000004.1 GCF_009496535.1 Stenotrophomonas sp. MYb238
GTCGACGACGGTGCGCTGAAGGTCACCGTGGCCTGCTGGTTGCCGGCCGTGGCCGTGCCGATGACCGGCGCGTCGGGGACGATGGCGTTGACGGTGAAGCTGCGGGCCACCGTGCTCGCCGCGTTGGTGGACGCATCGCCGGCCTGGTCGGCGTCGATGGTGCAGGTGCCGGCGCTGACGAAGGTCAACGCACCGCCGCTGGTGATGGTGCAGACACTGGTCGTGGACGAGCTGAAGGCAACCGCGAGCCCGGAGCTGGCGGTAGCACTCAGGGTCGGCGTGGTGCCGAAGTTGTAGTTGGCCGGTTGCGCAAAGGTGATGGTCTGGTTGGCCTTGGGCGTGACCGGATTGGTGGCCCCCGAGGCGGCGCTGGTGCCGGTCCCGTTGGTTGCCGTCACCGTGAAGGTGTAGGCCGTGCCGTTGGTCAGGCCGGTGACCGTGATCGGGCACGCCGTCGGCCCGGCACAGGTGAACGGGCCGCCCGCTACGGCGGGGCTTGGCGTGGCGGTATAGGTCGTGATCGCCGAGCCGCCATCGCTGGCCGGTGCGGTGAAGGTCACCGTGGCCAAGGCATCGCCGGCCGTGGCGGTGCCGATGGTCGGCGCGCCCGGTGCGGTCGGGATGGCGACGGTGTGGGCCGTGCCGCTGCTGTAGCCGGCCGCCACGTTGCCGACAGCATCGACAATGCCGGTGCCACTGCCCTTGAGGTCCAGCCGCAGGCTGCCACTGCCGCTTATCGCATTGACGGTGACCGTATAGGTGGTGCCGCTGCCCGTCACACTGGCAACCATGCCCGCTGCCGAATTGACGAGCGTCAGCTCGAAATCATTGCTGTCGACACCCGTCACCGCCTCGCTGAAGGTGACGATGAAATCCACCGACACCGCCGTCGATGCCGGGCTGCCGGTCGGCACGATGCTGGTCACTGCCGGCGCCACGCCGTCGATGACGAGGTTCTTGTTCGCGCCCAGCGAGTTGGCCGCGCCGGGCGATGCGAGCGTCAAGGTGGCGTCGTTGCCCGCCACGTCCCTGATGGTGCCGCCACCGAGGGCCAGCGAACTGGTCGCCACGTAGTCCAGGTCGGCGCTGCTGTCGCCGGCCTGCACCGTGTAGTTGAACGTCAGCGTGCTGGTGCCGCTGCCGCTGCTGTAGCCGACCGCCCGGTCGGTGGCGCCGGTCTCCAGCACCAGCTGCGGCGTACCGCCGCCGGTGTTGACCGTCACCGCCTCGCTGAAATTGACCTGGATCGAGATTGCGTCGCCGGCCTTGTAGGTACCATTGGTCGTACTGGACGTGACGCCGGAAACCGTGGGCGCCACGCCGTCGACGACAAGGTTCTTGTTGGCGCCCAGCGAATTGGCGGCCCCCGGCGTGGCCAGGGTCAGCACCGCGTTGTTGCCCGCCGCGTCCTTGAGGGTGCCGCCGTTGAGCGCCAGCGCACTGGTAGCCACGTAGTCCAGGTCGGCGCTGCTGTCGCCGACCTGCACCGTGTAGTTGAACGTCAGCGTGCCGGTGCCGCTGCCGCTGGCGTAGTTGACCGTGCGATCGGTGGCGCCGGTTTCCAGGGTCAGCTGCGGCGTACCGGTGACCAGCACCGGCTCGCTGAAATTGACCTGCACGGCAATGACGTCGCCGGCCTTGTAGGTGCCGTTGGCGGTGCTCGACGTCACGCCGGTCACCGTCGGCGGCGTGGAGTCGGGCAGGACCGCGGGCTCAAAATCGAGATCGTCCAGCGCCACCATAAGGTTGGTCCCGGAAATCACGAAGTGGGTGATGTTCTGGAAGTGCGTGTTGGCCGACAAATCGAGATTGTTCTGCGTTACGTATTGGTTCGGGGTGTTGAAAATGAGCGCCGTGCCGGGTGTGGCGCCGTCATAGGGAGTAATGGTGATGCTCGCATCGGAAATGAGGTCGAAGCTCAGGCGGGCAAGTTTGAAATGGCTTCCATCGGATGCGCCGACCTGGACGCTGGACAAATCCCACTGCCCAACGGAGTCGAAGACCAGTGCGGAATCGGAACCGCCACCCGCCAATGCGGTGTAGGAGGGGTCGTTCGTCACCATGTGGCTGTATGGGCCGGCAGTTCCCGTGACGGCGTAGGCGATGCCATCGAGCGTGAAACTGTTGCTGCCGTTGACCGTATAACCGGGGTTGTCGTCGTAGTTCTCGTCCGCGGGCGGCGCCGCCATCGCCGTGGTGGCCAGGAGCATTCCCGCCATCAGCGCCAACGCGGCAAGGCCGCTTTTCAAGCGTGGCTTGAGGTGGCTCTTCGGGAAAAAGCCACCTGAAATGATGCTGGACATGCGTTTCCCCTGTGCAACATAGGCAAAGGGGCGGCCCGCCCACCGGCGGCCCGCCCACGGAATGAACCCTTCAGATCCCCAACCGCAGAAAGCAGCCGGATCCGATCACGCCCGCCGTCCGGACCTGTCGCAACCTCGGCATCCCTCACGCCTGCTCACGCAGGCCCGACGAATCTAGCAGCCCGTGGCCGGCGCCGGAAGCGGAATCTGGAGCGAGGGAGCCTCGGGGGTTCCGGGAGGGGGGACCCGGGGTCTTACGCGGCCGGAACCGGGGACGACGGTGGCTGGGCCAGTGGAGGCTCCCCGTTCCGGGCCTGTCTCCCCTGGACCCATTCGCAAGGGGGGAAGGCCAAGGCACTCCGGAACCTGGCGCTGGCGTGCAGGCAATCCCGTCGGGCCGGCCCTGCCCTCACCCCAACCTCTCCCGGTGGGAGAGGGGCCTCAGGTGCCGCCGCGAGCAAGGGGTTCCTCTTCCGGAGAGCGCTCCACTCAGTCGCGGGCGTTCCACACAGGCGTCGGCTGTTTCAGCAGGTGGCGCACGAAGAAATCGAACTTGCGGCGCTGGATGTAGTCGACCGGCTCCTGCGAACGGCCCACGCCGTGGCCGGTGCCGGGCACGGCGAGCAGGTCGAAGTCCTTGCCGGCGCGGATCAGGGCGTCGGCCACCTGGTAGGTCGAGGCCGGGTCGACGTTCTCGTCCTGCTCGCCGACGATCAGCAGCAGCTGGCCGCGCAGCCGGTGCGCGTTGTCCACGCCCGATGCGCGCGCGTAGCTGTCGTCCACCGGCCAGCCCATCCACTGCTCGTTCCAGCTGAGCTTGTCCATGCGGTTGTCGTAGCAGCCGTTGTAGGCCACCGCCACGGTGTAGAACTCCGGGTGGAACTCCAGCGCGTTGAGCGCGTTCTGGCCGCCGGCCGAGGCGCCGTAGACGCCCACGCCGCCGCTGATGTCGTAGGAGGGATCGCGCGCGGCCATCGCCTTGTGCCAGGCGATGCGGTCGGGGAAACCGGCGTCGCCCAGGTTCTTCCAGGCCACGTCGTGGAAGGCCTTGGAGCGGTTCATGGTGCCCATGCCGTCGATCTGCACGACGATGAAACCCAGGTCGGCCAGCGCCTGCGCGCCGATCAGGCGCTCGTTGCTGGACTGCGCGTCGAATGGCCAGAACTTCTTCTGCACGTGCGAATCGTGCGGGCCGGCGTAGATGCTCTCGATCACCGGATACCGGCGCGACGGGTCGTAGTGCGTGGGCCGCACCACCAGTCCCCAGATCGGCGTTGTGCCATCGCGGCCTGGCGCGCTGAAGGTTTCCGGCGCGCGGTAGCCGGCGGCGAACAGCGCGCTGGCGTCGCCGCGTTCGAGCGTGTCCAGCAGGCGGCCGTCGCGCGCGTCGCGCAGTTCGGTGACGTTGGGCTGGTCCAGCCGCGAATACGTATCGACATAGTGGTTCATGTCCGGCGACAGGCTCAGCTCGTGCCAGCCATCGCCCGGGGTCAGGTGCACGAGGTTCCTGCCGTCGAAATCGACGCGGTAGAAGTGCTGCAGGTACGGGTCCCCCGGCTCGCGGCCGTTGCCGGCGAACCAGATCCAGCCGCGCTGCTCGTCCACCTTGACGATCTGCCGCACCACCCACGGGCCGCGGGTGAGCTGGCGCAGGCGGCCGCTGCGGCCATCGACCATGTACAGGTGGTTCCAGCCATCGCGCTCGGACATCCACACGATGCGCTCGCCGCGGTTGCCCACGTCATGGAAATCGGCGCGGTGCCACCAGCTGTTGACGAAGGTGTCGCTGCGTTCCTCCACCACGCTGCGCGCGGCGCCGTTGTGCGCGTCCACCTCGACCAGACGCACGCGCTGGAAGCCGCGTTCGGTATAGCGGAACGCCAGCGTGCGCCCGTCGGCGCGGAACTGCGGCGCGCTGATCTCGTAGGGGTTGGCGAACAGCGCGGTCGGCACGTCGATGCGGCGGCCGCTGGCGGCCTCGAAGATCACCGGGCGGTCGATGTCGACCGCGTCGCCGGGCTTGGGATACAGCTGGGTGCGCACGCGCGGCTGCACCTGGTCGCGCGGCGAGGTCTCCACCCGCGTCACCCGGCGCGCGTCGCCCGGCTTTACCCGCAGCACCAGGAAACGGCTGGAATCGGGCGACCAGACGATGCTCTCCGGGTCGTAGAAATCGTTGTCGGCGCCGTCGCGCGCCAGCACCCTGCTGCTGCCGTCGGCCAGCGTGCGCAGCAGCACGCTGCCGTCGCGCACGAAGGCTTCCATGCGGCCGTCCGGCGAGCGCTGCGGCGCAGCGTCGGCCGCCACCGAGAGATCGCGCACCACGCCCCAGCCGCGTGGCCGCGGTGACGGGCCGGAGGCGCTCCAGCGCGCGCAGCGGTACTCGCCACCCAGCTCGCAGCGCACCCAGCCGTCGTCCACCCAGGCGCGCAGCGCCCTGCCGTCCTTGTCCATCTCGTAGTCGGAAAACGGCAGGCGGCGGCCATCCACGCTACGGCCGAGCAGCGGCGCCAGCGCCGTGGCCAGCCGCGCGGGGTCGAACGCGGCCTCGGCCTGCGCCTGCCCCACCCGGCGCACCACGAACTCGAAGCCGCCCGGCGCGGTGCGCCGGTAGCGGTAGCGCGCGTTATCGATCCAGGTGACGGGGCCGGCCAGTCCGGTGGTCAGGTACATCCATTGCTCGCGCAGTTGCAGCGAACGCCGGTAGGCGGCCTCGTCCGGTGCGTCGCGCGGGGAGGATTGCGCCGATGCCGGCATCGCGGCGCAGGACAGCGCCAACAGGCAGGCGAAGGCGTGGCGGCGAAGATCTGCGAAATGGAACATGCGTCGTTTCCCCTGGTGTCCTGCTCTTTCCTTCTCCCCATGGGAGAAGGTGCCCGGAGGGCGGATGTGGGTGCGGCACCGCGCTGCGGAACCGGCGTGCGGCGTTTCGTCCCCGTCCTCTCCCCGGCCCACGCCAGCGGCGTGGGCGCTCGACCGCATGCGCGCCAGTGACGCGCAGGCCGTGCGGTTTCGCTCCGGTGGGAGAACGGCTTGGTATCCGATTGCGCGCAGGAGCACGTCAGTCGGCGAACGGCTGGTCGATGGCGACGGACGGCGGCGTGAACCACTGCGCGCCGTCGGCGGTGACATGGAAGTGGTCTTCCAGGCGCACGCCGAAGCGGCCCGGCACCACGATCATCGGCTCGTTGCTGCAGCACATGCCCGGCGCCAGCGGCAGGGCGTTGCCGCGCACCAGGTACGGCGCCTCGTGGATCGCCAGCCCGCAGCCATGACCGGTGCGGTGCGGCAGCCCGGGCAGGCGGTAGTCCGGGCCCAGCCCGGCCGCTTCCAGCACGGCGCGCGCGGCCTGGTCCACCGCCTCGCAGGCCACGCCGGGGCGCACCGCGTCGAACGCGGCCTGCTGCGCGGCGCGCTCCAGGTCCCAGATGCGCCGCTGCTCGGCATCAGCCTCGCCGAAGATCCAGGTGCGGGTGATGTCGGAGTTGTAGCCCTGCACGCTGCAGCCGGTGTCGATCAACACCAGGTCGCCGCGGCGCAGGTGCTGCACGCCGGGGATGCCGTGCGGGAACGCGGTGGCGTGGCCGAACTGCACGATGCAGAAGGTCGAGCCGCCATCGGCGCCGAGCGCGCGGTGGGCCTCGTCGATGAAGCGCACCAGCTCGTCGGTGCCGATGCCCTCGCAGGCGATGCCGGCGGCCAGCCGCTGCACCTGCAGGGTCATGTCGCAGGCCTGCTGCATCAGCGCCAGCTCGGCCGGCGACTTGCACATGCGGCAGCCGTCGATGACCGCCGCGGCCGAGGTGATGGCGGCCGCGCCCAGGTGCGCGGCCAGGCCCACCTGCACGCGGTACGGCGCTTCCGGGTCCAGCGCCAGCGTGCGTGCGCCGCGCTCGGCCATGGCCTGGGCGACCAGCGCGTGCGGGTCCTCGTGTTCCTCCCACAGGTGCTTGCCGGCCGGGATGCGCAGCACCGCGTCCAGCGAGCCTTCCTCGAACGCCGGGCAGACCATCAGCGGCTCGCCTTCCAGCGTGAGCAGCAGGGCCACCAGCCGCTCGCTGCCGCCCCACGGCACGCCGGCGAACCAGCGCAGCGAGGTGCCGGCGCTGACCAGCAGCGCGTCCACGCCCTGCGCGCGCATCAGCCCGCGCGCGCGCTCCAGCCGCTGCGCGTGTTCGGCATCGCTGATCGGCGGCGCGCGGTGCGGCCACGGCGCCAGCTGCGCGCGCGCCTGTTCCAGGGTGAGGTGTGCGATCTGTGCATTCATGGGGTGGCTCCGATATCCGCGGTGGTGCAGTGCTGGTCGATCCAGCGTGGCAGTCCGCCCGGGTTGCGGTCGCGCAGTTCGGGCGGCAGCAGCGCATCGGGCACATTGTCGTATGCCTGCAGCGCGGTGAAGCGCAGGATCGCCGCCGGCAGGCCGACCGCAGTGAAGCCGGGCTGGGTCGATGCCGGGAACGGACCGCCATGCTGCTGCGCCGGACTGACCTGCACGCCGGTGGGCATGCGGTCGGCGATCAGCCGGCCCACGCGCGGGCGCAGGAGCGCGGCCAGCGATTGCCAGGCGGCATCGTCGCCACCGTCGGCGGCGCGGTACAGCGTGGCGGTGAGCTGGCCTTCGAGGGTGGAGGCGATGGCCTGCATCTGCGCCGCGTCGGCCACGCGCACCAGCAGGCTGCACGGCCCGAAGGCCTCGCCCTGGAACCGCTGCGGATCGGCGAGGAAATCCGTCGCGCGCACCGTCAACAGCGTGGGCGCATGGCGGAAACCCGTATCGCCGGCATCGCCGCCGCACAGCAGCTGCGCGCCAGCCGCGCGCAGCGCCGCGATCGAACGTCGCAGCGATGCCAGCACCCCGGACGACAGCAGCAGCAACGGCGCGGTCGCGGCAAAACGCGCCTGCACATCGGCGACGAAGGCATCGCCGGCCGCGCCTTCCGGCACGATCACCAGCCCGGGATTGGTGCAGAACTGGCCGCTGCCGAGCAGGCACGAGCCGCAGAACTCCTCGGCCAGTGCCGGCCCGCGCCCGGCAAGCGCGCCGGGCAGCAGGAACACCGGGTTGAGGCTGGACAGCTCGCCGAAGAAAGGAATGCCGGCACCATCGGCGGCCTGCTTCAGGGCCAGCCCGGCGGCGCGGCTGCCGGTGAAGGCGACCGCGCCCAGCCGCGCGTCGCCGGCCAGCGCCAGGCCCAGCGCCGGCTTGACGTCGTACAGCAGCTGCACCGTGGCCGGCGGCAGGCCGGCGCTCTCGGCGGCGCGCTGCGCGTGCCCGGCCAGGCGCTCGCTGGTGGCCGGATGCGCGGGATGGGCCTTGGCGATCACCGGGTTGCGCGCGGCGATGGCCGCGGCGAAGTCGCCACCGGACACGGCATTGAAGGCGAACGGGAAGTTGTTCGGCCCGAACACCAGCACCGGCTTGCCCAGCGGCGCGCGATGCGAGCGCAGGCCGGCGGCGGTATCGATCACCGGCTGCGTCCAGCTGCGGTTGCGCGCGGCGGCGGCGGCCTGGCGCAGCTGGCTGCAGGTGCGCGGCAGCTCGTTGCCGCGCAGCCGCGGCGCGGTCGGCAAGCCGGTTTCCGCATGCGCGAGCTGCACCAGCGTGTCGGCGTCGGCTTCCAGCGCATCGGCGTAGGCGTCGAGAAAGGCGGCGATGCGCGCCGGGTCGGTGGCCGCCAGCAGCGGCGCGGCGGCGCTGGCCGCGACCAGCACCTGTTCCACGTCGGCCGCGCCGCTGCGTGGGAACGCCGGCCCGATGGCGTCGCCGCTGGCCGGATCGAACGCATGGAAGATCTCCGTGCCGTCCTGTGCGGCCTGCCAGCGGCCGGCGATGAGCAGGGGCGCGACCGTATCCACGTCAGCGCTTCCGGGTGGCGATGGCGTGGTCGATCAGCGCCAGCGCCTGTTCGCGCTCGGCGCCCTCCACCACCAGCCGCGGCGCGCGCACGCGCTCGCTGCCCAGGCCGGCGCGCTCCTGCATCAGCTTGATCAGCTGCACGAACTTGGGAACCGTGTCCATGCGCAGCAGCGGCAGCGACCATTCGTACAGTTCGCGCGCCGCCTCGTAGCCGCCGGCGCGCGACTGCTCGAACAGCTGTACCGCTTCTTCCGGGAAGGCGTTGACGGTGCCGGCGATCCAGCCCTCGGCGCCCATCGCGATGCCTTCCACGATCAGGTCGTCCACGCCCACCAGCAGCACCAGGCGGTCGCCGATCAGTTCGCGGATCGCCGCCAGGCGGCGCACGTCGCCGGAGGATTCCTTGACCGCCTGCACGTGCGGGAACTCAGCGGCGAAGCGCGCGATCTGCGCCGGGGTGAAATCGGTGCGGTAGGCGATGGGATTGTTGTAGAGCAGCGCCGGCAGGTCGGTGGCGGCGAGGATGGCGCGGATGTAGGCGCCCATCTCGTGCGCATCGCTGGAATACACGTACGGCGGCAGCACCATCGCGCCGCCGGCGCCAGCGGCCTTCACCGCCTGCGCCAGCGCCACGCCCTCGGCGGTGGACAGTGCGGCGATGCCCGCCACCACCGGCACGCGCCCTTCCACCGCGGCGACCAGGGTGCGCACGATGGCGATCTTCTCGTCGAAGGTCAGCGTGGCGCTCTCGCCCAGCGAGCCCAGCGGCACGATGCCGCTGCAGCCGGCGGCGAGCATGCGCCGGGCGTGTTCGGCCAGGAAGACATGATCGACCTCGCCGCTTGCGGTGAAGGGCGTGGTGATGGCCGGCAGCACGCCGCGCCAGAAACCTGCATTGCTCATGGGTCTGTACCTTGTTCGGGTTCGTCGGAAGGAACATCGGCCAGCGCAGCCAGCGCGACCGGGGTCAGCGGCGGCCGTACGGCGGTGGGGGAAAGGGACGGCGAGGCCAGCCGCAGTTCGCGCAGCGCCGCGCCGCAGATGCGGCCTTGGCAGGCGCCCATGCCGCAGCGGGTGACCAGCCGCAGCTGGCGCGGATCGGCATGCGCCTGCACCACAGACATCGGCACGTCCTCGCAGCGGCAGGCCAGGGTGTCGGGCGTCGCCAGCGCATGGGTACGCGCATCGGGAGCGAAGTGGGCGTGCAGCAGGGCGGCATAGGCGCGCTCGCGCTCGCGGCGCGCGCGCAGCGCCTCGCCGCCGCGTTCGTCGCCGAGCGCGAAGCAGGCGGCCATCGCGCCTTCTACACGCGCGCAGTCGCGCCCGCCGATGCCGAGCGCCTCGCCGGCGGCATGGATATCGGGATGGCTGCTGCGCAGGCGCGCATCGACGCGCACGGCCGGATGCACGGACGCGTTATCCAGCTCGCAGCCCAGCAGGCGCGCCAACTCGACGTTGGGCACCAGTCCCCAGCCGACCGCCAGCTGGTCGCATTCGATCCATTCGCGGCCGCGACCGCGGTCCACCTCGACCGCGCGCAGGGTGGCGTCGCCCTGCGCGGCCAACACCACGCTGCCGGCATGCCATGACACGCCGGCGAGACGGGTGCGCAGCGCCACCGCCTGCGCCAGCCGCGCCGGCCAGCGCCAAAGCCGGCGCGCGAAGGCATGCAGCACCTCCCTGCGCGCCTGCTCGTGGATACCGAGCACCCGTGCGCCATGGCGGCGCAGCGTCGCCGCCGCCGCCAGCAGCAGCGGACCGGTGCCGGCCACGACCACGCGTTTTCCAGCCACTGGCCAGCCCTGCTTGGCCAGCGCCTGCAGGCCGCCGGCGCCGGTCACGCCGGGCAGGGTCCAGCCGGGAAACGGCAGCATCAGTTCGCGCGCGCCGGTGGCGATCACCAGCTTGCGCCAGTGCAGCGCCACCGCGCCGTCGGCATGGCTGGCGACCACGGCGTGGTCATCGGCCAGGACGACTTCATGACCGGCCAGCCATTCGATGCCGGCTGCGCCCAGCCCGTCGATCTGCGCGCATGCCATCGACGGCGCGCCGAAGCGCAGGTCGTGCCGCCACACCTGGCCGCCGGCGCGCGGCTGCGCGTCCACCAGCCCGACCTTCGCCCCGCGCCGGGCCGCGCCATGCGCGGCGGCGAGGCCGGCCGGCCCCGCGCCCACCACCAGCAGGTCGAAACGCCGCTGCTTCATGGCTGCGTCTCCACGCGCATGCCTGCACGCGCCAGCACCATGCAGGCGCGCAGCTGCGCCACGCCGTCGATGCTGACCCGGCATTCGAAACACACGCCCATGCCGCACAACGGCGCGCGCGGCTGGCCGCTGGCCGAACGCCGGAACACCGGCCCGCGGCGCGCGACCGCGGCGGCCACGCTGGCGCCGTCGGGCACTTCCACCGGCACGCCATCGACGCTCAGCACGATGCTGTTCATGCGTTGCCCCGCAGCGCGCGTTCGGGCAGGTAGGGCGTCAGCGGCAAAGCCGGGGCGCGCCCGAGCAGGGCGTCGATCACCAGCCGCGCGCTGCCCGGCGCCGCGGTGATGCCCAGGCCCTCGTGGCCGGCCGCCACCCATACATCGCGGCGGCCCGGCACCGGCCCCAGATACGGCAGGCCATCGGCAGTGGCCGGGCGGAAGCCGCACCAGCTGCGCAGCGCGCGCACCTCGCGCAGCGCCGGCACGAAGGCGATGGCCCGCTGCAGCATGCGCCGCAGCAGCGGCAGCGAGATGTCCGTGCCGGTGGCGTCGTACTCACGCGAGGACCCGATCAGCAGCTGGCCGTTGGGTCGCGGCTGCACGTTGAACGACACGCTGGCCGCGTCCGCGCCATGCGCGGCGGCGGCATAGCCCATTTCGATCAGCTGGTGGCGCAGCAGCGGCCGATGGCGCTCGGTGATCACCAGCTGCCCCTTGCGCGCGCGCATCGGCAGTTCCGGCAGCAGCTCCGGCAGGGCCACGCCCGTGGCCACCAGCACCGGTCCGTGCAGCACATGGCCATCGGCCAGGCGCACGCCGCCATCGACCAGATGCTCGGCGCGCACGCCGGCAAACACCTGTGCGCCGGCACCGCGCGCTTCCTCGATCAGGCGCCAGGCCACGCGCGGCGGATACACCACCGCGTCGTCGGCCACACGCATGCCGCCCTTCATGCCCGCGGCGAGCGCCGGTTCCAGTGCATGCAGGCCGCGCGCATCCACCGCTTCGGCGCGCACGCCCATCGCCGCCAGCGCTTCGATGCGCGCTGCAACGCCCTCGAGTTCCGTTTCCTCGCGCGCCACCCACAGCGTGCCGCAGCGCCGGTGCTCGCTCTCCGGCCACGCCGCCCAGCGCCGCCACAGCTGCAGCGAATACACGCACAGCGCCAGTTCGTGCGGATCGCCATCCATCGCCACCAGATGGCCCATCGCCGCGGCACTGGCGCCGCCGCCGATGGCGCCGCTCTCGACCACCGCCACGCGCAGCCCGGCGGCGACCGCCGCCTCCGCGCAGGCGGCGCCGACGATGCCGGCGCCGATGACGATCAGGTCGTGGCGGCTGCGTCCGCTCACGGCGCCCGGCTGCCGATGCCCCAGGCGAACGGATCGGTTTCGTCGATCAGCAGGGTCGCGCGTGCGGTGATCCACGCCTGTCCGGTGATCCGCGGCAGGATGCCGCGCCCGCCCTGCCGGTACGAAGCCTCGAACACGCTGCCGAGGATGCCCTGCTGCACCCAGTTCGCGCCCTCGGCCAGCTTGCCGTCGGCGGCCAGGCAGGCCAGCTTGGCGCTGGTGCCGGTGCCGCAGGGCGAGCGGTCGTAGGCCAGGCCCGGGCACAGCACGAAGTTGCGTGCGGCGCCGCTGCCATCCGGCGCGGCCGCATTGACTTCGACGTGGTCGATGGCGCCGTCGGCGCCGGCGATGCCGTCGCGCTCCAGCGCGATGCGGATCGCTTCGGTATAGGCGGTCAGCTCGCGCTGGTTGGCCAGGGTCAGCGCGCAGGGCGCCTGCGCGGTGATGAAGAACCAGTTGCCGCCCCAAGCCACGTCGCCGCGCACGACGCCGTGGCCGGGCACGTCCACCGCGACATCGTGCAGGTGGCGCCAGCTCTCCACGTTGTCCACCGCCACGCGGCCGTCGTCGAACAGTTCCACGCCGACCGTGCCCACCGGCGTCTCGATGCGGTGCCGGCCCGGCTGGATGCGGCCCAGTTCGGCCAGGGTGCGCACCACGCCGATGGTGCCGTGGCCGCACATGCCCAGGCAGCCGACGTTGTTGAAGAAGATCACCCCGGTGCACGCCGACGGGTCTTCGGCCGGCAGCAGCAGCGCGCCGACCATCGTGTCCGAGCCGCGCGGCTCGCAGGCCAGCGTCGCGCGCCAGTGGTCGAAATCGCGCACCAGGCGCCCGCGGCGCTGCTGCAGGCTGCCGCCGCCGAGGTCGGGAAATCCGCCGAGCACGACCCGGGTGGGTTCGCCGGCGGTATGCGAATCGATGATGTCTATGCGGTGCATGCGGCCATGCTCCCACCGCCGCCGCAGGGCCGAATAGCAGTGCATTCGGCGCCCTCGTGCGGAATTCGGCACAACCGCGCAAACGCTGCGGCACGGCCCGGAAGCATGCGCTAGGATCGGCCGCACGCCACGCCGACGAGCGCCAACGCGAAGACGACGCCCATGGACGCACAGCATTCCTCAAGCGAAGTGCAGCACCTGTTCGATGCGCTGCCGGACACCGTGTTCTTCGTGAAGGACCGCGAGGGACGCTACACGCACTGCAACCTCACCCTGGTGCAGCGGCTGGGCCGCAGGAAACGCGGCGACGTCATCGGCCGCTCGCCGCTGGAAGTGTTCCCGCCGCCGCTGGGCAACCGCTACCTGCTGCAGGACCGGCAGGTGCTGGCCGGCGATCCCATCGCCGACCGCCTGGAAGTACACCTGTACCCGAACCGCCGCCCCGGCTGGTGCCTGACGCTCAAGCGCCCGCTGTTCCGCGACGGTGAAATCTGCGGGCTGATGGGCGTCTCGCGCGACCTCGGCCGGCCCAACAGCCGCCACTCGGCCTTCGCCCAGCTCGACCGCGTGGTGGCGCACATGCAGGAACATTTCGAGTCCAACCTGCGCGCGCCGCAGCTGGCCGAACTGGCCGGCATGTCGCTGGCGCAGCTGGAACGGCACTTCCGCCATGTGTTCCAGCTCACCCCGCAGCAGTACCTGATCAAGCTGCGCATCGAGATGGCCATGCGCCTGCTGCGCGAGTCCGGCAGCATCGCCGGCATCGGCCAGCGCTGCGGCTTCAGCGACCAGAGCGCGTTCGCGCGCCAGTTCAAGGCCACCGTCGGCATGACGCCCAGCGAGTACCGCAATCTGGAAGACGTGTTCTACGGCGGCGAGCCGGCCGACGCGGCCGGACCGGCGCACCGGACCGGCTGAGTGGGGAGCCCGGGTTTCCGCTCAGGGCACGAACAGGTAGTAGTCGTGCGCGGCGCGCGCCAGCTGGGCGATGGCCGCGTCGCGCGCTTCGGTGGAGGCGCGCGAGCGGATGAACACCGCGGCCACGATGTGGCCGCGCCCGTTCGGCAGCTCGATCACGCCGACGTCGTTGATCACGTCGCCCACCGTACCGGTCTTGTGCGCCACCGGCGTGCCGCTGGGCAGCATGCCGCGCAGGCGCGCGTTGCCGGTGCGGGTATCGAGCATGATCTGCTGCAGCACGCGGGTCGACGCCGGCGACAGCAGCTCGCCCTTCCAGGTGCGCTGCAGCAGCTGCGCCATGGCGCGGGCGCTGCTGGTGTCGCGCGGGTCGGCGTTCCAGGCGTCCATGTTGGTGCGCCGCTGCGCCTCGCTGCGTTCGCCGCGCGACAGTTCGCCATAGGCCGCCGGGCCCAGCGGCCGCGCGTGCGAAGCGGCGTCGCCATAGTAGTTGGCCAGCAGTTCCCAGATGTAGCGGTCCACGCGCAGGCCGTCGACGCCCAGCGCGCGCATGCGCTGCTGCACCGCCTCGGGACCGCCGCCGGTGCGGATCAGGATGTCGGTGGCGTTGTTGTCGCTGACCGTGATCATCATGTGCAGCAGGTCGCGGATGGTGATGGCCGAACCGGCGCTCAGATGGGTGTCCATCGGCCCGCCCATGTCCGGGTAGATGTCGTCCGGGCCCAGCAGCACCTGCTGCTGCAGGCCCAGCTTGCCCTCGTCCACCAGCTTGAGGATGTGCACCGCCACCGGCACCTTCATGGTGCTGGCCATCGGCAACGGCCGGTCGGCGTCGACGTAGACCGCGCGGCCGCTTTCCAGGTGCACCAGCGCCGCGCCGACGTCGCCCGGCAACTGCGCCGCCAGGCGCTCGGCTTCGGCCTGCAGCGCGATCGCCTGCGGCTGCGCCTGTCGCGCCTGGGCCGGCATCGGCGTGGCGCACAGGCTGCCCAGCAGCAGGGCGGAAGCCAGCACGGAAGCGCGCAGGCGCGGATGCGGAGAACGACGGACGCGGACGGTCATGGAAGATCCTCTTGCAGCGGAACGGATGCGAAGGCGCGACCGGCATGGTAACGGCAGGGCCGATCCGCGCGGCACCCCCGGAAACGACGGAGGCCGCCCAGCGATGGGCGGCCTCCTTCTTCTTTCTTCCTCAAACGGCGCTCAATGCTCGGCAGCCCTGCTCGCGCCGATGCCGGTCTCGGCGCGCACCTGCTGCGCCGGGTAGGCCGCACGCTCGGCCTGCGCGCGCGTGCTCCTGTCCAGCACCGAGAACAGCCAGATGCCGACGAAGGCGATGGTCATCGAGAACAGCGCCGGGCTGGTGTACGGGAACGGCGCGCTGCCGGCCGGGTTGCCCAGCGTATCCACCCACACCGACGGCGACAGCAGGGTCAGCAGCAGCGACGAGGCCAGGCCGAGGAAGCCGCCGATCACCGCGCCGCGGGTGGTGCAGTCCTTCCACAGCAGCGACAGGATCAGCACCGGGAAGTTGGCCGAGGCGGCGATGGCGAAGGCCAGCGACACCATGAAGGCCACGTTCTGCTTCTCGAAGGCGATGCCCAGCAGTACCGCCACCACGCCCAGCACCACGGTGGTGGCGCGCGAGACGCGCAGTTCCGAGCCTGCCGGCGGATTGCCCTGCTTGATCACCGTCGCGTACAGGTCGTGCGACACCGCCGAGGCGCCGGAAAGCGTCAGGCCGGCGACCACCGCAAGGATGGTGGCGAAAGCCACCGCCGAGATGAAGCCCATGAACAGGTTGCCGCCCACCGCCTTGCCGACCAGCACCGCGGCCATGTTCGGCCCGCCCTGGATGGTGCCGGTGACCGGGTCCGCATACTCGGGGTTGGTCAGCACCAGGGCGATGGCGCCGAAGCCGATGATGAAGATCAGGATGTAGAAGTAGCCGATCCAGGTGGTGGCCCAGAACACCGACTTGCGCGCCTGCTTGGCGTCGGGAACGGTGAAGAAGCGCATCAGGATGTGCGGCAGGCCGGCGGTGCCGAACATCAGCGCCATGCCGAAGGAGATCGCCGAGATCGGGTCCTTGACGAAGCCGCCCGGGCCCATGATCGACAGGCCCGCGGCCGCCGCCTCCCCGGCGCCCTTGCCGCCGTTGGCCGCGATCTGCGCCTTGACCTGCACCGCGGTGGAGAACAGCTTCTCGAAGCTGAAGCCGAACTTCCACATCACCATCAGCGCCATGAAGGTCACGCCGAACAACAGCAGGCAGGCCTTGATGATCTGCACCCAGGTGGTGGCGGTCATGCCGCCGAACAGCACGTAGACCATCATCAGCACGCCGACCAGCACCACCGCGATCCAGTAGTCCAGGCCGAACAGCAGCTTGATCAGCGCGCCGGCGCCGACCATCTGCGCGATCAGGTAGAACAGCACCACCACCAGCGTGCCGGAGGCGGCGAACAGGCGGATCGGCTTCTGCGCGAAGCGGTAGCCGGCCACGTCGGCGAAGGTGAAGCGGCCGAGGTTGCGCAGCCGCTCGGCCATCAGGAAGGTCAGGATCGGCCAGCCGACCAGGAAGCCAATGGCGTAGATCAGGCCGTCGTAGCCGTTGGCCATCACCGCCGCGGTGATGCCCAGGAACGAGGCCGCCGACATGTAGTCGCCGGCGATCGCCAGGCCGTTCTGGAAGCCGGTGATGCCGCCGCCGGCGGTGTAGAAGTCCGACGCCGAGCGGGTGCGCGCGGCCGCCCACTTGGTGATGCCCAGGGTCGCCAGCACGAATGCGGCGAACATGATGATCGCGGTCCAGTTGGTGGGCTGGCGCACGGTCTGGCCGATGTCGCCGCCGGCCGCCAGCGCGGCGCCGCTGGCGGCGAGCAGGGCCAGCAGCGCGGCCGGGCGCAGCAGGGAAGCGCGGGTCATTGCACGTCCTCCACGATCTGGTGGGTCAACTGGTCGAACTCCTTGTTGGCGCGGCGCACGTAGATGCCGGTGATGACGATGGTGAACACCATCAGCCCGAGCGCGATCGGGATGCCGACGGTGGTGATCCTGCCCTCGGCGATGGGTTTGGCCAGGAACGCCTTGTCGAAGGCGATCAGGCCGATGTAGCCGTAGTAGCCCAGCAGCATCAGCACGGTCAGGAACCAGCCCAGGCGGTTGCGCGAGCGCCGCAGCCGCTGGTAGGCGGGGTGGGAAGCGATCCGCTCAACACGGGGATCGACGGAAGCATTCATCGGGATTCTCCAGATTTCGGGAATACGGACGCGGGCGTGCGGTGCGCGCCGGTGCGTTGCATGAGTGCTCCCCGTGGGGGCAGGGAGATGATGCGGACTGCCTTTCCTGCGCCGGCACCGGCGCCGCGACGACGCCGGTGCCGGTGACTCAGAAGCTGTACTTGGTGGTGAACTGCACGCGGCTGATGTCGCCCTTGCGGCCGTCCTCGATCTCGCGCACGCCGTACATCAGCTCGGCGCCGACATCGACCTTGGGCATCGGCGTGTAGAACACGTTGCCGCGGATCGACTGCACGCTTTTCGTCACCAGCGGGCCGGCGATGGCGTCGTTGTCGTAGTCGCTGCGCGCGTAGATCAGGTTGGTGCGCAGCTTGGGAGTGAAGGCGTGGCGCCAGCCGACGTAGCCGGCGATCACGCCGGTCGGGTCGAGCTCGTCGCGCACCGCGTCCCAGGTGCTGTCGCCGGTGATGCCCAGGCCGATGTAGCGGGAAATGCCCTGGCCGCCGGTGAGCTGGTAATGCAGCGAATCGCTGCCGCCCATCGCCCACTTGCCGCCCAGGGTCACGCCGCCGCCGGTGGCGGTGCCGTGCGCGCCGGTGGCTTGGTTGTCCACTTTCAGCTGGCGCAGCAGGCCGCCCACGCCGAAGGTGCCCCAGTCGCCCTTCCAGCCGTAGCGCACCGTCAGGTCGGGCAGCGAGCCGCGGTCGGAGCTGGTGGCGCCGATCAGCGTGGTTTCCGGGTTCTCCAGCGAGGCGCTGAAACCGCCCTGGGTGTAGCGCACCTGCGCCTGGCGCACGAAGATCACGCCGTCGGTGGGGCCGACGAAGTCCACCGCCTCGGGCAGCGAGGCCACGTCCATGAAGTTGGACCAGGTCTGGCCGGCCAGCCAGTTGTTCCAGTACATGTAGGCATGGCGCAGGGTGACGCCGTAGGTGTTGGTCGCGGTCTGGTTGCCGAGCGCGTTGCCGAAGAAATCCATCTCCACCATCGCACCGGCCTTGTCGCCGTTCTCGGCCACGTGGTCCACGCCCAGGTTGAAGCGCGAGAACTTGGCGTGGGCGTTGTAGTCCACGTCCGAGGCCTTGCCCGAGCCGCCGGCGCCGTGCACCGGGGTCTGCCCCGGCAGGTACAGCGCGCGGCCGGTGGCGTCGTCGGCGAGCTGGCCGTCGCCGGTGCGGGTGGCGAGGAAGTCGGCCTTGATGAAGCCGCCGAACTTGAAGGTGGTGCCCGGCGTGGCGCCCGGGGTGATGCTGGTCACCTGGATCGGTTGCTTGCCGGCCGGGACTGCCGGCCTGGCCGGGGCGGTGGTGGCGGCCGCCTGCTCGGCGCGCACCTGCTGCACGTCGCCCTGGGTCTGCGCGATGGCACCCTGCTGTTGCTGCTGGGTGGACAGCAGCAGCTGCACCTGGCGCTCCAGTTCGGCGACGCGGGCTTCCAGCGCCTTCTCCTTGGCGGTGTCGGCCCAGGCCATGCCCGGCGCCAGCAGCGCCACGAACAGCGCCGCGGCAAGAGGCCGGCGCACCATCGTCCCCGTCGCGGGGAACGCATTGCCCGTTCGTTTCAACACGTGTCTGTTCATCGGGTCTGCCTCTCTCCGGCTGGCGTTGGCGGCCGCGTCGGTCGCACGGTCAGCGGCAGGGTGCGCGGCCTTCGCGGCGGGCGGCTATTCGCCATTAGTCGAAAGCGGGCGGGTATTCGACCATCGTCTAACCCGGGGGGCAGCGCGCGGCAGGGACGATGCGGCACACTTGGGAAGTCCCGGCCGCGTCGCAGGATGCGGCTCCCCCATTGGTTACAAGTGCAAAGGTGAGGGTGTTGCCATGGCTGATCTCTATCCCGTCGATCCCGCGTTCGCCGCCAGGGCGCGGATCGACAAGACCACGTACCAGCAGCAGTACCGCGAATCGGTGGAAAACCCCGACGCGTTCTGGGGCAAGGCCGCCGAGCGCCTGGACTGGTTCACCCCGCCGACCCGCATCAAGAACGTCAGCTACCAGCTGGACGATTTCCGCATCAAGTGGTTCGAGGACGGCGAACTCAACGTCAGCGTGAACTGCCTGGACCGCCAGCTGGCCACCCGCGGCGACAAGACCGCGCTGCTGTTCGAGCCCGACAGCCCCGACGCGCCGGCGCAGAAGGTCACCTACCGGCAGCTGCACGAGCGGGTGTGCAAGCTCGGCAACGCGCTGCGCAACCTCGGGGTGAAGAAGGGCGACCGCGTCACCATCTACCTGCCGATGATCGTCGACGCCGCGGTGGCGATGCTGGCCTGCGCGCGCATCGGTGCGATCCACTCGGTGGTGTTCGGCGGTTTCGCCGCCAACTCCATCGCCGACCGCGTCGGCGACTGCGGCAGCAAGCTGATCATCACCGCCGACGAGGGCCTGCGCGGCGGCAGGAAGGTGCCGCTGAAGGCCAACGTCGACGCCGCGCTGAAGCTGCCCGGCACCAATACCGTCGAAACCGTGCTGGTGGTGCGCCATACCGGTGCCGCGGTGGACATGCAGGCGCCGCGCGACCGCTGGTTCCACGACGTGGTCGACCCGCAGCCGTCCGAGTGCGAGCCGGAGCGCATGAACGCTGAGGACCCGCTGTTCATCCTCTACACCTCCGGTTCCACCGGCAAGCCCAAGGGCGTGCTGCACACCAGCGCCGGCTACCTGCTGTTCGCCGCGTATACGCACGAGGCGGTGTTCGACCTGCGCGAGGACGACATCTACTGGTGCACCGCCGACGTGGGCTGGGTCACCGGCCACAGCTACATCGTCTACGGTCCGCTGGCCAACGGCGCCACTTCGGTGATGTTCGAGGGCGTGCCGAACTATCCGGACACCTCGCGCTTCTGGGAGGTGATCGACAAGCACCAGGTCACCATCTTCTACACCGCGCCCACCGCGATCCGCGCGCTGATGCGCGAGGGCGAGGCGCCGGTCAAGCGCACCTCGCGCAAGAGCCTGCGCCTGCTCGGCAGCGTCGGCGAGCCGATCAATCCGGAAGCCTGGCGCTGGTACTACGAGGTGGTCGGCGACGCGCGCTGCCCGATCGTGGACACCTGGTGGCAGACCGAGACCGGCGGCATCCTGATCTCGCCGCTGCCCGGCGCGATCGACCTCAAGCCCGGCTCGGCCACCCTGCCCTTCTTCGGCGTGCAGCCGGCGCTGGTCAACGCCGACGGCGAGATCCAGGAAGGCGCCACCGAGGGCAACCTGATCATCCGCGACTCGTGGCCGGGCCAGATGCGCACCGTCTACGGCGACCACCAGCGTTTCATCGACACCTATTTCCGCACCTACCCGGGCAGCTACTTCACCGGCGACGGCTGCCGCCGCGACGAGGACGGCTATTACTGGATCACCGGCCGCGTCGACGACGTGATCAACGTCTCCGGCCACCGCATCGGCACCGCCGAGGTGGAAAGCGCGCTGGTCAGCCACCCGAAGGTGGCCGAGGCCGCGGTGGTGGGCTTCCCGCACGACATCAAGGGCCAGGGCATCTACGCCTACGTCACCCTGGTGGCCGGCGAGGCGCAGACCGACGAACTGCTCAAGGAACTGGTGGCCTGGGTGCGCAAGGAGATCGGTCCGATCGCCGCGCCGGACCACCTGCAGTGGGCACCGGGCCTGCCCAAGACCCGCTCGGGCAAGATCATGCGCCGCATCCTGCGCAAGATCGCCGAAAACGCGCCGGACCAGCTCGGCGACACCTCAACCCTGGCCGATCCGTCGGTGGTGGCCTCGCTGGTGGAAGAGCGGAAGGTGCGCTGAGGCGGGGGAAGGGAATGTGGGAAAGGGGAATGATGCGCCACTGTGCGTTGTTCCCCGGCCTCGCTTCCCCCTTTCCTGCCCTTGGCGCTGCATTCCATCCCTCCCGCTTCCCTGTTCCCCATTCCCCGCTCCAACCCCATGCCTACCCTCCTGATCGCCGACGACCACCCGCTGTTCCGCGAAGCGCTGCGCGGCGCGGTGCAGCGGGTGATTCCCGGCGTGCAGCTGCTGGAGGCCGACAGCGTCGAGGCGCTGTACGCGCTGGCCGAGCAGCATCCCGACGCCGACCTGGTGCTGATGGACCTGAACATGCCCGGCGCGCAGGGTTTCAACGCGCTGGTGCACCTGCGTTCGCTGCACCCGCAGCTGCCGATCGTGGTGGTGTCCGCGCGCGAGGAGCCGACGGTGATGCGGCGCGCGCTCGACCATGGCGCGTTCGGCTTCATCCCCAAGTCGGCCGATTCGGACACCATCGGCCACGCGCTGGGCACCATCCTCGACGGCGAGCGCTGGGCGCCGGCCGAGGCGCACAACGTGCCGCCCACCGACCACGAGGAACGCGAGGTCGGCCAGCGCCTGCGCGAGCTGACCCCGCAGCAGTTCCGCGTGCTGCAGATGCTCGGCGCCGGCCGCCTCAACAAGCAGATCGCCTACGACCTGAACGTGTCCGAGGCCACCATCAAGGCGCATGTCACCGCGATCCTGCGCAAGCTCGGCGTCACCAACCGCACCCAGGCGGTGCTGATGGCCGGCAAGCTGGCCATCGACGACGACAGCATCGTGCTGCCGCCGGAAGAGGACTGAGCCGCACTGGCGGCCTCATGCGCAGCGGCGCGATGCCGCTCCATGGACGCGGTGACGCCGTTCAGGCCGCGCGCGGCTGGCGCGGCGCGTCGTCGCCGCCCAGCACGAACGTCTCTGCCGCCACGGCCAGTTCCTGCGCCTGTTCGCGCATCGCCACGGCCGCCTGCGAGGACGCATGGGCGACATTGCCGCTCTGCCGCGTTCCCTCGCCGATGCGGCGCAGCAGCCGTTCAACGTCGTCCACCGCGCTGACCTGGCGCGCCGACGCCGCATCGATGCGCGCCATCGCCGTCACCACCTGCTGCACGCGGCCGCCGATGTCCTGCATCGCCTCGCCGCTGCTGTCGACCAGGCGCGCCCCTGCCTCCACCTGCTGTAGCGAGGCGTCCACCAGCGTGCGGATCTGCTGCGAGGCCTCGGCCGAACGCTGTGCCAGCTGGCGCACTTCGCCGGCGACCACGGCGAAGCCGCGGCCATGGCTGCCGGCGCGCGCCGCTTCCACCGCCGCGTTGAGCGCCAGCAGGTTGGTCTGGAACGACAGGCTGTCCACCGTGGCGACGATCTCGCGGATGCGGCGCGAGGAGGCGCGCAACCGCTCCATGCCGGTCACCGCGGCGGCAGTGGCCTCGCGCCCGCGCTCGGCCGCGACGCTGGCGGCTTCGGAGATTTCCGCGCTCGCGCGCGCGCTGCCGGCGTTCTCGCGGGCCTCGCCGGCCACCGAGCGGATGCGCCCCAACGCGTCGTGCACGTCGTCCACCTGCTGCCGGACCTGGCCGGCCAGCTCGCGGGTGCCGCTGGCCATGTCGTCCACCGCCGCCTGCACGCTGCCGGCCGACTGCTGGATGCTGGAGACGATGCCGCCGACCTGGCGCATCGCCACTTCCAGTCCCTGCCGCAGCCGCGCGTAGATGCCATGGCCGTCGCCGCGCATGCGCGCGCTCAGGTCGCCGCGGGCGAAATGGCCGATGACGCGGGTGGCGTCGCCGACCTGCGACTGCACGCCGTCCAGCAATGCGTTGATGCGCCCGGCCAGCTCCTGCACGAAGCCCTGTTTGTCGCCCAGCTCGATGCGCCCTTCCAGGTCGCCCGCGGCGGCGGCGGCCACCACCGCGGCGACCTCGTGGGCGATCACCCGCTCCAGGCGGCGGTCCTGCCATTCCATCACCAGCCCCAGCACCCGCTCCTGTTCCAGCACCGGGCTGGCGCGCAGCAGGAACCCGGTATTGCCCAGTTCCACCTCGGCATCAACCGTGTGGCCACGCTCCGCCTCGGCAAGCACCGCGGCCACGTCGGCGCCGAGCACGGCCGCGTCCACGCCGGTGCCGATCGGCGCCTGGACGCCGGCCTGCGCGAAGGTCTGCAGCAGGGCATCGTTGGCGTAGACCACGCGGCCTTCGGCATCGGTCACCAGCACCGCGGCGCGGGCCACGTCCAGCGCCTGGCGCACGCGCTGGTTGGCGAGCGCGGCGATGCGTTCGGCGGCGATGCGCTCGCGCAGGCTGGCCTGCATCTGCATCAGCGCGGTGGCGAGGCGGCCGATCTCGTCGTCGCGGTTGCGCACCACCAGGGTGCCGTCGAGGTGGTCGTCGGCGATGGCGCGGGCGAACGCGGCGGCATCGGCCAGTGGCCGGTCGATGGCGCGCAGCAGCAGCACCAGCAGCGATACCAGCAACAGGCCGACGATGAGCACGGTGGCGGCGAAGGTGGCGTTCATCCAGGTGCGCGCGGACGCCTGCCCGGCGCGCTGTTCCTGCAGCGCGCTGCGCTGGTCGCGCTGCAGGCGCTGGATCACCGGGCCCACCTGCGCGGCATGGTCGTCCAGCGCCTGGGTTTCGCTGTCCACGCCGAAGCGCGCCGCCGCATAGGACAGGAACGCGCCCTGGTAGCGCTGCATCGCCTCGCGTACCTGCCCGCGCACGCCCTCGGGCATGCGCGCACGCTGCAGTAGCAGTTCGAACGGCATCGCCTCCGCGCCCAGTTCGTCGGCGTATTTCTGCTCGCGGCGCAGGATGAAATCCTTCTCGTGGCGGCGCATGCTCAGCATCGACACCTGCAGTTCCGGCTCCCGGTAGTCGCCGATCAGGTTTTCCACCGTGTGCACCGCCGCGCGCAGTTCGCCCTGCATGCCGCTGTCGGCATCGTGGCCCAGCTCGCCGATGCGTTCGTCCAGCAACTGCGCCGATTCGAGGTAGGACCGCAGCGTCGCCGCCAGCTCCGCCGGCCAGGGGTCGGCGCCCTGCGCCGGCGCCAGCGCCTCGTCCAGCTGCACGCGCGCCTTGCCGAACGCCTGTCCGGCGGCGGTCGAGAACGACATGGCATACTCGGCCTGCGCGCGTCGCGTCTCGGCGAAGGCGCGGGCCAGGTTCTCCAGCCGCGCCGCCTCCTGCTGGTAACGTTGCAGGCGCTGGTCGGCGGCGCGCATGCCGGCGCTGAGCCAGGCATAAGCCGAGCCGATGACGGCCAGGCCGACGACCAGGGCCAACAGGCTCAACCGCAGCTTCTGGGCGATTCCAAGCGGGAACTTCATTGCAGGACTCCGGGCGTGGGGACGCCCCTGGATCGGCCGCACCCGCCGGTTCTTTAGCGCTTTCCGCGGACGGATGCGCCAAGGCGTCCGGTGCGGCGCAATGAAGCCAGCCGGCGATGACAGGGGCATGTCAGCGCGCCGCCCGGAGGGCCCCGCGGTGCCGTGCTAGAATCCGCGCTCCCTTGGGGAGTAGCCTGCTTCCAGCGTCTGGAAGTGCACGCGTCAACACACTCGACCATTGCGTCGTGGCGCTGCGGCCGGTTCCACGGTTGGCGAGACCAGCGGCATGCGTGCGCAACATCAGGTTGGGCGCGCCGTGTGCCGTCCGTCTCCGCCCGACCAGGTAAGCCCGATGTCCCCTCTCTCCATCCTCCTGGTCGGCTTCGCCATGTCCACCGATGCCTTCGCCGCGGCGATCGGCAAGGGCGCGGCGATGCGCCGTCCGCGCCTGCCCGACGCGCTGCGCGCCGGCCTGATCTTCGGCGCGATCGAGGCCATCACCCCGCTGCTGGGCTGGCTGCTGGGCCGCGCCGCGTCGCGCTACGTGGAGGCTTTCGACCACTGGATCGCCTTCGTGCTGCTCGGCGCGCTGGGCGTGCACATGATCGTGGCCGGCCTGCGCCCGGACGCGGAGGAAGAAGCGCAGGACACCGACGACAACCGCCACCACCGCTTCTGGACCCTGGCCGTCACCGGCCTGGCCACCAGCATCGACGCGGCGGCGATCGGCGTGAGCCTGGCGTTCCTGGACGTGCACATCGGCGTGGTCGCGCTGGTGATCGGCCTGTGCACGCTGGTCATGGTGACCCTGGGCATCATGCTCGGCCGCGTACTCGGCGCCCTGGTCGGCAAACGCGCGGAGATCATCGGCGGCGTGATCCTGATCGTCATCGGCGCCAGCATCCTGTACGAGCACCTGCACGGCGCGGCCTGAGGAAACCCGGCTCCACCACGACAGCGGCGCCGTAGGAGCGCACTTCAGTGCGCGATGGGGCTTTCCCGGTGGAGCCCCTCGCGCACTGAAGTGCGCTCCTACAAGGGCTTTGGCCCGTTGGCATGGGTATTCATCGGAGCAACCTCGTTCCACGCAGGTACGGAGCTTGCCCTGCACGGGCTTTCCCGGTGAAGCCCCATGCGGGGCAGGCCATGCATCTACGGAAAGCGGACGCGGACGGCAACCGCCGGCGCAGCCGGCATTCCGCCAGCCCTACCGCCAGGCGGTGAGAAAGGCGCGCAGCGAGGCCGGCTTCACCGGCTTGGTCAGCACCCGGTAGCCGCGTTCGCGCGCCAGCCGCTTCAATTCGTCGCGGCCGTCGGCGGTGAGCAGCGCCCCGGGCAGCGGGCGGCCGGCGGCCCCGCGCAGCGCGACCAGCGCGTCCAGGCCGTCCATGCGGTCGTGCAGGTGGTAGTCCACCAGCATCACGTCCGGGCGCTCGGCGATCTTCTCCAGCGCCATGTCCACGGTGCTGGCGGCGATCACTTCCACCTTCCAGCGGCCGAGCAGCGCGCGCATGCCGTCGAGGATTTCCTGGTCGTTGTCCACGCACAGCACGCGCAGCCCGGCCAGCGCCTCGTCGCCGCCGAACGCCGGCGTGGCGCGCGGCGGCGGCGCCACCGCCGGCGTCGGCACGCGCGGCAGGGTGATGGAGAACATGCTGCCGCGGCCGGGCTGGCTGCGCGCGTCCAGGCCGTGGCCGAGCAGGCGCGAGATGCGCTGGCAGATCGACAGGCCCAGGCCCAGGCCCTGTTCGCCCCAGTCGAACGGCTGCTGGTAGCGATGGAACTCGTTGAAGATCTGCTGCATGTGGTGTTCGGGGATGCCGGGGCCGGTGTCCCACACCTGCAGCTCCACCTGTCCGCCGCGCACGCGCAGCGCCAGCACGATGCGCCCGCTGCGGGTGTAGCGCAGCGCGTTGGCCATGAAGTTCTGCAGCACGCGGCGCAGCAGGCGGCGGTCGCTGCGCACCCACGCCTGGCGCGCGAACACGTGCAGGCGCAGGCCGCGCCCGGCCGCCACCGGCGTGTATTGCGCGGCCAGTTCGCGCACCAGCACCGCGGCATCGAAGTCGGTGACGGTCGGGCGCAGGCCGCCGGCGTCCAGCCGCGACACGTCGAGCAGGCCGTCGAGCAGTTCCTCGGCCGCGCGCAGCGAGGCGTCCACGCGCTCGGCCAGGTGCCGCTGCTCGTCGCCTTCCTGCAGGCCGTCGCGCAGCGCCGAGGCGAACAGCCGCGCGGCGTTGAGCGGCTGCAGCACGTCGTGGCTGATCGCGGCCAGGAAGCGGGTCTTGGACTGCTGCGCCGCCTCGGCCGCCTGCGAGCGCTCGGCCACGCGCTGCTCCAGGGTCTCGTTGGCTTCCAGCAGCGCCTGTTCGGCGCGCTTGAAGTCGGTGATGTCGTTGTAGCTGGTGACGTAGCCGCCGCCGGGCAGCGCCTGCCCGCGCAGCTCGATCACCTTGCCGTCGGCGCCGGTGCGCTCGAACACGTGCGGCGTGCCGGCGCGCATGTGGCCGATGCGGCGGTTGATCTGCACCTCGATGTCGCCCTCGCCCAGTTCGCCGCGCTCGGCGTTGTAGCGGATCAGGTCGGCGACCGGGCGGCCGACGTAGAGCATGCCGTCGGGGTAGCCGAACATCTGCTGGTAGCGGCGGTTCCACGCGGTCAGGCGCATGTCCGGATCGACCACGCTGACCCCGGCGCTGATGTTCTCCAGCGTGGTGGACAGGATCTCGCGGTTGAAGCGCAGTTCCTGCCCGGCTTCGTCCAGCACCGCCACCACTTCGCCCAGGTCCATGCCCGAGCCGCGCAGCAGGCTGGTCAGCAGCAGGCGCGCCGACGCCGCGCCGATGGAGGCGGCCAGCAGGCGCTCGGTGAACTGCACCCAGGCGCGGTCGGCGGCGGCGGCGGGCTGGAACTCGCGCTGCAGCGCCTGCGCCTGCTCGGCGAAGGCGCGCCGCGCGCGCAGGTCGCCGACCACGCGCGTGGCCAGCGCCAGCAGGTCGCGCACCTTCACGTGCGCCGGCCAGTCGCCGGCCACCGCCGGGCGCTGCGCGTAGGGTTCCACGAACGGCGCCACGCGCAGCCGTTCGGCCACCCCGGGACGCCAGCGCATCGACACCAGCAGCATGGTCGCGGCGTTGAGCAGCAGCGACCAGAACGTGCCGTGGGTCAGCGGGTCCCAGCCGCGCAGGCCGAACAGCTGCTCGGGCCGCAGCCAGCCGATGCCGAACGGGCCGCGCTCGACCAGCGCCACGTCCAGCCATCCGCCATGGCAGAGCGCCGGCAGCAGCAGGGTGTACACCCAGATGCCGAAGCCCACCGCCATGCCGGCGCCGACACCGCGGCGGCTGGCGCCGCGCCAGTACAGCCCGCCGATCAGGCCGGGCGCGAACTGCGCCACCGCGGCGAAGGCCATCAGCCCGTAGGTGGCGAGCATGGTGTCGTTGTTGCTGCCGCGGTAGTAGCCGTAGGCCACCAGCGCCAGCAGCAGGATCGCCAGGCGACGGATCCAAAGCACGCGCGAGGCGACGTCGGCGGCCTCGCGGTGGTCGCCGCTGCGGCGCAGCAGCAGCGGCATGACCAGGTCGTTGCTGATCATCGTCGCCAGCGCGATGGAGGACACAATCACCATGCCGGTGGCCGCGGAGAACCCGCCCACGTAGGCCACCAGCGCCAGCGCGGTGTTGCCGCCGCTCATCGGCAGCGCCAGCACCAGCGCGTCGTCGGCCACGCGGCCACCGCCGAGCAGCGCGCTGCCGGCCACCGCGATGGGCACGATCATCAGCGAGATCAGCACCAGATAGCCGCCGAACAGCCAGCGCGCGCGGCGCACGTCGCCGACGTCGCCGCACTCCACCACCGCCACGTGGAACTGGCGCGGCAGGCAGATCAGCGCCAGGAAGCTGAGCAGGGTCTGGGAGACGAAACCCACCGGCGGCGTCGCCTCGAACAGCGTGCGCGCCGATGCCACCACCGCGGTGCCGCGCTCGGACAGCCACACGTAGGCGAACACGCCCACCGCTACCATCGCCAGCAGCTTGATCATCGATTCCAGGGCGATGGCCAGCATCATGCCGTGGTGGTGTTCGGTGGCATCCACCTGGCGGGTGCCGAACAGGGTGGCGAACAGCGCCATCAGCAGCGCCACGTACAGCGCCGGATCGGTCAGCACGCTGCCGCCGCCGGCATCGCCGGTGAGCACCTGCAGGCTCATCGCCACCGCCTTGTACTGCAGCGCCAGGTACGGCACCACGCCGATCAGCGCGATCAGCGCCACCAGCGCGGCCAGCCGCCGCGAGCGCCCGTAACGCGAGGAAATGAAGTCGGCGATGGAGACCACGTTCTCGCTGCGCGCGATCAGCGCCAGCCGTTCGATGATGCGCCAGCCGAACAGCAGCAGCAGCAGCGGCCCCAGGTAGATCGGCAGGTAGCCGATGCCGTAGCGCACCGCGGTGCCGACCGCGCCGTAGAAGGTCCACGACGAGCAGTACACCGCCAGCGCCAGGCTGTAGACCACCGGCCGCAGCCAGGGACGGTCCGGATACATCGGTCGGCGATCGCCCCACCACGCCACGCCGAACAGCAGCGCGGCGTAGCCGAGCGAGACCAGCAGCAGGATCCAGCTAGAGACCAAGGACGAGTTTCCGGACGGGCCGTGCGGCAGTGTAGCCGCTGCCGCGCTGCGGCCATGGCGGCCGCGGCGGCGACGCGGCGTGGATCAGTACGGGATCGCCTCGCCGCCCTCGGGCCGGTGCGCGGGTTCGCCCGACAGCGGCCGTGCCGGCAGGCGCAGGTGGAAACGGGTGCCCTCGCCCGGCGCGCTTTCCACCGCGATCCGGCCGTCGGCGGCGGCGATCAGGTTGGCCGCCACCGCCAGCCCCAGGCCGGTGCCCTGGCCGCTGGGCTTGGTGGTGAAGAACGGCTCCAGGCAGCGCAGCCGCACGTCCTCGCTCATACCGTGGCCGCTGTCGCTCACCTCGATGCGCAGCTCGTTGCCCGGCTCCGGGCAGGACAGCGCGAGGCGGAACGTGCCGCCGTCGGGCATGGCCTGCTGCGCGTTGGCGGCCAGGCTCAGCAGCACCAGTTCCAGCTGCGCCGGATCGAAGTGGATCTGGCACTGCGTCTGGCCGGTGTCCAGTTCGAACGCCACGCGCGCATCGAACAGCTGGCGCAGCATCGGCTCCATCGCCGCCACCGCCTGCGCCGCGTCGAGCAGCTGCGGCCGCGCCACGTCCTGGCGGCTGAAATCCAGCAGGCGGCGGGTCACCGCGGTCGCGCGCCGCGCCGCCGATTCCACGCCCTGCAATGCGGCCTTCAGCTCGGCCGGATCGTCGCTGCGGCGGCCCTTGCCCGCATAGCCCATGATCAGCGCCAGCAGGTGGTTGAAATCGTGCGCCACGCCGCTGGCCAGCCGCCCCACGTTCTCGATCTTCAGCGCGTGCACCAGCTGCTCGCGCGAGCGCTCCTTCTCCTGCATCTCCAGCTGCAGCTCGTCGCGCTTGCGCGCCAGGTCGGCGCCGCGCCGCTGCGCGATGCGCAGGTTGTCGCGCAGCGAGGACAGCGACTGGTCCAGCACGAAGGCGGCCAGCACCATGCCGAAGGCGGCCAGCGACAGGTCGTGCGCCGCCAGCGCCACCCGCACCGGCAGGTAGAAGCCGGCGGCCGCGTCCAGCCACGCGCCCAGCGCCAGCAGCGCACCCAGCCAGGCGGTCGCCAGCCACAGCGCGCGGCGGCCCAGCAGTGCGCCGGCCAGCAGCACCGGCAGCAGCTGCAGCAGTTGCCCGTGCATCTGCGCGCGCAGGCCCCAGTAGCCATAGGCCACCGACGTCAGCACCAGGTTGAGCACCACGAAGACCACCACGGACAGGTGCAGCCGCCGGCGCCGCAGCAGTTCCAGCGAAGCCAGGCAGGCCAGCATGCCACCCACGGTCAGTGTCTGCGCCAGCAGGCCGGTCGAGCGCGCGCTCCACAGCAGGAGCAGCAGCTGGTAGCCGGCCACCAGCAGCAGCAGGCGCAGCAGCATCGCCGCGGCGCGCGCTTCGGTGGCGTCGAGCGCGGGCGGCATCCACCGGCGCGCGAAGGAGCGCGTGCCCTGCGGTGGCTCGGCAGGATCGGCCGGATCAGCGGACCGGTAGGATCGGGAAAGCATCGTGCGGAATTCCCAGCGCGGCCAGGCGCCGCGTTACATGGAAGGACGCCGCTATATTACGGACCATCCGTTGTCCGGCGCCCATGCGGTCCTGCGGACGGCACTGATCCCCGCCGCTGGAAAGCCATGCACCTGTTCCGCGTTCTCCGTCGCCTGTCGCCGTACCTGCTGCTGGTACCGGCGCTGGCCGGACCCGCATGCGCGGACGACGGCGATGCGCGCCTGAAGGACGAAGTGGCTCGCTGCCGGCCATTGGTCTACGACGCGCCCCGCGATGCGCTGGCACTGGCCGACCGCCTGCTGGCCCTGCCGGCGCTGCCGCTGGCGATGAAGATCGACGCGGTCAGTTGCCGCAGCGCGGCCCTGCACCAGCTCGGCCGGAACGAGGACAGCAGGCGCGCGGTCGCGCAGCTGCAGTCGCTGCTGCGCACGCCGGGCCTGCCGCTGCGCCAGTACCAGCAGGTGCAGCGGCGCACCGCCTTCCTGCTGCTGCGCGACGGCCGCGTCGACGAGGGGCTGGAGATCCTCGAAGCCGTGCAGGAACGCAGCATCGCCGACGGCGACATCGGCGGCCAGATCCTCGCGCTGGGCCATATCGCGCTGGTGCATGCCGAACAGCTGGACGATCCGGAAGGCGCGCTGCATTACCAGCGGCAGGCGCTGGCCCTGTCCGGCCACCTGCCGCGGCCACCGCGGCCGCAGGACGTCACGCTCAACTACAACCACGGCTACACGCTGCTGCAGCTGGAACGCTACGGCGAAGCCGGCAGGGCGTTCGACCGCGCCGAGAACATCGCCCGGCGGCTGTCTGGCCAGGAAGTGCTGCTGCACCGCATGCGCAGCGACCGCGCGGAGATCCTGCGCGCGCGCGGCCAGCGCGAGGCGGCCAAGGTCGAACTGCTCGCCGTCCTGCGCTGGCAGGAACGCCACAATCCCCTGAGCCGGGTCACCACCCTGCAGCACCTGGCGCGGATCGCGCTGGAGGAAGGCGCGCCCCAACAGGCGCGCGTCCTGGCCGAACAGGCCGTGGCGATCGCCGAGGCCGGCCGCTTTCCGTCGGGCCAGCGCGACCGGCTGGAACTGCTGGCCGAGATCGGCCTGGCGCTGGGCGACGCGGCGCTGGTGCGGGACTACCTGCGCCGCGCGCGCCTGGCCGGGCCGCCGGCATTGTCGGCGGCCAGCCTCGCCCGCCTCGCCAGGATGCAGGCCCGCGCCGCGCAGATGCTGGGCCCGGACCGCGTCAACGCGCTGCAGGAAGCCAACCGCGACCGCCTGCTGCGCAACGTCGCGCTCGCCGCCGCAGCGGTGCTGTTGCTGGGTGTCGCCGGCCTGTACCTGCATGCGCGCCGGCTCGGCGCCGGCCGCGCGCCGAGCCCCCGGCAACGGAACGAATGAGGCCGGCGCCGCCGCCTGCCGCGCGGCAGGCGGGCACTGCGGCTATATTACCGGCCATCCGCCGCCGGCCCGCTCCCGTGCCGCCGTTGTCCGGACGGACTTCCTCACGCCAGGACCGCCTGACGCCATGCCCTTTCCGCCCTGCGCTCCCCGCTTCCGCCGCCTGCTGCCCTGCCTGGCTCTCGGCACGGTTCTGGCAAGTCCCGTCCATGCCCAGGTCGCCGATGCCGATGCCCGGCTGATGGAACAGGTGGTGCGCTGCCACACCACGGTACACGGCGCGCCGCGCGAGGCGCTGGCGACCGCGGAAAAACTGCTGGCCATGCCGGCGCTGCCGCCGGTGGTCGAGATCGGCGCGGTGGGCTGCCGCGGCTTCGCCCAGCAGCTGCTGGGACAGGGCGAGGGCAGCCTGGAGTCCGCGGCGCGGTTGCAGGCGCTGCTGAAGACGCCGGGCCTGCCGCCGCTCGAACGCAACCGGGCGCTGCAGATGGCCGCGACCCTGCTGCAGCGCAACGGCCAGACCCAGGAAGGCCTGCAGCTGCTCGACTCGATGCTGGAGCGCGGCATCGCCGACGGCGACGTGAGCGCGCAGATCACCGCCCTGACCGGCATCGCCCTGATCCGCGCCGAGCAGATGGACGATCCCGAAGGCGCGCTGCACTACCAGCAGCAGGCAATCGCGCTGTCCGATCACCTGCGCCGGCCGCCGCTGCCGCAGGACGTGATGCTCCACTACAACTACGGCTACACGCTGCTGCGGCTCAAGCGCTACGACGAAGCCGAGCGCGCCTTCGCCCGCACCGAGTCGATCGCCAACCGCCTGTCCAACCAAGACGTGATGCTGCACCGCATCCGCGGCCACAGGGCCGAGGTGCTGCATTCGACCGGCCGGCTGGAGGCGGCCAAGGCGCAGTTCCTCGCGCTGCTGCCCTGGCAGCAGCAGAACGATCCGCTGGGCCAGGTCGTCACCCTGCAGCGGCTGGCGAGGATCGCACTGGAGCAGGACCAGCCGGAGGACGCCCGGCACCTCGGCGAACAGGCCCTGGCGCTGGCCGAAGCCGGCAAGTTCCCCGAAAGCGTCCGCGACAGCCTGGATCTGCTCGCCGAAACCAGCATGGCGCTGGGGGACGCCGCGCAGGCGCGCGGCTACCTGCGCCAGGCCAGGCAGATCGACCAGGCGCGGATGAAGGGCGACAACCTCGACCGCCTGGCCAGGCTGCAGGCCAGGGCCGAACAGGCGCTGGACCCGATCCGCATCAACGCCACCCAGGAGGCCAGCCGCGACCGGCTGCTGCGCAATGCCGCGCTGGCCGCGGCGGCGATCCTGCTGCTGGGCGGCGGCGGGCTGTACCTGCGCATGCGCCGCCAGCAACGCCGGTTGCGCCAGCTCGGCACCACCGACGCGGTCACCGGGCTGCCCAACCGGCGCGAGGCCGAACGCCTGCTGGATGCGGCCATGTCAGTGTCCCCGGGCGACGAGCGCGACGCGGTGCTGCTGCTGGAAGTGGATGGCTTCAAGTCGCTCAACGACCTGCACGGCCACGCCGCCGGCGACGTGCTGCTGCGCGCGGTGGCCGAGGAACTGGTGCGCAACAGCGACGAGCACGACCACGTGGCGCGCTGGGGCGGCGCCACCTTCGTGGTGATCCGCGCCAATACCTCGCAGGCCGCGGCGTTCGCGCTGGCCGCGCATCTGTGCCGCTGCATCGAGCGGCTGCAGGTGGACGTGGCGCCGGGGCAGTGCCTGACGCCCAGCGTCTCGGCCGGCGTGGCGCCGCACCCGCTGTTCCCCGGCATGGTGGCGCCCCACGCCGATACCCTGCGCGCCGCGAGCCGGGCGCTGCAGGTGGCACGCCGCAGCGGCGTGGGCACCTGGGCCGGGCTGTGGGGCCTGGCCGAGGGCCGCAACGTGGATGTCTACAGCATCCTGCGCGACCCCGAGCATGCGCTCGCGCAGGGCTGGATCGCGATCGGCGGCGGCCGCCCGATGTCCTGGGCGCCCCCGCGCGATGGCGCCGCGGCATTGCCGCCACGGGAGGAAAACCGCGGCCAGAGCCGGGTTTCCCATCTGCCCTGAACCCGGTGCCCGCCGATGCCGCGGAAGGGAAATCCGGCTGTGACCCCGGTGTTCCCCCGCACGGCGACGTTCACCTCGCCAGTTCGAAACGCACTTCGACACGGCGGTTCGGCAGCAGGCATTCCAGCAGCGCCGCACGCGGCTTGACGCCGTCGCACTGCTGTACCTGCTGGGTATCGCCACGGTATTCGTAGCGGATCTTGTCCGGGGCGATACCGCGGCCGATCAGCAGCTCGCGCACGGTCTGCGCACGGCGCTGCGACAGGCCCTGGTTGTAGTCGAAGCCCTTGCCCTGCATGCGGTCGGCGTGGCCGACCAGGAGCACGCCGGCCAGTTCGCGCTTTTCGCCGGCGATGGTGGCCAGCGCGCGATCGACGCTCTCCAGCGAGTAGGTGCGGATGTCCTTGCGGCCGTCGCGGTCGAACTCGAACAGCACGTTGGCGATCAGCGGACCCGGCGCGGGCGGCGGTGCGGCATCGGGCGCCACGCCGCACTGGCGCACCAGCGCCTCGGCGTCGTTGACCAGGTCCTCGGCGATCTGGATGTAGGGCTTGGAATGGCGCCACTGCTGCTGGTTGAACTCGTTGCCGGCATGGACCAGCTCGACCTCGCCGCAGGCCACCGCCTGCTGCGCGCAGCTGAAGCCCGGGGTGCCGTGGATGGCCTTCAGGCGCTGCCACAGGTCGTCGCGCAGGTACTTGGCGCCGTTCACCAGCGGCGTGTCGGTCGGGATCGGCGAGACGCCGTTCTCCATGTCCACGATCAGCTTCTCCGACTCGGTCAGCGCTTCCTGCGGGAACGCGCTGCGGTCGTTGCGGGTGTATTCGTGGAAGGACACGTCCAACCAGCACTGCGCCTTGGACAGGTGGTAGTCGCGCACCGGGCGGCCGCCGTCGTTGAGCGCCTTGATGCGGCCCTGCGTGGCTTCGTAGCCCTGCAGGTCGGCGTGGATGGCCTCGTCGGTGATGCGTTTTTCCTGCGGGTTGAGCCGGGTCTGCTGGGCGGCGGCGGTGCCGGCCAGCGCGGACAGGAGGGCGGTCGCCAGCAGCGCGCGGGACAGGGGAAAGCGGTTGTGCGTGGATTTCATCGGGTCGTCCTCAGCGGGCCGGGTCGCGGTAGCGCACCGGGTCACGGCGGAAAAGGTCTTCGTCGAACTTGAAGCGCAGGCGCAGGAACAGGCCCTGCTGGGTGTACTCGTAGCCGTTGAGGTCGCGGTCGCCCTCGAAGCCGGTCCAGTTGTAGCCGGCCGACAGCCACAGGTTCTGCCGCAGCAGGCGGCCCACTTCCACGCCATAGGCGTACTGGTTGCTGCCGGACTGGCCGCGGAAGGTGGAGCCGAGCACGCCGACGTCCCAGTTCTCGGTGATGTCGTAGACGATGCGGCCGGAGAACAGCACCGCACGGAAGCTGCTGTCGACGCGGCCGCCGTCGGCGAAGGCGAACTGGTCGCGCTGCCACTTGCCGGCCACGCGCCCGGTCAGCCACCACGGCCGCGACGGATGCCAGTCGGCATGGGAGGAGACGATATGGGCGCGGGTGCGCACGTCCTGGCTGATGCCGTTGACCGCCTGCCCGTCGAGCAGGGTCAGCCCGCTTTCGTCGCGCTCGAGCTTGTACTCGTAGCGCATCAGCGCGTTGACCCGGTTGCGGTCGGTGTCGCGGTAGGCCAGGCCCAGCTGGAAGCGGTCCTGCAGGACGTCGCCGCGTTCCTTGTAGTTGGTCGCCAGCAGGTAGTTGCGGCCCAGCAGGGTCCAGTCGCGGCTGAGCTTGCGCGCCACCATGAACTGCAGCAGCGTGGTGTCGAACGCCTCGTTGGCCTCGGTGTGCGCCACGTCCTCGGAGATGCGGTGCTCCACGCGCACCGCGCCGCGCCACAGCGGGTTGGCGCTGTAGTCCAGCGCCAGCGCCAGGCCGGTGCTGTCGCCGGTGTCGCCGGCGATCACGTTGACCCGCTCGGCCGAGCTGCTCAGGCGCAGGCCCTCGCGGATGTCCCAGTTGTTGCGGATGCCCGAGGCGGCCTGCACGTCGCGGCCGCTGATGGCATCGCGCAGCCGGTACTCGCTGAACGCCTGGGTGTCGCGCAGGTAGGTGCTGTCCACGCCGAACACCAGCGCATCGGCCTCGCGGTCGGTGGTAGTGATGCCGTAGGCGCTGGTCAGGCCGGTCTGCTTCTCGTAGCGGCCGTACAGGCGGCTGCGCTCGAACACCTGGTAGTCGACGCCGGCGGCGACGCGGTGGCGGTCCTCGCCGCTGACGCTCTGCTCGACCTCGGCGCCGCCGCTGAACTTCTCACTGAAGCGGTAGCCCAGGCCGATACGGGCGCTGTCCGATTCCAGCTTGGTGCCGACCGGCAGGTCGCTGGTGATGACGCTGCCCGAGGACGAGCCGTTGATGACCATCAGCCCGGTGGCCGGGTCCAGCGCCTGCTGGCCGTAGCCCAGCGCGCCGCCGCCCATGCCGGTGGCGAAGCCGCCGGTGAGGCCGCCGGTCTGGCCGAACGGCGAGCCCATCGACCACGGCGAGGTCACGCCGATGGTCTCGCGCACGCTGCGCAGGCCGAAGTCCAGGGTCAGGCGCTCGGTGGCGCCCACGCGCACGCCGGCGCCACCGGCCTCGCGCTTGCCACCGTCGGGATTGCGGTCCTCGCTGCGCAGGCCTTCGACGTACAGCTCCAGGCGCGGACCCACCGCGTAGCTCAGCCGTGCGCTGTACTCGCCGCGGCCGCCGTACAGCGGCGAGGCCGGGTTGTTGAACGCCGGATCGGTGCGCGCGGCGAACAGGCGCGCATCGAACTTGTCGCCGTCATGGGCGAACTCCACGCGCCAGGCGTCGCCCTCGACCTCGCCGACCACGTCCTTCAGGCCCTGCGAGGTGATCTGGTTGAGCGAGCTGGTGTTGACCTCGCTGCGGGTGCGCGCGAACTCGGCGACCAGCATCGTGTTCTCGCCGAAGCGGTAGCCGGCGTTGACGCTGCCCATGCGGAACTCGGCATAGGGATTGCGGTCTTCCACCGCCGAGGCGCCCACTTCCAGCCGCTCGGTCAGCTTGAACTGGCCGTCGGCGCCGAACACCCAGAACTTCTCGGTCTGCTGGTCCAGCTCGTAGGTGATGCGCAGCGACACCGGGTTGAGGTCGCTGTCGAAGGACGGCATGAACTGGTTGAGCAGGATGCGCCCGGAGAACGGCTCGAAGCTGTAGTCCACCAGCCGCGCCAGCGGACGCACCGAGACGATGCGGGTGGGCTGGTTGCGGTCGCGCACGATCACTTCCACCCGCTCGCTGCCTTCCAGCACCGCGTTGTTGCGCAGCGCGTACGGGCCGCTGCCCTGGCTGCGGAACTCCTCGATGACCTGGCGCAGCGAGTCCTCGATGGCGAAGACGTTGCCGCGTGCGCGCTCGCTCTCGAAGTGCCAGCCCAGGCCGGTGGCGGTGCGGTTGTAGGTGCTCAGGCTGCGCTGCGGGATCGGCCCGCTGCCACCGATGCCGGTGGCCGTGGCCAGCGTGTCGCCGGTCTGGAAATCGCCGTACAGCAGGTAGCTGCGCTTGTTGTCGATGCGTACGTACAGGCGCTCGGCCGAACGCGCGTCGAAGCCGCGCAGCGACGAGTCGCCGTACACCGGATAGAACTCCTCCGGCTGGATGTCGCGCAGCAGGCGGCCGCGCACGTCCTTGTCCGAGTCGTAGGCCGCGGTGAGCAGGTACTCGCCCTTGATCCGGCCCTTGACGAAAAACGCGGTGCGCGCGGCGGCATTGGCCTTGCCGTTGTTGAACTGCTTCTCCCAGCGGCGGATGTCGCGGTCGAACGCATCGTGGTGCTGCACCGGCGAGATCAGCCCGGCGTTGGACTTGTTGCGGAAGTTGACCACGCCCTCGATCAGGCCGGTGGCCAGCAGCTCGCGCATTTCCGGCAGGAAGCCGATCACGCCTTCGGCGGTCTGGCCGCCGGCGGTGATGCGCAGCACCACGTCCTGCGGCTCGTGCGGCGCCAGCAGGTCGAATTCGGCCACGCCGTCCTCCACCACCAGCTGCACGCCGGGGGTGACCTTGTCGGCGTCGCTGGCGCCGGGGCCGAACTCGTCGGTGCGCGAGCCGGGCAGGCGGACGCGGCCGCCGCTGTTCTCGATGGTGGCATAGGACCTGCCGGACAGCGGCTTGCCCTGCGCGTCGAGCAGCTGCACGCGCACGTGCACCGGCGTCTGGCCGTCGGCCGGCACGCCGTCGCGGTCGACCTCGACACGCACCAGGTCCACGCCGCGGTTGAGCGCGTAGTCGACCTGGCCCGGTCGCGCCGCCACCACTTGCGGCGCGGCGTCGGCGCTCGCCGGCGAACGCGGGTACAGGGTGCTGGCGTCGCCCAGCACCGGGGTGAAGCGGGTGCCGGTGCCCACGCTCTGGGCCATCGCCGGCAGGGCGGCGGTCGCCAGCGCGCAGGCCAGCAGGCTCAGGCGCGGCGTCGCACGCAGGGAGTGGCGGCGGTTCATGGCTGCACCTCCTGCGCGGCCGATGCCGAGGGCGGATTGGGTCTGGGTTCCACGATCGGTCTCTGGTTGGCCGAGTCCGTGGCCTGCTGCGGCGCACGGACGGGCTTGCTTTCGAAACGCAGCTGCGACTGGCCGGGTTCGCTCTCCGGCGCGCGCACTTCGCCCTGGGTACGCCGGGCCTTGACCTGCTCCAGCACCGGGTTGGCGCAGCTGCCCTCGACGAAGTCGGCGCGGTGCAACTCGCCGTTCTTCAGGTCCAGGAACAGGCTGTCGGCGTCGCCCAGGTTGCGGTTGCTGCTGGTGGTCAGGCGCGAGCCGACCGGCAGGGTGGATGCATCGACCTTCAGCGTGTGGCTGTTCGGCGGCAGGCCGCAGTAGCTGTACTTGCCCTCCGAGTCGGAGACCAGCCAGGTGCCGTCGGAGAAGTACAGGCGCACCCCGGGGATGCCCAGTTCTTCCTGATCCTGCACGTGGTTGTTGTTGCAGTCCACGAACACCTTGCCCAGCACGCAGGCCTCGTCGGTGAACACGCCGCCGGTGACGCGCACGCGGTACTCGGCGTGGTTGGACGGGGTCGAGCCCGGCAGCGGGTTAAGGCCGACCGGATCGATGCAGCCGCCGGCAATCGAACAACCGTGCGCCTGCGCGCGGTTGATGCCGTCGCCCTGCAGCGCGCCGACGCCGATGCGCACGCGGTAGGTCAGCACCAGCTGGCCGCCGGCGGCGATCGGGCCGAGGTCGAAGCCCAGGCGCGGACCCGGCCGGCCCAGCGGTTCGGCCAGCGCGCGGCCATCGACGCGGGCGCTGCCGTCCAGGTAGGTGAAGCCGCGCGGCAGCACGTCGACGATGTTCACCGTGCGCGCGGCGCTGCCGGACACATGGCGCACCTCGATGGTGTACTGCACGGTGTCGCCGACTTCAGCCATGGCGCGGTCGCCGCGCTTGCTGATCACCAGCAGCGTGTCTTCCGGCGCTTCCTGCACCTCGTTCGGCACGCGGCACAGGTTCTGGCTGATCTGCGGATCGCACAGCTCCAGCTGGCCCGGGGTTTCCTCGAACTGCTTCCACTGCTCGTCGGTGGGCTTGCGCTCCGGATCCTCGCCGCCGCCGGACACGACCACCGCGTTGTTCACGGTGCCCTGCTGCACGGCTTCCGGCAGCACGTCCACCGGCACCTTGATCGAACCCGGGTGGGTCGCACCGGCAGCCAGTTCGCGGGAGCTGGCGCACTGGAAGCGGCGTTCGCCCGCGGTGCCGGTGCAGGTCCAGCCGTCGCCGGCGGGCAGGCCCGACAGCACGATGCCGGCCGGCAGGTGTTCGCTCACCACGTACTCGGCGTCGGTGGCGCGTTCGCCGATGTTGCGCACGCGGATCGCGTAGCTGGCGTTCTGGCCAACGGTGAACACGGCGGTGTCGGCGGCCTTGCTGACCACCACGTCCGGCCACGCCTTCACCAGCTCGCTCGGCAGGCGGCAGGCGTTGTGCACCACGTCGGCCTCGCACACCGGCAGGATGCCGACGTCGCCGCCTTCCAGCGCCTGCTTTTCTTCCGGCGTCGGACGGCGCGATTCGGGCTCGCCGCCGCCGGAGACCAGCACGGCGTTGTTGACGGCACCGGCCGAGGCATCGGCACCCACGCGCACCGCCGCGGTGATGGCGGCGATCGCCGTCTGCCCGGCCGCCAGCACGGTGGCGCTGCGGCAGGTGAAGCGGGTCTCGCCGGCCGCGCCGGTGCAGGTCCAGCCGTCGCCGGCCGGCACGTCCGCCAGGGTCACGCCCTGCGGCAGGCGGTCGATGACCTCGTACTCGCCGCTGGTCGCGGCCTGGCCGGTATTGCGTACCACCACGCGGTAGGTCGCGGCGCTGCCGGTGACCAGGGTCGCCGGATCCACCGACTTGCTGACCCGCAGGTCGGGCACGTTGGTGCTGATCTCGCCGAAGTTGTTGGACTGCGAGTGCTCGCCCGGGGAGAGTTCGATGTCGCTGATCGACGACGTCGGGGTCTCCTTGGGAGTGGCGGTGCCACCGGTGGTGCCGGCCGTGGTCTGGCCGTTCTCGGTCTGCGGCGGCTGGTTCGGCTGGGTCACCTTGTAACGGCCCGGACGCAGGTTCGGGAACGTGTAGCGGCCATCGGCATCGGTGGTCGTCGTCACCCGCACCGGATTGCCCAGGTCATCGGTGCCTTCCAGCACGATCTCCTGGTCGGGGATGCCGGTCTCGCCAGGATCGACCTGCCCGTTGTCGTTGTCGTCGTTGTAGACGCGACCGGCGATGGAGGCCGGCGGGATCTCGCCGAAGTTGTTGGCGATCGAATGCTGGTTCGGACCCAGCACGATGTTGCTGACTGCCGATGGAGTGGTTGCCACATCGGTGGCTTCGCCACCATGGCTGCCGACACGGGTCTTGCCATTCATGGTGCCAGCGGGCTGTTCCGGCTCGGTCACCGTATAGGTGCCCGGTGCCAGATCCTCGAACACATAGTGGCCGTGCGCGTCCGTCTGCATCTCGACCATCACCGGGTTGCCCATGCTGTCGGTACCGGTCAGCCGCACGATGACGCCGGCAATGCCATCCTCACCGACATTGATGATGCCGTCGTTGTTGCGATCCAGCCACACGGTACCGGCGATGGAACCGCTCATCGCGATCTCGCCGAAGTTGTTCTGCACCGAGTGCTGGTTCTCGCCGAGCACGATGTTGCCGATCGCCGACGGCGTGGTGGCCTTGTTGGTCGCGGTGGCGCCTGCCATCGGCACGCCGCCGATGGTGCCCGGCACTGTCTGGCCATTGAGCGTCGCCGGTGGCTGGTCCGGTTCGGTAACGGTGTAGGTACCCGCCGGCAGGTCGGCGAACAGGTAGCTGCCGTCGCTGCCGGTGGTGGTGGTGCGGGCGATCGGGTTGCCGTTGACGTCGGTGCCGGTCAGCTCGACCGTGACGCTGGCGATACCCTGCTCGCCGGCATCGATCGCACCATTGTCGTTGCCATCCAGCCATACCCGGCCGGCAATGGTGCTGCGGGTCGGGATCTCGGCGAACAGGTTCTCCAGCGACTTCTGGCCCGGGGCCAGGGTGATGCCGTCGATCTGCGACGGTGTGATGTTCACGCCGGTGGCGGTACCCATGGCGACGCCGCCGACGGTGCCTTCGGTGGTGATGCCGTTGGCGGTGCCCGCCGGCTGGTTCGGCTGGTGCAGGGTGTAGGTGCCCGGCAGCAGCTGGGTGAACGAGAACGTGCCGTCGTTGGCCGTGGTCGTGGTGGCGACCACCGTGCCGCCCGCGTTGCGCAGTTCGATGGTCTGGCCGCCGATGCCGGCGTCGCTGCCGTTCTGCACGCCGTCGTTGTCGTAGTCCATGAACACGCGGCCATGGATCTCGGCGCCTTCCTGTTCGCCGAAGTCGTAGTTCTCGCCGTTGCCGGTCAGGCGGATGCCGCTGATGCGGTCGGTGGTGGCCGCGTCGCCGGCCACGCCGGTCTGCGCGGTACCGGCACTGCAGCCGCCGCCGCCGCAGGTGCCCGGCTTCACCGCGCTCGGGCGGTTCAGGTAGCCGGCCGGCAGCGCTTCGCGCACGGCGTAGGTCTTGGCCGGGTCCAGGCCCACGAACTTGTAGAAGCCGCTGGCGTCGGTCTGCGCGGTCCCGGTCGGACCGCCGACGGGCACGTAGTTGCCGCCGACCAGTTCCAGCAGTTCCAGGGTGGCGCCGGCGATGGGATCGTCCGTGGCCGGATCGCGCACGTCGTTGACGTTCTTGTCCAGGAACACGTGGCCGGACAGCGTGTACAGGGTGACTTCCGGGAAGTCGAACTGCACGCCCTGGCCGCCGCTGCCGAGCACGACGCCGCTGATGACGCCGCCGCCGGCGGCGATGCTGGGCGTGCCCTTGTCGGTCACGCCGGTGCTGGCGCCGTTGCGCACGGTGCGCGCGCTGTTGGGCTGCGGCATGCCGTTGTTGTAGCCGCCGGACACGGTGCTCTGGTCCTGGCTGATGGTGTAGCCGGCGGCATTGGACGGCGCCAGGCCGTTGAACACGTAGTCGCCGTTGGCGTCGGTGGTGACGGTCACGTCGATGGCGTTGCCGTACACGTCGGTGCCGGTCAGGCGCACGCCAACGTTCGCCAGGCCGTTGTCGCCCCCGTCGGTGTCGCCGTTGTTGTTCTGGTCGAGGAACACGCGGCCGGCGATGCTGGCGTTGCGCACCTGCACCGGGCCGTCCTTGTCGTTGTTGTTCGGGTCGCTGTCCTTGGCCAGGTCCTCGTTGGCCGCGTCCTTGCCCGGCTGCACGGCCGCGTGGTTGTCCACGTTGGTGAGCCACGGCCCGGCGAACACGCCGGCCTTGGGCCGCGCATGCAGGGTCAGGGTGTAGCCGCTGCCGGCCGGGAAGTTGCCGTTGACGTGGCAGGTGACCTGCTGGACCGGGGTCGCGGTGGTGACGCTGGCCACGCCGTTGGAGACGTAGCACACGTCGGCCGCGTCCGGCGCCGTCGGGCCCGGCTGCACGGCCAGGTTGCCGCCCGCCGCGGCCAGCGTGGCGCCGCCGGTGGCGGTACCCACGCTCGGCGCAGTGGTGTCGATCCACTCGAAGCCGGCCGGCAGCGTATCCACCACGCGCATCTGGGTGGAGGTGGAAATGCCGTTGTTGCGCAGCACAATCTGCCACGGCACGGCCTGGCCGACGTCGACCGGCGAAACCATGGCGGTCTTGCTCACCACTTCCAGGTCGGTGCTCGGGAACAGCACGTTGTTGATCGCGGCCAGGTTGTTGCCCGCCTGCAGCGGATCGGCCGTGCACTTGCCGGAGGATTCGTAGCTGTTGGTCTCGTCGGCGCAGACGTGCACGGCGTTGCCGAAGATCTCCGGAGTCGCCGACGCGCCGGTGGGACGGAACACCAGCTCGAAGTTCACCTCTTCGTTCACGTCCAGCGTGCCGAACGTGCACACCGTATCGGTGTTGGGCGATGCCTGGGTGCAGGTAATGGCCTTGCTGACCAGGGTGTAGCCGGCGCTCGCCGCGCCGGCGTTCATGTTCTGCGGCGTGCCCTGCAGCGCCAGGGTGAAACCGGCCGGCACGGTCAGCGCGTCGGTCATCACGATGTTTTCGGCGATCGACGGACCGGCGTTGCGGACGCTGAAGCGGTAGCGCAGGTCGTCGCCGGCGCGGAACTCGTTCTGCAAGGCCGGGAACACCGGCACCTTGCCCTGCTGCAGGTCGAACGACGGCACGGTCACGTCGAACACGGCCGAAGCGGTGTTGTTCGCCAGCGCGTTGGCGTCGCCGCAGGCGTTCGAGTTGGCCACGCTGTCGAAGCGGTACTCGCACATGTTGTCCAGGTGGACGTGGGCGGTATTGGTGACGTTCTCGTACAGCTTGTCGCCCAGCGCGCCGGTGTAGCTCGGCGGCTTCTTGACGCGCGCGCGCACGGTGACCGTCTGCACCTCATGGCGGGAGATGGTCGCGACGTTGACGCAGGAAATGGCGCCGCTGGCCAGGTTGCTGGCCGCGCAACTCATCTTCGCCGCGTCGGCCGGCTTCACTTCCAGCACATCGAAGGCCGGCGTCGCCAGCGTCGCCGCGCCGGTGAACAGGCTGTCGGTGATGCGGAAATTGCCGGCGGCGATATGGTCCTGGCCCTGGTTGCGGGCGACGAGGGTGAACAGCACGGTCTCGCCCACCGACGCCATCGGGTTGTTGCCGCCGCTGGCCGGGATGCTGGTCGTCACCGTCTTGCTGGTCATCGCCACGTCGGCACGCGGCAGGATCAGCACCCGCGCGTCGTCGCTCAATACGTTGCCGCCGGACAGGTCCTTCAGGAACGCGTTGGTCGAATCCAGCGTGGCGGTGTTGTTCAGCTGGCCCGTGGGCACGCCCAGCGGACGCGACAGCGTGGCCGTGACCACGATGGTGGCGCCGGCCGGCACGTCATTGAAGCTGCAGATCTGCTCGTAGGTATTGCCGGACTCGGTGGTGTTTCCCGTATTGCCATACGAGTTGGGGTTGCCGGAAATGTTGGCCGGGCAACTGTGCGTCACCCCCGGCGCCAGCGAGGTGTCGTAGGCGAAGGTGATGTTCGGCGTGACATAGGTCGGCGCCGCGCCGGCGGCCCGCATCAGGCCGCGATAGATGTCCTTCACCTGCAGGGTCGGGATCGTCGTCTGCGCCGCTGCCGTGGTGATGGTCATCCGCCAGTGCATGTCGTTGTCGGCGGCGGCCAGCGTCGGCGCGTCGGCGACGTCGTCATGCCAGCTGATGCCGTCCACGGAGGATTCCTTGCGGATGCCCACGCGGACGTCCTCGATGGTGGTGCCGATGCCGTTGGCGGACTGGCAGTCCTGGCCGTTGGTGCCGTTCTCGCCAATGCCGCCGGTCGCCCCGGCGTCCTCGGGATCGGCCGGCTGCGGGCCGTCGCTCTCGTTCATGCCCAGCAGGCGCAGCACCTCGCTGCCGGTACAGGCGATGTTGGTCAGCGTCACCGGGTTCGGACCCAGGGTCGCGGCATCGGCCACGGTATGGGCGAAGCTGAAGGATCGCGTGCCACCGACACCCATCGTGCCCGGGCCGGCATGCTCGCAGGACACCTGTGTCGTCTGGCTCGGATACTGGCCATCGGACCGTGGCGATGCCGGGGTGAGCGTGCACGTCCAGCCGTTGTTGGCCGTGACCGAGGCATTGGTGATCTCGCGCGGATCAAGCCAATCCACCACGCGCAGCGGATGGGAGGCATCCCAGCTGACGGTTTCCGGACCACGGTTGGTGACGGTCAGGGTGGTGCTGATCGTCTGTCCCGGCGCCACCTTGTTGGGCTTGCTTTTGCTCAGCCCCAGGTCGGCCGCCGACGGCGCCATCCAGTAGCGGCGGGTGGCGCTGTTGTTGTTCAGCTGGCCATCGTCCTGGCCGGCGGGCAGGGTCAGCACGGCGGGCAGGTACTCGCCCGTGCGGCGCAGGTTGTCCAGGGTCACCGGGATGACGAACGGGGCGGACTGCCCCACATTCAACGCGCCCGCGGTGCAGCTGACCTTGGTGCCGTTCCAGGTCCCGGTCACGGTGCCGCCGCTCACCGGCGGGGAAATGGTCAGGCTGCTGGCCGGCGTGGACGTACAGCCCGCTGGCAGCGTGCCGAGGGTGAAGCCCGCCGGAACGATGGTCTCCACCACCGTTCCTGCCGCCGATGCCATCGGCCCGTTGTTGGTCACGCCGATGGTGATGGTCTGGCTGCTCAGGCCGGGCGAAGGCGAAGCCGCACTGTTGCTGAGCGTGCTGGTGATGGTCGCCGCCAGGTCGGTGGCCGGCTCGGTGTTGTAGTTGAGGCTGGCGCTGTTGTTGCCGGCCGCCAGGTCGATGTAGAGCGTATTGGCGGAGCTGACGGTCGCCGTGTTGACGAAGCTGCCGAAGCTTCGGGTGGTGCCGCTCACGTCGATCCAGCTGCTGTTCAACTGCGCAGCGGTGATGGGGGAGCCGCCCGCGGTATAGGTACAGGACAGCACGCGGCTGCTGTTGGCCGTGGCCACCGCGGTGCACGCCGGCGTCAGCGGACCGCCGAAGGTGATTGCCGTCACCACGAAGCCCGTGGCGGCGCTGCCCGGCAGGTTGTCGGTGATGACGATGCTGCCGCCCACCGGCACGTTGTTGCCTCCGACGGCGATGTTCGGGGCCAGGCGGAAGGTGCTGTTGCCGCCCGTCAGCGGGTTGCCGGCGGCCGGCACGGTCAGGGTCTTGGCGACGGTAAGGTCGCCGGCGTTGCGTACGTTGCCGGAGAAGGCGGCGGACGGGCCCGAGGTACCGGTGGCGGTCAGGTTGAAACCGCCGGCGGTCACGCCGCGGACCGGGAAGGTCACCGTGCCGCTGCTGCCGGCGCTCGTCGAGCACACCATGTTCGGCGCGGTATAGGTGCAGCCGGCCGGAGGCGCGGGCGGGTCGGCCTGCAGCTGGGCGGGGATGACGACGGTGACGGTATCGCCGCCGGCGCTGGTACGCGTCCAGTTGACGGTGACGTTCACGTCCTGGCCGATACCGATGTCCGGCGCCGTGGTCACCTGCGTCGCGGTCACGGCGGCCTGCGCGACCGGCGCCATGAATCCGAGCGCGGCCAACAGGCCGACGATCTTCATCGCGCGGGTGGCGAATCCGTTTGCATGCGTGCGCGACGGCGTCGCGCGACCGGCCTGATCGTGTGATTGGTACACGGGTTTTCCCCTGCCTTGCAGCTGTTGCGCCCCACCCGGCTTCACTGGGAAGGCCGGGCCCTGCGGTGGTATCGGTGCATGCCGCCTGCGGCACGCGCGAAGTGCCTTTTCCGGGCATTCGGGCGGCATTCTCGACAGGCGCGGAGGCGTTGGCAGTACCAGTCGCTGCCGCTTCCTCACACTTCCTCACCGACAGGCCGGAAACCGGCGCGCATCGGCCAGCCGGCAAGGGCAGATCAGGACTGTGCGGATACCAGCAGGTACCCCGCGCCGCGCAGGGTACGTACCGGCAGGGTGAGGCCGGTGGCGGTGCGGACGCGCGTGCGCAGCCGGTGCACCAGCACTTCCAGCCGGTGCGGATCGAAGTCGCGGGGCGTGGGCGACAACGCGGCGATCAACCGCTCGCGGCCGAGGGGCGTGCCGGGCGCCGAGAACAGCTCCTGCAGCAGCACGCGTTCGGCCACCGTCAGGAGCAGCGAGCGGCCGTTCGGCGCCCACAGCTCCCAGCCACCGGCGCGCAGGCTCCAGTCCTCGCCGGCGTCTCGCCCCCCCGCGGCCGCGGGCTCGCGTGCCTGCGCAGGTGGGTCCGCGCGCCGCGAGGCCAGGCGTCGATGCAGGCTGTGCAGGGCGGCCACCAGCACCGGCAGTTCCAGCGGCTTGGTCAGGTAGAGATCGGCCCCCGCCGACAGGCCGTGCGCCATGTCCGCCGCGCTGCTGCGCCCGGTCACCAGCGCGATGCCCATGTCGTCGATGCGCCGCAGGTGGCTGGTCGCGCTCAATCCGTCTTCGCCGGGCAACACGATGTCGAGCACCACGATGTCGCAGCGGTCAACAGCCAGTTCGCGGTAGAGCGCTTCCACGCTGTCGATGCCGCGCACGACCGCGCCGTGCCGCTCGAGTTCGTCGACTACCAGCGCGCGCCACTCCGGATCGTCCTCGACGACCCATGTGCGCACCCCCTGCAGCTGGCGTCCCGCATCGGCCAGCGGCAGATCCTGTTTCGTTTCCAATGCCGGTCCCCGTGCCGCGCCGGCCGCCGATGCGGCCTCAACGTCCGGTGGGATTCTCGGCAGGAGCCGGCGAACCGGCAGTATCGAAAAATCTCTGTAGATCTCCGAACTTCACACCCTGCGCATCGTTACCGCACCGGATGGCGCGGTGAAGCCGAAAGCGGAGTCCGGAATAGGTTTCTCTCCAAGCCCCGCTGCCGACCGGCAAGAGACCGGAGACAAGGCGGCCCCCGCCAGCGCCCGTCAGGCGGCTGCGACCTGGTCGGATACCAGCATGTAGCCCATGCCCCGCAACGCGCGCACCGGGAGCATCGCGTCGGTGGCGTTGCGCACCCGGGCACGCAGGCGGTGCACCAGCACTTCCAGCCGGTGCGGATCGAAATCCCAGGGCTGGTCGGTGACCGCGGCGATCAGGCGTTCGCGGTCGACCGCCTCGCCGGGAACGGCGAACAGTTCGCGCAGGAAACCGCGCTCGGCCACGGTCAGGGTCAACGCCCTGCCGTTCGGGGCGAACAGGTCCCAGCCATCGGAACGCAGGCTCCACGCCGGGCTGGCTTCCATGGCGGAGGCCGGCACGGGCGCGGGCGCGTTGGCCGCAACCGACTGCGACATGCGCCGGTGCAGGCTGTGCAGGGCAGCGACCAGCACCGGCAGTTCCAGCGGCTTTGGCAGGTAGATGTCGGCGCCGAGCGAAAGCCCGTGCGCCATGTCGGCGGTGCCGCTGCGGCCGGTGACCAGCACGATGCCCATGCCGTCCATCCTGCGCAGGTGTCCGGTGGCGCTCAGCCCATCCTCGCCGGGCAGGCCGACGTCGAGCACCAGGATGTCGCAGCGGTCCACCGCCAGCTCGCGGTAGAGCGCTTCCACGCTGTCGATGCCGCGCACGGCGGCGCCGTGGTACTCGAGTTCGTCGACCACCATGCCGCGCCACTCGGGGTCGTCTTCCACGACCCATATCCTTATGCCATCCAGCCGGCACCCGACCTCGGCCGCCGGCAGTCCACGCTCCATCTCCATCAATGCTTCCCCAAGACCGGTCCCGCCCTGTTCGCACCGGCATTCTAGCCAGTGGCGCCGTCCGCCGCGCGACGGCGGACACGATCCGCCGGAACGAGGCGGGCCGTGGCGCATCCGCCACGGCCCGCGACATCCGGCCACCGCGCCCGGACGTTACTCCTGCGGCAGGCCCATTTCCGCCAGCAGCGCCGGCGCCGGGTAGACCTTGGCCAGCAGCCAGCGCAGGTAGCGCATGTCCACGTGCACGGCGCGCTTGTAGCGCGGGTCGAACCACCAGCTGGCGCTCACCGATTCCCAGTTGGAATCGAAGTTCAGGCCGATCAACTCGCCCTTGGCGTTGAGCACCGGCGAGCCGGAGTTGCCGCCGGTGGTGTCCAGGTTGGTCAGGAAGTTGACCGTCTGCGTCTTCAGCGCCGGGTCGGCGGTGCTGCCGAAATCGCCCTTGGCGATGGCCTCGAGCAGCGGCCTGGGCGCATCGAAGGGCACCGCGCCGGTGTTCTTCTCGACAATGCCGGCCACAGTGGTCACCGGCGAATAATTCACCGCATCGCGCGGGTGCAGCGCCTCCACCTTGCCATAGCTGATGCGCAGGGTGCCGTTGGCGTCCGGGTACACGGCACGGCCCTGCTTCGCCCGCCATGCGAACAACGCCTGCATGTAGGCCGGACGCAACCGCAGCTGCTCGCCGGCGCGTTCCTTGCTCTCGCGCTCGGCGCTCAGCTGCGCCATCACCAGCGCGGCGGCCACCGATACCAGCGGGTCGTTCTCGATGAAGGCGCCCTTGCGCGCGGCCTCGAAGCGCGACAGCCGCTGCGCTTCGTCGCCGAGCTTCGTGGCCGCGTACAGTTCGTCCAGCGCCTTGTGCAGCTGCTCCGGGGTGCGACCGAACAGGTTGTCGTAATGCGAGTCGCGCTGGCCGTCGGGCAGTTGCTGGTAGCGGGTGAGCAGCGCGGTGAGGATGGCCTTCTCTACCGCCGGGTCGTAGCGGCGCTGCACCTGCCTGAGCACGCCCTCGATCAGCGCCTGGTCGCGCTGCTGGTAACCGCTCTCGCGCTCGGCGTCGGGCTTGGCCGATTCCACGCGCAGCCGCTCCAGCAGCAGCGCCGAGCGCAGCAGCTGGGTCTGGCTGGACATCAACCCCACCAGCAGTTCGCGCTCGCCCGCCGCGCGCTCGGCCTCGAGCGAGGCGGACAGTGCGTCGATGTCGGCCTTGTACCTGGCATCGGTAGCGGCCAGCATCGCCTGCTCGTCCTGCGCGCGCTGGGTCTTGGCATCGCTGCGCAGCAGCCCTTCCAGCTCGCCGGCGGCGCGCTTGCGGTTGTTCTTCAGCGACTGCAGCTGCGAGGCGTAGCGGGTGCGCGCATCGGCGTTGCCCTTGCCCTGCGCCTCGATGACGTCGATCAGCTGCTGGAACACCTCCACCCGGCGCGGCAGCACCGCGTCGATCTGGTTGGCGAACTCGGCGGCGGTGCGCAGCCGGTAGGTGATGCCGGGGTAACCGGCGAGCATGGCGTAGTCGCCTTCCTTCGGGCCGTCCAGCGCCATCTTCAGGTGCGCCGGCGGCTGGTAGGGCACGTTGTCCTTGCTGTACGGCGCCGGCTTGCCGTCCTTGCCGACGTAGGCGCGCAGCAGGGTGAAGTCGCCCGAGTGGCGCGGCCACATGAAGTTGTCGATCTCGTCGCCGTAGTTTCCGATCGCACGCGGCGGCGCGTAGACCAGGCGGATGTCGGTCAGTTCCAGCTGGCGGATGCGGTAGAAATCGCTGCCGTAGTACATGTTGGCCACCGAACAGCGCACGCCGCCCTCGGCCTCGCAGTCGGCGACGATCCGCTTGCGCGCGTCCTCCACCGCATCGTAATAGGCGCGGCCGGTCTTGCCGCGCGCATCCTTCAGCACGTCGTCGGTGACCTTGTCGAAGCCCACCGTCACCAGCACCCGGTAATCCGGGTTGGCGGCGCGCTCGTCGGCGCGGCCCTGCGCGATGAAACCTTCATCGATGGTGTTGTGTTCCTTGCTGGCGTTGTACTGGATCACCCCGTAGGCGACGTGGTGATTGGTCAGCAGCAGGCCGTCGCCGGAAACGAACGCGCCGGTGCCGCCACCCACCCGCACCACCGCGCTCAGCGGCGGCGCGGTGACGTCGGCCAGCGCCGACGGATCGCCCTTGAAACCGGCTTCCTTCAGCGTCTTCGCCAGTCCAGGCAGCTGCGTGGGCATCCACATGCCCTCGTTGGCATTGGCGGCGGCAGCCAGGCTCATGCCCAGCGCCATGGCGGCGGCAAGCGGTTTGCGCTTCATCGAACGATCCCATCAGACAGAACAGCGGCCGACGGTAACGGCGCCGGCAGGCAGTGGCAACCACCGGCAGTCCCTGAGTCCGGGACATACGAGGTTGCCGGCCGCCGGCCGGCGCTATTTCTCCTTGCGCCAGTTAACCGAACCGCGGTTCTCCACCGTGCTGGACTCGACTTCGATGTCGAAGCCGCGGCGCAGCAGGTATTTCAGCGTGAGCACCGAGCCGCTGCCGATCAGCGATACGCCGTAGCCGACGTAGAGCTTGGGGGTGATGAACTTGCCCACGCCGAGCACAGCGCCGCCCAGCGCGCGCGACTGGCTGACGCCGGCGTCGTCCAGGCCGAGCTTGGCGCCGACCTGCGCGGCGAGCAGTCCGCTGCCGGCCGACAGCGCCGCCGAGGCGGCATTGACCTGCTGCGCCTGGTCGCTGCTGGCCATGCTCAGGCTGCGGCCGAGCACGAGGTAGGACAGCGCCTCGGACTGCGACATCGCCGGGTCCGACCACACGTCCACGCGCGGCTGCTGCGCGCGGCCGGTGACGACGATGCCGGCGGTGACCTCGCCGATGCCGCGCTGGGCGCGGATGTTGATGCGCGGGTCGGAGACGATGCCGTGGTTCCACAGCAGCTGGCCCTGGGTGATGGTCAGGTCCTGGCCGTAGGCCTTGTAGCGGCCGCTGACCTCCAGCCCGCCGTTGGCGGTCATCTCGCGGCCGGGACGCGCACGCACCTGCATCTTGCCGGTCAGCGCGCCTTTCAGGCCGAAGCCGCTCATCTTCACCTTGTCGCCGAGGCTCACCGCCAGGTCCATGTCCAGTGGCGAGGAACGCGATTCCTCCGGGTCGACCGGATCGAGCACCACCACGTCCTCGGAGACAGAGGTGCCGCGATCCAGCCGTTCCAGGTCGATCGCCGCCTCGGGCACGTGCACGCTGCCGCGCAGTTCCATGGCGGTGCCGGCCAGGGTGAAGTCGAGGTCGGGGTTGGCGACCACGCGCAGTTCGCTGGTGTTGGAGACCAGCACGTTGTCGCCGCCGATGTGCAGCTGCAGCGGCTGCGCGTCGCCGAACCAGGACAGCCCGCCCTGCACCTTCAACGCGCCTTCGCCGCCGGTCTTCACTTCCGCGGCGATGCGCGCCGAGCCGTCGGGCTGGGCGGTGAAGCTGCCCTTGCCCTCGCTCAGGGCCAGGCCCAGCGCCGGGAACTCGCCGGTGAAGTTGCTGAGCGTCGCCTCGCCGCCGAGCGAGGGCTGCGCGCGCGTGCCGCGCAGGCTGACGTGACCCTCGATGAGTCCCTGGGGCCGCACCAGGTCGGGCGAGAACAGCTCCAGCCAGTACAGCCGCGACATGTTCAGGTACAGCTCGCCGTCGAGCGCGGCGTTCGGTTCCCAGCCGGTGCGCATCTTGGCGTCGACGAAGCCGTCGCCCTGGAAGCCGACGCCCAGATAGCCGTTGATGCCGCCGGGCTGCATGTCCACGTTGACGGAGAAATGGTCGTAGCGCACCAGTTCGCCGCGGGCGTTGTCGCCTAGGCGGATGCCGCCTTCCAGCGAGGCGACCTTGAAGCTGCCTTCCCAGGCCTTGCCGCGCGGGCGTAGCTGGCCGTCGACGGTGAGTTCGCCGCGCAGGTACATGCGCCGGCCGGCATTGGGCGGCAACCACGGCTGCACCAGCGCCAGCGGCAGCGCGTCGCCGCGCAGGCGCACGCCTTCGCGCGGCCAGTCGGCATCCACGCACAGCGCGCCGCCGGTCTCCGATCCCAGGCAGGTGGCGCCCAAGGTGAACCGCGGGCCCTGCACGGCGAACGCCGCCGGCTGCCGCAGCTGCCAGGGCGCGCCCTTGACCGGCGTCATCCGCAGCGTCGCCAGTTCGCCGCGCCACGCCTGGCCGGCCTGGCGCACGCTGCCGGCCAGCGCCAGTGCGCCCAGGTCGTTGCGGGCCTCCGCGTCCACGCGCAGGTCCTGCAGGCTGCCACGCGCGTCCACGCGCAGGCGGTCGAGCAGCATGCCCGCCTCCACCGCGCTGGCCTGCAGCTGCAGGGAGCCGTTGTCGCCGCGCCACGGCAGGCGGCCATTGATGCTGACCTGCCCGGCCTTCCAGTCGTTCCACTGCAGGCCGTCGCCGCGCAGGTCGGCGCCGATGTCCGGCTGCGCCGGCGTACCCCGTACCTGCACGCTGCCGGCCAGGCTGCCGCTGGCGCCGGGCAGCAGGTCGGCCAGGTGCAGCGGCTGCAGCGTCGCGTCCACGTCCAGGCGGTCGCCGACCTTGCCCCTGGCCTCGATATGGCTGCCACCCAGCACCAGGCGCACGTCGCCCTCGCCCTGGGTGCCGTGCAGGGCCACCTTGGCGCGCGCATCCACGCTGCGGCCGCGCAGGCGGCCGCGCAACTGCGGTACGTCGAGCGTGGCGTCCAGGCGCAGGTCGTCGGTGCCGGCGGGCGAGGGCAGCTGCGTGCCGGTCGAGGCCAGCGTGCCGGACAGGTTGCCCTCCCAGCCCGGCAGGAAATAGCCGGGATCGAAGCCGGCCAGCGTCGCATCCACGTCCCACGACAGCGCCGGTTCCCACGCCGCCGATCCGGCGAGATCGAGCGAACCGCCGGGCGTGGTCGCCTTGAGCTTCTCGATGCGCGCCTGCCGGTCGCTGCCGCGCACGTCGAAATCGAGGCTGGCATCCTGCGCGTCGCGCGCCACCTCGGCCTTGCCGACCGCCGCCCAGTTCTTCAGGCTGCCGGCCACGCCCAGGCGCGCCTCCTTCAGGTGCATCGGCACCGGTGTGGTGTCCGGTGCGGTCGGGTCGGGCGCTGGCGTCCAGGTCAGCTGGTTGGCCACCACCGCGAAGCGGAAACCCGGATTCCGGGTGTCGCTGAAATCAGCGCTGCCCTGCAGGCGCACGCTGCCGCCGAAGGCCTCGGCCACCAGCGGCGAGACGGTCAGCACCTGGTTGTCGATGGCGACGTTGGATGGCGCCAGCACCAGTTCCTGGTCGCCCTGGCGCACGCGGCCCTGCAGGCGTGCGTTGCCGCCGCGGCCGCGCGCGGTGAAGTCCAGCGCCAGCGGCGCGGGCGCCTGCGCCAGGTACTGCGCCGGCACGAGCTGGCCCAGGTCCAGTTCCTCGCTGCGCGCGGCCACGTTCCACACCGGGTCGGTGCGGCCGTCGAGCACCAGGCTGGCATGCAGCGGCCTGGGCGCATAACCGGCCAGCGCGACTTCCATGTGCGCCAGGTCGCCACGCGCGACCAGCCCCAGCCGCGCCCGCGGCTGGCCCGGCCGCGCCGGCATAAGCGCGCGCACGGTGAGGTCGGTGCGGTAGTCCTCGCGCGGCAGGTAGTGGCCGTCGATGCGGAAATCGCCGAGGTTGCCGGCGACCTTGAGCTGGGTGGCACGGAACTCGCCGTTGGCGGCCTCGATGCCGCCGCGGATGCGGGTGATGTCGATCGGCGGCGCGTCCTGCTGGACGATGCGCAGGCCGTCGACCTCGATGGTGTCGGCCTGCAGCGCCAGCGGCAGTTCGATCGCCGGCAATACGTCGGGCCAGCGCCGCAGCTCGAACGGCTTGTCCTCCGGCGGCCCCAGTTCCAGCTGCGCGTCGCTGATCCGCAGCAGGTCCAGGCGCAGCTTGCGCCCCAGCAGCGGGCGGATGTCCGGGTCCAGGTAGGCCTGCGCGGCGCTGAAGTGGATGTCGCCGTAACGGAAATCCAGGTCGTGCAGCACCAGCGGCCCGGCCAGCGGGCCTTCGACCCTGCTCCAGGTCAGCGACGAATCGGCTGGCAGCCGCGCCACCACCTGCGCCAGCAGTACGTCGCGGCCGGCCACGGTCTGCAGCAGCCAGTACAGCGCCAGCACGGCCAGCACCACCAGCACGCCGATGCCGATGCCGCTGCGGATCGCCAGCGTGCGCATGCGCGCCCGGCGGCGCGCGCGCAGTTCGGCGATGCGCGCTTCGCGTTCCTCGGGCGTCAGGTCGGCGGACGCGGCGGGGGCGGGGCGGCGGCTCACAGGTCGGCTCCGATGTTCAGGTACAGCTGGAACTGCGAGTCGGGATGGTTCAGGCCATGGGCGATGTCGATGCGCACCGGGCCCACCGGCGATTTCCAGCGCACGCCGAAGCCGACGCCGGTATGCAGGTCGATGCTGTTGTCGAAGGCGCTGCCGGTGTCCACGAACACCGCCGCGCCCCATGGGCCGCCGCCGAAGTAGTGCTCGTACTCGGCCGAGCCCACCACCAGGTGCTTGGCGCCGAGCGCGTATTTGTCCGGCGGCGGCGTGCGCGGCCCGACCTCGCGCCAGGCGTAGCCGCGGATCGAGCGGTCGCCGCCGGCGAAGTAGCGCAGGCTCGGCGGCATCGCCACCAGGTCGCTGGTCCAGGTGGTGCCGGCCTGCCCGCGCAGGATCAGCCGGTCGCTGTCGCCCAGCGGCATGTACCAGCGCAGCGTGGCGTCGGCCTGGACGAAGCTGGTGTCCGAACCAACGCCTTCGATGCCGCCGCGCAGCGTGGCGTTGCCGCTGAAACCGCGGCGCGGGAACGCCCTGTCATCCACGTCCAGGTAGTCGGCGGTCAGCTGCGGATACACCAGCGTGGAGTACTGGTAGACCGCGTCGGTGAACTGGTCGCCGGAACTGTAGCGCCAGCGCTCGCGCAGTGCGTTGACCGAGGCGATCGCGGTCCAGTGCTGGTTGATCTCGCCGCTGCGGCTGCCGATCAGCTTGAAGTTGCGCATGTCGATGTAGCGCGTCTGCTCGTCGTAGGCGCTGGCGGCGAAGGTGTACCAGCCATCGAGCCAGCGGAACGCCGGGATGCGGTAGCTGGTGATCAGGCTCTTGCGCTTCTGCGCGTAGTCCAGCTGCGTGTTGAGCTTGTGGCCGCGGCTGTTGACGTAGCGCCGCTCCACGCCGCCGCGCACGCCCGCGCCGCTCTCGCTGCCGTAGCTCAGGCCGGCGGTGTAGATGGTGCGCTTGGCCAGGGTGAGGCTGACGTCCACCGGCACCTCGCCGTCGCCATAGGCGTCCTCCGGGTGCGGCTGGATGTCGATGGTGCTGAAGTAGTCCAGCTTGGTCAGCGATTCGCGCAGGCGGTCGAGCTTGCCCTCGTGCCAGTAGCTGCCCTCTTCCCAGTACACCAGCGGGTCGAACAGGCCCGGGCGGAAATAGTCCTGGTTGAAGGTGATGCGGCCCATGTTGTAGCGGCGGCCGCTGTCCCAGCTCAGGAAGATGTCGGCCGCGTCCTCGGCGCGGGTCACCTCGACCTTGCGCTGGGTGAAATCGGCATCGAAGTAGCCGCGCTCGGACAGGCGCCGGGTGATGACGACCTTGCTGGCCTCGTAGGTGCTGTGGTCGAACGGCTCGCCCTCGCGCGGCTGGAAATCCTCCAGGTCCTGCTGCAGGTAGCGGTCGCGCGCGGCCGGGCCGGTGATGACCACCTCCGACTGGCGCACCCGCACCGGTTGGCCCTTCTCCACCTGGATCACCACCCGTACCGTGTCGCCGTCACGCGGGGCCTCCACGCTGATGGTCGGGTTGTAGTAGCCGAACGGCTCCAGCGCCTGCCGGGTCTGCCGCTCGGCCTGCGACAGCAGGTACTCCAGCCGCGATTCGCCCTGCACCTTGCCGATCGCGTCGTACAGCGACAGCGAAACCTCGATGTTCTCGATGATGGCGGCATCGTCGCCCTTGTCCAGCCCCTTGATCTGGACCTTCTCGATCGTGCCGCGGGCATGGGCGAAGGGAACGGCGGCGAACGTGGCCAGAAAAAGGAGAAATGCGAGGTTCTTGGGCAGCATCGCGACAGCATACCGGGCGCTCGTGAAGGCCGGAATCATCACGGCGGTTTCACCCGGACGGTTAAATTATCGTGAACGCATCCAGCCCCTCCGGTCATGCATGCGTCGTTGCGGCAGGGCCGCGAACGAATCCGCTCCTGGAAGAGCGTCCGGTCCGACTGGGTTCCGTCGTCCACCCGCCGCGAGCCAGGAATCCATCCCATGAAACGCCAGTTGCTGAGCGCCGCCATCTGCGCGGCCATCACCGCCTATTCCCCGCTGTCCTTCGCCCAGTCCGAGGACGCCGGCGCCAGGAAGAACGTAGAGACCCTCGACCGCATCACCGTGACCGGCTCGCTGATCCCGCAGGTCCAGGTTGAGACCGCCACGCCGATCACTTCGATCACCGCCCAGGACATCCAGAAGCAGGGCTTCAAGGACGTGTACGAGGTGCTGCGCTCGCAGCCGCTGGCCACCGGCGCCGTGCAGGACAGCCAGTTTTCCGGCGGCTTCACCCCCGGCGCCAAGCCGATCAGCCTGCTCGGCCTGGACCCGGGCTTCACCCTGGTGCTGATCGACGGCCGCCCCATGGCCGACTACCCGCTGCTCTACAACGGCCAGAGCAATTTCGTCGACCTGGCCAGCATCCCCACCGCGATGGTCGAGCGCATCGACATCGCACCCGGCAACCAGTCGTCCATCTACGGCTCCAGCGCCATCGCCGGCGTGGTCAACATCATCCTGAAGAAGCAGCTGGACGGCACCCAGATGAGCTTCCGCATGGGCAGCTACGACGGCGGCGGCGGCGGCAACCAGCGCTTCCAGCTGACCAGCGGCCGCAGCTGGGACACGCTGGACCTGACCGCCGGCCTGCAACTGAGCAACCAGGACCCGATCTACGGCTTCAACCGCAAGGACTTCGATTCCACCAACGACAACCCCGATGTCGCCGCCCGCTACGGCAGCCGCACGTTCGTGCACAACGGCAGCAGCGGCGCCTACATCGACCCCGGCGAGGCGGCCTGCGCGCCGCTGGCCGGCCTGTTCGGCGGCACCACCATGTACGACACCCGCCCCGGCCGCGGCAACTACTGCGGCAGCCGCTACGAGCCGGGGTATTCGACCATCCTCAACAAGGAGCGCAGCGCGTCGGGCTACGCCAACCTGAACTACGCGCTCAACGACAGCACCGATGTCTACGCCACCGTGCTGCTCAACCGCACCAAGAACGAGAGCAACTCCGGATCGCGCTTCTGGCAGCCCTCGATCGACACCAGCGGCTACATCTTCAACAACCTCACCGGCGACCTGGAGAGTTACCAGCGCATCTTCTCGCCCGAGGAGACCGGCGACCGCGACTTCAACAACGAACGCCAGACCGCCGATTCCTACAACGTCGCGGTGGGCATCAAGGGCTTGGTGGGCCAGTCCAACTGGGACTACAACGCCTACTACGCGCGCTCGGAGTACCACATCGACAGTCGCCAGTGGTGGCCGCTGAAGGACAGGATGGAGGACTTCTTCCGCGAGCATTTCCTCGGGCCACAGCTGGGCGACTATTACGGCTACCCGATCTACGAGCCCGACGACGCCGGCTTCTACCAGCCGCTGACGCCCGAGCAGTACCGCAGCTTCCAGGGCGAGATCCGCACCAAGTCCAAGACCTGGACGCAGAACGTCAACCTGCAGTTCACCAATACCTCGCTGTTCTCGCTGCCGGCCGGCGACGTCGGCTTCGCCGGCGTGCTGCAGGCCGGCCAGCAGTCCTGGAGCAACCCCACCGACCCGCGCGTGGTCGGCGACGAGTTCTGGGGCCTGAGCGGCACCCAGGGATCGGGCAAGCGCGACAACTGGGCCGCGGCGGTGGAACTGCGCGTGCCGATCTTCAGCCTGCTCACCGCCAGCCTGTCCGGGCGCTACGACGACTACAAGAACAAGGGCGGCGGCAGCGATTCGCGCGCGACGTGGAAGGGAGCGCTGGAGTTCCGCCCGCTGGATTCGCTGCTGTTCCGCGCCAACTACGCCACCGCGTTCAAGTCGCCGGACATGGCCTACGTGTTCGCCGGCGACAGCGGTTTCTACACCTTCGTGCCCGACTACTACCGCTGCGCCACCGAAGAGCCCGGCGTGCCGATCAGCCAGTGCTCCTACAACGACGAACAGGTGCGCGGCTCGCGTGCGGGCAACCCCGACCTGAAGTCGATCACCGCCAAGTCGTGGGGCGGCGGCGTGGTGTGGTCGCCCAGCGCGCGCTTCACGGTCAGCGCCGACTACTACCGCATCAAGATCGACAACAAGGTCGCCGACCTCGACCTGGACATGCTGCTGCGCAACGAGTCGGCCTGCCGCCAGGGCCAGCTGGACGCCGGCTCGCCCACCTGCGTCGATGCCCTGCAGCGCATCGGCCGCGCCGGCGCCAATGCACCGCAGCCGAACCAGATCAACACGGTGGCGGTGAACCCGATCAACGTCGCCAAGGAGGACGTCAGCGGCATCACCGCCAACATGGACTACCGCTGGGCCACCGATGCGTGGGGCAGCTTCATGCTGGGCGCGCGCTACAACGTCACCCTCAAGCACGAGAGCCAGCAGTACCCGGAGGACCCGGTGATCGACCTGCTGCGCGACCCCTACTACTCCTCGGAGTTCAAGAACATCTTCAGCGCCACCCTGGGCTGGCAGATGGGCGACTGGACCACCACCCTGTACGGCATCCGCTACGGGCGCACGCCGAACTTCGCCGCGCAGGACAGCACCGAGGGATACGCGGCCGACGACGCCGGCAAGGTCAAGGCGTGGACCACCTTCAACCTGACCCTGGACTACGCGGTGACCGACGACGTCTCGCTGAGCCTGACCGCCAACAACCTGACCGGCGAACGGCCGCCGCGCGACCGCACCTACACCAGCTATCCGTACTACAACATCTTCAACTACAACGGCTACGGCCGCTCCTACATGCTGGAAGTGAACTGGCGTTTCGGGCGCAACCCGTAGCCCGCGCGGCCAGGGGAGGGAACGGGGGCGGCCACGGCCGCCCCTGTTTCATCCGGCCGCCTGCAGGCGTTCGCGCAGCGGTGCGAGCCGTTCGGCGTAGCGCCGCCATTCCTCGACATTGCGCGCGTGCACCGGCTCGCGTACCTGCACGCTGCTCAGGGTCGCCGTGGCCGCGGCGTTGCGGGTCAGGTCGCTGGCGCCTTGCTCGGGCGCCAGGCCGCAGCGGCGCAGCACCTGCCCCAGCGCCGCCTCGGGGTCGCGCACCATCGCTTCGTAGTCGATCTCGAGCACCCGCCCGGGCAGGTGCCGCTGCCAGGCGCGCATCAGTTCCGCATAGGCGTGGTGGTGCGCGGCAAGGGCATCGACGTCGTAGCTGTAGCCGTAGGAGTCGCCGAACATCGCCCGGTAGTTGGAGAAGCACACCGCCATCGGGTCGCGCCGGACATGCACGATCAGCGCCTGCGGCAGCGCGCGGGCGATGGGCCCGGCCAGCAGGTAGTTGGGCGGCAGCTTGTCGATGAAGCGGCGTTGCCCCTGCAGCCGCCAGCGCACCTGGCGTAGATAGCCCTGGCCGATGCTCCGGTAGTCCAGCGACGCCAGCGCCCGCAGCAGCGGCGGATCCAGCAGCGCGCGTCCGGCCTGGTCGGCGGCCCAGCGCAGCTGCTGGGCGAAATCGCCCAGTTCGCCGGCCGACGCCACCTGCGAATGGTTGCCGAGCATGCGCTCCAGCACCGTGGTGCCCGAGCGCGGCATGCCGACGATGAAGAGCGGCTGCGCGCCGCCGTCGTCCTCGACGCCGTCGGCCGCGGCGAAGGCCCCGTCCGCCGCCAGCCGCGCCATGGCGGCGTGCTGGGCCTGGTCGGCCAGCCGGTCGTGGCGCAGCCGCCGCCACATCGTTGCATTGCCCTGGCGCAGCGCGTCCCAGGCGCCGTCCAGGTCGCCGAGGTCCTCCAGTTCCTTGTACAGCGCGAACCACAGCGCCGCGCCGTCCTCGCTGTCGGCGCCGGCGGCCTGCAGCTGCCGGCGCAGCGCGTCGACATGGTGGTCGCCGGCCTCCCAGCGGCGCAGGCGCGCACGCGTCAGCGCGGCGCGGCCATGGCCGGGGCGCAGTTCCAGGCAGCGCGCCAGCGCCTGCCCAGCCGCATCCAGTTCGCCGTTGAACTGCAGCTGCACGCCGAGGAAGTAGTGGAAATCGGCGTTGTCGAACCCGGCCGCCGCGGCGCGCCGCATCAGCCGCAGCGCATCGGCATGCAGGCCCAGCGACTGCAGCACGTGGGCCAGCGCCGCCAGGGTGGACGCCTCATCGCAGCGCGCCACGCAGGCCTGGCGCATCAGCGTCGCCACGCCTTCGCTGTCGCCCACCCGCAGCAACGCCTGCGCCACCCGCAGCAACAGCGCCGGATCGTCGTATTCCTGCGCCGCGGCCTGCTGCAGCTGCTGCACGGCTTCGCGCAGACGCCCCTGCGCCAGCACCGTGCCGGCCAGCATCACCCGCGCGTAGGCATGCGCGGGGTGCCGTTCCAGCACCGCCAGCAGGTGCCGGCGCGCCTCCGGCATGTCGCGCCGGGCCAGGGCGGCCTGCGCGGACTGCCAGGAGGCGGCCGCGTCCATGCCTCAGCCGGACAGATGCTCGATCGCGGCGACGCTGCCCAGGCGGTCGCCCAGGGTGCGCAGCAGCGCGAGGCGATTGCCGCGCAGGGCCGGGTCCTCGGCGTTGACCATGACGCCGTCGAAGAACGCATCGACCTGCGGACGCAGGCGCGCGAGGCGGCCCAGCACGCTGACGTAGTCCTTCTGCGCCAGCGCCGCGCCGGTGTCGTCGATGGCCGCGGCCACGGCCTCGGCCAGCTCGCTCTCGGCCGGCTCGCGCAGCAGCGCCGGATCGATGGCGCCCGGGATGTCGCCTTCGGTCTTGCGCAGGATGTTGCGGATGCGCTTGTTGGCCGCCGCCAGCGCCTCAGCCTCCGGCAGCTGGGCGAAGGTGCCGATGGCGTCGATACGGCGGTCGAAGTCGTACAGCGAGGCCGGCGTCAGTTCGGCCACGGCGTTGAAGTGGGTGGCGGGCACGCCCTTGTCGGCGTAGTAGCCGCGCAGGCGGTCGATGATGAAGTCGTAGAGTTCCGTATGCTGGGTCGCTGCGAGCGAACGAGCATTGGCATGCGATGCCGGGACTTCTATGCCCTTGCTCTTCGCCTCATCGCTGGCGCGTGACTTTTCTCTCAGCGCAACCTCGGACATAGAAAGCATCACGCCCTCACCCGCCGTATGCAGCAGCGCCGGCAGATCCAGGTCGAAACCCGACTCGATGATCGTGCGCGCCAACCCCAGCGCATTGCGGCGCAGCGCGAACGGATCCTTGTTGCCGGTCGGCTTGAGGCCCGCGGCGAAACCACCCGCCAGCGTGTCCAGGCGTTCGGCGATCGCCAGCACCTTGCCCAGCGGCGACAGCGCGATGTCGTCGGCCGCGAAGCGCGGCTGGTAGGCCTCGTCGATGGCCAGCGCGACGGCGGGCGATTCGCCGCCGGCCACGGCGTAGTGGCGGCCGGCGATACCCTGCAGCTCGGGGAACTCGCCCACCATGCGCGACTGCAGGTCGTTCTTGGCCAGTTCGGCGGCGCGCCTGGCCTGCGCCGGGTCGGCACCGACCTGCGGCGCGATGGCCTGCGCCAGCGCGCTGACGCGCTGCACCTTGTCGGCGATGCTGCCCAGCCTGGCCTGGTAGGTGACGGTCTTCAGTCCGTCGCCCATCGCCGCCAGGCCCTGCTTGAGGTCCTCGTCGAAGAAGAACTTGGCATCACTGAAACGCGGGCGGATCACGCGCTCGTAGCCCTTGGCGACTTCTGCCACGTCTTTCGATTCGATGTTGGCGATGCCGATGAACTTCTCGGTGAGCTTGCCCGCCGCATCCAGCACCGGGAAGAACTTCTGGTTGATCTCCATCGTCTCGATCAGCGCTTCCTGCGGCACCGCCAGGAACTCGCGCTCGAAGCCGCACAGCACCGCCGACGGCCATTCGACCAGGTTGACCACCTGCTCCAGGTTGTCGTCGGTGATGCGCGCCACGCCACCGGCCTGCGCGGCGGCGGCGTTGACCTCGTGCACGATGCGCTCGCGGCGCGCGTCCGGGTCGACCAGCACGTTGGCGGCCTTCAGCGAATCGACATAGTCGTTCGGGGTGCTCAGCCATACCTGCTTGTCGGCCATGAAGCGGTGGCCGCGGCTGAAGCGGTCGGACTTCAGGCCGAGCAGCCCGGCATCGACCACGTCGTTGCCGTGCAGCAGCACCAGCCAGTGCACCGGGCGGGCGAAAGCGTACTCGTGCGCGCCCCAGCGCATCGGCTTGGGGATCGGCATCGCGGCGATGGCCTCGCGCACGATCTCCGGCAGCAGCGTGGCGGTCTTCGCGCCCGGGGTCACCGAACGCAGCACGAAACGCTCGCCCTTGGCGTCGGTGGTGCGCTCCAGCGCGGTCCAGTCGATGCCGGCCTTGGCGGCGAAGCCCTGCAGCGCCTTGGTCGGCTCGCCGTTGGCGTCCAGCGCGATGTTGAGATACGGGCCGAACACTTCCGAGTGCTGCTCGGGCTGTTCGGTTTCCACGCCCGGCAGCAGCACGGCCAGGCGGCGCGGGGTGGACAGCGGCTTGGCGTCGTCGCGCTCGAAGGCGATGCCGCGCTTGGCCAGCCCGTCGATTACGCCATCGAAGAACGCCTGCGCCAGGCCCGGCAGCGCCTTGACCGGCAGCTCTTCCACGCCCAGTTCGATCAGCAGCGGCTGCATGCTCATGCCTGCACCTCCTTGGCGGCCACCGCTTCCAGGCGCTTGGCCTCGTACAGCCTGGCCACCGCCTGCGCCAGCGCGCGCACGCGCAGGATGTAGCGCTGGCGCTCGGTCACCGAAATGGCGCGGCGGGCGTCGAGCAGATTGAACGAATGCGAAGCCTTGCAGACCTGCTCATAGGCCGGCAGCGGCAGGCCGGCCTCGACCAGCTTCTGCGCTTCCTTCTCGCAGGCGTCGAAGCGGTGGAACATCTCCTCCACGTCGGCATGCTCGAAGTTGTAGGTGCTCTGCTCCACCTCGTTCTGGTGGTAGACGTCGCCGTAGCTGACCGGGGTGCCGTCCGGGCCGTAGGTCCACACCAGGTCGTAGACGTTGTCGCAGTTCTGCAGGTACATGCACAGCCGCTCCAGGCCGTAGGTGATCTCGCCCAGCACCGGGCGGCACTCCAGGCCGCCGGCCTGCTGGAAGTAGGTGAACTGGGTGACTTCCATGCCGTTGAGCCAGACTTCCCAGCCCAGGCCCCAGGCGCCGAGGGTCGGCGATTCCCAGTTGTCCTCGACGAAGCGCAGGTCGTGCACCAGCGGATCGATGCCCAGCGCCTTGAGCGAATCCAGGTACAGCTGCTGGATGTTGTCCGGGCTGGGCTTCATCGCCACCTGGTACTGGTAGTAGCGCTGCAGGCGGTTGGGGTTCTCGCCGTAGCGGCCGTCGGTGGGACGGCGGCTGGGCTGCACGTAGGCGGCGTTCCAGCTTTCCGGGCCGATCGAGCGCAGGAAGGTGGCCGGGTGGAAGGTGCCGGCGCCCACTTCCAGGTCCAGCGGCTGGATCAGCACGCAGCCCTGCTTCGCCCAGTAGTCGTTGAGGGTCTGGATCAGGCCCTGGAAAGTGATCGGAACGGTGGGAGTCGCGGACATGCTGCCTGGGCCGTACGGATGGGTGCGCTAGTATAGCGAGCGACCGCGCGGCGGCCGCGCCAGCAAGGAGTTTCAGGTGGAACAGCAGGCCGCGCAGAGCCCTCCGACCCCGCCGCCGCCGATGGCCATCGCCCCCGGCCGGCTGCAGTTTTCCAATATCGCCGCCGCCCTGCTCGGCGACGGCCTGGTGGCCGCGCACGACCAGGAGCGCATCCGTTTCTCGGCGCAGGGCGCGCGCAACGCCAGCGAGGTGCACCCGCTGGTGCTGCTGGCCAACCTCAAGCTGGCCGCCGCGCCGCCGGCGTCCGGCGAGCTCGGGCTGGAACGGCTGACCGAATGGCTGGCCGCCCGCACGGGCGTCCGCCACCTGCGCATCGACCCGACCCGGGTGGACGTGGCCAATGCCACCGCCGTGGTCTCGCATGCCTATGCGCGGCGCCATCGCATCCTGCCGCTGGCGATGGACGGCGAACGCGTGCTGGTGGCCACCAGCGAGCCGATGGCACGCGACTGGATACCCGACCTGCAGCACCTGACCCGGCGCCGGATCGAGATCGTGCTGGTCAACCCGCTGGACCTGCACCGCTATTCGATGGAGTTCTTCGGCGTCACCCGCTCGGTGCGGGGCGCCCGCGGCGACGCGCGCAGCGACGGCGGCAGCCTGCCCAGCTTCGAGCAGCTGGTGGAACTGGGCCGCGCCGGCGACGTCAACGCCGACGACCACCATGTGGTCAGCATCGTCGACTGGCTGCTGCAGTACGCCTACGAGCAGCGCGCCAGCGACATCCACCTGGAACCGCGCCGCGACATGGGCCGGGTGCGGTTCCGCATCGACGGCGTGCTGCACAAGGTGTTCGAGCTGCCGCCGGCGGTGATGACCGCCGTGGTCAGCCGCATCAAGGTGCTCGGGCGCATGGACCTGGCCGAGCGCCGGCGGCCGCAGGACGGCCGCATCAAGACCCGCTCGCCGGGCGGGCGCGAGGTCGAGATGCGCCTGTCGACCATGCCCACCGCGTTCGGCGAGAAGTGCGTGATGCGCATCTTCGACCCGGACGCGGCGTTCAAGAGCATCGAGCAGCTCGGCTTCAGCCCGGAGGAAGCGGCCGGCTGGAACGAACTGGTGTCGCGCCCGCACGGCATCGTGCTGGTCACCGGCCCCACCGGTTCGGGCAAGACCACCACCCTGTATTCCACGCTCAAGCGGCTGGCCACGCCGGACGTGAACGTGTGCACGGTGGAGGACCCGATCGAGATGATCGCGCCGGAGTTCAACCAGATGCAGGTGCAGGCCAACATCGACCTGGACTTCGCCAGCGGCGTGCGCACCCTGCTGCGGCAGGATCCGGACATCATCATGATCGGCGAGATCCGCGACCTGGAGACCGCGCAGATGGCGGTGCAGGCGGCGCTGACCGGCCACCTGGTGCTGTCCACCCTGCACACCAACGACGCGCCCTCGGCCATCACCCGCCTGCTCGACCTGGGCATCCCGCACTACCTGATCGCCTCCACCGTCAACGGCGTGCTGGCGCAGCGGCTGGTGCGCACCCTGTGCCCGCACTGCAAGCGCGCCGACGTGCTCGACGACGAGGAATGGGCGCCGCTGCGTGATGGCGATGAGGCATTACCTGATGCCATCCACGCCTGTGCGCCGGTCGGTTGCCTGGAGTGCCGGCGCACCGGCTACATGGGCCGGATCGGCCTGTATGAGCTGCTGCCATTGGCTCCGCGGCTGCGCGCGCTGATCGCGCGCGACATGGATCTGGCCGGTTTCAGCCGCGCCGCACGCGCCGAAGGGCTGCGAACCCTGCGCCGCACCGGGCTTGAAAAGGTGGCGCAGGGGCTGACTACAATCGAGGAAGTCCTTTCAGTACTGCCTCCCGCGGAATGAAGTCCCAGCCGTTCCTGATCGTCGAAACCGGGCAACCGTTCCCGACCCTGCGCCGCTACGGCCGTTTCCCGCACTGGATCCGCGTCGCCGCGGGGCTGGAGGAAGCCGAGACCGTGGTGGTCAACGTCGAGCGCGGCGAACGCCTGCCCGAACGCCACGGCTTCGCCGCCACGATCGTCACCGGCTCGGCCGCCTTCGTCACCGACCGCGCCGACTGGAGCGAACGCAGCGCCGACTGGCTGCGCGAAGCCGCCCACGGCGGCATGCCGCTGCTGGGCATCTGCTACGGCCACCAGCTGCTGGCGCACGCGCTGGGCGGGCAGGTGGACTACAACCCGGCCGGCCGTGAATCCGGCACGATCCGCCTGGAGCTGGCCGAACCCGCCGCCACCGATCCGCTGTTCGCCGGCCTGCCGGCCAGTTTCCCGGCCCACGCCACCCACCTGCAGACCGTGCTGCGCGCGCCGGAAGGCGCCACCGTGCTGGCGCGCTCGGTGCAGGACAACTGCCACGCCTTCCGCTGGGGGGAGCGGGCCTGGGGCCTGCAGTTCCACCCCGAATTCGCCACCCATCACATGCGCGGCTACGTGCGCGCCCGCGCCGACTGCATCGCCCGCCACGGCGGCTGCGCCCGCAGCCTGGCCCGCGACGTCAGCGCCGCCCCCCTGGCCCGCCAGCTGCTGCGCCGCTTCGTGCGGCACGTGCGGCGCGAGGTGCATTGAGGGCGGTAGCCGGGCATCCCGCCGACGCGCTGCTGGAACGGCCCTGATCCATCGCCTGCGATGTTGTCGCGACGTTGCCGATACGGCCCGCGTGGCCGGTTGGCCGGGCTCAACATGACGGGGGCGTCGGGATCGAAGTCGCTGCCGGCGGGCAGCTGCGGCGCCGATCTTCGCCAGCCTTCCGCCTGTCGCCGACATCCCGCTTGCCGGTCATGTGCGGTCTACCGGGTTGCGTCGCGTTGAACAGGGCACTGGCTGCTTGAACAGGGCACTGGCTGCAAGCGGCTCTGCGCCGGCCGCGCGCCGGTTCGGATTCGCATCGCCGGGCCTAAGACTGCGACCGGTGCGTGTTCCTGCCCACAGGGCCTCGCCGCGCGGGGTACCGGCCGGCGGCGTCGCGACGACCCGGCTGGCGCTTCCCCGGTGGATCGAAGGCCGGCCACGACTGCCAGCACGATCCTTGCCGGGTACCGCCGGCCGGGGACGCCACGCGGGTGCCCGGCAAGGCGGCAGCCCGAAACAGTCTCCCCGCGCCACCGCCGCACCGTTACTTGTTCCTCATAAATCCGGACGGGGTTTCGGGCGATAATCCGCCCAGCGCCGGCCTGTCGCCGGCGCCCTCCCCTTTTCGGAACTGCAATGGGCGATATTCGCAAGGTGCCGGCCTCCGCCGGCGCGGAATGGCTGCTGGTCGGCTTCGGCCTGCTCAAGCGCGCGCCGCTGGCGCTGGGCTCGCTGGGCATCCTGTGGGGCGTAGGCACCTCGCTGGTGCTGTCGCTGTCCCTGCTGGTGCCGGCGCTGGGCACGCTGGTGCAGTTGCTGCTGCTGCTGGCCGGCCCGCTGTTCATGGGCGGCCTGCTGTGGGCCGTGCGCGAAGTCGACCAGAACCGCCAGGCGCGCCCGTCGCACCTGCTCGAAGGCGTGCGCGAAGGCCGCGCGCCGCACCTGCTGGTGGCCCTGCTGCCGCAGCTGGTGGCCGCGCTGGTGCTGGGCACGCTGCTGCTGGTGCTGGTCGGCACCGACGGCCTGCAGCGGTTGTCCGAGGTGATGCTGCGCCTCAACGAACTGAGCCAGTCCGGCGCGCAGCCGGACCCGGCGCAGATCGAGGCGCTGGTGGCGACGCTGCCGGCCGGCCGCATCCTGCTGTGGCTGCTGCTGATGCTGGCCGCCTTCGCCGCGCTCACCCTGGCGCTGTTCGTGATGCCGCCGCAGGTGATGTTCCAGCGCGTCGGCGGCTGGCACGCACTGCGCCGCAGCCTGCGTTCGAGCCTGCGCAACCTGCCGGCGATGCTGGTGTTCTTCGTGCTGGCCTTCATCGCCATCTTCGCGATCTATTTCGCGGTGATGATCCTGGCGGTCATCGTCGGCCTGATCGCCGGTCAGACCGTGGCCATGGCGGTGGCGCAGCTGCTGCTGATGGCGGTGCTGATGCCGGTGTTCGCCGGCGCGGTGTACGCGGCCTGGAAGCAGATGCTCGGCCCGGCCGGCGCGGTGCCGCCGGCGCTCGACACGCACGTCTTCGAAGCCTGAGTCGTCCCGCGGGCGGCAGAAGCCGCCCCGCGCAGGTAACTACCGGAAAACCCCGGGCTGGGCAGGTCCCGCCTACGGCTCCGATACCGCCTGCTTGCGCGGCATCAGCCAGCGCGCGGCGTGGATGCCCAGTTCGTAGAGCACGCACATCGGGATCGCCAGCATCAGCTGCGAGACCACGTCCGGCGGGGTCAGCACCGCCGCCAGCACGAAGATGCCGACGATGGCGTAGCCGCGCCCCTCGCGCAGCTGCTGTGGCGTCACCCAGCCCAGCAGCACCAGGATCACCATCGCCACCGGCAGCTCGAAGCTGGCGCCGAAGGCGAAGAAGATCGCCAGCACGAAATCCAGGTAGGCGCTGGCGTCCGGGGTGATCGCGATGACGTCCGGGCGGAAGGTGGTCAGGAAATGGAACACCGCCGGCAGCACCAGGAAATAGGCGAACGCGCAGCCGATGTAGAACAGCGCCACGGCCGATCCCAGCAGCGGCAGGGCCAGGCGCTTCTCGCGCGCATACAGGCCCGGCGCCACGAACGCCCAGGCCTGGTACAGCAGCCAGGGCACGGCGATGAACACGGCAGTGAAGAAGGTCAGCTTGAGCGGTGCGAAGAACGCGCCGGCCGGATTGGTCGCGATCATCGACTGCCCGGCGGGCAGCTGCGAGATCAGCGGGGTGGCGAGGTGGCTGTACAGGGCGCGCGAGAACGGCAGCAGCGCCAGCAGCACCACGCCCAGTCCGAGCAGGCCGCGCACCAGCCGCGCGCGCAGTTCGATCAGGTGTTCGATCAGCGGGCTCTCGGAGAACTCGTCGCTCATGGCGCGCGCTCCCGCTGTTCCGGCGGCCCGGCTATCTCCGTCGTTGCCTGCGCGTCCGCTTCATGCGCCCCGGCGACGGGCGCCGGCAGGGAGCCGGCCTGAGCGTCCTTGGCGGCATCGACGGCAGGCTGCGCGGATGCGGCGGGCGCATCGACCTCGCGACGCAGCGCGTCGACTTCGCCGTGCAGCTGCGTGGCGCCTTCCTGCAGTCCGCGTTCGGCCTGCTGCACCGACTGGCGCACGCTGCGCAGGTTGCGCTGGAGCTCCTCGGCCTGCAGCTCGCGCTCCAGTTCCTGCTTGACCGAATCCCACTGGTTGCGCGCACGGCGCACCCACAGCCCGGCAAAGCGCGCCGCCTTGGGCAGCCGTTCCGGGCCCAGCACCACCAGCGCCACCACCGCGATCAGCAGCAGTTCGCCAAAGCCGATATCGAACACGCCTGGAACCTTCGGTTCAGCGCGTTTCGCGGTCGCGCTCGGCCTGCGTGTCGCGGCTGGATTCGCGTTCGCGCGATTCGTCGTTCAGGCGCGCCGGCGGGGTGTCTTCCTCGCGCATGCCCTTCTTGAATTCCTTGACCGCGCTGCCCAGATCCTTGGCGCCGCTCGTCAGCCGCTTGGTGCCGAACACCAGCACGACGATGACCAGCACGATCAACCAATGCCAGATGCTGAAACTGCCCATGATCCGCTCGCGTTATTCGGTGTGGAGGCCGTTGAGCATAACGCACCCGGCCCTGCCGGACGCCCCTGCCGAAGGTCAGTTGCCGCCGTCCAGCGACTCGGTGCGGATCTCGCCTTCGGACACCGGCTGGAAACCCTGCTGCGGCGCGGGCTCGGTGGTGGCCGGCTGCAGCGGCTGGGTGGTGGCCTCGCTGCCCTGCTGCGCATTGCCCGACACGGCGACCGGCTGCGCGCGCGGCGCCGACGACGCTACCGGCGCGGCGGCGCCCTGGGTGCCGCGCTTCTCGCGCGCGGCGTAGGTGGACTCTTCCAGGCGGTCGCGGAAGGCGACCACGTCGCTGGAAGGCGCCGCATTCAGGCGGCCTTCGAGGATCATGCGCGGCGTGGTGCCCTGGCCGTAGGCGTCGAGGTTGGCGGCATCGTCGATGGACAGCACCGCGCCATCCAGCGCCACGCCGGCGAACAGGCCGCGCGCGCGCGACCACGACCATATCTCGGCCTTGAGCTGGCCGTCGGTGGCGGCGGCGGCGCTGCGCCCGACCGGGCCGGCGGCCACGCCGGCATCGGCGCCCAGGGTGAACTTGCCGTTGACGATGTTGTCCAGGCTGCGGTTGTTGCGGAACACCAGGATCACGTCGGAGGACTGCACGCCGGCCTGGAAACCGATGCTGCCGCCGGTGAGCTTGACGAACACCGGGTTGGACCAGCTGCCGTCGGCGGTCTTGACCGACATCAGGCCATGGCCGCGGCGCCCGCCGAGCACCAGGCCGGCCTTGATGGTGTCGGGAATGACGATGATCGCGCGGCCCTCGTCGAGCAGCTTGTCCGGGATCGCCTGCTCGGGAATCTCCTGGATTTCGCCCAGCACGCGCACGGCGTTGCGGGCGCGCTGGTCCTCCTGCGGGCCGGCCACGGCGGTGGCGGACAACAGGCTGGCGGACAGCAGCAGAGCGATGTACGGCAGGCGGCGCATGGCGGACTCCACAGGTCGATGCACGGAAAGATACGGCAAGCGATGGAGATTGGAAGCACGGCGATGAATCGGGAGTGAGCGGAATGGCGGCGCGGCCGCGCCCGGGAAAAGCGCGGCGGGGCGCAAGCAGGGGGCGGGACATCCCGCTCCCCGAACCCGGCGCGAAGGCGGGGAGCAGGCCCGCGCCGTTTCTTCCGCTGCCGGTGGAAAGCGGCAGCCGCGGCGGGCGGCTTTTTCGTTCCGCGACCCCTACCGCGTTTCCTGCTTCTGCGACAATGCGCGAATGTCCGACGCACCCACCACCGCGCTGCTCGCGGTCAACCTAGGCACGCCCGAGACACCCACCGCCGCGGCGGTGCGTCGCTACCTGGCCGAGTTCCTCGGCGACCCGCGCGTGGTCTCGATTCCTCCGCTGTTGTGGAAGCCGCTGCTGTACGGGCTGATCCTGCCGCTGCGCGGCGGCCGCTCGGCGCACAAGTACGCGCAGGTCTGGCTGCCCGAGGGCTCCCCGCTGGCGGTGTACACCCGTCGCCTGGCGGCGAACCTCGCCATCGAACTGCCGCACTGGCAGGTGCGCGAGGCCATGCGCTACGGCCAGCCGGCGTTGCTGCCCGCGCTAGACGCGCTGGCCGCGGCGGGTACCACGCGCATCGTGGTGCTGCCGCTGTACCCGCAGTATTCGACCACCACCACCGCCTCGGTCGAGGACCAGGTGCAGCAGTGGCAGGCGCGCCACCGCGACGTGGACGTTCGCCTCGTCCGCGATTACGCCGACGACCCGCGGTGGGTGGCGGCGGTGGCCGATTCGATCCGCGACTACTGGCAGCGGCACGGCCGTGGCGACCGGCTGGTGTTCTCCTTCCATGGCATCCCGCAACGGCTGGCCGACGCCGGCGACCCCTATCCGCAGCGCTGCGAGGCCAGTGCGCGCGCCATCGCCACCGCCCTCGAACTGGGCGAGGGCGACTGGCAGCTGGCCTACCAGTCGCGCTTCGGCCGCGAGCGCTGGCTGCAGCCCTATGCCGAGCCCACACTGTGGGCGCTGGCCGAAGGCGGGGCGAAGACGCTCGACGTGGTCTGCCCCGGCTTCGCCACCGACTGCCTGGAAACGCTGGAGGAAGTGGCGATGGGCTTCACCGCCACCGTCGCCGAACGCGGCGCCGCCATGCGCTACATCCCCTGCCTGAACGACACGCCCGCCCACGCCCGCGCGCTGGCCGCGCTGGCGACCGCGCAGACGGCATGACCACGCCGTTCGCACTGAATGCCGGCGGACTGCGCGTGGCCGGGCTCCGCACCGGCACGGCCGGCGGCATGCCGGTGCTGGCCCTGCACGGCTGGCTCGACAACGCCGCCAGCTTCGTCCCGCTGGCGGCGCGGCTGCCGGACCTGGACTGGGCGATGGTCGACCTGCCCGGCCATGGCCAGAGCGATCACCTGCCCGCCGATGCGGCCTACACCACGCCGCAGGCGATCGTGCAGGTGCTGGCGATCATGGATGCGCTGGGCTGGGAGCGCTGCGTGCTGCTGGGCCATTCGATGGGCGCTGCCATCGCCAGCCTGGTGGCCGCGGTGGCGCCGCAGCGGGTACGCGCGCTGGTCGCGATCGAGGCGCTCGGCGGACTCGCCGCCCCGGCGGAGGAAACCGTCGTCCGGTTGCGCGCGCATGTGGCGGCGCTGGCCACGCTTGGCGACAAGCAGCTGCGCGTGTTCGCCGACCTCGCCGCGCCGGTGCGCGCGCGCATGCTGGCCAACCAGCTGGACGAGGACTCGGCACGGCTGCTGGTCGAACGCGGCGTGCGCCCGGTCGAAGGCGGCTGGAGCTGGCGCAGCGATCCGCGGCTGATGCTGCCCACGGCAGTGCGCATGACCGAGGACCAGGTGCGCGACGTACTGGCCGCCATCCAATGCCCGGCGCAGGTGATCTACGCCACGCCGGCGCAGGCGTACTTCCCTGAGCCGGAACGCAGCCAGCGCGCGGCGTTGCTGGCGCATGGCCGCCTGCACACCCTGCCAGGCCACCACCATCTGCACATGGACCAGCCCGACGCGGTGGCGGCCGTGGTTGGCGACTTCATCCTCTCCCTGTAACACCGGGCAAGCATCCCTGCCGATGCCACTCTTTTCGTAGGAGCGGCTTCAGCCGCGATGGGGCTTTACCGGGAAGGCTTCTCGCGGCTGAAGCCGCTCCTACCGTTTGCGGAACAGTTGCCGCATGGCCGCATTGAACCGGCGGCCTGCCTCGCGAACGCCGCGCTGCTGCGCCATAACCATAGCGTCTTGTACATGGACCAGCCCGACGCGGTAGCGGCCTTGATCCGCGGCTTCGTCCTCTTCCTGTAGCACCAGGCAAGCATTCCCGCCGATGCCACTCTTTATCGTAGGAGCGGCTTCAGCCGCGATGGGGCTTTACCGGTAGAGCCCCATCGCGGCTGAAGCCGCTCCTACGGGGGGCTGAGCAGCTGCCGCAGGGCCGCCTTGAGCCGGCGCCCTTCTTCGCGCAGATAGTCGCGCTCCTGCCGCCAATGCGGAAAACGCGCCTCGACCTCGGCCCAGAAGGCCGGCGAATGGTTGGCCTGCATCAGGTGGCACAGCTCGTGGACCAGCACGTACTCGCAGGCCGAGGGACGCGCCAACGCCAGCGCCAGGTCCAGCGCCATCGAGCCGTCCGGCGCCAGCGAGCCCCACTGCGAGGACATCACCTTCAGCCGCAACCGCACCGGCGCGCGCGGCAGCCCCGGCAGGTAGGCCGGCAGCCAGCGCCCGACGTCGGCGCGCATCTGCGCCTCATAGAACTCGCGCAGCACGCGGCGCAGCGAGGCGTCGCCGGCCCGCGTCGGCAGCTGGATGCAGGCGCCCGCCGCATCCACCTCGATCCGGGTGAAACGGCCGTCCTGCCAGCGCACCGGCAACAGCGCCCCGTGCAGCGGCAAGGCGCCGGGCTCGCGCAGGACCAGCGGCGGCACCAGCAGGCCGTCGCCGTCGAAGCGCGCCAGCTGCTGCTGCAGCCACTGCCGGTTGTCGTGCAGGAAGCGTTCGCCGGCAACCAGGCTGGTCCGCAGCGGCATCGTCAGCCGCGCGCCGCGTTCGTCCACGCTGAGCTTGAGCCGGCGCGCACGCGGGTCGCGTACGCGCAGCACGTCGATCTCGGCGTCGTCCAGGCGCAGCCGCACCGTGTCGCGCTGGATGCTTGGCGCGGCGGGTGCGATCAGACGGCGGAACAGGTTGGCCATGTGCCCAGCATAGTCCCTGCCCGTTCGCCGGGCAGGTAGGTGGATTGCCCGTTCAGCTGTCGGCCTTGCTCAGCTTGAACGCCTGCTCCAGCAGCAGGAACAGGCGCCGGATCTCGCCGCTCTGCAGCGCGAAGCGCGCGTCCAGTTCGGCACGGCGGCCTTCCTCGTCGATGTGTTCGAGCTGGTCCAGCGCGCCGTCGAGGAACTTGAGCTTGCGCACGATCAGGTCGTCGCCGAGCACGAAGGACAGGTTGTCCTCGAACACCAGCGCCAGCTTGGTGACCTGCTTGCCGGCGTCCAGGTGCTTGTCGATCTCGTCGCAGCGCAGTTCCTGGTGCTGGCACTTGACCACCGCGCCGCCCTCGACCGGGTCCTTCATCTCGCACTCTTCGCCCAGGCTCAGGCCTTCGGGCAGCGGTTCGCCGGCGATCCACGCGGTCAGGATCGCGCGCGGCGCGACTTCCGCATTCAGCGGCATCGCCGGGAAGCTGCCGAGCATGCCGCGGATGTCGCTCATCACGTTCTCGCCGGTCTTGCGGCTGGAACTGTCCACCGCGACGTAACCGTGCTGCAGGTCGAGGAAGGCGTCGGTGCGCGAACTCTTGACGAAGGCGCGCGGCAGCAGTTCGTGCAGCAGATCGTCCTTCAGCCGCTTGCGCTCGCGGCCGCCGGGCTTGCGCCCTTCCTTCTCCTCGATCTCCTCGAGCTTCCGCGCCAGCAGGTCGTTGACCACCGCGCCGGGCAGGATCTTCTCCTCGCCGCCGACGGTGAGCCACAGCGCATCGCCGATGCGGTGCGAGAACTGCTCCTTCTCCTCGCGCCCGAACGGCGAGATGAAGCCGCGCGAGCTCATTTCCAGCGCGCCGACCGGCTTGAGCACGACGTGCGGCAGCAGGGTATCGACCTCGGAGAAATCGACGGAGGTGGGGAAGCGGAACAGGGTGAGATTCTTGAAAAACATCGGGGATCCGGGAACTGGGAAAGGGGATGCGGGTTTTTCCCTTCTCCCGCCGGGAGAAGGTGCCCGAAGGGCGGATGAGGGGCGGACGAAGCCATCGATGCCGGAAGCATCAGGACGCCATCGCCCTCACCCCGGCCTCTCTCCCGGTGGGAGAGGGGCTTCTGGTTCTTCCTGCTTCTCGCCGCCGGCCAGCCAGGCATGCGCATCGGGCAGCGGCGCGCCGTCGCGGCGGCCCAGCGCCAGGAAATCGAACAGGTTCGGATCGGCCATCTGCGAGGGGCGGATGTCGCCCATGGCGCGCGAGATCTGCTCGATGCGGCCGGGGTGCTCCTTTTCCCACTGCTTCATCATCAGCCCGACCTGCCTGCGCTGCAGGTTCTCCTGGCTGCCGCACAGGTTGCACGGGATGATCGGAAACTGGCGCGCGGCCGCGTAGTCGACGATGTCGCTCTCGCGCACGTAGGCCAGTGGGCGGATCACCACGTGCCGGCCGTCGTCGCTGCGCAGCTTGGGCGGCATGCCGGAAATCTTGGCGTGGTGGAACAGGTTCATGAAGAACGTCGCCACCATGTCGTCGCGGTGGTGGCCCAGCGCGATCTTGGTGAAGCCGTTCTCCTCGGCATAGCTGTACAGCGAGCCGCGGCGCATGCGCGAGCACAGCGAACACATGGTCTTGCCTTCCGGGATCACCCGGCTGACCACCGAATAGGTGTCCTGCTCGATGATGTGGTACGGCACGCCGATGCCGGCCAGGTATTCCGGCAGCACGTGCTCGGGGAAACCCGGCTGCTTCTGGTCCAGGTTCACGGCCACCAGTTCGAACGGCACCGGCGCCTTCTTCTGCAGCTGCAGCAGGATGTCCAGCAGGGTGTAGCTGTCCTTGCCGCCGGACAGGCAGACCATGACCTTGTCGCCGGCCTCGATCATGCCGAAGTCGGCGATGGCCTGGCCGACTTGGCGGCGCAGGCGCTTGGCGAGCTTGTGGTGTTCGCGCTCGGCCATGCGCGAATCGCGGGCGCGGGGCGCGGGATCGGGAAGGGGAATGACGGCACTCATCGGCTGCATTCTACCGGCTTGGCGGCGCCCCCTCGCGCATGGTGCGACAGCCTGTATGCTCGATGTCCATGGAAACCCTGACGCCCGCCGAGATCAGCCAGCGCACCGCCGAACTGCGGGCCGAGCACCGCAGCCTGGACGAGCGCATCGCCAAGCTAGCGGCCAACCCGGACGACGACCTGGAAGCCAAGCGCCTGAAGAAGCGCAAGCTGCAGCTCAAGGACTGCATCGCCCGGCTGGAAAGCATGCTGATTCCGGACGAGCCGGCCTGAGCCGCCGGTATTGGCGGCGGGCGTTCAGATCACGTAGCGGTCGATGACGCGGCTTGCTTCCAGCAAGAAGGATGCATCGCATTGCCGCAGCTACGCCCGGATGGCAGCGATCCTCCGTCCACTGCCCAGCGGCGACATTACTTCATCCGAAGGTGCTGACCACACGGAAGTGCCGCGTGGCCAGGTGCGCATGGCATGTATCGCCGCCAACACCCGGAGATCGTCACCGCCAGCAGGAAACCTGTTGCCGCATTGCGTGTCGCCGCCGGGTTGCGTGTCGGCGGAGCCATCAGCCCGCCGCCGGCTCCTCCGGTTTCACCGCTTCCGGGCTCACGCGCTCGATGGTGTGGCGCAGTTCGCGGCCAAGGATGAACTTGGCGTCCTTGGCCCAGGCGTCGAGGCGCTCGTCGAACAGCAGCTTGCTGTTCTCGTCCGGCCAGACCAGGCGCAGTTCGCGCATCTTCTGGATGAAGCCGCGGAACAGGGTCTTGTCGAAGAACTCCGGCGCGGCCGGGGCGTAGAGCAGGCTCAGGCGCTGCGCGGCCTGCTGGCACAGGCTTTCCAGCTCGGCGGCGCCGAGCACGCCGGGGCCGTTCTTCACCAGCACCGAGATGGCGATGTAGTAGCGCTCGAACGCCTGCTGCAGCGAGTGGCCGATGGCGCGCAGGCGGAACACCTCGTCGGTCTGGCCGGTGCTGCGCGCGAGCATGCCGCCCTCGTCCTCGCCCACCTGCTGCAGCAGGCCTTCGCGCACGAATACGTTGATGGTCTGCTCGATGCGCGCGGCGAATTCGTCCTCGGTCCACGGCAGGAACAGCTCCTGCTGCAGGAACGGGTAGAGCCCGCGGCCCAGCCGCAGCAGGCCGGCGCGGCTCATGCGGCGGTTGTTCTGGAAGCAGCAGGCCACCCACGAAGAGGCGGTGAACAGGTGCAGCACGTTGTTGCGGAAATAGCTCAGCAGCACCGCGGTGTCGCCGCTGACGCTGAGCACGTCGCCCAGCGGATGCTTGACGCGGGTGAGGACGTTGATCTCCTCGGCGTGGGCGATGATGCGCTCGGGCGAATGCGGGGTGACCGTCACCCGGTCCGAGTACGGCATCTCCACCAGCAGCTTCTTGCACAGTTCGATCTGCGCGATCAGGTCGGCCTCGCCCATCGCGTGCTTGGGCGTGGACAGCAGCGCCAGCGCCAGCAGGTTGATCGGGTTGACGTCGGCGGCGGCATTGACGTGCACGTTGATGTTCTGCGCCAGCGTATCGACCGTCTTCATCAGCCACGCCGGCTTCTCGTCCTCGGGCACCGGCCGGCCGTCCCACTCGGGGGCGTGTTCGGCCAGCACGTCGTTGAGCGCGATCGGCTCGCCGAAGTTCACCACCACCTGGCCGTAGTTCTGCTTGAGCACCTTGGGGATGCCCCACAGCAGCGCCCAGATCGATTCCTTCTCCTTCGGCCGGCCGGACAGTTCGTCCAGATAGCTGTTGCCCTCCATCAGCTTCTCGTAGCCGATGTAGATGGGCTGGAACAGCACCGGCTTGCGCGGCTGGCGCAGGAACGCGCGCAGCGTCATCGAGATCACGCCGCCCTTGGGCTGCAGCAGGCGGCCGGTGCGCGAGCGCCCGCCCTCGACGAAGTACTCGATGGAATAACCGCCGGAGACCAGCTGCGCCATGTATTCGGAGAACACCGCCGAGTACAGCGGATTGCCGCGGAAGCTGCGCCGCGCGAAGAACGCGCCGCCCTTGCGCAGCAGGGTGCCGACCACCGGCAGGTTGAGGTTGATGCCGGCGAAGATGTGCGGCGGCACGATGCCGCGGTCGTACAGCAGGTAGCTCAGCAGCAGGTAGTCCATGTGGCTGCGGTGGCTGGGCACGTAGACGACTTCGTGCCCGGGCGCGGCCTCCTTGAACTTGTCCAGGTGGTGGACCAGCACGCCGGCGTAGATGCGGTTCCAGACGTGGCTGAGCAGGAAGCTGGCCGAACGCACCACCGGGGTGGAGTAGTCGGCGGCGATCTCCCAGGCGTAGCCCTGCGCCTTCTTCCAGGCATCGGTCGGCTTGGAGTTGTCGCGCTTGGCCTGGGCGGCGATGGCCTCGCGCACGGTGTCCGCTTCCAGCACCTTGTCCACCAGCAGGCGGCGGGTGGACAGGTCCGGGCCGATGATCGATTCGCGGATGCGGCGGAAGTGCGCGCGCAGCACGCGCTGCAGCTTGCGCACCGTGCGCTCCGGCTCCAGCCCTTCGTCCACGGTTTGGCGCAGCGAGATCGGCGCGGCGAAGCGCACGATGCTGTCGCGGCCGTTGAGCAGCACCGCCAGCAGCCGGCGGAAGCGGCCGACCAGCGCCCAGTTCTCCGAGAACAGCACGGCGAACCAGCCGCTCTGCTTGTCCGGGGCGCGGCCGACGAAGATCGACACCGGCACCAGCTGCACGTCCAGCGCCGGGTTGGCGCGGTGCGCCTGCAGCAGCCGGGCCAGCGAATCGGAATGGGTGCGGGCGCCGCGCTGCTCGGGGATCAAGGCGTTGTTGCTCGAACGCCGCGACAACGCCACGTAGGCGCGCTTGCGCCCGGTCGGGTCGCCGGGCAGCGGCACCAGCGGCGACGGCAGGCCGGCGTCGCGGCAGGCCTTGTCCAGGATCAGCGCATTGGACAGGCCGTAGTCCTCCAGCACGTAGACCACCGGCTGCGCCGGGTCGTGCTGCAGTTGTTCCGGTTCGATCTTCAGGCCCAGCCACGGCTCGATCAGCCGGCCGAGCAGGCGCGCCCACAGCGGGCGCCGGCCCTGGCGCACGGGCGGACGGCCGGCCGGGGTCGGCGGCAGGGGGGACGAGGCCGGGGCGCTGGCCTCGCCCGACGGCAGGAGTTCGCCCTGTTCGGGCCGGGAATTCTGTTTCGACATCGGCGACATTATGGCTTAGCCGCCGCCGCCGGGCTGTCCCCGGTGTCGTCCCCGGCTCCAGGCGGGAGGGCACCGCCCTGTTCCGGCGCCGGTGCGGCGGCGCGCGCGGCAGCCAGCACCGCGTCCACCTCGGCCAGGGTACGCACCAGGTACCAGCGCCCCTGGCGGCGCTCCAGCGCCACCTGCAGGTCGATGTCCTTGCCGGCCAGCGGGTACTGCACGTGCACGGTGGCGCGGTCGCCCTTCTGGCTGATCAGGCCGGTGCGCAGCCGGGCGATGCTGTCGTCCAGCGACAGCCCGTAGCCGGCCAGCACCTGCTTGGCGGCCTTGGCGAACGGCGCCAGCCGCTGCAGGCTGCCGGTCATGCCCGCTTCCTGCAGGGCGGCGTCGCTGTCCAGCCCGGTGGCGCGCGCGGCGGCGGTCAGGGTGGCGATGGCCGCGCCGGCCAGCTTCGGATCGGACAGCGGCGCGGCCTGGGCCCAGTCGCCGAGCGCCCTGACCAGCTGCACGTAGTGGGCGCGCTCGTCGTCGCTGTAGTCGCCCTGGTGGCTGATGTACTGCTCGCCGAACAGGCCCAGCGAGTGCGCGGCCTGGCGCACGCTGGCGGTCTGCCCGGCGATCTGCGCCTTGAACGCGCGCTGCAGCCGGGTTTCCGCATCGGCCGCCGACAGCGTGGCCAGCAGCGCCGGCAGCTTGTCGTGCAGGGGCAGTTCGTCCAGCGGCCAACGGCTGTGGCCCTGGGCCCAGGCCGCTTCCAGTTCGGCGTACTGCGCCGGTGGCACCGCCGCGCGGGCGTAGCCTTCCAGGTCGTCGTCGTGCAGGTGCTGGACCAGCTGGCGCACGGCGGCGGCCGGTTCGGTGGCGGCGCCGGGCAGGGGTTCCTGCGACCGCCGGCAGCCGGCGGCGAGCACCGCCACGGCGCACAGGGACAGAAACAGGAGATGCGAACGGCTGCGAGATGAACGGCGTGGCATGGCGTCGTTGGTCCTCCCCGGGGCCGTCGCATCTTGCGGCCTGCCCGGTGACAGCGGCAAGCGTGCTTGCGGGACTGCCGGACTGTAGGAGCGACTTCAGTCGCGATGGGGCTTCACCGGTAAAGCCCGTCGCGACTGAAGTCGCTCCTACAAGGCCGGGGAACGCCGCGCATAAAAAAAGAGGCCGCCCCGTTGCCGGTGGCGAACCTCCTCAAACCGGCAGGGCCGGGGACATGTGACACATCGCCGGCAATGCCGGGACGGGCACAGCCTACGCGCCCTCTTCAGTTAATGCAACACTTCATGAATCAATGCGTAATCCATTGATTTTCAAATGAAAAATCCGCAACTTCACGTTGCATGGCCTGCGCCGCCGCGCGCGGGTCCGGCGCCAGCCGGATCGGGCGGCCGACGACGATGGCATCGGCGCCGTCGCGGAAGGCCTGCGCCACACCGACCGTGCGCTGCTGGTCGTCGCCCGCCGGGCCGCCGGGGCGGATGCCGGGGCAGACGATGGAGAAGCCGGCGCCGGTGGCGGCGCGGATCGGCGCCGCTTCCTGGCCGGAAGCGATCACGCCGTCGATGCCGGCACGCTGCGCGGCCAGCGCGCGCTCGACCACCACGTCCACCGGCTCGCGGTCGATGCCCATCTGCGCCAGGTCGGCGCGGCCCATCGAGGTCAGCACGGTGACCGCCAGCAGGCGCATGTCCGAGGTGTTGGCCGCCGCGGCGGCTTCCATCATCGCCGGATGCCAGCCGTGGATGGTGCAGTAGCTCACCGGCCACTGCGAAAGACGGCGGACGACGCCGGCGATCGTGGCGGGAATGTCGAAGAACTTCAGGTCGACGAACACGCGCTTGTCGCGCCTGGCCAGTTCGTCGAGCACCGCGAAGTACTCGCCGGAGGCCAGCAGTTCCATGCCGATCTTGTAGAAGGACACGGCGTCGCCGAGCCGCTCGACCCAGTCGATGGCCTCGGCGCGCCCCGGTACGTCCAGCGCGAAGATCAGGCGCTCGTCGGCACGCAGCGGTAGCGGGCCGCGGTTCATTGGGCGACGTCCAGCGCGGCGCGCTTGGCGGCGCGGCGCTCGGATTCGGGCAGCGACCAGGCGTTGTTGAACTGCGCCGGCTCCCAGCCGCCGTAGGTCGGGTTGGACAGCATCCACCAGCGCTGGCCGAACCAGCCCTGGTGGGCCTGCAGCAGCGCGTCGCGGCCGGCCTGGGTGTTGACGCCGATCGCGACGAAGTCGCTGAGCTGGTCGCCGAACTGCATCAGCACGCGGTACTGCTGCGCCACCAGCTGGCGGCGGCAGGCCTTCTCGCTGCCTTCCTGCTCGCAGCCGGGCACGTACTTGTCCAAGCCCAGGTAGACGTCGTCGCCGGCCACTGGGAAGCCCAGCCGGCGCAAGTTGGCCAGGGTGACGTCCTTCATGTGCTCGGTGCGGTTGGTGATGTAGATCATGGTCACGCCCTTGGTGGCGGCGGCCTGGGCGAATTCGACCGCGCCCGGCACCGCGCCGGCCTTGCCTTCGGACACCCAGGCATCCCAGCTGGCATCGTCGTAGCTGCCGCCGTTGCGCACCAGCCGCGCCTGGTAGGGCGAGTTGTCCAGCACGGTCTCGTCCACGTCCACCACCACCGCCGGCTTCAACTTGGCCGACTGGTGGCTGCCGCCTTCTTCCGGCAGCAGCGCGGTCCACGAGCGGTCGGCCAGCGCGCGGTCCAGCTGCGCGGCCGCGGCGCGCCAGGTCTGCAGGGAATTGGCGCGGTATTCCTGCGCACGCTGCACCCACAGCACGGCGTTGAGGTTGTCGTTGGCGCCATCGGCGGCAACCGCGGCCGGCGCCGCGACGACCGCAGCCGGGCCGGCGGGTTCGCCGTGGACCAGGGGGCGGGACGTGCTGCAGGCGGCCAGCGACAGCAGCGCGCCGGCAAGCAGGAGGGAGGTCGGGGTTCGGGACATGGGTGCGGCTACCGGACAGAACGAAAACCCGGCAAGTTTACCGGCTCGCTGTCCTGCCCGCCCCGGGCCCGGAATCGGGATCCGGCCGGACTCCTGCCCTGACCCCGGTTTCGCCCTCGGCTATGCTTGCGCCCCCTCGCGCGACCGGATGCCGACGATGACCGATACCACCCCCTCCTCGCCCGTTCCCGTGCTCGACGCCACGCAGATGCGGGTGCTCGGCTGCCTGATCGAGAAGGAGGCGACCACGCCGGAAGCCTACCCGCTGACCGTCAACGCCACCCAGACCGCCGCCAACCAGAAGACCGCGCGCGACCCGGTGATGGCCCTGGACGCCGGCAACGTGCAGCACGCGCTGCGCCAGCTGGAGACGATGGGCCTGGCCCGCCAGCATTTCTCCGCGCGCGCCGAGCGCTACGAACACCTGCTAGGCGCCAGGCTGGACCTGCCGCGCCAGCAGGTCGCGCTGCTCGGCCTGCTGCTGCTGCGTGGTCCGCAGACCGCCGGCGAGCTGGCCACGCGCAGCGAGCGGATGGCGAAGTTCGCCGACGCCGAGGACCTGCGCCACCAGCTCGGGCGCCTGATCCAGCGCGACCTGGTGGTGCAGCTGCCGCGCGCCGCTGGCCAGCGCGAGGACCGCTACATGCATCTGCTGGGCGGTCCGGTGGATGTGGACGCACTGGCGGCGCAGTACCGCGCGCCCTCTTCCGCCGCGGCGGACGGCGGCGCGCTGGAAGAGCGCGTGCAGCAGCTGGAAGCCACCGTGGCGGCGCTGCAGGAACAGCTGGCGCAGTTGCAGTCCCGGCTGGAAGGTTGATCCAGACGCAGCTGCGGGGCTTGCCCCGCAGGGGACATCGCCCGGAATGCCCCGCGAGGGGCAAACCCCTCGCCTACGGAGCGAGGCAGGTCGCGGTCATGCCCCCGGCATGCGCGTCCTGCGTCCCGCGCATCGGAAGTGCAACCCGAGCTACCGGATTGTCGGTCTGTTGAGGAAGAACAGCAGGTCCTCGTCCTTGCCGGGCAGGCGCACGGTGCCGGCGGCCCCGAAGCCAAGCTTCTCCAGCAGTGCTACCGAACGCGCATTGCCGGGAGCCACGATCGCGCACAGCGTATCCAGCCCCAGCGCGCTGCGCGCATGGGCCAGCACCGCCCGCGCCGCTTCCAGCGCATAGCCCTGGCCGGCATGGCGCTCCAGCAGCGCGTAGCCCACGTCGGCATGCGGCAGCGCCGCGCGATGCACCAGCCCGGCGTTGCCCAGCCACGTACCGTCGCTGCGCCGCTCGACCGCGTACATGCCATAACCATGGCGCGCATAGCTCACCATCGGACCGTTGCGGATGCAGTCGCGCGCCTGTTCCAGCGTGCGGATGCCGCGGTCGCCGATATGGCGGTGGAAGCCCGGCTCGTTGAGCAGCTCCAGCATCGCCGCGGCATCGCCGTCGTCGTCGCGCAGCGGGCGCAGCCGCAGCCGTTCGGTTTCGATCAACATCGCCTGCCCCGCCCATGGTCGTCGCCCGGCAGCGTCGCTCCGGCCGCGGACATGCGCAAGCGCCGGAGGACGCCTAGTCGAACAGCGCCTGGATCGCCGCCAGCCCGGCCTGCGCGCGCTCCTTCTTGTTCGCCGCGTCGGCCACCGGGTCGGCGCCATCGCGCTGGATCTCCGCCGCCGGCAGTTCGTCGAAGAAGCGGCTGGGCTTGAGCCGCACGTGCTCGCCGAACTTGCGGGTCAGGCGGCTGTAGCTCATCCACAGCTGGATCTTGGCGCGGGTGATGCCCACGTACAGCAGGCGCCGCTCCTCCTGCAGGTTGCCCTCGTCGAGGCTGACCTGGTGCGGCAGTACGCCGTCCTCACAGCCGACGATGAACACGTACGGGAATTCCAGGCCCTTGGAGGCGTGCAGGGTCATCATGCGCACCTGGTTGCCGCCGTCGTCCTTGTCGTTGCGCGAGATCAGCGCCAGCTGCGCGGCCATGTCCGCGGCGCTGGCGCCGCGCGGGCCGTTCTCGAACCACGAGGCCAGTTCTTCCAGGTTGTTGGCGCGGCGCTCGTAGCCGGCGGTGTCCTTGGCCTGGTGGCGCAGTTCGGCCAGCAGGCCCGAGTCCCTGGCCACGCGCCGCACCAGGTCGCCGGAGGAACTCTGGCGCATGTCCATGCGCAGCGCGCGCAGGATGTCGGTGAAGCGGCTCAGGCTGTTGGCCGCGCGCGGCGGCAGCTGCGCCAGCGCGCCCATCGCCTCGGCCGCCTGCGCCATCGACATGCCCTTCTCCGAGGCCAGTTCGGCCAGCTTGGCCAGGGTGCCGGCGCCGACGTCGCGCTTGGGCGCCTGCACCGCTCGCATGAACGCGGTGTCGTCGTCCGGGTTCACCAGCAGCCGCAGCCAGGCCAGCGTGTCCTTCACTTCCTGCCGTTCCAGGAACACGGTGCCGCCGGTCAGGTGGTAGGGCACGCCGACCAGCTGCATCGCCTTTTCCAGCGGCCGGCTCTGGAAGTTGCCGCGGAACAGGATGCAGAAATCGCTCCACGGCACGCGCCGGCTGGTGGCGATGAACTGGATCTCGGCGGCCACCTTCTCCGCCTCGTGCTCGCTGTTGCGGCATTCCCACACGCGGATGCGCTCGCCGTCGGCCTGGTCGGACCACAGCGTCTTCAGGTGCTCGTGCGGGTTGTGCGCGATCAGCGCGTTGGCCGCGCGCAGCACACGGTTGGAGCAGCGGTAGTTCTGCTCCAGCTTGATGATCTGCAGCGACGGATACTCCACCGCCATGTTCTGCAGGTTCTCCGGGTTGGCGCCGCGCCAGGCGTAGATGGACTGGTCGTCGTCGCCCACGCAGGTGAAGTTGCCGGCCGGCCCGGCCAGCTGCTTGAGCAGGCGGTACTGGGCGTCGTTGGTGTCCTGGCATTCGTCCACCAGCAGGTAGCCGATGCGTTCGCGCCAGGCCAGCGCGATGTCCGGGTTCTCCTCCAGCACCTGCACCGGCAGGCGGATCAGGTCGTCGAAGTCGACCGCGTTGAAGGCCGTCAGCCGCGCCTGGTACAGCTCGTACACCATGGCCGCGTCCTTCTCGCGGTTGCTGCGCGCCGCGCGCATCGCCTGCTCCGGCGAGAGGCCGGCGTTCTTGGCGCGCGAGATCAGGTTCTTCATGTCCTCGATGTCGTCGGGCTTGGCATTGCTGCCGCCCAGCAGGTCCTTGACCTGCGCCGCCGCGTCGTCGGCGTCGAAGATCGAGAAACCGCGCTTCAGGCCCACCGCGGCGTGCTCGATCTGCATGAACTTCAATCCCAGCGCGTGGAAGGTGCAGATGGTCACCTCCTCGGCCGGGCCACCGCGCAGGCGCTTGGCCACGCGCTCGCGCATTTCCTTGGCCGACTTGTTGGTGAAGGTGATCGCGGCGATGCGGCGGGCGCTGTAGCGGCCACTGCCGATCAGGTGGGCGATCTTCTCCACGATCACGCGGGTCTTGCCGCTGCCGGCGCCGGCCAGCACCAGCAGGGGGCCTTCGGTGTGCAGCACCGCCGCGCGTTGGGGAGGATTGAGGGAATCGAGCATCTGCAGGCGAGGAACGAGTGAACGGCAACGGGGAATGCGGGAGAGCCGGGGCCGGCCGGCGGCGGGTATTCTGTCACCTCGCAGGGCCAGCCGTTGCCTTCCGTTCCTCGTTCCCATTCACCACGTTCCCGTTCCCAGTCCCATGGCCAAGCTCTACTTCTACTATTCGGCGATGAACGCCGGGAAGACCACCACCCTGCTGCAGTCGGCGCACAACTACCGCGAGCGCGGCATGCGTGTGGCGATCCTGACCCCGCGCCTGGACCACCGCGCCGGCAGCGGCGTGGTCGCCTCACGGATCGGGCTGCAGGCCGAGGCCACCGCCTTCGACCACGACACCGACCTGCAACAACTGGTCGAACGCGACATGGCCGCGCACGGGCGCCTGGGCTGCGTGCTGGTGGACGAGGCGCAGTTCCTGAGCAAGGCACAGGTGTGGCAGCTGAGCGAGGTCGTGGACCAGCTGCGCATCCCGGTGCTGTGCTACGGCCTGCGCACCGATTTCCGCGGCGAGCTGTTCGAGGGCAGCCAGTACCTGCTGGCCTGGGCCGACGAGATGCAGGAGATCAAGACCATCTGCCACAGCGGCAAGAAGGCGACGATGACCGTGCGCGTGGACGGGAACGGTTTCGCGGTGCAGGACGGCCCGCAGGTGGAGATCGGCGGCAACGACCGCTACGTGTCGGTCAGCCGCGCCGAATTCAAGAAGATCACCCGCGGCGAGGGCCGCATCGAGCCGATGCAGGCGCCGCTGCCGCTGTAACGGGCGATCCTCGTAGGAGCGCACCTTGGTGCGCGATGAGGCCCCATCGCGCACCAAGGTGCGCTCCTACGGTTTCGGCCTCCCGGGGACGACCCGCTGCGCCGCCGGGTCGCGCGTGGCGCAGCCGCTGCCGTCGGGGCGGCCGGCACCGCAGCGGTAGACCCGCACGTAGTCCACCTGCATCGCCTGCGGGTAGGCGGCCGGATCGATGCCGGTGGCGTTGACCTTGCCCGCCCAGTCGCCGCCGACGGCGAGGTTGAGCAGCAGGTGGAATTTCGAGGCGGCATCGAACGGAGCGCCAGGCGGCGCATCGACCCAGCCGCCGCGCGCATCCTGCCGCTGCGAATACCAGTCTTCGGCGCGCTGGCTGGCGTAGTGCACGCCATCGACGTACCAGCGGATCTCGTCCTGCTCCCATTCCAGCGCATAGACGTGGAAACCATCGGCCGGGTTCGCGCTGCCGGGCAGCACATGCCAGGTGCCGGCATGCACGTTGCCGGGCGGCTGGCGGCCATAGTGCAGGGTGCCGTGCACGCGCGTTTCCGGGGTGCCGGGCGCGGCGCCGGGCATGTCCGAGGGCGTGCCCAGGTTCACCGCCTCCATGATGTCGATCTCGCCGGAAGCGGCCCAGCGCCCATGCGGCGAACCGGTGGGCAGCATCCAGATCGCCGGCCAGCTGCCCTGCCCGGCCGGCAGCCTAGCGCGGATCTCGAAACGGCCGAAGGTCCACTCCTGGCGGCCCTTGGTGCGCAGCCGCGCGGAGGTGTAGGGCAGCGTGGCACTGGCCGTGCCGCGGCCCTCCGGGGACGCGGGGCCGGTCCAGGTTTCGCGGCGGGCGACGATGTGCAGCAGGCCATCGGCCAGGTACGCGTTGGCGCCCGGCCGTCGATCGCGGCGCCGGGTGTAGCACTGCTGCTCGTGGTTGCCGCCACCCCAGCAGTTGTCTTCCAGCTCCCACTTCGACGGGTCGATGGCCTGGCCGTCGAACTCGTCCTGCCACACCAGCTCCCAGCCCGGCGGCGCGGCCTGCGCAGCACCGCCGGACAGGAGCGCCGCCGCCAGCAGGCTCAGGGCGCCGGGCATTCGACCTTCCGGTCGTAGTCGGTGCCGATGCTCACCCTGGCCAGCGACAGGCGCAGGCCGTCGCTGCCGCGCAGCGCGAACGGCATGTCCAGCCTGCCGGTATCGGCGCCGGCGCCGCGCAGGCACTTGAGCGGCACGCCAAGGCGCGCCCACTGGCCCTGCGGCAGCTTCGCCAGCGCGTCGCCGATGGCGATCTCGCCGCGGCAGCCGGCGCCACAGGTGGCCAGGTAATCCACCTTGCCGCCGGCGGGCAGCGCCTCGACCCGCACGCTGGCGATCGCCAGCACGTCGCCGTTGGTTTCCCGCACCAGGTCCAGCGGCATGTTCGCGCGCAGTTCGACGAGGCCGGCGCCCTTGAACGCGAACTGGCGCGCGCCTTCCTGCACGTCGGTGTTGACCGCGGTCATCACCACCGAACCGTCGGCGGTCGCGGCGTTGGGGTGCACGATGTCCATCGCCTCGCCGTCGGCGCCGGTCAGGCGCAGGGTCAGGCCGGTGGTCGCCACGCCGCGGTCGAACCAGACACTGGTGCGCGAGGCGTTCGGGTCGATGCCCGGGTCCTCGGACAACGCCGGCAGGTTGCCGTTGTCGGCGTAGGTCAGGCCGTAGCCGTAGGCGAACTGCGGGTCGTAGCCCTTCTGGCCGACGTTGTTGGCGTACTGGTCGGCGCGGCGCGGCCAGGAGAAGCTCAGCTTGCCGTGGAAGTCATGGCGTACGCTGCCGTCGGGCTTGCGCAGCAGCACGTCGGCGACGCCAGCGCCCTCCGAACCGGGCAGCCAGGCCGCGACGAAGGCGTCGGCGGCGTTGATCTCGCGGTTCATCCACAGCGGACGGCCACTGAGGAACACCGCCACCACCGGGATGCCGTCGGCCTTGAGCTTGCGGATCAGTTCCAGGTCGCCGGACTTGCCGCCCTTGAACATCAGGTCCGGCAGGTCGCCCTGGAACTCGGCGTAGGGTTCCTCGCCGAACACCACCACCGCCACGTCCGGCTTGCTCTTGTAGGCGCCATCGACGGCCAGTTCGGCCTTGCCGCCGGCCGCTTCCACCTGCGCCTTCATGCCGTCCCAGATGGTGTCGGCATTGGGGAAGTCGGCGCGCCTGGTGCCGTCGCCCTGCCAGGTCAGGGTCCAGCCGCCGGCCTGCTTGGCCATGTTGTCGGCGCCGTCGCCGGCTACCAGCACACGCTGCTTCGGCGCCAGCGGCAGCACGCCGCCCTGGTTCTTCAGCAACACCAGCGATTCGCGCACCGCCTGGCGCGCGACCGCGCGGTGTTCCGGCGCGCCGAGCAGCTCGAACTTGCCGCCCAGTGCGCGCGCCGAGGGCTTGGGCTTCTCGAACAAGCCCATGCGGAATTTGGCGCGCAGGATGCGGCGCACCGCGTCGTCCAGCCGCGCCACCGGCAGGGTGCCGTCCTTCGCATGCGCCAGGGTGCTTTCGTACATGCCCTTCCAGCTATCCGGGGCCATCGCCATGTCCAGGCCGGCGATGTAGGTCTGCGCGCAGTCGGTGTTGCTGCAGCCCTTGACCTGGCCGTGGCCGTTCCAGTCGCCGACGACGAAGCCGCCGAAGTGCATGCGCTGCTTCAGCACGTCGGTCAGCAGCGGCTTGTGGCCATGCATCTTCTCGCCGTGGAAGCTGTTGAATGAGGCCATCACCGACTGCGCGCCGGCGGCGATCGCCGGTATGTAGCCGGCAGCGTGGATGTCGCGCAGCTGCGCTTCATCGACCGTGGTGTCGCCCTGGTCCTTGCCGTTGTCGGTGCCGCCGTCGCCGAGGAAGTGCTTGACCGTGGTCATCACGTGGTGGTCGTCGAGGAAGTCCGGCGCGCCGGCCTTGCCCTGCAGGCCCTCGACGAACACCCCGGCGTAGCTGGCCACCAGCGCCGGGTCTTCCGAATAGCCTTCGTAGGCGCGGCCCCAGCGGTCGTCCTGCGGCACCGCCACGGTCGGCGCGAAGGTCCACTCCATGCCGGTGGCGCGGGTCTCGGCGGCGGTGATGCGGGCGATCTCGCGCAGCAGTTCCGGGTTGCGGGTGGCGCCGAGGCCGACGTTGTGCGGGAACAGGGTGGCGCCGACCACGTTGCTCTGGCCGTGCATGGCGTCGATGCCCCAGATGATCGGGATCGCCTTGCCGCCGCCGCGGGTATCCATCGAGGCTTCCCAGAACGCGTCGGCCAGCGCCAGCCAGTCCTTGGGCGGAGCGTTGTACTTGCCGCCGGGGTCGGAGCCGCCGCCGGCCAGGATCGAGCCGAGCCGGTACTTGCGCACGTCGTCCGGGGTGATGCTGGCGATGTCGCCCTGCACCACCTGGCCGACCTTTTCCTCCAGCGTCATCGCCGCCATGAGCGCGTCGATGCGTTTCTCCATCGCCGGGTCCAGCGCCAGCGGCCAGGCCGGCTGCGGCCAGTGCGCGGGGTCGATCCGGGCCGGCGCCGCGCCCTTCGAGGCCGGCGCGGCACCGACGACGGGCGCGCAGGCCAGCGCCAGCGCGACACCAAGCAGGAGGGGGCGCAGCCGTCGACGATCTGCGCAGGTGCGGGAATGCGGAAGGCTGGGCTTCATGGGCGAGGGTCTTCCTGGACGGGAGGGCTGGGAGAAACGCACGATTGTGCAGGACACCATGACAGCGTTGTCAGGCGAATGCAGAATAACGCCAGTACGCGATGATGGCTTGCTGCATAGCGGCACGCCGCATTGCGGATAAAGTTGCACCTGTATCCATGTGCGTTGGCACCTGCCTGGCGGGAACCGGGAACCATATGACTGGCAAGAAACGGGCGGTGGCCGAATCCACGCAGGCGACCGCGGGCAAGCCCGGGCGCGTGCGCATCGAGGACGTGGCGGCGACGGCGGGCGTGTCGATGAAGACCGTCTCGCGCGTGCTCAACAACGAACCGAACGTGTCCGAGCGCACCCGCACGCTGGTCGAAGCGGCGGTGGAGAAGCTGCGCTACCGGCCGCTGCCGTCGGCGCGCGTGCTGGCCGGCCGGCGCTCGTACCTGGTGGCCATGCTGTTCGACAACCCGTCCTCGAACTACCTGATGGAGATCGAGCTGGGCGTGCTCGACGCCTGCCAGGCGCAGCACTACAACCTGATGCTGGCGCCGCTGGTGTACGACGCCGCGGACATCGTGGGCAAGGTCGAATCGCTGATCATGCAGTCGCAGCTGGACGGCATCGTGCTCACCCCGCCGCTCACCGACGACACCGCGCTGCTGGAGCGCCTGGTCGACCTGGGCATCCCGTATTCCAGCATCTCCGCCAAGGAGCAGAACCGGCACGTGGGCGTGGTGGTGGACGAGATCGGCGCGGTCTGCGCGCTGATGGCGCACCTGGCCGCGCTCGGGCATACCCGCATCGCGCACATCAAGGGCCACGCCGCGCACGGCGCCGCCATGTGGCGCCTGGCCGGCTACCGCGAAGGCCTGCGCCGCGCCGGGCTGCGCTACGACACGGCGCTGGTGGTGGACGGCGAGTTCTCCTACGAATCGGGTTATGCCGGCGCCAACGCGCTGCTCGACCTGCCCGAGCGGCCGACCGCGATCTTCGCGGCCAACGACGACATGGCCGCCGGCGTCATCTGCGCCGTCTGCGAGCGCGGGTTGTCGGTGCCCGGCGATATTTCGGTCTGCGGCTTCGACGACACGCCGATCTCCCGCCAGATCTACCCGGCGCTGACCACCGTGCGCCAGCCCACCCGCGACATGGGCCGGGTGGCCGCGCAGGAGCTGCTCAAGGAGATCCGCGAGATGGGCAGCGGCGGCGTGGTCGACGTGGCCTACACGCTGCAGGTGCGGCGCTCCACCGGTCCGGCGCCGGACTGAAGCACGCAACGCGCGGGCTGCCGCCCGGAGTGGTCGGCGCCATCGGGTTTGCTCCCGCTGTCATCCGGCGCGATGGCTGCCGGCGATGTTTTGCGGCAATGCAAAATCTCCATTCCCCTTGTTCATCAACAGGTTGAAGCAAACCAGGCTTATTTTTTGGCGTCTGTTTGACAACGCTGTCAAATTAACTTCCAATCCAGTCGCCAGCCTTTCCGGCTGGATTCCACTTGAACGCACGACCATCCAAGAACCCATCTGAATCCCCGGGGAGGGAAGATTCATGAGGCAGTCTCGTGTTGCGCCGGAACGGCGCCTGTTGACCTCCGCGCTGATGCTCGCGCTCGCTTCGCCCGTCCTGGCCCAGGACGCCGGCAACAGCCAGGCCGAGGGCGCACCCAAGCAGGAAACCCTCCAGGCCACCGACCTGGACACCATCACCGTCACCGGCATCCGCGGCAGCCTGCAGTCGTCGATGAACCTCAAGCGCGACGCCTCGGGCATCGTCGACGGCATCGTCGCCGAGGACATCGGCAAGTTCCCGGACACCAACCTGGCCGAATCGCTGCAGCGCATTTCCGGCGTGTCGATCGACCGTTCGATGGGCGAAGGCTCGAAGGTCACGGTGCGCGGCGTCGGCCCGGACTTCAACCTGGTGCTGCTCAACGGCCGGCAGATGCCCGCATCGAGCATCGAGGCGACCAACGCCTCCAACTCGCGCGCGTTCGATTTCGCCAACCTGGCCTCCGAGGCCATCGCCGGCGTGGAGGTCTACAAGACCAGCCGCGCGTCCTCGTCCACCGGCGGCATCGGCGCGACCATCAACATCAAGACCGCGCGGCCGCTGGAAAGCGCTCCGGTAGCGAACTTCGGCATCAAAGGCGTGCACGACACCTCGGCTGGCAACCTGCCGGGCGTGATGAAGGGCGATTCGTGGACCGGCGAATATTCCGGCATCTTCAGCCGCAGGTTCGCCGATGACCGTTTCGGTTTCGCGCTGTCCGGCAGCTACCAGGACCGCGATCTCGGCTACAACGAAGGCGGTTCGGCAGGCGGCTGGTACGGCTGCCCGCGCTGGTGCGACCCGATGAGCAATCCTGCGCTGAGCGGCAACGCGACCAACCCGCCGGACGCGAGCGCCGGCGATGTCTATTCGATCCCGCAGAACATGCTGTACGCGCTGAACTCGGTGCAGCGCAAGCGCACCAACGCGCAGGCGGTGATGCAGTTCAAGGCCACCGACAACATCACCGCCACGCTGGACTACACCTATTCGGAAAACCGCATCCAGCACCGCCGCCACGAGTTGTCCACCTGGTTCAACCAGGCCACGTCGGAAAGCGCGTGGACCGATGGCCCGGTGGCGGCCCCGACCCACTACACCGAGTACGCCGGCTGCTACAACCCGTCCACCGACCAGTGGACCGCCAGCAACGCCTCCAACGTCTGCCCGGCCGGGTTCGAGCCGCGCTGGGGCGACCTGGCGATGGCCGGCGCGCTGTTCGCCACCAAGAACGAGAACAAGTCGCTGGGCTTCAACGTGGAATGGGCGGCCAGCGATTCGTTGAACCTGGAGTTCGACTGGCACCGTTCCACCGCCGAATCCGGCGCCGACAGCCCGTACGGCTCAAACAACGTGATCGGTACGGCCGCGTTCGTGCGCGGCGTGACCAGCGTGGACTTCAGCGGCAAGCTGCCGATCCTCGGGGTGATGCTGCCGGCGGGCATGAGCCAGGTGCCGGCCAGCGCGATGATGGTGACCGGTTCGTCGTTCCGCGACAGCTACATGAAGTCGGAAGTGGACCAGGGCCAGGCACGCGGCCGTTTCACCTTCGACAACTATTCCAAGCTGGATTTCGGCATCGCCAACACCAAGGTGCAGAACCGCACCGCCTACAACTTCGTGCAGCGCGACGACTGGGGCGGCTTCGGCGGCGGCGCGGCCGACTACGCCGACGACCTGTGGATCCCGGCGGACATGAGCCGCTACTTCAAGAGCTTCTCCAACAGCGGCGCGATGTTCGGCCAGTTCTTCGTGTTCGACTTCGACAAGGTGCGCGATGCCGCCATCGCCGCGCGCGGCGGCGACGCCGCCGCCTACCTGCGTCCGACCAGCTACACCACCGACCGCCGCACCACCGAGAAGTCGCAGAGCGCGTGGCTGCAGTGGAGCAACAGCTGGGGCGAAAGCCGGCCGTTGAACGCGGCCTTCGGCGTGCGCTACGAGAAGACCGAGGTGACCTCGCAGGCGCTGGTGCCGATCGCCACCGGCCTGCTGTGGACCGGCGGCAACGAGTTCTCGGTGCAGTACGGCGCGCCCGACTTCACCCAGCTCAAGGGCGACTACCGGTATTGGCTGCCGAGCGTGGACCTGGGCTGGGAAGTCAGCGACCAGATCGTGCTGCGCGCCAGCTACGGCCACAGCATCGGCCGGCCGCAGTGGAACCACATCCAGGGCGGGCAGACCATCGACTCGTTCGCCGCCTACGAGGGCGGTACCGGCGCGCAGGGCAACCCCGGCCTGAAGCCGCTGGAAGCGCGCAACTTCGACCTGTCGATGGAGTGGTACTACGGCGACGCCAGCTACGTGTCGGTGGGCTGGTTCCGCAAGGACATCGACAACTACATCGGCACCTCCAGCATCGACCTGCAGCACCCGGACCTGCACACGCCGGTGGGCGGCGCCTACTTCAACGCGGCGGTAGCCAACGGCTGCGTCCCGACCGGCGTCGACTTCCGCAACTGCGTGCGCCAGTACATCTTCACCAACTACGCCAATTCGCCGGGCGTGACGGTGACGGGCAAGGATTCCAGCGGCAACCTGACCGGCACCATCGCCGGCCAGCCGGGCGATCCGGCGGCGCTGTTCCGGGTCACTGTGCCGGTCAACAAGGATTCGAACGTGCTGCGCGGCTGGGAGTTCAACATCCAGCACATGTTCGGCGCCAGCGGCTTCGGCATGTCGGCGAACTACACCATCGTCGATTCCAACCTGACCTACGACAACTACAACCTCGACGAACAGTTCCCGCTGGTGGGCCTGAGCAATTCGGCCAACCTGGTCGGCTTCTACGACAAGGGGCCGTGGCAGATCCGCGCGGCCTACAACTGGCGCGACAAGTTCCTGAGCAGCACCTTCGACAGCTGGCGTCCCAACCCGCTCTATGTCGAAGACTACGGCCAGCTGGACGTGAACATCGGCTACCAGGTCAACGAGCGCCTGTCGCTGCACGCCGAGGCGATCAACCTCACCGACGCGACCATGCGCGTGCACGGGCGCAACGAGCGGCAAGCGTTCCTGGCCACGCAGACCGGGCCGCGCTACATGCTGGGCCTGCGCTACAAGTTCTAAACGCTCCACTGCCCGCATCCCGGCGACGGCTACTCTCCCCGTCGCCGGGATGCACGGCGGACCTGCGGTGGCGCCAGCGGATCGGCGCCAAAGGCGCCAGGAACGCCGACGGGCCGCAACCGATGCCGCGTCGGTTATCTTGCAGACTCCCGCCGGACGCGAGCCCCGCATGCCGCCCCTGCCGCCCGCCCAGTCCATCCGCGAAGCCGCGGCGCATACGTCGCTGGAAACGGTGTTGTCCTCGCCCGTGCCGCTGGTCGTGCGCGGCCTGGTCGCGCACTGGCCGCTGGTGGCCGCCGCGCGCCGCTCCGATGCCGAGGCGGTGGCCTACCTGAAGCGTTTCGCCAACGATGCGCTGCCGGCCATCGCTACCGTGGCCCCGCCCGAGGCGGGAGGCAGGATCTTCTACGATGCCTCCTTCACCGGCTTCAACTTCCGGCGCGAACAGGTGCCGCTCACGGCCGCGCTCAATACGCTGCTGAACTACGAAGGCCAACCCGACGCGCCCACCATCTACCTGGGCGCCACCACCTGCGATACCTGGCTGCCCGGCCTGGGTGCGGCCAACGCCGTCGACCTGGGCGCGCGCGCGCCGCTGGCCAGCATCTGGATCGGCAACCGCAGCCGCGTACCGGCGCACCAGGACCTGCCGGACAACCTCGCCTGCGTCGCGGCGGGGCGGCGGCGTTTCACTCTGTTTCCGCCGGAGCAGCTGGCCAATCTGTACATCGGGCCGCTGGACTTCACTCCCGCCGGGCAGCCGGTGAGCCTGGTCGATCCGCTGGCCCCCGACCTTGCGCGCTTCCCGCGCTTTTCCGAGGCCTGGCGGCACGCGCAGGTGGCCGAACTGGGGCCGGGCGATGCGTTGTTCATCCCGTCGATGTGGTGGCACCACGTCGAAGCGCTGGATGCCTTCAACGTCCTGCTCAACTACTGGTGGCGCAGCACGCCGGACTACCTCGGCGCGCCGCTGAACGCGCTGATGCTGGCCTTGCTGAGCATGCGCGACCTGCCCCCGGAACAGCGCGCGACATGGCAGGAGGTATTCCGCCACTACGTGTTCGAGTTCGACGCGGAAACGGTGGCGGGGCACATCCCCGCGCACGCCCGCCACGTGCTAGGCGAACTGGATGCCGACAAGGCTGCCAACCTGCGCGCGCACCTGCTGAAACGCCTGCAGTCCTGAGCTTTCCGGCAAAGCGCCGGAGGGCGCTGGCTGCGGGCATCGGCCGACAACGTCGGCGTGCCTGCTCCATCCAGCGTTGCCCTGCGTTGCCACCTGCCCCGGGGTCGGGCGCCATCGATACGCCGTGGGCGAGTGCCCCACAAAAAAACCCCGGCACCTTGCGGTACCGGGGTTTGTGGTTCCAGAAGACCTGGCAGGCCGGCTCAGTGCCCGCCTTCAGCCGCCAGCTTGTCCAGGTCGATGCCCTGGCGGCGCAGGGTACGCGTGGCGGCGACGGCATAGAACGCCAGGTAGGCGAAGCACAGCACGCCGACGATGAAGCTGTAATGCACGCCCACCTTGTCCGCCAGCGCGCCCTGCGCCCAGCTGACCAGTCCGCCGCCCATGATCATCATGACCAGCAGGCTGCTGCCCTGGTTGGTGGTGTTGCCCAGGCCGGTGATCGCCAGGGTGAAGATGCACGGCCACATCGTGCTGCAGAACAGGCCGACGCTGATGAAGGCGATCACGCTGGTCATGCCGGTGGTGAACATGCCGACCAGCTGCGCGGCGATGCCGCACAGGGCGAAGTACAGCAGCATGCGCGCCGGGTTGCCCTTGCTGGCCAGGGTGGCCAGGATCATCAGCACGATCACCGGCGCGTAGTGGAAGAACTGCGAGGCGTCGTGGCCGGAGATCGCGTTGACCGCTAGGTACACGCCGAAAGCGACGAACGGCAGCACCAGCATCAGCAGTTTCTTCGTGCCGGCGCCCACGTCGAATGCGCCCGCCGCGCCGCCCCAGCGACCGATCATCAGGCTGGCCCAGTACAGCGACACGAACGGCGCGATCAGCGCGGTCTCGATGCCCAGCCCGCCCTTCTCCACCGGCAGTTCCAGGTAGGCCGGCAGGTTGTCGATGGTGGAGACCTCCACGCCGACGTAGAGGAAGATGCCGATCATGCCCATGACCAGCTGCGGATAGGCCAGCGCCGACTTCCTGTGGATCAGCCGGCTGCTGTCCTGCGCTTCGGTCTCGGACAGTTTCTCCAGGTCGATGTGGTTGGGCACCGAGGAGAATTTCAGGAACAGCGCCACCAGCACGAAGGCCGCGCCCAGCACCAGGTAGGGCGTCTTGACGCTTTCGATGCTGGCTTCGGTATTGCCGGCGGCGACGCTGCCGAAGATGGCGATGCTCACCAGCAGCGGACCGACCGTGGTGCCCAGGTTGTTGACGCCGCCGGCCATGGTCAGGCGCTGCGAGCCGGTGGCCGGATCGCCCATGATGATGGCCAGGGTGTTGGCGGCGATCTGCTGCAGCGAGAAGCCCAGGCCGACGATGAACAGGCCCGACAGCATCAGGGTGAACGACCCCAGGTTGGCCGCCGGGTAGAACAGCAGCGCGCCCAGCGCCGAGATCAGCAGGCCGACGCAGATGCCGTTCTTGTAGCCGATGCGGTTGAGCACGTCCACGCCCATCGACTTGGACACGGCGACGTAGATCAGCGAGCCGACCGTGTAGGCGACGTAGAACGCGATCGCCACGTACATGCTCTGCGCCTGGGTCAGGTCGAAGGCTTTCTTGAACACTGGGATCAGGATGCCGTTGCTGGCGGCGACGAAGCCCCAGAAGAAGAACACCGTGATGAGTACACCGAACTGCGACCAGCGGGTTTTTTGGCTCATGGCTTTTCCGTCATGGCGGAACGTTGGCGTCAAGCGTGGCGTTGCCCACGCGCATCCGCGACGCGGCGGCCGGCAATGGCCGGCCGCCGCGGGCGGTCCATCCTGTCACATCAGAACTGGTAGCGCAGGCGCAGGCCGTAGCTGCGCGGATCGTTGAGGAAACGCACGTTGATGCCCGACCCGACCAGCGCCTTCTGCGAGATGTCGTTGTCCAGCAGGTTGTTGCCCCAGGCTTCCACGCGCCAGTGGCCGTCCAGCGTGGTCAGGCCGATGCCGGCGTTGACCGTGGTGCGGGCACGCTGGCGGTCGGGGAAGCCGGCTTCGACGGCGCCTTCGACGTGGTCCACCGTGCCGGCGGTGTCGGAGATGAACACCACGTCGCGGTTGTTGTACTGGGTCAGGTAGTAGGCCGAGCGGTACGAGGCCAACAGCTGCCAGTCCAGGGTGCCGAACGGCAGTTCCATGGTGTGTTGCAGGCGCGCGTTGAAGGTCAGCTTCGAGGCCAGCGGCAGTTCGTTGCCGGACAGGTCGATGATCGAGGTGATGCCGCCGGCGCCGTAGTTCTGGCTGCGCACATCGGCCACCTTGCCTTCCTTGATCTCGCTGTCCAGCCACAACGCGTTGAGGTTCAGCATCACGTTGCCGGGGAAGCGCAGCGCGCTTTCCAACTCGACGCCGTACACCGCCGACTTGCCGACGTTGCGGTTGACCAGCGAGTAGCCGGTGGCCTCGCCGGTGGACGGATTGGTGGCGATCACCGCCAGGTCCTGGAACACCTGGTCGCTGTAGTCGTAGTAGAAACCACTGACGTTGAAGGTGGAGGTGCGGCCCAGCATCTGGAACGAGTTCTTGCTGCCGATCTCGTAAGCGACGATGGATTCGGGCTTGAACGTCTCCGGGATCTCCTTCGGATCGAAGGTGTCGTTGAAACCGCCGGCCTTGTGGCCGCTGGAAACCAAGCCGTAGAGCAGGCTGTCGTCGGACACGTCGTATTCGAAGCCCACGCGCCAGTCGGTGAAGTTGAACTTGCTCCTGCCGAACTGCTGCGCCGGGATGCCGCTGATGGTGGCGTATTCGTACGGGCAGTTTGCAGTGTCGCCGCCGATGTCCGGCCGATCCACGCAGCCAAAGCTGCCACCGTTGGCCACGCCGCCGATCTGGTCGAGGATGGTGTCATTGCGACCATGCGACAGGATGCCCTGCAGCAGGAAACGCGCCATGTCCGCCTGCGAGGTGATGTTGCTCACATCGAAGTTGGGGCGCTTCATGAAGGCCGGCGCAAAGCCGGGCGTACCCAGTCGGGTGGAAAACCCGCCACCGGTGCCGACCAAGCCGATCGCCCAGTTGCCGCCGATGCCGTAGCGCGACTTCTCTTCCTGGGTGTAGCGCAGGCCGCCCTTCAGGCGCAGGCGATCGGTGACGTCGAAGGTGCCGTCGGCGAACGCGGCCGAGGAACGGCCGTTGACCTTGGGCATGGTGAATTCGGTGCCCGAGTACCAGCTGCCCTTGTCCACCAGCGACAGGTAGCCGACCTGCTGGTCCTCGTTGAAGTGGAACAGGCCGGTGGTCCAGCGCAGGCGCGCGTCGTCGGCCGAGGACAGGCGCAGTTCGTGGATGTAGGACTGCGACTGGGTCATCCAGTACTGGGTGGAATAGTTGTCGTAGTCGACGCCGCCGGGATTGGCGGGCGAGACCGGCTCGATGTTGCGGCCCGGCCACAGGATGCCTTCGCTCTGCGCGTTGGTCTGGCGGTAATCGACGTCGCGGTAGCTGGCGTTGTATTCCAGCGCCACCGGGCCGAAGTCGTAGCTGACGTTGGTCTGCGCGCCCCAGTTGGTGCTGTCCAGCGTGCCCTGGGCGCCGCGGTAGACGATCTTGCGCAGGTCCAGGTCGTCGGGCAGGTAGCCGGCCTTGGCCGCGGTGTAGACCGTGGCGCCCGGGTAGCCGGTGCCGCCTTCCTTGCCCATGTCGGCCATGGCGAACACCGACAGCTTGTCGTCGGGCTGGTACAGGAAGGACACGCGCGCGCCGTGCTCGTCCTGGATGCCGGCCGGGTCGAGCTCCTGCATCCTGCCGGCGTTCTCGAACGACGAATCCTTCTCGACCTTGTAGCCGGCCACGCGGATCGCGGCCCAGCCGCCCAGCGGCATGTTCAGCGCGAACTCGCCGCCGCGGTGGTCGCGGTTGCCGGCCTCGGCCTGCACGTAGCCGCCGAACGCCTCCAGGTCCGGGCGCTTGGTGATGATGTTGAGCGTGCCGGCCAGCGCGTTGCGGCCGCGCAGCGTGCCCTGCGGCCCCTTGTTGATCTCCACGCGTTCGATGTCGTAGAACATGCCGCCCAGGCCGCGCGGGCGCGGGATGTAGGCGCCGTTGATGTGCGGCGCGGCGCCCGGGTCGCCCAGTTCGGTGTTGTTGGACGAGCCGACGCCGCGGATGAAGATTTCCAGGTTGCCTTCCTGGTTGGCCATGCTCATGCCCGGCACCAGCGCCTGGATGTTGCGCAGCTCGTTGTTGATGCCCAGCGCGCGGGTGTCGTCGGCGGAGATCGCCTGCGCGGTGCCGGCGTATTTCTGCAGGTCCTGTTCGCGGCGTTCGACGGTGACGATCACCGCATCGAGCGTGGAGGCATCGCGTGCCTCGGTCTTTTCTTCCTGTTGCGCCGATTGCGCGGCGGCGGGCAGCGCGGTGGCGGTCGTGATCAGCGCAGCGAGGATCGCGCAGGCGAGCGCGTGTTGCCGGCAGTGGTTGGCCATCTGGTCTCTCTCCAAAGACTTTCGGAATGTTCGTGACGGCGTCGTGGCCGGCGACGGACGTTTTACGCGCCACCTGACAACGCTGTCAATCGCGGATCGGACACGACCCGCGCAGGCGTTGGCACGCCTGCAAACCATGGATCGGAAAGAGATTTTTCGCTGCAACGCAGCATGAAACCTGCGCCCATGTGCTGCGCGGCCCGTCCGCGACGGGGGCAATACGGCCCATCCGCGGTGCGTCGCATGGGGCGAACCGCGGATGGGCGACGCCGCAGGATCAGTACAGCGTGCGCTGGTCCGGCGGCGGCGGGCTGTACTGGTACAGCCAGGTCTCGGTGAGGGTCCTGCCGCCGCTGCGCAGGTACAGGCGGAGGTCGATCTGCTGCGTGCCGTCGTCCGGCGGCACCAGGTCGAACATGGCGCGGTAGCCCTTGATCTCGCGCAGCGGGCGGGCGGAGACGACTTCCACCCGGCCGCGGTTGGTTTCCACCACGGCTTCGACCTCGGCCTTGTCGATCAGGCCGGCCAGTTCGCCGCCCTCGAAATCCACCGCGAAGCGCCAGGAGAAATACCCGCGCTTCTTGCCGATCACCCCGCCCAGGCCGGTGCGGCTGGCCACGCACTGCGCCAGCGGCGGCCGCGCCGGCGGCTGCGCGCCCCAGTACAGGCGGTAGCCGACCAGCAGCTCCTGCCCGGGCTGCGGCTTCTGCTTCGGGTTCCAGAACGCGACGATGTTGTCGAAGGTCTCGTCGACCGTGGGAATCTCCACCAGCTGCACCGAGCCCTCGCCCCACTGTCCCTTCGGCTCCACCCACAGGCACGGGCGCTTCTCGTAGAACACGCCGTCGTCCTGGTAGTGGTCGAAGTCGCGGTCGCGCTGCAGCAGGCCGAAGCCGCGCGGGTTGTCGTCCACGAACATGTTGAAGCGCAGTTGCGCCGGGTTGCACAGCGGGCGCCAGATCCATTCGCCGGCGCTGTTCCACATCGACAGGCCGTCGGTGTCGTGGATTTCCGGGCGCCAGTCCCAGGCCATGCGGCGGTCGTTCTCGCCGACCTGGTACATGCTGGTACAGGGCGCGATGCCCAGCCGTTCGATTTCCCGGCGTGGGTACAGCGCGCTGTCGATGTCCATCAGCAGCACGTCGCCATTGGTGATGGCGAAGCGGTAGGCGCCGGCCACGCTCGGCGAATCGAGCAGGCCGTAGACGACGACGGTGTCGGAGTCGCGCGCCGGCTGCTCCAGGTAGTACGCGATGAAGTCCGGGAATTCCTCCGGCCTGCCCATGCCGGTATCGATCGCCAGACCGCGCGCAGACTGGCCGTACTGGCCCTCCTTGCCCACCGCGCGGAAATAGCTGGCGCCGAGGAACGCGGCGAAGTCGCGCTCGGTATCGGCACGGGTATTGAGGCGGAAGCCGGCAAATCCCAGGTCCGCCGGCAGGCGGCCGCCATGGATGCCGCTGCTGCCGTAGTCGAACGCGGCGCCGTCATAGGCCAGCTCCTGGGCCTTGCCGTCGACCACGTCGAACATGCGCACCGGCGTGTGGAAATACAGGCCCAGGTGGAAAAATTTGGCCTGGAACTTCCCGGGCTGGTCGGCCCACAGCGCATGGTCCTGGCGGTAGCGGATGGACTGGTACTGGTCCCAGTCCAGCGCTTCCACTTCCGGCGGCAGACTGCGCTTGTGGCTGCGGTACGGGGCCTGCGCCAGCGCGCGCGCCTGTCCCTTCAGCGCGGCGAAATCGAACGGCTGCGGCTGGCCCGTGCGGCGCAGGCCAAGCTGCCTGTCGGCGGCGGCGCAGGCCGGCAGCGCCGGCAATCCGAAAGCGGCCAGGGCCAGCGAGGCGCGCTGGAGGAAGTCGCGTCGATCCATGCGTTCGTCCGGTAGGAGTTGGGCGGATGATAGGCAGGCGCGGGTGAACGGAGGTAAGCCGCGGGTGAAGGCAGGAACGTGCCCGCGGGCCGGCCTGCCCGGCCGTTCACCGCTGGCAGTGGCCGCACCACACGGTGGCGCGCTGGCCGATGCTGGCGTGGCGCAGCACGCGCCCGCAGCGCACGCAGGCCTCGCCCTCGCGGCCGTATACCGACAGCTCCTGCTCGAAATAGCCGGGCGCGCCGTCGGGGCTGATGAAGTCGCGCAGGGTGGTGCCGCCGCGGGTAATGGCATGGCCGAGGATGTCCTTCACCGCCATGGCGAGCCGCTGGTAGCGTTCGCGCGACACCTTGCCGGCTTCGCGCAGCGGGCCGATGCCGGCCATGAACAGGCTTTCGGCGGCATAGATGTTGCCGACGCCGACGACGATGCGCTGGTCCATCAGGAACGCCTTGACCGGCGCGCTGCGGCCGCGGCTGCGCGCGAACAGGTAGTCGCCGTCGAACGCGTCGTCCAGCGGCTCGGGCCCGAGGTCGCGCAGCAGCTCGTGCGTCTCGCCCGAAGGCTGCCACAGCAGGCAGCCGAACCGGCGCGGGTCGTTGAAGCGCAGCAGGCGCCCGTCCTCCAGGCTGATGTCCACGTGGTCGTGCGTGCGCACCGGCGTATCGCCGGGCAGCACGCGCAGGCTGCCGGACATGCCCAGGTGCAGCAGTGCGCTGCCGGCATCGGTGTCCAGCAGCAGGTATTTGGCGCGGCGGCGGATCGCGGCGATGCGCTGGCCGGGCAGCTCGCGCTCGACCTCCGGCGGGATCGGCCAGCGCAGGTCCGGCCGGCGCAGGATCACGCCATGGATGCGGCGCCCCTGCAGGTGGGGTTCCAGGCCGCGGCGGGTGGTTTCGACTTCGGGCAGTTCAGGCATGCGGCGATTGTAGTGCGGGGGCACGCCATCGCTTCACGCTATCGCCCCAAGGTTTGCGTTGCAAACCGCGGGCCCCGTCTTTCGCCTGCCACACCCCGCGCTTTCGGCTTGCCCCCTGACTCAGGGGGTACGCGCCATCGCTCCGCGCTGTCGCCCCACGATTTGCGGTGCAAACCGCGGGCCCCGTCTATCGCTTGCCACATCCCGCGTCTTGGCCACGGGGTGTGGCTGGAGAACCATGGTCAGCGCGGCGGCGCCATCAGTTCGCGCGCGCTGAGGTAGCCGTCGCCATCGGCGTCCTGCCTGTGGAAACGCGCGCGTATCACCTGCTTCTGCTGCTCGCGGGTGATCGGCCGGCCGCGGCCGCCGGGCTGCTCTTCCGGTTCCAGCACGCCGTCGCCGTTGCGGTCCATGCGGTCGAAGGCATACAGCATCCATTGCAGGTATTCGTCCGGACTTACCCGTCCGTCGCCATCCAGGTCCATGCGCCGCAGGTACTCGGCGGTGTCCTGCACCTGCGCCGGCGCGGCCCATGGCAGCGTCGCCGCCAGCAGGAACGACAGACGCCGCACGAGGCGGCGTCTGCGGGTGGAACACGGGATGCGGCCGGTCATGCCGCGCTGAGCGAATAACCCTTCAGCCGCGCCGCGTAGGCCTGCAGGGCGGCCACGCCGCTGGCCTCGGCCTCGTGGCACCACTGTTGCAGATGTCGCAGGCGTTCGGCGGCATCGTGGGTGCGCGCTTCCAGCAGCGCGGCCAGGCGCGCGCGGTGCTCGACCAGCAGCTGGATGCGCGGGCGCTGGCTCACCCACTGCTGCAGCTGGTCGCGGCAGGCCGGCTTGAGCCAGCGGCCGTCGTTGACCAGTCCCTTGCGCATGCGCCGCGGCAGCAGCTTGCGCAGCTTGGCGCCGGCGGCGGCGGCTTCCTCGCGCAGGGCCGGCGCGAACACGTTGCGCTGGTAGTCGGTCATCGCCTGGAAGCGGTGCGAGAGCAGCGCCCTGAGGGTGTCGGCATCGGGCACGGTGATGTTCGGGCGTATGTCCATGGTCGGCGCCACGCGCAGTACCTTGGCCAGGCCCAGCGCCTGCAGCAGGCGGATCGCCTGCCAGCCGATGTCGAACTCCCAGCGGCGCATCGAGAAGCGCGCCGAGCTGGGGAAGGCGTGGTGGTTGTTGTGCAGCTCCTCGCCGCCGATCCAGAACGCCCAGGGCGTCAGGTTGGTCGAGGTATCGGCCGATTCGAAGTTGCGGTAGCCCCACCAGTGGCCCAGGCCGTTGACCACGCCGGCGGCCCAGAACGGAATCCACGCCATCTGGATCGCCCACAGCGCGATGCCCGGCAGGCCGAACAGCACGAAGTTCAGCGCCAACAGGAACACCGGGCCGAGGTTGGCGTGCGGGGTGTAGAGGTGGCGCTCGATCCAGTCCTCCGGCGCGCCGCGGCCGTACTGCTCGATGTCGCCGCGCTGCGCGCGGGCTTCGCGGTACAGCTCCACGCCGCGCCAGAACACGCGGCCGATGCCCTTGGTCACCGGGCTGTGCGGATCCTCGTCGGTTTCCACCTTGGCGTGGTGCTTGCGGTGGATGGCCACCCACTCGCGGGTGATCATCGAGGTGGTCAGCCACGTCCAGAAACGGAAGAAGTGCGCGACCAGCGGGTGGAAGTCCACGCCGCGGTGGGCCTGGCTGCGGTGCAGGTACAGGGTCACCGCGAAGATGGTGAGCTGGGTGAACACCAGCAGCACCGCCAGCATGCCCCACCAGCCCAGGCCGGCGAGGCCGCCGGTGAGGAAGTCGAGGAGGGTGTTGGACATCGTGGAACTCCAGGTCGTTCGGTGGCAGATGAAACCGTGGATACACATGATGGGGCCTGTAGCGGCAAACTTCATCCACCCGGAGCGCGATTTCCGGTCCAATCCTTCACCTGCCCCGCCGCCGCCTGAATGTCCACCGCACCCGCCGCCGTCGCGGCCCCCCTGATCGAACTGGACCACGCCTGCGTCGTCCGCGGCCAGGTCCGGGTCCTGCATGAACTCGACCTGCGCATCGAACAGGGCCAGCACACCGCCATCCTCGGCCCCAACGGCTGCGGCAAGTCCTCCTTCATCAAGCTGATCACGCGCGAGCTGTACCCGCTGGCGCGCGCCGACGGCCACGTGCCGGTCCGGGTGATGGGGCAGACCCGCTGGCAGGTGGACCGGCTGCGCTCGCAGCTGGGCATCGTCACCGGCGACCTGTCCAGCAACCTGTCCGACATGCCCGGGCTGGGCGTGGAGGAGGCGGTGATCTCCGGTTTCTTCGCCAGCTACGTGGTGCCGGCGCACCGCGACGTCACCGACGCCATGCGCGAACGCGCGCGCCACGCGCTGGCACTGGCCCGCGCCTCGTCGCTGCTGGGCCGCAGTTACGCCGAACTGTCCGCCGGCGAGACCCGCCGCGTGCTGATCGCCCGCGCGCTGGTCAACCAGCCGCGCGCGCTGCTGCTGGACGAACCTTCCACCGGGCTGGACCTGATCTCGCGCCAGCACCTGATCGACACCATGCGCCACCTCGCCGGGCAGGGCATCACCCTGGTGCTGGTCACCCACCACATCGAGGAAGTGATCCCGGAAATCCAGCGCGTGGTGCTGATGAAGGGCGGCCGCATCTTCGCCGATGGCCTGCGCGGCGAGCTGCTGCGCGCCGGCCCGCTGTCGGAGGTGTTCGGCGGCCCGATCGAGGTGCGCGAGGACGACGGACGGCTGACCGCCTGGGCCCGCGCGGTGTAGGTCGGCGCCGGCGTCGGTGCGATGATGCCGTCCCGTTCCATCCGTCCACGCCCCTCGATGTCCCGTTCCCCGTTTCCGCCGCGCTTGGGCGCGGCCTTCGTCCTGGCCGCCGCGCTCGGCGCCTGCGCCAGCGCACCGGCGCCCGTTTCCACCGGCCACGGCGCGATTCCCGCCCCGGCGCCGACCGGCTACCTGCAGGGCGACGCGATCCCCGACAGCCTGGCGCTGAGCCCGCCACCGCCGGCGCCCGGCTCGGCCTGGGCCGCGCTGGACGACGCCGTCGCCCGCCAGGCCACCGCGCTGCGCGGCAGCGCGCGCTTCCAGCAGGCCCATGCCGACGCCGACCTGCGTTTCCCCGCCGGCGCCGGGCAGTTCAGCTGCGCGCTCGGGGTGCCGGTCGATGCCGGACGCACGCCGGCCCTGTACCGCCTGCTGCAGCGCAGCCTGATCGACGCCAGCGCGGCGACCCGCGCGGCCAAGAACCGGTACCAGCGGCCACGCCCGTTCATGGTCAACGGCCAGCCGACCTGCACGCCCGACGACGAACCGCACCTGCGCGGCAGCGGCTCCTACCCGTCGGGCCACACCGCCATCGGCTGGGCCTGGGCGCTGATCCTGGCGGAGATCGCTCCCGAGCGCGCCACCGCGCTGCTCGAACGCGGCCGCAACTACGGCCACAGCCGGCTGGTGTGCAACGTGCACTGGTACAGCGATGTGCAGCAGGGCCAGGCGATGGGCGCGGCCACCGTCGCGCGCCTGCACGACAACGCCGGATTCCGCGCCGACCTGGCCGCGGCGCGGCAGGAGATCGCCGCCGCGCGCGTGCAGGCGCTGCCGGTGCCGCGCGACTGCGCCGCCGAAGCCGCCACGCTGGAAACCGACCTGCCCGAAGCGCGCTGACTGCCTTTCGTAGGAGCGACTTCAGTCGCGAAGGGGCTTTACCGGGAAGGCCCCTTCGCGACTGAAGTCGCTCCTACGGTTTCCCGTGGCTGCCGGTTTCAGGCGTTACCTCGCGCGGCGGCGCCCACCATAGCGGCTAGAGTTGGCGCTCATCCTTGCCAGGGCCTTCCATGTCCGCATCACACCGCCGCCTGCGCGCCCTGCTGGCGACCGCGCTGCTCGCCTTCGCCGCCGCCGCACAGGCGCAGCCCTTCCGCCTGATCGGCTACGTGACCGACGGCCCGGCGCCGCCGCGGCTGCCGGCCGCGCAGCTGGACGTGGTCAACTTCGCCTTCGCCAAGGTCGCGCCCGATGGCAGCCTGTACCTGCCCGACAGCGTCGACCCGGCGCACGTGCACGCGCTCGTCGCCCATCGCGCCGACAACCCTGCGCTGAAGATCGTGCTGTCCATCGGCGGCTGGGGCGCCGGCAACTTCTCCGAGGCAGCCGCCACCGCGGTCGCACGCGCGCGTTTCATCGACAGCGGCGTTGCCCTGCTCCACCGCTTCGACCTGGACGGCCTGGACATCGACTGGGAATACCCGACCCTGGGCGACGCCGGCATCAGGCACAGCCCGGACGACCGCCGCAATTTCACCCTGCTGCTGGAAGAACTGCGCGCGCGGCTGGACGGGGAAGGCCAGGGCCAACGCCACTACCTGCTGACCATCGCCGCGGCCGAGGGCCGTTTCGCCGAAGGCCTGGAACTGCCGCGCATCGCCCGGTCGCTGGACTGGATCAACCTGATGACCTACGACTTCCACGGCAGCCTGACCCCGACCACCGGCCACCAGAGCGGGCTGGCGCGTTCGGCGCTGGCGCCGGCGGACGAACGCACCACCGAAGGCGCGGTGCGCTACTTCCTCGACGCCGGCGTGCCGGCGGACAAGATCAACGTCGGCGTGCCGTTCTACGGCCGCCGCTTCGGCGACGTGGAGCCGGTCGATGCCGGCCTGTACCGCAGGTTCGGCAGCGAGGGCGGTTTCATCGACTGGGGCGAGATCGTGCGCAGCCGCCTCGGCGCGCCGGGCTGGGAGCGCCACTGGGACGCGCAGGCGCAGGTGCCGTGGCTGTGGAATCCCGCCACCCGCCAGCTGATCACCTACGACGACCCGCAGTCGCTGGCGATCAAGGCCGATTACGTCCGGCGCAACCGGCTCGGCGGCATCATGTACTGGGAACACCGGCTGGACGACGGCCAGCTGCTGGACGCGCTGCACAAGGCGCTGCACGCGCGCTGAGCGCCGGCGGAACCGTAGGAGCGGCTTCAGCCGCGAGGGGCTCTCCTGGGAAAGCCCCTTCGCGGCTGAAGCCGCTCCTACGGGTGAATCGCTTACGCTGCCAGGCGCAGGCTGCTGCCGAGGTTGAACGCCGATACCGACTGCATCAGGCTCTGCGCGCGGTCGCGCAGCGAGGTCGCCGCCGCCGCCACTTCCTCCACCAGCGCCGCGTTGCTCTGGGTCACTTCGTCCATCTGCGTGGTGGACTGCGCGACCTGGCTGATGCCGCTGCTCTGCTCGCGGCTGGCCAGCAGGATCTCGGACATGATCGCGGTCACGCCGCCGATGCCGGTGACGATCTCCTCCATCGCCTCGCCGACCCGGTGCACGCGCTCGGTGCCGTTCTCCGCCTTTTCCACCGCGTCGGTGATCAGGTTCTTGATGTCCTTGGCCGCCTCGGCCGAACGCTGCGCCAGGCTGCGCACCTCCGAGGCCACCACCGCGAAGCCGCGGCCGTGCTCGCTGGCGCGCGCCGCCTCCACCGCGGCGTTGAGCGCCAGGATGTTGGTCTGGAAGGCGATGCCGTCGATGACGCTGATGATCTCGGCGATCTGCCGCGAGCTGTGCGCGATCTCGTCCATGGTGACGATCGAGGCCTTGACGATCTCGCCGCCGCGCGCGGCCACGTCGGTGGCGGAATGGGTGATGTCGCCGGCGCGGGCCACGCGCTGTTCGTTGTCGCGCACGGTGGAGGTCAGCTCCTCCATGCTGGCTGCGGTCTCCTCCAGGTTGGCCGCCAGGGTCTCGGTGCGCGCGGACAGGTCCTGGTTGCCGTTGGCGATCTCGGTGGTGGCCAGCCCGATCTGGTCGGCGTCGTCCTTGATCTGCTGGACCAGGCGGTGCAGGTTGGCGACGGTGGCGTTCATGCCGGCGCGCACCTGGCCGAACAGGCCCGGATATTCGGTGTCGATGCGCTGGGTCAGGTCGCCCTGGGCCAGCGCCTGGGCGACCCGCAGCACGTCGCGCAGCCCGGAATCGGTGGTGACGGACAGCCGGTTGAGCAGGCGGCCGATCTCCTGGCCGAAGCCCTGCTTGCCGTCCAGCTCGATGCGGCGGCTGAAATCGCCCTGCCCGGCGCTGTCGGCCAGGGTGCGGATTTCATCGACCAGGCCGGCCAGCACCGCGACCGTGTGGTTGACCGCGCCGGCGGTATGCCCGAACAGGCCAGGGTAGTCCTGCCCGATCTTCTGCGAGAGGTCGCCGGCCGACAGCGCGCCGGACACGCGGCTGATGTCCTGCAGGCCGGCCTCGGTCACGTCGGACAGCTCGTTCAGCAGCCCGGCGATGTCCTTCATGAAGCCGGCGCGGCCGGCGCTGTCCATCTTGACGCTGAAGTCGCCGCGACGGACCGCCGCCTCGGCCATCGACTGGATGTCCGCGACGATGGACTTCAGGCTGCCCTGCATGCCGCGCAGCGAATGCACCAGGCTGGAGGTGTCGCCCGGACGCAGCGCGATGGGCGTCTGCAGGTCGCCGTTGGCGATGCGCTCCACCGCCTTGACCACGTCCTGCGGCTCGCCGCCGAGCTGGCCGATGATGCGCCGGAAGGCGAACAGCAGCGCGCCCAGCAGCACCACCAGGGCGGCCACGATCGAGGTCACGGCAATGCCCGTCCACAGGCCGTTGGCCTTTTCCGCCGCCTGCACCTGGCCTTCGGTCCGCGTGTCCAGCAGCACGAAGAACTCGCCGATCGGCTTCATGATCGCGGCCTTGGTGTCCTGGTAGGCCTGGTCGTGCATGAGCGCGCGCGCGCGTTCCAGGTCGGGCTCGCCTTCGCGGGTGAAGCCGCCGTTGCCGTCGTCGTACCGGCCCTTGACCATGTGCATGGCCGCGTTCTCCACCTTGGCCAGCTCGTTGGACAGGTCTTCGGCCTGCTTGAGCTTGGCGAACTCGGCGGCGGTGAAGCCGGCCTTCTCCATCAGCTTCTGCAGCGAGACGGCCTGGCCGTCCGGACGCGCCTTGCCGCCGTTGCGGACGGCGACGATATCGGCGTACTGCTGTTCGTTGCGCTCGTCGCCGGTGACGACATAGATGCGCGCGAGCCGGGTGAGGTCGTCCGAGCTCTGCCGCAGCTCGTCGGCCAGCATGTAGGAGTCGTAGCGCGTCTGCTGGGCCGCCTTGAGCCGGGCGGCGGTGGCCTTGACCTCGAAGATGGAAGCGAACACCAGGCCGAGGATGACCAGGGTGACGGCGAACAGACTGATGAACAGCGTTTTGATCGACATGAAGTTCCCCTTGAATGAGTGAACGCCCTGACTCATTCCGTCGCCACCGCTCCGCTTTCCCAGGGCGGACGGGGTGGCGCCTTCATGGCTGCCTGTTCAGCAACCACCCGAGCATGGCGGCATTGCCAAGAACTGCGCGGCGCGGCCTCCAGCCCTTCCTCGCGGTGCGGAATCTATCGGCCTTGCGACCGGCCGCTTTAGCGTTGCCACCGAAGAAAAGAATGAATGGAGCGAACCGCGCGCGACACGCACGCGGGGCGATGGCCGACGCATGCGTGGACGGCGTCGGCGCGGCATAGACTGGGCGCTCCTTGCCAGCCAGGTCCGTCCATGAGCCAGTGGTATTTCCACACCCCCGGTCAACCCGATCGCGTCGGCCCGCTCGGCGACGACGACGCCCGCCGCCACGTGCAGCTGCACCGCGACGCGCTGGCCTGGCGCGAAGGCATGCAGGGCTGGCAGCCGGCCGTGTCGCTGCCCGAGTTCGGCGGCCAGGCCGCGCCGCCGCCGATGCCGCCGCCGGTGGGCGGGCGCCGCAACCGCGCCGACGACATCGACTTCCGCATCGTCGGCCATGAGATGCAGTTCGTGGAGATCGAGCTGGACCCGGGCGAGAGCGCCATCGCCGAGGCGGGCGCGCTGATGTTCAAGGACGCGGCGGTGCAGATGGACACCGTGTTCGGCGACGGCCGCCACGAAAGCCAGGGCGCCGGATTCATGGACAAGCTGCTGTCGGCCGGCAAGCGCGTCATCACCGGCGAAAGCCTGTTCGCCACGCTCTACACCCACACCGGCCAGGGCAAGGCCAAGGTCGCCTTCGCCGCGCCCTACCCCGGCACCGTGCTGCCGATGAAGCTCGACGAGCACGGCGGCAGGCTGATCTGCCAGAAGGACAGCTTCCTGGCCGGCGCGCGCGGCGTGCAGGTCGGCGTGCACTTCCAGCGCAAGGTGATGACCGGCCTGTTTGGCGGCGAGGGCTTCATCATGCAGAAGCTCGAAGGCGACGGCTGGGTGTTCGTGCATGCCGGCGGCTGCGTGGTCGAGCGCGAGCTGGCCGCCGGCGAGCGCATCGACGTGGATACCGGCTGCGTGGTCGCCTACCACGCCGGCGTGGACATGGACGTGCGCCGCGTGGCCGGGCTGAAGAGCATGTTCTTCGGCGGCGAGGGCGTGTTCCTGGCCACCCTCACCGGCCCGGGCAAGGTGTGGCTGCAGTCGCTGCCGTTCTCGCGCCTGGCCGGACGCATGTTCGCGGCCGCGCCGCAGGGCGGCGGCCAGAGCCGCGGCGAGGGGTCGGTGCTGGGCGGGCTGGGACGCATCCTGGACGGCGACAACCGGTTCTGACCGCGCGGGCCGTTGGCCCGCGGTTTGGCCGGTTGCCGCTATGCTTGCGCCCTTTCCCGCACACCCATTCATCATGAAGCCGCGCAACGCCCGCCTGCTGCTGTCCCTGTCCCTGTTCGGCCTGCTGGCCGGGTGCGGGGGCGAGAACGTGAAGTCCGCGGCGCCGATGGCGGCCACGCCGGTCGCACCGGGCAAGCCGGTGAAGATCGGCGTGGCGCTGGGCGGCGGCGCGGCCAAGGGTTTCGCCCATATCGGCGTGATCAAGATGCTGGAGGCCAACGGTTTCGAACCGGTGGTGGTGTCCGGCACCAGCGCCGGCAGCGTGGTCGGCGCGCTGTACGCCAGCGGCATGAACGCCTTCGACATGCAGCAGAAGGCGGTGTCGCTGGACCAGGCCAGCATCCGCGACGTGCGCCTGTTCTCCGGCGGACTGATCCAGGGCCAGAAGCTGCAGGACTACGTCAACGCGCAGGTGGGCAACAAGCCGGCCGAACAGTTGAAGAAGCCGTTCGCGGCGGTGGCCACGCAGCTGGAGAACGGCGAGCGCGCGGTGTTCGTGCGCGGCAACGTCGGCCAGGCGGTGCGCGCGTCCAGTTCGGTGCCGGGCGTGTTCGAACCGGTCACCATCGGCGGCAAGACCTTCGTCGACGGCGGCGTGGTCAGCCCGGTGCCGGTGGACGCCGCGCGGCAGCTGGGCGCGGAGTACGTCATTGCCGTGGACATTTCCAGCAAGGCCAGCGGCCAGCGGCCGACCAGCCTGCTGGGCGCGGTGAACCAGTCCATCGCCATCATGGGCCAGCGCCTGGGCGAGCAGGAACTGGCGCGCGCCGACGTGGTGATCCGCCCGCAGGTGCTGGACATCGGCGCGGCCGATTTCGAGCAGCGCGGCCGCGCCATCCTCGAGGGCGAGAAGGCGGCGATGGCGGCGATGCCGCAGATCCGCGCCGGCATCGCCCGCCTGCGGCAGGCGCACGCGGCGGCCGCGCGCGATGCCGACGCGCGCGCCAGTGCCGCGGCGACCGAGGCCTACCAGCGCTGCCTGGACGGCCGTTCGCGGCTGGACAAGCTACGCGGCAAGGAAGGGGACTGCGTTGCGCCTGCGCGCTGAAGCGGCGAGCGGCGTTTAATCCAGCGGGTCATCCGAAAGCCTCCGGATCTTCTGCGCGGCGGCTCCCGGTGCAGGTGCGGCCAGGGCATCGCCGGGAAGCGCGGTCGCGGCTGACGTCATCCCGGCAGGGACTGGCGCGGGCGCGAATGCCATCCTGGCCGGCTCGCTGTGCGGGCCGGCGTCTTGGGAACGCGCTTCGATGCACGAGGGTTTTCCGGTAAAGCTTCATCGCGCACTGAAGTGCGCTCCTACGGTGTGCTCTTACGGAGCGCGCCGGCGATGCGCTCCTACGAGCGGGTGTACTGCAGCTGCACCCAGAGCTTGTCGGCGTCGCGCGTGCGCAGCTCGTCGCTGCTGCGGTAGCGCGCGGCCTTGAGCAGCACGCTCAGGCCCTTCAGCTGCGGAACGGCGCGCTCCCACGACAGGTCGAACTCGCGTCCGTAGCGATGGCTGCCGCGGTCGCTGCGGAAGTCGTGGTACATCGCCTGCGCCTTGCCGCCGGCCAACGGCAGCGCCACGCCCGCGTAGGCATCGCGCAGGCCGTCGGCCGGGGTGGTCAGGAACTGGTCGGCCCAGCCCTGGAAGGCGTGCTTGGTGGCCAGCGGCGTCTGGAAGGCGCGGTTGCCGGGTCCGCCGTGGCCGGCGCCGAGCACTTCGTAACCGAGCGTGCTCCTGACGTTGCCGGCGGCGTGGCTGGCCTCGCCCAGCCAGTAGCGGCTGTCCAGCGACCATGGATTGCCGTGGCCGTCGACCTGCCGCGCATGCTCCAGCACGTAGCCGAAGGCGCCGTGGCTGCCCTGCAGGCGCAGGCCGGTGGTGTCGCTCGACAGCGTGCCGCGCGGCGCGCCGGCCGCCACCGCCGCGTTCTCCAGGTCCAGGCGGTAGTGGTAACCGGTGAGCGCCAGCGCCGCGCCGGGCGCGAACCGTGCCTGCAGCAGGTGGCTGTCGCCGTGGATGTTGGCCGGCGCGGTGAGGCTGGGCGTGGCCGGTTCGTCGGGGCCGAACACGGTGTTGATGTTGCCCACGTAGGCGTAGGTCAGTTTCCAGCGCGTATCCGGCGCCCACTCGGCCATCGCGCCGTCGTAGGTCTGCTCGTTCTGGCGCCAGCCGGAGCCGCCGACGAAGCGCTGGTTGCCAAGGTTGATGCGCTGCCGGCCGACCTGCACGTTGCCGCGCGCGCCGTCGTAGCGCAACAGCGCCTGGTTGAGTTCGGCGTAGTCCGGGTCGGCCACCGTCGGGTATCGGGTGCGGCCGTTGCGGGTGTCGTTGAAACGCTCGCCGACCAGGTGGGCCACGCCATCGACCTCGCCCAGCGCCGACCAGCCGTGCCAGCGCGCGGTGCGATAGCCCAGCCGCAGGCGTGCGGTGTGGGCATCGGCGTCGCGGGCGAAGCCGTCCTGCCCGACATGCTCGTAACGGTAGCGCAGGTCCAGCAGCGGCGTGCCGCCGGCATCGGCCGCCAGCGCCGGGGCGGCGGCCAGCAGCAGGGGCAAGGCGTGGAGGAGGCGGATCGACATGGCGGGCTCTCGTGGGGGGTGGCGCCATCCTCCGCGCCCGCTCCCACGGCCACCATGATGCGGATCAAGCCGGCGTCGATCGCATCCTGATCCAATGTGCGGCTGCCCCGCCGGCCTGCGCGCCGGCCGGCATCAGCCGCGGCCGAGCTGCGACAGCGGCAGCGCGCGGAACTCCTTGACCGTGCGCAGCACGAAGCTGGAATTGACGTCGGCCACGCCGGTGGCGTCGAGCAGCTTGTCCAGCAGGAACGCGGAGAAGTGGTCCAGGTCGCGCACGTAGATGTGCAGCAGGTAGTCCATGTCGCCGGTGAGCGCGTGGCAGGCCACCACCTCGTCCCACAGCTGCACCGCCTCGACGAAATGGCCGATCGCCGCCTGCCCGTGCTTGGACAGCTGCACGCGCACGAAGGCCTGCAGGCCCAGGCCGATGGCGCGCGGTTCCAGGCGCGCGCCGTAACCGGCGATCACGCCCTCGGCTTCCAGCCGCTGTACGCGGCGCAGGCAGGCAGAAGGCGACAGGTTCACCCGCGTGGCCAGTTCGGCGTTGGTGGCGCGGCCGTGCTGCTGGATTTCCGCCAGCAGGCGCAGATCGGTGCGGTCGAGGGAGACGGCATTCATTTGTTGCTCCGCAACATCGAATCGACGCAACAATGTTGCGCCATGTCATGCATCTGGCGCAATTTCGCACACCTGTTGCGTGGCCGGCTTTCTACCATCCGGGTGATCCACTTTTTGGAACACCGCCATGGATACGTCCCCGCGCCGCGTAGAACACCATCAGACCGACAAGGGATACGTGCCGGTCTACACCACCGCCGTGGTGGAGCAGCCGTGGGACGGCTACAGCGCCGACGACCACGCCACCTGGAGCACGCTGTACCGGCGCCAGCGCGAGCTGCTGGTCGGCCGCGCCTGCCGGGAGTTCCTCGATGCCCAGGACGAGATGGGCATGAGCGAGCACATGATTCCGCGCTTCGACCAGCTCAACGAAGTGCTGGGCGCGGCCACCGGCTGGACCCTGGTCGGCGTGGAAGGCCTGCTGCCGGAACTGGACTTCTTCGAGCACCTGGCCAACCGCCGCTTCCCGGTGACGTGGTGGATCCGCCGCCCCGACCAGATCGACTACATCGCCGAGCCGGACCTGTTCCACGACCTGTTCGGCCACGTGCCGCTGCTGATGAACCCGGTGTTCGCCGACTACATGGCCGCCTACGGCCGCGGCGGCGTCAAGGCGCACGCCGTGGGCCCGGACGCGCTGCAGAACCTCACCCGCCTGTACTGGTACACGGTGGAATTCGGCCTGATCGACACCGCCGAGGGCCTGCGCATCTACGGCGCCGGCATCGTCTCGTCCAAGGGCGAATCGCTGTACTCGCTGGAATCGGCCGCGCCCAACCGCATTGGCTTCGACCTGGAGCGGATCATGCGCACCCGCTACCGCATCGACACTTTCCAGAAGACCTATTTCGTCATCGACAGCTTCGAGCAGCTGATGGCGGCGACCGAGCCGGACTTCACCCCGATCTACGCGCGGCTGGCCGAGCAGGCGCATTTCCCGGCCGGCGACGTGCAGGACGGCGACCGGGTATTCCAGCGCGGCAGCGGCGAAGGCTGGGCCGACGGCGGCGACGTCTGACCCCACGCCCGTAGGAGCGGCTTCAGCCGCGAAGGGGCTTTGTCGGGAAAGCCCTTTCGCGGCTGAAGCCGCTCCTACTCCCTAAAGCCTCACCTCGGCGCCTGCGCCATCGCGGCGCGCCGGCCACCGTATCTGCGGTCCAGGCGGATGCCGACGATCACCGCCACCACCACCGGCGCCGTCCACGGGAACAGCTCGACCAGCAGCGGCGGCACCGTGGCGTGCGCCTGCAGCCACTGCCACACCGGGCGCATGCCAATGCCGAGGAAGGCGACGTGAGTGGCGATGCCCGCGCCCAGCATGGACTGGTAGTGCTGGCGCAGCGCCCAGTCCGGACGCGAGGGGCCGCGGCGGGCGAACGCCCACATGCGCCAGCCCGCCCACAGGCCGATCATCGAGAAGCCCAGGAACAGCATCTGGCCCTGGCGGACGCCCACCACCAGCGTGGCCAGCGCCAGCAGCAGCATCGGCCACAACGCCAGCTTCCAGCCGATGCGCGCCACCAGCCGCTTCCAGTCGCGCTTGTCGGTAACCGCGCGCCACGCCAGCCAGGCGGCATTGCCGGTGATGGCCATCAGGTAGGCCAGGAACAGCGCCGACAACGGCTGCTGGCGGAAGAAGGCGTACTGCACGGTGATCGGCAGCGCAGTGGCCACGATCGCCGCCATCGCCACCAGGTACACCTTGCCCAGCGCACGGTGGCGCGGCGAGCCCTTCTTCATCAGCGCCGCCGACCAGAAGCCCACCAGCGCGACCACGCCGGCCAGTATGTGCAGTGCGACGAACAACGCGTATCCAGGCATGACGCTCCCTCCGGTGACGGCCGGCGGAATGCGGCGGCCTGTGCACAGGTTCGCGGAACGGCGCTGGCCGCGGCAGTCGCGGTGGTCACTCGTGGACCCTGCCGGAAGTCACTTTCTGCATGCCCCCCCTTGCCGGCGGCGGCCGCGCCCACCAGCATGCGCGCATGGAAATCGGCTCGCAGTCGCGCTGGCGCGGACTACTTCACCCCCTCAACCTGGCCGGCCTGCTCACCTGGTGCGCCGTGGCCTTCACCCTGTCCTATGGCGATGCCGCGTTGCAGCCGTGGCGCTGGGCCTGCGCCCTGCTGTTCCTGACCGCCTTCCTGGTCGCCACCGTGCTGCCGCAGGCGTCCTGGCAACGGGCGGCGCTGCTGCTGGTCGAAGCCGTCGCCGCGCTGGCGCTGGTGCGGCTGGCCCACTACAGCGGCGTGGCGCCGGCGCTGCTGGTGATGCTGGCCGCGCAGGTCGCCGCCACCTGGCCGCTGCGCATCGCACTGCTGGCCGTCGCTGCCTTGAACCTGGGCATGTACTTCGTGCTGCGCGGGGTCAACGAGCATGCCGGCGTGGTGGTGATGATCTTCGCCGGCTTCCAGGCCTTCGCCATGCTCACCACGCACTATGCGCGCAGCGCCGAGCAGGCGCGCGACCGGCTGGCGCTGGTCAATGCCGACCTGCTCGCCACCCGCGCGCTGCTGGCCGAAAGCTCGCGCGACGCCGAGCGCCTGCGCCTGTCGCGCGACCTGCACGATGTCGCCGGCCACAAGCTCACCGCGCTGCGCCTGCAGCTGCGCGCGCTGGCCGGTCAGGCGGACGCGCCGGCCGGGCTGGCGCTGTGCGAACAGCTTTCCGCCGAGCTGCTGGGCGACATCCGCGCGGTGGTGCAGTCGCTGCGCGACGGCGGCGAGCTGGACATCGCCACCGCCCTGCACGCACTGGCCGCGCCCCTGCCGCGGCCGCGGCTGCACCTGCAGCTGGACGACAACGTGCACGTCCACGACACCGCCGTGGCCGAGGCGCTGCTGCGCTGCGTGCAGGAGGCCCTGACCAACAGCGCGCGCCACGGCGACGCGCAGGTGCTGCACGTGGCCCTGCGGCGGCAGGACGGCCGCCTGCTGCTGGACATGCACGACGACGGCAGGCTGCGCGGCGAGCTGCGCGAGGGCAACGGCCTGACCGGCATGCGCGAGCGCGTCGCCGAGCACGGCGGCAGCCTGCGGCTGCAGCGCGGCGCGTCCGGCGCGCTGCACATCCAGGCGGAGTTCGCGGCATGACCGGCGCCCCGCGCATCGCCCTGGTCGACGACCAGGCCCTGATCCGCGCCGGCCTGCGCGCGTTGCTGCAGCAGCAGGGCATCGACATCGCGTTCGAGGCCGACAGCGGCGAAGACCTGCTGGCGCAGCTGCAGCAGCAGCCGGTGCAGCTGATCGTCTCCGACATCCGCATGCCCGGCATGGACGGCATCCAGGCGTTGCAGGCCCTGCGCGGGCGCGGCGACGCCACGCCCTGCCTGTTCCTGACCACCTTCGACGAGAGCGACCTGCTGCTGCGCGCCACCGAGGCCGGCGCACAGGGGTTCCTGCTCAAGGACGCCGCGCCGGAAGACCTGCGCGACGCCATCGTGCGCATCGTCGCCGGCCAGACCCTGCTGCAGCCGGTCAGCACCGACGCGGTGCGCCAGCGCTATCGCTACCACGCCGACGATGCGCCCAAGGAGCTGTTCAGCCAGAAGGAAGTGGCCGTGCTGCGGTTGATGGCCGGCGGCTACAGCAACCGCGAGATCGCCGGCAGCCTGTTCCTGGCCGAGGGCACGGTGAAGAACTACGTCTCGGCCATCCTCGACAAGCTGGACACGCGCGACCGCACCCGCGCGGTGCTCAAGGCGATCACCCTGCGCATCATCTGACCATCGTAGGAGCGGCTTCAGCCGCGACCGGGCGTTACCGGTAAAGCCCGGGTCGCGGCTGAAGCCGCTCCTACGAAGCGCGGCAGACGCCGCACTTCCACGGCCACGTGCGTGATCTCCTCCGGATCGGCGGTGGATCGCGCCTTCCGCTCAGGCCGCCGCCTGCGCCCACACGCTGTCGGCATGGCCCTGCCGCATCCGCCGCCGGGTGCGTTGGGCGATGTAGAGCATCGCCGGCACCGCGGCCAGCGCGGTGGCGTCTACCGGCCAGCTGCCCGGGTGGCTCCAGCTGCCGCCGATGCCCCACAGCCCGGCCAGGCTGCCCAGCGGGATGGCCAGGGTGAACAGCGCGCAGGCCCACAGCAGCTCCACCGCGCCGCGCGCGGTACCGCGTGCGAACGCCCAGCCGACCGCGGCGGAGAACACCGCGTAGTAGATGGCCTGGTGCCAGAACCCCAGGTCCTGCACCAGCGCCGGCAGCCACTTGGCGGCGGCCACGGTGGCCGAGATGCCGGCCACGCTGCCCAGGGCGATGCCCACCGTCAGGCAGCCCAGCACCCGCGCCGAGCGCTTCTGCGCCACGCTCTCGGCGCCGCGCTGCTTCTTCCGCCGCGACTCGATCCACAGCACATTGCCGGTGTAGAACAGCGCCGCGCCGGCCAGCCCCATCAACACGTACAGCCAGCGCATGGCGTTGCCGCCGTAGCTGCCGAAGTGCAGCGCGAAGAAGGCGTTGACCGTCTCGCCCCAACCGTCCATGTGGCCGGGCAGGTCGTGCGGGTCCACGGTGCCGGTGTACGGGTCCAGCGCGGTCTGCATCCAGGTGCGGCCGCGCGCGCCGCGGCGCACGTCCAGGCCGACGACGCTGGCCTCGGCCTGGCCCTGCCGGTTCTGCTGGAAGGTGAAGTTGTGCACGTCGAAACCGGGCAGCTGCGCCTGGACCCGCGCCAGCAGTTCGCGCGCCGGCAGCGGCGCGGCGCCGGTCGGCGGCGCGGCATGCTCGCCCCAGTCGATCTGGCCGCCGTACAGCAGCTTGGCCTGGGTGGCGTAGAACGGGGTGTGCAGGGCGAAGCCGACGCTGGTCAGCGCCATCACCAGGTGGAACGGCAGGCTGAAGATGCCCAGCGCGTTGTGCGCGTCCAGCCACATGCGCTTGAGGTTCCTGCCGATGCGCAGCGCGAACACGTCCTTGGCCAGCGTCGGCAGCAGCACGATCAGCCCGGACAGCAGCGCCACCGCGTAGGCCAACGCCACCAGTCCCATGATGACGCGGGCCACGGTGTCCGGCAGCGGCAGGCCGACGAACTGGTGCATGCGGTCCACCAGCGCGGCGGCCTTGGCCTTGCGCAGCTTTTCGGTCTGCAGGCTGCCATCGGCGGCGAAGCTGGCGCCGTATTCCACCAGTTCGCGCGGGCCCTTGCCGCGCTCGGCCCAGATCACCCGCGCCGGCTGCTCGGGCGAGGGATCGATGACGATCGAATGGCGCCTGGCCGCCTGCGGATGCCGGGCCAGCACCGCGGCCAGCAGCTTTTCGGCATCCTCCAGCGGCGGCGGCGCGGCCAGCGCCGAGGGCGGCGTGGCCCAGCGCTCCAGCGGCTTCTCGAACATGGTGACCGCGCCGGCGTAGAAGGCGATGAACAGCATCAGCCCGCAGACGATGCCGACCCAGATGTGCACGTCCTTGTAGACCTTGATGATGTCGCTGCCGATCTTCATGCCCGTCTCACCCCAGCCACGCTTTCAACGCCCACAGCAGGCCGAATGCCGCCACCGTCGCCAGCCCCAGCCACGACCAGGCGCGGCGGCCATCGCGGAACAGGAAGACGAAGCCCAGCACCGTGGCCCACAACGGCGGGATCATCCACATGTTGAACTGGATCTTGCCCTCGCCGCCCAGGCCGCCGGGGGTGAGCAGGGCGATCACCCCGCTCAGCGCCACCGCCAGCGCGTAGCCCAGCACCAGGCCGGCCATGGTCTTGCCGAACCAGTGGCGGCTCTGCAGCCGCTCGCGCGGCGCGTTCATGCCGCCCCCCGCGCACGCACGCGGGCGCGCCAGGCGCCCAGGAACGGCGCCAGCGACCAGACGAACATCAGCAGCACGCACCAAGCGAACACCGCCTCCAACGGCGCCAGCAGCCGCAACATCGCCAGCAGCGACACCAGCGCGCAGGCCGCGGCCGGCCAACCGCGGCGGCGCGACGGCCACGGCCCGGCCGCGCGCCATTGCTGCTGCGGCGAGGCCAGGTAGGACAGCAGCGCGGCGGCGCTGCCGGAAACGGTTGCCAGCAGGGCAAGCAGGACGGTCGCGGTCATGGCGTCGTTCTCGTCATGGCGCACCCGCCCCCGCATGCGGAGGCGGGCGCAACCCGGTCACCAGGTCCAGCGGGCGTTGGCGGTGATGGTGCGGCCGGTGCCGTACCAGCACGAAGAAGTGCCGGTGCAGGTGGTGACGTAGCGCTTGTCGGCGATGTTGCCGATGTTCAGCGACAGCAGCACGTTGGCCTGCGTCACCCGCGACAGGTCGAAGCGGATCGCCGCATCCCACAGCGTGTACGAGGGGATGTTCAGCGGGTAGCCGGAGCTGATGGTGCCCAAGCTGCTGCCGACGATCAGGGTCTCGCCGTAGTAGCGCACGCCGGTGGCGAGGCTGAAGCCTTCCAGGGCGCCCGACTGGAAGGTGTAGTCCCCCCACAGCGACCCCATCCAGTCCGGCACCATCGCCAGTTCCTTGCCTTCCCACACGGTACCGCTCTTGACCAGTTCCGAATCCATCCGCGACACCGCGCCGATCACGCTGAAGCCATCCAGCGGAGTGACGCGCGCTTCCAGCTCGATGCCCTGCACCTTGGTCTCGCCGGCGCCGATGTAGCAGGCGGTGGTGCCGCCGGCGCCGCAGACATTGCCGTGGTCGGTATCGACGATGGCGTCGTCCTTCTTGCGCAGGTCGTAGGCGGCCAGGGTGAACAGGCCATCGAAGCTGGCCGGCTGGTACTTCACGCCCGCTTCCCATTGCTTGCCGCGGGTCGGGTCGAAGGGCTTGCCGTCGAAGCTGTCCAGCGCGGTGCGGGTCGAGGGCTCGAACGATTCCGCATAGCTCAGGTACGGCGAGAAGCCGCTGTCGAAGGCATACAGCACGCCGACGTTGCCGCTGAAGGCTTCGTTCTTCAGCCGGGTGGTGGCCGAACGCGGCTGGCAGGCGCCGCTGCCGGAGCAGGACTGGCTCCAGGATTCGTCCCTGAACCAGTCATAGCGGCCGCCGAAGGCGAGGCGCCACTTGTCCAGCGCGATCTGGTCCTGCGCGTACACGCCGGTCTGGCGGGTCCTGCCGCCGCTCAGGCCGATGCTGTCGGGGAAGCCCGACGGCAGGCCGGTATGGATCGGGTTGAAGATGTCGATCGGCTTGGGGTTGCGCGGGTCGGTGGGGGTCGAGCGCGGCCCCTGCAGGCGGCTGCCGGTCTGGTCGCCGCGGCGCCAGTCGACCCCGAGCAGCAGGGTGTGTTCGGCCGCGCCGGTGTTGAACCTGCCGGTGAGGCGGTTGTCGATGCCGTCGGTATCGGCATCGCCCAGGCCGGAGGCCTGGCGGCGCGCCTGGGTGTGGCCATCGGCATTGAGCGCACCGTTGGTGACGATGCCGCGGTACAGCGAATCCACGTGCATGTGCCGCGCGCTCTGGCTGAAGTTCCAGTGCTCGTTGAAGGCATGCTCGAACAGCCAGCCGGCGTGCCAAACGGTGGCGTCCCAGGTGTCGAACTCCGGCTCGCCGATGAAGGTGGTGTTCTTCATGTAGCCGTACCGGGTCGGGACCAGGGTGCCGTCCATCGGCAGGAACTGGTAGGTGCTGCCGCCGTCGTCCTCCTGGTAGTAGCCCAGCAGGGTCAGGCGGGTCTTGTCGGCGATCTGCCAGGTGTAGCTGGGCGCCAGGAACCAATGCTGCTGCTTGACCGTATCGATCTGGGTGTCGCCGTCGGCGTAGCGGCCGACCAGGCGGAACAGGTGGCGGTCGTCGTCGGTGCCGGTACCGACGTCGAACGCGCTGCTCCAGGTACCGTGGCCGTCCACACCCAGCTGCAGCACCTGGCGCTGGCCCGGCTCGGGGGTCTTGCTGACCTGGTTGACCATGCCGCCGGGGGCGACCTGGCCGTACATCACCGCCGACGGGCCTTTCAGCACCTCGACCCGTTCGATGTTCCAGGTGTCGATCTTGCCGCGGTTCCACGCACTGCCCTGCGGCGGAGCGCGCAGGCCGTCCACGGTCATCTGCCCGCTTTCGCTGCCGGCGTTGAAGCCACGGATGCGGAAGTCGTCGTAGCGGTTGTCGGAGCCGGAGCTCTCCAGCATCACGCCGGCGACGTAGCGCATGGCCTCGTTGAGGTTGACGACCCCGCGCGCGTCCAGCTCCTCGCGGGCGATGACCGACACCGACTTGGCGGTCTCGGCGATCGGCGTGTCGGTCTTGGTGGCGCCGGAGGTGTGGGTGGTGACGCGGTAGGCATTGACCTGCACCGCGTCGAGCGTGCGTGCGTCGTCGGCGACGGCCTCGTCGGCCAGCGCCGCCAGCGGGGACAGGGAAAGGGCGATGGCCAGCGACAGCGCGGCTGGCCGGAACGCGGCGTTACGGAAGGAGGCGGGCACGGTTAGCAACCTGAACGAAGTGGGGGAACGATGGCCGGCGATGGACCGCGGCCGATCATCGGAATTATAGCAAATGAAAATCATTACCAACAAAGCGACACTATGACGCACCCGCCGCCTGCCACCGCCGCCGCGGGTTGGCGCATTCACCATCGCCGGCCACCGGCGCTGGCCGCGCATGAAGGCCGGCGCCGCCGTCCCGCCGCCGCGGCCGTGTAAAATTCGCGGTTTTCCGCAGTCAGGACCCATGGCGAAAGCTTCCACACGGGCGCCCGTGCTGGGCCCGGCGTTCATTCGCCTGCTGGCCCGCTTCGGCGACGCCGACCTCCCGCGCACGCCGCCGGTGCTGACCGAGCGGCTGGCGCAGTGGTTCGACTGGAACCGCGCCATCACGCTGTCGCGCGCGCTGGACAACCGCCTGCCCGAGGCCGAACCAGGCGCCGGTTTCGACGACGCCCAGGACGCCGAATGCGCGCGCCTGCGGCAGACGCTGCTGGACACCATCGAGGCCGACGTCGACCTGTCCGCGCCGCGGCGCAAGGACGCCAGCGCCGCCGGCGTCGATCCCGGCTACCTGCCCTACCGCCAGCACTGCCTGGCCGCGCAGCGCGCGATGCAGGCGACCACCGGCCTGCTGCGCGGGCGCCTGCGCGACATGCTGGCGCTGCAGTCGCCCACCAAGGCGCGGCTGGCCGAGGTCGATGCGGTGATGGAGGCCACGCTCAGCCCGCGCGAACAGGCGCTGCTGGCGGTGGTCCCGGGCCTGCTCGGCCTGCACTACCAGCGCCTGCGCGATGCCGGCGCCTCCGGTTCCACCGGTGCCGACGCGCCGGACGACACCCCCGCGGCTCCCGCCACCGGCCCCTGGCTGGCACGGTTCCGCCAGGACATGCGCACCGCGCTGCTGGCCGAACTGGAGGTCCGCTTCCACCCCATCGACGGCCTGCTCGCAGCGCTGCGTACCGAGTAACCGCATCCCCATGTCCAGAAACCCCATCGTTCCCGTCGTGTTCCTTGCCGGCCTGCTGGCCGTGTGCTGGATCGGCATCGGCTACCTCGGCAGCCATCCGCTGGCCGCCGCCGTCGCCGCGCTGATCGCCACCTGCTACCTGGTCGGCGCCTTCGAACTGCTGCGCTACCGGCAGGCCACCGCCACCCTGGTGCAGGCGCTGCCGTCGCTCGGCGAGGCTGCCGGCGATCTCGACGGCTGGCTGTCGCGCCTGCACCCGGGCCTGCGCAACGGCGTGCGCCTGCGCATCGCCGGCGAGCGCGCCGGCCTGCCCGCGCCCGCGCTGACGCCCTATCTGGTCGGCCTGCTGGTGCTGCTGGGCATGCTCGGCACCCTGCTCGGCATGATGGCGACCCTGCGCGGCACCGGCCTGGCGCTGGAAAGCGCCAGCGACCTGGACGCCATCCGCAGTTCGCTGGCCGCGCCGGTCAAGGGCCTGGGCTTCGCCTTCGGCACCTCGATCGCCGGCGTCGCCACCTCGGCCGCGCTGGGCCTGCTGTCGGCGCTGCTGCGCCGCGAGCGCGCGCAGGCCGTGCAGCAGCTGGACGCGGGCATCGCCACGCAGCTGGAACACCTGTCGCAGTCGGTGCAGCGCCGCGAGACCTTCCGCCTGCTGCAGGAACAGAACGCGCTGATGCCGGCGCTGGTCGAGCGCCTGCAGACCCTGGCCGAGACGCTGGAGCGCCAGCAGCGCGACGCGGGCGAACGCCTGCACGGCAGCCAGCAGGAATTCCACCAGCGCAGCGAAGCGGCATGGACGCAGCTGGCCGCGTCGCTGCAGCAGGCGCTGCGCGAGGGCATCGCCCAGCAGGCCAACGCCGTCGGCGCCGCCCTGCAGCCGGTGGTGGATACCACCATGGCCGGCCTGGCGGAGAAATCCGGCCAGCTGCACGCGGCCATCGAACAATCCGTGCGCCGCCAGCTCGACGGCCTGGACAGCGCCGTGCAGGGCGCGGCCAGCGCCGCCCGCGACAGCTGGAACGCCGCCGTCGCCGAGCAGCAGCGCGGCAACAGCGCCCTGGCCGACAGCCTGCAGCAGGCGCTGCAGCAGTTCGCCGGCACCTTCGAGCAGCGCTCGGCCGCGCTGGTCGATGGCGTGGCGGCGCGGCTGGAAGAAAGCACCGCCCGCACCGCCGGGACCTGGGACAGCGCGCTGGCCCGCCAGCACGAAGCGCACGACGCACTGGCCCAGCGCAACGAACAGGCGCTGGCCGCCGCCTCCGCCCGCTTCGACCAGCACGCGCGCACGCTGGTCGATACCCTGCAGCAGTCGCACGGCGAGCTGCAGTCGGCGCTGGCCGCGCGCGACGAACAGCGGCTGGCGCAGTGGTCGCAGTCGCTGGCGGCGATGCTCGCCACGCTGGACGAAAGCTGGCAGCGCAACGGCGCGCAGGTCGCGCAGCAGCAGCAACAGGTCTGCGATGCGCTGGCCCGCACCGCGGGCGAGGTTTCGGCCCAGCTGCAGGCCGCGGCCGGCGGCGCGCTGGACGGCATCGCCGGCAACGCGCAGGCCTTGACCGACGCGGCCGCGGCCTTCGCCCAGCGCAGCGACGCAATGATCGACGCATTGCAGCGCGCGCACGGCGAACTGCAGGACGCCTTGCAGGCGCGCGACGCCGAGCGCCTGGCGCAGTGGCGCGATGCCTTCGCCCAGCTGACCGGCGAGTTCGGCCAGCGCTGGGAACAGAACAGCGCCCAGGTCGCCGCGCAGCAGCAGCAGGTCTGCGACACCCTGGCGCAGACCACCCAGGCGATCCACGCGCAGGCGCAGGCACAGGCGCGCGATACCCTGGCCGAGATCGCGCGGCTGGTCGCCACCGCGTCCGAGGCGCCACGCGCCGCCGCCGAAGTGGTCGCCGAGCTGCGCCAGAAACTGTCCGACAGCATGGTGCGCGATACCGCCACCCTGGAAGAACGCGGCCGCCTGCTGGAAACCGTGCAGACCCTGCTCGACGCGGTCAACCATGCCTCGACCGAGCAGCGCGGCGCCATCGATGCGCTGGTCTCCACCTCGGCCGACCTGCTGGAACGCGTCGGCAACCGCTTCAGCGCGCAGGTCGAAGGCGAGGCCGGCAAGCTCGACAGCGCCGCCGCGCACGTCACCGGCAGCGCGCTGGAAGTGGCGAGCCTGGGCGAGGCGTTCGGCGGCGCGGTGCAGGCGTTCGGCGACTCCACCACCGCGTTGAGCGAACGCCTGCAGGCCATCGAGGCGGCGCTGGACAGGTCGCTGGCGCGCAGCGACGAGCAGCTCGCCTACTACGTGGCGCAGGCGCGCGAGGTGATCGAGCTGAGCATGCTGTCGCAGAAGCAGATCATCGGCGAACTACAGCAGCTGGCCGGCGCGCGCGACGGAGCCGGCGCCGCATGAGCGACGAGATCGAGTTCGACGCCGACTCCAGCGCCACCACCTGGGCCGCGTTCGGCGACCTGATGTCGGTGCTGCTGGGCGCGTTCGTGCTGATCCTGGCCAGCGTCATCGGCATCCAGCTGCTGCTGCACAACCGCCTGGACGAGGAAGTGAAGCAGCGCCAGGCCGAGGCCGCGCGGTTGAAGACGCTGGAACAGGCGCTGGCCGCGCCGCTGGCCGCCGGCCGCGTGACCGTGATCGACGGCCGCATCGGCATCAGCGGCAGCGTGCTGTTCGCGCTCAATTCCGACCAGCTGCAGCCGGAAGGGCGCGAGCTGCTGGGGAGCATCGCCGGGCCGCTGCGCGACTACCTGTCCGCGCGCGACGAGATCCTGATGGTCAGCGGCTTCACCGACAACCAGCCGGTGCGTGCGGCCAATGCCCGCTTCGCCGACAACCTCGAACTGTCGGCGGCGCGCGCGCTCACCGTCACCCGCACCCTGATCGCCGACGGCGTGCCGTCGTCGTCGGCGTTCGCCGCCGCGTTCGGTGCCGAGCAGCCGGTGGGCTCCAACGACGACGAGGCCGGCCGCGCGAAGAACCGCCGCGTGGAGATCGCGCCGATCCCGCGCCGCACGTCCAATGAAAAGCCCGACGGCAAGGCCGATGCCCACTGAAGCCGGCGACGTCCACGCGCGGCTCGAGGCCTGGCGCCGACAGGGCGCCGACCGCATCGATCCGCTGCGCTTTGCGCTGATGACCGCGCTGGCGCAGCGCGCGGCGCGCCACGACGGCGCGCTGCGGCAACGCCTGGACGCGCGCCTGCGCGAGCTGGCCGACGCCTATGCCGCGCTGCCGCCCCGCCCGCAGGTGGCGGAATCGCCGCGCGGCACGGGTGCCAGCCCGCTGAAACAACTGCTGGACCGGTTCGGCAATACGCCGCGGCCGGATGCGCCGGCGCAGGTGGCCGCCGTGCTTGCGCCCGGCGAAGCCGGCGACGCCACGCCCGCCGCCGACCTCGCCGCGCCGATGCCGGTGCTGGACGAGTTCCAGCAGTTGTGGACCCGCATCCGCATCGACGGCCTGCTGCGCCGATGCCTCGACGGCCTGCCCGAGGACGCCGGCCCGCTGCATTCCAGCGTGCTCACCTATCGCGCGATGGCGCTGATGCGCGAGGTCTGCCCGGACTACCTGCAGCACTTCGTCGCCTATACCGACGCGCTGTCGTGGCTGGAGCAGCTCGGCGGCAGCGCGGCCGCCGGCGGCGACGCCGATGGCGCGGCCAGTCCGCGCAGACCCGCACGCACGGGCGGACGCAGGAAGAAGTAGGCCGCACCTGTCCACTCTCGTGTCGTGGACTGTCACATCACTTGGCGCACGTACGTCACACTGCTTCCCGGCCCCGGCTCCCTGCCACGATGGCGAGAACTTCCATGAAGAACCCTGTGTTGCTGTCCTGCACGACACTCCTGCTGTGGAGCCTGTGCGCTGGGGTCCAATCGGCCCCGGCATCCATTTCCGCCGCGACGCCGGCATCCGCGCTCCAGGCACGCATTTCCAGAGTCGAGCAGGGGCTTTCCACGCGCATCGTGGTCAAGGGTTCGCCGGAGCGGAGGATGGCGCTGGAACAACGCATGGCCTTCCACCGGGTGCCGGCGGTCAGCATCGCGCTCATCGACCAGGGCCGGATCGCGTGGGCGCGCGCCTACGGCGTGGCCGATGCCGCCAGCCAGCGGCCCGCCACCCCCACCACGCGCTTCCAGGCCGGCTCCATCGGCAAACCGCTCAGCGCCCTGGGCGCGCTGCGCCTGGTCGAGCAGGGCCGGCTCTCGCTGGACGCGGACGCGAACGGCCAGCTGACATCGTGGAAGATTCCGCAGAACGCGTTCACCCGCGCCGGCACGATCAACCTGCGCAGGCTGCTCAACCACAGCGCCGGGGTGACGGTGCACGGCTACGACGGCTACGCGCCGGGCCAGCCGCTGCCCACGCTGGTGCAGGTGCTCGACGGCATCGCGCCGGCGAACTCGGAGCCGGTCCGGGTCGATATCGCGCCCGGAAGCGCCTGGCGCTATTCGGGCGGCGGTTACAGCATCGTGCAGTTGATGTTGACCGAAGCCAGCGGGCAACCGTTCGACCGGTACCTGGAGACGGCGGTCCTGCAGCCCTTGGGCATGGCGCACAGCACCTATGCCGTGCCGCTGCCGGAAGATGCGGCCAGCCAGGCGGCCTCCGCCCACGACGGCACCGGCCAGGTCCTCGCCGGCCGGTGGCGCCTGTACCCCGAATCCGCCGCCGCCGGCCTGTGGAGCACCCCCAGCGACCTGGCGCAGGTGATCCTGGAAGTGCAGCGGGCCGAGGCGGGCGGACCCGGCAGCATCCTGTCGCGCGACATGGTTTCGACCATGCTGACGCGCGGCCTGGGCGAGTACGGCCTGGGCTTCTTCGTCGAGGACCTGGGCGACCGCACCAGCTTCAGCCACAGCGGCGGCACCGAGGGGTTCCGCTCCCAGCTCTATGGCTATACCCGCTCCGGGCAGGGCGTGGTGATCATGACCAACAGCATCAACGGCGCCGCATTGATCGACGAGATCCTGTGCAGCATCGCCGCCGAGTACGGCTGGCCCGAGTTCCAGGTGGTCGAGAAGACCGCCATTCCCACCGACGCGGCGACCAACCAGCTGCTGGCCGGCGACTATCAGCTGCTCGACAAGCCCGCCCACGTCGTCGCCGAGGGCGAACGCCTCTACTTCCAGAGCGATCTGTTCGGCGCGGGGCGGATGGAACTGTTCCGCGAGTCGGGGGATTCCTTTTTCATGACCGCCCAGGACATGAGCATCCGCTTCGGGCGGAATGGTGACGGCACGATCACGGGATTCGACCTGATCCGCGGTGCGGGAACCTATGCGGCGCACAGGACGCCTTGAGGCGGAAAGGCTTGCCGTCGCTGCGGTCTTCCGCCTGCACGCCCGCACGGAAGACCCCGCGACGCACCGGCCAGCCAGCGCGGGATCGGCTGGCGCGCCTTCTTCCCGCGTCCGGCCGGGCTTGGTTTCCCGGCGGCCTCAGGTATCGCGGAAGCCGTAATCGAAGGTGTAGTGGTGCCTGCCGTCGACGATGTCGATGGCGATGCGACCGTGCAGGCCGGCCAGCTCGCCGGTGCCGCTGTCGGGCACCACGGTGAGGTCGAGCCGGGGCGCGCCGCGGTCCATGACGCCGTTATGCTGGGCGTGGAAGCTGCCGCGGCGGCCGTCGAGCGAACCCTCGATGCGTTCGAGGGCGACATAGGCGCCGGAACCGGACACCGGCGACATCATCGCCAGCATGTGCACCACGCTGGTGGCGTCGAGCGGTCCGTGGAAGCGCTTGTCGAAACGGACATGGCCGACGACCGCGCCGCCGCCGATATCCAGCGATTCCTGCGGAACGTGGGTGACCTCGAACTCGCCCTCGGCCTGCATGACGGGTGCTCCTGGGTGGAAGGGCGACAGCCTAGGCGCGGATCGCCGGGCGCCGCCATTCCGGGCGTCGCCGTGCCCGGATGCCCGCCTCGAATGCCACCGGCAACGCCCGCAGGCCCGCGGGTTCCAGCGACACAGGCACGCGATGGATCACTTGCGGAACCAGATCTTCAGCGTCACGTACAGCGCATAGCCCAGCGCAAGCACCAGCCACACCAGGAACAGGACATTGGCCCAGTACGCGCTCGCATGCGCGGCCAGGGTATACACCTGCCCGGCGCAGCCCTTGCCGACGCACGGCACTTCGCCGCGCGCCAGCGCGCGCACGATGGCGAACAGGAAGGCGCCCGCCACGCCGACGCTCATCAGGAAACCCACCGGCCCGACCAGCCCCTGGGTCGGTGCGCCGTTCTCGTCGAAGGGCGCTTTCTGCAGCTGCTTCTGCCCGAACCGGTACCAGGCCAATCCCAGCAGGAGCAGGAACGAGTAGTAGAGGAAGTCGCGCATGTCGTCGCGGTAACGTGGCCAGCCAATCCGCAGTATGGCGGCAAGCGCAACCGCCGCCTGTGGCGCCATGCACGGATCGGCGGACAAGGTGCCTGCTTCTTCTGGTTTACACGGCCCGGCGCCGTCCGCGCATGCGCAGGCCGGTCGCCTCCGACCCGTCGTCGCCAAGCGGTGCGATGACCCTCCCGCGTTCGCGCGTCATGCCGGGGAGAACCCACGCGGCGTCGGGAACGTCGCAGCAAATCCGCGGCGGCAGTGGCGCCCGGGTTTTATCGGCGCGAGTGTTTGCTTCGCTCCTGCGCCCGGCCGGCCTTCGCGAACGACGCAAGGGCGCGGTCGCCCGCGCCCTTGCGTCGATCATCAAGCGGCCCCGCCGCTCAGGCGGCGGTATCCACCAGCACCAGTTCGGCGTCTTCCAGCGCGCGCAGGGTAATGCTGCTTTCGCCGGTGATGGCGGCGCCATCGCGGGCATCGAGCAGCACGCCGTTCACCTCCACCTTGCCGGTGTTGGGCACCAGGTAGCCGTGGCGGGTGGTGTCGCTGAAACGGTACTCGGTGCTCTCGCCCGCCTTCAGCGTGGCGCCCAGCACGCGGGCGTCGGCGCGGATGGGCAGGGCATCGTCGTCGCCCGGGATGCCGCTGGCCAGGGTGACGAAACGGCCGGAGCGCTCGCCCCTGGGAAAGGGCTTGGCGCCCCACGCCGGCGCGCCGCCGCGCGCGTCGGGGATGATCCAGATCTGGAAGATGCGGGTCACGCCCGGCTCCAGGTTGTATTCGGCGTGGCGGATGCCGGTGCCGGCGCTCATCACCTGCACGTCGCCGGCCTCGGTGCGACCCTTGTTGCCCTGGTCGTCCTGGTGGCTGATGGCGCCTTCGCGCACGTAGGTGACGATCTCCATGTCGGCGTGCGGGTGCGGCGGGAAGCCGGTACCGGGCTGGATGGTGTCGTCGTTCCACACCCGCAGGGCGCCCCAGTGGACGCGCGCCGGGTCGTGGTATCCGGCGAAGGAAAAGTGGTGCCTGGCATCCAGCCAACCGTGGTTGGCTCCGCCAAGGCTGGCAAACGGGCGACGCTCGATCATGGCGTTCTCCTGCATGGATGGTTGCGATGGGAGCCAGTCTAGGCGCGCGCCTTTCCATCCGGAATGGAAGGATTGAAAAGACATCCTTTCCATTCGTGCAATGATCTCCCTGTCACCCCAGCGGCCACCGCCATGAGCCAACTGCCCGATCTGGAAGCCTGGGCCATCTTCGCCAAGGTCGCCGAGGCCGGTTCCTTCGCCCGCGCCGCCGAAGCGCTGGGGCTGTCGCAGGCCACCGTATCCAAGGCCATCACCCGGCTGGAAGCGCGCATCGGCACCACCCTGTTCCACCGCACCTCACGGCGCATGTCGCTGACCGGCGCCGGCGAGGCGGCGCTGGAACGCGCCGCGCGCATCCTCGACGAGGGCGAGGCGGTGGAGGCCGAGGTCGCCGACCGCTCGACCACGCTGCGCGGGCCGGTGCGGGTGGCCGCGCCGATGTCGTTCGGCGTGGCGCAGCTGGCGCCGCTGCTGCCGGCATTCATGCGCGAGCACCCGGACGTGGAGCTGGACATCCAGCTCAGCGACGCGCAGGTGGACCTGGTGGCCGGGCGCTTCGACATGGCGCTGCGCATCTCCACCCTGGCCGATTCCAGCCTGCGCGCGCGGCGCCTGTGCCAGGTGCGCATCCTGCTGGTGGGCGCGCCGGCCTATTTCGCCGAGCACGGCAGGCCGAAGCATCCGCGCGACCTCGCCCACCACCGCGGCTTCCAGTACAGCCATACCCGCGGCGGCAACACCTGGCGCTTCCGCCACGCCCGCCATGGCGAGTTCGCCCAGGCCGTGCCGCGCCAGCTGCAGGCCAACAACGCGGAGGTATTCGCCGCCGCGTTGCGCGACGGCCTCGGGCTGGCGCTGCAGCCGGAGTTCATGGTGTGGGAAGACCTGCGCGCCGGCCGCCTGGAAACGGCGATGGACGACTGGCAGGTGGAGCCGATCGCGCTGCACATCGTCACCCCACCGGGCCTGCGCCGCCCGGCGCGCGTGCAGGCGCTGATCGACTACCTGGCCGCCGGCCTCGAACGCGCGCCGTGGGCGACAGACGCGGGCGGCAGCCGGTAACTTCGGCGATGACGATGACCCTGGAGAAGGCGATGACCCTGGCGATGCGCCTGCTGCTGGCGGGCCTGCTGCTGGCGCTGGCCGCAACCGCGGGCGCGACCGCGCAGGTGCCGGACCGGATCTTCATCGACGGCCGCGAGTACGCGCTCAACACCAATCCGCTGGAAAGCCGGCTGCGCGGCCGCCGCGACTTCCTGCCGGAGGACGTCTCGCGCAGCACCGCCAACTGGCGCGGCTACGTCGCGCACTGGGCGATCGACGGCGACCGGCTGCTGCTGCGCAGGGTCGAGGTGCGCCTGTACGACCGCGAAAGCAGGCAGTCCAGCAGCGTCGACCTGCTGACCAGGCTGTTTCCCGAAGGCGCTCCGGTCGTCGCCACTTGGTACAGCGGCGCGCTGATCATTCCCGACGGGCGCCTGGTCGACTACGTGCACATGGGCTACGGCTCCACCTACGCGCACTACCGCGTCTACCGCATCGCCCAGGGCCGGGTGGTCGAGGCGCTGTCGATGGATGCCGAACAGTTCCGCGCCTACCGCGAGCGGAAGTTCCAGGCGTTCAGGGAAACCGCGCAGTACCGCGAGGCCGTGGCTGACATGCGCAAGGAAGACAGCGGGATGAGCGCGGAGGATATCGACGGCTTCGTGCGCGGCTTCCATGCCGAGCAATACATGGGGCAGTAGGAGCCAGCAGGACTGAAGGCCCTCTCGACTCGCCCCTGATCAGCGCACGAACCCGGCCTCGCGCTGCGCCCTGATCGCAAGGACGAGCACGGTGTCGATGCCGGCAACGTACCGGTACAACGCCACATATCCGAGTGCGCCCCTGCCAATCACCAGCTCACGCATGTCCTCGCCACAGGGGCGGCCGATCAGCGGGCTGCTTTCCAGCACGTTGAAGGCTTCGATGATGCCGCCAAGCCGTGCCATGCGGTGTCCGGCATCGTATTGCTCGAGATGCAGGAGGATGCGTTCGACATCCTCCCCGACCTCTGGCGCAAGTTCGATCCGCGTCACCGCTATTTCGCCAGCCTGCGCGCCACTGGGCGCCGGGCGGCCTGGCCGGTCGCCCGGCGTTCCAGGTAACTGCGCATCTCGTCCCAGGGGATGGTTTTTCCCGATGCGGCGATACCGGCGTGGCGCCGTTCCGCCTCGGCTTCGAAGTCGGCACGGCGTTCGGCCAGCGCCGCTTTCTCGGCTATCGCTTCCAGGATGAAGCCATGCGGCGTCATGCCGGTTTCCTTCGCCACCTTGGCGACACGGGCCTTCAGATCGTCGGGCAGGCGGATGGTGGTGGTGCTCATGGGTGCTCCGGTGGATCGCTGGCTCCAAGCCAAAGTAGCACATGTGTGCTACTTGCCGACAGGGACCCGGACGGCGGGTCGTGCAGAACACGGCCTGCCGTACCGGAGGCTTGTCTGTGAGGCCCCATCGCGCACTGAAGTGCGCTCCTACCGCGCCTGGCCCAGCCGCTGCGCCAGGCCCGACCAGCGGCTGGCGTGGCGCGACAGCGCCGCTTCGATCACCGCCGCGTCGCCGGCCACATGCAGGGCGTGGCGGGCGCGGGTGATGCCGGTGTAGAGCAGTTCGCGGCTGAGCACGCGGTTGTCGCGGCGCGGCAGCTGCAGCCAGACCTCGTCGAACTCCGAGCCCTGCGCCTTGTGCACGGTCATGGCGAACGCGCTTTCGTGCGCGGGCAGCGCGGCCGGATGGAACGGGCGCGGATCGTCGGGGTCATCGCCGGGGAACCAGGCGGTGGTGCCGCCCTGTCCTTCGCTCCGTCCCGACGAGGGATCGGCGTCATTCCGCCCCGAAAAGGGGCTGGCTTCGCGTCGCAGGCAGATGCCGACGTCGCCGTTGAACAGGCGGTGGCGGTAGCTGTTCTCGGTGATCAGCAGCAGGCGGCCGTGGAAGTGGGCCGGTGCCCCGCCGCGCGGGGTCGTGCCGCCCAGCAGTTCCTCGATGCGCGCGTTGAGCCCGCGCGCGCCCTGCGGGCCTTCGCGCACGGCGGTGAGCAGGCGCAGGCGCCCGGCCAGGGCGAGCGCCTGCGCCGGGGTCCGCGCGGCGGCCAGCGCTTCCCAGTAGCGCTGCAGCGGTTCGCGCCAGACGTGCAGCGGGTCGTCCTCGTTCTCGTGGAAATGCACGCCGGGCAGCTGCCCATCCCGCAGCAGCGACAGCGCGCGCGCGGCGTCGCCCGCGCGCATCGCCTCCGCCAGCGGCGCCAGCTGCAGCGCCTCGCTCTGCCGGTAGCCGCGCTGCAGCTGCACGCGGGTGCCGGCGAAGCCGGTCACCGGCGCGGCGATGCACGCCGCCGGCAACTCACCCAGCAAGGCGCGCAATGCCTGCGCGTCGTCGGGCGCGATGCGCGTGCCGTCGCCGGCGGCGCGCAGGATCGCGCCGAGCACGTCGCCGGCCTCCACCGACGGCAGCTGGTCCGGATCGCCCAGCAGCACCAGCCGGGTGCCACCGGCCACCGCTTCGACCAGCTTCGCCATCAGCGGCAGGTCGATCATCGACGCCTCGTCGACCACGATCGTGTCGTACGGCAGCGGGTTGTCGGCGTGGTGGCGGAAGCGCGGCGACTCCGGGATCACGCCGAGCAGGCGATGCAGGGTGGTGCCGGTGGTCGGCAGCTGCGCGCACAACGCGGCATCCACGCCCAGCTGCGGCAGCTGCTGCACGGCGTTACGCAGACTTTCGGCCATGCGCTCGGCGGCGCGGCCGGTGGGCGCGGCCAGCGCCACGCGCGGCGGCGCGCGGCCGGCGGCACCGGCCTGCGCGGCCAGCAGCACCAGCAGGCGCGCGATGGTGGTGGTCTTGCCGGTACCGGGCCCGCCGGTCACCAGCAGCAGCGGATGGCGCAGGGCCAGCGCGGCGGCACGGGCCTGCTGGTCGCCGGCGTCGGAAGCATCCGCGGCGGCGGCGGGCGCCGGCGCGAACAGGTCGCCCTGCGCGGACGGCGGGTGCGGCGCGGCGTCCGCGTGGCCAGGGAACAGCCGCGCGAACAACGGCGCCAGCGCCGCCGGATCGCCCGCGTCCAGCGGCGCCTGGCCGATGCGCTGCAGGCCCAGCGCCAGCCGCCGCTCGTACTCGCGGTAGCGACGCAGGTACAGCAGGCCGTGTTCCCAGGCCAGCGGCGCCTGCGCGGCCTCCAGGTTGTCGTCGTCGGGCGCGGCGACCCAGCGCGAGGCCCGCAGCTGCGCGATCCACGCCTGCGGCTCGGGCCACGGCAGCGGGCCCTCGACCAGTCGCGCGGGCTGGGCCGGGTCGAAACCGGCATGGCCCTGCGCCACGGCCAGCGAGGCCAGCGCCGCGGCGGCGAGCACGGCATCGGGCGTTTCCGGATCGAGGCGGCGCAGGCTCTGCGCCAGCGCGTGGTCGAGCGCGCGCAGCGCGCCGGCCTTGGTGAGTGCGGCCAGCAGGCTCATGTCCGGCCTCCCATGCGCGCCTGCATGGCGGCGTGGGCTTCGTCGCCACCGGCGAACAGCGCATCCACCGCGTGCACCAGTTCCGGCGCGAAACGATGCGCATACAGGCCGGGCGACGGCGTGCGGGTCGCATCCAGGCCGCGGCAGAACAGGTAGCGGATGCCGCCGAAGTCGCGCGCGTAGTCGTAGCCGTCGCCAAGGCGGAAGCGCAGCCAGCGGTGCAGCGCCACGGTGTAGATCAGCGCCTGCAGGTCGTATTCGCTGTGGCGCATGGCCGCTTCCAGCTGCGCCGGGGCGTAGCCGGACAGGCGGTTGGACTTGTAGTCGAGCACGTACCAGCGGCCGTCGCGCAGGTAGGTCAGGTCGATCTTGCCGGTCATCAGCCCTTCCAGGCGGCCGCGCGCGCCGAAGCCGTGGCGGCCGCGCACCACGCCGTGCGCGTGCAGCACGCGCAGCAGCGCCGGCACCGCGGTGGGCTGCATGGCGAAGTGGAACTCGATCTCGGCGCGGCGCTCGCCGGCGCCCAGCGAATGCAGCGCGCCGCCTTCGGGCAGGGCCACGGTCAGGGTCTGGCCGACCAGCGCGGTGAGCAGGGCCACGCCATCGTCGATGTCGGCCTCGGCATAGCCTTCGGCGCGCAGCGCCCCGGCGATCACCCCGGCCTGCCCTTCGGGCGCGGCGTCGCCGGGCCGCCAGCCGCTCCAGGCGTCGAAACCGGTGTTCTCCAACGCCGCGTGCAGCACGTTGCCGAAACGGCTGCCGGCGAAACGCGGATCGAACGCGTCCTGCTGCGCGGCAAGGTCCTGCCCGGTTTCTTCCTCAACCTGCGCCGGTTCGTCGGCGGCGCCGCCGTTGTCCTGCGTGGCGGCGGCCGAGGTGTCGTGGCCGGCCTCGGCGTGGGCGAGCTGGGTGAAGCTGTAGACCCACCAGTCGTGCGACAGCGTGCGGCGCACGCCGCGCACCGGCGGCAGCGCCGCGTCGCGCCCGGGCGGCAGCCGCGCCGGCAGCGCGTCCACGCCGCCTTCGACGATGCGGATGTCGGCATGCGCGGCCAGGCGCTGCATGTCGCCGAGCATCGGCCCCAGCCGCGAGCCGGACAGCCCGGCCAGCGCGCCGCCGGCGATCCACAGCGCGTGCTCCGCGCGGGTCAGGCCGACGTAGAGCAGGCGTGCAGTCTCGGCGGCATCCTCCGTGGCGGCCTGTTGGCCGACGGCCTTCCAGTCCTCGGCGTCCTTGTCGATCTTCCAGTGCAGCACGCGGCGCGCGCCGTCGTGCACGATCCGGTGCGCGTCGGTGTCCGGCGCCCGGCCGTCGATGCCGACGAACGGCAGGTAGACCAGCGGGTATTCCAGGCCCTTGCTCTTGTGCAGGGTGATGACCTGCACCCGGTGCGCGTCCGATTCCAGGCGCAGCAGCTGGGTCTCGTCGCCGTCGTCGGCATGGGCGATGCGCGCCTGCAGCCAGTCGAGCAGGCCATGCAGGCCGATGCTGCGGGTGCCGGCCTCCTGCAGCAGTTCGCCCAGTTGCAGGTAGTTGGTCAGGCGGCGCTCGCCGTCGACCAGCGCCAGCAGGCGCTCGGCCTGCCCGGCGCACAGGTCCGACAGCATCGCCAGCACGCCGCCGCGCTGCCAGCGCTCGCGCCACTGCAGCAGGCGTTCCTGGTGCCAGCGCTGGCGCTGGCCTTCGTGTTCCATCGCGGCGATGGCGGCAGCGCTCTCGCCCAGCAGCACGGTGGCCAGCGCCGCGCGCAGGCGGCCTTCGTCGGCCGGCTGCAGCAGCGCCAGCAGCAGCAGGCGCAGCTCGTGCGCCTCGGCCGTGGCGAACAGGCTGTGCTTGCCGGCCGCGACCGCCGGGATGCCGACCGCGGCCAGCGCCTGCTGGATGCGCGCGGCTTCGCGGTGCGAACGCACCAGCACGGCGATGTCGCCCGGACGCACCGGGCGGCCGTCGATCAACGCCCTGTCCTCGCGCGCGGCGGACAGCACGCGGTGGATGTCGGCCACGCAGGCCAGGGCGGCGGCATGGCGCGATTCGTCGGCCTTGAGCGGCTTGCCGTCCGCGTCGCCGTCGATGAGGTGCACGGTCAGCGCCGGGGCCGGCGCGCCGTCGAGCAGGTAATCGGCGTCGCTGCGCTTGTCGCCGGCCTGCACCGGCTCGAAGCGGATGCGCGGATCGAGGAAGGCCTGTTCGCCGGCGTTGGCGTACAGCGCGTCGATGGCCCGCAGCACGGCCGGGCGCGAACGGAAGTTGTGCGCCAGCCGCGGCGCGGCGGTAGCCAGCGCACGGGCCTGCAGGTAGGTGTGCACGTCGCCGCCGCGGAAGCCGTAGATGGCCTGCTTGGGGTCGCCGATCAGGAACAGCGCGGCGTCCCCGTCCGGCCCGGCGAACACGCGGCGGAAGATGTCCCACTGCCGCGGGTCGGTGTCCTGGAATTCGTCCACCAGCGCGAAGCGGTACTGCGCGCGCAGGCGTTCGGCCAGCGTCGCGCCGCCCTCGCCGTCCAGCGCGGCGTGCACGCCGTCGATCAGGTCGTCGTAGGTCTGCACGCGGTACTGCCGCTTGTGCCGGGCCAGGCGCTGGCGGGCTTCGTCGCGCAGCCGGTGCAGCAGGTCCACGCGGCGCTGGCGCAGCCAGCGCTGGCGCAGATCGTCGGCCTCCAGCCACGCCTGCAGGGCATCGAACAGCGGCGAGGCCGGCGCCGGCTCCCCTTCCCTGCAGAAGGACCGCAGCTGGGCCGTGGCCAGCTTGTCGACATGCTGCCTGTCGCCGCGCGGCCATTCGCCCGCGGCGCAGCCGGCCTCCAGTTCCGCGAATGCCTTCTCGAAACTCGGCCGCTTGGCGCGGCGGCCGTCCAGGCGCTTGCGGTCGAAGGCGTCGGCGATGGTTTGGCGGGCATCGGGCAGGTGCTGCGCGACGGCCTGCCGCAGTGCGCCGGCGGCGGCCCGCAGCAGGGGTCCGGGATCGTCGATGCGGGCGTTGCCTGCCTGCGCTTCGGCCTGCGCCCCGGGCGCGGCGGGCAGCAGCGGCAGGTCGGCGACCAGTACCGGCAGGTCGGCCGCCAGCGCTTCCGGGTTTTTCCACAGGCCGCCCAGGGCCTCCAGCGCATCGTCGCCGGCGGCGTGCAGGCGCCACAGGTCGGCGGCGAGCCCGGCGTAGAGCTGGCGGGTATTGGTCAGCAGCTCCGGCGCGGCGAAGCTGTGGCCGCTCTCCAGCGCGTGCTCGGCCAGCACCCGGGTGCAGAAGCCGTGGATGGTGAAGATCGCCGCCAGGTCGGTTTCCTCGGCGGCGATGCGCAGGCGCCGGGCCAGCTGCGCGGCGGTTTCCGCGCCGTGCCGCAGGTGGCGCTGCAGGATGGCGCGGGTGAGCGCGACTTCGGGGCTGTCGCCTTCGGCCGGCTCGGCCTCGGCCAGCCGCGCGGCCAGGTCCAGGCGCTCGCGGATGCGCCTGCGCAGTTCCTGCGTCGCCGCGTCGGTGAACGTCACCGCCAGGATCTGGCCCATGCGCAGGCCCTGCTCGACCACCAGCCGGGTGAACAGCGTGGCCAGGGTGAAGGTCTTGCCGGTACCGGCGCTGGCCTCGATCAGGCGCAGGCCGTCCAGCGGCAGGTCGAGATACGGGTCGGCCAAGGGTGCGGCGGCGTTCATGCCTGCACCTCCGTTCCGGCCAGTACCCGGCCCTCGCGCAGCGCGGTGAATACCAGCAGGCTGTTGTGGATAAATCTGTTGGTAGCGGCCGCGTCGGCGAACGGATCGGCGCCGCGCAGGGCCAGCCGCAGGGCTTCGCCGTCGCGCTCGCCCCAGCTGTGGTCGCTGCCGTACCACTTCTCGCGCGCGGCCTTTTCGCGCTTGTCCGGCTCGGCGGCATAGATCGCCCAGCCGGTATAGGGCGCGAACGGCAGCGGCGCCTGCAGTCCCTGCGAACGCAGCTGCAGCAAGGCTTTCAGGGCGTCTTTCGCCTGCGCGGCGGGCAGCGCCGGCAGGGCGTGCGGGCCATGGCCGCCCTGACCGTCGTCGAAGAACTGCAGCAGCGGCGATGGCATGCCGGCGGCGTTGGCCAACAGCCAATCCAGCCCGCTGCGCAGCACCCAGGCCACGCCCGGCGCGCCGGCCTGCAGGCGCGGTAGCCCCTGTGGATGGATCTGCGCCACGCGCCCGTGCACGGTGGTGCCGTCGATCGCCACTTCCAGCCGCTGCGACTGCAGCGGCGCGCCGTCGTACCAGTGCGCGAACGTCTCCGCGCAGGGCCGTATGCGCCCGAGCAGCTGCTCGAACTGCCGCCGGCCGAGCGCCCCGGACGGCAGCAGCGCGCGTGCGCGCAGGCGCTCGTACAGGCCCTGCTCACGGCCTTCCAGCAGGGCGGCGAGCACCTGCTGCTGCAGCGAGGCGTGCTCGCGCCCGCGTTCGGGCAGCACCAGCGGTTCGATGTCGTCGCTGGCCTCGATCTCACCGCCCAGGCGCAGGCCCAGCCGCTGTTCCAGGAACTGCCCGGCCGGGTCGGCCAGGAAACGGCGCAGCGCATCCAGCGACAGGGTCGGTTCGCGCAGGACGTCCGGCAGCGGCGCGGCCAGCTCGCCGGCGGACCACGGCGGCAGCGCCTGGCGCTGGCCGTCGACCGCACCCGCCGCCGGGTGCCACTGGCGGCGATAGCTGAAACGGCGCGGCTCGCCGTCGCCGCCGAACGCGGCCGGGGCGAAGGGCTGCAGCGGATGGCGCACGACGATGGCCTTGCGCGCGGCGCCCGGATCGGCGTGGCACGCGGCCACCGCGTCGATCAGTTCGCTGACCAGCACCGAGGGTTCGCGCACGCTGCCGTCGCGCGCATCGGCGCCGAGGTAGCTCAGGTAGAACACTTCCTGCGCCGAGGCCAGCAGCTGCAGGAACAGGAAGCGGTCGTCCTCGCGCAGCGAGCGGTCGCCATGGCGGCGGCGCGCGCTGCCCAGTTCGGCGGTGAGCCTGCTCAGGCCGGCGGTCGGGTCGCGGCGCGGGAAGTCGCCGTCGTCCAGGCCCAGCACGCAGATCGCGCGGAACGGCAGCAGCCGCATCGGCACCATGCGGCCGAAGCTGACGCCGCCGGTGAGCAGCGGCGCGCGGGTGTCGGCCTCGGACAGCACCGCGGCGAAGTGCGCGCGCACCACCTCGGCCGGCACCGGGGCGTCGAAGCCGGCCGTTGCGGCTTCCCCGGCGAATTCGTCGACGAGCTTGCGCAGGCGCTCCAGCGCGCGCTGCGTGGACGGCTCGGCCGGGGTTTCCGGCAGCAGCGCGGCCAGCAGGCCGAGCAGGCGCTCGCGCCACTGCGCGGGCACCAGCGCCTCGGCCAGCGTCTTCTGGTGGCGGGCGAGCACGCGCAGCAGGCGGACCAGCGCATCGAGCGCGGCCAGCGCGCTGCCTTCCAGTTCCGGCCACGGCGCGACGCCGGCCAGGTCGTCGTCGCTGCCGCTGGCGTGGCCGAGCAGCAGCCGGTCCAGCGCGAACTGCCAGGTGCAGGCGTCGTCGGCCGGCGCCTGGTGCTGGCCGCGATGCGCGGCATCCAGCCCCCAGCGCGCGCCGGCGGCCTGCAGCCAGCCGTGCAGGCGTTCGAACGCGGCCGCGTCCAGCCCGGCGGCGGCGGCCAGCGGCGGGCTGGCGAGCAGGTCGAGGATCTCGTTGAGGCCGAAGCGCGACACCGGCAGGCCCAGCAGCTGCACGAACACTTCGGCCAGCGGCTCGCCCTGCAGCGGGCTGGCGTCGGCCAGCGCCCACGGGATGTGGCCCTCGCCGGCGCCGCGGCCGCCGAACACCGATTCCAGGTACGGCACGTAGGGGTCGATGTCCGGCGCCAGCACCGCGATCTCGCGCGGCTGCAGCGGCGGGTCGAAGCGCGCATCGTCCAGCAGCGCGCGCAGCTGGTCGTGCAGCACCTGCATCTCGCGCAGGCGGGTGTGGCAGGCGTGGATCTGCACGCTGGGGTCGTCCAGCCGCAGCGCCGGGCGCAGCGGCGCCGGCGGCAGCGCGCGGCGGTGGAACAGGTCGGCCTGCAGGCGGTGCAGCAGGCTGTCGCGCAGGCCGCCTTCGTCCAGCGTGCCGCCGCCGCGCTGTTCCGGGTCGGCATAGGCGGCGATCTCGCCGGACGGGTGCACCACCTCGTAGCTGCCCAGCACCGCCATGAAATCGCGCCCGGCCGCGCCCCAGGCCTGCAGCAGCGGGTTCTCGCCGTTGCCGTCGGCGAACGGATCGTCCACGCCGCCGCGCAGCCGCTCGGACAGGGTCTGCAGGTCACCCCAGTAGGCGCGCGTCGGCGTGGGCAGGTAGAAGTGCAGCGTGCCGACCCGCGCCTGGGTGGCGATCACCCGCAGCACGTCGGGCGAGACGTTGAGCGTGGCGAAGGCGAACAGCCGCGGCGGCAGGCCCTGCGGCAGCGGCTGGCCGGCGCCCTCGAAACGCGCCAGGTAGTCGTTGATGCGGCGCGCGCGGTGCTGGCGGCCGCCGGCGATGCGGCGCCACAGGATCGCCTGCGGGTCGTCGGCGTCGGCGCCGGCCTCCCAGCGCAGCAGCCAGTCGCGGCGCCAGGCCTGGTACTTCTCGAACACGCTGCCCAGTTCGGCGGCCAGCGACCACGCGCGCAGCGGGTCGTCGCGGTCGAGGTAGGCGCGCAGCCCGGCCATCGCCGGCAGCCGCATCAGCGCCTCGTCGGTCAACGCCGCATACAGCCGCCAGTGCAGCCCGGCCGCGCCCAGGTCGTCCTGCTCGCCGGGCACGTTTTCCTTCAGCGCGCGCGCGACGAACTCGCCGGGGGTGAGGAACTCGAGATTGGCGGCGATGCCGTACTGGGCCGCCAGCGTGGACTGCAGCCAGCGCCGCATCGCCACCTGCGGGATCAGTACCGTGTCCGGGGCCAGCAGCGGCTGCCCGGGCGCCGGCTCGCGCAGCGCATGCGCCAGCAGCGAGGCCAGCACGTCCAGCGCGTTGGAGTGGTAGAGGCGGAAATCCGCGGCGGCGTCAGGCATGGTCGCGCCATTGTGCCGGAGCGCGTCGCAGCCGGTGCGACCGCGTGCACCCGGTACGGCCACGCGCGCCGATAATGCGCGGCCCCGTCCTGCATGGAAACCGGCGACCGTGAACCCGCGCATCCTCCTGGCCGCCGCCGCAGCAGCGCTGCTGGCATGGTCGTTCTGGCGCCATGGCGCGTGGATGCAGCTGTGCGCCGGGCTGGCGGTGTTCCTGTTCGGCATGCAGATCCTGGAGGAGGGACTGAAGCAGCTGGCCGGCGGCAGCCTGGAGAAGCTGCTGGCGCGCGGCACGTCCACGCCGCTGCGTGGCCTGCTGTTCGGCGTGGCCGGCACCGCGGCGCTGCAGTCGAGCACGCTGGTATCGCTGCTGGCGATCGCCTTCATCAGTTCGGGGCTGATCCAGCTGGCCGGCGGCATCGCCATCATCTTCGGCGCCAACCTGGGCGCGACCAGCGGCATCTGGCTGCTGGCGCTGGCCGGGCAGAACCTGAGCCTGTCGCCGCTGGCGCTGCCGATGCTGGTGTTCGGCGTGCTGGCCGGGATCGCCGGCGACCGCGGCAAGGCGGCCGGGCGGGTGCTGCTGGGCGTGGCGCTGGTGTTCCTGGGCATCGACCAGATCAAGGCCGGTTTCGACGGCTTCGGCGGCGGTTTCGACCTGGCCGCGCGCGGCGACGGCGGCATGGGCGCGATGGCGCTGTTCGTGCTCGGCGGCCTGCTGCTGACGGTGGTGCTGCAGTCCAGCCACGCGGCGCTGATGCTGACCCTGGCCGCGCTGGCGGCGGGGCAGCTGCAGCTGGAACAGAGCCTGGCCATCGCCATCGGCTCCAACGTCGGCAGCAGCGTCAGCACGGCGGTGGTGGGCATGCTCGGCGGCAACCGCAGCGGCCAGCGGCTGGCGCTGGCGCACGTGCTGTTCAATGCGGTCACGGCGCTGCTGGCCTTCGCGCTGCTGGCGCCGCTGACCTGGCTGGTGGCGGCGCTGGCGGGACTGGCCGGGTTCGGCGACAACCCGCTGCTGCAGCCGGCGCTGTTCCACACCCTGTTCAATGCCGGCGGGGTGGCGCTGTTCTGGCCATGGCAGCGGCAGCTGGCGGGGGCGCTGCAGCGCTGGCTGCCCGAGCGCAGCGACGCCATCGCCGGCGGCGGCATCGAGCGCGTGCGCGCCCGCCACCTGAGCGACCAGGCGCTGGAATCGCCTGATGCCGCGGCAGCCGCGGTCGCGCTGGAACTGGAGCACCTGGGCGGGCTGAGCCTGGAGGTGATCTGCCAGGCGCTGTGCCTGCCGGTGGAGGCGCTGGACGCCGAGGCGCCCGATGCGGCGCTGCTCGACGCCCGCCCCGACCGCAGCTGCCGCGATGCAGAGACGCTGTACCAGCAGCGGGTCAAGGGCGTCTATGGCGACCTGCTGCGCTTCATGGGCCGGCTGGAAGTGGTGCTGGACGCCGATCACCAGCGCTTCTGGTCCGGCAGCCAGGCCGCGGCCGCGCGCATGGTCGATGCGGTCAAGGACGCCAAGCACCTGCAGAAGAATCTCGGCCAGCGCCTGCACGAGGCCGATTCGCCGCTGCGCGCGGCCTACGTGGAACTGCGCGGGCATCTGTTCGGGCAACTGCGCGGCCTGCGCCGCGTGGCGCGGATGCCGGCCGATACCGCCGCGCAGCGGCAGGCGCGGCAACACGGGCTGGAGGCGCTCGACCGGCAGGCCGCGGGGTTCGACACGGCGTTCCGCCAGCAGCTGTTCGCCGCGGTGAAGTACGACCGCCTGGACGGCCTGCAGGCCGGCTCGCTGCTCAACGACCTGGGCTACGCGCGGCGCATCCACGCCAGCCTGCGCGACGTGGTGGCCTTCGCCGACGAACCCGGTTCGCTGCGCGGCCTGCGCCGGCGCGGTGCACACGTGCCGGAATGACGTCCGGAGGACTGGGCGTTCCGTCCATGGCACTGACGCGCGGCGCCGGTGCGGCGACAATACTGCACGGTCCAGTTCTCTTTTGTTCAGCCGGACCCGATAATCCTGCCACGTTGGTTTTCCGTTAAAGGCCGCCATGTCCCTTCCCCGGACGCCCCTGGTGCAGTTGTCCGACGTCCGCATCGACCGCGGCGGGCGCACGATCCTGCGCGACGTTTCGCTGGACGTGCCACGCGGCAGCATCACCGCCGTGCTCGGCCCCTCGGGCACCGGCAAGTCCACGCTGCTGGCGGCGCTGACCGGCGAGCTGCGCCCGGTGACCGGCCACGTCCGCCTGTTCGGGCAAGACATCCCGCACGGCAACCGCGCGCTGCTGGAGATGCGCAGGAACGTCGGCGTGCTGCTGCAGGGCAACGGCCTGCTGACCGATCTCACCGTCGCCGAGAACGTCGCCCTGCCGCTGCGCACCCACACCCGCCTGCCCGAGCCGGTGCTGCAACGCCTGGTACGGATGAAGCTGCACGCGGTGGGCCTGCTGGCCGCGGCCGACGCGTGGCCGCGCGAGCTGTCCGGCGGCATGGCGCGGCGCGTGGCGCTGGCCCGCGCGCTGGCGCTGGACCCGCCGCTGATGATCTACGACGAGCCGCTGACCGGGCTGGACCCGATCGCCTCGGGCGTGATCATGAGCCTGATCAAGCGCCTGAACGACAGCCTCGGCCTGACCAGCATCATCGTCAGCCACCATGTGCACGAGACCCTGCCGATCTGCGACCAGGCGCTGGTCATCGCCAACGAGGGCATCGTGTTCTCCGGCACGCCGGAACAGCTGCAGGCCAGCGCCGACCCGCTGGTGCGGCAGTTCCTGCACGGCCAGCCCGACGGCCCGATCCCGTTCGATGCCGCCCCGCGCGCGAGGGTCGCCTGATGCCGTTCGCTTCCTCCATCCGCTCGCTGGGCCGCGCCGGCCTGTTCTCGCTGACGGTGCTGCGCGGCTCGCTGCCGACCCGCGACTTCCTGGCCGAACTGACCCGCGAGATCTACAAGATCGGCGCGCGTTCGCTGCCGATCATCGCCGTGGGTGGCGCCTTCGTCGGCCTGGTGCTGACCCTGCAGGGCTACCGCACGCTAACCACCTTCGGCGCCGCCGACGCACTGTCCACCCTGCTTGGCCTGTCGCTGTACCGCGAGCTGGCGCCGGTGCTGACCGCGCTGCTGTTCATCGGCCGCGCCGGCAGCTCCATCGCCGCCGAACTGGGCCTGATGCGCGCCACCGACCAGATCAAGGCACTGGAACTGATGGCCATCGACCCGGTGGCCAAGGCGGTAGCACCGCGCTTCTGGGCGGCGGTGCTGACCGTGCCGCTGCTGACCGGCGTGTTCTGCTCGCTGGCCATCACCGGCGGCTGGTTCGAGGCGGTGCAGGTGCTGGGCCAGGACAACGGCACGTTCTGGTCGGGGCTGCGCGGCAGCGTCGATTTCTGGGACGACTTCGCCGTGGCCCTGCTCAAGTCGGCGATCTTCGGCGGCACCGCGGCGCTGGTCGCGGCCTACGTCGGCTTCCACGCCGAACCCACCATCGAAGGCACTTCGGTGGCGACCACCCGCGCGGTGGTGAACGCCTCGCTGCTGGTGCTGATGTTCAACTTCGTGCTCTCCGCACTGATGTTCAAGTAAGGAACCAACATGGCCATCCGTGGACCTCGACTCGAATTCTCCGTCGGCGCCTTCCTGCTGCTGGCGCTGGCCTCGCTACTGGTATTGGCGGTGGCTTCCACCAACCAGCGCTTCGGCGTGGGCGGCGGCGACTACGTGCTCAAGGCGCGTTTCAGCCAGATCGGCCAGCTGCGCAAGCAGGCGCCAGTGAAGGTCGGCGGGGTGACCATCGGCCAAGTGGCCGACATTCAGCTGGATCCCGTTAAATACGACTCCATCGTCACCCTGGCGCTCGACGGCAAGTTCAAGGACCTGCCTGCCGATACCTCGGCCGGCATCTTCACCAGCGGCCTGCTGGGCGAGAGCTACATCGGCCTGCAGCCGGGCGGCGACCCGGACGTGCTCAAGTCCGGCGACGAGATCGCCTTCACCCAGCCGGCGGTGGATCTGATCCAGCTGGTCGGCAAATACATGTTCAGCGGTGGCGGCAACAACAACGCCTCCGAATCCGCCCCGGGCACCGCGCCCACCAAGGAAGAACCGTAATCATGAAAACCCCACTGCTCACCGCCGTGCTCGCCTCGGCCCTGCTGGCTGCCGCGCCGTCGCTGGCCATGGCGCAGGCGCGCCCGGCCGCCACCGCCGCGCAGCCGTCGGCCGCCGCACGCACCGTGCTCGACGCCAGCTCGCGCATCCTGTCCACGCTGGAAACCCGCCGCAGCGAGTTCCGCGCCAATCCGGCGGCGCTGCGCGGTTTCATCGACGGCGAACTGAGCCGCGGCTTCGACCGCGACTACGCCGCCCGCCTGGTGCTGGGCGTACACGGCCGCGGCGCTCCCGATGCCGACGTGAAGCTGTTCGCCGACGCGATGGCCGACAACCTGATGGCGCGCTACGGCTCGACCCTGCTCGACATCCAGGGCAAGCCCAGCTTCCGCTACAAGGGCGAGGCCGCGCTGCCGGGCAACCGCGGCGTGAAGGTCTCCACCGAACTGGTGCGCGCCGGCAGCGAGCCGACCCCGGTCGAATACCTGATGCGCGAGGTCGGCGGCCAGTGGAAGATCTTCGACGTGATGATCGAAGGCATCTCCTACGTGCAGACCTTCAAGAACCAGTTCGATGCGCCGCTGCGCCAGAAGTCGATCAAGGACGTGGCGGCCGAACTGCGCAACGGCAGCATGCAGGCCAGCGCGGGCCCGGCTCCCCGTGGCAAGTGACGCCACCGCGCGCGTCGAGGGCGATGCGCTGCACCTTGCCGGCACGCTGGACCGCGCCGCGGCGGTGACGCTGTGGCCGCAGCTGGTACGCCAGGCCGCCACCCTGCGCCGGCTCGACCTGCATGCCGTCGAGCGCGTGGACAGCGCCGGCGTGGCGCTGCTGGCCGAACTGGCCGCGCGCATGCGCGGCAACGGCGGCGGCGCCATCGCCGGCACGCCCGCGGGCCTGGACGAACTGCGCGCGGCCTACCGGCTGACGCCGGACCTGGACTTCAACGCCTCCTCGGCGGACCGCTGACATGAACCTCCGCATCCTTCCCATCCTGGCCGCCGTGCTGCTGCTCGGCGCCTGCGCCGGCAAACCGGTACGCGCCCCCGCACCGCCCGCCAGCGCCAGCGTTTCGCCGGAACCGCCGGCCTGCGCCGACCCTGCCGGCTGCCCCGCCGCGCACGAGGCCGCAGCGGCTACGACGGCGCAGGCAGCGACGCAGGTGGATGGCCACGCCGACGCCACCGTCGCCGCGACGCCGCCGGTGGCGCAGGCGGCCAACGCGGATGGCGCCGCGCCCACCGATGCCGAAGACGACTTCGCCGCGCTGTACGGCGGCCCCACCGCCGATGCCGGCGCGGGCGACGGCGCCGCACCGGCCTACGACCCGTGGGAGAAGTACAACCGCCGGATGCACCGCTTCAACCTGGCGGTGGACCGCGGCATCGCCCGCCCGCTGGCCACCGCCTACGTGCATGTGGTGCCGCGCGTGGCGCGCACCGGCGTAAGCAATTTCTTCGGCAACCTGCGCTCGCCGCTGACCATGGTCAACCAGCTGCTGCAGGGCCATGCCGACGACGCCTGGGACACGCTGGGCCGCTTCCTGATGAACTCCACCCTCGGCATCGGCGGCCTGTTCGACCCGGCCAGCAAGGCGATGGTGCCGCGCCGCAGCGAGGACTTCGGGCAGACCCTGGGTACCTGGGGCTGGCGCCAGTCGCGCTACGTGGAACTGCCGTTCTTCGGCCCGCGCACCGTGCGCGACGTGTTCGGCCTGGCCGGCGACATGCCGCTGTCGCCGCTGCGGCGCATCGAGATGGACAAGCTGCGCATAGGCCTGCAGGGCCTGCAGCTGGTGGACACCCGCGTGCAGCTGCTGTCGCTGGACGACATCCGCGACAGCGCGGTGGACGAGTACGCGCTGACCCGCGATGCCTGGCTGCAGCGGCGGAACTACCAGATCGAGAAGGACCTGCGCCGCGACCATCGCCGCCACGAGGACGACGAGCAGACCACCATCCCGGTCGATGCGATGCCGATGCCCGACTGGGGGCGTTGAGCGCGCGCACTGTTGGCGATCAATGGAAAAGCCCGGGGAAACCCGGGCTTTTTCGTGGAACCGGCAGCCGGCGCGGCTGGATCTCAGGTGCTGCCCGGGCGCCTGGATTCCTGGAGCACCAGCAGAAGCGTCGCGATCGGCCCCAGCAGCAGCGACAGCAGCCCCCAGTTCAGGCCGCTGCGCCCCTTGCCCTGGGCAAGCCCGGCGTTGATGAGCGCCAGAGTGAACCAACCCACCGCGAATCCGCCGGAATTGCCTGCTGCCATCTCGTGATCACCTCCATGCCGGCCCCGTCGTCGCGCGGCGGAGCCTTCTTCATCTTCCGCGCCGCAGCCGGACTCAGGCCGCCAGCGCGGCGTCGATCGCCGCACGCAGGCCGGCGTCGTCGGCGGTGGTGTCCGGCGAGAAACGGCCGATCACCTGCCCGTCCCTGCCGACCAGGAACTTCTCGAAGTTCCACAGCACGCCCGGGGCCGGGTTGGGTTCGATGCCGAAGCCGACCAGCTTCTCGCGCATCGAGCCTTCGCCGGTGGCGGCCGGCTGCGCGGCGACCAGCTGCCGGTACAGCGGGTGCACGTCGGCGCCGGCGACGCTGATCTTGGAGAACATCGGGAAGCTGACATCGTAGGTAAGCGAGCAGAACTGGCGGATCTCGTCCTCGCTGCCCGGCTCCTGGCCGTTGAAGTTGTTGGCCGGGAAACCCAGCACTTCCAGGCCGGCGTCCTTCTTCTCGCGGTAGAGCTGCTCCAGCCCTTCGTACTGCGGGGTGAGACCGCACTTGGAAGCCACGTTGACCACCAGCAGCACCTTGCCGGCATAGTCGCCGAGCGAGGCAGGAGTACCGTCGATGGTGGTCAGGGGGATGTCGTAAACGGAGGCGGTCATGGCCTGTCGATGGTGTAGGAGGGGACGCCAAGCATAGACCGCCGATCCCGTCGCCGCGCCATGGCGTGGCTGCAACGCAAAAGATCGCAACTGAAACCTTTCGTGGCAGTCTCGTTACAAAATGGTTAATCATTCGTTCAGGCCAACACGGAGACATGGCCTGTCCGATGCGCATGGCGGGGACACGCCAGCGCGGACCCAACAAAGCCACGCCATCATCTGGGGAAATCCTGCAATGACCACACTCCCGTCCGGCGCCCGCCGGAAGATCCTCCGCCGTTCGGCCCTGAGCATCGCGCTGGGCGCGGGCCTGTGCCTGAGCGCCAACCTGTACGCGCAGTCCAACATCACCGGCAGCATCTACGGCTCGGCGCAACCCGGCGAAACCGTCGTCATCCAGAACCTGGATACCGGCCTTACCCGCACGGTGCCGGTCGGTGCGGACGGCAAGTACCGCGCGCTGTCGCTGCCGAACGGCCGCTACAAGGTGGAACTGCAGAAGGACGGAGCCGTCGTGGGCGTGCGCGAGAACGTGCTGGTGCAGATCGCCAGCGGCGCGCAGATCGATTTCACCGGCGCGCCGGCATCCAGCGGCGACGCCACGCTGCTGGACGCGGTGCAGGTCACCGCCGCCCCGGTCGCGGTGGACCTGTCGCAGACCGACGTGCGCACCGTGTTCACCGCCGAGGACATCGAGGCGCTGCCGTTCGGCGGCAACCTGCAGGACATCGCCAGCGTGGCCATGCTGGCCCCGGGCGTGGTTGCTTCCACCGGCTCGTCCAACATCAGCTTCGGCGGCTCCTCGGGCGCGGAGAACGCCTACTTCATCAATGGCTTCCCGGTCACCAACCCGCTCAACAACCTGGGCTACAAGAGCCTGCCGTTCCGGGCGATCGCCCAGGAACAGGTGTTGACCGGCGGCTACGGCGCCGAGTTCGGCCGCTCCACCGGCGGCGTGATCAACATCGTCACCCGGCGCGGCGGCAACGAATGGCACGGCGGCGTCTATGCCCGCTACACCCCGGAGAGCCTGAAGGGCACGCCGAAGAACGACTACTACCCCGATACCGGCTACTGGAACGAGACCAACCACCCATTCGCCACCAAGGGCGAGGCCGATTACTCCGACGGCAAGCTGTACCGCTACAACCGCGACAACGGCACCGAATCGCTCAACACCGGCCTGTGGGTCAGCGGCCCGCTGGTCAAGGACAGGCTGTTCGTGTTCGCCAACGCCGAGCGGCAGAAGACCGATGGCCACAGCAACAGTACCAACTACTTCGGCGTGACCGGCTCGCCCACCGGCTGGAACGATTACAGCTACACCTATCCGCGCTGGACCGCGAAGGTCGACTGGTACATCACCGACGACCACCTGCTGGAACTGACCGGCGTGCAGGACCGCCGCAAGTACGAAACCTACAAGTCCAGCTGGGACAACGCCACCCTCAGCCACGGCAACGAACACGAGGCCAAAGGCAACTTCACCGACGATGATGCGCGGCTGTACGTCGCCAAGTACACCGGCTATCTGACCGACAACCTGACCTTGTCCGCGTTGTACGGCACCCAGAAGATCAAGCACGGCTCCACCGCAGCCGGCCTTGGCGCGGCCAACTGCGTCTACTTCACCAAGGCCACCGCGGCCAACCAGGTGCCGGGCCTGACCTACGTGGATAGCTGCCAGAGCGTGCAGTCGGTCGACATCGCCGGCGCCTACGACGAAACCAAGGGCTGGCGTCTGGACGTGGCATGGGTACTGGGCGACCACGAACTGCACTTCGGCGTGGACAACCTCGAGGCCGAATCGTTGACCGGCACCCGCTATACCGGCGCACCGACCGGCGATGCCGGCGACAAGGCCAATGGCTACTGGGTGTTCACCAAGGCCAACAAGCCGAATGAAGCGATCAACGGCAGCGTCGGCGCGCCCGGTGCCGCCGGTGGCTACGGCCCGCAGGGCTACTACGCCTACTACGTGGTCCGGCACAGCAATGAAACGCCTTCCACCGAGCAACTGTCGCAGTTCATCGAGGACCGCTGGCACGTCACCGACAACCTGCTGCTGAGCCTGGGCCTGCGCAACGAGCAGTTCACCAACTACACCAGCGCCGGCGAAGCCTACATGAAGCAGACCTGGCAGCCGGCGCCGCGCCTGGGCTTCACCTGGAACGTGCGCGGCGACGACAGCATCAAGCTGTACGGCAACCTCGGCCGCTACCACCTGGCGCTGCCGGCGCGGCTGGCGATGGCCAGCGTGTTGTCTGCCACCATCCGCGGCAACCAGTACTACACCTATACCGGCATCGACCCGGTCACCGGCGTACCGACCGGCCTGAATCCGATCGCGGTGTCGAACGCTGCCGACGCGGCGATTTGCCCGGGCACCAACCTGTATTCGTCCAACTTCGACTGCGGCGTGGCCAAGGACCCGCGCGCGCGCGTGGCATCGGATCTGAAGCCGATGTACCAGGACGAGTTCATCCTGGGCATGGACCAGGTGCTGAGCGAGAACTGGATCTGGGGCGTCAAGGGCACCTACCGCGACCTGAAGAACGTGGTCGACGACACCTGCCCGGACATCTTCAACGGCAACTGCTACATCGTGAACGCCGGCAAGGGCAACACCTTCTGGGTCAAGCAGAACGACGGTTCCTACGAGAAGGTCAGCTACACCGCCGACCAGTTGGGCATGCCCAAGGCCAAGCGCAACTACTACGCGCTGGACTTCTACCTGGAGCACCCGTTCAGCGACAAGTGGAGCGCCAAGTTCCTGTACACCTTCTCCAAGAGCTACGGCAACACCGAAGGCCCGGTCAACAGCGACCGCGCCTCCAGCGCCGACTCAGGCTTCAACGATTCCACCAGCACCACGCAGGACTACGACAAGACCCTGCTGATGGAGCGCGCCAACGGCTATCTCAACAACGACCGCCGCCACCAGCTCAAGGCCTACGGCACCTACCAGTTCAACGACGAATGGAGCCTGGGCGGCAGCATGAGCGCGGTCAGCGGACGGCCGATCAACTGCTACGCGCATTACCCGACCAAGCTGCCCAGCTATGACAGCGCCTACTACTTCTACTGCGGCGTATCCGGCACGGATGCGTTCAAGACCACCTGGCGCGGTTCCGAAGGGCGTTCCCCATGGCTGGTCACGTTCAATCTCGGCGTTCGTTACAGCCCGCAGTGGGCCAAGGGCCTGAAGCTGTCGATGGACGTGATGAACGTGCTCGATACCCGTACCGCGGTGATCTACAACACCCAGTCCACGTCCTCGCGCACCGCGATCAACAAGCTGTGGATGCAGCCGGACTACAACGATCCGCGCACGGTGACGTTCTCGGCCAGCTACGAGTTCTGATGGCGGCTTGACCTGGCGCGGCCCCCGGTTCCCACGGAGCCGGGGGCCGCGCGCCATGCGGCACGCCGGCGGGCGCTGCCGTCATTCGGTATCGGCGGGCTCGTCGTTCGCGTCGTCTTCCTCGGCCCCGCCGAGCAACGCCTGCGACGCGTCGGCGGACAGCGATTCCACGCCGCGCAGCTTGCGTTCGATGGTGCGGGTCTTGCGGCTGGCGTCGCCCAGGCTCTTGCCGACGGTGTTGATCTGCTTCTCGGCTTTCTCGAGGATGCCGGCGAACTTGCCGAACTCGCCCTTCACCGCGCCCAGCAGGCTCCACACTTCCGAGGAGCGCTGTTCGATGGCCAGGGTGCGGAACCCCATCTGCAGGCTGTTGAGCAGCGCGGTGACCGTGGTCGGGCCGGCGACGACGACGCGGTGTTCGCGCTGCAGCGCGTCCACCAGGCCGGGCCGGCGGATGGCCTCGGCGTACAGCCCTTCGGTGGGCAAGAACATCACCGCGAAGTCGGTGGTATGCGGCGGCACGATGTACTTGTCGCAGATCGATCGCGCCTGCACGCGCAGCGCGCGTTCGAGCTGGTTGCCGCTGGCGCGCACCGCCTCCTGGTCGCCGGCCTCCTGCGCGTCGAGCAGGCGCTCGTAGTCCTCGCGCGGGAACTTGGAATCGATCGGCAGCCATACCGGCGCATCGCCACCGCGGCCGGGCAGGCGCACGGCGAAATCCACCATCTCGTTGCCGTCCGGGCGCAGCTTCACGCCGCGCGCGTACTGCTCGGCGGTGAGGGTCTGCTCGAGGATGTTGTCCAGCTGCACCTCGCCCCAGCCGCCGCGGTTCTTGACGTTGCTCAGCACGCGCTTGAGGTCGCCCACGCCGGTGGCCAGCTGCTGCATCTCGCCCAGCCCACGCTGCACCTGCTCCAGTCGCTCGGAGACCAGCTTGAAGGACGAATCCAGGCGCGTATTGAGCGTGCTCTGCAGCTTCTCGTCCACGGTCTGGCGCATCAGCTCGAGCTTGGCGGCATTGTCGCCCTGCAGGTCCTTGAGCCGCGCTTCCAGGGTCTGCCGCATCTCGGCGATGCGCAGTTCGTTGCGCTGGGTGAGTTCGACCAGGCGCTGGCCCAGCATCTCACCGAAGCGCTGCTGCGCCTCGCCGCCTTCCTGGCGGCCCTTGCGGGTTTCCTCCAGCAAGGCCAGCTGCAGCTCCGCCAGCTGCCTGGCGAACAGCTCCATGCGCGCATGCTGCTGCTGGCCGAAGGCGTCGAGCTGCCCACGCACCTCCTGCAGGCGCGCGTCGAGCAGCTGCGCCATCTGCTGGCGGGCGCCGGCGTTCTCCTCGCGGCCCTTGCGCGCATCGTCGGCGAGGCTGTCGCGCAGCAGGTCCAGGCGCTGGTCGGTGCGGGTGGACAGGTCGGTGAGGTTGCGGCCGAAGCCGTCCAGGCGCGCGTCCTGCTGGCGCGACATGCCTTCCAGCTGCTCGCGCAGCTCGCCGCGGCCGTTGCGCTGCTCCTCGCGCAGCGCGTTTTCCAGCGCGGCATTGCCGGCGCGGCGGAACAACAGCGCCAGTTGCAGCGCGATGACGACCAGCAGCAGGCCAGCCAGAATCAGGGTTTCGGTTTGCATGGGGCGAAGTGTAGCCCCGGGCGTCTCAACGGCTGCGCCGCTTCTGCGATCATGGGCGCCCCACGCGCGTTCCGTTCCGCCATGAAGCCGTCGCCTTCCCGTCACTTGCCCCGGCCGCCGTTCGCTGCGGCGACTTCGCGGACCCTCAGCGCAGGTGCCGCTGCCGACGATGCCGGCGCCCGCCGCGACGGACGGGCGTTGGCGCATCCGGCCGCGCAGCGCGCACGCTGAGCCGGACCGGACGACCGTCATGCCGTGGATGGGCATCAACGACCTGGGCACCTTCGTGGTGGCCGTCATCCTGTTCCTGATGCTGCCCGGCCCGGGCACCTTCACCCTGCTCACCGCCACCGCGCGCGGCGGCGTGCGCGCCGGCTACGCGACGCTGGCCGGCCTGATGCTGGGCGACCAGATCCTGATCGCCATCGCCGCCACCGGCGTGGCCGCGCTGCTGAAGGCGCACCCGCTGCTGTTCGCCGGGCTGCGCTACGTCGGTGCGGCCTACCTGGTCTGGGTCGGACTGCAGTTGCTGCGCGAACCGGCCCACGCCGGCAGCGCCACGCCGACGCCGCAGGGCCGGCGCTGGTTCCGGCAGGCGCTGCTGGTGGGCGTGCTCAACCCCAAGGCGATCCTGTTCTACATGGCCTTCTTCCCGTTGTTCATCGATCCGGCCACGCAGCGCGGCGCGCTCACCCTGGCGCTGATGGCGGGCCTGATCGCCGTGCTGAGCGTGGGCTGGTGCTCGGTGCTGATCTTCGGCGGCCGGTTCATCGCCCGGCGCCTGGCCGGTTACCCGCGCGTGGGCGTGTGGCTGCGGCGCGCGGTGGGCGTATGCTTGATCGCGTTCGGGGTACGGCTGGGGCTGGAAAGCTGAAACGCCCCGGCGCTGCGGAGGTCGGCATGCCCATCCATTGCAAACGCGCCTATGCGCCCGCCTCGGCCGACGACGGCCAGCGTTTCCTGGTCGACCGCCTGTGGCCACGCGGCGTCAGCCATGAACGACTGCAGGCGCAGTGGCTCAAGGACGTGGCGCCCAGCAACGAACTGCGGCAGTGGTTCGACCACCGCGCCGACCGCTGGGAGGAGTTCCGCCAGCGCTACTGGCGGGAACTGGCCGCGCAGCCGCAGTTGCTGGCGCCGCTGCGCGACGCGCTGGCGGCCGGGCCGGTGACGCTGGTGTACGGCGCCCGCGACACCGAACACAACCAGGCCGTGGCCCTGCGCGACTATCTGCTGGCGCACCCGCGCCGCGCCCCGTAGGCGGGCTTCAGCGGGGAGGTGCGGCAGCCCTCGGGCGCGTGGAAGCGGGGGCACGCCCGTAGCGCGCATGGCCGGGAAATCCGGCTCCGCGCATGGCCGGCACCCATGGCAGGGTGGGCGAGGATCCGCGCACGTCCCTCGCGTTGTGCCGGATCCGTCATCCCGGCTACCGCCCATCGCCAAACCCCATGAAAGAAGCGGGAAATTCTGGCTTTGCTGCGCTGCGTTCGGCGAAACTCGGCGACTTCCCGAATACGACGAACCGCGAGGTCCGCATGCAGTCCTGGCTCCGGCGCAAATCCATCGACCAGCTCACCCAGCACGAGGAAGGCCGCCGGCTGATTCCGTCGCTGAGCTGGCCCCATCTGGTCGCGCTGGGCATCGGCGCCATCGTCGGCACCGGCATCTACACCCTGATCGGCGTGGGCGCGGACAAGGCCGGCCCGGCGGTGCTGATCTCCTTCATCGTCGCCGGCATCGTCTGCGCCTGCGCGGCGTTGGCCTACGCCGAACTGTCGACGATGATGCCGGCCGCCGGCAGCGCCTATACCTACAGCTACAGCGCGCTGGGCGAGACCATCGCCTGGGTGGTGGGCTGGAGCCTGATCCTGGAATACTCGCTGGTGGTCAGCACCGTGGCGGTGGGCTGGTCGGGCTATTTCACCGGCTTCCTGGAATGGCTGCATACCTCGTTCGGATGGAACGTGGTGCTGCCGCATGCGCTTTCCGCCGGCCCGCACGTGGAAGGCGGCTTCCTCAACGTGCCGGCCATCGTGATCACCTTCCTGGTCGCCGGCATGCTGATCGCCGGCACCCGCGAGAGCGCCACGGTCAACGCGGTGCTGGTGGTGTTCAAGCTGATCGCGCTGGCGATCTTCGTGGCGGTGGCGCTGCCGGCGTTCGACCCGGCCAACCTGCAGCCGTTCATGCCCTACGGCTTCCCCAAGTCGGTCAGCGCCGACGGCGTCGAGCGCGGGGTGATGGCGGCCGCGGCGATCATCTTCTTCGCCTTCTACGGCTTCGACGCGATCTCCACCGCCGCCGAGGAAACCAAGAACCCCAAGCGCGACCTGTCGATCGGCATCGTCGGCTCGATGGTCGGCTGCACCATCATCTACCTGCTGGTGGCGCTGGCCGCGGTCGGCGCGATGAGCTACACCGTGTTCGGCAAGAGCGCCGAGCCACTGGCGCTGATCATGCGCGAACTGGGCCACGGCACCGCCGCGCTGGTGATCGGCGTGGTCGCCATCATCGCCCTGCCGACCGTGCTGCTGGCCTTCTTCTACGGCCAGAGCCGCATCTTCTTCGTGATGTCGCGCGACGGCCTGCTGCCGCGCGGGCTGTCGCTGGTGAACAAGCGCACCGGCACGCCGGTGACCATCACCCTGTTCACCGCGGTGCTGGTGGCCGCGCTGGCCGGCGTGGCGCGCCTGGACGAGATCGCCGCGCTGGCCAATGCCGGCACGCTGGCCGCGTTCACCGCGGTCGGCCTGTGCCTGCTGGTGCTGCGCCGGCGCGAGCCGGGACGCGCGCGCACCTTCCGCACGCCGCTGGCCTGGGTGGTCGGCCCGGTTGCGATCCTGGGCTGCATCTACCTGTTCTTCAGCCTGCCCACCCGCACCCAGGTGTGGTTCGCGCTGTGGAACGTGTTCGGCCTGGTGGTCTACGTGCTGTACAGCCGCCGCAACGCGGTGCTGGGCAAACGCGCGGCCTGACGCGGGCGACATGCCCGCGCCGGTGAAGCGGGTTCTCCTCGTCTGCGTGGAGAACTCCCACCGCAGCCAGATGGCCGAAGCCTTCGCGCGCCTGCTCGGTGGCGCGGCGGTGGAGGCCTGCAGCGCCGGTTCGCGTCCTTCCGGCGTCGCCAATCCCTTGGCCATCGCGGCGATGGCCGAAGTGGGCTAAGACCTCGCCGCCACACGTCGGGATCGCTGGACGCGTTGCCGGGCATGGAATTCGACTTCGTGGCGACCATGGACGCTGCGGCGGTGCCTTCCCCCTCGTCTCCCCTTGCCAGTGCGCGGAAGGCGCATTGCCCGACCCGCACGACATGGCGCCGGAGCAGCACCGCGATGCGCGCGCGACGACATCCACACACGGGTCGCAGCGATGCTCGCGGCGCTGGGCACCCCGCTCCCGTCCTGATCGGTGCTCCTGTGACCGCATCGCCGCCGCAACGGTGGCGACGGATGCGCTCCGCAATATTCCTGTCATCACCTGCTGGAAGACTGCCCGCCGCGACGATGACGCCGGGGCCGCATCGACGTAGTTCCGGTCCCTGGCGTCTGGCTCGTTCCTCCCACGATCCGTGGACGGGCCGACACCTTGGGGACGGCCTGTCCCCCACGACAGGCTCCGATCCCGATGAATCATTCCCTGCTTGCCCTGGCCGTCGCCATGGCGATGGCTTCTTCCGCATACGCCGACGAAACCGCAGCGCCCGCCTCGGCCACCGACCTGGACGCGGTGTCGGTGATCGGCAGCGGCGAGCTGCGCCAGGTGCAGCGCATCACCCCGGAGAACCTGACCGTGCTGCCGCCGGGCACCAGCCCGCAGAAGGTACTGAATCTGCTGCCGGGCGTGAACGCGCAGTCCACCGATGCGCTGGGCACCAACGAGCAGTCGATGACCGTGAGCCTGCGCGGCTTCACCGGCACCAAGCTCGGCCACACCCTGGACGGCGTGCCGCTGGGAGACAGCGCCTACAACAACTACAACGGCCTGAGCATCAACCGCGCGCTGCTCTCCGAGAACCTGGGCATGGTCGAACTGGCGCAGGGCATCGGCAACCTGTCCACGCCGTCCACCAGCAACCTCGGCGGCGCCATCGCCTACTTCTCCAATGCACCGCTGAAGGAGATGGGCGGGCGCGTGGTGCAGACCTTCGGCAGCGACGCCAACCGCCGCAGCTTCGCCCGCTTCGACACCGGTGAATACAACGGCTTCTCGATGTACGTGTCGGGCATGAACGCCGGTTCGGACCTGTGGAACGACCAGGCCGCCTACAACGATTCGTCCACCCGCCAGTTCAACACCAAGGCGGTGTACGAGACCCCGTGGATGCGCCTGACCGGCTTTGCCGACGCCTCGCGCACCACCCAGGCCAACTACTTCTACCTGTCCAGGGACAGCATGGCGCGCGGGCTGGGCTGGGACTGGGGCGGCTATGCGCCGGACTGGGCCAAGGCGGTGGCCAAGGCCTACTGCAACAAGGGCACCTACGTGGCCGCACGCTGCGACGCCAGCGGCCCGGACACCGACGCCGACGGCGCCTTCACCGCCGGCCAGATCCTGCGCAACGACGACCTGTACTACCTGTCCGGCGAATTCTTCCCGACCGACACGCTGACCCTGCGCGTGCTCGGCTACCGCCACCAGGACGATGGCGAGGGCCACAACTGGAACAGCGGCGCGTGGTCGAACAAGGGCACCGCGCAGGAACTGCCGATCATCTTCCGCAACACGCTGTACAGCATCGACCGCCGCGGCGGCACCTTCGGCGCGGAATGGCAGCTGGGCGCGCACCGCCTGCAGGCCGGCGGCTGGTACGAAGAGAACACCAGCAGCGCCTCGCGCTACCAGAGCGCGGTGGACGGCCCGCGCGACTTCAGCGGGCTGGCCAAGAGCCAGCCGGACACGGGCGTGTTCGCCCAGGAAACCGAGTGGAAGACGCGCCAGTTCTACCTGCAGGACACCGTGCACCTGCTTCAGGACCGGCTGCGCCTGGAAGGCGGCTTCAAGGCGGTCAACGCGCAGTCGCGCGCGCGCGCCCTGCCCGGCATCGCCAGGGCCCCGATCGCGCCGACCTCCAACAACCAGTTCGCCACCGGCAACCTGCGCGCGCGCGATTCGTTCCTGCCCAGCGCCGGCGTGTACTTCCAGCTCGATCCGCGCCAGGAACTGTTCGCCAGCTATGCGCGGAACATCGCCATGTTCCAGGGCGGCTTCAAGCTCGGCCCGCAGGCGGTCAGCCAGGCCACCTGGGACAGCCAGGCCGCGCTCAAGCCCGAGCAGTCGCGCACCTTCGAACTGGGCTACCGCTGGATCGGCGACAGCGTGCAGCTGTCGCTGGCCGGCTACGACGTGCGCTTCGACAACCGCCTACTGCAGTACAACCCCTGCGACTCGCGCCAGCCGGTGGGCCCGGAGTGCGGCAACCGCTTCTACAACGTCGGCAGCGTGGACAGCCGCGGCGCCGAACTGACCGTGCTGTGGACCCCGACCGCGCACCTGAGCTGGTACAACTCGGCCTCGTTCAACGATTCCACCTACGGCTCGGACTACATGCAGAACGGCGTGGTGGTGCCGACCAAGGGCAAGACCCAGACCGACACCCCCAAGACCCTGCTCGCCAGCGAGCTGAAGTGGCACAGCGGCCCGTGGTCGCTGGACCTGCGCGGCAAGTACACCGGCAAGCGCTACTACACCTACACCAACGACCAGGGCTTCGGCGGCTTCACCGTGTTCGACGCCGGCGCCGGCTACGACTTCGGCCAGCTCGGCGTGCTGCAGAAGTTCAAGCTGTCCTTCAACGTGACCAACCTGACCGGCAAGCGCTACGCCAGCAACCTGGACTCGAGCGTGTTCGCCCCAACCGACCCGGCCGGCAAGCTGTACGTGTTCCATGCCTCGGCGCCGCGGCAGGTGTTCCTGTCGCTGGACGCGCGTTTCTGAGCCGGGGACGCCAGCGATGACCCTGCTCGCCGCCGCATTGCTCGCCACCGCGCTTGGCGGTGGCGTGGCCTGGACCACGCCGCATCGGGCCACGGACGCGGCGCCGCGCACGCATGAGATCGAGGGGCGGCGCCATGTCGACCATGGCCTGGTCGCGGCCGGCGTGCTGCCGGCGGCGACCGTCGATTTCCTCGGCGATACGCTGGGTTCGTTCTCCTCGTTCGCGGTGGCGCCGGGCAGCTGGCGGCGCACCGCCGACGGCGGCTACGAGGGCGTGCTGTGGACCCTGCCCGATCGCGGCCGCAACGATCCCGAGGCCGGGCTGTTCTACGACTACCCGGCGCGGCTGGAACGCTTGCGCATGACCATCGCGCCGGCCACTGCCGGCGCCATCGGGCAGGTGACGCTGGCGGTGGACGGCGGGCTGGAACTGCGCGACGCCGATGGCCGGCCGTTCACCGGCGCCGACCCCGACGATGGCGTGGCGGTCCGCGACGGCGTCGCCCTGCCGGTACCGCGCAAAGGTGCCACCGGCGCCGGCAGGATCTCGCTGGATGCCGAATCGCTGCAGTTCACCGCCGACGGGCATTTCTACGTCGGCGACGAGTACGCCGCGCACGTCTACTACTTCGACGCCGACGGCCGCCTGCAGGGCGTGCTGGTGCCGCCGCCGGCCATCCGGCCGATGCGCGACGGCAGGCCGTACTTCGGTTCGCTCAAGGCCCCGCACAGCGGCCGCCGCAACAACCAGGGCGTGGAAGGCATGGCGCTGTCGCCGGACGGCACGCGCCTGTTCGTCGCGCTGCAGAGCGCGCTGGTGCAGGACAGCGCCAGGGGCGACGCCAGCGGCCGCATCAATACCCGCGTGCTGGTCTACGACGTCTCACGCAAGCCGGTGCCGGCGCAGCCCATCGGCCACCATGTCGTGCAGCTGCCGGCCTACGCGCTCGATGGCGAGGGCGGCAAGGCCGACCGCACCGCCGCGCAGAGCGAGCTGCGCGCATTGGACGACCATCGTTTCCTGCTGCTGGCGCGCGACGGCAACGGCCTGGGCGGCAATGCGGCCGCGCCGGTGTTCAAGAGCGTGCTGCTGGTGGATACCCGCGGTGCCAGCAACCTGGCCGGCAGCACCCATGAAACCGGCACCGAAAGCGTGCTGGCCGACCCGGCCACCACCGCGCTCAGGCCGGGCATCGTGCCGGCGCGCTGGAGCGAACTGCTGAACCTGCTGGACCCGGCGCAACTGGCGCGCGCCGGCCTGCGCCTGGACGGCGTCGCCGCGGACGACCCGCAGCGGCTGTCGGAAAAGTGGGAGGCGATGGACCTGCTGCCGGCGCTCGACCCGGCGCATCCCGACGACTGGCTGCTGCTGGTCGGCAACGACAACGACTTCATCGCCCGCCGCTGCGTGATGCAGGGCGAGGCCTGCGATTCGCCGCTGGACAACGACAACCGCGTGCTGGTGTACCGGCTGACCCTGCCGCGCCCGTAGGAGCGGCTTCAGCCGCGATGGGGCTTTACCGGCAAGGCCTGGTTCCTGGTAAAGCCCCATCGCGGCTGAAGCCGCTCCTACGGGGGATTCCTGCGCGGCTTATTTCGTGCCGTTCCTGGCCGCGTAGTCCTGGGCCTGGCGCATCACCCGCAGCACGTTGCCGCTCCAGATGTTGGCGATCTGCGCCTCGCTCAGGCCGCGGCGCTGCAGCCAGGCGGTGATCTTGGGCAGGTCGGTGATGTCGGCCATGCCCGGCAGGCCGCCGCCGCCGTCCCAGTCCATGCCGATGCCGACATGGTCGGGGCCGACCACGTCGAGGATGTGGCCGAAGTGGACGAAGAAGTCGTCCAGCGTCGCCCGCCGGCGCGGCAGGCGCTTGTCCAGCTCGGCCATCGCCCGCGCCAGTTCCACGCCTTTCTCGATCGGCATGTCGTCCCAGCCGCCGAGCTGCTTCTCGAGCGCTTCCTCGGCCTGCTTGCGCTCGTCGCCTGGCGTCTCGTCGACGAGGTAGCCGCCGTAGGCGTTGACCTGGATCACCCCGCCCTTGGCGGCAAGCTGGCGCAGGCGCGCGTCGTCGAGGTTGCGCGGATGGTCGAACACCGCCTTGGACGCGCTGTGCGAGAGGATGAACGGCACCGGCAGCATCGCCGCCAGGTCGTCGAACACCGCATCGGAGGCGTGCGACTGGTCGATCACGATGCCCAGCCGCACCGCTTCCTGGACCAGTGCCTTGCCGGCCGGGCTAAGGCCCTTCCACTCCGCGCCCTTGGGATCGGTGGCCGAGTCGGCGAACTCGTTGTTGGCGAAGTGCACGGTGGACAGCAGCCGCAGGCCGGCCTTCTGGTAGAAGCCCAGCAGCGACGGATCGGCCACCAGCGGGCTGCCGTTCTCCATGCTGATATAGACCACGCGCTTGCCGGCGGCCTTGATCCGCGCCGCATCGTCGGCGGTGAGCGCCAGCTGGAATTTCTCCGGATGCGCGGCCAGCATTTCGCGGATCTCGATCAGCCGCATCAGGCCGTGGTCGCGCTCGGCCAGGTGCGCGGCGGCGCTGCGGTCGCCCTGGTCGGTGTAGATCGCCCAGAAGCCGCCGTCGAGCGCGCCGTCCAGCATGCGCGGGTAGTCCACCTGCGACAGCGCGTTGTGGTCGTGGCGATGCAGGATGTCGAAACCGGGCCGGGCGAAGTTGGCCGGGGTGTCGAGGTGGCTGTCCAGGGTCAGCAGGCGCTGCTGCAGCGCCTTGGCGCGGGCCAGTTCGGCCTGGGTGAATTCGACGGCCTGGGCGGACAGCGGCGCGCCCAGCGCCAGGGCGAGCAGCAGGGACAGACGCAGCGACATGCGGGCCTCGGGATCGGGAAAGTCCACGACCATACCGCAGGAGCGGCGCCGGGTGGCATCGGGCCATCCGGCGCGGCCGCGGCCTTGCCGGAAATCTTCCAGCGTAGGCGTCGCAGCAACTGGGGAAACCCGAGCATGCTCGTCGCGACTCACGTCGCTCCTGCAAGAGGAAAGCAGCGGGCTGTATCTGGAGGAAAGCCCCCAGAGTCAGGGGGCGGCCGCGAAGCGGCGGGGGTATGGGAGAAAACGGCACGGACCCCGCGGTTTGCTACGCAAACTGCGGGACGCCAGCGCCAAGGCGCTGGCGTGTGCCGGCCAACGGCCGGCACTACCCGCTCAGTCCACCACGCGGCAGAACACGGCCTTGAGGTAGCGCGATTCCTGCACGTGCGCCATGAACGGATGATCCGGGCCGGCGCCGGCCACCTTCAGGATCTGGATCGTGCGGCCGGAATAGAACGCGGCGCGGCGCAGCATGTCCAGGAACTGCTCTTCGGACACCAGCCCGGTGCAGGAGAACGTGGCGAACAGGCCGCCGGGCCTGACCACGCCCAGCGCCAGCTTGTTCATGTCCAGATACTTCTTCAGCGCGGTGATGACCTGGTCGCGGTCGCGGGTCATCTTGGCCGGGTCCAGGATCACCACGTCGTACTGCTCGCCGCGGTTGGCGGCATCGCGCAGCCACGGGAAGATGTCGGCCTGCACGAACTTCGGCCTGGCGTTGTTGAGCCGCGCGTTGCCCTTGGCGATCTGGATCACGTCCTGGTCGATGTCCACGCCCAGCACCTCGCTGGCGCCGCGCGCGGCCGCGTAGACCGCGAAACCGCCGGTGTTGCAGCACAGGTCGAGCACGCTCTTGCCTTCGACCTGCTGGCTCAGCCACTGCCGGTTCTCGCGCTGGTCGGCGAAGAAGCCGGTCTTGTGCGCGCCGGCCGGGTCGGCGCGGAACTTCACGCCGTACTCGGTGATGACCGCCGGTTCGGTGGTGGTGTTGCCGTGGAAGTCGAAGCTCTCCTGCTTCTGCACGTGCTCGTCGGCGAAGCTGTGGAAACGGCAGCCCGGAAACTGGGCGCGCAGCGCCTCGTAGATCCACTCGCGGTGGCGGAACATGCCGGCGGCGAAGAACTCGACCACGATCAGGTCGCCGTAGCGGTCCACCACCAGGCCGGACAGGCCGTCGCCCTCGCTGTGCACAACGCGCCAGGCGTCGGACACCGCGTCCAGTTTCAGCACGTCGCGGCGCAGCGACACCGCCTCGGCGATCCTGCGGGTGAACCAGGCCTGGTCCACGTCCACGTCCTGGCGGGTTTCCAGGATGCGCACGGCGATGCGCGAATGGCCGTTGTAAAAGCCGCGGCCGATCCATTCCCCGTCCACCCCGACCACGTCGACGATGGTGCCGGGCTTGGGCTTGGCGACGGGCTTTTTGACCAGCTTCTGGAAAATCCACGGGTGGCTGGAGCGCCACGCGTTCTTCAGGCGTACGACGGGAAGGGGGGTATTCATGGGCGCCATTGTAACGGGCGCCGGCCCGGGGCCGCGGCGCGTTCATTGACGGCAAAGGCGGCAGGCCGCACTATCCGGGCCTGAAGGGGAGTAGCTCCCAGACGTTGTCGCCGTCAGTTCGAGCCGCAAGGCTCCGGTGCAACGGCAGTTCCGGCCGACGGAACTGTGAGCAAGACCTTCGCCGCATTGGCGAAGCTCTGTCCCCGGTCTCCCCGATTCCGTGTCCAGTTCCCGGCCCCTGCGGTCCCCAGAACTTCCACATGACCGGAACTCCCATGATCCAGACCATCGGTAATCCCTGGCTTTGGGGCGGCTTCATCGCCGTCGTCATCGCCGCCCTGTTGATCGACCTGGTGCTGATGCGCCACGGCGGCCCGCACAAGGTGACCTTCAAGGAAGCCCTGCTGTGGTCGGTCGGCTGGGTCGCGCTCGCCCTGGCCTTCAACGCCGGCCTCTGGTACTACCTGAACGAGACCGCCGGCACCGCGGTGGCCAACGAGATCGGCCTGCAGTTCCTGACCGGCTACCTGATAGAGAAGGCGCTGGCGGTCGACAACATCTTCGTGTTCCTGCTGATCATGGGCTACTTCGCGGTGCCCGAGACGCAGCGCCAGCGCGTGCTGATCATCGGTATCCTCGGCGCGATCGCGCTGCGTACGATCATGATCTTCGCCGGCACCGTGCTGGTCAGCCAGTTCCACTGGCTGCTCTACGTGTTCGGCGCGTTCCTGCTGTTCACCGGCTGGAAGATGTGGTTCGCCGCCGGCCAGGAACCGAGCCTGGACGACAACCCGGCGCTGAAGTTCATGCGCAGGCACCTGCGCATCACCCACGAGTACAACGGCAACCGGCTGGTCGCCGAGAAGAATGGCGTGCGCTGGTTCACCCCGATGTTCGTGGTGCTGATCCTGATCGCGGTGACCGACGTGATCTTCGCGGTGGACTCGATCCCGGCGATCTTCGCCATCACCACCGACCCGTTCGTGGTGCTGACCTCGAACGTGTTCGCGGTGCTGGGCCTGCGCGCGATGTTCTTCCTGCTGGCCGGCATGGCCGACCGCTTCCACCTGCTGCCCTACGGGCTGGCGGTGATCCTGGGCTTCATCGGCGCCAAGATGCTGCTGATCGACGTGTTCAAGATCCCGGTGCCGGTGTCGCTGGGCGTGGTCGCGGCGATCCTGGCGGTGACGATGGTGCTGAGCCTGAAGCTGCCGCCCAGGGACAGGCACAAGGCCTGATGCGGGTTCCACCCCGTCGCGATTGTCCCGCCGGTGGCACACCGGCTTCCCGAAGCGCCGCCCTTGCATTCACCGCGGGGCGCCGCAATCCCGATAGCCATGGACACTTCCAACGCGCCCGACACCGGCGATACGCCGGCCACCGACCGCAGCGACCGCCGCCGCGTGCTGCGTGCCTTCAACCTGAGCCTGGGCTTCGTGCTGCTGCTGGTAGCGGTGTTCGCCCTGCAGCAGACCGGCTGGGACTGGCGCCCCTGGGCGGTGGGCCCGCACGACACCGCCGGCCTGCTGGGCCTGATCGGCGCGCCGCTGCTGCACGGTTCGGTCGAGCACCTGGGCGCCAACGCGGTGGCGCTGCTGATCCTCGGCACCCTGGCCGGCGGCGTCTACCCGAAGGCGACGCTGCGTGCCCTGCCCCTGTTGTGGCTGGGGTCCGGCATCGGTGCCTGGATGCTGGGCGAACCCGGCAGCCACCACCTGGGCGCCAGCGGCGTCACCCATGGCCTGATGTTCCTGGTGCTGGGGCTGGGCCTGCTGCGCCGCGACCGTGCCGCCATTGCCGCCGGCATGATCGGCGTGCTGTTCTACGGCGGCATGGTGATGACCGTGCTGCCGCACGAACCGGGCGTGTCGTGGCAGTCGCACATGGGCGGCGCCGCGGCCGGCGTGATCGCCGCCCTGCTGTTCCGCTATGCCGACCCGCTGGCGCCGCGCAAGCGCTACAGCTGGGAAGACGAGGAAGAGGAAGACGACGCCGAGCCGCTGGCCGATGCCGAACTGGAGCCACCCTCGCCCGGCCAGGTGCCGGTGCTGTGGCAGCCGCGCGAGGGCCGCGACTACGAGGTGGTGGTGCAGTTGCGGCCGCGTACGCGCCGCGACCCGTCGTAGGGGCGGCTCAGGGCATGCCGCTCTGCACCGCGGTATCGCCATCGACGGCACGCCGGCCCAGCGCCGGATCGTCGGTGAAGAAGGCATCGATGCCGGCCTGCAGATAGGCGCGGATCTCGGCGACCGACCCCTGCGGGTTGCGTGCGTCCGCCGCGCCCTGGCGCAGCGCCACGGGCAGGAACGGGTTTTCCGGACGGAAGGTATAGGCCACCACCTGCAGGCCGGCGGCATGCGCGTCGGCGATCAACGGCGCGGGCGCTGCCAGCCGGCCCTGCGCGTCCACCGGCAACAGGGCGCGGCGCTCGACGCCTATGGCGTCGGCATAGCCGGCGATCTCGCGCAGGCCGGCCGGCGTCATCATCCGCGCGTAGGTCAGGTCGCCACCGGCCAGCGCCACGTCGGCGGGCATGGCCTGCGCTTCGCCCAGCAGCTGCAGCAGGCGGATGTTCGACTGCCTGCCGATGCGCGCGCGCAGCTGGCGCAGGTTGGCGGTCTCGAACGACTGCACCAGGATCGGCGCGACGTTGGTGTAGGGATTGCCGCGCAGGGTGTCGAGCAGGCGCTCCTCCATCGGCAGACCGATGCCGCGGAAATAGCTGCCGTGCTTGATCTCCGGCGCTAGGCCGATGCCGCGCCCGCTGCGCCGCGCCTGCTGCACCAGGAATTCGACAATCTCGTCCAGCGTGGCGATGCGGAACTCGCCGTCGAACACCGTGCCGCGCAGTTCCGGCAGGCGTTCGCGCGCGTGCAGCGTCTTCAGTTCGGCAAGGGTGAAGTCCTCGGTGAACCAGCCCTCGATGCGCTTGCCGTCGATCGTCTTGGCGGTGCGGCGCACGGCGAACTCCGGGTGCGCGGCGACATCGGTGGTGCCGCCGATCTCGTTCTCGTGGCGCGCCACCATCACCCCGTCGCGGGTCATCACCAGGTCCGGCTCGATGTAGTCGGCGCCATCGACGATGGCCTGCGCGTAGGCGGCCAGCGTGTGTTCGGGCAGCAGCGCGCTGGCGCCGCGGTGGGCGTACACCGAGACATGCGCAAACGGCTGGGCGGGAGCGGCGGCCATCGCCGTCGAGAATGCCATGCACAGGCCCGCCACCACACCCAGAACCGCTCTGCCGACCACCGCCCGCTCCTGTTTCAGCCATCGAAAGAAGCGGGAGTGTGCAACCCGCATATGACCGGCACGGGACAGCTCCACACTCCCGTAGGAGCGGCTTCAGCCGCGATGGGCTTTATCGGGAAAGCTCCATCGCGGCTGAAGCCGCTCCTACGGTGTTTCAGAGCGGAAGCCGGCGCCAGCCTTCGGCATCGGCATGCAGGCGGCCGGTGATGCCGATGCCGCGCAGGAACGCCTCGTCGTGCGCGGCCACCAGCAGCGTGCCGGACCAGTCGCGCAGCATCGCTTCCAGCGCCTGCATCGAATCCAGGTCGAGGTGGTTGGCCGGTTCGTCCAGCAGCAACAGCTGCGCCGGCGGGTGTGCATACAGCGCGCAGGCGAGCGCCAGCTTCATGCGCTCGCCGCCGCTGAGCGCCTCCACCGGCTGCTGCGCGTTGCCCGCATCCAGGCCCAGCAGCGCCAGGCGGGTGCGCAGTTCGGCGTCGGCCATCGATGGGTTGGCATCACGCAGCTGTTCCATCGCCGGGGCCTCCGGTACGGGCAGGGCCAGATGCTGGTCCAGCCAGGCATGCGGCGCGTTCACCTGCACCGTGCCGCTCAGGGGCGGCATTCGACCCGCCAGCACCTTGAGCAGCACCGACTTGCCGCTGCCGTTACGGCCAGTGAGCGCCAGCCGTTCGCCCCGCCGCAGCAGCAGATCGACCCTGGCCAGAGGGCCATCGACGAAGGGCAGTACCACATCCTCCATCACCGCCATGCGCTCGGGCGCACCGCCGGTGCCGGCAACGGGCAGCAGCACCACGGCAGCGGCCGCTTCGACTTCCGCCGCCGCCTGCCGCACCTGATCGTCCAGGCGTTCGCGCTGCTGTTGTTGTTGCAGATCCGCCTTGCCGGCACTGGCCTGCGCCCGCTGCTTCTGCCGGCCCAGCAGGATCGGCGCCTGGTTGGCGTGCGCGGCCTGCCGGTTGCCGCGGGCGGTGCGGCGCTCGCGTTGTTCCTGCTGCTCGCGCAGGGCCTGTTCGCCCTGGCGGCGTTCGTGGCGGCGCTGCTGCAGGATTTCCGCGGCCAGGCGCCGTTCCTCGCTGCGGCGCGCCGCGTAGAAATCGTAGTTGCCGCCATGGCTGCGCAGGCCAAGCGAGGACAGTTCGACGATGCGCTGCATGTCGCCGAGCAGTGCGCGATCGTGGCTGACCACCAGCAGGCCGCGCGGCCAGCGCCGCAGCTGGTCGCGCAGCAGTTGCCGCCCCTGCGCGTCGAGATGGTTGCTGGGCTCATCGAGGACCAGGAAGTCGGCTTCGGAAAGAAATGCGCCGGCCAAGGCCACGCGCATGCGCTGGCCGCCACTGAGCCGGTGCACCGGCGTTTCGGCCGACACGCCGTGCAGCTGCATGCGCTCCAGCTCCGCCTGCAGGTGCTCGCGCAGCTGCCAGCGTTCACCCAGCGCCTCGAAATCGGCGACATCGCTGCTGCCCTGTTCGATGCGGTGCAGTGCCGCGAGCGCATCGCCCAGGCCGGCGAGATCGGCGACGGTGTCGATGGGCGAGGCATCGATCTGCTGCGGCAGCCATGCAGCCGGTCCCGAACGCAGGCAGCGCCCGTGCGTGGGCGCCAGCCGGCCGGCCAGCAGTTGCGCCAGCACGCTCTTGCCCACGCCGTTGCGTCCGACCAGCGCGGTGGGGCGCGCGTCGAAGGTTTCGTCCAGATCGGAAAACAGCAGCCTGCCGTCGGGCAGCTGCCAGGAGACGCGTTCAAGCGTCAGGAAGGGAGTCGTGGTCATTGCGGTCCATCCATGCCCGGATCACCCGGCTGCCGGCGGCAGCGGGACTTCGCGAGGCCTCACCAGCGCGGGCTGGCGGGGCGGGCATCAATGGCGCATCGGACCGGACTCCTTCGGGAAACAGGGCCGCCATCGCGGCGGCAGGGCGAAGACTAACCGGCGAGGGATGAACGGTTCAATGCCGACGGCCGCTCACTTGCCGATGCAGAAGCTGGAGAAGATACGGCCCAGCAGGTCGTCGGCGGTCATGCGGCCGGTGATTTCGCCCAGCGCATCGTGCGCCAGGCGCAGTTCCTCGGCCGCCAGTTCCAGCTGGTCGTGGCGCAGCTGCGCATCGGCATCGTCGAGGTGTGCGGCAGCACGGACGATGGCCTGCACGTGGCGCAGGCGCGCGGAGAATTCGCCCTGCTGGCCTTCGCCGGCACCATCGCCGGCGAGTTCGCGCAGGCGCGCGTGCAGCTGCTCCAGGCCCTGCCCGCTCGCGGCGGAAATCGCGATCTCGTCGTCGCCCAGCGGGTGCGGCCACTGCGGCAGCAGGTCGCATTTGTTGAGTATCCACAGCTGCCGCGCGGCCTGCGCCGCGGCGTCGCCGATGGCCTGCCGGCCCGTGTCCGGGTCGCGCGCATCCAGTACCACGATGGCCAGGTCGGCGCGCTGCATTTCGGCGCGGGCGCGGCGCATGCCTTCGCGTTCGATGGCGTCGCCGCCTTCGCGCAGGCCGGCGGTATCGACCAGCTCCAGTTCCAGGCCATCGATGCGGATGGTCTCGCGCAGGGTGTCGCGGGTGGTACCGGCGATGTCGGTGACGATGGCGCGCTCGCTGCCGGCCAGGGCGTTGAGCAGCGAGCTCTTGCCGGCGTTGGGCGGGCCGATCAGCACCGCATGCAGGCCATCGCGCAGCTTGCGGCCACGCTCGGCATCGGCGCGCAGCTGCGCGAGCGACGCCCGTGCCTGCTCGACGCCTGCGCGCACCTGCGCGCCGCCCAGCGTATCCAGCGGTTCATCGGCGAAATCGATGGCGGCCTCGACGTGGATGCGCAGCCGCACCAGCTGTTCGGCCACATCCTCGACGCGGCGCGAGAACACGCCGTCGAGCGAGCGCCGCGCGGCACGGGCGGCGCGCACGTCGCCGGCGGCGATCAGGTCGGCGATGGCCTCGGCCTGGGCCAGGTCGAGCTTGCCGTTGAGGAAGGCGCGCTCGCTGAACTCGCCGGCGCGCGCCTGCCGCGCGCCCAGTTCGATGCAGCGCGCCAGCAGCTGGCGCAGCACCACCGGGCTGCCGTGGCCCTGCAGTTCCACCACGTCCTCGCCGGTGAAGCTGCGCGGGCCTGGGAAGTGCAGCGCGATGCCGTCGTCGATCACCTCGCCCGCCGCATCGCGGAACCGCGCATAGTGCGCGTGGCGCGGCTGCAGCGCCGGGCAACCGAGCCCACGGGCGATGGACGCCGACAGCGGACCGGAAAGGCGCAGGATGCCGACCCCGCCCGCGGCGGCGCCGCTGGCGACGGCAACGATGGTGTCGCTGGCGGGAGCGGGGTTCATGGCTTACAGCTTCTGCAGCTGCGCGCGCGCCTGCGCGGCGCCGCTGCCCTGCGGCTGCAGTTCCAGGTAGGTGGTGTAGGCCTGCTTCGCCCTGGCCTTTTCGCCGGCGTGGAAATAAGCATCGCCAAGGTTGAGGTAGGCCACCGCGCGCGAAGGATCGATCTTCAGCGTGTTCTCCAGCCAGCGCGCCGCTTCCATGTAGCGTTGCTGGCGGTAGTAGACGAAACCGAGGTTGTTGGCGGCCTGGGCGAAATCCGGGCGCAGCTTCAGCGCTTCGGTGAACTGCGCTACCGCCTCGTCGTAGCGTTTCTCGCGGTACAGCTGCAGGCCGCGGTCGTTGGCCTGCTGGGCGCGCTGGCGGTCGGAGGTCGGCACCGCGGCCGGCACCACCAGCGTGTTGCTGCCTCCCTGCAGGTTGGCGACCTTCACCGCGGCCTCGTTGCCGCCCTGCGCCGCATCGACGCGGCTGTTGAGCGCGATGGCGTCGGCCGAGAGCTGGGTGGTGTCGGCATTGAGGAACTCCTGGCTGTCCGGCACCTGGAATACGAACTCGCCGCCCTGCGAACCGGGCAGGCTGCCGAACGCCGGCGTCTGCCGCGAGACCGCCGACACCGCCGGCGCGACGTAGGCGGCCAGTTCCGTGCCGGTGATCAGCCCGTCGCCATTGAGGTCGCCCTTGCCGGACAGCGCCTGCAGCAGCACCCAGGTGAACACCGAGTGGCCGTTGGGGCCGCTGTCGGCGACCTGCTGGTCGGCGCCGCCGGCGGTGAGCATCTGCCGCGCGGTGCGGCGCGCGTTCTCGCGCAGGAAAGAGGACGACGAAGCGCCGCCGCGGGTCAGGCCCAGGCCGCTGTAGCAGGCGTCCATCACGAACAGCACGTGCTTGGCCTGCAGGCTCTCGGCGATGTTCTGCACGTCGGTCATGGCGATGGCGTCGGTGGCGAATTCCTTCGGGTCCGAATCCACCGGGATGATGTAGCCCAGGTCGCGCCCGGAGGCGAGCTGGCGGGTAGCGCCATGGCCGGCGAAGAATACGAACACGCGGTCGTTCTTCTGGGTGCGGCCATCGGCCAGCCGATCGTGGAACGCGGCCAGGATGTTGTTGCGGGTGGCCTCGCGGTTCTTCAGCACGATCACCTGCGAGGACGGGAAGCCGAACTGGCCGGTCAGGGTGTCGGCGATGGCTTGGGCGTCGCGGCTGGCGTATTCGAGCTTCGGCCACTTCGCATAGTCGTCGATGCCGATGACGATGGCCCATGACTTCTCGTAGCCGGTGGTGACCGTCGCCGCGTTGCCGGCATCGCGGCGGGCGCGACTGACGGAGAAGTCGCGGCCGTTCCAGCCGGCGAACTGGTAGCCGTCGGCGATCAGCCGGTCCAGGATCTGCGGCAGCGCCTTCACCGCGCGGTCGTGGATGTCGTGGAACAGGATGATGCCGCGCTGCTCCTTCTGCACCTGGTCGAGCACGCGCTGCACGATGGACTCCGGCACCGGGTCGGCCCAGTCCATCGAATCGATGTTCCACATGATCGATTTCAGCCCGGCTTCGCCGAGCAGCTGCAGGCCTTCGGCGTTGCGCGCGCCGTACGGGAAGCGGAACAGCGGCGCGCGCCTGTCGCCGACACGGCGCAGCAGCGCGTCGGTGCCCAGCACCTGTTCGCGCAGCGCGTCGCCGCTGGTGCGCGAGAGCTGGGCGTGGGTGAGGCTGTGGTTGCCTACGGCGTAGCCGTCGGCCATCAGCTGGCGGCTGATGCCTGCCATCGCGCCCAGCGTCACCTTGCCGTCGGTACCGACGGTGCCGATGTTGCGGCCGACCTCGAAGAACACGCCCGGCACGTCGTAGCGCTTGAGGATGGCGGTGATCTCGTCGGTGTAGGCCTTGTGCGGGCCGTCGTCGAAGGTCAGCACCACGGTCTTGGCGGGCAGGTCGCGGCCGAAGATCTCGCGCTCGCTGTCCTTCATCGACATCGGATAGGGCTCGATCACGCCGTGGTCGCGCAGGATCGTCTCGCGCTCGTACTGCGTGCGCAGGTGGGCGACGTAGTCCTCCCATTTCTCGCGCTTGAGCGCGATGGCGCGCGTGCGCTCGAAGCGGCTGAAGATGCGGGTGATTTCCTGGTTGTAGTTGCGCTCGATCTCGTCCAGCGCGTCCAGGTCCTCGCCGATGCGCTGGTGCAGCTTGACCGCCGGCAGCGAGGAATCGGCGCCGACGCGCTCGTGCAGGTCGCGCAGCATTTCGCGAAAGACCAGGCGATCGGCGTCGTACAGGTCCGGCGCCGATTCGATGTAGTCCAGCACCACGCCCAGCGTGGCGAAGCGCTGCGGACTGGGGGTGCGCAGCAGCGCATCGAACTGCGTGGCGATCGCCTGGCGCTGTTCCAGCCCGTCATGGAACAGCTGCTGGCCGATGCGGGTGGAGGTCGCGCGATCGCGGTCGTTCTGCGTTTCCTCGTCGGCCAGCAGTACGATGATACGGCGGTGGCTGTCGAGCTGTTGGCGCAGCGCCGTGAGCAGCGGTGCCGCCGCGCCGTCGTCCGTTGCCGCCTGCCCGGCAACATTCGCAGCCGGTTGCTGCGGGTCGGCCGGCTTGCCGCCGCAACCGGCCAGCAGCGCGGACACGGCGATCGGCAGCAGGAAAGCGCGCATTGCAGGAAGACGGGACATGGCAGGCGATGACAGGCGGAGGCCGGAAGATTCTAGTGGAGCAGGGCCAACCCCGCTGGCATCGCCAACAATTCCCGTAGGAGCGACTTCAGTCGCGATGGGGCTTTCCCGGCAATGCCCCATCGCGACTGAAGTCGCTCCTACAGGGAATGCCGGATCGCGCCGCCCATACGAAAAGCCCGCCTTGCGGCGGGCTTTCGCGGTTACTTGGCTTCGGCCTTGGCCGGCGGCGCGTGCTCGCCGTGCTTCTTGGTCATCCACCACTGCTGGGCCAGGCTCAGGCCGCCATTGACCACCCAGTACAGCACCAGGCCGGACGGCATGAAGGCCATCATGACGCCGAACACCAGCGGCATGAACTGCATCATCTTCTGCTGCATCGGGTCCATGCCCGGCGCCGGCGTCAGCTTCTGCGTGAACCACATCACCGCCACGTTGATCACCGGCAGGATGAAGTACGGATCGCGCGCGGTCAGGTCCTGGATCCACGCGAACCACGGCGCCTGGCGCAGTTCCACCGACTCCACCAGCACCCAGTACAGGGCGAAGAAGATCGGCATCTGGATCAGCAGCGGCAGGCAGCCGCCCATCGGATTGATCTTTTCCTTCTTGTACAGCTCCATCATCGCGGTCTGGAACTTCTGGCGGTCGTCGCCATAGCGTTCCTTGAGCTGGGCGATGCGCGGCTGGAACTTGCGCATCTTGGCCTGCGACTTGTACTGCGCGTTGGCCAGCGGGAACAGCGCCAGCTTGAGCAGGATCACCAGACCGATGATCGACCAGCCCCAGTTGCCGACCAGCTTGTGGACCTGGTTCATCACCCAGAACAGGCCCTGGCCGATGATGGCCATCAGCGAGAAGCGGCTGTAGTCGACCACGCGCTCCAGACCGGGCACATCTTCCTTGGCGATCTGGTTGACCAGCTTCGGGCCGACCCACAGGCGCGCCTGCGTGCTCACCTTCTGGCCCGGTGCCACGGTGAAGCCCGGGCCGCGCGCCTCGATGACGTTGCGCGGGCCGTTCTGCGAGAGCAGGTACAGCGAGGCCTGGTCGGGCTGCGGAATCCACGCGGTGAAGAAGTGGTGCTGCAGCATCGCCACCCAGCCGCCGCTGACGGTCTGGTTGAGGTTGCCGTCCTCCAGGTAATCGGCGAACGGGCGACGCTGGTACTTCTTGTCCTTGTCGTACCAGGTGGCGCCGTTGAAGCTGAAGGAATCCGGGTTGGTCATGCTGCGGCTGAGGATCGCCGGCACGCGGTCGAGCTTGCGGAATACATAGCCCTGCCACGGCGCGCCGCCGGCGTTGACCACTTCATCCTTGACGCCGATGGCGTAGTCGCCGCGCTTGAAGGTGTAGGTACGGTGGATGCTGACGCCGTCCGGGCCGTTCCAGACGAACGGCACCTGCAGCTCGCCCTGGCCGTCGGCCAGGGTGTATTCCTTCGCAGCCTGCGCCGGCTGGAAACCATTGGCGCCCGGCGCGGCCGAACCGCCCTGCCCCACCCAACCGCTGGTGGCGCTGTAGGGATGCGCCTTCTCTTCGGTGAGCAGCTGCACCGGCGGGCTGCCGGCGGCCTTGGTCTGCGGGAACTGCAGCAGGTCGGCGTCGAGCACGCTGCGGCCGTCGAGCACCAGCTTCAGCACGTCGGTGGTGACGGTGACGCGGGGCGCGGTGGTGACCGGCTCCAGCGTGGCCGCCGGGGCGACCGCGGTCGGCGCCTGGCCCGGAATGGAAGCCTGCGGCACGTTGCCGGCGGCCGGCGGCGCAAGGTCGGCGTCGTTGGCGGCCGGCACCGCCGGCTGGCTCGTGGCGACAGTGGCCGGATCCGGCGCGTTCTTCTCGCGACCCCACTCCATCCACAGCAGCACCGCCACCATCAGCCAGGCGAAAATCAGGAATACACGGGTCTGGTTCATCAGCAGGCAGGCTCGGCTCGACCGGGCGGTGAACCCGGCGCGTTCAAGGAAGAAGAGGGTTCGTTGCCCTCGCGCGGCGGCATTGTGCCGTCAGTGATCACCGCGGGCAATGCACCGGCACGGCGGAGCAGACGTACGAACGCCTCGCGGATCTGCCGATTGTCGGCAAGCTTGGCCGCCGAGCGGGCGACCACGACATAGTCACCCCCGGCCATGTCTGCCCGGAGGTGGCGTGTGGCGTCACGCAGCACACGCTTGATGCGGTTGCGGCCCACCGACCGTGTATCGACCTTGCGCGACACGGCCAAGCCCAGCCGGGCGGGGGTGTCCCCTTTCAGCCAGTGCAGTGTCATCAATGGGTCGGATACACGGCGGGCGCCGTTGAAGACCGTTGTATATTCGGCACGCGTACGAACCCGCGCAGAGCGAGGAAATCGCTTGCGCGGGTCGGTGCTGCTCACGATCGGATTTGCATCTGCCGCACGGGGCGGCGACGCAATCAAGCGCTGAGGACTTTGCGGCCCTTGGCGCGGCGACGCGACAGGATCTTGCGGCCGTCAGCGGTCTTCATACGCGCGCGGAAGCCGTGATCGCGCTTGCGCTTGAGGTTGCTGGGTTGGAACGTGCGCTTGGTGGCCATGGGGGCACCTGTATGAATGGGACGGAAAGAACCGGAAATTCTATAGACCCTCCCCCCATCGCGTCAAGCGCTGTAATGCTTTCCCTGCAAGGGTTTCATCCACAGGCTGTGGATGGATCTGTGAACAAGTCAGGGACAAGCATTCCCGCCCCCGCCGCGCGGTGGTAGTCTGGGCCATCCACTTTCCCCCTTTCCGGCACGTGGCCGGGCGGCTTCCTGCGCCCGTCCCGCGTGCCTTCGATGATTATTTCCGATGGATGCCTGGTCCCGTTGTATCGAACGTCTTGAAGCGGAATTTCCGCCGGAAGATGTCCACACCTGGTTGAAGCCGCTGCAGGCCGACCAGCGCGCCGACAGCATGGTGCTGTACGCCCCGAACGCCTTCATCGTCGACCAGGTGCGCGAGCGCTACCTGCCGCGCATCAACGAGCTGCTGCGCTATTTCGCCGACATCGCCGAGGTGCAGCTGGAAATCGGCTCGCGCCCGCGCGTGGCCGAACCGGCGCCGATCACGGCTGCCACGACTGGCACGGCGGCTCCGGCTGCGCCGGTGGTGCCGTTCAACGGCAACCTGGATGCGCACTACACCTTCGCCAACTTCGTGGAAGGCCGCAGCAACCAGCTGGGCCTGGCCGCTGCCTTTCAGGCGGCGCAGAAGCCCGGCGACCGCGCGCACAATCCGCTGCTGCTGTACGGCGGCACCGGCCTGGGCAAGACCCACCTGATGCTGGCCGCCGGCAACGCGATGCGCCAGGTCAATCCGGCCGCGCGCGTGCTCTACCTGCGTTCGGAGCAGTTCTTCAGCGCCATGATCCGGGCGCTGCAGGAAAAGGCGATGGACCAGTTCAAGCGCCAGTTCCAGCAGGTGGACGCGCTGCTGATCGACGACATCCAGTTCTTCGCCGGCAAGGACCGCACGCAGGAGGAGTTCTTCCACACCTTCAACGCGCTGTTCGACGGCAAGCAGCAGATCATCCTGACCTGCGACCGCTACCCGCGCGAAGTCGAGGGTCTGGAAGCGCGGCTGAAATCGCGCCTGGCCTGGGGCCTGTCGGTAGCGATCGAACCGCCGGATTTCGAGACCCGCGCAGCCATCGTGCTGGCCAAGGCGCGCGAGCGCGGCGCCGAGATCCCGGACGACGTGGCGTTCCTGATCGCCAAGAAGATGCGCAGCAACGTGCGCGACCTGGAAGGCGCGCTCAACACGCTGACCGCGCGCGCCAACTTCACCGGCCGCGCCATCACCACCGAGTTCGCCCAGGAAACCCTGCGCGACCTGCTGCGCGCCCAGCAGCAGGCGATCAGCATTCCCAACATCCAGAAGACCGTGGCCGACTACTACGGCCTGCAGATCAAGGACCTGCTGTCCAAGCGCCGTACCCGTTCGCTGGCGCGTCCGCGCCAGGTCGCGATGGCGCTGACCAAGGAGCTGACCGAGCACAGCCTGCCGGAAATCGGCGATGCCTTCGCCGGCCGCGACCACACCACGGTGCTGCACGCCTGCCGCCAGATCCGCACGCTGATGGAGACCGACGGCAAGCTGCGCGAGGACTGGGACAAGCTCATCCGCAAGTTGAGTGAGTAAGCCATCGGGACACCGGGAATGAAGAGGCGACAGGGTCAGCGAATGATGCATCGGCGCCATGCAGGCGTCATCGCACAAAACGGTGCATCATTCGGGGGCAGACGTTGGGGAATCTGTGGATAAAAATGCGCTTCAGGATCGACGCAAGGTTATCCACAACTTTCCCCACCCGTTCCGGACCAGTAATACAGAGGGTTTCGCTCCAATGAAATCCTTTTAAAACAAACACTTGGGTGTGTTTTAAACCAAATCTGGCTCTACCAGCACCACCAAGCTTTTGATTTAACCCACATCTTTTAAAAGCATAGGGGCACGAAACCACATGCGTTTCACACTGCAGCGCGAAGCCTTCCTCAAGCCGTTGGCCCAGGTCGTCAACGTGGTCGAACGCCGCCAGACCCTTCCGGTCCTGGCCAACTTCCTGGTCCAGGTGCAGGGCGGCCAGCTGTCGCTGACCGGTACCGACCTGGAAGTGGAAATGGTTTCCCGCATTGCGGTCGAAGACGCGCAGGACGGCGAAACCACGATTCCGGCACGCAAGCTGTTCGAGATCATCCGTGCCCTGCCCGACGGCAGCCGCGTGACCGTGTCGCAGACCGGCGAGAAGATCACCGTGCAGGCCGGGCGCAGCCGCTTCACCCTCGCCACGCTGCCGGCCAACGATTTCCCGTCGGTGGACGAAGTCGAGGCCACCGAGCGCGTGGCGGTACCCGAGGCGGCGCTGAAGGAGCTGATCGAGCGGACCGCCTTCGCCATGGCCCAGCAGGACGTGCGCTATTACCTCAATGGCCTGCTGTTCGACCTGCGCGACCAGCTGCTGCGCTGCGTGGCCACCGACGGTCATCGCCTGGCGCTGTGCGAGACCGCGCTGGAGAACAGCACCGGTTCCAAGCGCCAGATCATCGTGCCGCGCAAGGGCGTGACCGAACTGCAGCGCCTGCTCGAAGGCGGCGACCGCGAGGTGGAACTGGAAGTGGGCCGCAGCCACGTGCGCGTGAAGCGCGACGATGTGACCTTCACCTCCAAGCTGATCGATGGCCGCTTCCCGGATTACGAAGCGGTGATCCCGATCGGCGCCGACCGCGAGGTAAAGGTGGACCGCGAGACCCTGCGCGCGTCGCTGCAGCGTGCAGCGATCCTGTCCAACGAGAAGTACCGCGGCGTCCGCGTCGAGGTCACGCCGGGCCAGCTGAAGATCAGCGCGCACAATCCTGAGCAAGAGGAGGCGCAGGAAGAGATCGAGGCCGAAACCCAGGTCAGTGATCTGGCCATCGGCTTCAACGTGAACTACCTGCTCGATGCTCTCTCGGCACTACGGGATGAGCACGTCGTGATCCAGTTGCGTGATTCCAATTCCTCGGCACTGGTACGTGAAGCCAGCAGCGAGAAATCCCGGCACGTGGTCATGCCGCTGCGGCTCTGACAAAAACACGTTCCACGTGGAACCTAAGCCCGGCTGATGCCGGGCTTTTTTTTGTCTGTCGTTTCAGGCTAGGAAGTCTGCTGTTCGGAGTAAGGCGACCATGTTCTTCAATGTTTCACGTGGAACACTGATCTGCTCTCAAAAATCCATGTTTCCAATTCTGATGAAGTGGCCTTTCGCTTAGATCTCACCTGATTGCCGATTCACATTCTTCCAAAGCTTTAAATCTGGGAATAAATCAGAAGCTTGGTGATGCTGGTAGAGCCAGATTTCATGTGAAACTCGGACATCTTGTTGTTTTTAAAAGAAATACCGCTGTCGAAACCCCTATGGAAATGCCGGGGATAGCCCTGTGGATAGCTGTGAACAAGGGGGACCGCGGGCAAAAACATGAAAATCATCCACAGGTTGCCAAGACCCTGTGCACGGGCTGTCCGCAGGCCTTCGGCATCGGACCGGATACAGGAGCGGAGGCTGCGCTGGCCGCAGGAATGATCCGGCTCACGCGATGGACGGTTCACGGGGCAGGATGCTTTAAGCTGGCTGCTCCTGCCCGGACTGGAACTGCCGGGACATCGCGTTTCCTCCCGAGCGTCAATGCACATCGTCCGTCTCTCCTTGAACCGCGTCCGTCGGTTCGACTCCGTGGAACTGGCTCCCCGTCCCGGGATCAACCTGATCACCGGCGCGAACGGAGCGGGCAAGACCAGCCTCCTGGAAGCCCTGCATCTGATGGCCTACGGGCGCAGTTTCCGCGGCCGGGTTCGCGATGGGCTGGTACAGAAAGGCGCCGAAGCGCTTGACGTCTTTGTCGAATGGCGCGAACAGGCCGGGGTGGGACCGGAGGGGCGGGTTCGCAGGGCCGGACTGCGTCACGGAGGCCAGGCCTGGAAAGGTCGCCTGGATGGCGAGGATGTCGCCCAGCTGGGGACGCTGTGCGCCGCGCTGGCCGTGGTGACCTTCGAACCGGGTAGCCATGCCCTGGTCAGTGGAGGCAGCGAACCGCGGCGACGCTTCGTCGATTGGGGTTTGTTCCACGTGGAACCTAATTTTCTCCCGCTTTGGCGCCGCTACACCCGGGCCCTGAAACAACGCAACGCCCTGCTCAAGGCGGGAGCCGCGCCCCGGCAGCTCGATGCCTGGGACCATGAACTGGCCGAGGCAGGCGTTCCCCTGACTTCAAGACGGCAGCACTACCTGGAGCGTCTGCAGGAGCGGGCCGTGAGCATCGCCGCCGATCTTGCGCCGGGTCTACAGTTACAGGGCATCGAACTGCAGCCGGGCTGGCGCCGGCATGAAATGTCGCTGGCCGATGCACTGCTCATGTCGCGCGATCGCGACCGCGCGGTGGGGCATACGTCGGTCGGACCCCATCGGGCCGACTGGACCGTCGGTTACGGCGATATTCCCGGACGCGACGCGCTTTCCCGTGGGCAGGCCAAGCTCACCGCCTTGGCTTGCCTGCTGGCGCAGGCCGACGACTATGCGACCCAGCGCGGCGAGTGGCCGGTGATCGCGCTCGACGATCTCGGCGCGGAACTTGATCGCGACCACCAGCAGCGCGTGGTGCAGCGGCTGGCGACCACACCTGCGCAGGTGTTCATCACCGCGACGGAGCCACCCACCGCGCTGGAAGAACAGCTGCGCCCTGCCGCCGTGTTCCACGTGGAACACGGCGGTATCCAAGTGCTGCAATGACCATTCCGGGTGCGTACGGGCCCGGCTGGTATACTTGCAACGATCCCCTCTTTACTCACGCCCCGGCCTTTCGGGTCGGCGCGTGACCTGTGGAGCCAACGGCAAGCGCGATGAGCGAAGAACAGAACACCCCGGCCAGCAACGGCAATTACGACGCCAACAGCATCACCGCCCTTGAAGGCCTGGAGGCTGTGCGCAAGCGCCCCGGCATGTACATCGGCGACGTCCACGATGGCACCGGCCTGCACCACATGGTGTTCGAAGTCGTCGACAACTCCATTGACGAAGCCCTGGCCGGCCATGCCGACAACGTGCTGGTCACGATCCACGCCGATGGTTCGGTGTCGGTCTCGGACAACGGCCGCGGCATCCCGGTCGGCAAGCACGAGCAGATGAGCCAGAAGCTGGGCCGCGAGGTGTCCGCTGCCGAAGTGGTGATGACGGTCCTGCATGCCGGCGGCAAGTTCGACGACAACAGCTACAAGGTTTCCGGCGGCCTGCATGGCGTCGGCGTCAGCGTGGTCAACGCGCTGTCGCAGAAGCTGCTGGTGGATGTCTTCCAGGGCGGTTTCCACTACCAGCAGGAGTTCAGCAACGGCGCCGCGGTCAGCCCGCTCAAGCAGCTGGGAACCACGACCAAGCGTGGCACCACCGTGCGCTTCTGGCCATCGACCGTGGCGTTCCACGGCAATGTCGAGTTCCACTACGAGATCTTGGCGCGCCGGCTGCGCGAGCTCTCGTTCCTCAATTCGGGCGTCAAGGTCATCCTGGTCGACGAGCGCGGCGAAGGCCGCCGCGACGACTTCCACTACGAAGGCGGCATCAAGAGCTTCGTGGAGCATCTGGCGCAGTTGAAGACGCCGTTGCATCCGAACGTCATCTCGGTCACCGGCGAGCACAACGGCATCACCGTGGAAGTGGCGCTGCAGTGGACCGACTCCTACCAGGAAACGATGTACTGCTTCACCAACAACATCCCGCAGAAGGACGGCGGCACCCACCTGGCCGGCTTCCGCGGCGCGCTGACCCGCGTGCTGAACAACTACATCGAGCAGAACGGCATCGCTAAGCAGGCCAAGATCAGCCTGACCGGCGATGACATGCGCGAAGGCATGATCGCGGTGCTGTCGGTGAAGGTGCCGGACCCGAGCTTCTCCAGCCAGACCAAGGAAAAGCTGGTCAGCTCCGACGTGCGCCCGGCGGTGGAAAACGCCTTCGGCGCGCGCCTGGAGGAGTTCCTGCAGGAAAACCCGAACGAAGCCAAGGCCATCGCCGGCAAGATCGTCGACGCCGCCCGCGCCCGCGAGGCCGCGCGCAAGGCGCGCGACCTGACCCGCCGCAAGGGCGCGCTGGACATCGCCGGTCTGCCCGGCAAGCTGGCCGACTGCCAGGAAAAGGATCCGGCGCTGTCCGAACTGTTCATCGTCGAGGGCGACTCGGCAGGCGGCTCGGCCAAGCAGGGCCGCAACCGCAAGAACCAGGCCGTGCTGCCGCTGCGCGGCAAGATCCTCAACGTGGAACGCGCGCGCTTCGATCGCATGCTGTCCTCCGACCAGGTCGGTACCCTGATCACCGCGCTGGGTACCGGCATCGGCCGCGACGAGTACAACCCGGACAAGCTGCGTTACCACAAGATCATCATCATGACCGACGCCGACGTCGACGGCGCCCACATCCGCACCCTGCTGCTGACGTTCTTCTACCGGCAGATGCCGGAGCTGATCGAGCGCGGCTACGTCTACATCGGCCTGCCGCCGCTGTACAAGATCAAGCAGGGCAAGACCGAGCTGTACCTGAAGGACGACCCGGCGCTGGATGCCTACCTGGCCAACAGCGCGGTGGAGAATGCCTCGCTGGTACCCGCCGCCGGCGAGCCGCCGATCGAGGGCGTGGCGCTGGAGAAGCTGTTGATGACCTACGCCAGCGCCCAGGACGCCATCGACCGCAATGCCCATCGCTACGACCGCAGCCTGCTCGAGGCGCTGGTGGATTTCACCCCGATGGACCTGGAGCACCTGCGCAGCGCCGCCGCCGGCGAAGGCCTGGACGCGCTGGCCAAACGCCTGAACCAGGGCAGCCTGGGCACGCCGCGTTTCAGCCTGGTCCTGCAGGAGCCGACCGAACAGCGCCCGGCCGCGGTGCTGGTCACCCGCCGCCACATGGGCGAGGAGCACATCCAGGTGCTGCCGCTGGCGGCGTTCGAATCCGGCGAGCTGCGTCCGCTGCACCTGGCCTCGCAGCTGCTGCACGGCCTGATCCGTGAAGGCGCCACCATCAACCGCGGCAGCCGCTCGGCAGAAGTCACCGGCTTCGCCCAGGCCCAGGCCTGGCTGATGGAAGAAGCCAAGAAGGGCCGCCAGATCCAGCGCTTCAAGGGTCTGGGCGAAATGAACCCGGAACAGCTGTGGGACACCACCGTGAACCCCGATACCCGCCGCCTGCTGCAGGTGCGCATCGAGGACGCGGTGGCCGCCGACCAGATCTTCAGCACCCTGATGGGCGACGTGGTCGAACCGCGCCGCGACTTCATCGAGGACAACGCGCTGAAGGTCACCAATCTGGATATCTGACACAATCCGGCAACACGGGCAGGCGCGGAACTGCGTGCCTGCCCGCTTCTCCCGCTGCCGTCCCAGGATCACGATGTCCGTACCACCGCCGGTTCCGTTGTCCGTCCCGCCCGGCACGCCGCCGGTATCCCGCGAAGGTTCTCCCCTGCTGGGATTCGGACTGGATGTCCTGCTGGCTGCGTGCATCCTGCTGGGCCTGAGCCTGTTCTGTGGCCTGGCATGGGGACTGTGGCGCGGTTTCGAGGTCGGTCTGGCGCTTGCGCGCGATGGCGGTGGTGCGCCGGACGCGACCCAGCTGGGCTCGCAGCTGGGCCAGCCGGGTGCCCTGGCGCAGATGCTGATCGCGCTGGTTTCCACCGGCGCCACGGCCCTGGTGCTCTACTTCTGGCGGCGTCGCGCCTCGGTGGCCGAACGCGCCTCGTCCCTGGCCGCCGTGCGGCGGAGTTCCACCTGGGGATGGACCCTGCTGGTGGCCATCGGCGTGTTCGCCGGCAGCAGCCTGATCGGATGGGCCGGGAAGCAGGTCGGTATCGACCCGGTGCCGACCAACCTGCCGCTGATGGAGCAGGCGCTGGCCCACTATCCCGTGTTCCTGGTCGCTTTCGCGGTGTTTCTGGCCCCGGCGTATGAGGAACTGCTGTTCCGGCGCGTGTTGTTCGGCCGTCTGTGGGCCGCCGGCCGTCCCTGGCTGGGCATGGTGCTCAGCGGCGCCGCCTTTGCGTTCATCCACGAAATACCCGGCACCAGCGACAACGGACTGCCCGAGATCCTGCAGTTGTGGCTGGTCTATGGCGGCATGGGCGTCGCTTTCGCCTGGCTGTACCGCAGGACCGGGACCTTGTGGGCCGCCATCGCCGCGCATACGCTCAACAATGCCGTGGCCCTGGCCGCGCTGGTGCTCTTCGGCATCCAGTAATCGGTGTTGACCGATTGACGGAAATTTAAGCCGGGCGCTCGCACACTGCGGACATGAACGAGGGGAAATCCACCATGAAACCCGTGCTGTTCGGCGTTGCCATCGCGCTGTTGCTGGGCGCCTGTGCGACGACCACCTCGCCCACCGGCCGCCGCCAGATCGTTGGCGGGGTGTCGCAGCAGCAGCTGGACCAGCTCGGTGCGCAGGCCTTCGCCGAGACCAAGGCCAAGCAGACCCTGAGCAGCGACGGCAGGCAGAATGCCTATGTGCAGTGCGTGGTCAACGCGCTGGTGGCGCAACTGCCGCAACAGTACAAAGGCGTGCGCTGGGAAACGGCCTTGTTCGTGGAGAAGGAACCCAACGCCTTCGCCCTGCCCGGCGGCAAGGTCGGCGTGAACACCGGCATCTTCAGCGTCGCCAAGAACCAGGACCAGCTGGCGGCGGTGCTGGGTCATGAGATCGGCCATGTGATCTCGCGGCACCACGAGGAGCGCCTGACCCGCCAGCAGAACACCCAGGTGGGCCTGGGCATCCTGGGCGCCCTGGCCGGGGCCGCCTATGGCGATACCGCTGCCGGTGCGGTCAACCAGTTCGGCAGCATCGGCGCGCAGGGACTGATCCTGCTGCCCAACTCCCGCACCCAGGAAAGCGAGGCCGACGTGGTCGGCCAGCGCCTGATGGCCCAGGCCGGGTTCGATCCGGCCCAGGCCGTGGGCCTGTGGCAGAACATGATGGCCGCGGGCGGCGCGCGTTCGCCGCAATGGCTTTCCACCCACCCCGATCCGGCCAACCGGATCCGCGAACTGCAGCGCGACGTCGCTTCCCTGGAGCCTGTCTACCGGCAGGCGCGGCAGGCTGGACGGGTACCGCGCTGTGGTTGACCCTTGGACATGGCCCGGCTCCGCCCTGGACATTGGTGCAGTACAGCAATGGAAGTGATTTCTCCGTCAAAAATTTTCTGTTACGTTTGGCGGCTCCGTCTTCCCAGACCGTCCGTTTACAGCACCGCCCCCGCGGTTTCATCGAGGTGACCCATGATCTCCCGCAGCCATAAGCAGGCCCTGCTTTCCGTCCTCATCGCTACCGTGCTCGGCGGCGTTGTGGTTGCCGATGCTGCCGCCCAGGCGCGCTCCTCCGAACGTTCGGGCGAACGCCGCAACCGCGGTTCGGCCAAGGCCGAAGTGCTGTATCCGGAAGCGACCCGCGAGGAGCCCAAGGCCAAGTCGTCCTCGAAGATGGGCAGCAAGCTGCAGAAGCTCTTCGCCGCCTACAACAAGGACGAGTACGAGGAAACCCGCAAGCTGGCCGACGAGATCCTCGCCTCCGGCGACGCCAACGACTACGACAAGGCCGTGGCCAACCAGCTGGCCTCGCAGGCCGCCTACAACCTGGACGACACCGCCGCCGCCAAGCAGTACCTGCAGCAGGCCGTCGCCCTGAACCAGCTGGACAACAACGGCCATTTCCAGGCCATGCTGATGCTGGCCCAGCTGCAGCTGCAGGACGAGCAGTACGCCGAAGGCCTGGCCAACCTGGACAAGTACCTGGCCGAGTCCAAGTCGCACAAGCCCGAGGAACTGATCATCAAGGGCCAGGCGCTGTACCAGACCGAGAAGTACGCCGAGGCCATCCCGGTGCTGAAGGCGGCCATCGCCGCTTCGCCCGAGCCCAAGGACAACTGGAACCAGCTGCTGATGGCCGCCTACGCCGAAGCCGGCCAGACCGGCGAAGCGGTGAAGGAAGCCGAGGCCCTGGCCGCGAAGAACCCGGCCGACAAGAAAGCGCAAATCAACCTGGCCAGCATGTACATGCAGGCCGACCAGATGGACAAGGCCGCCGCGGTGATGGACAAGCTGCGCGCGACCGGACAGCTCAGCGAAGAGCGCGAGTACAAGCAGCTGTACTCGATCTACGCCAACACCGAGAACAAGGAAAAGGACGTCATTGCGGTGATCAACGAGGGCCTGTCCAAGGGCATCCTCAAGCCGGACTACCAGGTCTACCTGGCGCTGGCGCAGTCGTACTACTACTCCGACCAGATCCCGCAGGCCATCGAGGCGTGGCAGAAGGCCGCCCCGCTTTCCAAGGATGGCGAGACCTACCTGAATCTGGCGCGTGTGCTGCATGCCGAAGGACGGATTCCCGAAGCCAAGCAGGCTGCGCGGGACGCAAAGGCTAAAGGTGTGAAGAATCCGGCCGATGCAGACAAGATCATCAACCTGAAGTAAGCGGGAATAACGCCTGAACAGCTGCAGATGTGATGCGCAGCTGGTCAGGATTGGTATAAGCTTGGAGGTTCCTGCGGTGTCATGCACCGCTGAATCAGGGGCGTCGGAACAACGCCGCCCCGGCCCCACTAACGAGCTCTTGGCGCATGACGGAACAACTGGTTTTCCACCACAGGTATGACGGCGAGAAAGACAAGGGTCTGAGCTGGCCCCGCATCGCCGGCATCGCCTTCGTAATCGCACTCCATCTGGCAGCCCTGATGATGCTCCTGATCCCGGCCGTGGCCCCGAAGGCCGCTACGGAGAAGGAACGCAACGTCATGGTGACCCTGGTCGACGCTCCGCCGCCGCCACCCCCGCCGCCGTCGCCGCCGGCCCAGGTCACCGACATCCAGGCCAGCGTGGACATCTCGTCCAAGAACATGAACCCGCCGCGTTACCCGCCGGCCGCCTTCCGCGCCGGCATCCAGGGCGAGGTCATCCTCATCATTGATGTCGACGCCAGCGGCAACGTCACCAATGTGTCCGTCGAGAAGTCCAGCCGTAACCGTGACCTCGACCGCGCCGCCATGGACGCGGCACGCAAGTGGAAGTTCAACCCTTCCGTCATCAATGGACAAAAGGCGGCTGGTCGCGTGCGCGTCCCGGTCAACTTTGCGCTGAGCTGATCCTCCGGCGGCCAAGGGCCGCCAGCGGGAACCGTTCGACTTTAGCTATACCCTTTAACACCACACACAACAAAGGTAAGCGTCATGCTGCAGGAAATCTTCATCGCCGCTGCTGCCGGGGGCAACGCAAACAACGCGCTCTCGCAGATGGGCTTCGAGCATCTGATTCACGAAATGACCTCCAAGCCGGGTGACTTCGCGGTTTCCTGGGTCGTGCTGCTGACCCTGGTCGCGATGTCGGCGATGTCCTGGTACTGGACCGTTATCAACATCTTCCGTACCGCCCGCCTGAAGTCGGCTTCCGACCGCGTGCCGGGCATGTTCTGGGATGCCGCCAATGCCCAGGACGCCATCCGCGCGATGGAAGAGCAGCCGGCTTCCGAGCCGTTCTCCAAGATCGCCCTGGACGCCGCCCAGGCTGCTGCGCACCACCAGCAGGCCGGCGCCGCCGAGACCCTGAGCCGTTCGGAGTTCGTCGACCGCGCCCTGCGTCAGGCCGTCACCCGCGAATCCAACAAGCTGCAGGGCGGCATGATCCTGCTGGCCACCGTCGGCGCGACCGCTCCGTTCGTGGGTCTGCTGGGTACCGTGTGGGGCATCTACGGCGCGCTGATCAAGATCGGTGCCACCGGCTCCGCTTCGATCGACGCCGTTGCCGGCCCGGTGGGTGAAGCGCTGATCATGACCGCGATCGGTCTGTTCGTCGCGATCCCGGCCGTGTTCGCCTTCAACTTCTTCAGCAAGATCAACAGCGCCACCGTCAGCAAGTTCGACACCTTCGCGCACGATCTGCACGACTTCTTCGCCACCGGCTCGCGCGTTCGCTGAGCCGGCAGCAGAGCAGTCCTCGCAACGATATAGACGGAGCCCGTTATGGCTTTCAGTAGTGGTAACAGCGGCGGCCCCATGGCCGACATCAACGTCACGCCCCTCGTGGACGTGATGCTGGTGCTGCTGATCATCTTCATCATCACGGCTCCCCTGATGTCCCACAAGGTCAAGGTAGAGCTGCCCGAGGCCAACCTGTACATCAACCCGGACGACGCCGAAAAGCGTTCCGGGCCGATCACGGTGGCGGTCAAGGAAGACGGTTCGCTCTACTGGAACGATGAGCCGGTGTCGAAGGAGACCCTGGAATCGCGTTTCGCCACTGCTGCCCAGCAGACGCCGCAGCCGCCGCTCAATCTGCGTGGTGACAAGACCACCAAGATGAGCGTGATCAACGAAGTGACCAAGATCGCGCAGAGCCAGGGCATGCTGGACGTCGGTTTCGTTGCCACCAAAGAAAAGGGGCAATAAGCGATGGCATTCAGTAGTGGTGGAAACAGGGGCCCCATGGCCGACATCAACGTCACGCCTCTCGTGGACGTGATGCTGGTGCTGCTGATCATCTTCATCGTGACTGCGCCGATCATGACGTACCCGATCGCCGTGGACCTGCCGCAGCGGGTCATCAACCCGCCGCCGCAGCTGCGCGAGCCGCCGCCGCCGATTGATCTGCGCGTGGATGCGAGCAATCAGGTTTACTGGAACAACAGCCCGGTGAACGTGAACGAGCTGCAGCAGAAGATGGAAGAAGAAGTACAGAAGGATCCGACCAACCAGCCGGAACTTCGCATCGATGCCAATCCGGATTCGGAGTACGAGGTCATGGCCAAGATCCTGGCCCAGGCCAAGAACGCCCAGATGAAGAAGATCGGTTTCGTGCAGTAACGCAATACCCAAGTCATGACGCGACTGGAAAACGCTCCCGCTAGCCGGGGGCGTTTTTTTTTGCCTTTGCAGTCCGGCCTTATGAGCTGTTAAGGTTCCGAGATAACAAAGCAGGGGAAGCTTTGCATGGCGAAGTCGAGCAAGGTTGTCATGGTGGTTGTACTGGTGGTTGTGCTGGCAGCGCTGGGTTGGCTTGCCGCCACTGTAGTAACTGCAAGGTGGATGATGCACCCGATTACCGTGGATCTACCGCAGCGGACTGCCAAGCCAGCAACAGTAAGCAACGGCACACCGCAGACGATTGATCTGCGCGTGGATGCAGACAACCGGATCTACTGGAACAAAAGCCAGGTAGCCCTGGAAGAGTTGCAGCAGAGGATGGAGGCAGAAGTAAGGAAGAATCCGGCCAACCCGCCGGAACTTCGCATCGACGCCAATCCGGATTCGGAGTACGAGGTCATGGCCAAGATCCTGGCCCAGGCCAAGAACGCCCAGATGAAGAAGATCGGTTTCGTGCAGTAACGCAATACCCAAGTCATGACGCGACTGGAAAACGCCCCCGCTAGCCGGGGGCGTTTTTTTATGACGACGAGAAGCTACGAATGCGTGCCGTCCGTAATCGGACGGCTGGGTACTTGAAGGTCGAAGAAGACCGCATCCGCGAAGTTCATGGGGCCGCGCTGCCTACAACGCGTCGCTTCCCACAAACACGGCCGCGCGTTGTTGCCGGCGACGCTCTCAGGAGCCGCGCGCGATTACCGCCAAATATGCTCTCACCGTGGCGTCGAGGCCGTCGTACAGCGCTTCGCCGATCAGGGCGTGGCCGATGGAGACTTCCAGCACCTGCGGCACGTCGTGCAGGAAACGGCCGAGGTTGGCCTGCGACAGGTCGTGGCCGGCGTTGACGCCCAACCCCGCCGCCTGCGCACGCCTGGCCGCATCCGCGAACAGGGCGATCGCCGCGTCTGGAGTGCCGGCGGCGAAGGCTTCGGCATAGGGGCCGGTATAGAGTTCGATGCGGTCCGCGCCAAGCGCCGCGGCGGCTGCGATTGCGGGGTTGCCGGCATCGACGAACAGGCTGACCCGGCAGCCGACGTCCTTCAATGCGGCGATCAGGGGGCGCAGGCGCTCGCCGTCGCGGGCGAAATCGAAACCATGGTCCGAGGTGAGCTGGCCGTCGCCATCGGGCACCAGCGTTGCCTGTGCCGGCCGGGTCTGCGCGCACAGCGGCAGCAGCCCGGGATACCCCGGACGCGGCGGTGCGAACGGATTGCCCTCGATGTTGAACTCCACGCCGCGTTCGCGGGTGAGCGCGGAAAGCGCGTGCACGTCGTCGGCGCGGATGTGGCGCTGGTCGGGGCGCGGATGCACGGTGATGCCGTGCGCGCCGGCGTCCAGGCAGGCGGTCGCCGCGCGCAGCACGTCCGGGTCGTTGCCGCCGCGGGAGTTGCGCAGGACGGCGATCTTGTTGACGTTGACGCTGAGACGGGTCATGACGGCGGGTGTTCTTCGGATGCGGGGGAAGAAGGGGCAACGGTCGCGGTCCTGCCCGGCCCCAGCTGTTCGCGCAGGGCCTGCAGCTCGGCCGGGTGGAGCGCCCGGGGCGTCTGGCTGGCGGTGCCGCCGAAGCGTGCCGCGTACAGTCCTTTCATCCACAGCAGGAACAGCAGCAGCGCCGCGAGCAGCGACAGGAGCAGCAGCCACGTCTGCGTGGTCGTGATGGCAAGGACGAAGGCGCCCAGTGCGAGCAGCAGGAACAGCCAATACATGACGGTCTCCCCGATAGGGCACCCAGTGTAGCGGTCCGCCCGGGGCCGCTTCCACGCGCCAGGACCCAGCGACGTCCTGCGCACGCGCGGTGCCGGGCATGGAGGTGGCGGCCGGGTACCCTGGCCGGTGGCATGCGCGGCCGCGCGCAGCCCCTGCTACAGCAGCGGCGACGCCAGGCGGGCCACCGCCTCGGGCAGCCGTTGCCGCCACAGCGGGCAGCGGCGGTCGGGCAGCACCGGCGTGGCCCGGGCGAACTCCTGTTCCAGGATCGCCTCCAGCTCCGCCGTCAGTCCGCGGTCGTGGTAGAGCATCGACAGCTCGAAGTTCAGGCGGAAGCTGCGGTGGTCGAAGTTGGCGCTGCCGACGATGCAGGTGTCGTCGTCGGCGATGAAGGCCTTGGTGTGCAGCATGCGCGGGCCGTACTCGTAGATCTTGACCCCGGCCTGCAGCAGCTCGTCGTAGTAGGAGCGCCCGGCCAGGGTGACGAACAGAGAATCGCTGCGCCGCGGCACCAGCAGGCGCGTGTCCAGGCCGCCGAGCGCGGCCGAGGTCAGCGCCATGCGCGCCGCTTCGCCGGGGACGAAGTACGGCGTCACCAGCCATACGCGGCGGGAGGCCTCGTGGATCGCCGCCACGTGCAGGCGGTGGATCGCCTCCCAGGAGGAATCCGGGCCGGAGACCAGCACCTGGGCCTGCACCGTGCCGTCCTCGCGCGCGGGACTGTCGGAAGGAAACAGGTCCTCGCGGTCGAAACGGGTCATGCCCTGCCCGCTGGCGTAGATCCAGTCCTCCAGGAACACCAGCTGCAGGCTGCGCACGACATGGCCGGCCAGGCGCGTGTGCAGGTCGCGGTAGGCATCGGGGTTGCGGCTGTCGTCCTCGGCGTCGGTGATGTTGATGCCGCCGGTGAAGGCGATCCGGCCGTCGATCACCACCAGCTTGCGGTGGGTGCGCAGGTTCAGCCAGGGACGCTTGAACGGTTTGAGCAGCTGGCGCGGGTGGAACCACACCACTTCCGCGCCGGCTTCGAGCAGGGGCTGCAGGAAGCGGCGCCTGATCCGCGAGGAGCCGACCGCGTCCAGCAGCAGGCGCACCGTGACCCCGGCCCTGGCGCGCTCGACGAGTGCGTCGCGCATCGCGGTGCCGGCATGGTCCGGCTCGAAGATGTAGTACTCCAGGTTCACGTGGCGCCGCGCGCCGGCGATCGCCTCCAGGATCGCCGCATAGGTCGCGCCGCCATCGACCAGCCAGTCCACGGCGGTCGCGGTGCTGGGCGGCAGGCCGGTGGTGGCCTGGCCGATGCGCGCCAGCTCGGTGCAGTGCACGTCCGCCGGGCAGACCGTGTTGTAGGCCTCCATGCCCTCGCGCGAGCGCCCGCGCCGCAGCCGCTGGCGCACGATCTTCTGCGGGCCGAACACGTAGAACACGAACAGGCCGATGTAGGGCAGCGCCGCCAGCGACAGGATCCAGCTCAGCGTCGCCACCGGCTCGCGTTTCTGCAGCAGGATGTAGCAGGCCAGCAGCACCAGGTACACCACGTAGGTGGCCGCCAGGACCTGGGCCGCGTGCGGGATGGAGGACACGCTGGTCCAGAGGCTGTGCAGGGTTTCGCGCATGCCGCGATTCTAGCCATGGCCGGTGCGCGGCGCGCGACATGGGCCGCCGCGTGCACCTGCATGAACGCCGCGTCGCTGCATCTGCGACGCGCCCGCGCTAGCGTAGCGCGATGATGCCGACTCCGATCAAGGGCCGCGGTGCGAGCAGCCACCTGCCCGGCCGCTTCGAAACCACCACCACCGACGCCGTCGACGATGGCTGGCTGGCCGACGAGGGCGAGGAATTCGCCGCGCCGCGCCTGCGCACCGATGTGCGCGTGGAAGTCGCGCGCAGCATCATCAGCCGCAACACCTCGCCGGACGTGGGTTTCGACCAGTCGGTGAATCCGTACCGCGGCTGCGAGCATGGCTGCTCCTACTGCTTCGCGCGGCCTACCCACGCCTACCTGAACCTGTCGCCGGGGCTGGATTTCGAGACCAAGATCTTCGCCAAGACCAACGCCGCCGAGCTGCTGCGCAGGGAGCTGGCCAAGCCCGGCTACGTGGTCAAGCCGATTGCCCTAGGCATCAACACCGACGCCTACCAGCCGGTCGAGCGCAGGCTGGGGATCACCCGCCAGCTGATCGAGGTGATGCTGGAAACCCGCCATCCGTTCTCGCTGATCACCAAGAACGCGCTGGTCGAGCGCGACATCGACCTGCTGGCACCGCTGGCGGAGCAGCGTCTGGTCAACGTGCACTTCTCGGTGACCTCGCTGGACCCGCACCTGTCGGCGAAACTGGAACCGCGCGCCTCCGCGCCGCATGCGCGGCTGCGGGCGATGCGGCGCCTGCACGAGGCGGGAATCCCGGTGGGGGTGATGGTCGCGCCGGTGATTCCCTGGGTCAACGACGCCGAACTGGAAGCGGTGCTGGAAGCCGCGCGCGATGCCGGCGCGCGCAGTGCCGGCTACGTGCTGCTGCGCCTGCCTTACGAGGTGGCGCCGCTGTTCCACGACTGGCTGCAGGCGCACCATCCGCAGCGGGCCGAGCACGTGATGAGCACCATCAACCAGTTGCGCGGCGGCAAGGACTACGACAGCCGGTTCGGCAAGCGCATGCGCGGCGAAGGCGTTTACGCGCAGCTGCTGGCGCGGCGTTTCGCGCTGGCCAGCAAGCGCCTGGGCTTCAACGCCTCGCGCGAGCAGTGGCCATGGCTGGACTGCAGCCGTTTCGTGGCGCCGGCGCCGCCGCGCAAGGCCTCGCCGCAGGGCGAGTTGTTCTGAGCCGCGTGGCCGCCGTCAGGGCCGGGTTTCGCCCAGCCGCGACGAGTGCGAGGCCACCATCTGCCAGCGGCCTTCGCGCAGCACCCACACGCGGGTGAAGCGGAAGCGCCCTTCCCAGGGCTGGCCGTCGCTGACCGCCGCCTGCACGCTGGTACCGGTGACGATGGCGGTATCGCCGTAGCGGCGCACCTGCACGTCCTGGTTGTCGATGCGGGTGTTGCGGCGCTGGCGCGTGGCCAGTTCCTGCAGGTAGTCGGCCTTGCGCTGCACGCGGCCGTCGGAATGGGTGAGCAGCCAGTCCTCGGCCAGCAGCGGTGCCAACGCCGATGCGTCGCCCTGCAGGCGCAGGCGGTTCCAGTCGGTGTCGGCCTGCTCGAGTGTGGGCGTCTGCGCCCAGGCCAGGAGCGGAAACAGCAGCAGCGGGGCGATCAGTGCACGCATCGGCAGGTTCCTGGGAAGCCGGCGCCGATGATGGCCGCAGCCGGCGCGGCCGGGTAGTGCCGCATGGCATGGCCGGCGTGCCATGCCGGATGCGGCCCCGCCGGGCGCAGGCTCAGGCCTGCACGTCGTGCTCGTGGTGGTAACGGGTGGCTTCGGCCACCTCGTTGCGCGAGCCGAGGAACACCGGCACGCGCTGATGCAGCTGGTCGGGCTGGATGTCGAGGATGCGCCGGCGCCCGTCGGTCGCCGCGCCGCCGGCCTGCTCGATCAGCATCGACATCGGGTTGGCCTCGTACATCAACCGCAGCTTGCCCGGCTTGGACGGCTCTTTCCTGTCCCACGGATAGATGAAGATGCCGCCGCGGGTGAGGATGCGGTGCACGTCGGCCACCATCGAGGCGATCCAGCGCATGTTGAAGTCCTTGCCGCGCACGCCTTCGCGGCCGGCCAGCAGGTCGGCCACGTAGCCCTGCATCGGCGCTTCCCAGTGGCGCTGGTTGGACATGTTGATGGCGAACTCCTTCGTGTCGGCCGGCACCTGCATGCCGCGCTGGGTCAGCACGAACTCGCCGGTCTCGCGGTCCAGGGTGAAGGCGTGGGTGCCGTGGCCGACGCTGAGCACCAGCATCGTGCTCAGCCCGTAGATGCAGTAGCCGGCCGCGACCTGGCCCACGCCCGGCTGCAGGAAATGCTCGTCGCCGGGCTTGTCCACGCCGGCCGGCGCGCGCAGCACCGAGAAGATGGTGCCCACCGACACGTTCACGTCGATGTTGGAGCTGCCGTCCAGCGGATCGAACAGCAGCAGGAAGTCGCCGTGCGGATACTCCGACGGCACCGGCTGGCTGTGGTCCATTTCCTCCGACGCGCAGGCGGCCAAGTGGCCGCCCCAGGCATTGGCCTCGAGCAGGATCTCGTTGGAGATCACGTCCAGCTTCTTCTGCGCCTCGCCCTGCACGTTGCCGGTGCCGGCGTCGCCGAGCACGCCGCCCAGCGCACCCTTGCTCACCGCGATCGAGATGCTGGTGCAGGCGCGGGCCACCACCGCCACCAGCTGGCGCAGGTCGGCGTTGATGCGCCGGGCATGCTGTTCTTCGATCAGGAAGCGGGTCAGCGACGTGCGGGACATGGTCGGGAGCTACCTTCGGACAAAAGGGGCGCCATTGTCGCGGGTTGTCCGGATATTTGCGAACGCAGGCCAGGGTTTGTCCTGGTGCGGACATGGCGCCCGCGCGCCTGTCCCGTGCAGGTGGCGCCTCTGTAGGAGCGACTTCAGTCGCGATGGAGCTTTACCGGTAAAGCTCCATCGCGACTGAAGTCGCTCCTACGGGAGCGCGGCACGCGGGTACAAAAAAGCCCGGGAAATCCCGGGCTTTTCCGTTGCGGCGCCGTGGCTGGATCAGCCGCGGCTGACCTCGTAGACCGCCTTGGCCACGTAGTCCAGGTTCCTCTGGCTCAGCGCGGCCACGCAGATGCGGCCGGTGCCCACGGCGTAGATGCCGTACTCGTCGCGCAGGCGGTCCACCTGCGCCTTGCTCAGGCCCGAGTAGGAGAACATGCCGGCCTGCTGCTGGATGAAGCCGAATTCCGGCGCGCCCAGGGCGGCCAGCTTCTGCACCATGCCGGCGCGCAGGGCATGGATGCGCTCGCGCATTTCGGTCAGCTCGGCGCCCCACATGCCGCGCAGCTCGGCGCTGCCCAGCACGCCGGCCACCAGCGCGGCGCCATGGGTGGACGGGCTGGAGTAGATGGTGCGGATGATGCGCTTGACCTGCGACTGCACGGCCTTGGTCGAGGTCGCGTCCGGGCCCACCACCGACAGCGCGCCGACGCGCTCGCCGTACAGCGAGAACGACTTGGAGTACGAATTGGCGACGACGAAGCTGTCAATGCCGGCCTCGGCGATGATGCGCACGGCCTGGCTGTCCTGCTCGATGCCCTTGTCGAAGCCCTGGTAGGCCATGTCGATGAAGGGGAACAGCTGGCGGTCCTTCAGCAGCGCGGCGACCTGCTGCCACTGCGCGGTGTCAAGGTCGGCGCCGGTCGGGTTATGGCAGCAGGCGTGCAGCAGCACCACGGTGCCCGGCTGCAGCTTCTGCAGGTCGGCGATCATGCCGGCGAAATCCAGGCCGTGGCTGGCGTTGTCGAAATAGGTGTAATCGACCACGTCGAAGCCGGCGGCGCCGAACACGGCGCGGTGGTTTTCCCAGCTCGGGTTGCTGATGGCGACGGTGGCGTGCGGCAGCAGCTTGTGCAGCAGGTCCGCGCCCACGCGCAGCGCGCCGCTGCCACCGATGGTCTGCGAGGTGGCGACGCGGCCGGCGGCGATCAGCTCCGACCCCTCGCCGAACACCAGCTTCTGCGTGGCCTGGGTGTAGGCCGGCAGGCCGTCGATCGGCAGGTAGCCGCGCGGCTTGGCCTCGGCGGCGAGCTGCTGCTCGATCAGATGCACGGCGCGCAGCAGCGGGATGCGGCCGTCCTCGTCGTAATAGATGCCGACGCCAAGGTTGACCTTGGTCGGGCGCGGGTCGGCGTTGTAAGCCTCGGTCAGACCCAGGATCGGGTCGCCAGGAACCTGTTCCACGTTTGCAAAGAAGGACACGGCGGTACTCGTCACGGTGGCGGGAGGGGGAAGTTCGGGACGACCGCGCGGCGCGGTCAAACCGCCCCATCCTAACAGGGCCGCGGACCATTGGCCGCAGGGTTTCAGGCGGAACCGTCAGCGCGCGGTGCAGCGATCGGCGGCGATGGGCGATGATGCCCGCATGAAGCGAAACGGGCGGTGGTTGCTGTTGACGGGATCGATGCTGGCGGCGCCGGCGACAACGCTGGCCGGCCCGGCGCTGGCCACGCTGGATGCCGTGCAGGTGCAGGCCGCGCGCGTCCATGCGGTCGACGACTTCGACCTGCCTGCGTCGATGACCACCCTCGGCGTGGACGCGGGCAACGGCCGGGGCGCGCTGGTCTCCGAGGCCCTGGGCGGCGTGCCCGGCCTGCTGGCGCGCGAGCGGCAGAACCTGGCGCAGGACACGCAGCTGTCGATCCGCGGTTTCGGCGCGCGCTCCACCTTCGGCGTGCGCGGCGTGCGGCTGCTGGCCGACGGCGTGCCGGCGACGCTGCCCGACGGCCAGGGCCAGCTGTCGCATTTCAACCTGCTCGGCGCCGACCGCATCGACGTGCTGCGCGGTCCGTTCTCGGCCTTGTACGGCAACTCCTCTGGTGGCGTGGTGCAGCTGTGGAGCGCCGATGGCCAGGCAGGCGATCCGTGGCGGCTGCGTACCGCCGTCGGCAGCGACAACAGCCGCAGCTTCGGCCTGCAGCTCCGGGGCCAGGCCGACGCCATGCGCTACAACATCGCCGCCAGCCACTACCGCACCGATGGCTGGCGCGAACACAGCGCGGCGCGGCGCGGATTGCTCAACGCGCGGCTCGGGTTCGACCTTGCGCCGGGCCAGCGCCTGGACCTACTGTTCAACGTGCTCGATGCCCCGCACGCGCAGGACCCGCTGGGCCTGAGCCGCGAACAGGTGCGCCAGGACCCGCGCCAGGCCACCGCCGTCGCCACCCAGTACGACACCCGCAAATCGGTGCGGCAGGCGCAGGCCGGCGCGGTGTACACGCTGGATCGCGGGCGCCGGACCTGGCGGCTGATGGCCTACGCCGGGCAGCGCACGGTCGAGCAGTTCCTGGCGATCCCGCCATCGGCGCAGGCCAGCCCGCTGCATTCGGGCGGGGTGATCGACCTGGACGGCGGCTATGGCGGCGTGGATGCGCGCTGGGCCTGGCATGGCGCGCTGGCCGGCCGGCCGCTGGAACTGATGATCGGCGCCAACGCCGACCGCCAGCAGCAGCACCGCACCGGCCATGAGAACTTCGTCGGCGATACGCTGGGCGTCAGGGGCCGGCTGCGGCGCGACCAGCACGACCGCGTCGGCAACGTGGACCAGTTCGCGCAGGCCTGGTGGGAAATCGGCCCGCGCTGGTCGCTGCTGGCCGGGGCGCGCCACAGCCGGGTGCGGTTCCGGTCCGACGACCATTACATCGGCGCCGGCAATCCCGACGACAGCGGCCGTCGCGACTACGCGGCCACCACGCCGGTGGCCGGGCTGGTGTTCCGTGCCGGCGAGAACCTGCGCCTGTATGCCTCGGCCGGCCGCGGCTTCGAGACGCCGACCTTCAACGAGCTGGGCTACCGCGCCGATGGCGGCGCCGGGCTGGCGCTGGACCTGTCCCCGGCCACCAGCCGCAACGTCGAACTCGGCGCCAAGTGGCGCACGCAGGCCGGCGCGCGGCTGGAGCTGGCGCTGTTCCGCGCCGACACCGACGACGAGCTGGCCGTGGCCAGCAACCGCGGCGGCCGCAGCAGCTACCGCAACATCGGCGCCACCCGCCGCCAGGGCGTGGAGCTGGGCTGGCTGCAGCCCGTCGGCGATACCCAGCAGCTGCAGCTGGCCTGGACCTGGCTGCAGGCCAGCGTGCGCGAAGGCTACCTGACCTGCACCGGCCTGCCCGCGCCCTGCACCCTGCCGCGCAACCCGGTGGCGGCCGGCACCGCGCTGCCGGGCGTGCCGCGCCAGCAGTTCCACGCGCGCTGGCGCTGGCAACCGGGACCGTGGCAACTGGCCGTGGAAACCGTGGCCGCGGGCGCCACGCCCGCCAACGACCTGGGCGATGCCCGCGCGCCGGGCCATGCGCTGCTCAACCTGGAAGCCGTGCGGCAATGGCGGACCACGCGCGGCCCGCTGCGCGTGTTCGCGCGCGTGGACAACCTGCTGGACCGGCGCCACATCGGTTCGGTCATCGTCAACGACGGCAACCAGCGCTACTACGAACCGGGCCCGGGCCGTGGCTGGACGCTGGGCCTGGAATGGCAGTGGGCGCGGCCGGCGGCGTCGGACGACGGCTGAGAGCCTGCGGGCGGGTGCATGCCGTCCCGTTGCGGATGTTCGATGGCGGGCAGTCGCAGGTGCCGGGCGTGCCCGGCACGGGAGTTCAGCGGGAAAGTTTCTGGCGGAGCGTGTTGTAGGAGCGCACTTCAGTGCGCGATGGAGCTTTCCCGATACAGCTCCATCGCGCACTGAAGTGCGCTCCTACGGGCGTTCCTACGGGCGCTCGTGCGGTGATTCCGGGTGCACAAGGCCCTTGGTATCTCAGCCGGGCAGCACCGCCGCCTCGCGCGCCAGCCGCTCGATGCCGGCCCAGTCGCGCGCCGCCAGCAGGTCGCGCGTGGTCAGCCACGAACCGCCGACGCACAGCACGTTGGGCAGGTGCAGGAACTGCGCGGCGGTCTGCGCGCCGATGCCGCCGGTCGGGCAGAAGCGCACGTCGCCGAACGGGCCGTTCCACGCCGCCAGCATCGCCGCGCCGCCGGCCTGCACCGCCGGGAAGAACTTGAACGTGTCCAGGCCCTGCTCCAGCCCGCGCATCAGTTCCGACGAGGTGGCCACGCCCGGCAGGAACGGCAGGTCGGTAGCGCGCGCGGCGGCGTAGAGCCGGTCGGTGGCGCCCGGCGACACCGCGAAGCGACCGCCGATGGCTTTGACCTGCTCCATCTGCCGCGCGTCGAGCACGGTGCCGGCGCCGACCACCGCGTCGGGCACGGCCTCGACCATCGCCTTGATCGCCTCCATCGCGGTGGGCGTGCGCAGCGTCACCTCGATCACCGGCAGCCCGCCGCGGAACAGCACCTGCGCCACCTGCACGGCGTCGTCGATGCCGTCGGGCGTGAACACCGGGATCACCGGCGCCAGCTTGAGCACGGCGCGCACGCGCGGATCAGCGCCGGACATCGAACCTGCCCTCGCCCACCAGGGCCATCACGTCGGCCACGCCGACCGGGTTGAAATCGCCGGGAATGGAGTGCTTCAGGCAACCGGCAGCCAGGCCGAAGCGGATCGTGGCCTCGGCGTCGAAGCCCTCGATCAGGCCATGCAGCACGCCGGCGGCGAAGGCGTCGCCGCCGCCGATGCGGTCGACGATGTCGGTCAGTTCCTCGGCCGGCGCGACCGCACGGGCACCGTCGCGGCCGAGCAGCATCGCGCCGAGCGAGTGGTGGCCGACGCTGTGCGCCATGCGCTGGGTGCAGGCCATGTACTGCAGCCGCGGGAAGGCGGCGAACGCCATCGCCGCGGCCGCGTCCACGCGCGCCTGCGCGTCGGCCTGCGGGAACTCGCCGCCCAGCACCACGCCGATGTCGCGGTGGTCGGCGAACACGATGTGCGCGCAGTCGAACAGGTCGCGCAGGATCGCCCGGGCGTCGCCGCCCCAGCGTTCCCACAGCTTCGGCCGGAAATTGCCGTCGAAGGAGACCTTGATGCCCGCCGCGTTGGCCGCGCGCGCGGCCGCCAGCGTGGCCTGCGCCGCCTCGGCGCCGAGCGCCGGACTGACCCCGGACAGGTGCAGCCACTGCGCGCCGTGCAGCAGCGCCGGCCAGTCGTAGCTATCGGCGCGCGCGTTGGCGAAGGCCGAATCGGCGCGGTCGTAGACCACTTCGCTGGGCCGGTGGCCGGCGCCGGTGGTCAGGAAGTACAGCCCCATGCGGCCCTCGCCGCGACGCACCCGGCCGGTGTCCACCCCATGCCGGCGCAGCTCGCCGGTCACCGCCGCGCCCAGCGGGTTGTCGGCGACCACGCCGATCATCGCGACGTCGTGGCCGAAATGCGCCAGCGACACGCCGACATTGGCCTCGGCGCCGCCGCAATGCACCTCCAGCGACGGGCTCTGCAGCAGCAGCTGGTGGCCGGGCGCGCCGAGCCGCAGCAGCAGCTCGCCGAAACAGACAACACGGGGGGAACTCATCGGGACTCCTGTCGCGGTCTACACGGGCGGGAATGATGGCACGATAGTTTGGCCATCGGTGTCATATTGCGGCCAATGTCCCCTGTTCCTGTCGGGGAACGGTGCAGGAATGTCCCAAAGACAATGGCTTGCAAGGCTTTCCTGCCCTGTTGCAGTGCAAGATGCTCCCTCCCGAGGCTCCTGCTACTTTCGGTTTTGACCAGCGGTGTCATAAGCCTTTGGCACTACAGAAAGCACCGCTTCGCATGTAAACCTTTGGAGAGGGGAAGCACATGTATCCACACGGCAAGCAGAAAAAGACACCGGTTACCTTGCTCGCGTTCTCGATCGCACTGGCGCTGCAGACGGGCGCGGCGGCGGCCCAGGACGCCGGCACCGCCGCCACCGAACTGGACACCGTGACCGTCACCGGCTACCGGGCCAGCGTCGAGAAGGCGCTGGACATCAAGCGTGGCGAGGCCGGCGTGGTCGATGCCATCGTCGCCGAGGACATCGGCAAGTTCCCGGACAGCAACCTGGCCGAATCGCTGCAGCGCATTCCCGGCGTGGTCATCACCCGCGACGGCGGCGAAGGCCGCCAGATCACCGTGCGCGGCCTGGGCCCGGATTTCACCCGCGTGCGCATCAATGGCATGGAAGCGCTGAGCACCGTCGGCAGCAGCGATGGTCAGGGCGGCACCAACCGCAGCCGCGGCTTCGACTTCAACGTGTTCGCCTCGGACCTGTTCTCGCAGCTGATCGCGCGCAAGACCGCCTCGGCCGATGTCGAGGAGGGCTCGCTCGGCGCTACCGTCGACCTGCGCACCGCGCGGCCGTTCGACTACGACGGCTTCACCCTCGTGACCAATGTGCAGACCGCCTACAACGACGCCTCGCAGGCGGCGATGCCGCGCTTCGCCGGCCTGATCGCCAACAGCTGGGCCGACGGCAAGGTCGGCGCGCTGCTGTCGGTGGCGTACTCCGAACGCGATACCGTGGAGGAAGGCACCGGCACCGTGCGCTGGGCCGGCGGCACCACCAATGGCGGCTTCAGTCCGAACTCCGCGTTCAAGGACGCGTTGAAGTCCGACGTCTATGCGCCGCGCTTCCCGCGCTACACGCTGATGGAGCATGACCAGAAGCGCCTGGGCGTGACCGGTTCGCTGCAGTTCAAGCCCAGCGACCGCACCACCTTCAGCCTGGACGCGCTGTACTCGAAGATCGACGCCAAGCGCGACGAGAAGTACATCGAGGCCAACGGCCTGAGCAAGTCCGATGCGCTGGGGAAGAAGGAAATCCTGGTCAACGCCGGCGAAGTACGCAACGGCGCGCTGGTCTACGCGCAGATGGACAACGTCGACATCCGCGCCGAGAACCGCCACGACGAATGGAGTACGGATTTCTACCAGGTCAGTCTCGATGGCGAGCACAGGCTGACCGACAGCTTCACCCTCAGCGGCAGGGTCGGCACCTCGCGGTCCAAGCATGACAACCCGGTCCAGGCGACCATCATGATGGACAAGCTGAACGTGCAGGGCTACAGCTACGACTACCGTGGCAACGCCAACAAGCCGGTGTTCGATTACGGCATCAACCCGACCGACCCGAATGGCTGGACCCTGTCCACCATCCGTCTGCGCCAGAACTACGTGACCAACGAGTTCCACAACGGCGAGCTGGATTTCGCCTGGATCGCCGGCCCGTCGTTCACGCTGAGCGGCGGCGTACAGGCCAAGAACTACAGCTTCGACTCGATGGAGCGCCGCCGCACCGCCAACGAAGCCACCTCGTTGCCGAACTTCACCAGCGGCACCCGCATCGTGCCGGTCGACATGACCGAGCTGGCCAGCCTCAGCGGCCTGGCCGGTTCGCCGGGCAAGTGGGTGGTGCCGAACTTCGGTGCCATCGCCGACATGTTCGGCGTTCTCAGCGGCGAGGGCATCTACGCGCTGAGCGACTACGCCGCCAGCATGCGCGGCGTGGAGGAGCAGGACCGCAGCGGCTGGCTGATGGGCAAGTTCTCCACCGAGATCGGCTCGATCCCGGTGTACGGCAACTTCGGCGTGCGCCATGTCAGGACCAAGCAGACCTCCACGGGCGTCGCCACCGCCAGCGGCACCCCGGTGGCCGCCACCGTGACCCGCGAGTACAACGACACCCTGCCGTCGCTGAACGTGGTGGCCGAAATCACCCCGGACTTCCTGGTGCGTTTCGCCGCGGCCAAGGTGATGTCGCGCCCGGGCCTGGGCAGCCTGACCCCGGGCGTGACGGTCAACGTCAGCGGCAGCGCCAGGACGGTCAGCGGCGGCAACCCGATGCTCGATCCGGTGCGCGCCAAGAGCTACGACCTGGGCCTGGAGTGGTACTTCGATGAAGGCGCCATGCTCGGCGCGACCCTGTTCTACAAGGACATCGGCAGCTACATCCAGAACACCCGCGAAACCCGCGTCTACGCCGACAGCGGCCTGCCGGCCAGCCTGCTGGACAACCTCAACGCCAGCCCCAGCGACGAATTCACCTTCACCGTGCCGATCAACACCCCGGGCGGCAAGCTGCAGGGCGTGGAACTGAACTACGTGCAGCCCTTCACCTTCCTGCCCGGCAAGTGGAGCAACTTCGGCACGCAGCTGAACTACACCTACGTCGATTCGGACATCCAGTACCTGCTGTCTTCCGGCGCCGCCGCGCAGAAGGCGGCGATGACCGGCCAGTCCAAGAACTCGTGGAACGCCACCCTGTTCTACGAAGGCACGAGCTTCTCCGGGCGCGTTTCGGCCACCAACCGCAACGACTACCTGATCCAGGTGCCGGGCACCGAGGCGGGCTTCAACAGCGAGGCCAACGGCGTGCATGGCCAGAGCGGCACCACCATCCTCGATGCGTCGATCCACTACCGCATCAGCGACCAGCTGGAACTCAGCCTGGAAGGCGCCAACCTGACCAACGAGGCGCAGGAATCGTGGGTGGCCAACCCGTCGGTATCGCTGCCGCTGGAGTACAGCCAGACCGGGCGCACCTACACGCTGGGCCTGCGTTACAGGTTCTGATGCGCGATGCCCTCCCGGCGCGCTGCCGGGAGGGTTCCTGGATGGTGCGACGCAGGATGTGATGGCGCGTCGGCGTCGCTAACTTGGCCCACCGCGTGCGCTACCGGCAACCGCACGCACGTTTCCAAGAGACGCACGATGTCACGACGTTCCGCCCGTTCTCCGCTCCGCCTCCTGCTGTTGGCTTCCGCGCTGTCCGCTGCTCTCCCGGCGGCGGCGCTTTCTTCCCCGGCGCAATTGCTGTTCCGCGTCTCGGCCGACCAGGGTTTCGTCGCCGACCAGGCGCAGGGCGATGCCGTGCCCAACTTCCAGGACAAGGTGAGCCTGGTAGATGACGGCGCACATGGCCGCGCGATCCGCTGGGAAGACGACGGCGTGCTGTCGTGGAACGCGCCGGGCAACATCCGCGCCGAGCGCGGCACCCTGTCCTTTTTCTGGCGCTCGCGCTATGTGGTGGGCGAAGCGCCGTTCGTGATCTTCCGCGTCGGCTACGCCGACCACAGCAGCTGGGACATGACTTGGCTGCGCATCGACTGGAACGGCCACGGTTTCGACGCCTTCGTTACCGACGCCAACCTGGCGCGCACCCGCGTTTCCTTCCGGCTGGAAAAGAACCCGTCGCCCGGACAATGGCAGCACATCGCCTTCGCCTGGGACGAGGACAAGGGCGCGCGCCTGTTCCTCGGCGGCCGCGAGGTGGCGCGCGTGGAGACCACCGGCGACTACGACGCCGCGCTCGACCAACTCGGGCTGGCCGGGCGGGTGATGGCGCCCTACCAGGTACAGAGCCGCTACAACTTCCTGCGCGGCAGCGACGTGGACGAGATCCGCGTCTACGACCGCATGCTCGACGGCGGCGACGTGGCCGCGCTGGCGCGCAACGCGGAACCGCGTGCGGATCAAACCGCGACCGTTTCGCAGCGTGCATGGTGGCACCGCCATGGCTGGGAAGGTGCGCCGCCGCCGGCACTGACCGCCACGACGACGACGATCCGCAAGGTCGAGTTCGCCGACGTCAGGGACAAGAAGCAGTGGATGTGGAAGGGTACCGATGGCATCGCCGAGACCACCTGGCCCGGCGTCTACAACCGCTCGCGCCTGCCCGGCCGCAACGACTACTTCCAGCTGCCGGACTGGAACACCTATGTCGAAGGCGGCCAGCACCTCGATCTGACCGTGCCCGAGGGCGAAACCGTCAACCGCATCGAGATCCGCGGCGCGGCGTTCGGCGAACTGCAGGGCAGTGCCGGAACGCTTTTCACCCGGCCGAAGGGCGTGGTGCGCAGCGTCGACGAATTCGCCGCGCAGACCGGCGGCACCCTGCGCTTCGCCAACGCCGCGCAGGAGACGCCCATCCAGGAAATCTGGGGCTACCGCGTCAGCGACGCCGCCGAGCCGGAAGGCACGGTCAAGCAGCGCTACCTGATCGACAGCAGCGTGCTGCCGGACTACACCAACGTCGCCGCGCTGCGCGACTACATCGATGGCCGCTTCGCACCGGACGAACGCAGTGTGGTGATGGCATTGCCCAAGGGGGCCGGTTCGCGCACGCGCACGGCCGGCTCGCTGCCTGCGCATCCGCGGCCCATCGTGCACGTGCTGGTGCCTTCCGGCGTCGGCGACGCGCCGGCGGCGCAGCCGCTGATCCGCAGCTGGGCCTACAGCTGGGAGAACATGCACGACGGCCTGGACGGCATCGCCATCGACCTGCCGGCGCTGGACCTGCCGGCCACGCACGACGGCCCGGAAGGCGGGGTGATCCCGCTGGACATCCGCATCAAGGATCCGATCTGGCCAGCGCGCGACATGATCGACGTGTCGGTCTCGGTGAAACCCGGACAGAAGCGCACGCTGTGGCTGGACCTGCGCGACCGCATCCTCACCGCCGACAGCCTGTGGATTTCCATCGCCTCGGCCGCGCCCGGCTTCAACGCTGCTTCGCTGGACGGCGCGGAGGTGCGGCTGGTATTCAAGGACCGCAGGGAAGCGCTCAAGGAGCACGTCGCCGACCGCTTCAACCAGGTGCGCGACAACTGGGGCTTCCTGGTCGAAGAGCACACCACGTCCAAGCGCCAGCGCCTGTACGCGCGCGTGTATGCCGACCTGAGCGACCTGCTGCGCGTGGACCCGGAGCACGAGCTGGGCCGCCTGTACTGGAACTACATCAGCTACAACAGCCAGGGCCGGCCGCCGTTCCAGCAGCCGCAGCCGCCCAAGGGCGTGCCGCTGTGGGCGTTCCGGCAGGTGGAAGACCTCAGGCGCGTGCGCCGCTTCGTCGACTGGTGGATCGACAACCGCCAGGTCGAATACGGCGATTTCGGCGGCGGCATTTCCGACGACACCGACCTGACCCAGCAATGGCCGGGGCTGGCGCTGATGGGCGTGGAGCCGGACCGGCTCAATGCCTCGCTGACCGCGCTGTCCGACGCGGTGTACAAAAACGGCATGTTTGCCAACGGCCTGAGCACCATCGAGACCGACGAACTGCACGCCTACGAGGAGGGCATCAACGCCAACAGCGCCATGCTCTACCTCAACTGGGGCGACCCGCTGACCGTCGAGCGGCTGATGCAGACGGTGCGCGCCTTCGACGAACGTATCGTCCTGCGCAACCCGCAGGGACACCTGCTGTTCTCCAGCAACTGGTATGGCGGCAACAAGGTCTACCGCGAGCCGAACTGGCAATGGCAGAAGCCGTATTCGTTCCCGGCGCTGCACCCGGCGTTCCTGATGGGCGAGTACAACGCCGATCCCACCGGCCGCCGGCTGGTCACCGGCTTGGCCGACAGTTATCTCGCCCACGCCTACACCGACGACAAGGGCCGCTGGGCACTGCCGAACGAGATCAACTGGGCCACCGGCAAGACCCGCGGCGGCGAACTGAACCAGGGTTCGGGCGGTGGCGACGTCATGCACACGTTCTGGGCGGCCTGGCGCTGGAGCGGCGATGACAAGTACCTGGAGGCGCTGGACTACCGCGTGCTGCGCGGCGGCCCCGGCGCGCTGTCCAACCTGGGCGAGAACATCATCGACGCGCTCGGCCGCCAGCAGGACTGGGGCCGGCAGCTGGTCGCCGCCGCCGACAAGGGCGATGCCGGATTCGCCGCCGTCACCGCGTGGCAGCTGACAGGCGACAAGACCTACCTGGAAACCCTGCATGCCGAGGGCATCCAGGCCAAGGCGCAGCGCGAGTACATGAACACCGAGGGCCACTGGTGGAGCGACCGCGTCGAGGCGCCGAGCGAGTTCCTGCAGCGCCTGCGCCTGGGCGGCATCGCGCTCAAGCGCAACCAGAGCTTCCCCGGGCATGCGGTGAGCTGGCGTTTCGCCCAGCCGGGCGCCGCCGAGCAGGTGGCGCTGCTGGTGCACGCGCCCTCGCGCGAGCGCTTCAAGGTGATCGCCTGGAACATGGGCGACAAACCGGTGGACGCGGCGATGACCGGCTGGAACATCGCCGCCGGCACCTGGCGCATCACCAGCGGCACCGACCGCGACGGCGACGACAGGATCGACGGCAGGGCGCAGGTACGCGAGGTGGCGCTGGAGCGCAGCGCTTCGACCACGCTGCGTTTCGCGCCGAAGCAGGCGCAGGTGTTCGAGTTCGAACGGGTCGCGGCGGGCACGCCGGTGGAAACGCGCGCCGACCTCGGCATCGGTCGCGGCGACCTGCAGATCGTGGACGGGCGCGTGCGGCTCACCGTGCACAGCCTGGGCCATGTCGCCACCCGTCCCGGCCAGGCGGTGATCGAGGACGCGCGCGGCCGCGAAGTGGCGCGCGTCGCGATCCCCGCGCTGGAAGCGCCGCTGGATCTGCAGCCGCGCACGGCAACGGTGGAACTGGCGTTGCCGGCAGGCTTCGACCGCAACGGTGCCAGCGTGCGGGTGCTGCAGGAAGGCGACGCGGAGGAAGTGACGCTGCTCAACAACCGCCTGCCGCTGCGGTAAGCGGGGATCAGCCGATACCGCCGGACGTTCCCTTCTCCCATCGGGAGAAGGTACGTCGGAGGGGCGGATGAGGGTACGGGCGAAGCCTCACGCCGCCGACCATCGCGGAGGCTTCGCCCGTACCCACACTTCGATCCGGCGCTCCGCCCTGCGCCAACGGCCCGGGCGCTCCAAGGCACGCGTGCCTGTGGTGCGTCAGCCGCGCCTTCCCGCCGAGGGAGAGATGCTCCGCATCATGGCGTATCCGTCTGCATCAACCGGCTTTCGCGCCGGTACCAGCCGTCGCGTCCGGGATCGGGCATGAACACCGTGCAGTGCTCCATCGGGCGCTGGTAGACGTGCACCGAGATCGCGATGCCGCTGTCGCTGGCGTTGCGCAGCACGTGGAATTCGTCCGGCGGGATCAGGTTGCCGGCACTGCCGCGTTGGCCGGCCAGGGTCGGAAGGGGCTGGAAGCGGGCACCATCGTCGCCGCTTTCCAGCATCCGGTACGGGGTGATGTGCAGCGCGCCCTGCCACACGCCTTCCACGCACCACAGGCCGTCGTGGTCGTGCAGCGGCGTGCCCTGCGCCGGTCCCCAGGTCATGGCGACGATGCTGTAGCCGTGGCGCGCGCTGCGATACAGCTCGCGGCGCGCGTAGTGGTCGGTGATCGGTTCGTGCACGCAGCCGGGCAGCACGATCGCGGGATCGGCGATGGCCTGCCGCAGCGCCTGTTCAATCCGCGCCACCGTAGTGGCGACATCGGGTGCGGCCAGCGCCGCGTCGATGGCCGCCACCAGCCGCTCACGGCCGATGAAGTCGGGATATCCGGTTGCATCTGAAATCATGCCGCCAGTCTAGGGCAAACCGGTGAACATTCCGTTCGCCATCCACACCGGCTGAAGGCATGTCCGATTCATGAAGTACCGCGCTGCACGAACGGCACCTGCGCGTACAGCCGGCGTTCGCCGCCGCGCGGATCGTCCTGCTGGCGGCTGTCGTCGTCGAACACCAGGGTCTGCCGGCGCTGCAGCGAATACGGTTCCCAGCGCGGCAGCCCGCCGTGGTTGGGATCGCCGTGGCGGGCGAAGGCCAGCAGCGCGCCGCTCATCGCCTCGGCCATGCGCGTGGCCGAGGCGGTGGCACCGGTGCGCGAGCCGGGCTGCTGCGTGTTGTGGAACACCAATGGGATGTCCAGCGTGTGGAAGGCGCGCAGCCGCTCCGCTTCGCCGCCGCGGTCGTACCAGTCCAGCTGGTAGGCCCAGGTCGGTGCGCCCTGTCGCGCGCGCGCCTCCAGTTCCTCCACCGCGCCGCGCCACGAGCGTCCGGCGGTGGTCGCGGCGAAGAACACCTCCGACGGCGTGTAGTGCGGATACATCCGCCGGTAGGCGGCGATCACCACCGACGGCAGCAGGTCGACGAACTGTTCCTTCTCCAGCTTCGCCGGCAGTTCGTCCCAGCCCAGCGCGAAGTTGCGGTCGTCGTGGCCGAGGAAGGCGCGGGTCTCGTCGTGGGTGTTGCCGATGACCATGGGGATGCCGGCCGACTGCGCGGGTGCCTGCGGCCAGAACGGATGCACGGGCAGGTGGCGCGCGTCCAGCACCGGGCCGAAGTACAGGCCGGTGTCCTCGACCGTTGATGGATCGCGCAGCTTCACCGCTTCCAGCAGTTTTTCCATCGGCAGCGTGCGCAGTGCCTGCGGGTCGCGCAGGCCGAAGTGTTCCAGCACGCGTCGCGCGCGCTGGGTGGCCGCGCGCGGGCCGGCGGCGGTGACCTGCTGGCCGCTCATCGTCCAGGCGCGGTGGAACAGTCCCTGCGCCGCCGGCATCGCCATCAGCGTGGCGATCTTGGCGCCGCCGCCGGACTGGCCGAACACGGTGACGTTGCCGGCGTCGCCGCCGAACTCGGCCGCGTGCTGGCGCACCCACTGCAGCGCCTGCACCAGGTCGAGCTGGCCGGCATTGCCCGAATCGGCGAACGCATCGCCGCCGAGGCCGGCCAGGTACAGGTAGCCGAACAGGTTGAGGCGGTGGTTGACGGTGATCACCACCACGTCGCCGCGCCGGCACAGATTGCCGCCGTCGTACAGCGGATCGCTGCCCGAACCGTTGTTGTAGGCGCCGCCGTGGATGTACACCAGCACCGGGCGCCGGCCGCCATCGCGCAGGGCCGGCGTCCATACGTTGAGATACAGGCAATCCTCGCTGCCCGGGCCTTCGCCGCTGGTCTGCGGCGCGGCCGGGCCGCACGCCAGCGCATCGCGCACCCCGTGCCATGGCGCTTCCAGCGCCGCCTGCTGGAAGCGCCGCGGTGCGGTATCGGCGCCGTAGGGAATGCCGCGGAAGACATGGATGCCCTGCTCGGTCTGCCCGGCGACGCGGCCGCCGCGCAGACGCGCGATCGGACTGGCCTGCCCGCGTGCGGCCGCGGCCGGGAGCGCGGTGGCCAGTCCGGCGCCGAGCGAACACAGCGTGCCGGCGCGCAGGAAATCGCGGCGCCGCGGGTCGGCGGGCGTGGCGCTCATGGCGCGCGCTCCGTCCGCTGCGCGGCGATCCAGTCCAGCGCCAGCCGCGGCCACGCGGCGGCGGTCAGGCCGGCGATGCCGCGCGTGCCGAAGCCGTGCCCGCCGTGCGCAAACACGTGCAGCTCGGCCGGCACGCCGGCCCGGCGTAGCCCGGCGTAGAAGCCCAAGCTGTTGCCGACCGGGACCGCGTCGTCGTCGCCGGCGTGCACCAGGAAAGTCGGCGGCGTATCGGCGCGGACCTGGTGCTGCATCGAGTAGCGCCGCTGCAACGCCGGTTCCGGCCGCGGGCCGAGCAGCCGTTCGCGCGAACCGGGGTGCGCGTCCGCGCCGGCCATGTCGATCACCGGATAGATCAGCAGCTGGAAGTCGGGACGCGCGCTGACGCGGTCGATGGCATCGGTGGCCGGATACGCGGGCTGGTCGAAGCCGTTGCCCAGGCGCGCGGTCAGGTGCCCGCCGGCGGAGAAGCCGATCACGCCGATGCGCCGTCGATCCAGTTGCCATTCGCCGGCACGGGCGCGGATCAGGCGCATGGCGCGCTGCGCATCGGCCAGCGCCGCATCGCGATCCTCGCGGCCTTCGCCCGGCAGGCGGTAGCGCAGCACGAACAGGGTGATGCCGCCTTGGTCGACGAAGGCCGGCACCAAGGCCGAGCCCTCCTTGTCCAGCACCACGCGCTGGTAGCCACCGCCGGGCGCGACCAGCAGCGCGGTGCCGTTGGGCCGGGCCGGCCGGTACACGACCAGCCAGGGCTCGCTGACATGGGTGACGTAGCGGTCCGGCAGCGCCGGATCGGCGCTGCGCTCGACGACCTGCGGCGCCTGCGACAGCGGTTTGTCCCCCGGTGCCAATCCGGTCGGCCACAGCGCGATCCGTTGCGCCGATCCCGGTACCGGTTCACCATCGATGCTGGCGACCGCGGTCCCGGTAGAGAATCCGGAAACTACAAGAAAAGCCATCAATAACAACGATCTGCGGACACTGTACGGGGACATGGGAAATCTCGCGATGCGGGGCCGGTGGGGCCGTGATGCGTTGCGTATTGCCATATGACACCGGTTTACCATATACAGCACCCACAGCACTGTCGATGGGCGGTGCAGCAACGCCACCAGGAGAGCCACTTGAGCAACGATCAAGGCCGACAGGACCCGTCCGCCGCGCTGGACGACATCGCCCGCCAGTTCGTGGAGGCGCGTCGCGCGGGACGTTCGCTCGCCGATTTCCCCGGCGCGATCCCGGTCGATCTGGTCACCGCGTACCAGGTGCAGGACCTGGCCATCGGCCGCTGGGACGACGCCGTGGTCGGCTGGAAGGTCGGCTACATCGCCGCCGAGCGCCGCGATGGGTCCGGGGACGAGCGCCTGCTGGGTCCGGTGTTCTCGCGCCAGCGCTGGAATGCTACCGGTGGCATCGTGGACATCCCCGTGTTTTCCGGCGCCGGCGGTTTCGCCGCGGTCGAGGCCGAGTACGTGCTGCAGCTCGACGCCGACGCCCCCGCCGACAAGCTCGACTGGACGCCGGACGAAACTGCCGCCCTGCCCGCACGCATGTTCACCGGCGTGGAGGTGGCCAGCAGCCCGCTGGCGACGATCAACGTGCTGGGGCCGCGGGTGGTCGTCTCGGACTTCGGCAACAACAATGGCCTGGTGCTGGGCACCGAAATCGCCGATTGGACGCGGCTGGACGAAGCGCGGCTGCTGGCGCGCACTGAGATCGACGGCAACGTGGTCGGCATCGGCGGCGCCAACAACCTGCCCGGCGGCCTGCGTGCCGCCTATGCTTTCGCACTGGCGCGTTCGGCGCGCCGTGGCCGCCCACTGCGCCGGGGCGATCTGATCGCCACCGGCAACGCCACCGGCATCCACGACATCGCGGTCGGCCAGCAGGCCGTGATCCGCTTCGAGGGTTACGGCGAGATTTCCTGCAGGGCCGTGGCCGCCGGCTGACCGGCGCGCACGGCGGGTATGCGTGGAGGGGGTTCGATGATCAATCGCAGAGGTTTCCTTGCCACCGGCCTGGGCGCGCTTGCCGCGCCGGCGCTGGTGGCCTGTTCGGGCAGCGGCCGCCAGGCCGGCGGCGACGGGCGCGTGCTCACCGCCACCGACGTGCACGTGGCGGACTACCCCACGGTCACCGCGGTCAAGTGGATCGGGCAGGAGCTCGAGCGCGCGACCGGCGGCCGGCTGCGGCTGGCGCAGTACCACTCCGGCCAGCTCGGCCGCGAGTCGGAGGCGATCGACATGGCGCGCTTCGGCGCCATCGACATCACCCGCGTCTATTCCGGCGCGCTCAACAATGCCTTCCCGCTGACCCAGGCGCTGTGCCTGCCCTACGTGTTCGACTCGGTCGCGCACATGCGCCGCGCGCTGGACGGCGGCATCGCCGACGCGGTGCTGGCCGGCTTCGAGAACCGCGGACTGGTCGGCCTGGCGATCTACGACTCGGGCGCGCGCTGCTTCTACAACACCAAGCACCCGATCGTGGAACCGCGCGACCTGCACGGCCTGAAGCTGCGCGTGGCCAGCTCGGACATCTTCCTGCAGCTGATGCGCCTGTTCGGCGCCAACCCGACGCCGATGTCGCTGGGCGACACGTTCTCCGGCATGGAGACGCACATGATCGACGGCGCCGAGAACAACATGCGCAGCTTCCATTCCAGCCGCCACTTCGAGGCCGCGCACTACTGGTCGGAAAGCCAGCATTCGTACGCGCCGGACGTGCTGCTGATGTCGCGGCGCAGCTTCGACGCGATCTCGCCCGGCGACCGCCGCCTGCTGCTGGACCTGGCGCGGCAGTCGGTGCAGGTGATGCGCACCGAGTGGGACGCCTCCGAGGACAAGGCCCGCCAGGCGGTGCTGACGCATGGCGTGAAGGCCAACGCGGTGGACATCGCCGCGTTCCGCGGTGCCGCCGCGCCGCTGCTGCGCGACTACCTGCGCCAGCCGGACATCGCCGCCCTGCACCGCCGCATCCGCGATTTCGCCTGAGGAACGCCGCGCATGTCCGAAGCCACCGCAACCCCCACACTGGCCGGCGCGCAACGCGCGCTGGAAATGCTGGCCAACCTCGTCATCCACGTCGCCGTCGTCGCCCTGCTCGGGCTGGTGGTGGTGCAGGGCTGGCAGGTGTTCGCCCGCTACGTCATCAACGATTCGCCGAGCTGGACCGAGCCGGTCACGCTGCTGCTGCTGAGCACGGCGATGAGCATGGGTGCGGCCGCCGGCGTGCATACCAACCGCCATTTCGGCTTCTTCCTGCTGGCCGACCACCTCAACCCGCAGGTCAAGCGCGTGGTCGATGCGCTGGTGCCGCTGGTGGTCGCCAGCATCGGCGCGGTGATCGCCTGGTGGGGCTGGCTGCTGTGGCTGGATGGCCTGCACATCAAGGCCGCCGGCGCGGAACTGCCGCAGAGCGTGAACTACCTGCCGCTGAGCATCGGCGGCGCGTTGATGGTGGTGTTCGCGTTGAACCGGGCGGTGCAGGCGCTGCGCCCGGCCGCCGCCGAAGGAGATCGCTGAATCATGGGCATCGCAATCCTGTTCCTCGTGTTCGGCGCGCTGCTGCTGATTGGCGTGCCGGTGGCCTATGCCCTGGCCGCCGCGGCGCTGGCCACCCTGCTCTATCTGGACCTGCCGGCGGTGGTACTGGTGCAGCAGATCTCCGCCGGCACCGGCTCGGCGTCGCTGATCGCCATTCCGCTGTTCATCTTCGCCGGCGAGATCATGATGCGCGGCGGCATCTCCGAACGCCTGATCGCGCTGGCGGCATCGCTGGTCGGGCGCCTGCGCGGCGGCCTGGGCCAGGTGTCGATCCTGTCCTCGCTGTTCTTCGGCGGCGTGTCCGGCTCGGCCATCGCCGATGTCTCGGCGGTCGGTGGCACGATGATCCCGCAGATGGTCAAGCGCGGCTACGACCGCGATTTCGCGGTCAACGTCAGCATCACCGCGGCGCTGGTGGCGCTGCTGGTGCCGCCGTCGCACAACCTGATCCTGTTCTCGGCCGCGGCCGGCGGCGGCCTGTCCATCGCCGACCTGTTCGCCGCCGGCATCGTGCCGGCGCTGCTGATGACCGTGGTGCTGATGGTCACCGGCTACGCCGTGGCGCGCCGGCGCGGCTATGGCGTGGAAGCCTTCCCGGGCATCCGCGCGGTGCTGTTGCGGCTGGTCGCCGCCCTGCCCGGCCTGGGCCTGGTGGCGCTGATCTTCGTCGGCATCCGCGCCGGCATCTTCACCGCGGTCGAGTCGGCGGCCATCGCCGTGGTCTACGCGCTGCTGGTCACCACCGTGCTGTACCGCCAGCTCGGCTGGAAGGCGTTCATGGCCACGGTGGTGCACGCCGCGCGCAGCACCGGCGTGATCCTGTTCGTGATCGCCACCGCGGCGGTGTTCGGCTGGCTGCTGGCCTACCTGCAGGTGCCGTCGGCGGCGGTGGCGTTCCTGCAGTCGTTCGCGCACAGCAAGTTCATGGTGCTGCTGATGATCGTGGTGATGCTGCTGCTGCTGGGCACCTTCATGGACCTGGCGCCGATGATCCTGATCTGCACGCCGATCTTCCTGCCGGTGGCCAGGGCCTACGGCATCGACCCGATCCACTTCGGCCTGGTGCTGGTGCTGACCGGCGGCCTGGGCCTGGTGACGCCGCCGGTGGGCTCGGTGCTGTTCATCGGCACCGCCATCGGCAAGATCACCGTGGGCCAGAGCATGCGGACGATCTGGCCATTCTGGCTGGCCGGGCTGGGCGTGCTGCTGGTGGTGGCGTTCTTCCCGCAGCTGTCGCTATGGCTGCCGGCGCTACTGCGCGGCTGAGCGCCGTCACGGGCGTGACCGGGCCGATGTTTCCGGCCCGGAGCGGCGTCTCGGGCTAACATCACCGCCTGGCGCGGGTTTCCGTCCCTGCCGCCGGCGCACGCCGCCGGCACCGGCGGGACGCCGCCGCGCCGCCCACATCGCCGTGCCTCGCCGGGCGCGGCTTCGCCAGAACCCGTTCCGCTGGATGGTTTGCAAGGACATGTCATTGCGCAAGAAGGCCGATTCCGACGCCACGACCCGGCCCCAGGGCCGGGCCGCGACCATCAACGACATTGCGCGCCTGTCCGGCGTCTCCAAGAAGACGGTGTCGCGGATCATCAACAACTCGCCGCTGGTGCGCAAAGACACCCGCGAGAAGGTCGAGGCGCTGATGCGCGAGGTCGGCTACGCGCCCGATCCGCTGGCGCGCGGGCTGGCGTTCCGGCGCTCGTTCCTGATCGGCATGGTGTACGACAACCCCACCGCGCAGTACGTGGTGGACATGCAGTACGGCGCGCTCGACGCGCTGCGCGGCTCCAGCTTCGAGCTGGTGGTGCACCCCTGCGACACGCGCAGCCCCGGCTACATCGAGGGCGTGAAGCGCTTCGTGCAGCAGCAGAAGCTGCACGGCGTGATCCTGGTGCCGCGCGCCTCCGAGGACCAGGCGCTGGCCGACATGCTCGAAGAGATCGGCTGCCGCTACACCCGCATCGCCTCGCTGGCGCTGGACGACACCTCGCAGATGGTGATCACCCACGACCGCGACGGCGCCGCCGAGGCCGCCGACTACCTGCTCTCGCTCGGCCACCGCGACATCGCCCTGATCACCGGCCCGTCGGCCTACCGTTCGGCGCACGAGCGCACCGCCGGCTTCATCGACGCGCTGGAGCGGCGCGGCATCGAACTGCCGCCGGCGCGCATCATCGAGGCCGGCTACACCTTCGAATCGGGCGTGGCCGCGGCCGAGAAGCTGCTGCTCGGCAAGCAGCGCCCGACCGCGATCTTCACCGGCAACGACGAGATGGCCGCTGGCGTCTACAAGGTCGCCATGCGCGCCGGCATCAACATCCCGCGCGAGCTGTCGGTGGTCGGCTACGACGACAGTCCGCTGGCTTCGCGGCTGTGGCCGTCGCTGACCTCGGTGCGGCGCAATACCCGCGACACCGGACGCACCGCCGCGGCGATGCTGATCCAGCCCGAGGGCCAGGCCGCACTGCAGATCGCCAGCGTGCGCCCGCACCTGATCGTGCGCGATTCCTGCCAGCCGCCCCTGGATTGACCCCAAGTCGTTATTCCGGAAAGGGAAGAGAGCATCCCGCGCTGCAAAATGACACCGGTTTCCTAATTGGCTATGATGGCTCCGCAGCGCATCGGCGGGTCCACCCATGACGAGGCCCGCACCACGGCCGGCCGCATCGCCCCGACGGGCAAGGCTCGGCGCCGCAACCACCCCGTATCACCGCATCAGGGAGAGGAACACCATGACCAATCCGTTCAGCCTCGAAGGCAAGGTCGCGCTGGTAACCGGTGCCAATACCGGCCTGGGCCAGGGCATCGCGCTGGCGCTGGCCGCCGCCGGCGCCGACATCGCCGGCGCCGGCATCGTCCCGGCCGAGGAAACCGCCGCGAAGGTGCGCGCGCTGGGCCGCCGCTTCCTCAACATCGAGGCCAACCTGATCAGCATCGAGCCGGTCGAACGGGTGGTGCGCGAGACCGTCGAGGGCCTCGGCGGGCTGGACATCCTGGTCAACAACGCCGGCCTGATCCGCCGCGCCGACGCGGTGGAGTTCAGCGAGAAGGACTGGGACGACGTGATGAACGTCAACATCAAGTCCGCCTTCTTCATGTGCCAGGCCGCCGGCAAGCACTTCATCGCCCAGGGCCGCGGCAAGATCATCAACATCGCCTCGATGCTGTCCTTCCAGGGCGGCATCCGCGTGCCGTCCTACACCGCTTCCAAGAGCGGCATCGCCGGCATCACCCGGCTGCTGGCCAACGAGTGGGCGCAGCAGGGCGTGACCGTCAACGCCATCGCCCCGGGCTACATGGCCACCGACAACACCGCGCAGCTGCGCGCCGACGAGGACCGCAGCAAGGCGATCCTGGACCGCATCCCGGCCGGGCGCTGGGGCAGGCCGGAAGACCTGGGCGGCACCGCCGTGTTCCTGGCCTCCAGCGCCTCGGACTACGTCAACGGCGCGGTCATCCCGGTCGACGGCGGCTGGCTGGCGCGCTGATCCCTTCCCCCATCGAACAGAGAGTCACGCAATGAAGATCGCCCTGATGCAGGAATTCAGCCAGGCCGCCAAGAACCCGGTGGTGCTGGAACAACTCGACACCGTCGCCGCCGCGCAGGGCCACGAGGTGTTCAACGTCGGCATGGACGGCGACAACGACCACCGCCTGACCTACATCCACCTGGGCATCTGCGCCGCGCTGTTGCTCAACTCGAAGGCGGTGGACTTCGTCGTCGCCGGCTGCGGCACCGGGCAGGGTGCGATGATGTCGCTCAACGCCTGGCCGGGCGTGTACTGCGGCTACTGCATCGAGCCGACCGACGCCTTCCTGTTCGCCCAGGTCAACAACGGCAACGCGCTGGCGCTGCCGTTCGCCAAGGGCTACGGCTGGGGCGCGGAGATCAACATCCGCTACATCTTCGAGAAGGCCTTCGGCGGCGAGCGCGGCCAGGGCTACCCGGCCGAGCGCCGCGAGTCGCAAATGACCAACGCCGGCATCCTGGCGCAGGTGAAGCAGGGCGCCTCGAAGGATTTCATCGCCGGCCTGAAGTCGATCGACCCCGAACTGGTGAAGCAGGCCGTCGGCGGCGCGCGCTTCCAGAAGGCGTTCTTCGACAACGCGCAGGACGCGGACATCGTGGCCTACGTGAAGGGCGTGCTCGGCCAGTAAGGGGGGCAGGGCACCGAGGCGATGGACGAGGGCGCCCGCGGGCGCCTTCGTCGTTTCCGGGCCACGCCGCCGCCGATGCCCCGGCCGCACCCGGCTGGTAGCATGTCCACCCCCGAAATCCAGGCGCCGTCACCCATGGCCGACTCCAAGAACCCGTCCGTCACCCAGGCCCAGGCCGAGGAGGCCGTGCGCACGCTGCTGCGCTGGGCCGGCGAGGATCCCGCCCGCGAGGGCCTGCTCGACACCCCGCGGCGGGTGGCCGAGGCCTACGGCGACTGGTTCAAGGGCTACCAGGAGGACCCGCGCGACTACCTGGCGCGCACCTTCGAGGAAGTGGCCGGCTACGACGAGATGATCGTGCTACGCGACATCGAGTACGAAAGCCACTGCGAGCACCACATGGCGCCGATCATCGGCCGCGTGCACGTGGGCTACGTGCCCAGCGGCCGCGTGGTGGGCATCTCCAAGCTGGCGCGGGTGGTCGAGGCCTATGCGCGCCGCTTCCAGGTGCAGGAGAAGATGACCGCGCAGATCGCCGACGTCATCCAGGACGTGCTGCAGCCGCTGGGCGTGGGCGTGGTGGTGGAAGGCTCGCACGAGTGCATGACCACCCGCGGCATCCACAAGCGCGGCGTCAGCATGGTCACCTCGCGCATGCGCGGCAGCTTCCACGACGACGCCCGCACCCGCGCCGAGTTCCTGCGCTTCATCGAAGTGGGCCAGGCGCGGCGCTGAGCTGCCGGTATTCCTTCTCCCTCCGGGAGAAGGTGCACCGAAGGGGCGGATGAGGGTACGGGCGAAGCTTGGTCCCATCAGATACCGCGAGGTTTTGCCCGTGCCCTCACCCCAACCCCTCTCCCGCTGGGAGAGCGGCTTTACCTCTGAGAGAACCCCATGCACTACGTCGAACTGATCGCAATGCTGGTTATCGTGCAGTACCTGTTCTTCGGCGCCATGGTCGGCCGTGCCCGCGGCCGCTACGGGGTGAAAGCGCCGGCGGTGGTCGGCCATGAGGGCTTCGAGCGCGCCTACCGGGTACAGATGAACACCCTGGAGCTGATGGTCGCGCTGCTGCCGGCGCTGTTCGTCGCCGCCCGTTTCTGGCCGGCCGCCTCGGTGGCCGGCATCGGTGCGGTGTACCTGGTCGGCCGTTTCATCTACTGGCGCGCCTACGTGAGCGCGCCGTCCAGCCGCGCGCTGGGCTTCGCGCTGTCGATGCTGCCGCTACTGGCGCTGGTGGTGATGGCGCTGGCCGGCGCGTTGCTGCGCTAGGACAGGGTGCTGGCCGCCGGGAGTCTGCATTGCCCGGTACCACCGATCCCTTCCATAGATGGACACCCCGACGACAGGAGGTCGCGATGAAACAGCGTTCGTTGTTCCGCCGCCATTGGCCATGGCTGGTGTTGTTGCTGGTGGCCGGTCTCTGGGAAATCCGCGCCGACCTGCTGGACGTGCATGACGCCGCCGCGCGCCGGCTGGCCCAGCTCGACGCCGAGCACTAGCGCGAACCGGGCCGGCACGGCGGAAAACAAAGGGAGCCGCGAGGCTCCCTTTGTCGTTGCCGGCGATGCCCGGCGATCGGGCTCCCGCTGCGGCGCACTCAGCGCGCCGAGAAGCCGCCGTCCACCAGGTGATAGCTGCCGGTGATGAACGAGGCCTGGTCCGACAACAGGAAGCAGGTCAGCGCGGCCACCTCCTCGGCGGTGCCCAGGCGCCCGGCCGGATGCAGCGCCACCAGCCCGTCGTAGGCCGCGCGCTCCATGCCGGCCAGCAGCGGCGTGTCGATGAAGCCCGGGCCGACCGCGTTGATGCGCAGCCCGCGCGCGGAGTATTCCAGCGCCGCGGTCTTGGTCATGCCGACCAGGGCGTGCTTGGCCGCCACGTAGGCGGTCGAGCCGGCCCAGCCGTTGCTGCCGAGGATCGAGGCCATGTTGACGATGGCGCCGCCGCCACCGGCCAGCATCGCGGCGATCTCGTACTTCATCGAATGGAAAACGCCGTGCAGGTTCACCCCGAGCACGCGGTGCCATTCCTCCAGCGGATAGTCGGCGGTGGCCAGGCTGGCGCCGCCGATGCCGGCATTGTTCACCGCCAGGTGCAGGCCGCCGTACTCGGCCACGGTGGCTTCGACCAGTTGCCGTACCGCGTCGGCGTCGCTGACGTCGAGCTGGCGCGCGCGGGCCTGCGCGCCGATGCCCGACGCCACCTGCTCGGCGGCACCGCGGTCCAGATCGGCGACGACGACCTGGGCACCGCTGGCGGCCAGTTGCCGGGCGACGGCCTCGCCGATGCCCGAGGCGGCACCGGTGACCAGGGCGACCTTGCCGGAAAAATCCAGTTGCATGGGGGGTCTCCAGGGCGGCGAGGGAGGGCCGCCATGGGACCATCATCCGCATCGGCCGTGGTGACGGCGTTGCGTTCGATCAAACACCGTCGCGTTGCGTTCAGCCGGCGAACGTATCCCAGGCCATGCGCGCGATCAGCACCACCACCAGCAGCAGGAACAGCCTGCGGATCAGCGGCGTGCCGCCGCGCAGCGCCAGGCGCGTGCCGGTGACCGAACCGGCGACGTTGGCCGCCGCCATCGGCACCGCGAAGGCCAGCAGCACGTTGCCGCTGGGCACGAAGAACGACAGCGCGGCGACGTTGGTGGCCAGGTTCACCACCTTCGAGGCGGCCGAGGCGCGCAGGAAATCCAGGCCGAAGAAGCGGATGAACAGGAAGATCAGGAAACTGCCCGTGCCGGGCCCGAAGAAACCATCGTAGAAGCCGATCACCGCGCCCATGACCAGCGCGATGCCCAGTTCGCGGCGGCCGACCGTGCGCGGCCGGTGCAGGGCGCCGAAATCCTTCTTCGCCAGCGTGTAGCCGAGCATCACGATCAGCAGCGCCAGCACCAGCGGCCGCACCGCGTCCTTGGAAAGCAGGCTGACCGCGGTGGCGCCGAGGAAAGCGAAGGCGAACGCCGTCGCCGCGGCCAGCAGCACCGGCCGCCACGGGAACCGCACCGAGCGCGCGTAACGCCAGGCCGCCGCGCCGGTACCGAACACCGAACTGAACTTGTTGGTGCCCAGCAGGGCGGCCGGCGTGTGCTGCGGCAGCACGGTGAACAGGCCCGGCAGCTGGATCAGCCCGCCGCCGCCCACCGCGGCATCCACCAGCCCGGCGACGAAGGCGATGGCCAGCAGCCACGGCAGCTCGGTGGGCAGGAGTTCCAGCATGGTTGGACCTGAACGGGGGGCGCGACAGCATACGCCTGCGCCGGCTGGCGGCGGCGGCGACATGGATGGGAAAATGCGCGCATGCACATCGCCCCCGCGTCTCCCTGTCCCTGCGGCTCCGGCCTCGCCCATGTCCGCTGCTGCGCGCGCTGGCATGCCGGCGAGGCCGCACCCGATGCCGAGGCGCTGATGCGCTCGCGCTACAGCGCCTACGTCGCCGGCGACGCCGACTACCTGCTGGCGACCTGGCATGCCGACACGCGGCCGGCGACGCTGTCGCTGGATGACGCGCCCGGCCAGCGCACGCAATGGCTGGGCCTGGACGTGAAGCGCCACCGGGTCACCGGCGCCGACACCGCCGAAGTGGAATTCGTCGCCCGCTACCGCATCGGCGGCGGTAGCGCCGTGCGCCTGCAGGAGCACAGCCGCTTCGTGCGCGAGCACGGCCGCTGGTACTACCTCGACGCGCTGGCCTGAGCGCCGCGCGGTGTCCATGACACCGCGCTCACCCGCCATGGCTAAGCTGGCGGCATGCAGATTTCCAGTGCCGCACTGCTGAAGACCTCCAGCGCTGCGACGACGCCACCCACGCTGGCGGAGCGTTACCGCGCCGTGCGCCAGGCCAGCCTGGCCCTGGCCGCGCCGCTCTCGGCCGAAGACGCGATGGTGCAGAGCATGCCCGACGCCAGCCCGGCCAAATGGCACTTGGCGCATACCACCTGGTTCTTCGAACAGTTCGTGCTCGGCCTGCGCGTCGACTACCGGCCGCTGCACCCGCAATGGCAGGTGCTGTTCAACAGCTACTACCAGAGCATCGGCCGGGCCCATGCGCGGGCACAGCGCGGCCTGCTGTCGCGGCCGACGCTGGCGCAGGTGCTGGAATACCGGATGCAGGTCGACGACCGCATCGGCCAGCGCCTGCATGCCGGCGATCTCGACGCCCAGGCGCGCCAGCACCTGCTGCTGGGCCTGCAGCACGAGCAGCAGCACCAGGAACTGCTGCTGACCGACATCAAGCATGCGCTGTGGAGCAACCCGCTGCAGCCGGCCTATCGCGACGACCTGCCGCTGCCTGCCGCGGCGGCGGCGGGCGGCTCGGCGCTGTGGATCGAGAGCCCGGAATGCGTCGTCGAGATCGGCGTGCCGGCCTGGCCCGGGCACGCGCGCTTCGCCTACGACAACGAATCGCCGCGGCACCGCGTGCTGGTGCCGGCGCATGCGCTGGCCGACCGTCCGGTGAGCAACGCCGAATACCGCGCCTTCGTCGACGACGGCGGCTACCGCGACCCGCTGCTGTGGATGAGCGACGGCTGGGCGCAGCTGCAGGCCGGCCAGTGGCGCCGTCCGCTGTACTGGGACGAAGCGCTGGAGCGCGAATACACCCTGGGTGGCTGGCGCGCGCTGGACCCGGACGCGCCGGTCTGCCACCTGGGCTGGTTCGAGGCCGACGCCTTCGCCCGCTGGGCCGGCGCGCGCCTGCCCACCGAATTCGAATGGGAAGCGGCGGCCGCGGCGCTGCCGGTTGCCGGCAACCTTGCCGATGCCGGCCTGCTGCATCCGGCCGCGGCGGCGGCCGCCGAACCGGGCATGCCGCGGCAGTTGTTCGGCGACGTCTGGGAATGGACCGCCAGCGCCTATGGCGCCTATCCCGGCTTCCAGCCGTTGCCGGGCAGCGCGGGCGAATACAACGGCAAGTTCATGTGCGGCCAGTTCGTGCTGCGCGGCGGCAGCTGCGCCACGCCGGCCGCGCACGTGCGCGCCAGCTACCGCAACTTCTTCCCGCCCCCGGCGCGCTGGCAGTTCGCCGGCCTGCGCCTGGCCAGGGACAGCTGAGTGGCGCCGGCTCCGCCGCAGGCCGCGCTGGTCGACCGCCGCCCCGACCGCGCCACCATCACCGCCGACGTGCTCGCCGGCCTGGCGGTGCGGCCGCGCGCGCTGCCATCAAAGTACTTCTACGACGCGCGTGGATCGGCACTGTTCGAATGCATCACCCGCCAGCCGGAGTACTACCTGACCCGCACCGAGCTGGAACTGCTGCCGCAGGTGCTGCCGGAGATCGCCGCGCAGGTGGGGCCGCAGGCGCGCGTGGTGGAATACGGCAGCGGCAGCGGCCGCAAGACGCGGCTGCTGCTGCAGGCGCTGCAGGACGTGGTGGCCTATACGCCGGTGGAAATCTCGCGCACCGCGCTGCTGGACAGCGTCCGCGCGCTGGCGGTGGATTTCCCGGCCATCGAGATGCTGCCGGTCTGCGCCGACTTCACCGCGCTGCCGCCGCTGCCGCCGCCGCAGCGCTCGTCGCGGCGCACGCTGCTGTTCTTCCCGGGATCGACCCTGGGCAACTTCACCGAGGCGGCGGCGGTGTCGATCCTGAGCGGGATGCGCCAGGCGATGGGACCGCAGGGCCTTGCCCTGATCGGCATCGACCTGGACAAGGATCCGGACGTCATCGAGGCCGCCTACAACGACGTGGCCGGCGTCACTGCCGCCTTCACCCTCAACCTGCTGGCGCGCCTGAACCGCGAGATCGACAGCGATTTCGATCTCTCCGGCTTCGTCCACCGTGCCCGCTACGCGAGCGCCCGGCGCCGCATCGAGACGTCGCTGGTCAGCCTGCGTACGCAGGTGGTGCACGTGGCCGGACAGGCGTTCGGGTTCGAGCGCGACGAAGCCATGCACGTCGAATACAGCCACAAGTACGACGACGCGCAGTTCGCCGCGATGGCGGCGGCGGCCGGCCTGCGGGTGCGCGGCGCGTGGGATGCGGCCGGGCGCATGTTCGGCCTGCGCCTGCTGCAGCCCGCCTGAACTCCCACGCCGGGCCCGGTGCCTCTTATCATCGGGCTTCGTTCCAGGGTGTGGCGTCGCAGGAGCCGTTGCATGAAATCGATCCGGATGATGCCGGCACTGGGCCTGGCCTGCGCGCTCGCCGTGGCGGCGCCGGCGCACGCCGCCCTCGCCGATTTCGGCAGCTGCGGCACGCGCCTGCGCGACGCGGCCATCGCCCAGGGCATGGCCGGCGAACGCATCGACGGTCTTTTCGCAGACGTCGCGCCGGACATGAGCGTGCTGCCCCTGCTCGACGCGCAGCCCGAGTTCACCACGCCGATCTGGGATTACCTCGCCGTCCTGGTGGATGCGCAGCGTGTGGCCGATGGCCGCGCCATGCTCGCCACCCATCACGGCCTGCTCGACCGCGTCGCCGCGGAGTACGGCGTCGATCCGGCCACCGTGGTCGCGGTGTGGGGCGTGGAGAGCGACTACGGCCGCATCGCCGGCAAGCGCCCGCTGCTGCAGTCGCTGGCCACGCTGTCCTGCAATGGCCGGCGCCAGCCGTTCTTCCGCGGCGAACTGCTGGCGCTGCTCAAGCTCATCGACCGCGGCGACCTCGTGGCCAACGGCCTCACCGGTTCCTGGGCCGGCGCCTTCGGCCAGACCCAGTTCATGCCGTCCACCTATGCGCGCATCGCGGTCGATGGCGACGGCGACGGCCGTCGCGACCTGGTCGCCAGCATCCCCGATGCACTGGCCTCCACCGCCAACTACCTCAAGCAGTCGGGCTGGCGCAGCGGCCAGCCATGGGGCGTGGAAGTGCGCATTCCCGCCGGCTTCGACGCCACCCTGGCCGGGCGCACCAAGCGCAGGACGCTGGCGGCATGGCGCGCGCTGGGCGTCACGCAGGCCGATGGCGGCGCGCTGCAGGTCGCGGCGGTGGCCGACGACAGCGCCGCCGCGCTGCTGCTGCCGGCGGGTGCGAAGGGCCCGGCATTGCTGGTGTTCCGCAATTACGACGCGATCTATTCCTACAACGCGGCCGAGAGCTACGCGCTGGCCATCGCCACCCTGGCCGACCGCCTGCGCGGCGGCAACGGCCTGGTGGCGGCCTGGCCCACCGACGATCCCGGCCTGGGCCGCGGCGAGCGGCGCGAACTGCAGACCCTGCTGCTCGCGCGCGGCCACGACATCGGCGCCGCCGACGGCATGGTCGGCGACGCCACCCGGCGCGCCATCCGTGCCGAACAGCAGCGGCTGGGCTGGCAGGCCGCCGACGGGCGCGCCGGTACCCGCATCCTGCAGGCGCTGCGCGATGCGAAGCCGGCGGCGCCCACGGTCTTCCGGCTGCCCGCCGATTACCCACAGTTCGTCCAGTCAGCAATCGTACGGAGCGGAGTTTCGATGAAGGATGTGCAGGGCCTGAGCACAGGCGACTTCAACGGCTTTACCGCCTGGAAGGTGGAAACGCCGTTCTCCACCGCTGCCATCAGCGTGTTCGGCGGCCAGCTGCTGTCGTTCGTGCCCAGGGGTGGCCGCGACGTGATGTGGCTTTCGCCCGCCGCGAAGCAGCCGCCCACGCCGATCCGCGGCGGCAGTCCGGTGTGCTGGCCGTATTTCGCCAAACAGGGGCAGGGCAACGATGTGCCGTCGCACGGTTTCGTACGCACCGTGCCGTGGGAACTGCGCGACGCGCAGCGCGAGGCCGACGGCACCGTGGTGCTGACGCTGGCGCCGCCGGTGCTGGAAGGCCTGTCGCTGCGCCTGACCATGAAGCTGCGCATCGGCCGCACGCTGGAACAGGAACTGCTAACCGAGAACACCGGCAGCGAGCCGGTCGTCTTCACCCAGGCGCTGCACAACTACTTCGACGTCAGCGACGCGCTGAAGGTCGACGTAACCGGGCTGGATGGCCTGACCTACCTGGACAAGCTCGACGGCGGCAACACCCACGTCCAGCAGGGCGACTGGAACCTGCGCGACCCGCGCGATCCCGGCCGCAGCGACCGCATCTATACGCAGGCGCGCGGCCACTACGTGCTGCGCGATCCGGGCTTCGGCCGCAGCATCGACATCACCACCGGCGGCAGCCGTACCGCCGTCGTCTGGAACGCCGGCGAAGCGGCCGCCGCGAAGATGGAGGACATCGGCCCCGGCTGGCGCAACTACGTCTGCGTCGAAGCCGGCAACGTCGGCCCGGACGTGATCGAACTGGCGCCGGGCGGCCGCCACACCCTGAAGCAGGTGTTCGAGGTCAAGCCGCTATAACGCCGTTGCTCCCGAGCCCCCTCTCTCACCGGCGCGAAACCGCACGGCTTGCGCGCACTAGCGCGTGCGGTTGAGCGCCCACGCCGCTGGTGTGGGGTTGGGCGCGGAGCAGGAGTTGGGGTGAGGGCAGGGTTTCAAACGCAGGAAATCCTCACCGCCGCCGTAGCACCAGCAAGGTCACCGCGCCCGCTACCAGCCCCCAGAACGCCGACCCGATCCCGGCCATCGACAGCCCCGAAGCGGTCACCAGGAACGTCACCAGCGCCGGTTCGCGCTCGCCTTCGTCCTTCAACGCCACCGCCAGGCTGTTGCCGATGGTGCCCAGCAGCGCGATACCGGCCAGCGTGGCGATCAGCTCCTTCGGGAATGCGGCGAACACGGCGGCCACCGTCGCGCCGAACAGCCCGATCACGATATAGAACACGCCCGCGCTCACCGCGGCGGGATAACGGCGTGCCGGGTCCTCGTGCACATCGCGGCCCATGCAGATCGCCGCGGTGATCGCCGCCAGGTTCAGCGCGTAGCCGCCGAACGGCGCCAGCATCGTATTGACCACGCCGATCCAGCCCACCACCGGCGATATCGGCGCGTCGTAGCCGGAGGCCTTCAACACCGCTACGCCCGGCACGTTCTGCGAGGCCATGGTCACGATGAACAGCGGCAACGCGATGCCGAACACCGCCGCCCACGACAGCGTGGGCACGGTGAACAGCGGCCGCGCCAGCTGCAGCCGCACTTGCTCGGTATGCATCAACCCCTGGCTGCCGGCGATCGCCACGCCGACCAGCAGGGTCGCGATCACCGCGTAACGCGGGAACAGCCGGCGTCCTGCCAGATAAGTGGCGAACATCGCCAGGACCAGCAGCGGCTGCGTGCCGACCGAGACGAACACGTCCAGCCCGAAACGCAGCAGCACGCCGGCCAGCATGCCCGAGGCCAGCGACACCGGGATGCGCCGCATCGCCTTCTCGAACACGCCGGAAAAGCCGGCCAGCGCGCCCATCAGCGCCGCCAGCACGAAAGCGCCGATCGCATCGGACAGCGGCAGCGCCGTGGCGCCGACCACCAGCATCGCCGCGCCGGGTGTGGACCAGGCCGTCACCACCGGCATCCGGTAGCGCAGCGACAGGCCGATGCAGGTCACGCCCATGCCGAGGCCCAGCGCCCACATCCACGAGGCGATCTCGGCCTGCCCTGCCCCGAGCGACTGCGCCGCCTGGAACACGATCACCGCCGAACTGGCGAAACCCACGAGCACCGTGATGAAACCGGCCACGATGGCCGGTAGGGAAAGATCACGGAAGAACGAGCGCGGTGCGGGATCGGCCATCGTGCGGTCGGAAGCGGGGGAAGAGCCCGCATTGTGGCCCAGCGATACCGCCAGTCGCCTGCACTCGCCGCTTATATAGGGGAAGCGGCGTCCTCGTTGCGGCGTCCCGGGGAACGGCCGACCGGCGCTGCCCGGCCCCAGGCCTTGCCGATTCTGGCGCCAACGGACTTTTTGCGGCGGAGCCGCAAAAAGTGATTGCACATTTCACAAAGATGTCTAGAATTCGCTCCCTCGCTTCACGGCGCCGGTCACTTCGGTGACAGGGACCACGAAGCGGCGGCAACTCCCTCGAAAGAAGGTGTTGACGTGAATGAAAAGCCTGCCATAATAGGCGGCTCGCTTCGCCGGAAGCCCTTCGGGGTTGAGGATGAAGGAGCGGAGTCGGCCTCGAAAGAGGTGTTGACGAAGCGGAAAAGCCGGCTATAATGGGCGGCTCGCTGGACGGAAACGTCGCAGCCTACGAAGAAGGC
>NZ_WIDL01000040.1 GCF_009496535.1 Stenotrophomonas sp. MYb238
GCGGCCTGGTCCATGCGGTAGCTGATGATGCCGGCTTCATGCTGGCGCTCCATCTCCTGCTGGGCGGCGATCACCGCCTGCAGCTGCGCCTGCATGCGCTGCATGCTGCCCAGCAGCTGGCCGGGTTCGTCGCGCGAGGTCTGCGCGATGGCGTTGTCCAGGCGGCCGCCGGCGATGGCGTCGGCGACGGTGGTGGCCCTGCGCAGCGGCAGCACGATGCGGCTGCCGATCACCCAGCTCAGCCCGAACACCAGCAGCACCAGCACGCCGCCGGCGAGGGTCATGATCCCGGTGAAACGCAGGGCCTGGGTCTGCACGTCGTCCATGTAGACGCCGGTGGAGACCACCCAGTTCCAGGGCTTGTACATGCCGGCGTAGGCGAGCTTGGGAACGGGCTTGTCCTGCCCCGGCTTGGCCCACTCGTAGCCCACGTAGCCGCCGCCGGCCTTCGCCGCCTCGACCTGGTCGTGGTACAGGCGCACGCCGTCCTCGCTGCGGAAGTCCTTCATGTCCTTGCCGAGGAGGTCCTTGCGGAACGGGTGCATCAGCACGACGTAGTCGGTGCTGTAGATGTTGAAGTAGCTGGAGTCGTCCTTGGCGCGCATCGTTTCCAGCGCGGCGATCGCCTCGGCCTGGGCGCGGTCCAGCGGCAGGGTGCCGTCGGCCACGCGCTCGACGTAGTGGTCCAGCACGCCGTAGGTCAGCTCGACGTCGCTCTGCAGCGAGGCCTTGCGGGTCTCGTAGAGATCCAGGTACTGCATGCGCGCGGCGATCACCGCCAGCGCGATCACGCCGACGGCGATGATGACCGTGAGCAGGTTGAGCTTGCCACGTACCGAAATGTTGGAGATGAAGCTCGACCAGCTGCGGAGAATGTTCATGCGCGAATAGGGGGATATGGGGGACGGCCGGTACCGCGGCGTCAGGCGCGGGGGCGGGACTTCACCTGGAGATATCGGCCGGGCGCCAGGCAAGTTGAGCGGCCGCAAACGGGCCGGCATCGCACGGCGGCGCCTGGGCGCCGCGACCGCGCATGGCCGACAGCAGAACCCCGGCTTGCGCCGGGGTTGCTGTCGGGGGAGCGGTCAGAACTCCTGCCAGTCGGAGTCCATGGCCTCGGCCACGGCCACGCGTGCCTGGCTGCGCGGACGCGGCTCGGGCGGATGGGCGGCCGGCGACGGCGCCGCGGCGACCGCCACCGGGGCGGGCGCCACCCGCACCGGGGCCGCAGGCGCGTCGCGCTCGTCCAGGCGGAACAGCGCCACGGCCTCGGCCAGGTGCGCGGCCTGTTCTTCCATCGAACGCGCGGCGGCGGTGGCTTCTTCCACCAGCGCGGCGTTCTGCTGGGTGGTCTCGTCCATCTGGGTGACGGTCTGGTTGACCTGCTCGATGCCGGCGCTCTGTTCCTGCGAGGCAGCGGAGATCTCGGCCATGATGTCGGTCACGCGCTGCACCGAGCTGACGATCTCGCCCATGGTGGTGCCGGCGCGGCGGACGAGCTGCGAGCCTTCGCCGACCTTGCCGACCGAATCCTGGATCAGTTCCTTGATCTCCTTGGCCGCACCGGCCGAGCGCTGGGCCAGCGTGCGCACTTCCGAGGCGACCACGGCGAAGCCGCGGCCCTGCTCGCCGGCACGTGCCGCTTCCACCGCGGCGTTCAACGCCAGGATGTTGGTCTGGAAGGCGATGCCGTCGATCACGCTGATGATGTCGGCGATCTTCTTGGACGAGGACTCGATGGCCGACATGGTGGTGACCACCTGGCCGACGACTTCGCCGCCCTGCGAGGCGACCCCGGCCGCGCCCTGGGCCAGTTGGTTGGCCTGGCGGGCGTGTTCGGCGTTCTGGCGCACGGTGGAGGTCAGTTCCTCCATCGACGCGGCGGTTTCCTCAAGATTGGCGGCCTGCTGCTCGGTGCGGCGCGACAGGTCGCTGTTGCCCGAGGCGATCTCGCCGGCCGCCGAATTGATCGCCGTGGCCGACTGCTTGATGCGGCCGACGATGGCGGTCAGCTGCTCGGCGGTGGCATTGGCGTCGTCGCGCATCCGCGCGAACACACCCTGGAAATCGCCCTGCATGCGCACGGTCAGGTCGCCCTGCGACAGTGCCGACAGCAGCCCGGAGATCTGCTCCAGGCTGACGGCGTTGGCGTCGAGCAGGCTGTTGAGCTGGCGCGCCAGTTCCAGGAAGAAACCGTCCTTGCCGTCGGTGCCGATGCGGCCACTGAGGTCGCCCGCGGCGGCCGCGTCGATCACCCGCGCCACCTCGCGTTCGACCATGGCTTCGGTGGTGCGGTCGCGCCACTCCACGACATGGCCGACGACACTGCCGGCCTCGTCGCGGATGGCCGAGATGGTCTGCGCGAACTGGGCGTCGCCGTAGCGCATCTGGCGCGAAGCCACGCCGGTGCGCTGCAGCGCGTCGAGCACGCTGTGGTCCATCTCGCCGCGGAATTCCAGCGCGGTCACCGGCTGGCCGACCAGCGGGCGCGAGGCGTCGTAATGGTCGAGCGCGCCGTTGATGTCGCTGGCGTAGCGCTCCAGCGTGTGCGCCAGGGCGCGGTTGGCGTAGACGATCTGCAGGTCGGTATTGGTCAGGTACACGCCGGTGGAGGAATAGTCCAGCGCGGTGCGGATGCGCAGGTTCTCGGCGGCGATGGCCTGGTCGCGCTCGATGCGCTCGCGCAGGTCGCGCTGCATGCGCTGCATGGAGCGCAGCAGTTCGCCGACCTCGTCGGCGCGGCGGGTGTCGATGGTGCCGTCGAGCTTGCCGCCGGCGATCTCGTTGGCGACGTCCACCGCGCCGCGCATCGATCCGACCAGCGAACGGGCGAACAGCCAGGCCAGCAGCAGACCGGTGCCGACGCCGATGATCACCGCGATCACGGTGACGGTGGCCGAGGCGGCATAGGTTTCGGCGGCCTCGTCGCTGGCCGCCTGGGCGCGGGTATTCTCGTCGGCCGACAGCGCCTCGAGCGAGGCGGTGGCCTTGCGGTGCAGGTTGCGGGTCTCGCCGACGAAGGTGTCGATGGCGTCGTCGGGCAGATCCAGTTCCAGCATTTCGGTAACCGAATCGTAGGACTTCTTGGTGGCGTCCCAGTCGGCGACGAAGGTGTCGAACAGCTTGCGCTGCTGCGGGTTGTCGACCAGCTTGGAGTACGCGCCGATGGATTCGTCGATATGCGTGCGCAGTTCGCCGGCGCGGGCCTTGGCCTCGGCCTTCACCTCGTCGCTGGCGCGGACCAGGCTCTGGTAGGACGCGTTGCGGTATTCGCTGACCATGGCGGCCAGTTCGCCGCTGGTGCGCAGGCCGGCCATGCGTTTGTCGGCGATCTCGTTGGTGACGTTGTCCAGCGAGTGCAGGCCGCGATAGGCCACGATGCCCTGGATCAGCATCACGAACAGGACGATGCCGAAGGTAAGCATCAGCTTCGGCATCAGGTTGAGGTTCTTGATCCACTGCATGGTTGCGCTGTCTCCTGCTGCGTCCCCGGGCGCTGCCGCGGGACCGTGCCGGCGGCAGCCGGCACGGCGACGACGGGATGGATTACTTGATGTTGGCGAGCTTCAGGTTGGAAGGCGTGGTGACCTCGATCTCCGCGCGCGAGGCATCGCGCTGGATCTTGCCGATCGCGCACACGGTCTTGCCTTCCAGCGACATCAGGTCGAAGCCGAAGTTGCCGCGCGCCGAGCCGGGGATGCGCGCCGAGAAGGTGTGGCGCGGGAACGCGCCGCCCATGTGCAGGAAGGTCGGCTGGCCTTCGGAGCCTTCGGCGTAGCGGGCCTTCTCGACCTTGCCGCAGACCATGCCGTCCTTGCCGGCGAAGCGGGGGGCGTTCTCGGGCGGAATCATCTCGTCGGCGGCAGCGGCCAGGGACACGCTTGCCAGCAGGGCCGCGGACATCAGCGAAATGAGGGACTTGGACATCTTTTTCTCCGGATTGGGTTTTCACCGGCGAACGGCCGGCCATGCGCTCGGTATCGGCAGCCGGGGCCGATGATTGATACGCCGCGCGTTGAAATGTGACTGCTATCGCGTTTTGGTCAGGCCGCGGCTTCTTCCGTCACGGCCGCCTGGCCCAGGTCGGCGGTATCGAGCAGGGTCTCGATGTCCAGCAGGATCAGCATGCGCTCGTCCTGGGTGCCGATGCCGGAGATGAAGCGGGTGTCCACGGCCGCGCCGAATTCCGGCTTGGGGCGGATCTGTTCGGCGTTGAGCGGGATCACGTCCGAGACGCTGTCCACGACGATGCCGACCACGCGGTCCTCGACGTTGAGCACGATCATCACGGTGAAGGCGTCGTAGCGCGCCTCGTCCAGGCGCAGCTTCAGGCGCAGGTCGATGACCGGCACGATGGTGCCGCGCAGGTTGATCACGCCCTTGATGTAGTCCGGCGCGTCGGGCACGCGGGTGACCGCGTCGTAGCCGCGGATTTCCTGCACCTTGAGGATGTCCACCCCGTAGTGCTCGTTGCCGAGGGTGAAGCTGAGGTACTCGCCGCCGGTGGTGGCGGCGTGGGCGCTGGTGTCGTTCATTGGGTTCCTGGTCCTGGCGGCGCGCGGGTGCGGAAGAGAGACACTCCGTGTATCGGCGCCGGCGGCCAGGACTTTAGGCGGCCGGCTAGACGCCGCCGTTCAGGCGCGCCTTGCGCTCGCGGTCGACGCGGAAGATGTAGCGCTGGATGGCGGCGTCGGCGCCGCGCGGCAGGTTCTCGAAGCGCAGGCCGACGCGCTGCTGTTCGACGCCGTTGGCCTGCTTGCGCACCAGCTGGCTGCAGACCACCAGGTCCACCGGGACCGGCGCCGAGTCGGGCAGCTGCAGTTCGCAGGCGCCCAGGCGCTGCTGCAGGCGCAGCAGGGTCAGGTCCGGCGGCAACAGGATGGCGATGCCGCCGGCACTGATGTCCACCACGCGCCAGCGCAGCGGATCGCCGCCCTGCGGATCGGGAATGACGCACCAGGGCGAATCGCCGACCGGGGTCTCCAGGCGGTACAGCTCGCGCCGCTGCAGGTGGTAGACCTCTTCCGGGAACCCGACGCGGAACGCGGTGCGGCCGTCCTCGGCCAGCACCTGCGGGTGTTCCAGCCGGAAGCGGACCATGACCTTGTCTACCTGCGCGAAGCACAGCAGGTGCGAGGCCTCGCCGACGCTGCGGTTCACCGACGGCAGCGGGCTGCCGTCGAGCAGGAGGTCGTCCTCGTCCAGTTCCAGCACGGCGCTGGGATAGGATTGCTCGCGGCCGTCGGGATGGACCGCGACCGTGGCGCGCTGGTCGATCAGCGCCTGCAGCAGCAGGCGGATCTGGCGCGGATTGCGGACCATGTACTTCTCGTCGGCATATAGGTTGCCGTCGAAGGAGGAAAGGGCGGATTCCGTCGGTTCGCGCTCTGACATGGTCTCTGGAACAGGGAAGGCGGAGGCCTGAAGGCAACAGCATACCGGCAGGGCTTCATGGAGTATCGGCCCCTTCCCCTGGCTCTTTAGCGCCGGCGACGCTGCGCCGGCGCCCTGGCGTGCGATCGGCCGCTCAGAACTCCTGCCAGTCGCCGGCGTCGGTCGTGGCGGCGGCCGGCGGCGCGGGGCGCGTGCGGCTGGGGGCCGGCGTGGACGCGGGCGTGGGCGGCACGACCTTGAGCACCGGTCGCGCGGCCGGCATGGCCTGGGCGGAGGTGGTGCGGAACATCGCGACCGCGGACGCCAGGTCGTTGGCCTGTTCCTCCATGGAACGTGCGGCGGCGGTGGCTTCTTCCACCAGCGCGGCGTTCTGCTGGGTGGTCTCGTCCATCTGGGTGACGGTCTGGTTGACCTGCTCGATGCCGGCGCTCTGTTCCTGCGAGGCGGCACTGATTTCGGCCATGATGTCGGTCACGCGCTGCACCGAGGTCACGATCTCGCCCATGGTGGTGCCGGCCTGGTGCACCAGCTGCGAACCTTCGGACACCTTGTCGACCGAGTCCTCGATCAGCCCCTTGATCTCCTTGGCCGCACCGGCGGAGCGCTGGGCCAGCGTGCGTACTTCCGAGGCAACCACGGCGAAGCCGCGGCCCTGCTCGCCGGCACGTGCCGCTTCCACCGCGGCGTTGAGCGCCAGGATGTTGGTCTGGAAAGCGATGCCGTCGATTACGCTGATGATGTCGGCGATCTTCTTGGACGAGGCTTCGATGGCCGACATGGTGGTGACCACCTTGCCGACGATGTCGCCGCCCTGCGAGGCCACGCCATGCGCGCCCTGGGCCAGCTGGTTGGCCTGGCGGGCGTGCTCGGCGTTCTGGCGCACGGTGGAGGTCAGCTCCTCCATCGAGGCGGCGGTTTCCTCAAGGTTGGCGGCCTGCTGTTCGGTACGGCGCGACAGGTCGTTGTTGCCGGTGGCGATCTCCGCCGCGGCCCGGTTGATGCTGGACGCCGCGGTCTGGATGCGGTCGATGATGCCGGTGAGCTGGATGACGGTGGCGTTGGCGTCGTCGCGCATGTCGGCGAACATGCCGCGGTAGTCGCCTTCCATCTGCACGGTGAGGTCGCCGTGCGAAAGCGCGCGCAGCACGCCGGAGACCTGCTGGACGCTGGTGCCGATGGCCGCCAGCAGCCCGTTGAGCTGCTCGGAGATCTGCAGCAGGAAGCCGCTCTTGCCCTCCAGGCGCACGCGCCCGGACAGGTCGCCGCGCGAGGCGGCGACGATGATGTCGCTGACTTCCTGCTCGACCTGGACCTCGACGGTGCGGTCGTCCCACTCCACCACGTAGCCGATGCGCTTGCCGTCGGCGTCGGCGACCGGGTTGATGATCTGCCGCATCACGTGCCCGCCGACGCTGATCTGCGCGCGATGGGTGCCGTGCAGTTCGCCCAGCAGCTTGCGCTGGTGCGGCGGATGCTTGTGGAAGATGTCGATGTTGCTGCCGATCAGCGTCTGCATGTCGAAATGGGGCAGGTCGCGGCGCAGGTCCAGCTCGGCCTTGCCCAGCATCTCCATCAGCGGGCGGTTGGCGTAGATGATGGTGAGGTCGGCGTCGGCGATCATCACGCTGGTGGTGACATCGTCCAGCGCGGTGCGGATGCGCAGGTCCTCGGCGGCGCGCGCGCGGTCCTGCTCGGCGCGGGTGCGGAGCTGGCCGACCATCTCGCCGATGGCGGTGTACATCTGCCCGATCTCGTCGCGCGAATGGTGGTCCACGCGCACGTCCAGTTCGCCGTGCGAGACGGCCTGGATCGCGCCCAGCGCGCCGGACAGCGGGCGCAGGATGGAGCGGGCTATCAGCCAGCACAGCAGCAGCGCCGACAGCAGCACCAGCACGCCGGCCAGGATCAGCACCTTGCTGAAGCTCCAGGCGCGCGCGGCGATGTCGTCGGTGTATTCGCCGCTGCCGATGATCCAGCCCCAGCGCTTGTGCAGGCCGACGTAGGAGATCTTCTGCACCGCGCCGTCGACGCCGGGCTTGGGCCAGGTGTAGTCGAGGAAGCCGCCGCCGTCCTGCTGCCCCAGCCTGACCATCTCCACGAAGATCTTCTTGCCGTCGGCGCTGGTGGTGTCGCTGAGATCCTTGCCGTTCAACGCGGTCTGGTAGGGGTGCATCAGCATGGTGGGGTGTTCGTCGTTCACCCACAGGTAGTCGCTGCCGTTGGCGCTGCGCAGCGATTCGATGGCGGCCAGCGCCTGCTGCCGCGCATCCTGCTCGCTCAGTTCGCCGGCGGCAGCGCGGTCGGCGTAGCGGTTGGCCAGGGCCAGCGCCGCCTCCACGCGCGTATGCAGCGCCCGGCGTTCGTTCTGGATCAGTTCGTCGTGGTTGCGCTTGGCGGTGACCAGGCACAGGGCGACGATGCCGGCCGCCAGGATGGCGAGCATCAGCATGAATTTCCGCCGCAGCGGCAGGTCGCTGAAGATACGCAGGGCAGTGTGGGTGTTCATCCGGCTGTTTCCTTTTCCGTCATCGCGTATTGAAGGGGATGGCCCTGCGTCCTCGGGCACGAGCGAACAGCTGCCTCCCGTGTTATCGGCGCTCCCAAAGCCCTCTGCAGTGGCCGTGGGCGGGAGATGTCATTCCATGACGGGAGGCGGGATCGGGATGGAACCGGGTTCACGGAACCAGCCCTCTGCGGACGGGCCGGCATCTGTCCTGCGTTGCCTGTTGTCGGGTTTCCCACGGGCGGCCCGCCAGGGCGGGGCCGCCTGCGGAGCGGATCAGAACTCCTGCCAGTCGCTGCCGTCGGCCGCCACCGCCTCGGCCGGGCGCGCGGCGGCGGGCGGTGCCGGTCGTCGTGCGGCGGCCGGCGGCCGGACTTCGGCGCGCCGCGGCGCCGCCTGCGGCACGGACGGCGCCTGGGCCGGGACCGGCGCAACGTCGATGCGGAACAGGGCGACCGCGGCCGCCAGATGGTTCGCCTGTTCCTCCATGGAACGGGCGGCGGCGGTGGCTTCCTCGACCAGCGCGGCGTTCTGCTGGGTGGTCTCGTCCATCTGCATCACGGTCTGGTTGACCTGCTCGATGCCGGCGCTCTGTTCCTGCGAAGCGGCGGAGATCTCGGCCATGATGTCGGTCACCCGCTGCACCGAGGTCACGATCTCGCCCATGGTGGTGCCGGCCTGGTGCACCAGCTGCGAGCCTTCGGAGACCTTGTCGACCGAGTCCTCGATCAGCCCCTTGATCTCCTTGGCCGCGCCGGCCGAACGCTGGGCCAGCGTGCGTACCTCGCTTGCGACCACGGCAAAGCCGCGGCCCTGCTCGCCGGCGCGCGCCGCTTCCACCGCGGCGTTGAGCGCCAGGATGTTGGTCTGGAAAGCGATGCCGTCGATCACGCTGATGATGTCGGCGATCTTCTTCGACGAGGACTCGATGGCCGACATGGTGGTGACGACCTGGCTGACGACCTGGCCGCCCTGCGAAGCGACGCCGGCTGCGCCCTGCGCCAGCTGGTTGGCCTGGCGGGCGTGCTCGGCGTTCTGGCGCACGGTGGAGGTCAGCTCCTCCATCGACGCGGCGGTTTCCTCAAGATTGGCGGCCTGCTGCTCGGTACGGCGCGACAGGTCGTTGTTGCCGGTGGCGATTTCCGAGGCCGCCAGGTTGATGCTGGAAGCCGACTGCTGGATGCGGCCGACGATCGAGGTCAGCTGGGCGACGGTGGCATTGGCGTCGTCGCGCATCTTGGCGAACACGCCATGGAAGTCGCCGTGCATGCGCGCGGTGAGGTCGCCGCGGGCGATAGCCTGCAGCAGTTCGGACACTTCGGACAGGTTGCCGTCGGTGGTTTCCATCAGCCGGTTGAGTCCGGCGACCATGTCGCGGAAGTCGTGCTCGAAGCGGCCCTCGTCGCCGCGCAGGCTGAAATCGCCTGCCGCCGCGGCGCCGGCCAGGCGCTTGATCTCGGCGTTGATCGCCGACAGGCTGGCCTTGGTCTCGTCCATGGCCTGGGTGATGGCGGCCTTCTCGCCGGGCAGCCGGTCCATGTCCACCGACAGGTCGCCGCGGGCGTAGTGCCTCATTATCCCGATCAGGTGCTGCTGCACCTGCACGTGCGAGCCGACCAGCGCGTTGGTCTCCTGCACCATGCGGCCGTAGTCGCCGGCGAAGCCGGACGCGTCGATGCGGTAGCTGATGTTGCCCTCGTCGTGGCGCTTGGCCATCTCGTTCTGCGCCTGGATCACCGCCTTGATCTGCTCGCGCATGTGCGACTGCGCGCGGAGCAGCTGGCCCAGCTCGTCGTTGCGCCGCTCGGGGATGACGGTGTCCAGCCGGCCCTGGGCGACGTCGCCGGAAACGCGCACGGCGTCGGCCAGCGGGCGCAGCACCAGTCCGCGCAGCAGCAGCCACAGGCCCGCGCACAGCGAGGCGGCGGCCAGCAGGCCGACCAGCGCCACCAGCCCGAGCAGCGAGCGGGCCTGCGCGGTCAGCAGGTCGCGCGGGACCAGGATGCCCAGGGCGAAACGGCGGTTGTTCTCGCCTACGCGCAGTGGCGCATAGACCTTGACCATGCCCTGCGCGTCGGCCTTGAAGTCGCTGTACAGCTGGTCCTTGGCGGTGGCGGCGAGAATCGCCTTGGTGGTCTCGTCGTTGCGGCTCTTGCCGACGTTGGCCGCGTCCGGGGAGGACACGACCATGCCCATCGGCGAGAGCAGTTCGGCACGGCCTTCGCCCATCGGCCGCAGCTGGGCGACGCGCTGCTGCAGGGTGGACAGCTCGAAGTCCGCGGTGACCACGCCCAGCACCTGGTCGCCCTCCATGATCGGAATGGCGATCGTGGTCAGCATCAGGGTCTTGCCGCCGACCTCGTAGGGGTAGGGCTCGATGATGACCGGCTTCTTCAGCGTCTTGGGCGTGACATACCAGGCGCCCAGCGTGGGATCGTCGTAGTCGTGCAGCGGTTCGCTGACCAGCTGGTCGCCGACCCGCGCCCAGTAGCTCATGAAGCGCCCGGTGGAATCGTGCTCTGGAGCATCGACGAATTCGGCGTCCTTGCCGTCGAAGGCGTCCGGTTCCCACAGGACGCACATGCCGGCGCGCTCCGGATGCAGTTGCAGCTGCTGCCGGAAGGTCTGGGAGACGGTGGCGCGGCTGATCTGGCCGCGCTGGGTGTGCAGGCTCTCGGCCAGGGTCTGCACCGCGTCGTAGGTCCGGCTCAGTTCGATGGCCAGTCGCTGCGACTCGAACTGGGCCAGGTTCTCCAGCGCGCCCTGCGAGGACGCCAGCAGGGCGCGGCTGCTCTTCCAGTAGCTGATGGCGGCGGTCAGGCCGAAGGCCGACAGGGCGATCAGGGCGATGCCCAGCATCAAACGGGTGGCGACGCTGCTCTTGTGTTCGCCGGACGTGGAACGGTGGGACGAGGTGGACATGGAGAGGCCGATGAGGACGGAATCTCCAGCATCATCGGTAAGGAACGGCGGTTCTTGAGGGCTGTGGCGACCGTCCGTCGGGAACTCCGGCCGGCGGCCCGGATCCGGGCCGCCGGGTGTCTGGAAGCGATCGGCTCAGAACTCCTGCCAATCGCCGGCATCGGTGACCATCGCCGGTTCGATGGCGCGTGGAGCCGGGGCCAGTCTGGGCGCCGGCGCCGGCGCTTGAGCCGGAACGGGAGCACGGACCGGGGCGACAGGGCGGGCGGCGGCGGGCCTGCCGCCGCCGGTACGGAACACGGACACCGCCTCGGCCAGCTGGGTGGCCTGCTCCTCCATCGCATGCGCGGCGGCGGTGGCTTCCTCCACCAGGGCGGCGTTCTGCTGGGTGGCTTCGTCCATCTGCACCACGGTCTGGTTGACCTGTTCGATGCCGGCGCTCTGTTCCTGAGAAGCGGCGGAGATCTCGGCCATGATGTCGGTCACCCGCTGCACCGAGCTGACGATCTCGCCCATGGTGGTGCCGGCCTGGTGCACCAGTTGCGAGCCTTCGGAGACCTTGTCGACCGAGTCCTCGATCAGCCCCTTGATTTCCTTGGCCGCGCCGGCCGAACGCTGTGCCAGCGTGCGCACCTCGCTTGCGACCACGGCGAAGCCGCGACCCTGCTCGCCGGCGCGCGCCGCTTCCACCGCCGCGTTGAGCGCGAGGATGTTGGTCTGGAAGGCGATGCCGTCGATGACGCTGATGATGTCGGCGATCTTTTTCGACGAGGCTTCGATGTCGGTCATGGTGGTGACCACCTTGCCGACGATGTCGCCGCCCTGCGAGGCCACGCCATGGGCGCCCTGGGCCAGCTGGTTGGCCTGGCGGGCGTGCTCGGCGTTCTGGCGCACGGTGGAGGTCAGTTCCTCCATCGAGGCGGCGGTTTCCTCAAGATTGGCGGCCTGCTGCTCGGTACGGCGCGACAGGTCGTTGTTGCCGGTGGCGATCTCTGAGGCGGCCAGGTTGATGCTGGAAGCCGACTGCTGGATGCGGCCGACGATCGAAGTCAGCTGGGCCACGGTGGCGTTGGCGTCGTCGCGCATCTTGGCGAACACGCCGCGGAAATCGCCCTGCATGCGTGCGGTCAGATCGCCTTCGGCGATGGCGTGCAGCAGCGCCGAGACCTCGGACAGGTTGCCGTCGGTGGTTTCCATCAGCCGGTTGAGCCCGGCGACCATGTCGCGGAAGTCATGCTCGAAGCGGTCCTCGTCGCCGCGCAGGCTGAAATCGCCCGCCGCCGCGGCGCCGGCCAGACGCTTGATCTCGGCGTTGATCGCCGACAGGCTGGCCTTGGTCTCGTCCATGGCCTGGGTGATGGCGGCCTTCTCGCCGGGCAGCCGGTCCATGTCCACCGACAGGTCGCCGCGGGCGTAGTGCTTCATCACCTCGATGATGCGCAGCTTCACGCCGATGTGCTGGCCCACCAGCGCGTTGCTTTCCTCGACCATGCGCCGGTAGTCGCCGGCGAAGGGAGCCGCGTCGATGCGGTAGCTGATGGTGCCGGTTTCGTGCTGCCGGGCCATCTCGCCCTGCGCGGCGATGACCGACTGCACCTGGCGCTGCATGTGCTGCATGGCGCGCAGCAGGTCGGTGACCTCGTCCTTGCCGGAGAGGTCGATGGCATTGTCGAGCCGGCCGCCGGCGATGCCGTTGGCCAGGCCCACGGCGGTGGCCAGCGGGCGGGTCAGGCTGCGGGTGATCAGCAGCGCCAGCAAGGCGCCGAGCGCGATGCTCAGCAGGCCGATGGCCAGCGACAGCTTGCCGGTCCAGCCTTCGATCTGCTGGTACTCGTTGCTGCTTTTCGCGGTCAGTTCGCCCTGGTACTTGAGCAGGCTGGAAATGCTCTCGTTCCAGGCCATGGCGCGCGGGCGCAGTTTGCCGAGCAGGATCTGGATGGCGGCGTCGAAATCGCCGGCGCGCATGTAGTCGTCCAGCTCCTGGGTCGGTCCGGCGGCGAGCCGGCGGGCCTGTTCGATCTCGGCGACCATGCGGTCCCCGGCGGCATCCCGCGGAATCTTGACGTACTGCTCCCAGGTTTGGTCGTAGCGGCGGACAAGCTCCCGGGTGTGGGCCAGGTCCTCGTCGAGACCGTCGCCGCGCTTGATCAGCATCAGCCGGCGGTGCATCAGCGCGGCGTTGTTGGTGTCGAGCATGTCGTTCAACAGGCGCATCTTCACCATGTTGACGTCGGTGAGGTACTTGAACTGCTCCGACTTGCGGCTGTTGCCGTACAGGACGACCGCCAGGATGGCGACGATGAGCAGCAACAGCAGGCCAAAGCCGACGGCAAGCCGCGAACCGACCTTCAGATTCCTTAGGGTAACCATGTCATTCCTTTGATTCGGGTGTTGAGGTCGATGGCGGCCCTGCCATCGGTTTCTTCAGCGGATTGCGCCTGAAACCGCGGTGGGCGGGACCGGCATCCTGGGGACATCCAGGTTTTCTGCCCTGTCGATCGGGCAACAACGGTGGTGCTGCAGAACGGTTTTTGGGGAAGGAAGGTAGGGGATCAGAACTCCTGCCAGTCGCCCGCGTCGGCGGTCGCGGCCTGCTGGCGCGGCTGGGCGACGGCCTTGGAGCGGGGAGGCTGCGCAGGCGGCGCGGCCCGTACGGGGGCCTTGCCGGCGACGGAGACGGCCAGCCGGGCGTCGGTACGGAATTCCGCCACGGCATCGGCCAGCAGGGTGGCCTGTTCCTCCATCGAACGTGCGGCGGCGGTGGCTTCTTCCACCAGCGCGGCGTTCTGCTGGGTGGTCTCGTCCATCTGGGTGACGGTCTGGTTGACCTGCTCGATGCCGGCGCTCTGTTCCTGCGAAGCGGCACTGATCTCGGCCATGATGTCGGTCACGCGCTGCACCGAGGTCACGATCTCGCCCATGGTGGTGCCGGCCTGGTGCACCAGCTGCGAGCCTTCGGAGACCTTGCCGACCGAGTTCTCGATCAGTTCCTTGATCTCCTTGGCCGCGCCGGCCGAACGCTGGGCCAGCATGCGCACTTCCGAGGCGACCACGGCGAAGCCGCGGCCCTGTTCGCCGGCGCGCGCCGCTTCCACCGCGGCGTTCAACGCCAGGATATTGGTCTGGAAGGCGATGCCGTCGATGACGCTGATGATGTCGGCGATCTTCTTCGACGAGGCTTCGATGTCGGCCATGGTGGTGACCACCTGGCTGACGACCTGGCCGCCCTGCGAGGCGACGCCGGCCGCGCCCTGCGCCAGCTGGTTGGCCTGGCGTGCGTGTTCGGCGTTCTGGCGCACGGTGGAGGTCAGTTCCTCCATCGAGGCGGCGGTTTCCTCAAGGTTGGCGGCCTGCTGCTCGGTGCGGCGCGACAGGTCGCTGTTGCCCGAGGCGATCTCGCCGGCGGCGGTATTGATCGCCGACGACGCGCCCTGGATGCGGCCGACGATGGAGGTCAGCTGGTCGACGGTGGCATTGGCATCGTCGCGGATGCGCGCGAACACCCCCTGGTAGCTGCCTTCCATGCGGGTGGTCAGGTCGCCGTGCGACAGCGCGCCGAGCAGGGTCGAGACCTGGCCGACACTGGTGGCGAAGCTGTCCAGCAGGCCGTTGAGCTGTTCGGACAGCTGCAGCAGGAATCCGCTCTTGCCGTCTAGCGTGATGCGCCCGGACAGCTCGCCGCTGGCGGCGGCGGCGACGATGCGGCTGACCTCCTGCTCGACCTGGACCTCGACGGTGCGGTCGTCCCATTCCACGACGTAGCCCAGGCGCCGGCCGTCGCCGTCGGTGACCGGGTTGATGATCTGGCGCATGACGTGGTTGCCGACGGTGATCTGCGTGCGGTGGGTGCCGTGCAGTTCGCCCAGCAGCTTGCGCTGGTGCGGCGGATGCTTGTGGAAGACGTCGATGTTGCTGCCGACCAGCGTCTTCATGTCGAAGTTGGGCAGGTCCTGGCGCAGGTCCTGCTCGGCCTTGCCCAGCATCTCCATCAGCGGGCGGTTGGCGTAGATGATGGTGAGGTCGGCGTCGGCGATCATCACACTGGTGGTGACGTCGTCCAGCGCGGTGCGGATGCGCAGGTTCTCGGCGGCGAGCGCGGCGTCGCGCTCGAGCCGTTCGCGCAGGTTGCCCTGCATGAGCTGCATGGAGCGCATCAGGGTGCCGATCTCGTCCTGGCGCGCCGCCTCGATGCGGCCGTCGAGCTTGCCGTGGGCGATGTCGTCGGCGACGCCCGCGGCGGCGGCCAGCGGACCCACCACCTGCCGGCGCAACAGCACGAACAGCGCCGTGCACAGTCCCAGCGCGGCCAGCAGGCCCACCGCGACGACGATGTACAGCAGCACGTTCGCCTGTCGGGTCAGCAGCGACTGCGGCACGATCACGCCCAGGGCGAAGTGCTGCGCCGTATCGCCCACCTGGATCGGCACGTACATGGCCACGTTGCCGGCCGCATCCGGCACGAACGCCTCGACGGTTTCGCCCTTGGCGATGCGTGCCAGCATCGCGCCGGTGGCGGCATCCTCGCGCAGCTTGCCGACCTCGGCCGGATCGCGGCTGGCCAGCACGCGGCCGGCCGGCGAGAGCAGTTCGACGTGCCCTTCGCCCATCGGCGACAGCTTGGACAGATGCTCCTGCAGCGAGGACAGCGCGAAATCGACCGTGACCACGCCCTGGAAACCACCGTCCTCCAGGATCGGCATGGCGACCGTCGTCATCAGCACCTGCTTGCCGTTGATGGCGTAGCTGTAGGGCTCCACCAGCACGGGCTGCTTGCCCGCGCGCGGCTTCAGGTACCAGTCGCCGTCGCCGGGCACGTCGTAGCCGCGCAGCGCCTCGGTCACCGGGACGCCATCGGACCAGGCCCAGTAGCTCATGAAACGCCCGCTCTCGTCGTGGGCTTCGTCGCCGGTATGCGCGGCATCGGCGCCATCGAACGCGTCCGGTTCCCACAGCGTGCCCATGCCTACCCAGTCCGGATGGCCGCTCAACTGCTGCTTGAACAGGGCCGACACCGCCGGCCGGGTCAGGATGCCCTGCTGCCGCTGCAGGAGCAGGGTCGCGGCCAGGGTATTGGCGGTGTCGTAGGCTTCGCTCAAGCCGTCGGAGACGCGCTGGGCCTCGAGCCCTGCCAGGTTGCGCATCGCGTCCTGGGACGAGGAGAGCAGGGCATGGCTGCTCTTCCAGTAGCTGATGGCGGCGGTCACGCCGAAGGAAAGCAGTGCGATCAGGGCCACGCCCAGCATCAGGCGGCTGACGATGCTGGAACCGGAACGGGGGTGGGGCATGGCTCTCTCCTCTGCCTTGTATCCCTCGACATCGGAACAGCGGCGCATAACTTTAGTGAACAGGGGCGGCGGGGAACCGTTTCCGGTCCCCAGCCGCCCCTGCCGATACCGGTGCGCGGCCCGGGCGGGCGGCGCGGAGGCGGTGCGGTCAGAACTCGTGCATGTCGCCGCCGGCGTCGCGCGCGGCCGGCGTACCGACGCTGCGCAGGACCGGGCGTGCGGACGGCGCGGCGGCCACGCGCGCCAGCGAGGAGGCGACGGTGTCGGACTCGGACAGGCGGAACAGGGAGACCGCATCGCTCAGCTGATGCGCCTGTTCCTCCATCGAACGCGCCGCGGCGGTGGCTTCTTCCACCAGGGCGGCGTTCTGCTGGGTGGTCTCGTCCATCTGGGTGACGGTCTGGTTGACCTGCTCGATGCCGGCGCTCTGTTCCTGAGAAGCGGCGGAGATCTCGGCCATGATGTCGGTCACCCGCTGCACCGAGGTCACGATCTCGCCCATGGTGGTGCCGGCCTGGTGCACCAGCTGCGAACCTTCGGAGACCTTGTCGACCGAATCCTCGATCAGCCCCTTGATCTCCTTGGCCGCGCCGGCCGAACGCTGGGCGAGAGTACGCACTTCCGAGGCGACCACGGCGAAGCCGCGGCCCTGCTCGCCGGCGCGTGCCGCTTCCACCGCGGCGTTGAGCGCCAGGATGTTGGTCTGGAAGGCGATGCCGTCGATCACGCTGATGATGTCGGCGATCTTCTTCGACGAGGCTTCGATGTCGGTCATGGTGGTGACCACCTTGCCGACGATGTCGCCGCCCTGCGAGGCCACGCCATGGGCGCC
>NZ_WIDL01000041.1 GCF_009496535.1 Stenotrophomonas sp. MYb238
CGGGGTGTAGCTCAGTCTGGTAGAGCGCTACGTTCGGGACGTAGAGGTCGCAGGTTCGAATCCTGTCTCCCCGACCAAAGGTCGAAACATCCAGGCCCGGCAGACGGCAACGTCCGCCGGGCTTTTTCGTTTCCGGCACGGCGGACGCCCGCGCCGGGGACATGGCCGCCGCACGGCGCCGGGCGGCCGCCGCGACCATGAAAAACAGTTGCGTGACCGTGTTGCCGCCGCTATCATAGGCGGCTCCTTCGGGGTGTAGCTCAGTCTGGTAGAGCGCTACGTTCGGGACGTAGAGGTCGCAGGTTCGAATCCTGTCTCCCCGACCAGTTTCGACAAAAGCCGGCCCCGCGCCGGCTTTTGTTTTTTTCGCCCGCCGCGCCGGATACCGTCCGGCCGCCGGCAGGCGACACCAGGAACCGCTCCCGGCGGTTGCCCTCGTTTCCGCGGACGACGCATCCCTCCCCGCCCTGTCCGCGCCGGAGTCGTGCAATGTCCAATCCCGCCGCAACGGCCGCCCGCGCTTCCCTGTTCAAGGGACGCCTGCTGGCCCTGGCCGCCATCATCCTGGTCTCGGCCAACCTGCGCAGCGCGGTCACCTCGCTGACGCCGCTGCTGGACCGCCTCGGCCACCTGTTCGATTTCGGCAGCACCATGACCGGCGTGCTCGGCATGATGCCCACCGCCGCGTTCGCCCTGCTGGGCCTGAGCACGCCGCGCCTGATCCGCTGGCTCGGGCTGGAACGCACCGCCGCGCTGACCATGCTGCTGGCCACCGCCGGGCTGCTGCTGCGCGCCAGCGCCGACAGCGTGGGCATGCTGCTGGTGGGTTCGGCGGTCGCGCTGGCCGGCATGGGCATCGGCAACGTGGTGGTGCCGCCGCTGGTCAAGCGCTACTTCGCCGACCGCGTCGGCACGCTGAGCACGCTCTACATCACCGTGCTGCAGGCCGGCACGATGGTCCCGGCGCTGCTCGCGGTGCCGGTGGCCGACCGTTTCGACTGGCGCATCTCGCTGGGCATGTGGTCGCTGCTGTCGCTGGCCGCGCTGCTGCCGTGGATCATGCTGGCCCGGCGCGCGCCGCAGCCGCAGGCCGCCGCGACCGACGCCGTCGCCCATGCGCCCGGGCGGGTATGGAAGACCTCGCTGGGCTGGGGCATGGCGCTGATGTTCGGCATGACCTCGCTGGGCACCTATTCGCTGTTCACCTGGCTGCCGAAGGTGATGGTCGAGGCCGGCGCCAGCGAGGCCTTCGGCGGCGTCATGGTCGCGGTGTATTCGGCCATCGGCCTGCTGCCTTCGCTGCTGGTGCCGGCGCTGGCGGTGCGCATGCGCAATCCGTTCCCGATCGCGATGCTGGTGTTCGGCCTGAACGCCGTCGCCTTCGCCGGCCTGCTGTGGGCGCCGATGCAGGCGCCGTGGCTGTGGGCGGTGGTCGCCGGCCTGGGCCCGTCGACCTTCCCGCTGGGCCTGACCCTGATCAACCTGCGCACGCGCACCCCGGCCGGCTCGGCCGCGCTGTCGGGCTTCATGCAGGGCGTGGGCTACAGCCTGGCCAGCCTCGGCCCGCCGCTGTTCGGCTGGCTGCACGGTTTCAGCGGCGGCTGGGCGTGGTCGTTCGCCTTCCTGATGCTGTGCTCGCTGGTCCTGCTCGTCGCCGCCTGGTTCGCCTGCAAGCCGCAGCAGCTCGAGGACCATTGGGCGTAAACCGTAGGAGCGCACCTTGGTGCGCGATGGGTTTTCCCGGCAATGCCCCATCGCGCACCAAGGTGCGCTCCTGCGAGGTCATTAGCCCCGCACCTGCCCCTCGCCGCGCACCACGAAGCGCTCCACGGTGAGCGCTTCCAGCCCCATCGGCCCGTAGGAATGCAGGCGCGTGGTGGAGATGCCGATCTCCGCGCCCAGCCCCAGTTCGCCGCCGTCGGAGAAACGCGACGAGGCGTTGACCATCACCACCGCCGAGCGCAGCGCGTGCACGAAGGCTTCGGCGTGGGCGGCGTCGCCGGTGGCGATGACCTCGGTGTGGTCGGAGGTATGGCGCTGGATGTGGGCGATCGCGGTCTCCAGCGAATCGACCACGCGCACCGCCAGGATCAGGTCCAGGTATTCGGCGGCATAGTCGGACTCGTCCGCGGCAACCGCATCGGCCACCAGCGCCTGCGTGGCCGCGTCGCCGCGCAGCTCGACGCCGCGCGCGCGCAGCGCATCGGCGGCCATCGGCAGGAAACGCGGCGCGATGTCCGCGTGCACCAGCAGGGTTTCCAGCGAATTGCAGGCTGCCGGGCGCGAGACCTTGCCGTCGATCAGCAGGTCCAGCGCCAGCTGCAGGTCGGCGCTGTCGTCCACGTACAGGTGGCACACGCCCTTGTAATGCTTGATCACCGGCACCCGCGCGTGCTCGGCGACGAAACGGATCAGGCCCTCGCCGCCGCGCGGGATCGCCAGGTCGACGATGTCGTTGAGCTGCAGCAGTTCCAGCATGGTCTCGCGGCGCAGGTCCTCGACCAGGGTCAACGCGGCGTCGGGAATGCCGGCTTCACGCAGGGCGCGCTTGAGCGTGGCGGCGATCGCGGTGTTGGAGTGGATCGCCTCCGAGCCGCCGCGCAGGATCACCCCGTTGCCGGCCTTGATGCACAGCGCCGCGGCATCGGCGGTCACGTTCGGGCGCGCCTCGTAGATCATCGCGATCACCCCCAGCGGCACGCGTACCTTCTGCACGCGGATGCCGTTGGGGCGCGTGTAGTCGCGGGTCACCTCGCCGACCGGGTCGGGCAGCGCGGCCACCTCGCGCAGCGCGTCGGCGACGCCGGCCAGGCGTTGCGGGTCCAATGCAAGGCGATCGAGCATCGCCGCACCCACGCCCTTGTCGCGCGCGGCCTGCAGGTCGCGCGCGTTGGCGGCGAGGATGGCGCCGGCGTCGGCATCGAGCGCGTCGGCCATCGACGCCAGCAGGTCGCGCCGCGCCGCGCTGGAAAGCCGCGCCAGCACCTGCGCGGCATCGCGGCACTGCAGGGCGAGGGTCTTGATGTTGGTCATGCGTGCAGCTCCCGGGTGATGCGGTATTTGTCGTGCTGGCCCTGCCTTCCGGTAGGAGCGGCTTCAGCCGCGATGGGGCTTTGCCGGTAAAGCCCCTTCGGCTGAAGCCGCTCCTACGTGCGTGCGGTCAGGGCAGCAGCACCAGGTCGTCGCGGTGGATCACGTTGTCGCCGTAGGTGTAGCCGAGGAGGGTCTCGATCTCGCGGGTGTGGCGGCGGCCGATGCGGCGCACGTCCACCGCCGAGTACTGGCTGATGCCGCGCGCCACGCATTGCATGCCGCCCTCGCCGTCCACCCGTACCTCGACCATGTCGCCGCGGCGGAACTCGCCCTCCGCGCCGGTCACGCCGCCGGGCAGCAGCGAGGCGCCCTTCTCGCGCAACGCCCGCGCCGCGCCCGCGTCGACCACGATCGCGCCCGGCTCGACCGGCGCGTGCCGCAGCCAGTACTTGCGCGCGGCGATGCGCGAGCGCCCGGCATGCAGCCGCGTGCCGCGCAGCCGGCCCTGCGCCAGGCCGCGCACCACCTCGCCGCTGCGGCCGTTGAACAGGTAGGTGTCGATGCCCGCGGCGCCGGCCTTGGCCGCGGCCTGCAGCTTGGTCTGCATGCCGCCGGTGCCGGCCGCGCTGCCGCTGCCGCCGGCCATCGCCAGCACCTCGGCGGTCAGTTCGAGCACTTCTTCGATCGGCCGCGCCTGCGGATCGCGGCGCGGGTCGGCGGTGTACAGCCCGTCGATGTCGGTGGCGATGAACAGCGCGTCGGCATCGACCAGCGCGGCGACGATGGCCGCCAGGTTGTCGTTGTCGCCGAGCTTGAGCTCGTCCACCGACACCGTGTCGTTCTCGTTGACCACCGGCAATGCGCCCAGGGCCAGCAGTTCGTTGAGCGTGGCGCGCGCGTTGAGGTAGCGGCGGCGGTTGCGCAGGTCGTCGTGGGTGAGCAGCACCTGCGCCACCGGCCGCTCGAAGAAGCGCTGCCACAGGGCGATCAGCTGCGCCTGCCCGAGCGCGGCCAGCGCCTGCCGCGCGGCGATGGCCGCGCCGGCCTCGGCCGCCCTGGGCACGATGGCGCGTCCGGCCGCGACCGCGCCGGACGAGACGATCACCACCTCCCTGCCGGCCAGCAGGTTGGCCGAGACGAACTGTGCCAGCCCCAGCGCGAAGCGCGGGGTCAGGCCGCCGCCATCGGCCGCCAGCAGGCTGCTGCCGACCTTGAGCACCGCGCGCCGCCATGGCGGCAGGGTCTGCTCGGCGAAGGGCGAAGGCGCGGCGTCGTTCATCGGCTCAGCGGGTGTTCCATTCGTGCACGCTCAGCTCCGAGCAGTCCTGCAGCGCCAGCGGATCGGTGGCGACGATGGCGCGCGCCTGCTCCAGGTCGTCGACGTTGCACAGCACGTAGGCGCCGCCGCTGCCGTCGCCGAAGCCGCCGGTCAGGTGCAGCCGCCCCTGCGCGCGCAGGGCGTCGAGGAAGGCCTTGTGCGGCTCGATCACGCCGGCATCGAACGTCGGTTTGCGCATGGCCATCACCAGGTACAGCTTCACGTTGTTCTCCGTTGGCATAGTGCCTCGTCGATGTTGCACTGCCGCGCGGCAGATGTGGGGGATGCTTTCGTTTCCAACCAACCGGCGATTCCTGTTCAGCGCGTGGATGCGGGGCTTGCCCCGCATGTCGCTTCATCGCGAAAGCTCGTGCGGGGCATATCCCGCACCTGCGGCTTCGCATGTCGGCGCATGGCCTCGACCTGTGCAGGTATTGCGCGTTACAGATCGGCCCAGCGCGCCTGCAGTTCGTCCAGGCGCAGGTCGGCCGCCGCGCCCGGCGACACGCGCGCGGCAAGGCTGCCTTCCGGCGTGCGCCCCTGCCCGGCCGTGTCCGCCGCCGCGGCCGCCGCCTTGTAGGCCTCGCGGAACGGCACGCCGGCGACGGCGGCTTCCACCGCCACGTCGGTGGCGTACATGCCCGAATCGATGGCGGCGCGGATGTTGTCGTCGCGCCAGTCGAGGTTCGACAGCAGCGCCGGCAGCAGTTCCAGTGCGGCCAGGCCGCGGCCGAAGCCGTGCACGATGGCGCCCTTGGAGTTCTGCAGGTCGCGCTGGTAGCCGGACGGCAGCGACAGCAGCTGCTCGATCTCGGTGCGCGCGGCGGCGACGCTGGCGTGGGTGGCGCGCATCAGCTCGATCACGTCCGGGTTGCGCTTGTTGGGCATGATCGAGCTGCCGGTGGTGTACTGCGCCGGCAGCGCGACGAAGGCGAACTCGCCGGTGGTGAACAACGACAGGTCCCAGGCGATGCGGCGCAGGTCCAGCGTGGCGCCGCCGAGCGCTTCCAGCGCCGCCAGCTCGAACTTGCCGCGCGAGAGCTGCGCGTAGACCGGGCTGACCTGCATGCGCGCGAACCCGAGCGCCTGCGTGGTGTGCTCGCGGTCCAGCGGCAGGTTGACGCCGTAGCCGGCAGCGGTGCCCAGCGGGTTGCAGTCGATCAGCCGGCGGGTGTCGGCCGCGCGCACCGCGTTGTCGATGAAGGCCTCGGCCCAGCCCGCCCACCACATACCCGCCGAGGACACCACGGCGCGCTGGATGTGGGTATAGCCGGGCAGCGGCTGCTGTTGCTCGGCGGCGGCGCGGTCCAGCGCCACCTTCGCCACCTCGCGGCTGATCTGCGCCACGCGCGCCAGCTTCTCCTTCAGCCACAGGCGCGTGGCCACGAGGATCTGGTCGTTGCGGCTGCGGCCGGTATGGATCTTGCGGCCGGCATCGCCCAGGCGCTCGGTCAGGCGCGCCTCGATGGCCGAATGGCAATCCTCGTACTGCTCGTCCAGCACGAAGGCGCCGCTGCGGAAATCCTCGGCCAGCAGCGCCAGTTCGCGCTTTAGCGCGGCCAGCTCGTCGGCCGACAGGATGCCGATGTGCTGCAGGCCTTCGGCGTGCGCGGTGCTGGCCTGGATGTCGTGCAGGAAGAACTCGCGGTCCAGGATCACGTCGTCGCCGGCGAGGAAGGCCTGGATCTTGGCGTCCACCGCGACGCCGGGTTTCTGCCACAACAGGTTGGTCATCGGAAGTCTCTCGAATAGTTTTTCCGGTAGGAGCGGCTTCAGCCGCGATGGAGCTTTACCAGTAAGTCCCCATCGCGGCTGAAGCCGCTCCTACCGGAGGCGGGTCAATGCGGGATCGCGGTCAGTTCGGGCAGTCCCAGCGCGAGGTTGAGGTTCTGCAGCGCCTGCGTCGCCGCGCCCTTGAGCAGGTTGTCCAGGGTCGCCACCACCACCAGGCGCTTGTTGCCCGGCGCCAGGGTGAAGCCGCCGATCTGCACGCCATGGCGGCCGGCGATGCGGCTGACCCACGGCGCCTCGTCCACCACCTCCACCAGCGGCTCGCCGGCGTAGCGCTGCCGGTACAGCGCCATCACCGCCTCGCGCTGGAGCGGCTGCTGCAGCCACAGGTTCACGGTCATGGTGATGCCGCGGAAATGCGGCGCGACATGCGGCATGAACTCCACCGGCACGCCGAGCCGCGTGGAGACCTCGCGCTCGTGCACGTGGTTGGTCAGCGCGTACGGCATCAGGTTGTCGCGCAGCAGCTCGGTGTCGTTCTTGTCCGAGGGCGTGGTGCCCGCGCCGGAGTAGCCGGACACGCCGAAACAGGCCGGCGGCCCGGCCAGCTGCGGCAGCAGCGGCGCGATCGCCAGCTGCATGGCGGTGGCGTAGCAGCCCGGGTTGCTGATGCGCTTCTGCCCGGCGTAGGTGTCGCGGGTCAGTTCCGGCAGGCCGTAGTACCAGGTGGTGTCGAAACGGTAATCGGCCGAGAGATCCACGATCACCGTGTCGGGCCTGGCCGCATCCAGTGCGGCGACGAAGGCCTCCGCCTTGCCGTTGGGCAGGGCCAGGATCACCGCGTCGGCGCCCTTGGCGGCCACCGCCTGCGGGTCGAGGCTCTCGTAGCGCAGCTCGCCGCTGTAGGCGTCGTTGTGGTCGGCCACGCGCTGCCCGTCCAGTTCACGCGAAGAAACGAAGGCCAGTTCGATGCGCGGATGCGCGGCGACCAGCCTGACCAGTTCGGCGCCGGTGTGGCCGCGGGCACCGACGATGCCCAGGGTGAATTTCCTGTCGGTCATGAATGCGAATCCAGTAGGGACTGCAGATGGCTGCGTACCGCCGGCCACTCGCTGTCGAGAATGGAGAACACCACGGTGTCGCGTGGCGTGCCGTCGGCGTGGCGCTTGTGGTTGCGCAGCACGCCGTCCTGCTTCGCCCCGAGCCGGGCGATGGCCGCGCGCGAGGCATGGTTGAACCAGCTGGTCTCGAAGCCAATGGCAATACAACTCATCGCCTCGAAGGCGTGGCGCAGCAACAGCAGCTTGGCCTCGGTGTTCAGGCCGGTGCGCTGCACGCGGCGGTGGTACCAGGTGTAGCCGATGTTCAGGCGCGGCATGCCGGCGTCCAGCGCGTAATAGCGGGTGCAGCCGACCACCTCGCCACCGGCGTCCCTGACCACGAACGGCAGCGCATCGCCCCGCGCCTGCGCGTCCAGCGCCGCGGCGACGTAGCGTTCCACCGCGTCCGGCGCCGGCACGTTGGCGTACCACAGGCGCGACAGCTCGCCCTCGCCCAGCGCCCCCCGCAGCGCGGGCACATGCTCCAGGCGCAGCGGTTCCAGCGCGACATGCGCGCCGCGCAGGTCCGGCACGGTGTTCCAGCGGGCGTTGGCCATCGGCTCGTTCATGGCCTCATCCCTGCAGGCTGGCGGTGCGCCTGCCACAATGCTCGACGAAACCGCGGATGCGGTCGAAGTCGCTGGCGCCGAACCAGAACACCTTCCAGTGGTCGAGCTTGTAGCAGCCGTCGGACTCGGCGTAGTAGAAGTGGTTGACCGGGTTGCCGTTGCGCGAGCGCCAGAACAGCTGTGGGGTTTCCTCCAGCATCACGTTCCATACTGCGCGCCCCAGGCCTTCGCCCTGCGCGTCGTCGAGCACGGCGAACTTGTCCAGGTACACGCCCTCGGCCTCGTCGGTGAGGATCACCGCGGTGCGGTAGTTCTCGCTGACGTAGGCGCGCAGCAGCTTCGTCTTCTCGAAGTAGTCCGGCACCAGGGTGCGGCCGAAACTGGACTCGATCAGCTTCTTCAGCCGCGCGGTGTCCAGCTGCTCCCACGAGGTCGCCTTGAGCACCTTCTCGCCGCGGCGCACCAGCGTGCCCGAACCCTTGTGGGTGAACAGTTCCTTGGCCAGGTCGGCCGGGCGCGTGATCGATACCGAGGATTCCTCCGGCAGCCGGTCCAGCAGGTCCTTGATCTGTTCGATCTTGACCTTCATGCCGCCGTGCAGCCACGGCTGCTGGATCAGGTGCTCGTACTCGGTGGACAGGTTGATCGAGTCGATCAGCCGGCCCTCGGCATCGAGCAGGCCGCCGGTGCCGGTGAGGAAGATGATCTTGTACGGCTGCAGTTCCTGCACCAGTTCGTTGGCTGCGAAATCGGCGTTGACGTTGAGGATCTGCCCGCTCGGGGTTTCGCCCAGCGAGGTGATGACCGGGATCGAACCGGCGCGCAGGCTGGCCTCGATCGGCGCCAGGTTGACCCGCTTCACCTCGCCGACCAGGCCGTAGGTGTCGCGGTCCAGGTACTCGGCCTCGAACACGCCGCCGGTGATCGAGGTGGCGCGCGCGCCGTTCTGCTGCAGCGCCTCGACCAGTTGCAGGTTGGATTGCTGGAACACCCTGCGCACGATCGCCAGCGCCTCGGGCGTGGTCACGCGCAGGCCATTGACGGTGCGCTTCTCGATGCCGGCCGCCGACAGTTCGGCGTCCAGCTGCGGGCCGGCGCCGTGCAGCACGATCGGGGTCAGGCCGACTTCCTGCAGGAACGACAGCGAGGAGGTCAGCGCGTCCAGGTCGTCGCGCAGCACCGCGCCGCCGACCTTGACCACGGCGAAGCGTTTGGCGTCCAGCTGCGAGAAGCGCTTGAGGTACTGGCTGATCTCCTTCGCGCTGGCCATGCTCGAAAGCAGGCGCACGATGGTCTGGCGGGTCTGGCGGTGGGGTTGCATGGCGTGGGATTCGTCTGTCGTAGGGGGTGGAACGCGGCGGTCAGGCGCCGCGCTGCAGGATCTTCAGGACCGAGCCGGCGTAGCGCTGCAGCTGCTCCAGCGTCACGAACTCGTCGGCGGTATGGGCCTGGGCGATGTCGCCGGGGCCGTAGACCATCGTGGTGTAGCCGGCGGCGGAGAACAGCGAGGCCTCGGTCCAGAAATCGACCGCGTTGCCGATCGGCAGGCCCAGCTCGTCGGCGATGTCGCGCGCGGCCAGGCGGCGCTCCTCGGCGCGGGCGATGTCGCCGGACGGCAGGCTCGGGCCGCGGAAGGTTTCCTCGAAATGCGCGGCGGCCGGCTCGGCGAAACCGGCGAAGGTCGCCAGCAGCTGGTCGATGTCCATCGACGGCAGCGGGCGGAAACCGAAACGCAGCTCGGCCTCGGGCGCGATCATGTTGGCCTTGATGCCGCCTTCGACCCGGCCGATGTTGAAGCGCAGCCCGGTCAACCCGCCGAAGCGCGCATGCGCCAGCGACTGGACATGGTCCAGCGCGCGGCCGCCCCAGCGCATCGCCTGGTGCAGGGCGCTGGCCGCCGCATCCTGCTTGCCCGAAGCATGTCCGGCGCGGCCGCTGAACTTCATCAGCACCGAGCTGATGCCGCGGTGCGCCAGCACCGCCTCGCTCATGGTCGGCTCCGCGACCAGCACCGCTTCATACGGAATGCCGCGGGCGAGGAACGCCGCGATGCAGCGCGGGTCGTTGGCCTCCTCGTCCGAGGAGAACAGGAAGGCCGCATCGCCGTCGCAGGCATTGGCCGCGGCCACCAGCGCCGCGGCGGCGCCCTTGATGTCGCACACGCCGAGGCCGACCACGCGGTCGTCCAGCCGCCGCATCACGTGCGGATCGGCGCTCCAGTGCGGCGAATCGGGCACCGTGTCCAGGTGCACGTTGAACAGGTACTTCGGCGTGCCGCGCACCGCGTACAGGCTGACCGCGCCGGCGCCGTGGTCGATCACCTCGACCTCGAAGCCCGGCAGGTTGGCGCGCAGGTAATCGAAGATGCCGCCGGTGGTGATCGCGCGCGGGGGATTGCGGGTGTCGAAGGACACCAGTTTTTCCAGGTGCGCCAGGGTGTTGTCGAGGAGTTCGGTCATCGGGATGCGTGAGTAAGGTTCGGGCCGGCGGTATCCGCGCCGGTCAGGGAATCGGGGCGACGATTTCCATCAGCCGCTCGGGCCGGGCGACGGGCACGAAACCGTAGTGCGCATACAGGCCATGCGCGTCCAGGGTCGCGAGCATGAAACGGCGCAGCCCCTGCAGTTGCGGATGGGCCACGATCGCGTCCATCAGCTGCCGGGAATGACCGCGGCCGCGATGCTCCGGCAGGACGAATACGTCGGCCAGGTAGGCGAACGTGGCCGCGTCGGTGATGACCCGCGCGAACGCCACCTGCCCCGTGCCGTCGAGATAGCCGCCGAAGCACAGCGAGCCGGCGATCGCACGCTCCACCGTTTCCCTCGCGACGCCGGGGCTCCAGTAGGCCCCGGTCGAGAGGAAGCGATGGATCAGGGGAACGTCGAGTTCGCCCCTGTCCGTATTGACGCGCAGCCCGCCCATGCCATCGCCCTCAGCTGTTGTTGACCTGCGCGTACAGCGTGGAGCTCATGCCGAACAGCTTGATGAAGCCCTCGGCTTCCTCCACGCCCCAATCCGCCGACTGCGCATAGGTCGCGCCCTTGGCGTTGAGGATGTGCGGGGACTTCACCGCCACCGCATCGACGCGCGCGCCGCGGGTCTCCAGCACTACCTCGCCGTTGACCTTGCCCTGCGAGGATTGCAGGAAGGCTTCCAAGTCGGTCTTCAGCGGGTCGTGGTAGAAGCCTTCGTAGACCAGTTCCACCCACTTGCGCGCCACGTCCGGCTTGAAGCGGTTCTGCTGCTTGGTCAGCACCGCGTCCTCAAGCGCGCGGTGCGCGGCCAGCAGCGCGGTCAGGCCCGGCGCCTCGAACACGATGCGGCCCTTCAGGCCGATCACGGTGTCGCCGGTGTACACGCCGCGGCCGACGCCGTACGGGGCGAACAGCTTGTTGAGCTTGCCCAGGATCTGCTCGCCCGGCAGCGCCTTGCCGTCCAGTTCCACCGCCTCGCCCTCGACGAACTTCAGGGTCACGGTCAGCGGCTCGATCGGCCACGCGCTGCGCGGCGCGCACCAGCCGCGCGCGCCCTCGCCCGGGGCTTCCCACTTGTCGATCTCGCCGCCGGACATGGTCACGCCCAGCAGGTTCTCGTTGATGGTGTAGGCCTTCTGCTTGGCACGCACGCCGAAGCCGCGTTCTTCCAGGTAGGCCTGCTCGTAGGCGCGGGTCTGGGTGTGTTCCTTCTGGATCTCGCGGATCGGCGCGAGGATGCGGTAGTCGCCCTGCGCCTTCACCGCCAGGTCGAAGCGTACCTGGTCGTTGCCCATGCCGGTGCAGCCGTGGGCGATGGCGTTGGTGCCCAGTTCGGCGGCGCGTCTGAGCGCGGCGTCGACGATCAGGTAGCGGTCGGACACCAGCAGCGGGTACTGGCCCTGGTAGCCCTCGCCGGCCCACACGAACGGCTTGACGAAGCCCGCCCAGATCGCCGGGCCGCCGTCGACGGTGACGTGCGAGGCCACGCCCAGCTCGGCGGCGCGCTTCTCGATGGTCTCGCGCTCCTCGGCATCCACGCCGCCGGTGTCGGCGAACACGGTATGCACGTTCCAGCCGCGCTCCTGCAGGTAGGGCACGCAGAAGCTGGTGTCCAGGCCGCCGGAGAAGGCCAGGACGATGTCGCGGGAGTCGTTGGGGGTGGTCATGTGCGGGGTCTCGTTGGACGGCACGGCGGCCGCCGTTGTGGATTCGGGGGAAAGGGAAACGACGGGGGAATCAGCGGACCAGCGCGGCCATGATCGCCTTCTGCACGTGCAACCGGTTCTCGGCCTCGTCGATGGCGATGCACTGCGGCGAATCCATCACCGCGTCGGTGGCCTTGACGTTGCGGCGCAGCGGCAGGCAGTGCGAGAACACGCCGTTGTTGGTCAGCGCCATCTTGGCCTCGTCGACGATGAAGTGCTTGTACTGGTCGCGGATGGGTTTTTCCGGCGCCCAGTTGCCGAAGTACGGCAGCGCGCCCCAGCTCTTGGCGTAGACCACGTCGGCGCCGCGGTAGGCGCTTTCGATGTCGTGGCTGACGGCCAGCGAACCGCCGCTCTCGGCCACGTTCTGCCGCGCCCAGCCCATGTAGCGCTCGTCGAGGATGTACTGCTCGTCCGGGCACAGCAGGGTCACGTCCATGCCCAGGCGGGTGGCGATGGTCAGCGCCGAGTTCGCCACGGCGGTGTTCAGCGGCTTGGGATGGTAGGTCCAGGTCAGCACGTATTTCTTGCCGCGCAGGTCGCTGGTGCCGAAGTGTTCCTGCAGCGCCAGCGCATGCGCCAGCTCCTGGCAGGGATGGGTGATGGTCTCCATGTTGATGACCGGCACCGGCGAGTACTTCGCGAACGCCTTGAGCACGATGTCCTGGCGGTCGTACTGCCAGTCCACGAACTTCGGGAAGGCGCGCACGCCGATCAGGTCCACGTAGCGGCCCAGCACCTTCGCCACCTCGGCGATGTGCTCCTCGGTGTCGCCATCCATCACCGTGCCCAGGTCGAACTCGATCGGCCATGCGTCCTTGCCCGGCTGCAGCACGATGGCGTGGCCGCCGAGCTGGAAGGCGCCCAGTTCGAAGCTGGTGCGGGTGCGCATGGAGGGATTGAAGAACACCAGCGCGATGGACCGGCCCTTGAGGTCATCGCCCAGCTTGTTGCGCTTGAACAGCGCGGCCTGGGTCAGCAGCGCGTCGAGTTCGTCGCGGCTCCAGTCCTGGGTGTTCAAGAAGTGCTTCACAGACATCGATCGATCCATCCTCTGCTGCAGGGGGGCCACCGTTGCCGGCGGCAGGATGCGCGGATGCGCGACTCATTGCGGTTGAAACTTTCGCCGAACAGAAACGAAAAAACCCAGCCTGGGCTGGGTTTTCCGAACAGACAACACGAAGCTCCGGCTTACCCAGCGACTATGTGGGATTCCGGTCGGCGGGCACGGGACGTCATGCCGGAGGCCATCCGGGCGGTGCTGGTTTCGTGCTGGAAGCTGTTCGCCTTCATCGTCGCGCATGGTCGCATGCGTCCCGGCACCACGCAAGTGTCGCGATGCAACATCACGGATCGGCCGGTCCCGGCTCCGGGCCGCTGCCCACTTCCGGGGTGATCGACACCCGCAGCTTCAGCCGGTTGCCCGGGTCTTCGGGCAGGCGCGAGCGGAACTTGACGCCCTTGTAGACGTAATCCACGTCGTAGGCGATGGGCCGGCGGAATTCGCGCCCGACCTCGACGATGCGGCATTCGGGCGTGAGCATCGCCGCGTTGCCGCTGCTCCGTCGCCGCTCCATGTCCGCCGCGTCCTCCTCGCCGCCCTGGTGGCTGAAGATGCCCTTCACCGAATCCCAGAAGCGGCGGAAGCCGCCCTTCTCCTCCTCGCCCTTGACCTCCACCGGCGCCAGGGTGAGCGTGGACACCGGCTCGCAGTGCTCTTCGGTGCGGGTCGCGCGCAGGGTCTGGAACACCGGCTCGACGTTGAGCACCTGCGCGTAGTCGTAGCGCACGTTCTCCACGACGGCCACGCGGTTGCGCAGATCGGGATTCTGCTGCGCGCCCGCCGGCGCGGCGGAAACGGCCAGCAGGCAGGCCACGCACAGCGGCACGGGAGCACGCTTCATCGGCACTTCAACGGGAATGGGCGACGGATAACCACCGATATAGTGTAGGCAGCACGAGGGACGGAGGCTGAACATTACCCGTCCGCCGTCCCGCTGCCCAGCCCGGGCGTGCCCG
>NZ_WIDL01000042.1 GCF_009496535.1 Stenotrophomonas sp. MYb238
CCTGGGCGGTTTCGTCACCGCCGTCGACCGCCGCTTCCGCCGGCTGCCCGAGAAACCCTGATGTCCGCTACCCCGCCTCCCTCGAACCCGCCCCACCGCCTGCCGCCCGTCGCGGTCATCATCGGCGCGCTGTTCTTCCTCGGCCTGGTCGGGCTGATGCTCTACGGCGTCAGCCGCTCGGACCGGCCCAACCGCGACAGCCTGCCGTCGGCGCTGATCGGCAAGCCGGCGCCGGACTTCTCGCTGCCGGTGCTGCACGACCCCAGCGTCAAGGTCAGCGGCCGCGACCTGCGCGGCGCGCCCTACCTGCTCAACGTCTGGGGCAGCTGGTGCCCGACCTGCCGCGACGAACATCCCATCCTCACCCGTTTCGCCGAGACCAAGCGCGTGCGCGTGATCGGCTACAACTGGAAGGACGAGCGCGCCGACGCGCTGCGCTGGCTCGAACAGCTGGGCAATCCCTACATGGTGGTGGTGGCCGACGCGGAAGGCCGCACCGCGCTGGACTGGGGCATCGCCGCCGCGCCGGAGACCTTCCTGGTCGACGGCAGCGGCATCGTGCGCTGGAAGTACAGCGGCGCCATCACCCAGGACGTGCTCGACCGGCAGCTGATCCCGGCGCTGGAGAAGATCGAGGCCGGCGCCGGCGGGAAGAGCGCCCGATGAAACGGCTGGCGGCCATGCTGCTGGGGCTGTGCCTGCCATGGCTGGCGATGGCCCAGCCGATGGGCGACCCGGCCCCGCTGCAGTACCGCGACCGCGCCGAGGAAGCCCGCTTCCACGCGCTGGCCGCCGAACTGCGCTGCGTGCAGTGCCAGAACCAGTCGCTGGCCGACTCCAACGCGCAGATCGCCCACGACCTGCGCCGCGAGGTCCTCCACCTCATGCGCGAAGGCCGCAGCGACGCGCAGATCAAGCAGTTCCTGGTCGAGCGCTACGGCGAGTTCGTGCTCTACCGCCCGCGCATGGAAGGCAGCACCCTGCTGCTGTGGCTGGGCCCGGGCATCCTGCTGCTGGCCGGCGCGGCGCTGCTGCTGGTGCACGTGAAACGGCGCGGACGCGTCCTGCCCGCACCCGCCGCCGAAGACGCCAACCAGGACGAACGCGAATGGTGAAGGCGGTCTTCCTGTCGCTGGCCGCGCTGCTGGCCGCCGTCGCCGGCGGCGCCATGCTGTGGCCGCTGCTGCGCGCCGGCAAGCGCGCGATCTGGGGCACGCTGGTGGCGTCGATGGCGGTGGCCACCGTGGGCCTGTACCTGTGGCTGGGAACGCCTGCCGCGCTGCAGTCGCGCAGCGCCGAGGCCCCGCAGAGCCTGGAGCAGGCGGTCGAACAACTGCGCGCCGTGCTCGACGAACACCCCGAACGCACCGAGGGCTGGGTCCTGCTGGCCCGTTCGCAGCTCGAGCTCGGACGCATGGCCGATGCCGCCGCCTCGTTCGAACGTGCGCTGCAGCTGGCGCCGGACCAGCCCGAACTGCTGATCGAGGCCGCGCAGGCGCGCGCCCGCGCGCATCCGAAGATGCTGTTCGACGACACCGGCCTGCAATGGCTGCAGCACGCCCGCCAGGTGGCGCCGGACAGCGAACGCGCCCTGTGGCTGATCGGCATCGTGCAGCGCCAGCGCGGCCAGGATGAAGCCGCCGTGCGCACCTGGGAAAGCCTGCTGCCGCGCCTGGAGCCCAACGCCGCCGCCGCGCTGCGCGAGCAGATCGATGCCGCCCGCGCCGACGCCGGCCTGCCGCCGTCCACACCCGCCGCGCCCGCCCCTGCCGCCACCGGCACCGCGGGCAGCCACGCCATCACCGTACGGGTCGCGCTGGCGCCCGCGCTGCAGGCCCGCGTCGCCGCCGGCAAGGACACGCTGTTCGTCATCGCCCGCGTTCCCGGCGGCCCGCCGATGCCGGTCGCGGTCGAGCGGCACCCGGCGCAGTCCGGGCCGCTGACGGTCACGCTCGACGACGCCGACAGCCCGATGCCGACGCAGAAGCTTTCCGCGCTGGGCGAGGTGGAAGTGTTCGCGCGCCTGTCCGCCAGCGGCACGGCGATGCGCCAGGAAGGCGATGTGGAATCCGCACCGGTCAAGGTCGCCCTCCCTGCGAGTGAACCACTGCACATCACACTCGGCCAGCCGTGATTCCTCCGCCGGAGCGAATGCCGTGAACCAGGACGAAATCAAGCGGCTGTTCGATCAGCAGGCGGCCGGCTACGACGCGCAGTGGGCCAGGACCCAGCCGATCCGCGATTGCCTGCACCTGCTGCTGGATTCGGCCTTCGCCACACTGCCTGGGGATGCCCGCATTCTCTGTATCGGGGTCGGAACCGGCGCGGAATTGATGCACCTTGCCCGGAACCACCCCGGTTGGCAGTTCACCGCGGTGGAGCCTTCCGGCGCGATGCTCGCCATCTGCCGCCAGGCGGCCGACCGGGAAAACGTTTCGGCGCGCTGCCATTTCCATGAAGGCTACCTGGAGTCGCTCGCCGCCACGGGCAGCTTCGACGCGGCTACCTGCTTGCTCGTATCCCAGTTCATTCTCGATCCGGCGGCCCGTACCGGATTCTTCCGGGAAATCGCGCGTAGGCTTGCGCCCGGGGGAATCCTCGCAAGCTCCGACCTGGCCTCGGATGTGGCCTCGCCCGCCTACGACGTGCTCCTGCGCGCATGGACGAACCTCATGGCCGCCGCCGATGTTCCGGCCGAAGCCATGGAACGCATACGCGATGCTTACGCTAGGGATGTCGGGATACTTCCGCCGGACCGGATCGCCTCGATCATCGCCGCAGGCGGTTTCCAGCCGCCCGTGCCGTTCTTCCAGGCCGGCCTGATCCACGGCTGGCTGTCCAGGCGCGGGAATCACGCGCCCTGAGCCCCGCCGGTCAGGCGAGCGGCGCGTATCGGCGCCTATCCTGTTCCGACAGGAAACACTCCACGGCGGGTGCGCCGGCATCATCCCCTTCGGCCGTGGTAACCACGCCTCATGCCCTGATAACACCGGGGCATCAGGTGAGGTCCACGTATCGGCGCACGGCCGGTAGAATCGGCCGATGACCGAGTTCATCCCCGAAGGCAGCCGCTTCCACGCGCTCGCCTCGCCCTTCCCGATGAAGCGTGGCGGCCAGCTGCACGGCGCGCGCGTGGCCTACGAGACCTGGGGCACGCTGGCCGACGATGCCGGCAACGCCATCCTGATCGTCACCGGCCTGTCGCCCGATGCCCATGCCGCCAGCCATCCGGGCAACACCGCTCCGGGCTGGTGGGAGCCGATGCTCGGCCCCGGCAAACCGATCGACACCGACCGCTGGTTCGTCGTCTGCGTCAATTCGCTGGGCAGCTGCAAGGGCTCCACCGGCCCGGCCTCGCTCGACCCGGCCACCGGCGAACCCTACCGGTTGTCGTTCCCCGAACTGTCGGTGGAAGACATCGCCGATGCCGCGGCCGCGGTGGTGCGCGCGCTCGGCATCGCGCAGCTGGCATGCCTGATCGGCAACTCGATGGGCGGCATGACCGCGCTGGCGCTGCTGCTGCGGCATCCCGGCATCGCCCGCACCCACATCAACATCTCCGGCAGCGCGCAGGCGCTGCCCTTCTCCATCGCCATCCGCTCGCTGCAGCGCGAGGCGATCCGCCTGGACCCGGCCTGGAACGGCGGCGACTACGACGAGGCGCACTACCCCGAATCGGGCATGCGCATGGCGCGCAAGCTCGGCGTCATCACCTACCGTTCGGCGCTGGAGTGGGATGGCCGCTTCGGCCGCGTGCGGCTGGATTCGGAGCAGAACGACGACGATCCGTTCGGCCTCGAGTTCCAGGTCGAAAGCTACCTGGAAGGCCATGCGCGCCGCTTCGTGCGCCGCTTCGATCCCAACTGCTACCTGTACCTGGGCCGCGCGATGGACTGGTTCGACCTGGCCGAGTACGGCGACGGCGACGTGATGGCGGGACTGGCGAAGATCCGCGTGCAGCGCGCACTGGCCATCGGCGCCAACACCGACATCCTGTTCCCGGTCGAACAGCAGCAGCAGGTCGCCGACGGCCTGCGCGCCGGCGGCGCCGACACCCGGTTCATCGGCATGGATTCGCCGCAGGGCCACGATGCCTTCCTGGTCGACTACGACCGTTACGGCCCGGCGGTACGCGGTTTCCTCGACACCCTGCCGCTCCGTTGACCGACGGCGCGGTGGCGCGGCTGCCTACGCGCCTTTCCGTCCACGGCTGATCCAGCGGCCGTCGCCGTGCACGCATGCTGTCCCTGCGCCATCACGTGGAGGGACCATGCGACGCCTGCCGACACTGCTGCTGTATCTGTTGCTGCTGCCGCTGGTCGCGGCGGCGGCCGCGCCTCCGCTGATGCTGGCCGGCCAATGGCGCGACGGGCCGGACGTGTCCCGCTACTGGGTGAGCGAGAAGCTCGACGGCGTGCGTGCGCGCTGGGACGGACGCACGCTGTGGACGCGCGCCGGCCACCGCATCGATGCCCCGGACGGATTCACCCGCGGCTGGCCACTACAACCGCTGGATGGCGAACTGTGGGCAGGCCGCGGCCGTTTCGAGCAGGCCAGCGGCACCGTGCGCCTGCATCCGCCTGATGTTGACGGCTGGCGGAATCTGCGTTTCATGGCCTTCGACCTGCCCGGGCATGCCGGCACCTTCGACCAGCGCCTGGCGGCGCTGCGCGTACTGGTCGCCCGTGCCGCCTCGCCCACGCTCGGGCTCATCGCACAACAGCGCATCGCCGACACCGCGACGCTGCATCGCCACCTGGCGGTCACCGTGGCGGCCGGCGGCGAAGGCCTGATGCTGCACCACCAGGACAACCCCTACCGCGCCGGTCGCAGCGATGGCCTGCTCAAGCTCAAGCCGTGGGACGACGCGGAGGCGCGCGTGGTCGCGCACCTGCCCGGCAAGGGCAAATACGCGGGCATGCTCGGCGCACTGCTGGTGGAACGCGCCGACGGCGCGCGCTTCCGCATCGGCAGCGGCTTCAAGGACGCCCAGCGCATGGCGCCGCCGCCCATCGGCAGCGTGGTCACCTACCGCTACAACGGCGCGACCACGAACGGCCTGCCACGGTTCGCGCGGTTCCTGCGCGTGCGCGAAGAGTTGCCCCCGGGCAATGGCGACTGATGCGCGCGGCGCGCACCATCAGCCTCGACCGGCCCGCCGGAAACTACTTTCCGGCAAGCGGCAGCGCGTACCGCACCAGCGACACCAGGGTCTTGCCCGGTTCCTCGTTCATCACCTCGTGCGCGGAATCCTCGAACCACACCAGCTGCTTCGATGGAGCCTGCACGCGCTCGAACCACTCGGCCGCCAGGCTCGAGGACACGTTGTAGTCGTGGCGTCCCAGGAACAGCAGCAGCGGGCAATCCAGCGTGCGTACCTGCCCCATGTCCAGCGTCAGCACTTCGGCGAGCAGATGCTGGACCGAGAAATCGTTGGCGGCCCATACGCCGGCCACGTCCGCGTCGCTGTACTCCGGCGACAGGCGGATCGCCGCCGCCTCGGCGTCGCCACCACGGCGGTTGTGGACCATGCCGCCATAGTGGTTGAGCCACCTGCGCTGCTTCATCAGGTCGGCCAGCGGCACCGGCGTGTTGCCCGCCGCGTAGGGCGCAAGCGATTCCAGCTCGGCGACGGCGGCCGCGTTGCCGTCGCGGCGCGCCTGTTCCCGCGTCCACGCCCAGCCCCGGCGTTCGCTTTCCGGCGCATCGGTGATCTGCCCGATGCCGATATAGGCATGCAGCCACTGCGGCTTGCGCTGTGCCAGTTCCAGGCCAAGGTAACTGCCCCAGGAATGGCCCAGGACGAAGACCTTGTCCTGGCCGAACTCGCGGCGCAGCCACGCGACCATCTCCACCGCGTCCTGGACCATGCGCTCGCGCGTCATCGTCGGCGCGAGCGTCGCCGGACCGTTCTCGACGTAGGTCTTGCCGGCGCCGCGCTGGTCCCACTGCACGACGGTGAAATATTCCTCCCAGCCGCGCTGGAAGTACCAGCTGCCCGGCATGGCCACCCAGCCCGGGCCGCCGTGCAGCATCAGCAGCACCGGATTGCGGCGGTCGTTGCCGCGGATCGACACCCATTGCTCGATGCCGCCGATACGCACCTTCTCCAGCCGCTCGACGCCTTCATCGGTAACGACGCGGCGCATGTCGGCGACGATCTTGGTGGCCTCCGCGCGGCTGGACGGCGCCACGGCCGGGGCCGGCGCGGCGACGCAGGTCCCGGCCAGGAGCAGCGTGGCAAGCAGCAGGAAGCATCGCGGGAAAAGCGGGGTGCGCATGATCGGTACCGTGCGGAAGCGGACACGCATGGTAACAACCATGCGAACGGCGGGCCGCCTGGCGATGGCGCGCGCGCTGTTGCGCGGCGCGCCGCTGACGCGGCCGGCCGCTCACTCCAGCGCGCTGTCGTCCGTCCCGGGCCGCAGGCGGCCCTGCTGCAGGCGGTACTGGCGATGCACCACGCCTTGCGGCAGATGGCCATGGGTGATCACCAGCAGGCTGCGCGATCCCAGCGCGGCGGCCAGATCGACGAGCAGCGCGTCGGCGGTATCCACGTCCAGGCCTTCGGTGGGCTCGTCGAGCACCATCAGCGGCGCGTCGCGCAACAGCGCGCGCGCCATCGCCAGGCGGCGCGCCTGCCCGGCGGACAGGGTGGCGCCGTTCTCGCCGACCCATGCCGACACCCCGCCCTGCCGTCGCGCCCAGTCGCCCAGCCGCACCTGTTCCAGTACCGCCCACAACCGCGCTTCGTCGGCCTGCGGATCGCCCAGCCGCAGGTTGTCGGCGATGCTGCCGGCGAACACCGGCGCGCCCTGCGGCAACCAGGCGATGCGCCGATGCCAGTCGTCCTGCGCCACCTCGCGCAGGTCCACGCCGCCGTAGCGCACCGCCCCGTGCTGCGGATCCCACAGCCGCAGCAGCAGGGCCGACAGCGTGGTCTTGCCGCAGCCGCTGTCGCCGCGGATCGCGATGCGCTCGCCGGGCCGCAGCTGCAGGTCGATGCCATCCAGCAGGGGGCGGGTTTCCCCCGGCCAGGCGAACACCACCCGCTCGAACGAGACCGTGGCCTCTTCCGGCAACGGCCGCGGCTGCGCGGGGTCGGCCACCGATGGCGGCTGTTCGACGATGGCCTGCAGCCGCGCCGCCGATACGCGTGCCGACTGCAGCGCCTGCCAGGCCAGGCCGCAGCCGGCGGCGACTTCCAGCACCGCCACGGTCAGGAACACCAGCGTGGCCGCCAGCGGCGCATCCACCCTGCCTTGCTGGAAGGCGGAAAGCGCGAGCCACAGCATCGCCAGCAGCCCCAGGCCGGCGCAGGTCGAATGCAGCACGTTGCCGGCGATCAGGCGGCCGCGGCGGCGGTGGTCGTCCGCCGCGAGCTGGTGCGCCGCGGCATCGACGCGGCCACGCCAGTCCTCGCGCGCTTCCAGGGCGGTGAGGTCGGCGGCGCCTTCCAGCCCCTCGTAGGCCAACGTGCGCAACAGGGCGCGATGACGCGCACGCTCCACCTCGCCGGCCTCGCCGTGGCGCACCGCCAGCACCGGCACGCCGATGCCGACCAGCAGCGACAGCAGGAGCAGCAGCGCCGCCGCGGGCCAATGGATGCACGCGGCGACCGCGATCGCCGCCAGCGCGATGCCGGCCAGCGCGAGCAACGGCCCCAGCGCCCGCACCAGCAGTCCGTCGACCTCGCCGATGTCGGACATCAGCCGCGCCAGCAGTTCGCCGGTGCGCGTGCCGCCCAGGCGCGCCGGCGCCAGCGGCAGTGCGCGCCGGAAGAACCAGACCCGCAAGTCGCGGGCAATGCGCAGGGTGGCGTCGTGGCCGACCAGCTTCTCGAAGTAGCGCGAAACGATGCGCACCAGGGTCAACGTGCGGATTCCGGCCGAGGGCGAGAAGAAGTTGAACGTGGCGCCCGCCCCCAGCGCGCCGGCCAGCGCGGCGGCGGTCAGGAAGCCGCCGGACAGCCCCAGCAGGCCGACGCCGGCCAGCATCGTCACCAGCAGCAGCACCACCGCGCCCAGCAGGCGCCAGCGGTGCCGCGTGAACACCGCGCGCAGGGAATCGTCGCCGCTCATGCGCGCGCCTCGTCGTGCAGCCGCACCACGCGATCGGCCCACCGCATCGCCGCCGCGCTGTGCGTGGCCATCAGCACCGCGCGGCCGCGGGTGAAACAGGCCAGCGACCGCAGCAGGTCGGCCTCGGTTTGCGGATCGAGGAAGGCGGTGGGTTCGTCCAGCAGCAGCAGGTCCGGATCGCGCAGCAGCAACCGCGCCAGCCCGATGCGCCGCGCCTCGCCGCCGGACAGGCCGAAGCCGCGCTCGCCGATCACCGTGTCCAGCCCACGCGGCAACTGCCCGGCGAAACGCATCACCTGCGCCACCTCGGCCACCGCGCGCAGCCGCGCATCGCTGGCGCCGGGATCGGCCAGACGCAGGTTCTCGGCGATGGAACCATGGAAGAGATACGGGCGCTGCCCGGCATACCCCACGCGCACGCCTTCGCGCCGCGCGATGCGCCCGCCGCGCAGCGGCAACCAGCCGGCCAGCGCCTCCAGCAGCGTGCTCTTGCCACTGCCGCTGGGACCGACCAGGGCCAGGCGCTGCCCGGCCTGGATGTCCAGCGAGAAATCCGTCAACACATCGTGGCCGGCGCCCACCGGGCGCAGCACCAGCGACTCGGCCACCAGCAGCGGCGCATGCGCCTGCGCCGGTTCCGGTGCGCACACCGCCACCGCCGGCGTCGCGGCGTCCGCCGGCTCGCCGCCGCCCTCCAGCAGGCGCTCGACCTCGCCGGCGGCGGCCAGCGCGTTGGCGCGGTCGTGGTAGTGCGCGGCCAGCCGCCGCAGCGGCGCGTAGAACTCCGGCGCCAGCAGCAGGCAGAACACGCCGGTGCCCAGCGTCGGCACCGTGGCATGCAGCGACAGCATGCCCAGGTAGCTCAGGCCCAGGTACAGCGCCACCATCGCCACGCTCACCGAGGCGAAGAACTCGAGCACGGTGGAGGACAGGAAGGCGATGCGCAGCACCTTCATGGTGCGCACGCGCACGCCTTCGGCGGCGCCGGCGACGCCGGCCAGTTCGTCCTCGCCGCGTCCATACAGGCGCAGCAGTCCCAGGCCCTTGATGCGGTCGGCGAAATGCCCGCCCATGCGCGCCAGTTCCTGCAGCTGCTCGCGGCCGGCGGCTTCGGCGCCCCAGCCCACCAGCATCATGAACACCGGCACCAGCGGCCCGGTGCACAGCAGGATCAGGGCCACGGTCCAGTCGACCCATGCCACCGCCGCGACGATCAGCAGCGGCACCACCATGACCTCCACGCGCACCGGCTGGTAGCCGGCGTAGTAGCCCTCGATGGCGTCGCCATGGGCGAGCAGCAGTTCGCCCAGTTCGCCGCTGCGCTGCCGGCGCAGCCACAGCGGCCCCTTGCCGAGCAGGCGCCGGTAGACCTGGCCACGCAGCGCCAGGCGCGCGGCGTCGGCCACTTCGCCGGCGGCCTTCTGCGACAGGCCGCCCAGCGCGCTGCGCAGCAACAGGACCAGCGCCAGCGCGCCGAATGCCGGGCCCAGCTGCGCGAGCGGGCGATGCTCGACAAGCGCGCCCTGGATCAGCCAGGCGACCGCGCCGGCCTGCGCGACCAGCAGTGCGCCGGACAGGCATGCCGCCAGCGCCGCGACCCGCTGCCGCCCGCGCACCGTCCCGGCCAGCGCGGACAGCCATTGCTCATGCCGGCGGCGCTGCTGGCGCGCGGCGTCGGCCGGGGGTGAAGCCTCACTCAAGACGGGCAACCTGCAGGGAAGGATCGATTCATCGGCGCGCGCATGATCGCATCCGCGCGCCGCACGTTCACCGCTGCGACGCCATGTCGCATTGATCCAGGTCAAGGGCGGGATCACCATTCATTACCGAGAATTCACAACACTTCCCCCGTATCGCCCCCATGATGCACCAAACCCGAAAGGTAGCCAGGCCATGATCGACACGACCGTCGTAGATCTGTCGCGCCTGCAGTTCGCGCTGACAGTGATGTACCACTTCCTGTTCGTTCCCCTGACCCTGGGACTGTCTTTCCTGATCGCGATCATGGAAAGCGTCTACGTGATGACCGGCAAGGACGTCTGGCGGCGCATGACGCTGTTCTGGGGCGTGCTGTTCGGCATCAACTTCGCCATGGGCGTGGGCACCGGCATCGTCATGGAATTCCAGTTCGGCATGAACTGGTCGTACTACAGCCACTACGTCGGCGACATCTTCGGCGCGCCGCTGGCCATCGAGGGCCTGATGGCGTTCTTCCTGGAAGCCACCTTCATCGGCCTGTTCTTCTTCGGCTGGAGCCGCCTGAGCAAGGTGCAGCACCTGACGGTCACCTGGCTGATGGCGCTGGGCACCAACCTGTCGGCGCTGTGGATCCTGATCGCCAACGGCTGGATGCAGCTGCCGGTCGGGGCGGTGTTCAACCCCGAAACCATGCGCATGGAAGTCGTGGACTTCATGGCGGTGCTGTTCAACCCGGTGGCGCAGGCCAAGTTCGTGCACACGGTCTCGGCCGGCTACGTCACCGGCGCGGTGTTCGTGATGTCGATCAGCGCCTTCTACCTGCTGCGCAACCGGCACCACGACGTGGCGCGCCGCTCGTTCGCGGTGGCCGCCGCGTTCGGCCTGCTGTCCTCGCTGTCGGTGGTGGTGCTGGGCGACGAGAGCGGCTATGCCGCCAGCGAGCACCAGAAGATGAAGCTGGCCGCGATCGAGGCCATGTGGGAGACCGAGCCGGCGCCGGCCGATTTCACCGCCTTCGGCATTCCCAACCAGCAAACCCACCGCAACGACTACGCGATCAAGATTCCCTACCTGATGGGGCTGATCGCGACCCGCTCGCTGGACCAGCCCATTCCCGGCATCCTGGAACTGGTCGAGCGCGCCGAACACCGCATCCGCGGCGGCCAGCTGGCCTATGGCGCGCTGGAACGCATCCGCGCCGACCGCAACGATATGCAGGCGCGCGAGATGTTCGACCGCCACTGGCAGGACCTGGGCCACGGCCTGCTGCTCAAGCGCTACCGCGACGACATCCTCAACGCGACGCCGGAGGAGATCTCGCGCGCGGCGATGGACACGGTGCCGACCGTGATGCCGCTGTTCTGGACCTTCCGCGTCATGGCCGGGCTGGGCTTCTACCTGATCGCCTTCTTCGCGGTGGCGTTCTACTACTCGTGCCGCAACAACTTCCAGAGCAAGCGCACCTTCCTGAAGATCGCGCTGTGGACGCTGCCGGCGCCGTGGATCGCGATCGAGTGCGGCTGGTTCGTCGCCGAGTACGGCCGCCAGCCGTGGGCGGTGGACGGCGTGCTGCCCACCTTCTACGCGGCCTCGGGCCTGGCGCTGCACCAGATCCTGCTGACCCTGACCGGCTTCGTCGCCCTGTACACGGTGCTGATGATCATCGAGATCAAGCTGATGCTGAAGGCCATCGCCAAGGGCCCGGACGCGATCCTGCCCTCGCTGCAGCCGCCGGCATCCCCGCACGCCGCCGCGCCAGCGTCCGGCCAGGCCTGAGGCAAGGAGACTCCCATGGACTTCATTCTTCTGGACTACACCACGCTGCGCGTGATCTGGTGGCTGCTGCTGGGCGTGCTGCTGATCGGCTTTGCGGTGATGGACGGTTTCGACCTGGGCGTGGGCACGCTGCTGCCGTTCGTGGCGCGGACCGACGACGAACGCCGGCTGGTGATCAACACCGTCGGCCCGGTATGGGAAGGCAACCAGGTGTGGCTGATCCTCGGCGGCGGCGCGATCTTCGCCGCGTGGCCGCCGCTGTACGCGGTGAGCTTCTCCGGGTTCTACCTGGCGATGTTCCTGATCCTGTTCGCGCTGATCCTGCGCCCGGTCGGCTTCAAGTACCGCGGCAAGCTGCCCAGCCAGACCTGGCGCGAGAACTGGGACCGCGCCCTGTTCGTCGGCGGCTTCGTGCCGGCGCTGATCATGGGCGTGGCCGTGGGCAACGTGCTGCTCGGCGTGCCGTTCCACTTCGACGACAGCCAGCGCGTGTTCTACACCGGCGGCTTCTTCGGCCTGCTGACGCCGTTCGCGCTGCTTGCCGGCCTGCTCAGCGTGGCGATGCTGGTCGCCCACGGCGCGGCCATGCTGGTGCTCAAGACCGACGGCCCGGTGGCCGAACGCGCCGCGCGCCTGGGCAGCATCGCCGCGCTGGCCAGCTTCGTGCTGTTCGCCGCCGGCGGCGCCTGGGTCGCGCTGGGCCTGCCCGGCTATGCCATCACCTCGCAGGTGGTGACCGACGGTGCCAGCAATCCGCTGCTGAAGACCGTCCAGGTCACCGGCGCCGGCGGCTGGATGCACAACTACACGACCATGCCAGCCACGATCCTGGCGCCGGCCGCGGGCCTGCTCGGCGCGCTGGCGTCCGCGCTGCTGCTGCGCGCGCGCCGCGGCGGCCTGGCCTTCGTCGCATCGGGCGCCTCGATCGCCGGCATCATCCTCACCGTCGGCTTCGCGCTGTTCCCGTTCCTGCTGCCCTCCTCCAGCCAGCCCGGCTCCAGCCTGACCGCCTGGGACGCCTCCTCCAGCCACCTGACCCTGTGGGTGATGCTGCTGGCCACCGCGCTGCTGCTGCCCATCGTCGTGGCCTACACGCTGTGGGTGTACCGCGTGCTCAAGGGCAAGACCACGCTGGACGAAATGGGCGACAACCCGAATGCGTACTGACCACCACGCGCGCCCATCGCGCGCCTTCTGAAGGAGTCTTCCCATGTGGTACTTCGCCTGGATACTCGGTGTCGGCCTGGCTTCCACCGTCGCCATCCTCAACGGCATGTGGTTCGAGGCCCGCGAACAGCGCAGGATCGAAACGAAGCGATAGCGATCGCGCTTTCCGGTATTGCAAGAATGCGTGCCGGAGAGTATCTTTCCGCCTCCTTCGCGGGGTGTAGCTCAGTCTGGTAGAGCGCTACGTTCGGGACGTAGAGGTCGCAGGTTCGAATCCTGTCTCCCCGACCA
>NZ_WIDL01000043.1 GCF_009496535.1 Stenotrophomonas sp. MYb238
CGCCCCGCCGCCGGTGCCCGCGGCACCGGCATGGCGACCAGGCGCATCGGCAGCACGCCGACCAGGGCCACGGCGGCGACGATCAGGCCCGCGCCCATGCGCGGGAAGGAGGACGTGTTCTGCAGCATGAGCAGTCTCCGCTTGAGGCTGAGGAAGGTGGGCGAGGCGCTGGCGAGGCCGGCGCCGGGCCGGGGAGCGACGCCCAGCTGCAGCAGCAGGCGTCCGTAGTGTTGGCGGCAATGGCGGTCGCCGGCGACGACGGCGGCATCGACCGCCGCTTCGCGGGCGATCGCGTATTCGCGGACCGCCAGATGCAGCAACGGGTGGAAGAAGAACAGGTGCTGGGCCAGCGCCGGCAGCAGGCCCCACCACAGGTCGCGGCGCTGCAGGTGCACCAGCTCGTGGGTCAGGGCCATGTCCAGGTCGTCGTCCCCCATGCGCCGAAGGTTGCGCGCCGGCAGCAGCAGCACCGGGCGCCACGGCCCCACCAGCTGCGGCGAGTCGATGGCCGCGCTGAGCATCAGCCGCGGCGCGCGGCGCAGGCCGTGGGCTTCGGCCGCCAGTTGCAGCGCGGCGTCCAGGCGCAGGTCGTCGCAGGGGCGCGCCATGCGCAGCAGCCTGCGGCTGTCGCGCCATGCCAGTGCGGTACGCAGCGCCATCACCGCCACGCCGGCCAGCCACAGCGCCATCGCCACGTGCAGCCACGACCAGCCGCTTTCCAGCGGCAGCGGCGTCATCACCACCAGCGGCGCCGCGCTTGCGGCCGGCGCGGCGGCGGCGGCCTGCGGCACCAGCTGCATGGCGTCCGGTGCCGGCAGCACCGGCAGCTCCAGCGGCGCGGCCCACAACAGGCCCAGCACGGCCTGCAGCGCGACCAGCCACCACAGCCCGCACTGGGTCGCGGCCGGCAGGCGCCGCACGCAGCGGCACAGCAGCCACACCAGCGCGGTCAACAGCACGGTCTGCACGCTGGTGGCGAGCAGGCGGTTACCGAGCAGTTCGAGCAAGGAATCCATGGCTCAGTCCTCCCGGCGCTGCGACTGCAGCCTGCTGACCAGCGCTTCCAGTTCGGCCAGCTCGTTGTCGCTGACCTCGGCCTTCTGCGACATCCACGCCACGAACGGCGAGATCGAACCCTGCAGGGTCTTCTCGACGAAGCTGCCGACCGCGCTGCTCACCACCTCCTGCTGCTCGGCGGTGGCCTGGTAGCGGTACACGCCCTCGTGCTGCTCGCGCTGCAGGTAACCCTTGGTGCGCAGGCGCTCCATCATGGTCAGCACGGTGGAGCGGGCCAGCCCCCGCGCCTCGCCGAAACCAGCGGCGACTTCGCCTACGCTGGCCGGCGCGTTTTCCCCGATGTACTGCAGCAGGGCCAGCTCCTGGTCCCCGATGGTCTTGCGGCGCATGGTCGACTCCGTGACTACATTTGTCGCCACGGTAGACATGACTACAAATGTAGTCAATAGCCCGGATGGCACTCCGACCTTCGCCAGGCTGAACGCTTCAGGTTGTGGTGCCGTCCTCGGACACCTGGCTGTCGATCCGCCAGCGGGCGAATTCGCCCTCGAACGCGGCCAGGTCCAGCAGGCCCAGGCAGGCATGCGCGCCTACCGGCAGCGGTTCGCCGCGCGCAAGCCGACGCGCCAGCAGCACCGCGGCGAAGGTGGGAATCTCCGGCCCGTGCAGCATCGGCGCGGTGAGATCCCAGTGCATACGGTGGGCGACGCCATCGCGCTGGCCGCGCAGGGTCACGCGCATGCCGCCCAGGTCGGTGCCGAACCGGTCGAACCAGCGCCCGGCGTGGGCGAAGGCGCCAGCCAGCCTCGCCATCGGCAGCGGCAGGCCGCGACGGCGCAGCCAGGCGATGGCGGCCAGGCCGCGTGACAGCAGCGGCAATTCCAGCGCGGCGCGGAAACGCACCGTCGCCACGCCCGGATAGCGCTGCACCAGCAGGTCGTGGTCGGGCACGTCGCAGGGCGAGGCCAGGCGCGGTGCGATGCGCGCGAACGCCACCGGCTGCGGATCGGCCCAGCCGACGACGCGCTGCCAGCGGCCGTCGATCCAGCACTCGAACGGCTGCCCGCAGTAGGACAGCACCGCGCGCACCGTGGCCATGCCCAGCGGCGTGGCCTGCGCCGGCGCGATCACGATATCGATGGACTGCAGTGCGTCGAAACGGCCACGCAGCGCATCGACCACCGCGCTGGACAGCGCCGGCAGGGTGCTGGCGCCGCTGATCGCGCTGCGTCCGTACTGGCGTGCGACCGCATCCAGTTGCGCGGGGAAATCGCGCACGAAGTCGCGGCCGTCGGCCAGGTCGATGTAATGCATGCCCGCCTGCAGACAGGCACGCGCGACGTCGTAACCCTGTCCCTGGAACGGGCCGGCGGTATGGATGACCAGGGCGGCGCCGGTGGCGCGCAGGTCGCGGGCGAAATCCGGGTCGTCCACGTCCAGCCGCCGGCATTCCACCCGCGCCATGTCCACGCCGGACAGGTTCGCCGCCGCCCGCTGCGGGTGGCGCCCGGCGGCGATGACGGCGATGCCCGGGGTGGCGGCCAGCGCACGCACGATGCGCGCGCCGAAATGCCCGTATCCACCCAGCACCACGATCCTGCAGTCTTCCTGTTGCGACATCGATCCACTCCGCGCGCGGCGATCACGCATTATCGGCGGGCATCGCCGTCGCGGGCGGCTTTCATCGTCCGCACACGGCGGCGGCGGCAGGCTCGGCACGTCGCCCTTCGCCGTGGAGTCCGCCATGTACCGCACCCTGATCCTTGCCGGCACCGTCGCGCTGGCCGCCAGCGCCTGCAGCAGCGCGCCCGTCGCCAGCGTCCAGCCCATCGACGGCGTCATCTCCGGCCAATGCCACACCGACAGGGTGATCGGCGCGACCGGCCTGGCCGCATCGCCGGGCACGATCGAACGCGCGCGCGTGGACAGCGACAGCCTGCACGTGCAGACGGTCCGCAGCGATGCACCCACGCCGGTCACGCCGGCGAGCGCCACCTCCGGCGGCGACCGCCTGACCATCGAGGTCGGCCGCAACAACGGCATCACCGCGCTGCGCTGCGGCTGAAATCCCGCTGACGCGCGCGGCCGGATGACGCGCTGCGACGATACACACCGGAAACCAGGCGATATGCTTGCCGCGTCTCTCAACGCACTGGAGTTCCGATGCGAATCCCGACGATGCCGCGCGCCCTGCGCCGCCCCACCGCCCTGATCGCCACGCTTTCGCTCGTGTTCGCGCTGGGCGCCTGCACCGGACCGGCGCCCGAGGAGCAGGAACAGGCCCTGGACCAGGCCAAGCAGGCCGCCGATGCCGCCGCCACGCCCGATCAGGCCGCCGCCACCACGCCGCCACCGGTGGGTACCTGCGACGCCAGCCAGGTCGAAGGCCTGGTCGGCCAGCCGTATTCCGAGGAACTGGCCGAGCAGGCCAGGCAGGACGCCGGCGCCGCCAAGGTGCGCATGCTCAAGCCCAACCAGCCCATCACCATGGAATTCCTGGGCGAGCGCCTGAACATCGAAGTGGACGACAAGAACCTCGTCAGCGGCGTGCGCTGCGGCTGACGGAAACCCGGCCAAAGCCTTGCAGGACAAGGCTTTGGTTGCTGCCGCAACCATGCGTTGCGGCACCGCAACAACTGTGATCTAGTCGAGCGCATCCGGTGGCCTCAACGTTGCGCTCCAGTGACGGGCATGCCGTGCACGCGTCAGCAACACGGCCGTGCATGGTGTGACGCGGTGGACGAGGGAGAGGTGTCGCCGCTCACCCGCGCACCACGAGGCACAGATGACCCTCCGCAATCGCCAGGGGCTCTACAACCCGCAAGACGAACGCGACGCCTGCGGTTTCGGCATGGTCGCGCAGCTGGACGACCAGCCCTCCCGCCTCCTTGTCGATACCGCGATCGCCGCGCTCTCGCGCATGACCCATCGCGGCGGCGTCGCCGCCGACGGCCTCACCGGCGACGGCTGCGGCCTGCTGCTGCGCAAACCCACCGTGTTCCTGCGGCGGCTGGCGGAGGAAGCGGGCATCGCGCTCGGGCCCAACTTCGCCGCCGGCGTGGTGTTCCTGCCGCACAACGCGCAGGCCGCGCAGCGCTGCCGCGATGAACTCGACGCGCAGCTGCGCGCTGCCGGCTGCCAGCCGCGCGGCTGGCGCGTGGTGCCCACCGACGCGGGCGTCTGCGGCGAGCTGGCGCGCGCCACGCTGCCGGAGATCGAGCAGGTCTTCGTCGATGCCGGCGCCGGCCAGAGCGCCGAACAGTTCGCGCTGGCGCTGTTCCTGGCGCGCCGCCGCAGCGAACAGGCACTGCGCGACGTCGCCGACTACTACGTCACCACCCTCAGCGCCGACGCCATCAGCTACAAGGGCATGGTGCTGCCGGACAAGCTCAGCACCTTCTACCCCGACCTGCAGCGCCACGAACTGGCTTCCAGCGTGGTGGTGTTCCACCAGCGCTTCTCCACCAACACCATGCCGCGCTGGCCGCTGGCGCATCCGTTCCGCCTGCTCGCCCACAACGGCGAGATCAACACCATCGAGGGCAACCGCCACTGGGCGCAGGCGCGCAGCAAGGTGTGGAAGACGCCGCGGTTCGACATCGCCGAATTCGACCCGGTGATCTCGATGCACGGCTCGGACTCGCAGAGCATGGACAACATGCTCGAGCTGATGGTGGCCGGCGGCATGGAGCTGATCCAGGCGCTGCGCATCCTGGTGCCGCCGGCGACGCAGTCGCTGGAGTTCAAGGATGCCGACCTGGCCGCGTTCTACGAGTTCTACGGCCTGAACAGCGAGCCGTGGGACGGCCCGGCCGGCATCGTCGCCTGCGATGGCCGCTTCGCGGCCTGCACGCTGGACCGCAACGGCCTGCGCCCGGCGCGCTGGATGCTCACCTCCGACCGCCATTTCCTGGTCGCTTCCGAGGCCGGCGTGTGGGAAGTGCCGACCGAGCGCGTCGTGCGCAAGGGCAAGCTCGGCCCGGGCCAGATGATGGCCATCGACCTCAAGCGCGGCGACCTGCTCGACTCGGACGCCATCGACCGCATCAACCGCGCGCGTGCGCCGTACAAGCAGTGGCTGCATCAGGGCGTGACCTACCTGCAGACCGAACTGATCGACCCGTCGCTGGCCGAAGAACCTTTCGACGAAGCCACGCTGCGCAGCTACCACAAGCTGTTCCAGCTCACCTCCGAGGAGGTGGAACAGGTGCTGCGGCCGCTGGCCGAGACCGGGCAGGAGGCGACCGGCTCGATGGGCGACGACACGCCCATCGCCGTGCTCAGCCGCCACACCCGGCCGCTGTACGACTATTTCCGCCAGGCCTTCGCGCAGGTCACCAACCCGCCGATCGACCCACTGCGCGAAGACTGCGCGATGTCGCTGACTACCCAGCTCGGCAGGGAGACCAACATCTTCCATGCCGGCCCGGAGACGGTGAACCACGTCATCCTCAATTCGCCGGTGCTGAGCCAGCGCAAGCTGCGCCAGTTGCTGAAGATGGAGCAGTACGTCGAGCGCAACCGCCTGATCGACCTGTCCTACAGTGTCGAAGAGGGCATCAAGGCCGGCATCGAGCGCATCTGCGCGCAGTGCGAGCAGGCCGCGCGCGAGGGCGTGGTGATGCTGCTGCTGTCCGACCGCTACCCGGTGCCCGACCGGCCGATGGTGCATGCGCTGCTGGCCACCAGCGCGGTGCACCACCATCTGTCGGCGCGGGGCCTGCGCTGCGACGTCAACCTGATCGTCGAGACCGGCACCGCGCGCGACGCGCACCACATGGCCTGCCTGCTCGGCTTCGGCGCCACCGCGGTGTACCCGTACCTGGCCTACCAGACCCTGTTCGACATGGGCCGGCGCGGCATCCTGCTGCTGAAGAAGGGCGGCGAGGTCTCGCAGATCGGGCGCAGCTACCGCAAGGGCATCTACAAGGGCCTGAGCAAGATCATCTCCAAGATGGGCATCTGCACCGTGGCCAGCTACCGCGGCGCGCAGCTGTTCGAGATCATCGGCCTGGACCCGGACGTGGTGCGGCTGTGCTTCCCCGATGCCACCGCGCGCATCGGCGGCGTCGACCTGGCGCGCCTGGATACCGAGGCGCGCGAACTCACCGCGCGCGCGTGGAACGAACTGGCTCCGGCCGAAGTCGGCGGCCTGCTCAAGTACGTGCACGGCGGCGAGTACCACATGTACAACCCGGACGTGGTACTGACCCTGCAGCGCGCCGCGCGCACCGGCAAGGCCGAGGACTGGCGCGCGTACATGGACGCGGTGCATTCGCGCCCGGCTTCGGCGCTGCGCGACCTGCTGCAGCTCAGGCCCGCCGCCACGCCGGTGCCGCTGGACGAAGTGGAACCGGCCGAGGCGCTGTTCCGCCGTTTCGACACCGCCGCCATCTCGCTCGGCGCGCTGTCGCCGGAAGCGCATGAAGCGCTCGCCATCGCGATGAACCGCCTCGGCGGCCGCTCCAATTCCGGCGAGGGCGGCGAAGACCCGGTGCGCTACGGCACCGACAAGCGCAGCAAGATCAAGCAGGTCGCTTCCGGCCGCTTCGGCGTCACCGCCGAGTACCTGGTCAACGCCGAGGTGCTGCAGATCAAGGTCGCCCAGGGCGCAAAGCCCGGCGAGGGCGGCCAGCTGCCCGGCCACAAGGTCAACGAGCTGATCGCCCGGCTGCGCTACGCCAAGCCGGGCATCGGCCTGATCTCGCCGCCGCCGCACCACGACATCTATTCCATCGAGGACCTGGCGCAGCTGATCTACGACCTCAAGCAGGTCAACCCGGACGCGCTGGTATCGGTGAAGCTGGTGTCGCACGCGGGCGTCGGCACCATCGCCGCCGGCGTGGTCAAGGCCGGCGCCGACCTGATCACCGTGTCCGGCCACGACGGCGGCACCGGCGCCTCGCCGATCAGCTCGATCCGCTACGCCGGCGTGCCGTGGGAACTGGGCGTGGCCGAGTCGCACCAGGCGCTGGTCGGCAACGACCTGCGCGGCCGCACCATCCTGCAGACCGACGGCGGTCTGAAGACCGGGCTGGACGTGGTCAAGGCCGCGCTGCTGGGCGCGGACAGCTTCGGCTTCGGCACCGGCCCGATGATCGTGCTGGGCTGCAAGTACCTGCGCATCTGCCACCTCAACAACTGCGCCACCGGCGTGGCCACCCAGGACGAGCGCCTGCGCGAAGGCCATTTCACCGGCCTGCCCGAGCGCGTGGAGAACTTCTTCCGCCTGCTGGCCGAGGAAGTGCGCGGGTGGTTGTCGTACCTGGGCGCGCGTTCGCTGGACGAGATCGTGGGCCGTACCGATCTGCTGGAGCAGCTGGAAGTGTCGCCGCGCGAAGGCGTCAAGGTCGACCTGTCGCGCCTGCTCGCACCGGCCCGCTACGAAGGTTCGCATTGCGCAGCGCAGCGCCTGTATCAATCGCCGGACAGCTTGGCCACGCAGATGGACGACCTGCTGGCCGACGCCATCGCGCACAAGCACGGCGGCGACCACCGCTTCCTGATCCACAACACCGACCGCTCGGTGGGCACGCGCCTGGCCGGCGCCATCGCCCGCGCGCACGGCAACCACGGCATGGACCAGGTGCCGTTGAACCTGCGTTTCCGCGGCACTGCCGGGCAGAGCTTCGGCGCGTTCAACGTCGGCGGCCTGAACCTGGAAGTGGAAGGCGAAGCCAACGACTACGTCGGCAAGGGCATGGCCGGCGGCCGGCTGGTGGTGCGTCCGCCGCGCGGCGCGCGCTTCGAGGCGCGCAATACCGCCATCGTCGGCAACACCTGCCTGTACGGCGCCACCGGCGGCGAGCTGTTCGCCGCCGGCCGCGCCGGCGAACGCTTCGGCGTGCGCAACTCCGGCGCGCTGGCGGTGATCGAGGGCGCAGGCGACCACTGCTGCGAGTACATGACCGACGGCATCGTCGCCGTGCTCGGCAAGGTCGGCCTCAACTTCGGTGCCGGCTTCACCGGCGGCCTGGCCTACGTGCTGGATATCGACCGCGATTTCGTGGACCGCTACAACCACGAGCTGATCGACATCCACCGCATCTCGGCCGAGGGCTTCGAGAACTACCGCCAGCACCTGCACACCCTGATCGGCCGCCACCGCGAACTGACCGGCAGCATCTGGGCGCAGCAGATCCTGGACGAGTTCCGCGACTACGTCGGCAAGTTCTGGCTGGTCAAACCCAAGGCCGCCAGCATCGAATCGCTGGCCGCCGCCCTGCGCAACGCCGCCTGACGCCGTACCAGATCCACGTAGGAGCGGCTTCAGTCGCGATGCTTTCTGGCAAGGCCCTTCGCGGCTGAAGCCGCTCCTACGAAAGCCAGACCAGGCATCCGCCTGCCGGATGCGCCAGCCGAGATTCCCCCATGAGCCGCAAGCAAGCCTTCCAGTTCCTCGATCTCCCCCGCACCATGCCGCAGCGCATTCCGGTGGAACTGCGCACGTCCGGCGACTGGGGCGAGCTGTACGGCAGGTTCGACAAGGCCGAGGCGCAGTACCAGGCCGGCCGCTGCCTGGACTGCGGCAACCCGTACTGCAGCTGGAAGTGCCCGGTGCACAATGCCATCCCGCAGTGGCTGCAGCTGGTGCAGGAAGACCGCATCCACGAAGCGGCGACGCTGTGCCATTCGACCAACCCGCTGCCGGAAGTGTGCGGCCGCGTCTGCCCGCAGGACCGCCTGTGCGAAGGCAGCTGCACGCTGGAGGAATTCGGCGCGGTGACCATCGGCGCGGTGGAGAAGTACATCGTCGATACCGCGCTGGCCACCGGCTGGAAGCCGGACCTGCATGCCGTGCAGCCGACCGGTAGGCGCGTGGCCGTCGTCGGCGCCGGCCCGGCCGGGCTGGCCTGTGCCGACCGCCTGGCGCGCGCCGGCATCCAGGCCGTGGTGTTCGACCGCTATGAACAGATCGGCGGCCTGCTGCAGTTCGGCATTCCCAGTTTCAAGCTCGACAAGGACGTGATCGGGCGCCGCCGCGAGATCCTCGAGGGCATGGGCGTGGAATTCCGGCTGGGCGTGGAGATCGGCCGCGACATCACCGTCGAGCAGCTGCAGGCCGACTACGACGCGGTGTTCCTCGGCACCGGCGCCTACCGCTACACCGACGGCGGCCTGATCGGCCAGGACCTGAAGAACGTGCTGCCGGCGCTGCCGTTCCTGGTGCAGAACAGCCGCATCGTCAGCGGCGACGATCCCCACGGCCGGCCCATCGCCGGCTGGGAAGACCAGATCGCCCTGCCCGACCTCAACGGCAAGCGCGTGGTGGTGCTGGGCGGCGGCGACACCGGCATGGATTGCGTGCGCAGCGCGATCCGCCTGGGCGCCGCACGCGTGACCTGCGCCTACCGCCGCGACGAGGCCAACATGCCCGGCTCCGCGCGCGAGGTGGCCAATGCCCGCGAGGAAGGCGTGCGCTTCCTGTTCAACCGCCAGCCGCTGGCCATCGAAGCCGGCGCCGACGACGAAGTGATCGGCGTGACCGTGGTGGAGACGCGCCTGGGCGAACCCGACGCGAACGGCCGCCGCAATGCCGAACCGATCGAAGGCAGCGAATCGCTGCTGGAAGCGGACGTGGTGATCATCGCTTTCGGCTTCTCGCCGACGCTGCCGGAGTGGCTGGCGGCGCATGGCGTGGAAGCGACGGGCAACGGCCGCATCGTTGCCGGCGGTTCCGGCCGTTTGCCGTACCAGACGCACAACTCCAAACTGTTTGCCGGCGGTGACGCAGTGCGCGGCGCGGACCTGGTGGTCACCGCGGTGGCCGAAGGCCGCGACGCCGCGGCCAGCATCATCAAGCTGCTGCTGCATTGAGCCGTGCTTTCAGCGGCTACAACCTCAAGTACGACCTGTCTGCCACAGGTGCATGCGATCGAGGCCCCGGCTTCGCGGTGGCGAGCGTGCTGGGCGGCAAAGGTTCTCTCCCGTCGGGTGGGGCCAGTTCGCGAGCCACCGATCTGTCCCCACTCGAACGCCCTCGCGTGGGGCGGGGCGAGAGGAAAGCACCCGATGCATGACTACGCATGCTCGGCTTCTCCAGAGCACCGTCATCTCCAACACGTAGACTCATAGTTCCCCAATTCCAGCGAGATTCCCATGCGCATCGGCCTGGCCGCCAACCGCCTGCACCACGAACGCGCCGATGCCGCCCTGTTCCGCTGGCTGCGCGCCAGCGTCAACGGCATCCGCGAGCTTGGCATCGAACTGCGCGCCGTTGGCCGTACCCATGACGCCATCGTCGCCGCCTTGCCACCAGGCGGCCTGCCCGGCCTGGAGCGCTACCCGAACGGCCGCGAAGGCGGGTTGATGAAACTGGTCGCCGAGATCGTGGGCATGGGCTCGCCCGAGCGCACGCTCGATGGCGCGATCTACCTGATCGACCCGGTGGATCCGTCATCGGTATTCCCCGAGGCCATCGCCCTGAAGCGGCAATGCGTCATCCACGGCAAACCCTTCATCTCCACGGTCGCCAGCGCCCGCGACTGGGTCGAAATGGAGCGCATCCATGCCGGCCTGCCCGCCGATCCGGGTGCAGACGACCTGCATGACTTCGACGGCCAGACCCTGGCGCTGATTGCGCACGACGCCCGCAAACCGCAGATGCTGGCATTCGCCGCCGAGCATTTCGACGTGCTCTCGCGGTTCGGCCAGCGCATCGGCACCGGCACCACCGGTCAACGTCTCAACGAACTGGCCTGGAGCCGCGGCTGGCCCCGCGACCAGGAGTGGATCCACCGTTTCCAGAGCGGCCCGCTCGGCGGCGATGCGCAGATAGCCGACCGCGTGCTGGAAGGCCGCTGCCAACGGGCCATCTTCTTCGAGGACCCGCACGTGGCGCGCCAGCACGAAGCGGACATCCAGCTGCTGGAGCGCGCGGTGACGACGGTGACGGACGAGGCGGTATGCATCACGGCACCCAATCTCGCGGCGCGCTGGGCCGTTGCCGCCAGCGAGCGCACCCGGCGCGGCTGACGCCGTTGCTTTTCTGTACGCGGCAACGGCATCGATCGCCGGCTCCGGGGGCGGCTCCAGCCAGTGGCAGGTGGAAGCGGCCGATCTGCTGCGCAACCGCGGCGTGCGCAAGGTCGGCCCGTACATGGTGCCGCGCACGATGTGCTCGACGGTCTCAGCCAACCTGGCCACTGCCTTGAGCATCAAGGGCGTGAGCTACTCGCTGTCCGCGGCGTGCGCCACGTCGGCACACTGCATCGGCGCGGCGGCGGAGCTGATCGGCCACGGCGCGCAGGACATCGTGTTTGCCGGCGGCGGCGAGGACCTGCACTGATCGATGAGCGTGATGTTCGACGCCATGGGCGCGCTGTCCACCGGCTTCAACGACACACCGGCCTACGCGTCGCGTCCCTATGACGCGAACCGCGGTGGTTTCGTCATCGCCGGCGGCGCGGGGCATGCTGGACGAGCGTGCGGAGGGCTTTCCGATCCTGCGTCAGACGCGCGAGGCGCAGCTGGACACGGTGATGTCCAACAGCTTCGGTTTTGGCGGTACGAACGCCACCCTGGTATTCGGCCGGGTGTGATCTTCGCGTTCGAGTGATGGGATTGAAGCAACGGCGCCTTTTGGCGCCGTTGTCGTATGCGCGGCCGGCATGGTCCACCGCCAGGGCTGCACCCCGCCTGTCTTTGCTTGTGAGGATCCTGTACCGGCCCAGCGGCCAAACCTGCAGGTGTTCGCTGCGGCGCAGAGTGCAGGACACCAAGAATCCATTTCCATTCCGCCCAAAAGCAAACCCCCGCTGCGCAAGCAGCGGGGGTTTGGGGATAAAAACCCTGGCGATGACCTACTCTCGCATGGCTTGAGCCACACTACCATCGGCGCA
>NZ_WIDL01000044.1 GCF_009496535.1 Stenotrophomonas sp. MYb238
CTGGAGTCGCCCAGCGGCTGGTCCGGCTACCTGTACGGCGAGAACCTGACCGACGACAACGGCGCGCTCAACGCCCGCACCGCTGCCGGCATCGGCAACCGGCTGCGGCCGCGCACGCTGGGCGTCATGTTCCGTTACGACTACTGAGCGTGGCCGCTCAGCGCTGCGCGCGACGGCGCAGCGGCGTGACGTTGCTGGCGGCGGTCTTGCGCGGCTTCTTCGCGGCCGCCGGCTGCGACTGCGCGCTGAAGAAGTCGCGCACCTTCGGATAGACCACCTCGCGCCAGCGGCGGCCGCTGAAGATGCCGTAATGGCCGGCGCCCTCGACGATGAAGTGGCTGCGGCGCGCGGCCGGGATGCCGGTGCACAGTGCCTGCGCGGCCTCGGTCTGGCCGAGGCCGGCGATGTCGTCCAGCTCGCCTTCGATGCTCAGCAGCGCGGTGTCGCGGATCGCGGACGGGTCCACGCGTTCGCCGCGCACATGCCACTGCCCGCGCGGCAGCAGGAATTCCTGGAACACCACGCGGATGGTGTCCAGGTAGAAACGCGCGGGCATGTCCAGCACCGCGTTGTATTCGTCGTAGAAGCGGCGGTGGGCGTTGGCGTCGTCCAGGTCGCCCTTGACCAGGTCGGTGTAGAAATCCCAGTGCGACATCAGGTGGCGGCTGGGGTTCATCGACACGAAGCCGGCGTGCTGCAGGAAGCCGGGGTACACGCGGCGGCCCTGGCCGGGGTACGGCGCCGGCACGCTGTGGATGACGTTGTTCTCGAACCACGACAGCGGGTTGCGCGTGGCCAGGTTGTTGACCGCGGTGGGGCTGCGGCGGGCGTCGATGGGGCCGCCCATCATCACCAGCGAACGCGGGGTGGGCTCGCCGCGGCTGGCCATCAGCGACACCGCGCCGAGCACCGGCACGGTCGGCTGGCAGACGCTGACCACATGCAGGTCCGCCGCGCCGAGGTGGCGGATGAACTCCTGCACGTATTCGACGTAGTCGTCCAGGCCGAACTCGCCTTCTTCCACCGGCACCATGCGCGCATCGACCCAGTCGGTGACGTAGACGCGGTGGTCGCGCAGCAGGGTGCGCACGGTGTCGCGCAGCAGGGTGGCGTGGTGGCCGGACAGCGGCGCCACCACCAGCACGACCGGCTGGGCGAGCAGGGCTTCGACCCGGGCGCTGTCGTTGCTGTGGCGCTTGAAGCGCAGCAGCCGGCAGAACGGCTTCTCGATCTCGGTGAGCTGGGCGATGGGCACGACCTCGCCCTCGAGCTCCAGCTCGTGGATGTCCCACTCCGGTTTCTCGTAGTCCTTGCCGATGCGGTGGAACAGCTCGTTCACCGCCGCCAGCCGGTCGGCGCCGGGCATGGACGACCACCAGTGCCCCGGGTTGTTGAAGAACGCCGCGTTGGCCTGCGCCTGGTGGACCCAGGGCGCCAGCAGATTGCGGGTCATCTCATGCAGTTGATAGAGCATGCCGGGCAATATGTATGGTCATATGGTGCCATGCAGCATAGCGTAAACCGGCGCGGGCGGCGTTAAGGCGCAGTGCCGCCTGCGGAACTGGCGCCCGGAGTGCGAAGTTGCCGGCCAGCGGCCGGCACCCGGCTTTCAGGGGGAGCTTTCCAGTGCGGCTACGTCTTGGCCGAGCACCGGACCCAGCCAGCAGTGCGAGCCGGCCGCGCGGAAGCCGGCATCGCGCAGCTGGCGCCGGTACCAGCGCGCAGGGCGCGGCTGGAAACCGTCGTGGTCGCCGTGGAATTCATCCTCGGCGGCGAAGGTCTCCAGGAAGGCCACGCCGCCGCACAGTTCGGCCAGGCCGGCCAGTCCCTGCCGCAGTTCGCGGTCGGGCACGTAGTGCATGACGTCCGAGCACACCAGCAGGTCCACCGGCGCGCACGGGCGCAGCCACTGGAAATCGCCGAAGCGCGCCAGGTGCAGGTCGCGGGTGCGGCCGTAGCGCCGCACCGCGTACTCGCTGCCGTCGAAGCCCATGTACCGCAGCTTCGGCCGCAGTTTCAGCAGCGGTGCGCGCCAGGCGCCTTCGCCGCAGCCGACGTCGAGCACGCTGCGGACCGGGCGCTCCAGGTAGTACTCGGCCGTGGCCACGGCCAGCTGCACCTTGCGCGCCAGCCGCGCGGGACCGCCGATGTCGCCGCGGCGATACCAGCGCTGGAAGTAGGCCGCGTCGTACTGCTTTTCCTGCATGTGCGTGTCGGGAGCGGATGGGCGAAAATGGCGCCCATCCTAACGCCGCGGAGCTGCGCATGTACGAATGGGTCAAGACCTTCCACATCGTGTTCGTGGTGGCGTGGATGGCGGCGGTGTTCTACCTGCCGCGCATCCTGGTCAACCTCGCCGAGACCGCCGGGCAGATGCAGGTCGGCGAGCGCCTGCAGCTGATGGGGCGGCGCCTGTACCGCTTCGGCCACGCCATGTTCGGCCTCGCTTTCCTGCTGGGGCTGGTGCTGTGGCTGGGCTACCGCTTCCTGCCCGACTTCCGCACCATGGTCGCGCCCGGGGCCGCCGGCTGGCTGCATGCCAAGCTGGGGCTGGTGGCGTTGCTGCTGGTCTATTTCATCTTCACCGGGCGCTGGCTCAAGGGCGTGGCCAAGGGCCGGGCGCTGCCGTCGTCGCGCACGCTGCGCTGGTTCAACGAGCTGCCGCTGCTGCTGTTCATCGCCATCGTCTACCTGGTGCTGGCCAAGCCGTTCTGAGCCGCGGCTGGCTGGCCTGCCCCTTCGGTTGAAACGAAAAGGCCGGCGGATGCCGGCCTTTCGTCTTCAGCGCGGGGGAAGCGGGCTTACGCCGCCTCGTAGGCGCCGTAGCCGCGCAGGCGCGCGTAACGCTTGGCCAGCAGTTCGTCGACCGGCAGCTTTTCCAGCGCGTCCAGTTCGTTTAGCAGCACCGCCTTCAGGCGCCGGCCCATCTGCTTCGGATTGCGGTGGGCGCCGCCGATCGGCTCGCGCACGACCTTGTCGATCAGGCCCAGGCCCTTCAGGCGCGGGGCGGTCATGCCGAGCTGCTCGGCCGCTTCCTTGCTCTTGCCGGCGTCCTTCCACAGGATCGAGGCGCAGCCTTCCGGGCTGATGGTCGAATAGACGCTGTATTCCAGCATCACGGTGCGGTCGCCCACGCCCAGCGCCAGCGCGCCGCCGGAGCCGCCCTCGCCGATCACGGTGCAGATCACCGGCACCTTCAGCTCGGCCATTTCCATCAGGTTGCGGGCGATGGCCTCGGACTGGCCGCGTTCCTCGGCGTCGATGCCCGGCCACGCGCCGGCGGTGTCGATCAGGGTCAGCACCGGCAGGCCGAAGCGCTCGGCCATCTTCATCAGCCGCAGCGCCTTGCGGTAACCCTCCGGCTTGGGCATGCCGAAGTTGCGCCGGATCTTCTCCTTGGTGTCGCGGCCCTTCTGGTGGCCGATCAGCATTACCGGGCGGCCGCCGATGCGGGCCAGGCCGCCGACGATCGCCTTGTCGTCGGCGAAGGCGCGGTCGCCGGCCAGCTCCTGGAACTCGTCGCAGAAGATGCCGATGTAATCCATGGTGTAGGGGCGCGACGGGTGGCGCGCCACCTGCAGCACCTGCCAGGACGACAGGTTGCGGAAGATCTGCGCGGTACGCAGGCGCAGCTTGTCTTCCAGTGCCCGGACCTCGGCCTCGACATTGACCGCCGGGCCTGCGCTGGCGCTGCGCAGGTCCTGGATCTTGGCTTCCAGATCGGCGATGGGCTGCTCGAAATCGAGGTAATTCGGATTCATCGGAAACCGTCTTGAATGAAAGTGGGAAAGTGTAGCCGAACGCGTCGGCCGGACCCGTACGCGGCCGTCCGGACCTCTAGCTGGCCCAAGGCGGGCTGTAGGCCAGCTTGACCCGGCGCACCGCCGGGTCCTCGCGCAGGGCGTCGAGCAGCTGGGTGCTGACCCGTACCGCGCCGCTGCCGCCGAGGTCGAGCATGCCGGCGACGCCGCCGTCCTTGCCCTTCAGCAGCAGGTCCAGGCGGATCGGCGTGCGCCCCGGGCGGTGCGTGGCCAGCAGCGGTTCGATGCGCTGCCAGATGGGACCGCCGCGGCCGTCCACGCGCAGCGACAGCCGCACCGCGTGGTCGGCGCACAGCTGCTCGAAATCCCAGCACTGGCGGATGCGCAGGGCGTAGCCGCCGTTGAACTCGTCCTCGCGCAGGCCGCCCTTGACCACCAGGATGCGGTCCTTGGTCATCAGCTGGCCGAACTCGGCCAGGCCATCGGAGAAGGCGCTGCATTCCACCCGGCCCCTGCCGTCCTCCAACTGCACGAACACCTGGCTGTCGCCCTTGCGGCGCACGCCCACGACCATGCCGGCCAGGATCACCTGCGCCTCCTGGCGCCAGCTGCGCTTCTCGCCGTCGCGCGGCGGCGGCGCCGGCGCGACCAGCTTGTCCAGCGCACCCAGGTCGGTGCCGACCAGTTCCTTGACATCGTCGGCGTACGGGTCGAACGGGTGGCCGCTGAGGTAGAAGCCCAGCGTCTCGCGCTCGCCATTGAGCAGTTGCGCCACCGGCCATTCGCGGCTTTCCGGCAGGTCCAGCTGCGCGGCGGCGTTGACCGGGTCGGGCGCGCCGAACAGCGAGTTCTGGCCGGACGCCTTCTCGCGCGCCATCTGGTCGGTGGCCTTGAGCACCTCGGGCAGCTGCAGCATCAACGAGGCGCGGTTGCGGCCCAGGCCGTCGAGCGCGCCGCACTGGATCATCGCTTCCAGGGTGCGGCGGTTGAGCTTGGCCGATTCGACCCGGGTGCAGAAATCCAGCAGCGAGGCGTATTCGCCGCCGCGCTGGCGCTCGGCCACCACCGCCTCGCAGGCGCCCTGGCCGACGCCCTTGATCGCGCCCAGCCCGTAGCGGATGGTGTCGGCGCTGGAGGCCTCGAACATGTAGGCCGAGGCGTTGACCCGCGGCGGTTCCACGTTCAGGCCGAGGTTGCGCACCTCGGCCAGGAAGCCGACCACCTTGTCGGTGTTGTCCATGTCCGAGGACAGGGTCGCGGCCATGAACTCGGCCGGGTAGTGGCGCTTGAGCCAGGCGGTCTGGTAGCTGACCAGCGCGTAGGCGGCAGCGTGCGACTTGTTGAAGCCGTAGCCGGCGAACTTCTCCATCAGGTCGAAGATCTCGTCGGCCTTGGGGCCGTCGACGCCGCCCTTGGCCGCGCCCTCGCGGAAGATCTCGCGGTGCTTGGCCATCTCGGCCGGCACCTTCTTGCCCATCGCGCGGCGCAGCAGGTCGGCGCCGCCCAGCGAGTAGCCGCCGACGATCTGCGCCATCTGCATGACCTGCTCCTGGTACACCATGATGCCGTAGGTGTCGCTCAGGATGGCCTCGGTGCGCGGGTCGGGATAGATGATCTCCTCCTGCCCGTGCTTGCGCGCGTTGAACGAGGGAATCAGGTCCATCGGGCCGGGGCGGTACAGCGACACCAGCGCGATCAGGTCCTCGAAGCGGTCCGGGCGCGCGTCCTTCAGCAGGCGGCGCATGCCCGAGGATTCGAACTGGAACACCGCGCCGGTGTTGCCGTTGGCGAAGATGTCCCTGTAGGTGGGCGCGTCGTCGAGCGGGATCGCGGCGATATCGACCGGCGGGATGCCGGCGCGCGCGTGGCGGACGTTGATCGCCTTCACCGCCCAGTCGATGATGGTCAGCGTGCGCAGGCCGAGGAAGTCGAACTTCACCAGGCCCACTTCTTCCACGTCGTTCTTGTCGAACTGGGTGACCGGGTTCCTGCCCAGGCTGCCTTCGTCGTGTTCGGCGTACAGCGGGCAGAACTCGGACAGCGGCTCGGGCCCGATCACCACGCCGCCGGCGTGCTTGCCGGCGTTGCGGGTCAGGTCTTCCAGCTGCAGCGCCAGGTCGATCAGGTCGCGGACGTCGTCCTCGCTGTGGTAGCGCTGGATCAGCTCGGCCGAGGCCATTTCCGAATCCGGCCCTTCCTTGCCCTTGCCCAGCGCGTCCTTCAGGCCGATGCCCAGGATGTTGGGGATCAGCTTGGAAACGCCGTCGACCAGGCCGTACGGGAAGCCGAGCACGCGGCCGGAGTCGCGCACCACCGCCTTGGCTGCCATGGTGCCGTAGGTGATGATCTGGCTGACGCGTTCGCGGCCGTACTTGCGCGCGACGTAGTCGATCACCTCGTCGCGGCGGTCCATGCAGAAGTCGATGTCGAAGTCGGGCATCGACACGCGTTCGGGGTTGAGGAAGCGCTCGAACAGCAGGTTGTACGGCAGCGGGTCCAGGTCGGTGATCTTCAGCGCCCACGCCACCAGCGAGCCGGCGCCCGAACCGCGGCCCGGGCCGATCGGGATGCCCTGGTTCTTTCCCCACTGGATGAAGTCGGCCACGATCAGGAAGTAGCCGGGGAAGCCCATCTTGATGATGGTGTCCAGCTCGAACTCGAGTCGTTCGAAGTAGTCCTGGCGGGTCTTGCCCGGGGCCAGCGGATTCTTTTCCAGGCGCTCGGCCAGGCCGTCGCGCGACATCTTCTGGATCCAGGTATCCAGCGTCTCCTCGTCGGGCACCGGGTAGTTGGGCAGGAAGTAGGTGCCCAGCCGCATCTCGACGTTGCAGCGCTGCGCCAGCGCCAGGGTGTTGTCGATCGCATCGGGGATGTCGGCGAACAGCTCGCACATCTGCGCGGGTGACTTCAGGTACTGCTCGCGGCTGTACTCGCGCGGGCGCTTGGGATCGTCGAGCACGCGGCCGGTGGAGATGCACACGCGCGCCTCGTGCGCGTCGTAGTCTTTTTCCTCAAGGAAACGCACGTCGTTGCTGGCGATCACCGGCAGGCCGCGCTGGCCGGCGGCCATCAGCGCGAACTGGTTGAAGGCCTCCTCGCCGTCGCGGCCGGTGCGGGTCAGTTCCAGGTGCAGGCCGTCGCCGAACACGCGCTGCCAGTCGGCCAGCTGCTGCTCGGCCAGGTCGTGGCGGCCTTCGCCGGCCAGGCGCCCGGCCAGGCTCTGGCGCCCGGCCAGCGCGAACAGGTTGTGGCAGCCGTCCTTCAGCCATTGCGGGTGGACGGCGACGCCGCCCTCGGGGCGGTGGCCCTCCAGCCAGGCGCGGCTGAGCAGGCGCGACAGGCTCAGGTAGCCCTCGCGGTCGCGGCACAGCAGGGTCATGCGCCACGGGTCGTGGCCGTCCTCGGCGATCAGCACGTCGGCGCCGGCGATGGGCTTGATGCCCACGCCCTCGGCGGCCTTGTAGAACTTCACCAGCGCGAACATGTTGTTCAGGTCGGTGACCGCCAGCGCCGGCGCACGCATTTCCACCGAACGGCTGAGAAGGTTGGCCTGCTTGGCCTTCTTCGGATCGGCCTGGTCGGGCTTGGCCGGGACGCGGATGGTGGAGTCCACCATCGAGAATTCGGTGTGGACGTGGAGATGGACGAAGCGGGGAGTGCTCATGCCGGATCACTGCGATGACACGGCAGGGTAGCGGCGGGGGGCGCATGGAACAAGCTTGACAGGCGCCGCACGCAGCCCCGCACGGTAGGAGCGGCTTCAGCCGCGAGGGGCTTTACCCAAGGACTTGCACGGTTCCGGACCGAGAGGTAACAGGTTTCCGAAGTCATGCCCTGCGGAACAGGCAAGGCCCCCTCGCGGCTGAAGCCGCTCCTACGGCATGTGCGGCAGGCAGTTATGCACTGGGTCTTGGCGCTGCTTCGGGCAGAGGTGTGGGGCGCGGCAGGCTTGGTTTTGGAACAGGCGACCCGGCAAGGCCCCTTCGCGGCTGAAGCCGCTCCTACGGGAATGCGTGGCAAGCCGTTGCTTACCCAGCTAGTGGCGCTGCTCGGGCAGGGGAGTGAGGTGCAACAGGCTTGGCCTTGGAACAGGCGATCTGGCAAGGCCCCTTCGCGGCTGAAGCCGCTCCTACGGGAATGCGTGGCAGGTCGTTGCTTACCAGGGTAGTGGCGCTGCTCGGGTAGGGGAGTGAGGTGCAACAGGCTTGGTCTTGGAACAGGCGACCCAGGCAAGTCCCCTTCGCGGCTGAAGCCGCTCCTACGGGGTGGGGGGGAGGCAGTCGCGGACGGGGGCGAAGCTGCGCCGGTGCTCGGGGCAGGGGCCGTG
>NZ_WIDL01000045.1 GCF_009496535.1 Stenotrophomonas sp. MYb238
TAATTTACTCATATAATTGCCAAAATCATATGAACACATACGTTTTGAACAATATGAGAGGTCGGCAACCACTGCCTTTTTCATATGTATATGATTTAATTTACTCATATAATTGCCAAAATCATATGAACACATACGTTTTGAACAATATGAGAGGTCGGCAACCACTGCCTACCTATAGTAGTTTTTGAACCCTCTGTCGTAAAACAGCTAGCTTACACTACTATATCCATTCACTAAAATGGCTTTTCTCTATAATACTTAGAGAATATGGGAATATTTCAACATTTTTCACTTATACATATAATAAATATTAATTTTCATATGTATATGATTTAATTTACTCATATAATTGCCAAAATCATATGAACACATACGTTTTGAACAATATGAGAGGTCGGCAACCACTGCCTACCTATAGTAGTTTTTGAACCCTCTGTCGTAAAACAGCTAGCTTACACTACTATATCCATTCACTAAAATGGCTTTTCTCTATAATACTTAGAGAATATGGGAATATTTCAACATTTTTCACTTATACATATAATAAATATTAATTTTCATATGTATATGATTTAATTTACTCATATAATTGCCAAAATCATATGAACACATACGTTTTGAACAATATGAGAGGTCGGAAACCACTGCCTTTTTCATATGTATATGATTTAATTTACTCATATAATTGCCAAAATCATATGAACACATACGTTTTGAACAATATGAGAGGTCGGCAACCACTGCCTTTTTCATATGTATATGATTTAATTTACTCATATAATTGCCAAAATCATATGAACACATACGTTTTGAACAATATGAGAGGTCGGCAACCACTGCCTTTTTCATATGTATATGATTTAATTTACTCATATAATTGCCAAAATCATATGAATACATACGTTTTGAACAATATGAGAGGTCGGCAACCACTGCCTACCTATTATAGTAGTTAATGACGAGGTGTTTGGCTACTCTTGATAAAATTCTTTAAATTCTTTATATATTAATTATATGATAGGGACAATATCATATGCGTCACTAAATTGATGACGAGGTGTTTGGCTACTCTTGATAAAATTCTTTAAATTCTTTATATTAATTATATGATAGGGACACAATATCATATGCCTGCGTCACTAAATTGATGACGAGCTGTTTGGCAACCATTTATTTTATATCGAATCATCAAGCAAAGGATAAGCTTCAGTGGATCGCAGTATGGCAGCTGCTCAACCACTTACAACACCTTGCCTGTTACAAAAGTCGTTTACAATTGATTCTAGGCTTTGTCATTGTATTAAATAATGCTTTTATATGTAACTAGCGCGGCATCAGGTGATCGAAGATCCTCCCAATTTACTATGTTACAAATTACATTGGCATCACATCCATTGTCGTTTATAAAGTAAATTATAAACTTTAAATGGTTTAGAAGCCATACAATGCAAATTGCCCCTTATTTATCATTGCAGTCCAGCACGGATACGACCTTAGAGGCGTTCAGGCATAATCCAACGGACGTAGCGTCATACCACTGTTCGCTCGAACAAGTATTGTGCCATTGGTCCGTACCTGCGGTTCCTCTCGTACTACGCAGGAATGCTGTCGCAACAACGTTTTGTCATTAGTAGGGTAAAACTAACCTGTCTCACGACGGTCTAAACCCAGCTCACGTTCCCTTGCATGGGTGAACAATCCAACGCTTGGTGAATTTTGCTTCACAATGATAGGAAGAGCCGACATCGAAGGATCAAAAAGCGACGTCGCTATGAACGCTTGGCCGCCACAAGCCAGTTATCCCTATGGTAACTTTTCTGACACCTCTTGTTAAAAACTCTTTAAACCAAAAGGATCGATAGGCCGAGCTTTTGCTGTCCCTGTGTGTACTGAACACCGAGATCAAGTCAGCATTTGCCCTTTTGCTCTATGTGTGGTTTCTGTCCGCACTGAGCTGGCCTTGGGACACCTCCGTTATTATTTGAGAGATGTACCGCCCCAGTCAAACTCCCTACCTGGCAATGTCCTTGAATTGGATCATACCTGAGTAATTGGAGTTATACCAAATTTTCAAATCAAAAATACATAAATGCATCGTTTTATTAAAGAATTTGTTTGCGATTATATAACAAACTCGTGATACTTTGATCAAGAAGCTTGCATCAAAACCCAATACCATAAGATATAATAAATATATCCGTATAATGGCTAGGAAATGATACACGTTCCATTTAATCAAGTAAGTAAGGAAACAATAAGAGTAGTGGTATTTCATTGACGATACCAAACCGAGGTCTAATATCTCCCACTTATTCTACACCTCTTATGTCTCCTTACACTGCCAGATTAGAGTCAAGCTCAAAAGGGTCTTCTTTCCCCGCTAATTATTCCAAGCCCGTTCCCTTGGCTGTGGTTTCGCTAGATAGTAGATAGGGACAATGTATGCTTTTCGGATCCCTCCGAACTTGTTTTACGTGGCGTGTTCCACACTGAAGGGATTACAACCACGGCACCCTATACACCCACAAGTGAGCATATGGTGCATGTGTCTGGATACGCCAGACAAGCGTCCCGGACTAGAAGCTATAGCTATGTACATAGCGACCACCCCGGTAGCAATTCGAGTACTTGCTTGCCGGGCAAGCACTCCCCCTTGCTGAGGAGCGAGATCTACCTAAAATCTCTACTGATCTCTGGGTCTCAGCACCCGAGTTTTGCGCAACCAGCACCGTAACTCAAACGTCGAGCATGAAGGCTCTACCCGCGATATGGGTACCAACCACAGCCACCACGATACTCCCACCAGGGGGCCTACCTCAATGAGCAGTCTTGGATAGCTGCTCAACCCGTGGTACCGAAAAGAGGCTCGGTGGGCCTCCCCCTTTTGCTCCGACAAGCATGGTTAGAGGAACCTATCGCTGTATTAGTCGTCTCTTACGACAAGCAACAGCGGACTGTGGTAGTATTCTCGCCCGCTAACCACACGGCAAAGATGTTGAGCTAAACGCCCCTCCTCCTCAGGAACACTTCTTCCGCGAACATTGCCAGCCGTTGAGTCTTCTCTTGATCATCCAGGATTCTCTCGAAGATCCAGTTTTCGCCAAGGCGCTGCACTCCAAGTCCATCTAGGTCCCGCAGATCTGCATATAGGGGGCAAGCGCACAAAATGTGCATCCAGTCCTCATATGGATCTCCACATGCGCAAGCAGTGGTATCGCTGAGGGCTCTCCCGTGCAAAAATGCATTGAACGACCCGTGCCCTGTAAGCAGGAAAGACGTCCTCATCGAGAATCCAAAACTTGGATCCCGATAGGCAAGAGTGACGTATGGGATAAACCTATGCGTCACCCGTCCTGGTTCGCTGTCGTCGTCCCATCTGTTCTGCCAACTCTGGATTAAACACTCCTCTAGGCGAGTCTTCCTCTGCTCCCAGCTTAGACACGCAATGTCCTCGCCGTAAAGCCAGTCGTTCTCCTCCAGCGGGAATCCACGTTTTAGCTTGTATTTGACCGCTAATAACTTAGCAGCCAGATCAAGCGGGGGAGCTCCACCAAGTACCTGCAGTGCCACTGTGGACACTGTTCGGCATACCGAAAGGCATCCAAGCAGGATTAGCCTCTGGCAGGAGGCTAGTCGCCTCTGGGCAGCTACTTGTTCCGCGGTGTCATACCATACCGGGGCACCAAACAGCACACAAGGTGCCATGAGTCCGTCATATATGGTCCGCCTGGCTCGAGGACTGAAGCCCCAGTCGGCTCGAAGCACACGCGCCAATGCTCCAACGACTCCGGTCATCCGCTGGCGAAGCGAAGCTATGTGCGTGAGGAATTTCATTCCTTCACTGACCGTGATGCCAAGGTACCGACAGCTACGCACATACGGAAGGTTCGCTCCAGCAAACCTCACCGTAGGCGCACGTCTCAAGGCACCTTTCAGCAGCATGATTACCGTCTTGCTGGTCGAGACGGCAACGCCAACTTCCGCTCCCCACGTTTCTACGATGGACATTAGTTGCGCTCCTTTTTCCTCTAGCACAGCTCGGGAATTTCCCTCGACGAGAAGCAGCAAGTCATCCGCGTATGCACTCAGCTGGCAATACGGCTGGAGACGCTGAAGCAGTACATCCATCAGTATGTCCCAGATAAATGGGCCGCTGATTGATCCCTGCGGGCAGCCTCTAGTTACCGGTACATCCACAGTACCGGAACTGCTTCGGATCACTGCTCTTCGGCCGGAGAAAAAGCTCTGCCACAAGCCCATTTCCCGGCATCCCAAGTCGGCTAGTCGGCAGAGTGCAGCACTCCATTCGACGTTGTCGAATGCTCCTTTGAAGTCCACGAATGTGCCGAGCACGTATTGCGCCGGGCTGGCGCCAACACTGCTCTTCACGTGCCTCCAAGCATCCTCCACACATCGTCCTTGGCGAAATCCAAATTGCCATCTGCAGCCTTCCGGAAGAACTTCTCTCACACGATTCACCATGATGGCCTCGAGCACCTTACCAAAGACTGGTAGCAAGCATATTCCTCTATATGAGGAGGGCTCACACTTGTCCTTATCTGGCCCTTTGAGCAGCGAGACGACTCGTGGGCACTTCCACTCGGCTGGAAAGTATCCCAATCGGATGCATCGGGAAAACAATGATGCTAGGTGCTCGGGTATGGCGCGCCAGACTGCCTTGCAGATAGTGCCATTGATGCCGTCCAACCCGGGAGAGCGCCTGCTCTTCAGCCGGGCAACACATGTATCAACCTCGAATACTTCGAGGGCCGGTGGGACTTCCTCCGCGATGGCAGTCGGTGCTTCGGACTCCGCAACTGGGAAGAAATTGCGGAGGAGCACTCGTGCGCAGTCACCCCAATCAGTGATCAGCTCGCCATTCACGCGGAGGCACCCAATCTCCGTGCACTTTCTGCGGCCTCGGCAAATCTTGTAGACGCGCCCCCATGGGTCGTCGGCATGATCTCCCACGAAGCGTTTCCAGTCATCCATCTTCGCCCTCCCAATGAGCTTCTTGTAGTTGGCTGAGGCACGCCTCAGCTCGACCACTACAAGCTCTACAGCGGCATCGTCATCTCGACGCCTTCCATCTTGGAGCAGGCGACGAAGTCTTCGGACTTCGCGCCTTGCAGCGCAGAGGTCGGCAGTCCACCAACGTGCTCTCCTGCTGGGCGATCGAGTCAACTTCCTTCCCAGCGCAATATCACATACACTATGTACTATACTGCGCAGGGTCGAAACTTGCTGGTCCAACGGCGACTCTGAAAAGTTTTCCGGAAGTTCGGCTGTTCTACTCACCATTTCCTCCTTGAACAATCGCCAACGTGCATTGCAGAAGTTCCAGGACGGCACAGGAGCTATGCTCTCAACTGCGCGCGCGGTAGTTGGTTCGGCCACAACAGTAATGATGTTGTGGTCACTCAATTCCCACTCGTCCACTCTCCACTCATATGTGGCCCACATAGATGCTGCCTCATTGACGATTGTCACGTCGATATCACTAGTAGCTCTGTGATTATCGAACGTGTACACCTCTGTTGACTGGTTTAGGGCGGCGACTCTTGCCTCCAGCATCCACTCTGACAGCAGCTCACCCCGTCTGTAGTTAGCTTGCCCCTCGGCATGACGAGAGAGTTTGCTAAGCCACATGGGGGACACTGCATTCGCGTCGAGGCCCAGGATTGCGGGGGTTCTGCTGGCCTGCAGCAGGACCGCATCCATGTACCGGAGGTACGGTTCCAGAGGTGCATCGAACTGGCAGTATGCGGCGCAAAGGAAGATTGAGCCAAAACTCCCTTTAACGACCAGACATACGCCATAATCTGTGGTGAGGGTTTCCACTGGCATGCAGATGGCTTCCTGATGATCCACTAGGATGGCTGCCTTCCCTCGCCGGTCGGTGAAAACCCTCATTCCTTCAGGCAGCACATCCATTTCATCCCCGCCAAGATACGGCTCCTGCACCAGAGCAAACATTAACTCCGATCTCCTGAGTCGGACTCCGAGCTCGATGGTCGCAGCTCTGCCTCGGCCACAGTTCGCTTGGATGAAGCTAAACATTAATGTCTAGCTTGCACCCTCGCTAGCAACGCTCCGTATATCGGGCAAGCATTCGAGAGCATATAATGCCCCGAAGGTTGCCCTCTGTGACGGCAGTTCCGGCAGTCCACCGGGTTTTGGCACTTTGCCGCGGTGTGGCCTTGTTGCCCGCACTGGCGGCAAACATTGTCCTTTTGCCTGCATTCGCTGACCTTGTGGTCGAAACCCACGCATCTGTGGCAGGCATAGGTGCGGACCTGTGATCGGCATCGGAACGAAAACCACTTAATGTAAACACGTCCTACATCAAGTTTCGCCATCGCCCGGTCGTCTACCTCTAGCGTCACGTTTACGGTGGCACCGTCAGTAGCCGACCACGCCTTGGTCACCAGGTGCACCGACTTTTTGAACTGGGCCAGAGTCATTTCACTGTCGAAGTTGTTCTCGTGAAGCTCCTGCATGAACTCTTCTGGACCGATGGCTGTGTCAACGTCATAGACTACGACCTAGGCATCGATGGCAGCGCTTGACGTAGCCGCCCGGGCATCCTCCAGCGATGAAAACGCCTCCTCCAGCACACCAACGGGTTCTGGCACTCCATTCGAGGCCAGGGCAACCAGTTTCGCCTGCGTTGGCGCCGAGCTCTTGGAGGCCAGATGGCCTCTACGTCTGCCTCGTCTTG
>NZ_WIDL01000046.1:0-4844 GCF_009496535.1 Stenotrophomonas sp. MYb238
TTCAAGATCGGCATCGGCCCGAGTTCGTCGCACACCGTGGGCCCGATGCGCGCGGCCGAGCGGTTCGTCCACCGCTGGCTGCTCGATCCGGGCAGGCTGCAGGACGTGGCGCGCATCCGCGCCGAGGTGTTCGGCTCGCTGGCCCTGACCGGCCGCGGCCACGGCACCGACACCGCCGTGCTGCTCGGCCTGGAAGGCCACCGCCCCAACCTGATCGACCCGGACATCATCCCCGAGACCCTGGCCCGCATCTGCTCGTCCAGGCGCATCAACCTGATGGGCCAGCACGAGATCGCCTTCGACGAGAAGCGCGACCTGGCCCTGAACAAGCGCCAGAAGCTGCCCTACCACACCAACGGCATGCGCTTCACCGCCTTCGACGGCAACGACGCCGTCATCGCCACCCGCGACTACTACTCCGTCGGCGGCGGCTTCGTGGTCAATGCCGACGATGCCGCCGACGACCGCATCGTGCCCGACCAGACCCCGTTGCCGTATCCGTTCAAGAGCGGCGACGAGCTGCTGGCCCAGGCCGCGCGCAGCGGCCTGAGCATCGCCGCGCTGATGTTCGAGAACGAGAAGTGCTGGCGCAGCGAGGACCAGATCAAGGACGGCCTGCGCGAGCTCTGGGACGCCATGCAGGCCTGCGTGACCCGCGGCATCCGCTCCGAGGGCACCCTGCCCGGCGGCCTGCACGTCAATCGCCGCGCCCCGGCGCTGTACCGCGAGCTGTCCGCGCGCCCGGAAGCGGCCATGCGCGACCCGCTGACCACCCTGGACTGGGTCAACCTGTACGCGCTGGCGGTCAACGAGGAGAACGCCGCCGGCGGCCGCGTGGTCACCGCCCCGACCAACGGCGCGGCCGGCATCATCCCGGCGGTGCTGCACTACTACGACCGCTTCTGCCCGGGCAGCAACGAGCAGGGCGTGTTCGACTTCCTGCTCACCGCCGCGGCCATCGGCATCCTCTACAAGGAGAACGCCTCGATCTCCGGGGCCGAGGTCGGCTGCCAGGGCGAGGTCGGGGTGGCCTGCTCGATGGCCGCCGGCGGGCTGATGGCCGCCCTGGGCGGCAAGCCGGGGCAGATCGAGAACGCCGCCGAGATCGGCATGGAGCACAACCTGGGCCTGACCTGCGACCCGATCGGCGGGCTGGTGCAGATCCCCTGCATCGAGCGCAACGCCATGGGCGCGGTCAAGGCAATCAACGCCGCGCGCATGGCCATGCGCGGCGACGGCAAGCACAAGGTCAGCCTGGACAAGGTCATCAAGACCATGCGCGACACCGGACGCGACATGCAGGACAAGTACAAGGAAACCAGCCGCGGCGGACTGGCCGTCAACGTCATCGAATGCTGAATGCGGCTGAGGATTCAAGTCGCCAGTCGAGGGGCCGCTAAGGGTTTCGAGGTAACCTGACGCGCAGTCCGGGATTCAGGGGGAATCTCGATCGACAATCCATCCACCATCCGCCATCCATGCCGGGCATTGGCAACCCGCGCCGCACTGCTGGCCCGCCTGTGGCTGCTGGTCCTGCTGGCGGTTTCCCTGCCGGCTGCCGCCCTGGACGCCGGCAAGCCGTTCCGCGATTACGTCACCGATACCTGGGGAGTGGACCAGGGACTGCCGCAGATCAGCGTGCTGGCCATCGCCCAGGATTCGGCCGGCTACCTGTGGTTCGGCACCCAGACCGGGCTCGCCCGGTTCGACGGCGTGCGCTTCGTGCGCTACACCCAGCGCGACGCCCCCGAACTGGGCAACAACATCCTGGCCCTGCTCGCCGGCGACGACGGCCGGTTGTGGATCGGTACCACGCAGGGGCTGCTGGTGCTGGAGGACGAGCGCTTCCGCGCCATCGCCCCGGCCGTGGCCGACCGGCCGGCGCCGGTGAGCGCGCTGCTGAATGTCGACGGCCGCATCCTGGTCGGCTGCACGGAAGGCATCTGCACGCCGCAGGACGGGCGGCTGCGGCGCGTGCACGCCCTGCCCGGCCCGGCGCTGAGCCTGCTGGCGCGCGAGGACGGGCTATGGGCCGGCGGCGAAGGCCGGGTATTCCACGTGGTCGACGGCAAGGTGCGGACCCTGCCGCTGCTGGCCATGGCCGGCGGCGCATCGGTCACCGCGCTGGCGCAGGCCGACGGCACGCTCTGGGCCGGACCCCGCCACGGCCTGTTCCGCCTGCACAACGACAGCTGGCAGGCGGCCGCCGGCCGCCCGGCCGACGCCCTGGCGGTGGAGGCGATGCAGGCCGACCGCGACGGCAACCTGTGGGTGGCCACCCCGCAATATCTGGAACGGCTGCGCCCCGGGCAACCGGCCGAGCGCATCCGCGATACGCCCGGCGCCATCGCCATCCGCTCAATCTTCGAGGACCGCGACGGCAACCTCTGGCTGGGCAGCATGGTCGAGGGCGTGACCCGGGCATGGAACGGCTGGGCCCGGCGCCTGAGCCAGGCCGACGGCCTCGGCACCCCGCTGCTGTGGTCGATCGCCGCCGCGCCGGATGGCGATGTCTGGGTCGGCAGCAGCGACGGCGTCGATGTCTGGCGCAACGGACGCTTCCAGAACCGCGTGCCGGGCAACCAGCTGCCGCACCCGGAGGCCTACAGCCTGCTGCCCGAGCGCGGCCAGGTCTGGATCGGCACGCGCGCCGGCGTCGCGGTGCTGCGCCAGGGCGGGCTCGAGGAGCCGGCCGCACTGGCGCCGCTGCGCGACGCGCAGATCAACGGCATCGTGCGCGACCGTGCCGGGCGGCTGTGGTTCGCCACGACCCGCGGGCTGTTCCTGCTCGAGGACGGTACGCGCCTGTCGCGCTACGCCGAGCGCGACGGCCTGGCCGACCCGCGCATCCGCCTCGTCCACGAGACCCGCGACGGCCGCATCCTGCTGGGCACCTACCAGGGACTGTACGAGTGGCGCGACGGGCGCATCCTGCCCACCGGCCGGCTCACCGGGCTGCCCGACGACACCCCGGTCACCGCCTTCCTTGAACTGGAGGATGGGCGCTGGGTGCTGGGCACCAGCAACGGCGAGAGCCTGCGTCTCTACGATGGCCGTCGCTGGCACTGGCTGGACCGCGAACGCGAGCTGCCGGCCAACGTCGCCTTCCACTTGGCCGAGAACGGCAACGACCTGTGGGTCGCCGGCATGCGCGGCGTCTACCGGCTGCCGCTGTCGTCGCTGGACCGGGCGCTGGCCGATCCAGAGCAGCCGCTGGCCGCGCAGATCGTGATCAATTCCGGCGCCGACCGCGCCGGCGGCCAGCAGGACAAATGCTGCAACGGCGCGGGCAACAGCCGCGGCGTGCTGCGCGACGGCCAGCTCTGGCTGCCCACCCGCGACGGCGCGCTGCTGGTGGACGTGGCCACGGCCGCGGACAGCGCGCCGCGCAGGATCCGGATCGACGACGTGCAGGTCCAGGGCCGGCGGCTGGCCGGCGGCCCCGGCACGCTCAAGCTGCCGCTCGACGCCCGCGACCTGAAGTTCGAGTTCAGCCTGCCCGACTTCCAGCCGATGCACACCCCGTTGCTGCGCTACCGCCTGGCCGGCTACGAGAAAGACTGGCGCGAGCTGGACAACCCGGCGATGCGCAGCGCCAGCTACGCCAACCTGCCGCCGGGTTACTACACCTTCGAGGTCGCCGACTTCAGCCATCCCGAGCCGCTGCGCGATGCCGCGCATGTCGCCCTGGAGATCCCGCGGCGCCTGCATGAAACCCTCGGCTTCAGGCTGCTGGCGGTGCTGGTGCTGGCGGGCCTGATCTGGCTGGGCTACCTCGGCCTGCGACACCGGTACGCGCGCCAGCGCGCGCAGCTGGAACGGCTGGTGCAGGAACGCACCCGCGACCTGCAGGCCGCCAACGCCCAGCTGAAGGCGATCAGTTTCACCGACCCGCTCACCGGCCTGCACAACCGGCGCTACCTGTCCCAGCAGATTCCCACCGACCTGTCGTTCTACGAACGCGACGGCGGCTACCGGGGCGGGACCGAGGCGGTGGTGTTCGCCCTGCTCGACGTGGACCACTTCAAGTCGATCAACGACACCCATGGCCACGCCGCCGGCGACCGGGTGCTGGAACAGATCGGGCAGCTGCTCGGCGAGCTCAAGCGCAGCGGCGACTACGTGGCGCGCTGGGGCGGGGAGGAATTCCTGCTCGTGTTCCGCCCCTTGCCGCGCGGCAGCCTGGCGCGGCTGGGACAGCGCCTGTGCACGCGCATCGCCGAACACAGTTTCGACCTGGGCAACGGCCAGCGGCATCGCCTCACCGCTTCGGTGGGCCTGATCGAGTGCCCGCTGTTCCCCAGCCACCCGCAGCTGCTCGGCTGGGAGCAGCTGGTCACCCTCGCCGACCGTGCGCTGTACCGGGCCAAGACCTCCGGCCGCAACGGCTGGATCGCCTACCAGACGGTCGCCGGCGCGCGCGTGCCCGACGACCTGTCGGTCATCACCGGCGATCCCTGGTGGCTGGTGGAGAACGGCCTGCTGGAGATGTTCGGCATCGAAGGCGAGATAAGCTGCGAAGCCACCCCGTAGTCTGCACGCGCCCCGATGGGCGACGCGCACGGGCCGGCTCCCGCCTCCGTGTCATGCGCATGCCGCAACGTATTGCGCTGGCTCTCGGCGACGCACCAGAATCGCGCATCACCATGCAGCCTCGGGGTTACGGATGCAGAGCGGACAACAACCCGACGGACCGGCACCGCCGCGACGTCCCCGCACGGCCACGCCAGCGGCCCCGCGCAGCGGTGGCGGCCTGACGCTGCCCCGGCTGATGCTGGCGGTGATCGTGCTGCTGGTACTTGCCTGGTTCATCGGCAGGCGGCCGGCGGCGGTGGCGCCGGCCG
>NZ_WIDL01000046.1:4854-6108 GCF_009496535.1 Stenotrophomonas sp. MYb238
GTCGGCAGAAGCCGCCGCGGCGGTGCCCGCCACGCCCTCGCCGCGGCCGGAAGCGATGGTCGTGCGCGGCCAGAAATCGACCACGCTGGCGACCATCGGCGAAGCCCGCATGTCCGTGCAGGAACAGGGCAATACGCTGCGCATCGAAGGCGGCGTGGGCAGGAACTTCGCCAACGACCTGAAGGCGGCGCTGGATTCGGCGCCCTCGGTGCGGCGCATCGACATCACCAGCGGCGGCGGTTATGCCGTCACCGGACTGGAAGCGGCGCGGATTGTCCGCCGCAACAACCTCACCGTGCGCGTGCGCGGGCATTGCGCCAGCATCTGCGTCGCGCTCTGGGCCGCGGCCGCGCAGCGGCAGATGGAACCCGATGCGGTGATCGGCCTGCACCAGCGCAACGCGCAGTGCGATGCGCTGCCCTCGCCGGCGCGCGAGGAGTGCCATTACCAGGACCAGTTCGCCACCGAACACGACTCCAGCTACAGCGCCTGGCTGCAGGCCGCGGGGTTCAACCAGCGCCTGTTCGACCTGCAGTCCCGCACCGCGTCGGAGGACATCGCCGTGCTCGCCGCGCCGCAGCTGTGGGACAACGGCGTCGATTTCAGCGTCGTCGACGGCAACGGAACACGCATGGGCCGTGCCGAGGTCGAGCGCTTTCTCGCCGAAAAATTCGCGCGGCATTGAGAAGCTGCCCACGCCCGCTGACGTGGTCCGGGGTCCGGGGTCAGCGCTCGACCGCTGTCCGCGCGGAGGCTTTCCGGGGGCGGGAAGATCGTGCCGACCAATGGCTGGCACCCACCCGGTTCCCGTAAGGGCCCGACCTGCCGCACGGGGCATCGGCGCAATCCATCCGCAGGGCAAGCGCCGCATCCACGAAAGGCCTGCCGTGCCGCAACGAGAACCCGTAGGAGCGGCTTCAGCCGCGAAGAGGCCTTGCCGGTGAATCCTCCCGGCGCCGGACCATCGGCCTGCCTCCATCACGTTTGCCAACCAGGTGCAGCTGGGCGCGCGACCCTCCGCCCTCAGCGGTTGACGATGCCCAGCACGTCGTCCAGCAGCGCCGCCGCGGTGACGCCGGCGCCCGCACCCGGCCCCTGGATCAACAGCGGCTGGTCGCGGTAGCGGTCGCTGTGGATCGCCACGCGGTTGTCGGTACCGCGCCCGCCCGCCAGCGCATGGTCGGCCGGCAGGGCGCGCAGGCCGACGCTGGCGCCGTGCGCGTCCACGCGGCCGACGAAACACAGCTTCAACCC
>NZ_WIDL01000047.1 GCF_009496535.1 Stenotrophomonas sp. MYb238
AGGCGCTGCAGCGCATCCCCGTGAAGCTGGTCGAGCACGGGCAACTGGGCGTCATCGGCGCGGCCAGTTGGTATCTGGAAAAGTTGGCCAAGTAAGCCTCGCAGCATAAGCAACAGATGCACCAGCAAGACCTGAAGTACCGCGGCACGCCAGTGCCTTTCATTCCGATGTTGAGGAGAGACAACATGCACCGCAAGACCCTGCTTTCGGCAGCCATCGCCGGCTGCCTTGCCTTCAGCGCCCAGGCGCAGAATGCGCAGCCCCAGGCGACCGACCTGGACACCATCACCGTCACCGGCATCCGCGGTTCGATGGAGAAGTCGCTGGACACCAAGCGCGAAGCCAACGCGCGCGTCGAAGTCGTCACCGCCGAGGACGTCGGCAAGCTGCCCGCGCACAACGTCGCCGATACCCTGCAGCGCCTGCCGGGCGTGAACATCAGCTCGTCCAGCGCCGACGAAGGCGGCTTCGACGAAGCCGACCGCGTCAGCCTGCGCGGCACCAGCCCGAGCCTGACCCAGACCCTGATCAACGGCCACAGCGTCGGCTCGGCCGACTGGTTCGTGCTCAGCCAGGGCAGCAACGTCGGCCGCAGCGTCAGCTACACCCTGCTGCCGTCCGAGCTGGTGCGCTCGGTGGAAGTGAACAAATCCTCGCAGGCCAAGCTGCAGGACGGCGGTACCACCGGCTCGGTGAACATCATCACCCGCAAGCCGCTGGAATTCGCCAAGCAGATCACCGCCGAGGCCTCGATCGGCGCGGTGCGCTCCGACCAGGCCAAGTCGAACGATCCGCAGCTGGCCGGCCTGTTCAACTACAAGAACGACGACGGCACCTTCGGCGTGATGGTGCAGGCATTCAGCCAGAAGCGCGAACTGCGCCGCGAAGCGCAGGAAATCCCGTCCGGTTTCTTCCAGATCACCGGCAAGGACGGCAACGGCAACCTCACCGAAGTGGGCCTCAACAATCCGGACCTGATCGGCGTGTACGCCCCGAGCCTGCTGGGTTCGACCCTGTTCGAGCAGACCCGCGAACGCAAGGGCGGCCTGCTGGGGTTGCAGTTCAAGCCGGCCGATAACCTGACGCTGGGCCTGGAAGGCTTCACTTCGAAGATGGACGCCAACAACTACAACCGCAACTTCATGTTGTGGGGCGGAAACTTCGCCAACTCCCAGTCGCCGGATGCCGGTTACGTGGTCAAGAACGGCGTGCTGACCGATGCCAAGTACAGCGGCGAGGCCGGGACCAACTACGCGGTCTACGACATGATCTACCGCGAAGCCACCGCCAAGAGCAGCTACGTCACCCTGGATGCCGACTGGCAGGTCAACGACAACCTGAGCGCCAAGTTCCAGGCCGGCTCGACCAAGGGCACCGGCTCGACCCCGCGCCAGTTCATCGCCGAGGTCACCGCGGCCAACGGCGGTGGCGCCAGCTGGACGACCCATGGCAATGGCGCGCCGATCGACTGGAACATCGGTGGCGACATCAGCCCGTCAGGCGTCACCAGCTTCGGCACCTGGGGCAACCAGGAAGTGACCGCCGAGGACAAGGAAAAGTGGTTCACCGCCGACTTCAGCCAGTACTTCAACGACGGCACGCTGAGCTCGATCGACTTCGGTGCCCGCTATGCCGACCACAAGCGCGAAGCGCTGTCGCCGGAAGGCGCCTCGCCGGGCGATATCTGGAGCACGCTCAAGAACGGCGCCACGGCCAACTATCCGGGCGGCTTCGCCGGCGGCATCGGCGGCACCTTCCCGCGCAACCTGTGGTACTTCACTCCGGCCGCGCTGAAGGAAGCCATCCTCGCCAACTCCACCTGGCTGTCGAACAATGACGGTCCGGACGGCCGCCACAACTATGGCGGCGAGTGGAAGGTGCAGGAGAAGAACTTCGGCGCCTACGTCCAGGCCAACTTCGTGGGCGACCGCTGGAGCGGCAACGTCGGCCTGCGCTACGTCAACATCGACCAGGACATCAACACCTACCAGGCGGTCAGCGATCCGGCCAACGCCGACGTCCGGAGCCTGTTCGGCGCGTGGAAGGCCCTGTCCTTCAACAACAAGCACAGCCGCGTGCTGCCGAGCGCGAACCTGAAGTTCGACATGGCCGACGACCTGGTGTTCCGTTTCGCCGCATCGCAGACCCAGACCCTGCCGGACTTCTCGGCGCTGGGCGCTTCGTCGTGGGGCTCGGACCTGAGCCGCACCGGTGGCGGCGGCAATCCGAAGCTCAACCCGGTGGTGTCGACCAACTTCGACGTGAACCTGGAGTGGTACTTCATGCCGCGCGGCCTGCTGTCGGTCGGCGCCTACTCGATGAACCTGAAGGACTACGTGGCCTTCGGCACCGAGACGCAGATGCTGTTCAGCGAACTGACCAACAAGCTCGAGGCCTACCAGGTCGCCGTGCCGGTCAACTCCAACGGCAAGGTCACCGGCGTGGAAGTCGCCTATGAGCAGCCGATCGGCGAGAACTTCGGCGTCAACGCCAACTACACCTATGCAGACGGCAGCACCTCGCACACCTGGGCCGATGGCACCAACAACCTGCTGGGCACCTCGAAGAACACCTACAACGTGGGCGGCTACTTCGAGAACGACACCTTCGGCGCACGCGTGAGCTACACCTACCGCTCGGCGTTCCTGATCGGCCTGAAGGGCGCCAGCCCGTACTACCAGGACGATTTCGGCACCCTGTCGCTGTCGCTGAGCTACAAGGCGACCGACTGGATGAGCATCAGCTTCGACGCGCTGAACCTCAACAACCCGACCCTGAAGTACTACCAGAGCACCACCATCCCGAGCGCGTTCTACGAGAACGGCCGCCAGTACTACCTGAACTTCCGCTTCAAGTATTGATCCACCCCGGCACGCACCATCGCCGGACAGCGTGACGCGCCGGGCCTGGATCACTCCGGGCCCGGCGTTTTTTTGCAGGTACCCTTCACAAAACACAGGAGCTCCGCCCCATGACGAAGTCCCTCCGCATGCGCCGTCGCGCAACCTGGCTCGGCAGCTGCCTGCTGCTCGGCATCACCGCCCTGCAGGCGCACGCGGCCGACGCCGCCTCCAGCCCGTCGCTGATCCCGCTGCCCGCCAGCTATCAGGCGACCGGCGGCAAGGACTTCGTGCTGGCCGGCTCCGCCCGCGCCGGCGGCAACGACGACGCCGCGCGCCGCGCCGCGGCCCGGTTCGTGCAGTTGCTCGCGCAGAACGGCGGGCCGACCCTGGCCGTGGCCGAGAATGCCGGCAAGGCGCAGATCCGCTTCCGCCTGGACCCGTCGGCCACCCGCACCGCCGAAGGCTATTCGCTGAAGGTCTCCAACACCGGCATCGACGTCAGCGCCGGCGACGACGTCGGCCTGTTCTACGGCGCGGTCACCGCCGCGCAGCTGCTGACCGGCGATGTCCCCGGCCATGCCGCGGCCGCCACCATCGAGGATACGCCGCGCTTCCGCTGGCGCGGACTCATGCTCGATTCGGCGCGCCACTTCCAGAGCATGGACGAGATCCGCAAGCTGCTCGATGCGATGGCGCAGCACAAGCTCAACACCTTCCACTGGCACCTCACCGATGACCAGGGCTGGCGCATGGAGATCAAGCGCTACCCGAAACTGACCGAGGTGGGCAGCTGCCGCGTGCCGCTGGGCGATGCCGGGCGCGACGACGCTACCGGGCAGCCGCGCCGCTACTGCGGTTACTACACGCAGGAACAGATCCGCCAGATCGTCGCCTATGCGGCGGAGCGCCACATCCAGGTGATCCCCGAAATCGACGTGCCCGGCCACGCCACGGCCGCCATCGTCGCCTATCCGGAACTGGGCGCCACCGACAAGCCGCTGGTCATCGACAACCAGTGGGGCGTATTCCCCAACCTGTTCAACACCGAGGAAGGCACGCTGCGGTTCCTGGAGAACGTGCTGCTGGAAGTGATCGACATGTTCCCGGCGCGCTACGTGCACGTCGGCGGCGACGAGGCGGTCAAGGACCAGTGGATCGCCTCGGCCCGCGTGCAGGCGCACATGCGCCAGGTGGGCGCCAAGGACGAGATGGAAATGCAGAGCCACATCATCAAGCGCCTGGAGACCTTCCTCGAGCAGCACGACCGGCGCCTGATCGGCTGGGACGAGATCCTCGAGGGCGGACTTCCGCCGGAGGCCACGGTGATGTCCTGGCGCGGCACCGAGGGCGGCCTGAAGGCGGCCAGCGAAGGCCACGACGTGGTGATGACGCCGGTCACCCACATGTACATGGACTACCTGCAGACGCGCTCGCCGAACGAACCGCCGGGCCGGCCGACCACCATCGAACTGAAGAAGGCCTACGAGTTCGAGCCGGTGCCCGCGGAACTGGCCGCCGACAAGCGCCAGCACATCCTCGGCCTGCAGGCCAACATGTTCACCGAACACACGCGCAACGACCGCAACCTGGAGCACAACCTGTTCCCGCGCTTGGCCGCCGTCGCCGAGACCGGCTGGAGCCCGCAGGACAGGCGCGATTTCGACGGCTTCCTGCAACGCCTGCCACGCCAGCTGCAGCGCTACCGGGCGATGGGCATCCAGTACGCGCAGACGCCGTTCCAGGTGGACATGCACGACACCGGCGACCGCGCCGCCGACACCGCCGCGGTCACGCTCGACAACCCGCTCGGCTACGCGGTGCATTACACGCTGGACGGCAGCGAGGTGACCGCCGCATCGCCGCGCTACGCGCAGCCGCTGCAGGTCCGGCTGCCCGCCGAGGTGCGCGCCGCGGCGTTCTTCGACGGCAGGCCGCTGGCCGCGGCCAACCGCTTCGCCGTCACCGCCGACTCGCTACGCGTGCGCGACGACACCCGGCTCGACCTGTGCCCCGGCGACGGCAAGCTGCTGCTGCGGCTGGAGGACGATGGCCCGGCCGACGGCGAGCGCGCGATCTTCAACGTCAACATCTTCAGCCCCTGCTGGCTGTGGCAGGACGCCGACCTCACCGGCGTGAACGCGGTGAAGGTCCGGGCCGGACGCATTCCCTACAACTTCCAGCTGGCCCATGACGAGCCGAGCCGCAAGTTCGTCCCCGCGCGCACCGCGCACGGCGAACTGGAGATCCTGGCCGACTGCAAGGGCGCGCCGCTGGTCTCGCTGCCGCTGCCGGCCGCGCCCGCGGCCGATGGCTTCCTCGAGCTCGACGCTCCGCTGCCGGCCATGACCGGGCGCGCCGACCTCTGCATCCGCTTCACCGGCGACACGCGCCCCAACCTGTGGACGCTGGACTGGATAAGGCTGGAAACCGCACGCTGAGCGCTCCACACGAAAGGCCACCGGAAACGGTGGCCTTTCCTTTTGGACAGACGGCGCTCCGGCCCGCCGCCTGCCGCCTGCCGCTTGCCGCTTGCCGCTTGCCGCTTGCCGCCGATGACCTTGCGCTGGAAAGGCACCTCCGGCATATGCGAAAAAATTTCACAATGCCCTGCATGCGTCTCCGACGGAGCCGCAATCCCGCCGACAGGTTTCCCATGAAATAATTTTTTCCATTGCATTCATTGGGATACGAAGGGTTACAGCTTCAAAATCCGACTGAAAATTTTTTGCAAAGCAGCTTGACATCGTTGTCACGTAGCGCTGACACTCCGGATGCCGCAGCTCCCCAGGGATCTGCCGACATCCGGGGGAAATCGCGTGGTCGCCAGCTTCAGTCCAGCCCATGACCTGACCATCGCCACGTCGGCCGCGCCGCTGATCGCCGCCGACGTCGGCGGCACCCATGTGCGTGTCGGACTGATCCGTACCGGCCAGGGCGCGGACCCAGCCATCGAAGTGCTCGCCTATCGCAGGTACCGCTGCGCCGATCACGCCGGGCTGGGTGCGATCCTCGCCGACTTCCGCGCCCATGCGCCCGGCGCGCACGAGTGCGTCATCGCCACCGCCGGCTACGCGCTGGCCGACGGCACCGTGATCTCGGCCAACCTGCCCTGGCCGCTGTCGGC
>NZ_WIDL01000048.1:2500-5426 GCF_009496535.1 Stenotrophomonas sp. MYb238
CAGAGGAAAAGAAATCAACCGAGATTCCCTGAGTAGCGACGAGCGAACGGGGAACAGCCCTTAAGCTGGTATGGTTCTAGAAAAACGGTCTGGAAAGGCCGGCCATAGAAGGTGATAGCCCTGTATTTGAAAGGGCCATTCCAGTGAAGACGAGTAGGGCGGGGCACGTGAAACCCTGTCTGAACATGGGGGGACCATCCTCCAAGGCTAAATACTACTGACCGACCGATAGTGAACCAGTACCGTGAGGGAAAGGCGAAAAGAACCCCGGAGAGGGGAGTGAAATAGAACCTGAAACCGTGTGCGTACAAGCAGTAGGAGCTCGAAAGAGTGACTGCGTACCTTTTGTATAATGGGTCAGCGACTTACTGTTCGTGGCAAGCTTAACCGTATAGGGGAGGCGAAGGGAAACCGAGTCTGATAAGGGCGCATAGTCGCGGGCAGTAGACCCGAAACCGGGTGATCTAGTCATGCCCAGGGTGAAGGTGCGGTAACACGCACTGGAGGCCCGAACCCACTCCCGTTGCAAAGGTAGGGGATGAGGTGTGATTAGGAGTGAAAAGCTAATCGAACCCGGAGATAGCTGGTTCTCCTCGAAAGCTATTTAGGTAGCGCCTCATATGTATCCTCTCGGGGGTAGAGCACTGTTATGGCTAGGGGGTCATCGCGACTTACCAAACCATTGCAAACTCCGAATACCGAGACGGACTGTATGGGAGACACACGGCGGGTGCTAACGTCCGTCGTGAAAAGGGAAACAACCCAGACCCACAGCTAAGGTCCCAAATTTTGTGCTAAGTGGAAAACCATGTGGAAAGGCACAGACAGCCAGGAGGTTGGCTTAGAAGCAGCCACCCTTTAAAGAAAGCGTAATAGCTCACTGGTCGAGTCGGTCTGCGGGGAAGATTTAACGGGGCTAAGCACAGAACCGAAGCTTGGGGTGCATAACTTTGTTATGCGCGGTAGAGGAGCGTTCCGTAAGCCTGCGAAGGTGGATTGAGAAGTCTGCTGGAGGTATCGGAAGTGCGAATGCTGACATGAGTAACGATAATGCGGGTGAAAAACCCGCACGCCGAAAGCCCAAGGTTTCCTTGCGCAACGTTAATCGGCGCAGGGTGAGTCGGCCCCTAAGGCGAGGCAGAAATGCGTAGTCGATGGGAAGCAGGTTAATATTCCTGCACCTCGCGTAAGTGCGATGGAGGGACGGAGAAGGTTAGGTGTACCAGGCGTTGGTTGTCCTGGGGAAAGGCGGTAGGTTTGGATCTTTGGCAAATCCGGGATCCTTTAAGACCGAGCACCGAGACGAGTCTTTAAGACGAAGTCACTGATACCACGCTTCCAGGAAAAGCTCCTAAGCTTCAGCTTACGCAGACCGTACCGTAAACCGACACAGGTGGGTAGGATGAGAATTCTCAGGCGCTTGAGAGAACTCGGGTGAAGGAACTAGGCAACATGGCACCGTAACTTCGGGAGAAGGTGCACCATTGCCGGTGGCCCATGCGGGCTATAGCTGGCGATGGTCGAAGTGACCAGGCCGCTGCGACTGTTTATCAAAAACACAGCACTCTGCAAACACGAAAGTGGACGTATAGGGTGTGACGCCTGCCCGGTGCTGGAAGGTTAATTGATGGGGTCAGCCGCAAGGCGAAGCTCTTGATCGAAGCCCCAGTAAACGGCGGCCGTAACTATAACGGTCCTAAGGTAGCGAAATTCCTTGTCGGGTAAGTTCCGACCTGCACGAATGGCGTAACGACAGCGGCGCTGTCTCCACCCGAGACTCAGTGAAATTGAAATCGCTGTGAAGATGCAGCGTTCCCGTGGCAAGACGGAAAGACCCCGTGAACCTTTACTATAGCTTTACACTGAACGTTGAGTTCGTCTGTGTAGGATAGGTGGGAGGCTATGAAACTGTGGCGCTAGCTGCAGTGGAGCCATCCTTGAAATACCACCCTGTCGTGCTTGACGTTCTAACCTAGGCCCGTTATCCGGGTCGGGGACCGTGTATGGTGGGTAGTTTGACTGGGGCGGTCTCCTCCTAAAGAGTAACGGAGGAGCTCGAAGGTACGCTCAGCGCGGTCGGACATCGCGCACTGTGTGCAAAGGCATAAGCGTGCTTGACTGCAAGATCGACGGATCAAGCAGGTAGGAAACTAGGACTTAGTGATCCGGTGGTTCTGTATGGAAGGGCCATCGCTCAACGGATAAAAGGTACTCCGGGGATAACAGGCTGATACCGCCCAAGAGTTCATATCGACGGCGGTGTTTGGCACCTCGATGTCGGCTCATCACATCCTGGGGCTGTAGTCGGTCCCAAGGGTATGGCTGTTCGCCATTTAAAGTGGTACGCGAGCTGGGTTCAGAACGTCGTGAGACAGTTCGGTCCCTATCTGCCATGGGCGTTGGAAGTTTGAGAGGGGCTGCTCCTAGTACGAGAGGACCGGAGTGGACGAACCTCTGGTGTTCCGGTTGTCACGCCAGTGGCATTGCCGGGTAGCTATGTTCGGAAGCGATAACCGCTGAAAGCATCTAAGCGGGAAGCGCGCCTCAAGATGAGACTTCCCGGGGCACAAGCCCCCTGAAGGAACCATGTAGACTACGTGGTTGATAGGTCAGGTGTGTAAGCGCGGCAACGCGTTGAGCTAACTGATACTAATGATCCGTGTGGCTTGACCATATAACCTCAAGTTGCCTTGGCCGACATGACATGTCGATGGACCCAAGTGCACGCTACGTCACAAGACCCTACGAGAGGCTGGCGCCGCTAACGGCGACCCTCCAACCCTCTCCCTGGTGAAATTAGCGCTGTGGAACCACCCGATCCCATCCCGAACTCGGAAGTGAAACGCAGCTGCGCCGATGGTAGTGTGGCTCAAGCCATGCGAGAGTAGGTCATCGCCAGGGTTTTTATCCCCAAACCCCCGCTGCT
>NZ_WIDL01000005.1 GCF_009496535.1 Stenotrophomonas sp. MYb238
TCCGCGGCACGGGGGAGGGGAACGGAGCCACGGGCAGTCCGGCGACGCCGGCCCGTCCGCATGACGGATGGCAGACGGTTCGATGGCCGACGGCGGGTTTTCCGCCAGTCGGGTCGGAAAGGGATGGCCGTGGCCGGCGTGGACGCGGGCAGGCAGGACGGATCTCCGTGGCGGCGGACCGGAATGTCGCGCCGCAACACGGGACGTGGCACGGCGTGGCGACGCCCACCATAGCCACGGAACCGGGCGCGGCGCCAGTCGCAAAAGATCGCGGCCGCATAGCCGGCCGTTATGCATGGCTGCCGGCGTTGCCCATGCCGGGCGTCGTCCGGCATGGGGATTTGCGTGGTTTCAGCGCTGCGGGCGCTTCCAGGCGACGCAGTCCACTTCCACCTTGCAGTCCACCACCATGCGGTTCTCCACGCAGGCGCGCGCCGGCGGGTGTTCGCCGAAGTAATGCTTGAACACGGTGTTGAACGCGTAGAAATCGCGCGCGTCGTCCAGCCATACGCCGCAGCGCACCACGTGCTCGGGGCCGTAGCCGGCCTCGGCGAGGATCGCCAGCACGTTGCCGATGGCCACGTGCGCCTGTTCGGCCACGGTGCCGCCGACCAGTTCGCCGTCGCGCATCGGCACCTGGCCGGAGACGTACAGCCAGCCGTCGGCCTCGACCGCGCGCGAGAACGGCATGTGCTGCCTGCCCTGGCCGACGCCGCCTTCGGCGCCGTAACGTTTGATGTCGCTCATGGATGCTCCTGACTTGGTTTGCGGTAACCAGAGCCCCTCTTCCTGCGGGAGAGGGGTTGGGGTGAGGGTACGGGCGAAGCCTCGCGCGGCCTGATGGTGCGAGGCTTCGCCCGTCCCCTCATCCGCTCCTTCGGGATTGCGGCACACTCCTGTGCTGCACCCTTGGGACGGCTTCGCCGTGCAATCCGGCGATCCTGCCGGGTTGTCTCCCGGAGGGAGAAGGGGATCAGTGGCCCGGCGCGATGAACCGCCCCGGGCGCGCGACCACGTCGTTGCCGTCGTAGGCCAGCTGCCCGTTGACCCACACCGCATCGATGCCCTCGGCCGCGCGGACCGGGTCGTGGAAGCTGGCGGTGTCGCGCACCCGCGCCGGGTCGAACAGCACCAGGTCGGCGCACCCGCCCACGCCGATGAAGCCGCGCGCGCCCAGCGCGAAGCGCGAGGCGGGCAGGCCGGTCATCTTGTGCACGGCGGTGTGCAGCGGGAACAGCGCCTCGTCGCGCGCGTAATGGCCCAGCACGCGCGGGAACGTGCCCCACAGGCGCGGATGCGGGCGCGGATCGCGCGGCAGGCCGTCCGAGCCGATCATGGTCAACGGATGCACCAGGATGCGGCGCACGTCGGCCTCGTCCATGCAGTGGTAGACCGCGCCGGCCGGCTGCAGGCGGATGGCCGCCTCCAGCAGCGGAACGCCCCAGTCGGCGGCGATGTCGGCCAGCAGGCGTCCGCCCTGCGCCGGTTCCGGCTCGGACCAGGTGATCAGGATGTCGTAGGCGTCGGTGACCTGTTTCAGGTCCAGGGTGGACGCGCTGGCGGCGTAGGGATAGCAGTCGCAGGCCACGTCCTGGCTGCCGGATGCGGCGTCCAGGCGGTGCAGCACCTCGCGGCTGCGGCCCCAGTTGTCGATGCCCGCGCACTTCAGGTGCGAGACGCGTACCGCCGCCTGCGGCGCGCGCGCGGCGTCGAAGGCTTCGTCCATGGCCTCGATGATGCCGGCGAACTCGTCGCGCAGATGGGTGGCGTACAACCCGCCGGGCGGCAGTTCCGCCGCCAGTTCGGCCACTTCGCTGGACGGCGCGTGGAACGCCGAGCCGTAGGCCAGGCCGCTGCTCAGGCCCAGCGCGCCCTGCGCCAGGCTCGCGCGCAGCTGCGCGCGCATCGCGGCGATCTCGTCGGCGGTGGCGGCGCGGTCCAGCCGGTCCATGTGGTTCTGGCGCAGCGCGGTATGGCCGACCAGCGCGGCCACGTTCACCGCCGGCCGCGCGGCCTCCACCGCCTGGCGGTAGCTGGCGAAATCGGCGAAGCGGAAATCGCCGGCATCGCCGAGCAGGTTCATCGGGTCCGGCACCTCGCCGCGGATGCGCACCGGGCTGGCGCTGATGCCGCAGTTGCCGACCACCACCGTGGTCACGCCCTGCGACAGCTTGCTGGCCATGTCCGGGTTGCGCAGCACTTCCAGGTCGTCGTGGGTATGCACGTCGATGAAGCCCGGCGCCAGCGCGCGGCCATCGGCGTCGATCACCTGCCGCGCCGCGCCGGGCACCGCGCCGACCGCGACGATGCTGCCGTCGCGGATCGCCACGTCGCCGTGGCGGCCGGCGCGGTCGCCGCCGTCGAGCACCAGCGCATTGCGGATCAGTACGTCGTGCATCGATCAGTCGCCCAGCGGCAGGCGCGAGTCGCCGCCCCGGTAGCGGTCCAGCGCCAGCTTGATGCGGCGCAGGTGCTCGTGGTTGTCGCTGGCGCCGTTGAGCGCGGTGGTGGTGGCCAGCACGTCGATGGCCAGCATCATCGCGTAGCGCGAGGCGGAGGGTTTGAACACGAAATCGGTTTCCTCGATGCTGATCGGCAGCAGCCAGTCGCTGAGGTCGGCCAGCGGCGTGCCGGCGCGGGTGATGGCGCCGACGCGGGCGCCGTAGGTGCGGGCGATCTCCACCGCCGAGGTGACTTCCGGGGTGATGCCGCTGACCGACAGCGCCAGCACCAGGTCCTGCGGGCCGAGGATGGCGGCGGTCATCTTCATCACCACCGCGTCGCTGCAGGCGGTGATCGGCAGGCCGAAGCGCATCAGCCGGTTCTGCAGTTCCTGCGAGAACACGGTGGAGCAGCCGCCGATGCCGAACACGTGGATGCGCCGCGCCTGGCAGACCGCGTCGGCCAGCTGCTGCACCACCTCTTCCTGCAGGTTGGCCAGGTTGTGGCGCAGGCTGGCCTGGATGTCGTCGCAGATCTGCGCGAACAGCGCCGACACCGGCGGCGCGTTCTGCTGTTCTAGGAAGCGCTTGCCGACCGCGCTGGCCGACGCCAGCCGCGCGCGCAGCTCGCGCACGTGCTCGCAGCCCAGGGTCTTGGCGAAGCGCGAGATCGCCGCGGCGCTGACCTCGGCGCGCTCGGCCAGCTCGGTGACGCCGTACTGGGCGGCGGCATCGACGTCGGCGAGGATGGTGGTGGCGATGCGGACCTCGACCGGACTGAATTCGTGCAGCCGTTGGCGCAGTTCGTAGACGATGTCGAACATGATGGGATCTTCGGTTCAGAGCACGGCGGCGAGGGCCGCCACCAGCGCGAGCGCGGTGACGGAGATGAGGGTTTCCAGCACGGTCCAGGTCTTGAAGGTCTGGGCCACGGACATGTTGAAGTATTCCTTCACCAGCCAGAAGCCGCCGTCGTTGACGTGCGACAGCACCACCGAGCCGGCGCCGGTGGCCAGCACCAGCAGTTCCGGGTGCGGGTAGCCCAGGGCGGCGGCGATGGGAGCGACGATGCCCGAGGCGGTGGTCATCGCCACCGTGGCCGAGCCGGTGGCGATGCGCATCAGCGCGGCCATGGTCCAGCCCATCAGCAGCGGCGACAGGTCGAACTGGCGGGACAGGTCGATGATCTGGCTGGCCACGCCGGTATGCACGAGGATGCCGTTGAGGCCGCCGCCGGCGCCGACCAGCAGGGTGATGGCGGCGGTGGGCGCCAGGCATTCCTGCGAGAACTTCAGGATCTGCTCGCGGTTGAAGCCGCGCAGCAGCCCCAGGGTGACGAAGCTCAGCAGCGTGGCCAGCAGCAGCGCCACCACCGAATGGCCGATGAAACGCAGGCCGTGGTTGAGCGGCGAACCGGGCGTGGCGATCTGGTCGGCCCAGCCGCCCAGCAGCATCAACGCCACCGGCAGCAGCAGGGTGGCGATGGTGATGCCGAAACCCGGCAGCTGGTCGTCGGGAATGCGGCCGTGGCCCTCGTCCAGCAGCGCCGCCTCCATCGGGTTGCGCGCCGGCAGCTTGACCCGCGGCGCGACCACCCTGGCGAACAGCGGCCCGGCCAGCGCCGCGGTCGGCAGGCCCACCAGCAGCGCGTAGAACACGGTGCGGCCGACGTCGGCGCCGTAGGCGTGCACGGCCAGCATCGCCGCCGGGTGCGGCGGCACCAGCCCGTGCACCACCGACAGACCGGCGACCATCGGCAGGCCGACCAGCAGCAGCGGCACGCCGGTGCGGCGGGCGACGTTGAGCGCGATCGGGATCAGCAGCACGAAACCGACCTCGAAGAAGATCGGCAGGCCGATGCAGAAGGCGATCAGCATCATCGCCCAGTGCACGTTCTTCGTGCCGAAGCGCGCGATCAGCGTGCGCGCGATGCGCTCGGCGCCGCCGGACTCGGCCATCATCTTGCCGAGCATGGTGCCCAGCGCCACGATCAGCGCGATATGGCCCAGCGTCTTGCCCACGCCCTGCTCGTAGGCGGGCAGGATCTCCGGCGCCGGCATGCCGGCCAGCAGCGCCAGCCCGACCGAGACCAGGGTGACGCTGATGAAGGGATTGAGGCGGTAGCGGGCGATCAGCACGATCAACGCGAGGATCGCCAGCACGGCGTAGATCAGCAGCAGGTGTCCATGGCTCATGCGTACCGGTCCGGGCAGGCGGTCAGAACTGCGTGGAAACGGCGTCGACCACGGCGTGGTCGTCGTCGACCACCAGCAGGTGGCGCCACTTGTCGAAGGTCAGGCACGGGTGGGAGATGTCGAAGCACAGCATGTCGCCCACGCGCAGGTCGTCGCCGGCCCGCACCTGCAGGAAGGCGTGCTGGTCCATCATCGCCGTCACCTGCCAGTGCGCGGCGGCGTCGGCCGGAGCAGCGTCGCCCGGCCGGTAATGCAGCGCCGGCACCGGGAAGCCGGCATCGAACGCGGCGTCGCGCTTGCCCAGTCCGACGATGGCCTTGTCCGGCTCCGGCCGCGACTGCACGTAGGCCCACAGCCGCAGCGCCGGCTGCAGGCTGGTGCCCATCTGCCGCGCGACCGGGTTGCCTGCATGGATGCGGGTGGCGGCCTGGCGGTAGGCGCCGACGTCGTGGGTGAGGTAGCAGCCCGGGCGCAGCACGATCTCGGCCGCGACGTCGCCGGACAGCGCGGCGAATTCCTCGGCGACCACGTCGAACCACGCCGAGCCGGCGCCGGTCAGCAGCGCCGGCACGCGGGCGAAGGCGCGGCCGTCGCGCAGGCGCTGGAAGGTCTCCACGCTGCGGCGCAGGACCGCGCGCACGCCGGCCTCGTCGCCCGCCACGCCTTCGTAGACTTCCACGCCGGCCAGCCGCAGCGCCTGCGGCCACCGCGCCACGGCCTCGACCACCGCCTGCGCCTGCGCGTCGTCGCGCACGCCGGTGCGGCCGCCGGCAATGCCGATTTCCAGCAGCACGTCCAGGCGCAGCCCGCGCGCGTGGAACCAGCGGCCCAGCGCATCGGCGTTGTCGGCCGAGTCCACCAGGCAGAACACCTCGGTGTCGCCGGCGTCCAGCAGGTCGGCGACGATGGCCATGTTGGCCGGGCCGACCAGCTGGTTGGCGATCAGGATGCGGCGCGCGCCGGCCAGCCACGCCTCGCGCGCCTGCGGCGCGGTGGCCACGGTGATGCCCCAGGCGCCGGCGTCGAGCTGCAGGCGGAACAGTTCCGGGCTCATCGTGGTCTTGCCGTGCGGCGCCAGCTGCACGCCGTAGGCGGCGACGAAGCGGCGCATCCATTCCAGGTTGTGCAGCAGCGCCGAGCGCAGCAGGACGGCGGCAGGCAGGCTCACCTGTTCGCGCAGGATGGACCAGCCCTGGCGGCCGGCGTCCGTCGTCGACAGCGCGCCGTCGCTGGCGCCCAGGCCCTTGCCCCGGAGCAGGGCGGGCGCGTCGTGAAATAGTTTTTTATCCATGCCGGATCACTTCGATGATGTCCCCGTATTCCCCGCTGGAGAGGTGTCTATGTAGCAGATAAGTGGCGTCATGAAAAATATTTTCGCATATTGTTGCAGGGCAGCATGGCGAATCGGGCGCGCTGTCCTGAATACAGTCGCCGGTGAAACGGTTCATGTCGTCGTCGAGTCGCTAGAATCGGGCATTCAGCCACAGCAAGTCCCGTCGATGTCCAAAGAAGATTTCAAGCAGGCCGCCCTCGACTACCACCGCATGTCGCCGCCGGGGAAGATCCGGGTCGCCGCCACCAAGCCGATGCTCACCCAGCGCGACCTGTCGCTGGCGTACTCGCCCGGCGTGGCCTATGCCTGCGAAGCGATCGTCGCCGATCCGGCCGCGGCCAGCGAGCTGACCGCGCGCGGCAACCTGGTGGCGGTGATCTCCAATGGCACCGCGGTGCTGGGCCTGGGCAACATCGGCCCGCTGGCCGGCAAGCCGGTCATGGAAGGCAAGGGCGTGCTGTTCCAGAAGTTCGCCGGCATCGACGTGTTCGACATCGAGGTGGACGAGAACGACCCAGACAAGCTGGTCGACATCATCGCCTCGCTGGAGCCGACCTTCGGCGGCATCAACCTGGAGGACATCAAGGCGCCGGAATGCTTCGTGGTCGAGCGCAAGCTGCGCGAGCGCATGAACATCCCGGTGTTCCACGACGACCAGCACGGCACCGCGATCATCGTCGGCGCGGCCATCCTCAACGCGCTGGACATCACCGGCAAGAAGATCGGGCAGGTCAAGGTCGCCACCACCGGCATGGGCGCGGCCGGCATTTCCTGCGTGAACATGCTGGTGGAACTGGGCGTCAGCCCGGAGAACGTGCTGGCCTTCGACCGCGACGGCGTGATCTACAAGGGCCGCGAAGGGCTGGACCCGGAGAAGGCGCGCTACGCGCGCGATACCGACAAGCGCACCCTGGCCGAGATCGTCGAGGGCGCGGACATCTTCCTGGGCCTGTCGGCCCCGGGCATCCTCACCGCCGAGATGGTCAAGACCATGGCGCCGGACCCGGTGATCTTCGCCCTGGCCAACCCGACCCCGGAAATCATGCCGGAACTGGCGCGCGCCGCGCGCCCGGACGCGATCATCGGCACCGGCCGTTCGGACTACCCGAACCAGGTCAACAACGCGCTGTGCTTCCCGTACCTGTTCCGCGGCGCGCTCGACGTCGGCGCCACCGGCATCAACGAGGCGATGAAGGTCGCCTGCGTGCGCGCCATCGCCGCGCTGGCCCGCAAGGAGGCCTCCGACCTCGGCGCGGCCTACGGCGGCGACACCCCGAGCTTCGGCCGCGACTACCTGATCCCGCGCCCGTTCGACCGCCGCCTGCTGGTGGAGCTGTCCTCGGCCGTGGCCCAGGCGGCGATGGATTCGGGCGTGGCCACGCGGCCGATCGACGACATGGCGGCGTACCGGCAGAAGCTGGCGCAGTTCGTCTACCGCACCAGCCTGTTCATGAAGCCGGTCTACGACCAGGCGCGCGCGGACAAGCAGCGCGTGGTCTACGCCGAGGGCGAGGAGGAAGTGGTGCTGCGCGCGGTGCAGAACGTGATCGACGAGGGCGTGGCCTTGCCGATCCTGATCGGCCGCCCGGACGTGATCGAATCGCGCGTCGAGCGCCTGGGCCTGCGCATGAAGCCCGGCGTGGACTTCGAGATCACCAACATCAACGACGACCCGCGCTTCAACGACTACTGGCAGTACTACCACGGCCTGACCGGGCGCAAGGGCGTCACCGTTGCTGCGGCCAAGAACCTGCTGCGCTCGCGGCCGACCCTGATCGCCGCGGTGATGGTGGCCCGCGGCGAGGCCGACGCCATGCTCAGCGGCGTGGTCGGCCGCTTCCACAAGAAGCTCGGCTACGTGCGCAGCGTGATCCCGCTGGAGCCGCGCGTGAGTTCCACCTCGGCGATGACCGGCGTGATCAATTCGCAGGGCGTGTTCTTCTTCGTCGATACCCACGTGCAGGAAGACCCGAGCGTGGAGCAGATCGTCGAATCCACGCTGCAGGCGGCCTACCGCATGAAGCTGTTCGGCATCGAGCCGAAGGTGGCGCTGCTGTCGCATTCCAACTTCGGCAGCCACGACTCCAAGGACGCGCTGAAGATGCGCCAGGTGCGCGAGCAGCTGCTCAAGCGCAACCCGCGCCTGAACGTGGACGGCGAGATGCAGGGCGACACCGCCTGGGACGAGGCGCTGCGCGAGAAGCTGCTGCCCAACAGCACGCTCAAGGGCCGCGCCAACCTGTTCGTGCTGCCCAACCTGGAAGCGGCCAACATCGCCTACAACCTGGTGCGGGTGTTCACCGACGGCGTGGCGATCGGCCCGATCCTGATGGGCATCTCCAAGCCGGTGCACATCCTCACCAGCAGCGCCAGCTCGCGCCGCGTGCTGAACATGACCGCCATCGCCGCGGTCGATGCGCAGATCCGCAAGCAGATGGACGCCGAACGCGGCGCCTGAGCAGCGCTTCCGCGGCAACAACGACAAGGCCGGCATATGCCGGCCTTGTCGCATCCATGGGGCGTGGTTGCCAGCGCCGGACGGACCGGCGCCGGATCAGGCGAGGATGCCCAGCACCACCGCGCGTACCGCCGCGGCCGTGCGGTTGCCGACGTCGAGCTTGGTCATGGCGTTGTTGAGGTGGAAGTTGACCGTGCGCTCGGTGATGTTGAGGCGGGCGGCGATCTGGCGGTTGGTGTGGCCCTCGGCGACCCAGCGCAGAATTTCGATCTCGCGTTCGCTCATGGCCTCGCGCGAGGTCGCACGCCAGCGCGCGAGCATCTCCCGCGCCAGTCCGTGATGGGCGACCTGACCCAGCCAGAGCAGTTGCGGCCACTTGGCGCGCAGTTCCTGCGCACCCAGTTTTTCCCCGCCGCGGGTCACCGTTAGCATGCCGCGCACGCTGTTGGCCGCCAGCGCCGGCAGCGACACGCCGCAGGCGATGTCGTGCAGGCGGGCGTCCTCCCAGAACGCGGCGGCCGGATCGAGCGGATCGTCGGAATTGGACCACGCGAAGGGATCGAGCGATGCCGCGCCCTGGCGGACCGTGGGATCGACCTGGAGATAGGCATTGTCCTGGTAGCGCTTCTGCCAGGCTCCCGGGTAGTCGTTGAGCATCACGATCTCCGGCTGCGCCAGCGGCAACGGCGCGCGCATGCCATAGGCGCAGTGTTCGAAGCCCAGCGCACGCACCAGCCCGGCAACCGTGCCGAACAGGTCGTCCTGTCCGCCGGGCGCCAGCAGCGCATTGAGTTGGTCTTCCCGCCACGCTTCCATTTCCCACCCTCGATGAAATGTGACCCTGGTCCAGCGGTACTGTCAGCACTGACAGTTTCCAGCGCATGTACCGGGCATCTAGATTGGGCAACCCAACCGTCCGGCGCAGTCCATCACTGCTGCCTGCACTGCCAAAGGCCGCATGATAATGACTGACGACGATGGTTACATCCGCCTTCCGCGCCGGGCGCTGGACCAGATCCGGCTCGTGCACCTGGTGTCGGGGCTGGACGAGGAGGAGCGCACCGGCGCCATGGGCGCGGTCCACTCGGACATCAGCGGTTATACCGAATGGGCCACGACCTCCGCGCCGGCCGTCTCGGTGGGCTGGGACTGGCATATCGATACCCTGTCCCGCCCGGTGTCCGCCGCATGCCGGGACACCCCGCGCAGCAACGTGATGCTGGTGGATGAACAGGGCAGGGACATCGGCCCGGACCACACCGCCCGCTGCCTGCAGCGGCTGGTCGAGGCGCTGGAATGGAAGCCGGTGGTGCTGGACGCCATCGGTTTCCGCTGACGTCCGGCCCGGAGGTGGGCAGCCCCCCTCCGGTTCGCGAGCGGGTCGTACGGGAGCATGCCCTCCTGCGCCCGGGTGCTCGGTGACCTGTCAATCCTGACAGTTATCAGGCCTGTACCGCATTGCAAGACTCATTCCCCATCCATCAGGAACAGGGGAATGCGTCATGGAATTCATCCTTGCCAGTGCGAACAATCTGTCGCCGTTGCTGAACGAGGCGCTGGGCCAGTACCGCTACCGGGTCTTCATCGAAACGCTGGGCTGGCAGATGGACACGCCGCCGGGAATCGAACGCGACAGCTTCGACCGGCCGGAAACGGTGCACGTGATCGTGCGCGACGAACAGCACGACATCGTCGGCTACGCGCGCCTGCTGCCGACCACCGGACCCTACCTGCTGGGCGAGATGTTCCCGCAGCTGATGAACGGCCAGCCGCCGCCACGCTCGGAAGAAGTGTGGGAACTGTCGCGCTTCGCGGTGATGGACCTGCGGGGCGCGCGGACCGGCATTTCCACGCTGCGGCCCTCCGCGCTGGCGGTGGACATCCTGCAGCTCGCCGCCGACTACGTGGAAAAGCAGGGAGGGAAACGGCTCATCACGGTCTCGCCGCTGGCGATGGAGCGGTTGCTGCGCCGGACCGGCTTCCATGTCCACCGCGCCGCGCCGCCGGTGATGATCGAAGGCCATCCCACCTTCGCCTGCTGGATCGAACTGGCCGGGCGGCCGGCCCGCGAATCGCGGGAAAACGACCAGACCTGTCAATTCTGACAGTTACGGGAAGCGGGGCATCTCGGGTGAAATCCACGTGAGGCCGGAGAGCCTCCGAGAGGCAGGAGAGGGGGCCGCCCTCTCGATCGGCGGGACGCCATGCGGAGGGAACAGGGAGGTTGCTGGCGGGAAGGGGTCCCGCTTTCGCGCGCAGTCGCCGCGCCCCTCCGTGTTCGCTGTTCATATCGGGAGATGAGGCATGTTCAAGAAGAGTTCGGACCACGGCGGCAGGCACGGCGTCTCCGATCCGCTGCGGCTGCAGTTCCTGGCAGGTCTCTTCGTCGGTACCGTGGTTGGCATCGGCGTGGGCGGGCTGCTGGGCATCCTGTCCTGAAACGGGCGGCCGACGCCGGCGGCGTCGACGTTCCGCTCCGCCGGAGCCGGGGATGTCCCGGTTCCGGCATGCGCCTGCCCGCTGGCATGGCTTCGCGGCAGTGGACGCGGCGGCGTGATCCCGCCGCGCCTGGTTACTCGAAGGACTTGGTGAAGGTCAGGTAGTAGCCGCGGCCCAGCGCGTTGTGCAGCGAGGAGTAGAAGCCCAGGCTGCGGCCGGACAGCGGCGGCTCGCGGTCGGCGACGTTGCGCACGGTCAGGCGCACGCTGCTGTCGGCCAGCAGGCCGCCTGCCTCGCCGAAGCGGCGCTCCAGCCACAGGTTGGTGGTGGTCCAGGCCGGGATCCGGTACAGGGTGCCGTCGGCCAGCTGCGCGTCGCTCGAATCGAACGCGCCGACGCGGCGCACGAAGGTGCCCACGCTCCAGTCGCGGTAGCGCCAGCTGGCGCTGAACGAGGCGCGCCATTCCGGGGTGCCGTTGATGCCGAGCAGGTTGCCGGCGCTGCGGATGGTGAAGCCGCCGTCGATCAGGCCGGACTGCTGCGCCTGCTCGATCATGCTCTCCAGGTCGGAGGGCATCTGCGTCTGCTCGATCAGCCGGCTGGCGTCGAGGCTGGCATTGAAGGTGCCGAGACGGTCGCTGCGCAGCCGCCAGGACAGGCCGAAGTCGATGCCGCGGGTCAGGCGCGGCAGCCGGTTGGTGTACTGGTCGCGCACCTGCAGCACGTTGCCGACCGCTTCCAGCCCGGTGCCGGCGAAGTTTTCCTGCTTGGCGTCGTCGGGCGCCTCGCGCAGGACGTTGGGGTTGTACGAGCCCTGCATGCGCAGCAGGTAGTCCAGCGCCAGGTGGGTCTGTTCGCCGGTGACGGCGATCATGTCCTCCTGCTTGATGGACCAGTAGTCCATGGTGAAGGTGAACTGTCCTGCCGTGCGCGGCAGGAAGCGGGGCTGGAACACCATGCCCGCCGACCACGCCTCGGAGGTTTCCGGCTTCAGGTCGAGGTTGCCCTCGCGCACTGCCTGGGTGCTGTAGGACTTGCCGCACTGGCTGAAGCTGGCGATGCGGCCGGCGCGCAGGTCGGCCTCGCACTGGTAGTAGTCCAGCCGGCTGTTGCTGACCACCGTGCCGTCCGTATACATCTGCAGGATGTTGGGGGCCAGGAAACTGGTGGACCAGTTGCCGCGCAGCATGAAGCCGTCGAACACGTCCCATGCCAGCGCGACCTTCGGGTTGGAGACGTTGCCGAAATCGGAATAGTGCTCCCAGCGTCCGGCGATCTGCAGATCCAGCGAGCGGACCAGCGGGATCCCCATTTCCGGCTTCACCAGCGGCACGGCGAACTCGACATAGGCCGAGGCCACGTTGCGGTCGCCGCTGGTGTTGCCGGCCGGGCTGGCGCCCAGCACGTCGGAGGTGATGTCCCCGGTCAGCGGATTGGTGTAGGTGACGCCGCCGTTCATGCGCTCGTCGCGCTCGTCGGCCAGCGTCTCGCGCCGCCACTCGGCGCCGAAGGACAGGCCCACGTCGCCGGCGGGCAGGGCGAACAGCTGTTCGCGGGTGAAGCGCGTATCCACCTGGAACAGCGAGGCGGTGGCGCGGCGCTTCACCGGGACCAGGAAGCTTGCGATGGTGGCCGGGTCGTTGGGCGCATTGCCGGGCGCCGACCAGTCCTGCAGATTGCCGCCGCCGAACGGGTTGTAGGCGCCGGGATCGTTGCGCGCCAGCGCCTGCGCGAACAGGGTGTTGCTGATCGAGCCGTGCTGGGTATCCAGGGTGGTGGCGCGCGAGTACAGCACCGCGCTTTCCCAGTCGAATCCGGCGAGCATGCCGCGCACGCCGCCCATGACGCGGTAGGAATCGTCGTCGACGGTGTACGGGCGCGTGGTCTCGGTGGCGCGGTAGTTGCTGATGCGCAGGTCCACGCCCTCGTCGGCGACGTTCAGGCCGGGCAGGCGGTTGGGGTTGAGCGAGCCGTCGGCCAGGTACTTCGCGCCGAACGGGTTCCAGTAGTTGGACGCGGGCACGATGATCGGCGCGGCGGCGAGCGAGGCGGCCTGTTCGCGCATGCCTTCGTACCTGGACTGGTAATAGTTCAGTTCGCCGAAGGCGACGAAGTTGTCGTCGATGTCGTGTTCGATGGTGCCGAACAGGTTGTTGCGGTCCAGCCCGCCCATCAGGTAGCGCTGCGAGTTGGCGTTGAAGCGTAGCGGCCGGTCGATGGCGGTGCTCTGCGCGCCGGTCTGGATGCAGACGTCGTCATTGAGCGCGGTGACGCAGCCGTTGGCGATGGGCTCGATGTGGAAGCTGCCGCTGCTGTTGGTGATGTTCCTGCCGTTCTGCTTGACCTGGCGGCCGTTGACGGCCTGGAACACGCCCCATGCGCTGGAGGTGGAACGGTCGTCGAAGGCGGTCATGCCTTCCCACGGCGTGCCAACCATGAAATCCATGTGGTTCTGGTCGGCCGAATAGTCGCGTTCGGAGGCCTCCATCACGCTGCGGTAGGTGTGTCCGCCGAGCACGGTGACGCGGGTGCGGCCATCGTTGAACCAGTGTCCGGCCTTGACGTTGATGTTGCCCTGGCGGAAGTCCGTGCCTTCCGAGCCGCCGTACTGGCCCTGGACCTTCAGGCCCTGGAAATGCGTGTCCATCACCACGTTCATCACGCCGGCCACGGCGTCGGAGCCGTACAGCGCGGAGGCGCCGCCCAGCAGCGTTTCCATGCGCTTGACGCCGTACAGCGGAATGGCATTGATGTTGGCGGTCTGCCGCGGCACGTAGTTCTCGGTCTGGGTGCCGGGGTGGTTGACCATGCGCCGGCCGTTGACCAGCAGCAGGGTGTTGCCGGTGCCGAGATTGCGCAGGTTGACCGAGCCCACGTCGCCGCGCGCGGCGTTGAGGTTCGAGGAGGTATCGGTGTTGTCGAACATCATGTCGCCCACTTGCGGCAGGCTCTGCAGCAGGTCCTCGCCGGACACCGCGCCGGTGGCCTGGATGTCTTCCTCGGAGATGGTGTTGACCGGCAGCATGCCGGTCTGGCTGTTGCCGGCGAAGCGGCTGCCGACCACGACCACGCCATCGAGCGTGGTGGCCTTGGCTTGCTGCGGATCGTTGCCGGCTTCCGCCGGCGGCGGCGCCTGTTCCTGCGCGGCCGCCGCGTCCATGGCGATGGCCGATGCGAGCATGAGGCTCAGGATCGAAAGTGCCGGTTGCGGTTTCATCGTGCGTTTCCCCTTGCATGGACGCGGAAGACATCCGCATGCCCGGATGGTAGCCACGGATGCACGCGCGCAGACTTTCCGTTCCGTCGGTCGGGCATAGCTTGCGGCTATTGCGTGGATGCGTTCGCCTGCGCGCGATCTGCATCGCGCAGACGCGCCGATGCGAAGCGTGGGGCGATGCGCGACGGTCCGATCGGTGTACGCGGCGACGGTCGATGCGCCGCCGTCCACTTGCTCAGGGACAGGTGCCCGGCGGCGGCGAATGCCGCAACACGCGACCGGCAAGCGCGTCGGTCTGCACGTCGTCCTCGATGGCGACTGCGCCGTTGACCAGCAGCAGGGCGATGCCGGAAGAGAGTTCGCGCGGGTGCAGGTAGTCGGCGTGCGGCATGAACCGCTGCGGGTCGAACACCACCACGTCGGCGAAGAAACCCGGCCGCAGTTCGCCGCGTTGCTCCAGCCCCAGGATGCGTGCGGTCAACGCGGTGGAGCGGTGGATGAATTCCTCGGTGCTCAGTACGCCCAGTTCGCGCACGTAGCGCTGGTACTTCAGCGGAAAGCTGGCGTACTGCCGCGGATGCCCGTCGTTGCCGTCCGAGCTGGTCGCCATCCACGGTTGGCGCATCAGCAACTGCACATCGTCCTCGTCCATGTTGAACGAGGCCACCGAACCGCTGTTGCGGTCCGGATGGTCGATGCCGTGTTCGATGATGCGCAGCGCCGCATCGATCGGGTCGAGCGTCCATTCACCGGCCATCGCCGCCAGCGTCCGTCCTGTCCATTCCTGGTCGGCGGAGATCAGCAGCAGCGCCTCGGCGCCGCCGCGACGCTGCAGGTTCCCGCGCATCGCGGCGCGGATGCGCTCGCGCTGCGCCGGGTCCTGCAGCCGTTCCCGCAGCGCGCCGTTGCCGCCGTCCACAGCCCAGCGCGGCAGCAGCGCGGCGGTGATGCCGGTACCCGAGGCCAGCCACGGATACTGGTCGGCGGTGACCCGCTGTCCCTGCGCGCGCGCCTGCTCGATCAGCGCCACCAGTGCCGGCGCCATGCCATGCACGTCGTTGCCCAGCGCCTTGAGGTGCGCGATGTGCACCGGCAGCCCCGCCTCGCGGCCGATCGACAGCGCCTCGCGAGTGGAGGCCAGCAGGCCGATGTCGTAGGACGATTCGTCGCGCTGGTGCGTGTCGTACAGCCCGCCGCGGATCGCCGCTTCGCGCGCCAGCGCCACCACCTCGCCGCGGCTGGCGAAGCTCTGCGGCGCGTAGAACAGGCCGGTGGAGAAACCGACCGCGCCCTCGCACATGCCCTGCGCCACCAGGGCGCGCATGCGCTGCAGTTCGGCGGGTGTCGGCGCGCGGGCGGCGTGGCCGAGCACGGCGCGCCGCACCGGGCTGAAACCCACGTAGGGAACGAGGTTGGTGCCGACGCCGGCGCGCGCGAACGCCTCGCTTTCGCGCGCTACTTCCGGAGTGCCGCCGCCATCGACGCCATGGGCGATGGTGGTCACGCCCTGGTACTGCCACGGCGCGTTGCGGCGCACGCCCGCATCGTCCGAACGGATGTAGGTATAGGGATGGGTATGCGGATCGATGAAGCCGGGCGCGACGATCCTGCCGGTGGCATCGAGCGTGCGCGCGGCCGCATACCGTCTGCCGGCTCCCGGGCCGACCGCGACTATGCGGTCGCCGGCGATGACGACGTCGCCGGTGACGGCCGGACCGCCGCCGCCATCGTGGATCCGCCCGCCGGCGATCACCAGGTCCGCCGGCTGCGGGGCGGCCGCCCGCCCGGAGGGCCAGAACGACACCGCGGCGATGGCGATGGCAAGGCGGACGATGGGCGGCATGGCGGCTCCCGGGCGGCGCGACGGTGGATGCCGGGCCACCATAGGCGGGCGCCCTGGCCGCGGCCATTGAAAAAAACGGCGACGGGCATGGCGGCCGGTTATGCCCGGCGTGGCTCATGCGCCTGCCCGGCGCTGCTAGAATTGGCCGGTCCCGGTTTTCCTGTGTGAATGACGCCATGAGCCATACCGCCACCGCGCCTGCGAACGCGCAGAACCGCTACAACGTGCACCGTGCCGATCTGCCGTTGAGCTGCCCGACCCCGGAGATGGCGCTGTGGAATTCGCATCCGCGGGTCTACCTGCCGATCGACGAAGAGCCCAACGGCGAAGCCGCATGCCCGTACTGCGGCGCGGTGTTCGTGCTGGTCGACTGAACGCCACGATGCGCCGCCTGACCGTGGTGCAGCTGCTGCCGGCGCTGCACTCCGGCGGCGTGGAGCGTTCGACGCTGGAAATCGCGCAGGCGCTGGTGGAAGCGGGGCATCGCGCCATCGTGGTCTCGGCCGGCGGCCGCCTGGTCCAGCCGCTGCTGGACTTGGGCGCCGAGCATCTGGCGCTGGATATCGGCCGCAAGTCGCTGCTGACCCTGCGCCACGTGGTGTCGCTGCGGCGGCTGTTCGCCGAAACCGGCGCCGACATCGTGCACGCGCGTTCGCGGCTGCCGGCCTGGCTGGGCTGGCATGCGCTGCGCGGCCTGCCGCGCGAACGGCGCCCGCATTGGGTCACGACCATGCACGGGCTGAATTCGCCGGGCCGCTACAGCGCCATCATGGCCAGCGGCGAGCGCGTGATCTGCGTGTCCAGGACCGTGCGCGACTACCTGCTCGGCCATTACCCGCACACCGATCCGCAGCGCCTGCGGGTGATTCCGCGCGGCGTGGACCTGGCGCAGTTCCCGCACGTGGCGCCGGCCGACCGGCGTGCGCGGTTGTCGGTGGACGCGCTGCATCCAGCGCTGGCCGGCGAAGGGCCGCTACTGCTGTTGCCCGGCCGCGGTACCCGCCTCAAGGGGCATGCGCACGCGCTGCGCCTGCTGGCGGCGCTGCGGCAGCAGGGCATGCCGGCGCGGTTGTGGATGCCCGGCGCACGCGAACCCGGGCGCGAGGCCTACGTGCGCGAACTCGAACAACAGGCCGCGGCGCTGGGCATCGCCGATGGTGTCGCCATCACCGAACCGACCGCGCGGATCGCGCAGGCTTACGCAGCCAGCGACCTGGTGCTGCAGCTGTCGGACAAGCCCGAAGCCTTCGGCCGCACCGTGCTGGAGGCGCTGGCCGTCGGCCGCCCGGTGCTGGGCTGGGACCATGGCGGCGTGGGTGAACTGCTGGCCGAACTGCAGCCCACCGGCGCGGTGCCCAAGGGCGAGGCGGCGGCGTTGGCGGCGCGGGCGATGGAGCTGCTGCGGCAACCGCCATCGCTGCCGCGGCGCATTCCTTACACCTTGCGGGCGATGCAGCGCGCGACGCTGGATACCTATGGCGAACTTGTCGATTGATTCCCGCATGCAGCCTGCGCCGTCCGCTCCCGGGAAATGGGCGCCGGCCTGGGTGATCGCCTTTGTCGCGCTGTGGCCGGCGCCGGGCATCGCCGAGGCGGTGCTGGGGCTGGGCGCGGTGGCGGCGGTGGTCCGCCTGCTGCAGCTGCGTTTCCGTGCCGGCGGCACTTCCCTGCTCAGCGTGCCGGCATGGGCGTTGACCAGCACGCTGTTCCTGGCCTACTGGCTGCCGCAGCTGGTTTCCGCGCTGGACGCCGACGATCCGGCCAAGGCCTGGGGCAGGGTGGCGGCCGGGCTGCGCCATCTGCCTTTCATGTGGCTGGTCGCCGTCGCGGTGGCGACCGACGCGCGGCGCCGCATCACCTTCGCCGGGCTGGGCGTCGTCGTCGCGCTCTGGGTTCTGGATGCGCTGGCGCAGGCAGCGGCCGGCACCAGCCCGCTGTTCTGGTCGATGGACCAGCTCAAGTGGCTGATCAACGGACATGGCCTGTGCAGCGCCGGGGAAACGGCGCTGGTGGACCGGCTCAGCGGCGTGTTCGGGCCGTGCAACCTGAAGTTCGGCCAAGTGCTGGCCAGCCTCGCGCCGTTCCTGCTGTTCGCCGCCGCCGCGCGCTGGGGACGCTGGGGCTGGCTGCTGGCGGCGGTGCCCACCGGCGCGGTGATCGTGCTGGCCGGCTCGCGCGCGTCATGGCTCACCTACGCCCTGGTGGTGCTGTTCTCGGGCTGGCGCCTGCTGGGCAGGAAGGGCATGGCGCTGCTGCTGCTGTCCGCCGTCCTCGGCGCGGTGGCGCTGGCGGGATTCTCCACCCAGGTGCGCGAGCGTGTCGCGCGCACGACGCTGGCGCTGGCCGGCGATGCCGAAGGCGTGGATGCGGCGCTGTCCGGGCGCGGCCAGATCTGGACGGCCGCGGCCTGCATGGTGCGCGCGCATCCGTTCAACGGCGTGGGCGTGCGCGAATTCCGCAACGCCTATCCGCAGTGCGATCCGGCGCCGGGGCAGTACGCGGCGTGGGGCGCCGGTCCCGCCCTGCACGCCCATCAGCTGGTGCTGGAGATCCTGGCCGAGACCGGCGTGCTGGGCCTGCTGCTGTGGCTGGCGGGGGCGGCCATGGCCTGGCGCGCCTGGCGCTATGCGGACGAGGAGGCGCGCACGCGCGCACGGCCGGCGACGCTGGCGCTGGCGGTGACGGTGTTCCCGTTCAATACCCACCTGGCGTTCTACTCGGCGTTCTGGGGCGGCGCGACCCTGCTGCTGGCCGCGCTGTTCGCCGGCGCGCTGCTGGCCAACCCGGCCGAACGTTCGGCGCAAAGCGCTCAGCCGCGCTCGTAGAAGCGGCTGCGCCCTTCCGGCTGCCGCTTGAAGCGGCGATGGATCCACAGGTACTGGGCGGGCGCCTCGCGCACCATTTCCTCGATGGCGGCATTGACACGCGCGGTATCGGCGACCGCGTCGTCGGTGGGGAAGCCGGCCAGCGGCGCGGCGATCTTCAGCAGGTAGCGCCCGCCTTCGCGGCGGTGGAAGTACGGCACCACGGCGCAACCGGTCAGGCGCGCGAACTGGTGCGTGGCGGTGATGGTGGAGGCCGGCACGCCGAAGAACGGCACGAACACCGAATCCTTGCCGCGCATGTCCTGGTCGGGCGCGTACCACAGGAAGCCGCCCTTCTTGAGGTGGCGCACGGTGGCGCGGATGTCCTCGTTGGCGAACATCGCGCTGGCGTAGCGCAGGCGGCCGCGCTTGACCGCCCATTCCATCACCGGGTTGCGGTAGCGGCGGTACATGCCGGCCAGCGGCACGTGGTCGCACAGCAGGCGCCCGCACATCTCCAGGGTCATGAAGTGCCCGGACACCAGCAGCACGCCACGGCCTTCGGCCTGCAATGCCCGCAGGTGCTCCAGCCCTTCGATCTCCACCTGCGGGCGGATGGCGTCGATGCCGCCCCACCACGCCCGCGCGAACTCGAAGATGCCCACGCCCAGCGCGTCGAAGCTGTCGCGCAGCAGCTGCCGGCGCCAGGCCTCGTCCTGTTCGGGGAAACACAGGCCGATGTTCACTTCGGCGGCGTGGCGGCGGGAACCGGCCAGGTGCAGCGCCAGCCAGCCGATGCCGCGGCCGATCGCGCGCTGCAGCAACCAGGGCAGGCGCGCACCCAGCATGGCCAGACCCAGCCAGGCGAACGTCGGCCAGTGGCGGGGCTGCCACGGCGACGGGCGGGTGGCGGTGGTGGGGGTGTCGGACATGGGTGGGATTCTAATGAGGAACCGGTGGATGGGAACCCGCGACCGGCAAAGGCAAACAGGGCATGGCCGCTTTCCCTTGCTTCCTATCCACTAGTTCCCCGCTCCTAGGTATCCTCGCCGCATGCGCAAGGATCCCGTCGAAACGCTGCTGCGGGGCCTGTACTCGGCCCTGCTGTACCTGCTGCTGCCCATCACCGTCTATCACCTGGTCTGGCGCGGCTTCCGCGTGCGCGAGTACTTCAAGCGCTGGGACGAACGTTATGCCTCCTATCCGGAGAGCGGCCGCCGGCCGTGCGTGTGGCTGCATGCGGTGTCGGTGGGCGAGGTCAACGCCGCCGCGCCGGTGGTCGATGCCCTGCGCCGGCAGCGGCCGGACATCCGCTGGGTCATCACCACCATCACCCCGACCGGCTCGCAGCGGGTGCGCGCGCTGTGGGGCGAGGCGGTGGACCACGTCTACCTGCCGTACGACGTGCCGGGCAGCGTCGGCCGCTTCCTCGAGCATTTCCGCCCCAGCCTGGCGCTGATCCTGGAGACGGAGCTGTGGCCGAACCTGCTGTTCGGCTGCCGCGACCGCGGCGTTCCGGTCTACATCCTCAACGCGCGGCTGTCGGCCCGTTCGTTGAAGGGCTATCGCCTGCTGCGGCCGCTGGTGGGGCGCGCGCTGCGCACGGTGACCTGCGTGGCCGCGCAGTCGCGCGAGGACGCGCGCCGCTTCGTCATGCTCGGCGCGCGGGAGCAACAGGTCCGCGCGCTGGGCAACCTGAAGTTCGACATCCGTCCGCCGGACCCGGCGGAAATGCTTGCCGCCTTCCATGCGCACGTGCCCGCCGGCCGGACGACGTGGATCGCCGCCAGCACGCACGAAGGCGAGGAGCAGGCGGTCATCGACCTGCATGCGCGCGTGCTCGAGCGCCATCCCGACGCCCTGCTGCTGTGGGCGCCACGGCATCCGGAACGGTTCGGCAAGGTCGAGGCGGCGGTGCGCGCGCAGGGCTGGCGCGTGGCCACGCGCAGCGCCGAGCGGTGGCCCGGCGCGGACACCCAGGTATTCGTGATCAACACGCTGGGGGAACTGATGCCGTTCTTCGCCTGCGCGCAGGTCGCCTTCGTCGGCGGCAGCCTGCAGGCCATCGGCGGGCACAACCTGCTCGAGCCGGCGGCGATGGGCACGGCGGTGATCACCGGCCCGCACCTGCACAATTTCGCCGAGATCTCGCGGCGCATGAGCGAAGCCGGCGCGCTGTGCATCCGCGGCGACGTCGCCCAGGTCGGCGACGAACTGCTGCACCTGCTGGGCGATGCGCCGGCCCGCCGGCGGATGGTCGAGGCGGGCGCCGAGCTGGTCGCCAACGGCCGCGGCGCGCTGGAGCGCACGCTGGAACTGATCGGACCGCGCCTGCCGGCGCCGGAGTGAAGGGTATGTACGCGTTGCCGCGCATGGGTATTGCAGGGAAGGGTCAGGTTGGAGATCGCGGCGGCGTCTGTGTGATGACTTTGCGTGTACGCTTCAACGGCAACGGCAACGGCAACGGCAACGGCAACGGCAACGGCAACGGCAACGGCAACGGCAACGGCAACGGCAACGGCAACGGCAACGGCAACGGCAACGGCGATCGCGGGTGAACCCGCTCCTACCGCTCGCTATGTCTGTGTGGGGGCAGAGGTGGCGCTCGCTTCGTCCACTGCCACGCGAGCCCGGCGAACGGATTGGCAGACACGAGAAAGGCGGGCCGAAGCCCGCCTTTCCGTTTCCACGCCGATGCAGGGCGGGGATTACTGCATGCTGCCCGGTGCCAGCTGGGCTTCCGCATCCTGGGTGAGCAGGCGGTTGACGTCCTGTACCTCGGCCACGTCCAGCCCGCCGATGGCCTGGCTGAGCTGCAGGCGGCTGAGCAGGAAGTTGTAGCGGGCCTGCGCGTAGTCGAGCTTGGCCTGGAACAGGGTGCGCTGGTTCTGCACCACGTCCAGCACGGTGCGGGTGCCGACTTCCAGGCCGACCTGCGAGGCGTCGTAGGCGCTCTGCGCCGACACCACGGCCAGGCGGCGCGCCTCGACCTCGCTGATGCCGGCCACTACCGCCTGGTAGGCATTGCGGGTGTTGCGGTCCAGCGCGCGCTTCTGCTGCTCGTAACCGTCCTGGGCCATGTCGCGCTGGGCCAGGGCCTGGCGCACGTAGGACTGGGTGGCGCCGCCGGCGAAGATCGGCACGTTCAGGGTCAGGCCGATCGAGTTGGTGGTCGCATCCGGGCCGGACGACGACGCGCCGACGCTGTCGCCCCAGTTGGCGCTCTTGCCCCAGGTGCCGCCCAGCGACAGGGTCGGGTAGTGGCCGCCGCGGGCGGCCGAGACGCCGGACTCGGCGGCGTTGACCTTCAGTTCCTGCGCCTTCAGCGCCGGGTTCTGCGTGATCGCGTCGGCCACCAGCTTGTCCACGTCGCCACGGTTGGCCGGCAGTTCCGGACGGAAGTCTTCCGGCAGGCTGCGCAGGCCCTGCACCGGCTGGCCGGTCAGTTCGGTCAGCGCCTGGTAGGCGTCGGCCAGCGTGTTGCGGGCCAGGATGGTGTTGGCGCGCGCCTGGTCGTACTGGGCGCGGGCTTCGTGCACGTCGGTGATCGGCGCCAGGCCCACTTCCAGGCGCTTGTCGGCGTAGTCGAACTGCTTCTTGGCCGCCGCCTCGTTGGTCTGCGCGGCGCTGAGCGATTCGATCGCCACCAGCACGTTGAAGTAGGTGGTGGCGGTGCGCACGATCAGGTCGTCGTTCGCCGATTCCAGGTCGAAGTCGGCCGCCTTGCTGATCTCGCGCTGCGCGCGCAGGTTGGCGAACTGGGTCCAGTTGAACAGGGTCTGCTCACCACTGATGTTGTAGCGGCGCGCGGTGGAGGTGGTCGAGCCGCTGACGCCTTCCAGCGAGGTGCGGGTGCGGTTCAGCGAGGCGGTGCCGCCCAGCGACGGCAGCAGGGCCGCGCGCGCCTGCACCTGGCCTTCCTTGGTGTACAGCCGGTTGGATTCGGCGGAGGCCAGCTGCGGATCGCCGTTGCGGGCCATTTCGTAGACCTGCAGCAGGTCGGCGGCGTTGGCCGCCAGCGGCGAGAGGGCGACAGCCAGCGCAAGTGCGAGGGATCGGCGGATCATTGCGGCTTCCTTGGATGTAGCGGATCAGAGTTGGAACTGCGGGGCCGGGGCGGCACCCTGCAGATAGTCGATGTCGGTTTCGAACAGGGATTCGACGCTGCCGTCGGCCTTGACCCGCACCGCCTCCATTACCGGCGAGCGGCCCTGGATGACGAACAGGCGGCCGCCGGGGCGCAGCCACTTCAGGATGTGCGCCGGCACGGTGTCCACCGCGCCGGTGATGCAGATGGCGTCGAAATGGCGCTGGGTCTGCCACTGCAGGGCGTCGGCGACCTCGATGCGCACGTTGGAGCCGAGCCTGGCGGCATCCAGGTTGGCGCGGGCGCGTTCGGCCAGCTCCGGCTGGATCTCCAGGCTCAGCACCTCGCGGGCCAGTTCGCCCAGGCAGGCGCTGATGAAGCCGCTGCCGGTGCCGATTTCCAGTACTTCGTCGCCCGGCTGCAGGTCCAGCGCCTGCAGCATGCGGCCTTCGACGACCGGCTTCATCATCTTCCGGCCATGGCCCAGCGGCAATTCGATGTCGGCATAGGCCAGCGCCTTGTGCGACTCGGCCACGAAGGCTTCGCGCGGCAGCCGCGCCAGGACGTCCAGCACGCGCAGGTCCAGCACGTCCCAGGGACGTACCTGCTGTTCGACCATCATTTCGCGGGCGTGGGAATAATCGATCGTCATGGTGTCTCGTCAATCCGGCGCAGTGGGCCGGCCATTTTACCGGTTGGCGCGGGCAGTGCGCGGCAAGCATCGCCGTGCCCGCGGCAGGTCCGCAGTGCCGGAAGTCATCACGACCTCCGGTTCGTTCAGGTTAGGAGCGGGGCGCATACGCACGGATGAAGAAATCGACCGTGGTGGCGATGTGCGCCTCGGCGTCCCGCTGCTCCGGGGCCGAGCACAGCCCGCACATCATGTGCGCGTGCAGTTCGCCCTTGATCAGGCAGAAGAACTGGCGCGCGGCCAAGTGCGCATCGTCGATGGCCAGTTCGCCGCGCGCCACGCGCGCGCCGAGGAATTCGGCCAGCGCGATCTCAGTGCGCTGCGGCCCGGCCTGCCAGAACATCTGCCGGATCCGGTCGTCGGTTTCCGGCGTCATCATCATGCGCTGGGTGGCGATGGCCGCGTCGCTGCTGATCAGGGCGAAGAACGCGTGCCCGATCCCACGCAGCTGGTCGCGCAGCGGGCCCTCGCTGTCGGTCACGAACAGTTCGTCCGGCATCATCTCCACGCACTTGGCCTGGATCGCCTCGGAGAACAGCGTCTCCTTGTCGCCGAAGTGGCTGTAGACGGTGAGCTTGGAGACGCCGGCACCGGCGGCGATGCCGTCCATGCTCACGCCGTTGAAACCCAGTTCGATGAACATTTCCTTGGCCGTTTCCAGGATCGCGGCGCGCTTGCCCAGGTCCTTGGGGCGGCCGGGACCGGCGCCGCGCGGGGCGGACTTGCCGGGGGTGTGGGAAGGGTGATGCGAAGACATCGCGCAATACTAGACCAGCTGGTTCGATATTTATACTATACCGCCTCGTTCAGTAATGGCGGTGAACGCCGCCATCCCCCTTCCTCCTCCCCTGCGATCCCTGCCCATGAATACTGCTCGATGGATTGGCGGTTCCCTGCTGGTGGCCCTGCTGGCCGCCTGCGGCAGATCCGAGCCCGCTCCCGCACCTGCCGTACCGGTCCTGGTCGTCCACCCGCAAGGCGGGGGAGACGCCATCGCCGCCTATCCGGGCGAGGTGCGGGCGCGCCAGGAGGCGGCGCTGTCGTTCCGGGTGGGCGGCAACCTGCTGCGGCGCGAGGTCGATGCCGGCCAGCGGGTAAGCAAGGGCCAGCTGCTGGCCGAGCTGGACGTGGCCGATTACGCGCTGCAGGCGCGTGCGGCGCAGGCGCAGTACGCCGCCGCCGAGGCCGACCTGGTGCGCGCGCGCGACGAACAGAAGCGCTACGCCACGCTGGCCGGGCAGCAACTGGTCAGCCGCTCGGCGCTGGACGCGCAGACCGCCGCGCTGAAGGCGGCGCAGGGCCAGGCCGACGCGGCCCGTTCCAATCTGGACGTGGCCCGCAACCAGGCCGGCTACGCGCAGCTGCGTGCGCCCGCCGACGGCGTGATCGCCAGCCGCCAGGCCGAAGCCGGGCAGGTCGTCGCCGCCGGCCAGACCATCTATACGCTGGCCGCCGACGGCGCCCGCGAGGTCGCCATCGCCCTGCCCGAAAGCGGCATCCGCGATTTCGCGGTGGGCCAGGCGGTGGAAGTGGAACTGTGGAACCGTCCCGGCAAGCGCTGGCCCGGCACCATCCGCGAGATCGCGCCGGCCGCCGATGCGCAGGCGCGCACCTACGCCACGCGCGTGAGCCTGGCGGCCGAAGCGCTGGATGCGGTGGAGCTGGGGCAGAGCGCACGCGTGTATATCGCCCACGGCAGGGGCGGCGCGCTGAGCGTGCCGCTGGCGGCGGTGCAGCCGGGCAAGTCCCCGCAGCAGGCCGGGGTATGGGTGGTGGACCCGAGCAAGGGCACGCTGCACCTGCGCGAGGTGACGCTCGGCGCCTATGGCGCGCAGAGCGTGCCGGTGCTGTCGGGGCTGAAAGCCGACGACTGGGTGGTCGCCGCCGGCGGCCACCTGCTGCGCGAGGGCCAGCCGGTGACGGCGGTGGACCGCAGCAACAAGCCCGTCGACCCGAAGATGCCGAAGCCGGCGCAGGAGGCCGCACGATGAACCTGTCGAGGAGATTCGTGCATGGCACCTCCGCCCTTCTTCCATTGGGGCGAGGCGGCGCAGTCTGCGCGCCACTGGCGCGCGTGCCTTCGAGCGTCCGCGCCGCTGGCGCGGGCCGGGGCGCGGAGCGGGGAAACGGGATGAGCGGTGACGCCCGCGCTGCGATGGCGGTGCGGTTGTCCCATCTGGCAGGCAAGGAGTAACCCGTGCGCCGCTTCAATCTCTCCGAATGGGCGCTGGGCAACCGCCCGCTGGTGCTGTTCATGATGATCGCGCTGGCGGTCATCGGCGCCTGGTCCTACAAGCACCTGGGCCAGTCCGAGGACCCGCCGTTCACCTTCAAGGCGATGGTCGTGCAGACCGCGTGGCCGGGTGCCACCGCCGAGCAGGTCTCGCGGCAGGTGACCGAGCCGATCGAGAAGGCGCTGATGAACACCGGGCAGTTCGAGTTCATCCAGTCGTACTCGCGGCCGGGCGAGTCGCAGGTGATCTTCATGGCGCGCGACTCGATGCGCTCCAAGGACGTGCCCGAGCTGTTCTACCAGGTGCGCAAGAAGGTCGGCGACATCCGCTCGCAGCTGCCGGCCGAGGTGGTCGGGCCGTTCTTCAACGACGAGTTCGGCGACACCTTCGGCAACATCTACGCGTTGACCGGCAAGGGCTACGACTACGCGCTAATGCGCGACTACGCCGACCGCATCCAGCTGGAACTGCAGCGCGTGGCCGACGTCGGCAAGGTCGATCTGCTCGGCCTGCAGGACGAGAAGGTGTGGATCGAGCTGTCCAACACCAAGCTGGCCACGCTGGGCGTGTCGATGCAGCAGGTGCAGCAGGCGCTGGCCGACCAGAACGCCATCGCCCCGGCGAGCTGGTTCGAGACCGCCAGCGACCGCGTGCAGCTGCGCGTGACCGGCCAGTTCCAGTCGGTCGAGGACATCGCCGCCTTCCCGATCCGCGCCGGCGACCGCACCGTGCACCTGGGCGACCTGGCGCAGATCAAGCGCGGTTTCGCCGACCCCGCTTCGCCGAAGATGCGTTTCATGGGCGAGGACGCCATCGGTATTGCTGTAGCGATGAAGGACGGCGGCGACATCCTCAAGCTGGGCAAGGCGCTGGACGCCGAGTTCGCGCGCCTGCAGAAGACGCTGCCGGCCGGCATGGAGCTGCGCAAGGTCTCCGACCAGCCGCATGCGGTGGAGGATTCGGTGGGCGAGTTCGTCAAGGTGCTGACCGAGGCGGTGGTGATCGTGCTGCTGGTCAGCTTCTTCTCGCTGGGCTGGCGCACCGGGCTGGTGGTGGCGGTATCGATCCCGCTGGTGCTGGCGATGACCTTCTTCGTCATGCACCAGTTCGACATCGGCCTGCACAAGATCTCGCTGGGCGCGCTGGTGCTGGCGCTGGGCCTGCTGGTGGACGATGCGATCATCGCGGTGGAGATGATGGCCACCAAGATGGAGCAGGGCTACGACCGCCTGCGCGCGGCCAGCTTCGCCTGGGAATCGACCGCGTTCCCGATGCTGACCGGCACGCTGATCACCGCCGCCGGCTTCCTGCCCATCGCCACCGCCGCCTCCAGCACCGGCGAGTACACCCGCTCGCTGTTCCAGGTGGTGACGATCGCGCTGGTGGTGTCGTGGATCGCCGCGGTGCTGTTCATCCCGTACCTGGGCGACAAGATGCTGCCGGACCTGCACAACCGTGCGGCCCCCCGGCCGGGCAGCCTCGCCGCGCGCTGGCATGCGCAGCGCCTGCGCTGGGCCGACCGTAACCCCGCGCTGGCCAACCTGGTCCGGCCGAAGGAACTGGCGCACGACCACGACCCGTACAAGAGCGCGTTCTACCAGCGCTTCCGGCGGTTCCTCGACGCCTGCCTGCGCCGCCGCTGGCTGGTGATCTTCGCCACCGTCGGCCTGTTCGTATTCTCGCTGGCGATGTTCCGCTTCGTGCCGCAGCAGTTCTTCCCGGACTCGACCCGGCCGGAACTGATGGTGGACATCGAGCTGGCCGAAGGCGCGTCGCTGGCCGCGACCCAGGCGCAGGCGCACAAGCTGGAGGAACTGCTCAAACAGCGCGAGGGCATCGCCAACTACGTCGGCTACGTGGGCAGCGGCTCGCCGCGCTTCTACCTGCCGCTGGACCAGCAGCTGCCGGCGACCAACTTCGCCCAGTTCGTGGTGCTGGCGCAGGACATCCATGCGCGCGAGGACGTACGCGACTGGCTGCTCAAGGAAGTGGTGCCGCAGTTCACCGACGTGCAGCTGCGCGTGACCCGGCTGGAAAACGGCCCGCCGGTGGGCTACCCGGTGCAGTTCCGCGTGTCCGGCGAGCACATCGACCGGGTGCAGGCCATCGCCCGGCAGGTGGCCGACAAGGTGCGGCAGAACCCGCACGTGGCCAACGTCAACCTCAACTGGTCCGAGCCGAGCAAGGTGGTGCGGCTGGTGGTGGACCAGGACCGCGCCCGCGCGCTGGGCGTGAGCAGCGCGCAGATCGCGCACTTCCTGGGCAGCTCGCTGTCGGGCATGCAGGTGAGCACCTACCGCGAAGGCAACCGCCAGATCGGCATGCTGCTGCGCGGCCCGGAGGAGGAACGCGCGCAGCTCGAGCTGCTCGCCAGCCTGGCCATTCCCACGCCCGGCGGCACCGCGGTGCCGCTGTCGCAGGTGGCCCGGCTCGAGTATGTGTTCGAGGACGGCATCATCTGGCACCGCAACCGCCTGCCCACCGTGACCGTGCGCGCGGACATCGCCGACGGCCTGCTGCCGCCGGAGGTCACCGGGCAGATCCTGCCGGCCCTGGACGGCATCCGCGCCGCGCTGCCGGACGGCTACCTGCTGGAAGTCGGCGGCACGGTGGAGGATTCGGCGCGCGGGCAGAACTCGATCAAGGCCGGCATGCCGCTGTTCCTGATCGTGGTGGTGACCCTGCTGATGCTGCAGCTGCGCAGCTTCTCGCGCGCGGCGATGGTGCTGGTCACCGCGCCCCTGGGCATCATCGGCGCGACCCTGTTCCTGCTGATCTTCCGCGTGCCGTTCGGCTTCGTGGCGCTGCTGGGCACCATCGCGCTGGCGGGCATGATCATGCGCAACTCGGTGATCCTGGTGGACCAGATCCAGCAGGACATCGACGCCGGGCACGACCGCTGGCACGCCATCATCGACGCCACCGTGCGCCGCTTCCGCCCGATCGTGCTGACCGCGCTGGCCGCGGTGCTGGCGATGATCCCGCTCTCGCGCAGCGCGTTCTACGGTTCGATGGCGATCTCGATCATGGGCGGGCTGATCGTCGGCACGGTGCTGACTCTGGTGTTCCTGCCGGCGCTGTACGCGGCCTGGTTCCGGGTGCGGCCGGACGAAGCGGCAAGCTGAACGCCGCGTCCGCCGGGGTTTTGCGGCGGATGCGCGCCCCCTTCGCGGTGGTAGATTGGTGCGGCGCGACGGCCTGGGTGGCAGGCGCGCCAAGCCGCGAAGGGGGACGGTTCTGTTGGCCGGTAGCATCGAGATCGCCAAGGGCGTGGTTTCCCGCGTGCGCGCCGCATGGCCGCCGTCGTGGCGCTGGGGCGCGGTGCTGGCATTGGCCTGCCTGTGTTTCCCGGCGGCGGCGCCGGCCCAGGACGGCCGCCATTACATGGTCAGCGGCTGGACCATGGCCGACGGCCTGCCGCACAACCTCGTGCATGCGCTGGCGCAGGACCGCGACGGCTTCATCTGGGCCGGGACCTGGGAAGGCGTGGTGCGCTTCAACGGCCGCCAGTTCACCGTTTTCGACCGCCAGAACACGCCGGGCGCGGAGCTGTCGGGCGTGTTCTGCATTCTTGCCGAGGCCGATGGCGGCGTGCTGTTCGGCACCGCCGCCGACGGCGTGTTCCGTTATCACCAGGGCCGCTGGCAGCACCTGGGCGAGGCCGCGGCGCGGCGCCTGCCGGTGACCGCGCTGCTGCGCGACGCCGACGGCAGCCTGTGGATCGCCTCGGCCAGGCGCCTGTTGCGGATGGACGCCGCCGGCCGCATCCGCGAGGTGGGCGGCGACGCCGGCCTGCCGGACGGGCGGGTCAACGCGCTGGCCCGGGGCGACGGCGGCGCCGTGCTCGTCGCCACCGACGCCGGTGCCTTCCGCCTGCACGACGGACGCGCTTCGCCCTGGGCCAGGGAGTGGGCGGCGGCCACCGCGGTGCGCGGCATCGCCGCCGACGGCGCCGGCGGCTGGCTGCTGGCCACCGACGACGGCGTCTACTGGCGCGATGGGGCCGGCAGGGTCACGCACCTGCAGGCCGGCCGGCGCGTGGACACGGTCCTGCGCGACGCGGTCGGCGCGATCTGGATGAGCCTGTCCAGCAGCAGCGGCGAACTGCTGCGGCATGCCGGCGATGGCGACGAACGCCTGGCCATCGCCGGGCCGGTGAGCCCGGCCTTGCTCGCCGACCGCGAGGGCCTGATCTGGAGCGGCAGCACCGACGGCCTGCACCGCGTGGCCGAGGTCGCCGCGGTCGGCTTCACCCGCGCCGACGGCCTGCGCAGCGACTACGTGCGCGTGGTGCTGCAGAGCGAGGACCGGTCGCTGTGGATCGGCCATGCCGACGGCCTGGAGCGCTGGCACGAACGGCGCATGCAGCCGGTGCGGCTGGGCAGCGGGAACGGCCGCGATCCATCGGTGCTGGCGCTGGCCTGGCGCGACGGCACGCTGTGGGCGGGTACCTACGGCCAGGGCGTGTTCCGGCTGGATGCGCAGGGCAGGGTGCAGGAGCGGATCCGGCTCGACGGCCGCGGCGAACCGATCGTGCGCGCGCTGCTGGCCGATGCCGACGGCGGGCTGTGGATCGGCGGCACCCATGGCCTGAGCCATTACCGGAACGGACAGCTGCAGCTGCGGCTGGACAGCAAGGGCCAGCCCTCGGCGGTGGTGCAGGCGCTGTACCGCGACAACGACGGCACGCTGTGGATCGGCACCACCGGCGGCATGGCCGCGCTGGGCGCCGACGGCACGCTGCGGACCTGGGACGCCGAGGACGAGATCCCCGCGCAGTACGTGTTCGATTTCCTGCGCGATGCCGGGGGCGACCTGTGGATCGCCAGCGACCGCGGCCTGCTGCGCATGCGCGAGGGCACCTTCCGGGTCTACGACCACCGCCACGGCCTGCCGCGCGACAAGCTGTTCCGCATCATCGACGACCAGGCCGGCAACCTGTGGCTGCCCAGCAACATCGGCGTGTTCCGCATCGCCCGCAAGGAACTGGACCAGATCGACGCCGGCACCCGGCGGCAGCTGGCCGTGCACGTGGTCGACCACAGCGACGGCATGCCGGGCAACCAGGGCAACGGCGCATCGATGCCGGCCGGCTGGCGCGCCAGCAACGGCGCGCTGGCGTTCCCGACCTCGGCCGGGCTCGGGCTGGTCGACCCGCGGATCGCCGGCCGCTACGACGGCAAGGCATCGCCGGTGGTGTTCGAGTCGGTATCGGTGGACGGCGTCGCGCAGGCGCAGGCCGGGCGCCTGCGGCTGGAGCCGGGCGCGCGCCGCCTGGCCGTCGACTACGCGGCGCTGAACTTCCGCGCGCCGGACAAGATGCGCTACCGCTACCGCCTGCATGGCTTCGACGCGGCGTGGGTGGAGGCCGGAACCGGCACCGAGGCGGTCTACACCAACCTGCCGCCCGGCCAGTACCGGCTGGAAGTGCAGGCCATGGCGTTGCCGCTGGACTGGGCGCGGCTGCCGGAAGTGGGTGCGGCGACGCTGGAACTGGAAGTCGTGCCGCCGCTGTGGAAACGCACGTCCTCGCGCGTGTTGGCCGGGCTGCTGCTGGTGGCCGCGGTGGTGCTGGGGTTCTGGCTGCGCACCGCCAGCTACCGGCGCAGCCAGCGCCGGCTCAACCGGGTGATCGCCGCGCGCACCGAGGAACTGAGCGACAAGAACCGCGCGCTGGAGCTGGCCGGCATCGAACGCGATCGGCTGCTGCAGCAGCTCGAGCACCAGGCCACGCACGACGTGCTGACCGGCTTGCCGAACCGCCGCGCGGCCGAGATCCACCTGCGCCAGGCGCTGGAAGACGCCGGGCGCGACGGCGAACCGCTCAGCGTGGCGCTGATCGACATCGACCACTTCAAGCGGATCAACGACCGCCTCGGCCACGAGGGCGGCGACCACGTGCTGCGCGACGTGGCCGGGCTGCTGCGCCAGCACCTGGACGGCGACCTGTTCGTGTCGCGCCATGGCGGCGAGGAATTCCTGGCGGTGCTGCGCGGCCTGACGCTGGAGCAGGCCACCGAACGGCTGCAGTCGCTGCGCCTGGCGCTGGCCCGCCAGCGCATGGACGCGGTCGATCCGGGGCTGGTGGTCACCGCCAGCATCGGCGTGGCCGAGCGCGGTCCGGACCAGGATTCCCCGCGCACCCTGCTGGCCGCCGCCGACCGCCAGCTGTACCGCGCCAAGCGCGAGGGCCGCAACCGCGTGTGCGGCTGAACCCCATGCCCGGAAGCATCCCCGGCGACGTTGCCCGGGCCTACAATCGGGGGTTCTCCACGCAGTGAGTCCGCGCATGCGCACGCTTTATCCCGCCATCACGCCCTACGACACCGGTACGCTCAAGGTCGACGAGCGCCACACGCTGTACTACGAACAGTGCGGCAACCCCGACGGCAAGCCGGTGGTGATGCTGCACGGCGGCCCCGGCGGCGGCTGCACCGCGAAGATGCGCCAGTTCCACGACCCGGCGAAGTACCGCATCATCCTGTTCGACCAGCGCGGCTCGGGCCGCTCCACGCCGCATGCCGACCTAGTGGACAACACCACCTGGGACCTGGTGGCCGACATCGAGACGCTGCGCGAGGCGCTGGGCGTGGACGCGTGGCAGGTATTCGGCGGCAGCTGGGGTTCGACCCTCGCGCTGGCCTATGCCCAGACCCATCCGCAACGCGTGACCGAGCTGGTCCTGCGCGGCATCTTCATGCTGCGCCGCTGGGAGCTGGAATGGTTCTACCAGGAAGGCGCCAGCCGCCTGTTCCCGGACGCCTGGGACCACTACGTCGGCGCGATCCCGCCGGTGGAGCGGCACGACCTGATCTCGGCGTTCCACCGCCGCCTGACCAGCGACGACGAGGCCACCCGCCTCGCCGCGGCCAGGGCCTGGAGCGTGTGGGAAGGCGCCACCAGCTTCCTGCACGTGGACGACGACTTCATCAACAGCCACGAAGACCCGCAGTTCGCGCTGGCCTTCGCCCGCATCGAGAACCACTACTTCGTCAACGGCGGCTTCTTCGAGGTCGAGGACCAGCTGCTGCGCGACGCGCATCGCATCGCCGACATCCCCGGCGTGATCGTGCACGGCCGCTACGACGTGGTGTGCCCGCTGGCCAATGCCTGGGACCTGCACAAGGCCTGGCCGAAGGCGCAGCTGCACATCACCCCGGCTTCGGGCCACTCGGCGTTCGAGGCCGAGAACGTGGATGCGCTGGTGCGCGCCACCGACAGCTTCGCCTGAGCCTTGGCGGGAGTGCCGGCCGGGCCGGCGCTTCCGTTGCTGCTGTCCGCTGCGTCTCCCGCAGCGGAACCCGAGACCCGGGCACTACCGCACGGATGTCTTCCGTAGGAGCGCACCTCGGTGCGCGACAGGGCGTTCATGCAGCCCCCCCTGCGGCAGCCCGCGCATCCCCGCGCCGGGATTCAAAGGGGAAAGCCCTCGCGCACCGGGGTGCGCTCCTACGTGGCGGCGCAGGCCAGCAGCGTCGGCTGCAATGCGGTGAACAGCCGCGCCAGCCGCTCCGCCCAGGCCTGCTGGCCGGCGTCGTCGGCGATCAGGTCCTGGCGGATCTCCAGCTCCACGTGCACCAGCCCGCGGCCTTCGCCATGCACCGGTACCGCGTAGTCGCTGGTGCTGCTCACCGAGTAGGGCTGGTTGTCGCCGACCACCAGGTCGCCTTCGTCGCGCAGGGCCTGCAGCAGCGCATGGGCGAAACGCGCGTCGCGGTGGTACAGCACGCCCGCATGCCAGGGCCGCTGCATGCCGTTCATCGCCGGGGTGAAGCTGTGCATCATCACCAGCAGCGTCGGCCTGCCGGCATCGCGACGGCGGTCCAGCTCGGCGGCGATGCGCGCGTGGTAGGGCGCGTGGATGGCGTCGATGCGCTGCTGCCGCTGCGCGGCGTCCGCTCCGGCGTTGCCCGGAATGGCGGTGCCGTCGCTGGTTTCGGGCATCAGCGTCGGCGAGGCCAGCGGCCGGTTGCAGTCGATCACCAGGCGCGAGTAGGTCTGTTCGATCGCCCACGCGTCCAGCCGCGTGGACAGCGCGCGGGTGGTGCCGGCGATGCCGATGTCCCAGCCGATGTGGCGGTCCAGCTCCGCCTGTACCAGGCCCAGGTCGCCCAGCGCGGCGGGTACGCGCTGCCCGGCGTGGTCGGCCAGCAGCAGGAACGGCGAGCGGCCGTGCGGATTGTGCACGGCGAACGGCGGCGGGTCGCGGGGGCCGAGCAGCGGCGCGGCGGGCATGCCGGCCGGGCGTTCGAGCAGGCTCATCGCGGGCGGCCGTCCAGGTGGTGTTCGATCATCCACAGGCCGGCCCAGAGCTTGGCGTCCAGCTCGTAACCCTGGCCCATCTTCTCCACCAGCCACGCCGCGGCGCGGCGGCGCGGAACGTGGTGCACGGTGATGTCCTCGCTGTCGTCGCCGCCGCCCTCGCCGACCCGGCGCAGGCCGGTGACGCGCACGAACGCGACCTTCTCGCTGCTGGCGCCGGACGAGGTCGGGCCGATCATCAGCACTTCGGCGTGCGCGGCGGTCCAGCCGGTTTCCTCCTCCAGCTCGCGGATGGCGGAAGCCTCGATCGATTCGCCGGCGGTGATGTCGCCGACCAGCCCGGCCGGCATCTCGATGGTGCGCGCCTGCAGCGGCACGCGGAACTGCTCGACGAACAGCACCTCGTCGTCCGGGGTGACGGCGACGATGATCGCGGCCAGTCCGCCGGCGTGGGTGCGCTCGCTGTATTCCCAGGTGCCGCGCACCACCATGCGCTGGTAGCGGCCTTCGTAGACGACGCGGGGTTCGGCGGTGTGCTGGCTCATGCGTATGCGTTGGCAGGGGGAGGGGGCGATTCCAGTCCGGCGGCGGCCAGCAGCCGGCGCCGGGTGAGCGGGCCGAAGCGCAGCGCTTCGCACAGGCCGCCGAGCATGTCCGCGTCAGCCGCGCCGCGGGCGAAACCGGGCGTGGCCGCGGCCAGCGGCGCGTCGAGCGCGATGGTGGTCAGCTGCCGGAACAGCAGCGCCAGTTCGCGCTGCTCGCGCAGGCGCGCGGCCATCTGCGCGGCGCCGCGCAGGCGCAGGAAGGGGATCTCGTCGATCCGCTCCAGCACCGCGTCGAGGCTGCCGAAATGGGCCAGCAGCACCGCCGCCGACTTGCCGCCGATGCCGCTGACGCCGGGGATGTTGTCCACCGCGTCGCCGCACAGCGCCAGGTAGTCGGCGATCTGGTGCGCGTGCACGCCATGGCGCGCCTTGACCCCGGCCGCGCCCCAGCGCTGGTTGCGGGCGTAGTCCCACTGTTCGTCGTGTTCGAGCAGCAGCTGCGACAGGTCCTTGTCGGCCGAGACGATCACCCCGCGCAGCGCATGGCCGCGCCCGGCGTGCAGCGCGCTGCCGATCAGGTCGTCGGCCTCGTAGTCGCGGTCGGCCAGCACGACCAGCCCCAGCGCCGCGCACAGCGCCTTGCAGTGCGCGAACTGGCGCCGCAGGGCCTCCGGCGCCGGCTCGCGGTTGGCCTTGTAGGACGGGTAGAGGCGGTGGCGGAAGCAGCTGTCCAGCGCCTCGTCGAAGGCGATGGCGATATGCGCCGGGCGCTCGCGCTCGAGCAGTTCCAGCACGAAGCGGGCGAAGCCGTGCACGGCATTGGTGGGCCAGCCCTGCGCGTCCTGGAAGCTGTCGGGCATCGAGTGCCAGGCGCGGAACACGTAGAGGCTGGCATCGACCAGGTAGAGCGGCCGTGCCGGCGCCATGCCCGTCACGGCTGCCAGTCCTCCAGCAGGCCGGCGGGGTCCGGACGCTCGCGCTCGGGCACCTGCAGCTTCGGCGAGCCGACATGGATGAAGCCGACGATGCGCTCGTTGCCGGCCAGTCCCAGGTGGCGCGCGACCCCTTCGTCGTAGGCCATCCACGCGGTCAGCCACTGCGCGCCGAAGCCGAAGCCCTGCGCCGCCTGCAGCAGCGCGAAGCACGCGCAGCCGGCGGTCAGCAGCTGTTCCTGCGCGGGCACCTTGGGGTTGTCCTGCAGGCGCGCGATCACCGTCAGGATCAGCGGGGCGTGGGAGAAGCGCTGGCGGTCCTTCTCGATTACCGCCGGCGAGGCGTCGGGATCGCGCTCGCGGCTGCGCCGGGCCAGGTACTCGCCCAGCGCATGGCGGGCGTCGCCGCGCAGCCGGAGGAAGCGGAACGGCACCAGTTTGCCGTGGTCGGGCACGCGCACCGCGGCGGCCAGCATGGCCAGCACGGTGGCGTCGTCGGGGGCCGGTTCGCCCAGTTGCAGGGACGGGACCGAACGGCGCTGGCCCAGCGCTTGCATGAAGCAGGAATCGGACATGATGCGGGTGCGCGGAAGGTGGCCGTGGATTATAGACATCGCCGGAGGACCGGCCCGTGCCGGGGACGACGGTTCTGTGCGCTCCGTCGGCGGCCCCGGCTGGCGCCTTTCTCGCCAATTCCACGCCGGACGCTTAGCATGGCGGGAGATGCCGGGTTGCCGGCGGCGAGGTACAAAGTGCGGACTGCATCACTGGCCCTGTTCAGCTTCTCCTCCTACCATGCGTGGGCGGAAACCGGGGGGCTGTCCGCTTCCTTCCATACGAGTCCGAGAAGAGCAGCGCCTGCGAAGGTGCGGAGCCATTGCGCATGATGTCCAATCCGCATCCTGCCGCGCGTCCCGGCCACAATCCGGACCTGCTGGCGCTGTCGCGCGAGGCCGCGCTGCCGCCATTGTCGGCCGCGTTCGCCAAGGTGCTGGCCGGGTTCGACGATGCCCTGTTCGACCGCGCCGAAACCGCCGGCGCATCGCAGCTGGTGTTCCTCGACGGCATGCGCGAACTGCGCCGCCGCCGCGAGGACATCGCCGCGCGTTTCGCCGCGCACCTGCAGCAGGCCTGGGCCGCGCTGGAGGCCGCCGCGCCGTTGTCGGCCGAGGCCACGCTGGCCCAGGCCGCGCAGGGCGAGGGCGGTCTGAGCCTGATGTCCGAGCACGAACTGGAGTCGCGGCTGGCGGTGCGCAACTTCGCCGGCGTGGTGCTGCGCGACTGGAAACCGGTGCTGGCGCGGCTGGACCGCCGCCTGGCGTGGATCAGCGGCGTCGAGGCGCTGGACGTGGACACCAACCCGATCGGCCCGGAACACATCGGCGTGGCGGTGCACGAGGCCTTCGGTGCGTGCGACCTGGCCGCCGAGGTGCGGCTGGTGCTGATCAAGCTGTGCGAACGCGAATTCGCCGCCCAGGTGGGGCGCATCTACCGCGACGTGGACGAGCGCCTGGTGCAGGCCGGGGTGATGCCCGGCATCTCGCAGCCGCAGCGCCCGGCCGCGCCGGCGCGCCCGGCACGTGCGCCGGCCATGGCCGAGGCCGCCGCCGAACCGGGCATGCCGCAGGGCGGCGAGGAGGACTTCTCCGACCCGCAGAACGCCCCGGCCTGGGCGCGCCGGTTCACCGAGCGCTGGGCCCGGCACCGCAGCGAGCTGCAGGCCGGCGCCTATGGCGGTTACGAGGGCGACCCGGCGCTGGGCAACCAGAACATGATCCTGGAGGCGCTGCACGAGCTGCTCGCGCAGCCCCGCCATGTGCGCGAGGACGCCACCGCCGCCGCCCAGGTGGCGGTCGGGCAGCAGCGGCCGCTGAGCCAGCACGAAATGATGTCCGTGCTCTCGCTGCTGCAGGCCACGCCGACGGCGACCCTGCGCGCGGCGGTGGGCGACCAGAGCGAATCGCTGGCGCAGCGGCTCAAGAACGAAGTGATTTCCGGCGCCACCCGCCTCGGCGTCGATCCGGGACAGGCGCGGCTGGACCCGCAGGACGAGGACGCCATCGACCTGGTCGGCATGCTGTTCGACGTGATGCTGGACGAGCGCGAGCTGGAGGGGCGCTCGCGCGAGCTGATCGGCCGCCTGGTGGTGCCTTTCGTCAAGGTCGCGCTGCTGGACCGGCGCATGTTCGTGCAGAAGACCCACCCGGCGCGGCGCCTGCTCAACTCGCTGGCCGAGGCCTGCGAGGGCAACGCCGGCGAAAGCCAGGCCGAGCGCGCGCTGATGGGCAAGGTCGAGGAGATCATCGACCGGCTGATCGCCGAGTTCAACGAGAACCTGGCGATCTTCCTGACCCTGGAGGAGGAGTTCCGCGACTTCCTCGCCCAGCACCGCCGCCGCATCGAGATCGCCGAGCGCCGCGCCACCGAGACCCAGCGCGGGCAGGAGAAGCTGGAACTGGCGCGCGCCCGCGCCCTGGCCGAACTGGAGCGGCGCCTGCAGGGCGCGCCGCTGCCGGCGGCGATCGAGGCCTTCCTGCGCCAGCCCTGGAACCACCACCTGACCATGAGCCTGCTGCGCGAGGGCGACGACGGCGAGTCCGTCGGCGAGGCGCTGGCGCTGGCCGACGTGCTGCTGGAGGAAGTGGCCGAGGCGCGCCGGCATGTCGTCGGCAAGCCATGGCTGCAATCCGTCCAGCCGGGCCTGCGCAAGGTGTTCGCCAGCGTCGGCCTGCATGGCGAGGGCAGCGTGGGCGCGGTCGACGCCCTGCACGACACGCTGCAGGCCATCGCCGAGGCGCGCCCGGAACTGGAGCGCGCGCTGCCGGAACTGCCGCAGGTGAGCCTGCCCACGCCGCCCGCGCAGGAGTCCGCCGCCCTGGACCTGGGCGCCGAGGCACGCCCGGAAAGCGTCGACCATGCCGATGCCGCGCGCTACCGCGCCATGGACATCGGCACCTGGCTGGATTTCATCGACAAGGACGGCAAGGTGCAGGCCGGCAAGCTGTCCTGGGTGAGCCCGATTTCCTCGCGCCTGCTGTTCGTCAACCGCCGCGGCATCCGTTTCTGCGTGGCCTCGCCCGAGGAACTGGTGGTGATGGAACGGCTCGGCCGCCTGCGCCCGCACGTGGACGACGGCGCGTTCGACACCGCCATGCAGGGCGTGATCGAGCGCCTGGACCCGCAGACCACGACCCTGCACTGAAGGCGCCGGGTTGCCGGCGTCCGGCTTTGCTACGATCCGGCGGGTATTCCACTGCGCATCGGGGACGGGCATGGCCGTTGAGGTAGGGGTGTTGAAGGAAGCCGCGGCAGGCGAGCGGCGCGTGTCGGCCACGCCGGAAACGGTGAAGAAGCTGCTGGCGGCCGGCGCGGGGGTGCATGTGCAGGCCGGCGCCGGTATCGCCGCCGGTTTCACCGACCAGGCTTACCGCGATGCCGGCGCGCAGATCGACGACGCGCTGGAGGGCGCCGACCTGGTGCTGTGCGTGCAGGCGCCGGCGCCGCAGCTGATCGCGCGGCTCAAGCCCGGCGCGGTGCTGGTCGGCACCCTGCAGCCGCAGGCCGAACCCGCGCGCGCCGCGGCGCTGCAGGCGCGGCAGCTGGTGACCTTCCCGCTGGAGCGGCTGCCGCGCACCACCCGCGCGCAGGCCATGGACGTGCTCAGTTCGCAGGCCGGCATGGCCGGCTACAAGGCCACCCTGATCGCCGCGCAGCTGGCGCCGCGCTTCTTCCCCATGCTGACCACCGCCGCCGGCACCATCCGCCCATCGAAGGTGCTGGTGGTCGGCGCCGGCGTGGCCGGCCTGCAGGCGGTCGCCACCGCCCGGCGGCTCGGCGCGCAGGTGGAAGGTTTCGACGTGCGCCCGGAAACCCGCGAGCAGATCGAGTCCCTCGGCGGCAAGTTCCTGGACCTGGGCGTCAGCGCCGCCGGCGAAGGCGGTTATGCGCGCCAGCTCACCGACGCCGAACGCGCCGAGCAGCAGCGGCGCCTGGCCGAGCACCTCAAGGGCGTGGACGTGGTGATCTGCACCGCCGCCGTGCCCGGCCGCCCGGCGCCGAAGATCGTCACCGCGGCGATGGTCGCCGGCATGCGCCCGGGCAGCGTCATCGTCGACCTGGCCGCCGAGACCGGCGGCAACTGCGAGGCCACGCGGCCGGGCGAAACCCTCGACGTGGGCGGCGTGACCGTCGCCGGCCCGCTCGACCTGGCCAGCATGGGCGCGGTCCACGCCAGCGAGATGTACGCGCGCAACGTGCTCAACTTCGTCTCACTGTTCCTGAAGGAAGGCGCGCTGGCCTTCGACTGGAACGACGAACTGCTGGCGAAGACGGTATGGCCCGAGCGCCCGGCCGCCGGCGAAATCCCCCCGGTCTGAGCCGGTGCCCGCGATCGAACTGGCCGCCGGCGAGACGCTGCTGCGCGAGGGCGCGGCCAATCTCCAGCGCGGCATTGAGGCGGTCGGCGGCCGCTTGTTCCTGACCGACCGGCGGCTGCTGTTCCGCTCGCACGGATTCAACGTACAGGACGGGGATACGGAGATCCCGTTGGCGCGGATACGTGGCGCGCGGCCCTGCTGGACCCGTCTTCTCGGCGTGCTGCCGCTGCTCCCAAACTCGCTGGCGGTGGCGACCGATGAGCGCGACTACCGATTCGTCCTGTTCGGCCGCCGGCAATGGTTGGCGGCCATCGAAGCGCAGGTGCCGGCTACCGGGCGCTGAATGTCCCTGTCGGCCGCGGCTTCCGCAACGGCCGCCGCCGTAAAGGTGCGGAGCTGTCGATGGGTGCGTGATCCCGGCACGGCCAGTGGTGCGGCCGCCTGTGTCAGGTGGCGGAATCGGACGCGGCGTCGGACCTTCCACGCCATGGGCGGTGCGGCAACCGCCCGTCAAGGGACGACGGGACGGACGGCTACCTGTCGCGCGGCGGTGGCGGGTTCGCTTCCATCCACTGCTGGCGCTGCTCGGGCGTCATGCGGTGCCATTGCTCGCGCAGCTGTTCGCGCTGGGCCTTGTCCATGGTGCGCATCTTCGAGAACAGGGCGCGGGCCTCGCGCTGCTGCTGCGGCGACATGTTCTGGAAACGGTGCATGCCGCGCCGCGCCTGCATGCGCTGCTCGGGACTCATCTGCTGCCAGCCGCGGGCGTGGTCGTACATGCGCTGGCGGTGGTCGGGCGAGGCGTTCCAGCGGTCGCGCATCGGCGCGATCAGGGTTTCGCGCTGGGCCGGGGTGAGCTGGTCCCATTCGGGCAGGGGCGGCTGCTGGGCGAATGCCGGCACGGCGCAGGCCAGCAGCAGCGGCAGCAGGAAGTACGGGCGGGTCTTCATCGTTCTCACTCCATCGCCACGGTGTCCGCACCCAGCCACAGGTACAGCTCCGGGCTTTCGTCGAACAGCAGGGTATCGTCGGACAGTTCGTCGGCGGCATCGGCCGCCACGCTGGCGGGCAGTACCGGCGCGGTGCGGTTGAACTGCACCGCCACGGTGACGGCCAGCACCGCCGAGCAGGCGGTGGCCAGCCACCAGCCGCGGCGCCGCCACGGCGAGGCCTCGGCAGCGGCCGTGGCCTGCTGGCGCGCCTGGCGCAGGCGCGTCAGCGTGGCCGGGGAAACCGCGCCTTCGGCATGCCGTTGCAGCTGCCGCAGCGAGTGGTCGAAGTCGTCGTGCTGGGATGTGGGCAGGCGGTTCACCGCGTGGCCTCCAGTTGTTTCTGCAATGCGTCGCGCGCGCGCGACAGATGGGTTTTCACCGAGCCTTCCGAGCAGCCCATGATCCGGGCCGTGGTCGCCACATCCAGTTCCTGCAGCACGCGCAGGCTGAACGCCTCGCGCTGCCGCGCCGGCAACTGCCGCAGCGCCTGCACCAGCCGCGCGTAGTCCTCGTGCTGCTCGTGCTGCTGTGCCGGCCCCGGGCTGTCGTCGGCCCAGTCGATCGGGCCATCCTCGTCCTGCGCCGGCGCCCAGAACTTCAGGCGGAAGCCGCGCCGGCGCTGCAGGTCGATGATGCGCCGGCGCAGGATGCTCCAGAACAGCGGCGTCCATTCCTCGGCCGCCTGGTCGCGGTAGCCGAGCATGCGCTCCATCGCGTCCTGCACGGCGTCCAGCGCGTCCTCGCGCTGGCGCAGGCCGGCCTCGGCGAAGCGGAACGCGCGCGGCCCGACGCCGGCCAGGAAAGCTTCCAGCGAGGCGGGGGCTGCAACGGGCATCAGGGGCGGGCTGGTCACCAGCACAGGGTAGCGTTCCGGTCGGTCCTGACGGTGATAACGCCCGGCGACCGGATTGGTTGACATGGCAACGGTCGCGCCGGCGTTCATCGCGTGGTTATGATGCGGGGCGGGCGTTCCAGCCCCGGAGAGAGAGCAATGAGCGACGGGTTCGTGGCGTTGTACATCTTCATGCTGGCGGCGATCGCCGGCCACGTGATCATCTCGCGGGTGCCGGTGATCCTGCACACGCCGCTGATGTCCGGTTCCAACTTCATCCACGGCATCGTGCTGATCGGCGCGATGGTGGTGCTGGGCCATGCCGATACCACGCTGGAAAAGGCCATCGGCTTCGTCGCCGTCGCCCTGGGCGCGGGCAACGCCGCCGGCGGCTACGTCGTCACCGAGCGCATGCTGGAGATGTTCAAGAGCTCGCGCAAGCCGGAAGGAAGGGGCAAGTGACCGTGCCGGCGTCCCTGGCGCCCGCGCGGCGGTTCGAGGCGCGGCAGGTCTTCCAGCGGCTCAGCTATCTGCAGTACCCGGCCTTGCTGGTCGCACTCGCCTACGCGGCGCTGCCGCTGTTCAGGGGCCTGGACGGCCTGCTCGACGCGTTCAACAGCGCGCTGCTGTATGCCGGCGTCGGCATCGGCATGTCCTCGCTGCAGGACCCGACCCGGACCCAGAACAAGGTCTCGCGCGATGTATGGGAAGACCCGCGCAAGGGTTGCTGGATGCTCTGGCTGCTGACCGCGCAGGCGCTGCTGCCGATCGTGCTCGGTCTGCTGGGCGCCGCGTTGGCGGAGTCGGCGGCGTTGTCGCAGCTGTCGCTGGGCCTGGTGGCCTTCGGCATGGGCATGATCGGGCTGCTGAAGACGGCGATCGAGATGCGCGAGTACCATCGCCGCGACAGGCGTGCTCCCGTTACGGAAATGATGGTTCTGGAGAAGGCGGCATGAGCATGACGTTGCTGGTGAAGGCGAGTTACCTGGTGGCCGCCACGCTGTTCCTGCTGGGCCTGCAGCGCATGGCCTCGCCCAGGACCGCGCGCAGCGGCATCCACTGGGCGGGCGTGGGCATGCTGCTCGCCACCGTGGCCACGTTCTTCCTGCCGGGGCTGCACAACATCGCGCTGATCCTGGTGGCGTTGGTGCTCGGCACCGGCCTGGCCTGGGTGTCGGCCAAGAAGGTCGCCATCACCGACATGCCGCAGATGGTGGCGCTGTACAACGGCATGGGCGGCGGTTCGGCCGCGGCCATCGGCGCGGTGGAACTGCTGCGCTTCGCCGACGTGGCCGGCCGCGATACCAGCCACTGGAGCGCGGAGGCCATCGCCGCGCTCGCGGCGCGGCAGCCCTCGGCCACGGTGCTGGCGCTGGCGATCATCGGTTCGGCCATCGGCGCGGTGTCGCTGTCCGGCTCGATCATCGCCTGGGCCAAGCTCGACGGTCGCCTGGACAAGCGCGTCACCTTCCCCGGGCAGCAGGCGTTCAACCTGCTGGTCGCCGTGGCGATGGTGGCGCTGGGCGTATGGGCGGCGGTGAGCCTGCAGCCGGTGGCGATCATCGTCTTCTTCGTGGCGGCGCTGGCGCTGGGCGTGCTGATGACCCTGCCCATCGGCGGCGCCGACATGCCGGTGGTGATCTCGCTGTACAACGCCTTCACCGGCCTGGCGGTGGCCTTCGAGGGCTACGTGCTCGGCAACGAGGCATTGATCATCGCCGGCATGATGGTCGGCGCGGCCGGCATCCTGCTGACGCGGCTGATGGCCAAGGCGATGAACCGGCCGATCAGCGGCGTGCTGTTCTCCAACTTCGGCGGCGGCGGGCAGGGCGCGGCGGAAATCAGCGGCAGCCAGAAACCGATCGAGGCCGCCGACGTGGCGGCGATGATGGCCTTCGCCGAGCGGGTGGTGATCGTACCCGGCTATGGCATGGCGGTGGCGCAGGCCCAGCACAAGATCTGGGAGCTGGCGCAGCGGTTGATCGAGCGCGGGGTCAAGGTGAAGTTCGCCATCCACCCGGTCGCCGGGCGCATGCCCGGGCACATGAACGTGCTGCTGGCCGAGGCCGGCGTGCCCTACGACCTGATCGCCGACATGGACGACATCAACTCCGAGTTCGCCACCACCGACGTATCGCTGGTGATCGGCGCCAACGACGTGGTCAACCCGGTCGCCAAGACCGACCCGTCCAGCCCGATCTACGGCATGCCGATCCTGGACGTGGTGGATTCGAAGAACACCATCGTCATCAAGCGCGGCAAGGGCACCGGTTTCGCCGGCATCGAGAACGCGCTGTTCTACGCCGACAACACCCGCATGCTGTACGGCGACGGCGCCGAGGCGGCGGGCGCGCTGGTCAGCGAGCTGAAGGCGCTGGACGGCGGGCATTGAGCGCAAGGCGGACGTTGCCGTCCGCCGCGCGCTACCGCGCCAGCCACCACGCGACCGCCAGCCCGGCCAGCAGCCAGAGGATTTCGGCGGTGCCGTTGGCCAGGCCGATCAGGGTCCAGGCCAGGTGTGGGCCGAGCCGCAACGCCGATTCCCAGGGCGCCAGGCCCATCGGGCCGCCGATATAGGCCGCCGCGATGCCCCAGTTGGCGGCCAGCGCGATCAGCACGGTCGCCAGCATCGCCACTCCGATCCGGGCCTTGCCGCCCGGCAGCGTGCCCAGGCGCAGCATCCAGGCCGCTTCCGCGGCGGCGGCGACCGCCATCCAGCCGGCCTGCGAGCCGGTAGCCAGGGCGACCATCAGCCAGGCGATGGCCAGGGTGACGCTTCCCAGCAGCAACAGCAGGGGCCAGAGCCAGTGCTGGGTGCGGCTGGCGGGCGGTGGGGCAGGAGACATGGGGATTCCCGGAAAGGTCACGCAGCATAGCCTTCAGCGGCCGGCACGCCCAGTCGGCTAAAATGGCCGCCTTGCGGGTAGCGTCCGCGTCCCCATATCGATCCACATGTACTCCCGCAGCAGCGAACCCGTCCATTTCGAACGCGATTGCCCGGCCGTGATGGTGCCGCAGGGCGACAGCGTGACCCTTCCGGCCGGCAGCTACGGCTATATCACCCAGGCGCTGGGCGGCAGCTACACCGTGTTCGTCGAAGGCAACCTGTTCCGCATCGCCGGCAAGGACGGCGACGCCATCGGCAAGGAACCGCCGCCGGGGCTGGAACTGCCCGAGGACGCCGGCGACGAGGACGTGGAAAAGCTGGTCTGGGAGCAGCTGCGCACCTGCTTCGACCCGGAGATCCCGTTCAACATCGTCGATCTCGGGCTCATCTACGACGTCGACATCAAGCACCTGGACGATGGCCGGCGCGAGGTGGACGTGCGCATGACCCTGACCGCGCCGGGCTGCGGCATGGGCGAGATCCTGGTCGACGACGTGCGCAGCAAGCTGGAGATGATCCCGACCGTGGCCGAGGCCGATGTCGAGCTGGTGTTCGACCCGCCATGGGGCAAGCACATGATGTCCGAGGCGGCACGGCTCGAAACGGGCATGCTGTAAGGTGTGCAACGCGCCGGCCCGCAGGCGGTCCGGCTTCAGAAACCGCAATCTGGAAGGAAACATCCGGTGTCCCAGTCCCTCAGCTTCCACGTCACCCGTTCGGACCACCCGCGCAGCGCCGCCGAGCGCGCCAAGATCCTGGAGAAGCCGGGTTTCGGCCTGCACTTCACCGACCACATGGTGGCCGTGCGCTGGGACAAGGACACCGGCTGGCATGACGCGGCGGTGACGCCGTATGGCCCGATCGCGCTGGACCCGGCCGCGGCGGTGCTGCACTACGGCCAGGAGATCTTCGAGGGCATCAAGGCCTACCGCCATGCCGACGGTTCGGTGTGGACCTTCCGCCCGGACGCCAACGGCCGCCGCCTGCAGCGCTCGGCCGCGCGCCTGGCGCTGCCGGAACTGCCGGTGGAGATCTTCGTCGAGTCGCTGAAGCAGCTGGTCGCGCTGGACAAGGACTGGGTGTCCGACGCCGACGAGGCCAGCCTGTACTTCCGTCCGTTCATGATCGGCGACGAGGCGTTCCTCGGCGTGCGCGGCGCGCACAAGGCCAGCTACTACGTGATCGCCAGCCCCGCCGGCCCGTACTTCGCCAAGGGCGTGGCGCCGGTGGCGATCTGGCTGTCCACCGACTACGCGCGCGCTGCCAAGGGCGGCACCGGTGCGGCCAAGTGCGGCGGCAACTACGCCGCCTCGCTGCTGCCGCAGCAGCAGGCGCAGGCGCAGGGCTGCTCGCAGGTGCTGTTCCTCGACCCCGTCGAGGGCAAGTACATCGAAGAGCTGGGCGGCATGAACGTGTTCCTGGTCTACGGCAAGGAAAACAAGCTGGTCACCCCGGCGCTGTCGGGCTCGATCCTGGAAGGCATCACCCGCGAATCCATCCTGCAGCTGGCGCGCGACCGCGGCATGACCGTGGAGGAGCGCAAGGTCTCCATCGACGAGTGGAAGCAGGGCGTGGCCTCGGGCGAGATCACCGAGGTGTTCGCCTGCGGCACCGCCGCGGTCATCACCCCGATCGGCCAGCTCAAGGGCGAAGGCTTCTCGGTCGGCAATCTGGATGCTCCTGCCGGCGAGGTCACCATGTCGCTGCGCAAGGAACTGACCGACATCCAGTACGGCCGCCTGCCGGACCGCCACGGCTGGCTGGTGCGTCTGGACGGCTGAGTCGGCGCCATGCGTTGCACACGAAAAGCCCCGCCCACGCGGGGCTTTCCGCGTCCGTAGGAGCGGCTTCAGCCGCGAAGGGGCTTTCCCGATTGACGGGAGTTCGTGTGTCGGTGCAGGAATCGACGGGAGCGTGCAGCTTCCGCCCGGCCGCGATGGCATTGCCGATGGTCGGGCGTACTTGCGGACTTGTGTCGGGAAAGCCCCATCGCGGCTGAAGCCGCTCCTACGGGGGGCGGATCATTCTTCGCAGAGGTCGGCCAGCCGCGCCTGCAGGACGCGCAGCGCGTCGGCCGGGGCGATGTCGAGCAGCAGGCCGCGCTGGCCGGCGTTGATCCAGATGCGTTCGTGCTCCTGCGCCGCGCTGGCGAACAGCACCGTGGCCGGGCGCTGCTGCGCGAACGGGCTGATGCCGCCGACCCTGTAGCCGCTGCGGCGCTCGGCCTCGGCGACTTCCATCATCTGCGCATGCTTGCCGGCGCAGGCGGCGGCAAGCTTCTTCGGCGACAGCCGCCGGTCGGACGGGATCACCGCGATCACCGGCTGCTTGTCCACCCACGCCATCAGCGTCTTGAACATCCGCGCCGGGTCGATGCCCAGCGCCCGCGCCGCGGCCAGGCCCTTGCTGTTCACCTCGGCCGAATAGTCGTAGGCGTGCAGGCCGTGGGCGATCCCGGCCTTGTCCAGCGCGGCGGTGGCGCGGGTGCCGCGGGCCATGTCAGACCGATTCGAAGCGGTTGGCCTCGACGTTCTTGCGCACCTTGTCCGGATTCCACACGCGCCCGTTCATGGCGATGTAGACGCCCTCGGGCAGCGACTGCACCGCACCGATGGCGCAGCCGATGTTGAACTCGGCGTCTGAGCCGCGGAAACGCGCCGGGCTGAGCGCGCCGGTCATCACGATGGTCTTGCCGGGGATGGTCTTGAGCACCTTGCCGGTGGCGACCATCGAGTCGGTGCCGTGGGTGACCAGCACGTGGCGGGTGGGCTGGGCGGCGATGGTGGCGCGGATCAGTTCGCGGTCCTCGTCGGTGATGTGCAGCGAGTCCTTGCGCAGGATCGGGATCACGTTGAAGCGGAAGGTCACGCCCAGCTCGCGCAGGATCATGCCGATCTGCGGGTCGCCGATCTGGTAGTCGGACTTGTCGTCGAAATAGATCTTGTCGATCGTGCCACCGGTGGTGACGATCAGGAGGTCTTCCATCATTGCGGTGAATCCAGGTGCGAGACGACAATGATAAGGCCCACCGAACGCCCCGTAGGAGCGGCTTCAGCCGCGATGGGGCTTTCACGCCTGTCCGGTAACCAGCCGTGCGCGCCTGCGGGGAAGTCTGGTGCGCAGGCCTCATCGCGGCTGAAGCCGCTCCTACGAGGGCGCTGCAGGTCGGGACTGCGCTTCCGACGACCAAGGCACCGGAGGCGTAGCCGCGACCTACCTGCCGCGCCTGCCGAAGCGCGCGCGCAGGCCCGGCAGGCTGGCCAGGGCGATCACCAGCAGCGACAGCAGGATTTCCACCCAGGCCAGGCGCGCGGTTTCCGGATGGCTCCAGGCGCTCATCACGCCATGGCTGAACCAGCCCAGCGCGCATACGCCCGACCAGAACGGTGCCAGCCGCCAGCCCAGGCGCAGGGCGATGGCCAGCAGCAGCGGCGGCCCGGTGAACACCAGCTGGGTGGCCAGCCAGTGCTTGTCGTCGAGGAACCACCAGGTGTAGAGCGCGGCCAGCGCGATCAGCGCCAGCAGCAGGGTCGGGCGTCGTGTCGGCGTTGCGTTCATCGCGCCAGCCTCCGTGCGATGTCGGCCACGCGCCGGCCCAGCACGCGCGCCAGGTGGGCCTCGTCGTCGCTGGGCTGCGGGTCGTCCTGGGCGCCGGCCACGTGGCTGGCGCCATAGGGCGTGCCGCCGCCGGTGGTGTGGCTCAGCGCCGGCTCGGTGAAGGGAATGCCGACGATCAGGCAGCCGTGGTGCAGCAGCGGCAGCTGCATCGACAGCAGGGTCGATTCCTGCCCGCCATGCATCGACGCGGTGGAGGTGAACACGGCCGCCGGCTTGCCGGACAGGGTGCCGTTGACCCATTCGGCGCCGAGGCCGTCGAGGAAATGCTTGACCGGCGCGGCCATGTTGCCGAAGCGGGTCGGGCTGCCGAGCACGATGCCGTCGCATTCGGCCAGGTCGGCGATCTCGACATAGGGGGCGCCGTCCTCGGGCACCGGCGGGGCGCTGGTCTGGGTGACCGCGGCCACCGGCGGCACCGTGCGCAGGCGCGCGCTCATGCCCGGCACCTCGCCGATGCCGCGGGCGATCTGCCGCGCCAGCCGCGCCACCGAGCCGCCACGGCTGTAGTACAGCACCAGGATTTCCGCCATTTCGCCATCCACACCTCACACGGGAGGCGGCAGTATCGGCGATGCGGGCCGCGCTTTGCATCGGGTACCCTTGCCGCATGGAACCTCTGGATTCGCTCAATCTATGGATGGAACGGGTCCGTGACCGCGGCCGCCGGGCCAGCTTCGCCCGTTTCCTGTGGCACCGTTTCCTCGACGACCGCCTGTTCGAGGCGGCCGGCGCGCTGGCCTATACCACCGTGTTCGCGCTGGTGCCGCTGGCCATCGTGGTGTTCGGCGTGCTGTCGGCGTTCCCCATGTTCGACCGCTGGAGCGAGGCGCTCAGCGACTACGTGTTCTCCAACTTCGTGCCCTCGGCCGCGCGCGCCGCCGAAGGCTACCTGCGGCAGTTCTCGGCCAGCGTCGGCCAGCTCACCGCGGCCGGCTTCATCGCGCTGGTGGCCTCGCTGCTGATCACCCTCAACAGCATCGAGCAGATCTTCAACCGCATCTGGCGGGTGGCCTCGGCGCGGCCGCGGCTGACCCGCTTCCTGGTGTACTGGACCGTGCTGACCCTGGGCGCGATGCTCGCCGCCGCGTCGCTGGCGGTGTCGGCCAAGGTGTTCGCGCTGCCGCTGTTCGGCACCGTCGAGGGACGCTGGCTGGCCGACCTGGCGCTGCGCCTGGCGCCGGTGCTGATCGAGTTCGCCTGCGTGATGCTGGTCTACCGGGTGGTGCCGCACCACATCGTGAAATGGCGCCACGCCATCCCCGGCGCGCTGCTGGCGGTGGTGATGCTGGAACTGGTGAAGTGGGGCATGGGCCTGTACCTGGGCAGCTTCCAGTCCTACCAGAAGCTCTACGGCACGGTGGCGTTCGTGCCGATCCTGCTGCTGTGGATCTACCTGGGCTGGGTGTCGGTGCTGCTGGGCGCGTCGCTGGCCTCGTCGATCGCCGCGTTCCGCTACCAGCCAGCGGCGCTGCGCCTGCCGCAGGGCTGCGAACTGTACGCGCTGCTGCGGCTGATCGGGCGCTTCCGCGAGGCGCGCGAGCACGGCCGCGGACTTGGCGAGGAGGAACTGCTGGCGCTGGAGCCGATGCTCACCGATTCGCTGCTGCAGGAACTGCTGTGCCAGATGGAAACCATCGACCTGCTGCGCCGCGACGAGCGCGGGCAGTGGCTGCTGGCCCGCGACCTGGAGCGCATCACCCTGCGCGAGCTGTACGAAAGCTCGCAGCTGCGCATCCCGGTCGCCGAGGAATACCTGCCGTTCCGCGAGGACGCACTGGGCCAGGCGGCCTGCCGCGCGCTGGACGACCTGCGCGTGCCGCTGCGCGAGCTGCTCAAGCGCAACGTGGACCAGATCTACGCCATCACCGGAGACGAACGATGACCATCCGATTGCTTCCCGTCGCGCTGCTGGCGCTGGTGTTGGCCGGCTGCGGGCAGCCCGGCGCCGGGGCGCCCGCCGCGACTGCCCCGCTGCCTCAGGCCGCCGCCCCGGCTGACGCACCTGACGCCGCACCCGATGCCGCCGCAAGCGGCGCGGTGGCGAAGACCGCGGACATGCCGCGCTTCCAGGCCAAGGCCGTGGACGGCAAGGACTACGACCTGGCCAGCCATCGCGGCCAGTGGGTGGTGGTCAATTTCTGGGCGACCTGGTGCGGGCCATGCCTGCAGGAGATGCCCGAGCTGTCGGCGCTGCATGCGATGCGCGGCAATGTCGAGGTGGTCGGGCTGGCCTACGAGGACATCGAGCCGGACGAGATGCGCGCCTTCCTGGACAAGCACCCGGTGGCCTACCCGATCGTCATCCTCGACCCCTACAACCCGCCGGCCGACTTCGCCACGCCGCGCGGCCTGCCGATGACCTACCTGATCGCGCCCGACGGCAAGGTCGCCAGGCAGTTCCTCGGCCCGGTGGACGCCAGGCAGATCGAACAGGCCATCGCCGAGGCCGGCGGCAAGGCGGCCTGAAGCCGCCCGGCAGAGATGGATGGCGCTTGCCCCGGTAAGCGCCATGCGGGGCAAGCCCCGCATCTACAGGAAGGCAGTTGGGGTGGCCCTGTAGGTGTCGGGCTCTCCCAGCACAGGCTTTCCCGGCGAGACCCGATGCGGAACAAGCCCCGCCTCTACGGGGAGCAGGTGCGGTGGCCCTGTAGGTTCTGAGCTCACCCGGCACAGGCATTCCGGGCGAACGGCGGTTCACGCCACCGGGTAGGGCGGCAGCGGCTTCACCTCGCCGTATCTTTCCTTCTTCGGCTTGCCCGGCAGCGGCGGCAGTTCGACCGGCGGGTCATCAATGGCGGTTTCCGGCAGCCGGTCGAGCAGGTCGCGGATCAGGGTCAGGCGGCCGCGCTTCTGGTCGTTGAAATCCACCAGCGTCCACGGCGCATGGCGGGTGTGGGTGGCGTCCAGCATGGCCTCGCGCGCAACGGTATAGGCGCCGTATTCCAGGCGCGACTTGAGGTCCACCGGCGACAGCTTCCAGCCCTTGAGCGGGTCCTCGCGGCGTTCGGCGAAACGTTTTTCCTGCTGCTCCTGGTCCACGCACAGCCAGTACTTGAACAGCAGGATGCCGTCGTCCACCAGCAGCCGCTCGAATACCGGCGCCTGCGCGAGGAAGGCCTGGTACTGGGCGTCGCTGCAGTAGCCCATGACCTTCTCCACGCCGGCACGGTTGTACCAGCTGCGGTCCATCAGCACGATCTCGCCGGCGGCGGGCAGGTGGGCGACGTGGCGCTGGAAATACCACTGCGTGCTCTCGCGGTCGGTCGGCTTGGGCAGGGCGACGACGCGGCACTGGCGCGGGTTCAGGTGCCGGGCGACGTCCTGGATCGCGCCACCCTTGCCGGCGGTGTCGCGGCCCTCGAACAGCACCAGCAGGCGCTGGCCCGAATGCTGGACCCAGCGCGCCATCGCCGCCAGTTCCAGCTGCATCGGTTCCAGCAGCCGTTCGTATTCCTTGCGCTTGAGTTTGCCCATGGCGGTTCCTTGTCTGGAGGTGCGAGCCTAGCGCAGCGGCCGTGGGGGCGTTGTCGGGACATGCGGCCGGCCTGCGGCGCCGCGCGGGGCGATGTCTCGGTCACCGGTTTTCATGTAGTTTTGCCGATGCGCCGGGCGTGGTGCCCGGCAATGGATCAGGAGCAGTGCGATGGGGCTTGTCCAGGCAGCAAAGGGTGCGATCGGCGGCGTGCTGGCCGACCAGTGGAAGGACTTCTTCACGGTGCCGGACGGCCTGCCGGCGACGGCGGCGCTGTTCGCGGCAGTGCCGCGCGGCACCAACGCCGGCCGTGGCTCCAATACCGGCGGCTCGTCCAACATCATCAGCAACGGTTCGAAGATCGTGGTGCCCGAGGGCTACGGCCTGCTGCTGTTCCAGGACGGCGCGATCACCGGTTTCGTCGCCGAGCCGGGCGGCTACGAGTGGCGTTCGGACGATCCGAACTCGCAGTCGATCTTCGCCGGCGACGGCCTGGTCAGCACCTTCATCAAGCAGAGCTGGGAGCGCTTCAAGTTCGGCGGCCAGCCGGGCGCGCAGCAGGCGGCGTTCTTCGTCTCGCTGAAGGAACTGCCGGACAACCGCTTCGGCACCCAGTCCGAGATCTACTGGGACGACGGCTTCCTCAACACCCAGGTCGGCGCGGTCACGCGCGGCTCGTACACGCTGAAGATCGTCGACCCGATCCTGTTCGTGAAGAACTTCGTGCCGGCCAGCTACCTGCGCCCGGGCCAGGTGTTCGACTTTACCGACCTGGATAACGCCGCCGCCAGCCAGCTGTTCAACGAAGTGGTGGGTTCGCTGGCACCGGCCTTCAGCCTGTATACGAACGATCCGGGCAAGGGCAACCGCATCACCAAGCTGCAGCAGGACTCGATCGGCTTCGCGCAGAGCCTGTCGGCGGCCGTCGAGCAGGCCTACCAATGGCAGTCCGACCGCGGCCTGGCGATCGTCAAGACCGCCATCGTCTCCATCGAGTACGACGCCAACACCCGCGAACTGCTCAAGACCGTGCAGCGCGCCGATGCGCTGTCCGGCGCGCGCGGCAATTCCAACCTGCAGGCCAGCGTCGCCCAGGGCATCCAGTCGGCCGGCGAGAACGGCGGCGCGGCGGGGCTGGTCGGGGTCGGCATGGCCTCGGGCATGTTCGGCGTCGGCGGCATGCAGCAGCCGGTCGCCCCGGCCGCGGACGATCCGGTCGCCAGGCTGAAGAAGGCCAAGGAAATGCTGGACCTGGGCCTGATCACTCAGGGCGACTACGACGCGCTGAAAGCCAAGGCGCTGGGCCTGTAACCGGCAGGACGCACGACGCCCATGTCCGATCCCCGAAACGGCCCTCCGCCGCTGCCCGGGTCCGCCTCCGCACCGCCGCCCCTGCCGGCGGCGGCGCTGGACGGACCGGGTTCGCCGCGTGACGTCCCGCCTGCGCCCGGCAGCTTCCCGCTGGATACCGCGCACCTGCCGCAGGCCATCCGTGACGAGGTCGAAGCCCCCGATCCGCTGGCCATCGATACCTCCGCCACCGAGCTGAAGGACGGCCTCAACCGCTGTCCCAAGTGCGGCGCCACCGACATCCGCCCCCGCGCCGGCACCGACGTGCTGGTCTGCCTGTACTGCCGCCATGAATGGCATGGCGCACGCGTGGAGGAGGAGTTCGGGCTCGGCGAGGCCATCGACCAGCTGCGCGGCACGGTCATCGCCTCCGGCGCGCGCGACATCGACGCCGATACCTCCGCGCTGATGACCTTCAAGTGCAGCGGCTGCGGCGCCGAGGTCACGGTCAACACCGAAAGCACCATGACCGCGCGCTGCCACTGGTGCCGCCACGTGTTCGGCGTCAACGAGCAGATCGCCAACGGCGCGGTGCCCGACGCGGTGCTGCCGTTCCACATCAGGAAGGACGACGCGGTCGCGCGCATCCGCCAGTTCGTGGACAAGCGCCGCCTGTTCGCGCTCAAGGCGTTCAAGGAGCAGTTCACGCCCGAGAACGTGGTCGGCGTCTACCTGCCGTACATGATCGTCGACGGCAACGTCAGCGCCGCGGTGGCCGGCAAGGGCGAGATCAAGACGCGCGAATACACCCGCGGCACCGACAAGAACAAGCAGACCTACTACGACGCCGACGTCTACCAGGTGGAGCGGCAGGTGGACTTCACCGTCGACGACCTGCCGCTGGAATCCTCCGCCGGGCGCGGCAACCTGGACACGCGCGCCAACACCAACAACATCATCAACACCATCCTGCCGTTCGACACCAAGAACGCGCTGAAGTGGAACGCCTCCTACCTGGCCGGCTTCACCTCGGAGAAGCGCGACCTCGACGTCGAGAAGCTGCGCCCGCGCCTGGAAGACCAGCTGCTGTCGATCGCGCGCGCGCAGGTGGAACGTTCGGTGCGCCGCTACGACCGCGGCGTGCGCTGGGAGCAGGAGCAGCTGGAGGTGCACGGTACCCGCTGGGTGTCGATGTACCTGCCGGTGTGGCTGTACTCCTACCACCAGCCCGGCAGCAACGGCGGCATGCTGCACTACATCGCGGTCAACGGCCGCACCGGCGAGACCATGGGCAGCGTGCCGGTGCAGCAGTGGAAGCTGCTGCTGGCCGCGCTCACCGCCGGCACGATCATCGAAGCCCTCGCAATCGCATTCCTGGTGGCTGCCTCATGAGCGACGACAGTGGACTCTGGTTGCTGGCCGCAGGCCCGGCCGGCGCGACCGCGCTGTACTGGGCGCTGTACCGGTACTACCGCAACACCGACAAATCGCATGGCTTCGAGCACGAGACCGACATCGACGCCAAGCCGGTGACCGGTTCGGAGCGGAAGGTCGGCGAGGTGAAGGGCACCCAGCAGCGGCGCATCGACGGCGACAACGTGGGCGATTACCGGCAGCGGGTGAAACGGCTGCGTTAGCCGTCGCCGTAGGAGCGCACCTTGGTGCGCGATGGGCCGTACCGGGAAAGCCTCATCGCGCACCAAGGTGCGCTCCTACCGGTCGGCCAGGTCCCGCAGCAGGGCGGCGAAGTCGCTGGCGAAGCCGGCCATGTCGAACAGGCCGGAAGTGCGGCGGGCATCGGCCAGCCGCCCGCGCACCGCTGCCAGCGCGGCCGGATCGTTGCCCAGCCCGATCGCGGTGGCGACGAAGGCCGCGTCATCGGCCACGTTCATCCCGTCCAGCCCCAGGTGATGGTTGAGGCTGCCGGCCACGCGTGCGGCGAAGGTGGCGCCGGGCGCGGTCAGCACCGGGCAGCCGGCCCACAGCGCGTCCGAGGCGGTGGTGTGTGCGTTGTAGGGATGGGTGTCGAGGAACAGGTCGGCGTGGCGGTAGCGCGCCAGGTACTGCATGTGCGGCAGTTTGGGCATGAACACCAGCCGCGCCGGATCGATGTCCTGCGAGCGTGCGACCTCGCGCAGGCGGTCGTCGGCCAGGCCCGGCCCGGACAGCAGCCACAGCACGCTGCCGGGCACGCCGCGCAGCACTTCCAGCAGGCGCGCGACGCTGCGCGGGTTGAGCTTGTAGCTGTTGTTGAAGCAGCAGAACACGACGCCTTCGCCGTTGTCGCCACGCTCCGGCAGGCCGCACTCGCGGCGCGACGGCGGTTGCTCGACTACGCGGGTGTTGTCCGAGGGCTGGAACGCGCGCGGCAGGCGCAGCACCTTCTCGCTGAAGGCCGGTTCCAGCGCCGGCGGCAGCACGAAGCCGTCGGCCAGCACGTAGTCGATCCACGGCGCGCCGGAGGTGCCGGGGTAGGCCAGCCAGTTGATCTGCACGGGCGCCGGCCGCATCGCCAGCACTTCCGGGGTGCCGCCGCCGCCCCAGCCGCGCAGGTCGAACAGCACGTCGATGCCGGCCTCGCGGATGCGCCGGGCGATGGCCGCGTGCGGCATCGCGTCGACCGCGTGCAGCGCATGCGCCGCTGCGTGCAGGCGCTGGCGGATGCCGCTGCCGTCGTCGCGGTTGAGCGCGAACAGGTGCACCTGCAATCCGGCGTGGGCGCGCAGCTGCTCGAACAGCGCCACCGTCAGCAGCCCGGTGGGATGCGCGCCGAAGCCATTGGAGAGGAAACCCACCCGCAGCGGGCCTTGCGCGCGCGGCGGCGCCGGCGGCAGTCGCGGCGTCGCGGCGGCGACGGCCTGTGCGCGCTGGCGGGCGCAGGCCAGCTGTTCGGCGGCGCTGGCGTCCTCGCTGAGGAAGGCGAACGGTTCCACCGCGGGATTGCCCTGCGCCACGGCGTGGCGGACCTGCCGCGACAACGCTTCCAGCCCGCGCCAGTCGCACAGCCGCCGCTGCCAGTTCAACCGCTGCGCGGCCATGTACGCCTCTTCCGGCATCAGCGCATGGGCGCGGCGGTAGGCATCGGCGGCCGCTTCCGGCTGGCCGGCGTCCTCCAGCGCATGGCCCAGCCACAGCGCGATGCCGGGATGCTGCGGCACCTGCCGCGAGGCGTGGCGCAGCAGGTTGGCCGCTTCCTCGTGGCGGCCCTGCATCCAGCGCGCGCGCCCCAGCCTTGCCAGCGCCTCGGGATGGTCGTGGCGCAGCTGCAGCGCGCGCTGCGCGGCCCGTTCGCCGGCGGCCAGGTCGCCCGCGCCCAGTTCGGCGTCGGCCAGCATCACCCAGGCGATGAAGTCGGCGGGCTGGCGCTGCACCGCGATGCGCAGCTGCTGGCGTTCGTCGTACGGGGCGTTCATGCGGTGGCTGGACCCTCTGTCGCGATGCGTCCGATTCTGCCGCCATTCCGGCGCCGCGCCCGCGCATCCTTCCGGATGGTGGCCGCGCGAAGCGGCAGGCGTGGCTCAGCTGCCCTCGGACAACCGCGCCAGCTCGTCCACCTGGTGCTCGTGCAGCAGGCGGCCGACCAGGGCGTCCAGGTCGCCTTCGATGATGTTGGGCAGGTCGTACAGGGTCAGGCCCTCGACGCGGTGGTCGGTGATGCGGCCCTGCGGGAAGTTGTAGGTGCGGATGCGCTGGCTGCGGTCGCCGCTGCCTACCTGCAGTTTGCGGGTCTGCGCCTCGGCCGCGGCCTGCCTGCTGCGCTCGGCATCCAGCAGTTGCGCCTTGAGCCGCTTCATCGCCTTGTCGCGGTTGGCGTGCTGGCTGCGCTCGGTCTGGCATTCGACCACTACGCCGCTCGGCACGTGGGTAATGCGGATGGCCGATTCGGTCTTGTTGACGTGCTGGCCGCCGGCGCCGGAGGAACGGAAGGTGTCGACCTTCAGGTCGGCCGGGTTGATGGCGATGTCCTCGACATCGTCGGCTTCCGGGATGATCGCCACGGTGGCGGCCGAGGTATGGATGCGGCCCTGCGATTCGGTGGCCGGCACGCGCTGCACGCGGTGGGTGCCGGACTCGAACTTCAGCTTCGAATACGCGCCGCGGCCGACCACGCGCGCCACCACTTCCTTGTAGCCGCCGTGCTCGCCGGGGTTGTCCGATTCGATCTCCACCTTCCAGCCCTGGCGCTCGGCATAGCGGGCGTACATGCGGAACAGGTCGCCGGCGAAGATCGCCGCCTCGTCGCCGCCGGTACCGGCGCGCACTTCCAGGAACAGGTTGCCTTCGTCGCGCGGGTCTCTGGGCACCAGCAGCAGGGCCAGTTCCTCGTCCAGCGCCTGCAGGCGCGCCTGCGCCGCGGCGATCTCCTCCTCGGCCAGCTCGCGCAATTCCGGGTCGGCGCGCATCGCCTCGGCCGAGGCGAGGTCGGCGCGGGCGCGGGTCTCGGCGGCCAGCGCGGCGGCGACCGGCTCGAGCTGGGCGAATTCGCGCGAATGGTCGCGGAAGCGCGCGTTGTCGGCGACCACGTCCGGGTCGGCAAGCAGGCGTTCCAGTTCTTCGCGGCGCTCGGCCAGGGCCAGCAGCTTACGGCGCAGGGTCGGCGTCATCGGTCCTCGCAACGGGGTGGCGGTACCCGGGCGCGGCCGGGAACAGGCGCTCGGCGGCGCGGGTCAGGTCGGCGTCGCCTTCCAGCGCGGCCTGCCGCAGCGCGGCGGTAGGGGGATGCAGCAGGCGGTTGGTCAGGCCGTGGGCGAGCTGCTCGAGCACCTCGTCGGCGGTCTTGCCGTGGGCCAGCTGCTGGCGGGCCTTCTCCAGCAGTTCGGCGCGGGTGGCCTCGCCGAACGCGCGCAGCTGCTTGAGCGGCGCCTGCAGGTGGGTGGCGCGCAGGTTCTCCATGTAGCGGGACACCTGCAGGTCGATGATGGCCTCCGCTTCGGTCGCGGCTTCGCGGCGGCTGCGGCGGTTTTCCTCCACGGCGCGCTCCATGTCGTCGACCGTGTAGAGATAGGCGTCGGCCAGTTCGCCCACGCCGGCCTCGATGTCGCGCGGCACCGCCAGGTCGAACAGCAGCATCGGCTTGTGCCGGCGCGCACGCAGCGCGGCGGCGACCTGCCGCTGCAGGATCACCGGCTCGCGCGCGGCGGTGGCCGAGAACACCACGTCGGCCTCGGCCAGGTGGCGCTCCAGTTCGGTCAGCGGCAGCGCCACGCCGCCGTGGCGGCTGGCCAGGTCCTGGGCGTGGGCGAGGGTGCGGTTGGCGATCAGCAGGCGCTTCACCCGCGCTTCGCCCAGGTGCTTGGCGGCCAGTTCGATGGTCTCGCCGGCGCCGACCAGCAGCACGGTGGAGTCGTCCAGCCGCGCGAACGAATCCTGTGCCAGGCGCACCGCGGTCGAGGCCACCGATACCGGGTTGGCGCCGACGCGGGTATCGGTGCGCGCGCGCTTGGCCACCGAGAAGGTCTGCTGGAACAGCCTGTCCAGGTTGTTGCCGATGGCGCCGCTGTCGTGCGCCAGCGCCCAGGCGTCCTTCACCTGGCCCAGGATCTGCGGCTCGCCCAGCACCATCGAGTCCAGCCCGGTGGCGACGCGGAACAGGTGGCGCACCGCATCGTCGTCGCGGTGCTGGTACAGGTAGCCCTGCAGGTCGCCGGCATGGCTTTCCAGCCACTGCGCCAGGGACTGGCCGTCCTCGGCCATGGCATACAGCTCGGTGCGGTTGCAGGTGGACAGCAGCACGGCTTCGGCCAGCTGCGGCGACTGGCGCAGCGAGGCCAGTGCGCGGGGCAGCGCTTCGCCGCCGAAGGCTGCGCGTTCGCGCAGTTCCACCGGCGCGGTCTGATGGTTCAGTCCGAGCACCCACAGGGTCATTCTGTTCAGTTGCTTGCGATAAGCTGCTGGCTGTTGATGGCCCCCATTTTACGGCCCGGTTGCAGTAGATGCCCATTTTCAACCGAACCCGCTTCAAATCCCTGTGCGGCCTGCTGCTGCTCTGCCTGCCGTCGCCGGCGTTGCTGGCGGCCCCGCCACCGCCGGCGACGGCAGGCGAGGCCTCGCTGACCCCGGTATTGGCGGGGGAGTTCTCGCTGCAGGCGGGCAAGCTGGCCGATGCCGCGCGCTGGTACCTGCAGGCCGCGCGCGAGGGCGCGGGCGACGTGGGGCTGGCCGAGCGCGCCACCCGCATCGCGATGCTGGCCGACGACGAGGCCAGCGCGGCCGAGGCGCTGGCGCTGTGGGCGCAGCGCGATCCCGGCGCGCTGGCGGTGCGCGGTACCCGCGCCTCGCTGGCGCTACGCCAGGGCGACACCCGGCTGGCGCGCAAGGAACTGCTGGCGGTGCTGCGCTCGCGCGAGCCGCGGGCCTGGCGTTATGCGGTGCTGGCCCTGGCCACCGGCGGCCGCGATCCGGCCGCGCCGGCCAAGGTGCTGGGAGAGCTGGTCGATGCCGGCGCGATCCCCGACGATCTGGAGGCCTGGCAGGAATTCGGCCGGCTGGCGCTGCGCATGGAGCGTCCGGAACTGGCCCAGCGCATGGTCGGCGAGGTGGTCAGGCGGTTCCCCGACGAACCGCGCGTGGCCCTGCTGCACGCCACCCAGCTCAACCAGGCCGGCAGGAAGGACGATGCGCTGGCCCTGCTGAAGGACATCGAGCCCAGGGCCGCGGGCGACGAGGAACTGCGCAACGCGCTGGCGTTCGCCTACGACGCCTTCGGCGAGCCCCGGGCCGCCGAGCGCATGCTTTCGGTGGGCGAACAGAACGTGCAGACCTGGGGCATGCGCGCCTCGCTGCTGGCCAAGCAGAAGGACGACGCCGGGCTGCTGGCGCTCTACCGCGACATCTCCGCCAGGGCCAGCAAGCCCGATCCGGACCAGCGCCTGCTGCTGGGCCGCATCGCCGAGTACCTCAAGCGCTACCGCGAGGCGGTGGACTGGTACCACGGCGTGCCGGGCGGCCCGCAGCGCAACGAAGCGCGGCTGCGCGCGGTCAATGCCCTGCACGAACTCGGCGAGAAGGCGCAGGCCGCCGACGAGGTCCACGCCATCCAGGCCGACGCCTCGGTGGACGACGACGTGCGCCGCGATGCCTACCTGCTGGAAGCCGAGCTGCAGCAGCGCGAGGAACACAACGATGCCGAGGTCGACATCCTGACCCGCGGCCTGGCCGCCTACCCGGACGACGGCGCGCTGCTCTATGCGCGCGCGCTGGCCTGGGAGCGGCGCGACGACATCGCGCGCGCCGAGGCCGACCTGCGCAAGATCCTGGTCGCCGAACCGGAGAACGTGGCCGCGCTCAACGCGCTGGGCTACACCCTGGCCGACCGCACCGCGCGCTACCAGGAGGCGCTGGAGCTGATCGACCGCGCGCGCGTGGCCGAGCCGGACAACGCCGCCATCGTCGACAGCTATGGCTGGGTGCTTTACCGGCTGGGGCGGAAGGAGGAGGCGCTGGTGCAGCTGCGTCGCGCCTGGAGCCTGAACAAGGACCCGGAGATCGCCGCGCACGTCGGCGAGGTGCTGTGGGCGCTCGGGCAGAAGGACGAGGCGCGGCGCTTCTTCGACGAGGCCCGCCGGCTGGACCCTGACAACCGCGCGCTGCAGCGTGCGGTCGAGGCGCTTGGCGTATGACGACGATGTGGCGGTGGATGGCGGCGCTGTTCCTGGCCGGTGCGCTGGCGGGCTGCGGTTCGATGGCGACGCGGCAGGCGCCGCCGGCCGCGCAGGTGCATACGACGTCGGAACCGGCCCTCGAAACGGCGCGGCTGGCGGTACTGGATACCTTGCCGATGTGGTCGTTCCAGGGCCGGGTCGCCATCAGCAAGGGCCGCAACGGCGGCAATGGCCGCATCGACTGGCAGCAGCGGGGCGATGCCTACCAGGTCGGCCTGGCCGCGCCGGTGACGCGGCAGAGCTGGCAGCTGAGCGGCGGTGCCGGGCAGCCGGTACGGCTGGACGGGCTGGAAGGCGGTCCGCGCAGCGGCGCGGATGCGGGGCAGGTGCTGCTGCAGGCCACCGGCTGGGAGATTCCGGTGGAACGGCTGGCGGCCTGGGTGCGCGGCATGCCCGCGCCGGGCGCGGTCGCGCCGGCCTATCAGGGCTATGACGCCGCAGGACTGCCCCGGGTCCTCGAGCAGGACGGTTGGCGCATCGACTATCTGGACTGGTACCCGCAGCAAGAGGCCCGGCCGGCCCTGCCGCGCCGCATCGAGGCGGTCAACGGCGACGCCAAGGTGCGGCTGATCGTCGACGAATGGAGCATGGACGGCCAATGAGCACCGTCGCGGACGCGGCCGGCTGGTCGTACTGGCCGGCGCCGGCCAAGCTGAACCTGTTCCTGCACATCACCGGCCGGCGGCCGGATGGCTACCACGAACTGCAGACCGTGTTCCGCCTGCTGGACTGGGGCGATCGCATCGGCCTGCGCCTGCGCGGCGATGGCCGGGTCCGCCGCGAGGGGCTGTCCGTTCCCGGGGTGGCCGAGGCCGACGACCTGGTGGTGCGCGCGGCGATTGCGCTGAAAGATGCGGCCAATTGCACGCAAGGCGTAGATATCCGCGTCGAAAAACGCATCCCGGCGGGTGGCGGTTTCGGCGGAGGCTCGTCCGACGCGGCGACCGTGCTGGTCGCGCTGAATGCGCTGTGGAACACCGGCCTGGACGAGGACGCGCTGGCCGGGCTGGGCCTGCGCCTGGGCGCCGACGTGCCGGTGTTCGTGCGCGGGCGCAATGCCTGGGCCGAGGGCGTGGGCGAACGGCTGGCGCCGCTGGACCTGGCGCCGGCCTGGTACCTGCTGGTCGATCCGGGCGTGCACGTGCCCACCGCCGACCTGTTCGGTTCCCCGGATTTGACGCGGGATGCCGCGCCCGCGAAAATAGCGGACTTCGCTTCCGGGACCGTCCTCGGGAATGCGTTCGAACCGGTGCTGCGATGCCGGGAACCCGCCGTCGAAGCGGTGTTCCAGGCGCTTTCGCGCGTCGGCCAGGCACGCCTCACCGGGTCGGGAAGCGGTTGTTTCGTCGAATTCGCCACGCGTGCTGCCGCCGAGCAGGCGCGGGCGGAATTGCCGGGCCAACTGCGCGCATGGGTGGTCGCGGGCGCAGCGCGCTCGCCATTGCTCGATGCGCTGGAAACGAAGCAGTGATGGATTGATGCAGGGGCGTCGCCAAGAGGCCCAAGGCACCAGGTTTTGATCCTGGCATTCGTAGGTTCGAATCCTACCGCCCCTGCCACTGCCCGGGTTTTCCCGCGGCAGCCCGCACGCTCCCGTGCGGGGAAGCAAACGCGCCGGCCCCGGATGCCAGACGCTGCCGCCACAGGATGTTCCCCCGCTCCCGCTCTTTCGCCGCCGCCCGAGAAAGCCGACATGCAAGATGCACAGAACCTGCTGGTTTTTTCCGGCAATGCCAACAAACACCTGGCGCAGAGCATCTGCAAGGAGCTGGGCGTGCAGCCGGGCAAGGCGCTGGTCTCCAAGTTCTCCGACGGCGAGGTGCAGGTCGAGATCCAGGAGAACGTGCGCAAGCAGGACGTGTTCGTGGTGCAGCCGACCTGCGCGCCGAGCGCGGAGAACCTGATGGAGCTGCTGGTGATCATCGACGCGCTCAAGCGCGCGAGCGCCGCATCCGTCACCGCGGTGGTGCCGTACTTCGGCTACGCCCGCCAGGATCGCCGCATGCGCTCCTCGCGCGTGCCGATCACCGCCAAGGTCGCCGCCAAGATGTTCTCGGCCGTGCACACCGACCAGATCCTCACGGTCGACCTGCATGCCGACCAGATCCAGGGTTTCTTCGACATGCCCGTGGACAACGTGTATGCCTCGCCGCTGCTGCTGGCCGACATCTGGCGCGCCTACGGCACCGACAACCTGATCGTGGTCAGCCCCGACGTCGGCGGCGTGGTGCGCGCCCGCGCGGTGGCCAAGCGCCTGGACGACGCCGACCTTGCGATCATCGACAAGCGCCGTCCGCGCGCCAACGTCGCCACGGTGATGAACATCATCGGCGACGTCGAGGGCAAGACCTGCGTGATGGTCGACGACATCGTCGACACCGCCGGCACCCTGTGCGCCGCCGCCGCCGCGCTGAAGGCGCGCGGCGCGGTCAAGGTCGCCGCGTACTGCACCCACGCCGTGCTCTCGGGCCCGGCGGTGGACAACCTGAACAACTCCCAGCTCGACGAGCTGGTGGTGACCGACACGATCCCGTTGTCCGACGTGGCCCGTGTCTGCACCAAGATCCGCCAGATCAGCGTGGCCGAGATGCTGGCCGAGACGATGCGCCGCATCGCCTTCGGCGAGTCGGTCAGCTCGATGTACGTGGATTGAAGAACCCCGGGTTCCGGCGCCTTGCCGGAACCGGCAGCGGCATCCCTGGTCGCGGGGATGCCTCCATCACGCACCGCCTGCGGTGCAACAACCAAGAAGAGTAGTCAACAATGGCAAAGTCCCACGAAATCAAGGTCGCCCGTCGCGACGTGCAGGGCAAGGGTGCGAGCCGCCGCCTGCGTCACGCCGGTCTGGTCCCGGGCATCGTCTACGGCGGTGACCGCGAGCCGGCGATGGTCGAGTTCAACCACAACGAAATCTGGCTGGCCCAGCAGAACGAGTGGTTCTACTCCTCGATCATCGACCTCAACCTCGACGGCAGCATCTACAAGGTGCTGCTGCGCGACATGCAGCGTCACCCGTACAAGCAGCTGGTCATGCACCTGGACTTCCAGCGCGTGAACGAGAACGAAGTGCTCAACGCCACCGTGCCGCTGCACTTCATCAACGAGGAGATCTCCCCGGCCGGCAAGACCGCCGACGTGCTGGTCACCCACGAGCTGAAGGAAGTGCACATCACCTGCCTGCCGAAGGACCTGCCGCAGTCGATCGAAGTCGACCTGGCCGCCCTGGCCGCCGGCGACATCATCTACCTGTCGCAGATCAAGCTGCCGGCGGGCGTGGAAATCCCGGCGCTGAAGCTGGGCAAGGACCACGACGATGCCGTCGTCATCGCCAAGGCGCCGAGCGCCGCCGCCGAGGAAGCCGCCGAGTAATCGGCCGGTTGCGTCCGCCCGCACCGGGCGGACGCAGCCAACGGTGGACGCATGACTGGCCTGAGATTGATCGTCGGTCTGGGCAATCCCGGAACCGAACACGCCCGGACCCGGCACAATGCCGGGTTTCATTTCGTTGAGGCCCTGGCCGAACGGGCGGGCGCGCGCTGGACGCTCGAAGGCAAGCTGTTCGGCGAAGTGGCCAAGGCCGACATCGGCGGCCAGCCGGTATGGCTGCTCAAGCCGGCCACCTTCATGAACCTGTCCGGCAAGTCGGTCACCGCCGCGCAGCGGTTCTGGAAGATCGAATCGGAACAGACCCTGCTCGCGCACGACGAACTGGACCTGCCGCCGGGTACGGCGCGGTTGAAGTTCGACGGCGGCCATGGCGGCCAGAACGGCCTGCGCGACACCATCCGCCTGCTCGGGCATGGCAGGTTCCACCGCCTGCGCATCGGCATCGGCCATCCCGGCCACAAGGACCGCGTGGTGCCATGGGTGCTGGGCCGTCCGTCGAAGGACGACGAAGTGCTGGTCTCGCGCGCCATCGACGACGCCATCGACGTGCTGCCGCTGGCGGTGCAGGGCGATTTCAACGAGGCCATGAAGCGGCTGCACACGGGCAAACCGTGATTGCGGCCTGCGCTTTCGCGCGCGGCGACGCCGCCGGAGAGCGCAGGCCGGAATCCCGAATCCTGGAGTTTGTGGCATGGGTATCAAATGCGGCATCGTCGGCCTGCCCAACGTGGGCAAGTCGACCCTGTTCAATGCGCTGACCAAGGCGGGCATCGCCGCGGCCAATTTCCCGTTCTGCACGATCGAGCCGAACACCGGCATCGTACCGGTGCCCGATCCGCGGCTCGATGCGCTGGCGGCGATCGTCAAGCCCGAGCGGGTGATCCCGACCACGATGGAGTTCGTCGACATCGCCGGCCTGGTCGCCGGCGCGTCCAAGGGCGAGGGCCTGGGCAACAAGTTCCTGGCCCACATCCGCGAGACCGACGCCATTGCACACGTCGTGCGCTGCTTCGAGGACGGCAACGTCATCCACGTCTCCAACAAGGTCGACCCGATCGCCGACATCGAGACCATCGACACCGAGCTGGCGCTGGCCGACCTCGAGTCGGTGCTGAAGGCGCTGGACCGCGCCACCCGCGCGGCCAAGGCCAACGACAAGGAAGCGCTGGCGCGCAAGCCGGTGCTGGAGAAGCTGGCCGCCACGCTCGACCAGGGCCGTTCGGCGCGCTCGGCCGGCCTGGACGCGGAAGAGAAGGCGCTGATCCGCGACATGTTCCTGATCACGCTCAAGCCGCTGATGTACATCGCCAACGTCGCCGAGGACGGCTTCGAGAACAACCCGCACCTCGATGCCGTGCGCGCCCGCGCCGAGGCCGAAGGCGCGGAGGTGGTGCCGGTGTGCGCGGCGATCGAGGAAGAACTGTCGCAGCTGGAAGACGCCGACCGCGACGAGTTCCTCAAGGACCTCGGCCTGGACGAGCCGGGCCTGAACCGGGTGATCCGCGCCGGCTACAAGCTGCTGGGCCTGCAGACCTACTTCACCGCCGGCGTGAAGGAAGTCCGCGCATGGCAACTGCGCGCCGGTTCCACCGCGCCGCAGGCCGCCGGCGTGATCCACACCGACTTCGAGCGCGGCTTCATCCGCGCCGAGACCATCGGCTACGACGACTTCATCAACCTCAAGGGCGAGCAGGGCGCCAAGGAAGCCGGCCGCCTGCGCCTGGAAGGCAAGGACTACATCGTCAAGGAAGGCGACGTGCTGCACTTCCGCTTCAACGTCTGACGGATTTTTCGGAACTCATGAGCGCTTGATAGCGCTCGGTGGATTGGGCAGGTCTTTTTAAATCAAGGACTTGCCAAACAATACGGTCTGCTGAGCGTTCCTATTGTTCATCGAGGTCTGAAAAATTTGGGGGTAGCGTTGGGGGTACTCGTGTTCAACCGTGGGGGTACATCTCCCCGCAGTGGAGTCCAACGATGCCCGAGAATCTACTCACCGACCTCAAGGTTAGGTCGGCCAAATCGACTGATCGAGACTGGAAACTTTCAGACGGCGGGGGCCTGTTCCTGCTGGTCAAGCCCACCGGCGGCAAGCTCTGGCGGTGGAAGTACCGCCTGCAAGGCAAGGAGAACCTCTTTGCCATTGGCGGCTTTCCTCAAGTAAGCCTTGCGGATGCACGTGCGGCCCGAGAGACGGCGCGTGCCCTGGTCAAGCAAGGCATTCATCCTGCGCATGAGCGGCGGCAGGTCAAAGAGCGCAACCTGGAGGCGCTGGAGGAACGCAAGCGTGCAAAGGAAAGCTTGTTCGCCAAGGTGACGCAGGCTTACCTGGCCGAGATCAAGCCAGTCTTTGCGCTCAGTTCCTATCGCACGAAAGAATCCCGCATCAGGAAGTACCTGTCGCCCAAGTTCGACGGAATGCCGATGAGTGACATTGGCGTCAAGCAGATCCGCCCGTTGCTGGAGGAGTGCAAGGCTCATGGTGCGTGGGCGGCCATCCACGTCAAAGGCGATCTTTCGGCGATCTTTGAGTTCGCGGTGGTGCGGGGGCTGGTCGAGGCCAATCCGATCCCCAGCCTGCGCGGGCTGCTGCGCGTGCCGTCCAGCGAGAGCAAGGCGGCGATGACGCGAGAGCAAATCCAGAAGTTCTATCAGGAGTTGCGCGGCTACCGGGGCTATCCGGAGACCTCGTTGTGCCTGCGGCTGATTGCGCTGACCGCCTGCCGTCCAGGGGAGGCGGCGGATGCCGAGTGGGACGAGTTCGACTTTGAGGATGCGCTGTGGCGTCGGCCCGCGGCCAAGATGAAGGCCCGGCGCGATCATGTCTGCCCGCTGTCCATACAGGCCGTTGCAGTACTGAAGGACTTGCAGCGCATCACGGGCGGTGGCCGCTACCTGTTCCCGCACCGGAGCGGCAAGGGCTTCACCACACCCAATCGGCTGACCTATGCCATGCGCGACATGAACCTGGGCCGGGGAACAACACCGCACTGTTGGCGGACGACCTTTTCAACCTGGGCCAACGAGAACGGATTCCGGCCCGATGCGATCGAGCGACAGCTTGCCCACGTGGAGAGCAACAAGGTACGGGCGACCTACAACAAGGCGCTGCTGCTGGATCAGAGAAGGACGCTGTTGCAGGACTGGGCGGACTATCTGGGTGCGGCGGAGGGCAGCGGCACAGCATAGGGAAGATTTGGCCGGGTGTCGCGGAATTAATGGACAGGGGTGGCCCTTTCCTTTTCTGGCTCGGGCCTTTGTCCCTTGGATACCGTTCCCTTGCAGTTTGCTTTTGTCGAGAGGCTGATGCGGGAAATAGGGTAGTGAAGTAAAAAATAGGGTAATTTGTATTGGATTACCCCATTTGGGGGATCGCCTAGGGCAATAAAGGCAATCCCAGTTCAGCCAGATACTGATTGTGTCGCTTCTTGGCTTCGGTAATCTTCTGTTCGGCGGCGAGCAGGTTGGCATGCACCACCGCCAAGTCGATCTCTTCCTCGGCCTCAGCCGTGCTCACGTAGCGCGAGATGTTCAGGTTGAAATCGTTCTTCTCGATTTCTTCCATGCTCACGCGGCGCGAATAGCGCTGCTCTTCCTTGCGGTACTGGTAGGTGTCGATGATCTTGTTGATGTGCTCGGACTGAAGCACGTTCTGCCGCTTGGCCTTGTCGTACTCCTCTGCGGCATTGATGAACAGCACGTCGTCCGGCTTCTTGCACTTCTTCAGCACAAGGATGCACACCGGGATGCCGGTGGAGAAGAACAGGTTGGCGGGCAGGCCAATCACCGTGTCGATGTGCCCATCCTTGAGCAGCTTGGTGCGGATGCGGGCCTCGGCGCCGCCACGGAACAACACCCCGTGCGGCAGGATGATGGCCATCACGCCGTCCTGCTTCAGGAAGTAGAAGCCATGCAGCAGGAACGCGAAGTCCGCCGCCGACTTGGGCGCCAGGCCATAGTTCTTGAAGCGCATGTCCTCGCTGAGCGATTCCGAGGGCTCCCAGCGATAGCTGAATGGCGGGTTGGCCACCACTGCATCGAACTTTGGCATCTTGGCCGGGTTTGTCTCGCGCAGGGCATCCCACTCGTTGAGTAGGGTGTCGCCGTGGAAGATATCGAACTCTGAATCCTTCACCCCGTGCAGCAGCATGTTCATGCGCGCCAAGTTGTAGGTGGTGATGTTTTTCTCTTGCCCATAGATCTTGCCGATGCCGTGCGGCCCCATCCGGTGACGCACATTCAGCAGCAGCGAGCCAGACCCGCAGGCAAAGTCCAGCACGCTGTCCAGGTGCGAGCGTTGGCCCGTGGCGGGCTCCTGCCCGTCCAGCGTGACGATGGCTGACAGGATGCTTGAAATGGGCTGCGGGGTGTAGAACTCGCCCGCCTTTTTGCCCGAGCCTGCTGCGAACTGGCTGATCAGATACTCATAGGCATCGCCCAGCGTGTCGCTGTCGGTCGAGAACTGGCTCAGCCCGTTCGCGATCTCCTTGATGATCTTGCACAGCTGAGCATTGCGCTCGGCGTAGGTCTTGCCAAGCTTGTCCGAGGCGAGGTTGATCTCGGAGAACAAACCCCGAAAGGTGCTGGCGAATGATTCCGTCTCGATGTAGCCCAGGCCCCTCTGCAGCGTCTTAAGCAGCTCACCATCCTGGGTGCGCGCCATCTCGGCGATGTTGCCCCACAGGTACTGCGGCTCGATCACGTAGTGCACCTTGCGGCGCATCTGCTTCTCGAATTCTTTGACATCGCCTTCGTTGGCCTCGTACCAAAGCTGCAGCGGCGTAGTGACTGAACCGTCGATCTGCTTCGGGTAGTCCTGGCCCAGCTCTTTTTTGGCAGCGGCCTCGTAGTTGTCCGAGAGGTAGCGCAGGAACAGGAAGGCGAGCATGTAGTCGCGAAAGTCATCCGCGTTCATGGCGCCGCGCAGTTGGTCTGCAATCGCCCAAAGGGTCTTGCCCAGTTTTTGCTTTTCGAAATCGGTCATGGTGTACCTGCTGGCCCAGCAGCCGGTGCAGGCTGGGGGAACAAATCGGGGTTGAACGGGTAGCGATTCAGGAAGCCATCAAGAATCGTCTTGAAGTGCTCCTTGTTCTCGTCTCCCATCGGCACGGGTTCGAACAAGGAATAGTCGCCGTGGCTCAGGATGTTGATGAGCCGGGCATGCAACACGCCTTCCGGGTCGTCCGCATCGTCGGTCGGGATGCAGGCCGAGAACTTCGAGAAGCCATGGAAACTCGCTGACTTCTCCAGCACCGAGCGCAGCATGTTGAAGTGGTAGGTGTACAGCTCGCCCGAATGAGCAGCCTGGTACAGGTCCGTCAGCACCGCCACATGGTGGAAGAACGGAGTCGCCCCGGTGTAGGCCAGGTTGTATGAGCCGTCCGTTTTGGATCGCGACAAGAAGTGCGCCGAGACTTTCTTCGACTTGCGCGCATCCAGTTCGTTGTGCATCACGTTGAAGAACAGCGGATGGTGCGACGAGATGATGATCTTCAGCGGGTTGTCTGCCTTGTTCAATAGCTGCGCAAGGTGGTTGCCCACGGAGACGGCGTTGTGCTCATCGAGCGACGAAATCGGATCGTCGATGTAGACGTACTTCACCCAGCGGTAGGCCTCGATCTCCGGGTCCATCGCCAGCCGCATGACGGCGAGGAAGAAGCACCAGACGAAGAGGTTCTCTTCGCCGCGCGACACCTTGATGTTGTCGATGACCTCCCCGTTCACCGTGCGCGAGAACCGCACCGCCCATTCCTGGGTGTCGATGCGGAAGTCAAAGTCCGCGTAACGCTGCAGCAGCGGCCGGATGCGGTTGTCCATCTCCAATTCGGCCAAGCCGGAGAAGAAGCGCGAGTCGGCGTTCAGCGTCAACTTGCGGTCGCTGTCCCCCTCCAGGTCGTTATCCCAGTGGAAGAGATCTTCGGTGAAGGCATTGAAGTAGAGGGTGTCACGTACATCATCGTCAGCGCCACCCTGTTTGCCGATATCCTTAAACGCCATGGACAGGCGTGTTTTTCCCGTGCCGTTGTAGGCATATAAAATAATTACGTTCTTGTTTTCTAGTTCTTTTCGGAGGTGGGCGGAAACTTCGATTATTCCTGCAAAGGATTTAGAATTTCTCATTCTGAAGTCCGAGTTCCTACAAAGAATAGACTCTGCAGTAAAGACTCCTTATGAGTTCTCAATGCCTGCACTTTCTTGCTTTGCACGTTGAGGACCTCATCAAGAGACATTAACGAATCCGCAATCTTATTCTGCTCTTCGATGGGTGGACAGTGCAGTTGTATCTTGGAAAAGTCATCAAAATACAATCGGAGCCTGTCCTCCGTTAGTCCTCGAGAATGTGCCGTCAAGACTTGCATTGTCTCTGGCAGTTTCAAGAGGTAATAAAAGAAATTTGGATTTATGTCTCGAGGGACAAGGACCACATAGGCAGGGCTGACCATACAATCCTCCGGCGCAACACCGAGAGCACCTTGCCACATGCGCATCATGTTATAGACAATATCGCCCTTTTTTACAGCTTTGTTCCCGTTGGAATCGGCGAGGTCATCAATTTTTCGGTCTAGCGATGATCGAGGAACCATGCCTTCAGTCATTGTGACGGAATAAATCGGGAGATTTGAATTTCCTCGATCAACCCGATTGCTAAAAATCTCCGCTGCCGGGCGCTTAGCCCATGGGGCAGTCTCGCGGAACTCTGGAAACCTCAAGCTTGGGGTTGCTAACCCCTTGCTAGGGAATAGGCTCTGCAGGAGAGCTCTCTTGAATTCTTTAAGGGATTCAAGTCTTTCGCTCTCCAGGCTGATCAACTCTTCGGCTGAAGATATGAATGCAGCCAGGCAATCTTGCTTTTCAGCCGTTTTTGGGAAAGGTATTTTTCCAGAAAGAAACGTGCTGTTTGAAATTTGAATTGTGTTTTTTGCGCCCTTCTTGGCCAGCGGTTCAAGAAACTTTATTGATCGGGATGGGGATTCAAAAAAGCTTTCAACAATTAAGCCAATGCTTGCGCTCTGTGGGCGAAAAACTCCATACAGTGGCGACAGGATTACATCTTTTTTTGTTTTGTTTTGCTTGACTATGCCGAATGGAAAGCTTCCGGTGGGGCTTTTTGTGTAAACTACATCATGATGGTGCGCTAAATTATATTTTCCGGTATCCGAGGTGGCGTAACTCCGGCCGAGGTGTTCCCTTTGATTTATTATCCCCTTTTGCACTGAAACAGAGTGGACTTCGCAATTTCCGTCGTCTTTCTCGCCGTGCTCTAGCAAAACCTCGTGCAGAGGCCTTACGGCCCATTCGCTGGGAAATGAAAAAAGTGAGTGAATATGAGCGGTTGTCAATCGAATGGATTTTTGATCGCTATTTTTCATTGTTGAATTCCTCTACTGCTCATATGCGCTGAGTCCGGAAATCTCTCGCCCTTGCGCCAGTTTGTGCAGCAGCGGCGTCAGTTCTTCCATCAACGCCAATTCCTTCTGCGTGCGTGCTTTCCAACCCAGGTCCAGCGGCGCCATCAGTTCACTCAGCGCTTCGCCATCAAAGATGCGGCGACGCAGCACGCCATCGACAAAGCCTTGAAGAGCATCGATTGCCAGGCCATGGCGCTTTGCGATGTCGGCGATCACACGTTGCTTCTTCGCGACCTTGAAGCGGTCAAAGCCATTGCGAATGGCGTCCTCGTCCAAGGCTTGGCCCACGGGCAGCCCGCGGATGTACTCGGCGATGTCGTCTCGATCGTCGATGAACTTGGCATCGGCCTGGATCAGGCCGATGAGCTGCTCGCGGTTCAAGGTCAGCTTGCCGGGCTTCTGCTGCGTCATGCGGGCAATCAGGCCCATGATGTAGTCGTAGTCGATCACCGCCGAGGCGAAGAGCACGAACTCGAAATCGAGCTGCTGCACTTCGGGAGGGGTGTGGTCGCGATCTTGCTGGGCCTTCAGGCGCTTGGCCGTCTCCAGGTACACGCCCTTGAAGCCCAGCATCTGGTCGGGCGGGGCGATCTGGTTGATCTGCGTTTTCTGCTCTTCCGACAGGTCGGTGTATTGATCCAGCTGCGTTTTGAGGCGCTGCACTTCTTTGAAGAGGTTGACGAACTGGCTGCGCGCAGCGTCACCCTTCAGGTTGGCGACTTCTTCCGGGGCGTTCGTCAGGCCTTGTGACTGCATGAAGTCCGCCAGCTTTTGCGTTGCGGCTTGCAAGGTGTCGATGACCTTGGGCGCCGGGTCCACCAGCCAGATTTCGCGCGGGTTGTCGGTCTTCTCGCCCGAGAACAGCGCGATGGCCTCTTCCACAGGCTTTTGCTGCTGGCGGAAGTCGAGCACATTGCCGTAGGGTTTGCTGTCGTTCAAGACGCGGTTTGTGCGCGAGAACGCTTGGATCAGGCCGTGGTACTTGAGGTTCTTGTCCACGTACAGCGTGTTGAGGTACTTGGAGTCGAAGCCGGTGAGCAGCATGTCCACCACGATGGTGATGTCGATCTTCTGGCTGTGCCGCAAGTCGGCATTCGGGTATTGCTGGTCCTTGATGCGCTTCTGCACGTCCTGGTAGTACAGGTCGAACTCGGCAATGCGGTGGTTCGTGCCGAAGCGCGCGTTGTAGTCGGCCATGATGCGCGTGAGCGCGGCTTTCTTGCCTTCGGGGTCCTGCTGGTTGTCGGCCTTCTCCTGCGGCAGGTCTTCTTGAATCTGCTGAACGTCCTTGTTGCCTTCGGCAGGGGGAGAGAACACGCAGGCCACGTTCAGCGGACCGAAGCTGTCATCCTCTGACCGCTTTTTACCCTGCAGTTCCTTGAAGGCCTCGAAATACTCGATGGCGTCATTGATGCTGGCGGTGGCCAGTACGGCATTGAACTTGCGCCCGTTGGTGGCGGCATCGTGCTTGGCCAGGATGGTCTCGATGACCTTGGCCTTCGGCAGCCCCTCACCCGGCTTGGGCGGCTTTTTGCCCTCGGGCTTGAAGAAGTCGATGTGGAACTTCAGGACATTCTGGTCTTCGATGGCGTGCGTGATCGTGTATTCGTGCAGGCAGCGCTGGAATAGGTCATCTGTGGTGCGATAGCTGGCCTGCTGGCCTTCGATCTGTACGGCCGTGGCGTTGTCCTTGAAGATCGGGGTGCCGGTGAAGCCAAACAACTGGGCCTTCGGGAAGAACTCCTTGATGGCCTTGTGGTTGTCTCCGAACTGCGAGCGGTGGCACTCGTCGAAGATGAACACCACGCGCTGCTCCCGTAGGGGCTCCAGACGCTGCTTGTAGGTCTCCTGGCCCTGCTTTTCTTTCTGCTTGTTGCGCTTGCTGTTCTCGTCCAGCGCCAAGCCGAGTTTCTGGATGGTGGTGACGATCACCTTGTCGGCGTAGTCGTCGGACAGCAGGCGGCGCACCAGTGTTTCGGTGTTGGTGTTCTCTTCGACGCAGCCTTCCTGGAAGCGGTTGAATTCTTCGCGCGTCTGGCGATCCAGGTCTTTGCGGTCCACCACGAACAGGCACTTGTCGATGTCCGGGTTGTCTTTGAGCAGGGTGGAGGCCTTGAACGAGGTCAGCGTCTTGCCCGAGCCGGTGGTGTGCCAGATGTAGCCGTTGCCGCAGTTCTGGTGGATGCACTCCACGATGGCTTTGACGGCATAGATTTGGTACGGCCGCATCATCAGCAGCTTCTGCTCGCTGGCGACCAGCACCATGTAGCGGCTGATCATCTGGCCCAAAGTGCACTTGGCCAAGAACTTGTCGGCGAAGCTGTCGAGCTGGGTGACCTTCTTGTTGTCTTCGCTGGCGAACTGGTAGACCGGCAAGAAGCGCTCATCGGCATTGAAGCTGAAGTGCCGGGCGTTGTTGTTCGCGAAGTACCAGGTGTGGGTGCGGTTGCTGACGATGAAGAGCTGCAAGAAGCACAGCAGGGTTTTGCCATAGCCGTTGCCGGGGTCGCCCTTGTAATCGACGATCTGCTGCATCGCGCGGCGCGGGCTGACCGCCAGCGTCTTCAGCTCGATCTGCACCACCGGCACGCCGTTGATAAGCAGGATCACGTCGTAGCGGTGATTGCTGTTGTCGGTGTTCATGCGCAGCTGGTTGACGACCTCGAAGTCGTTCTTGCACCAGTCCCGAATGTTCACCAAGGTGTAGTTCAGCGGTGTGCCGTCGTCGCGCTCGAAGGCGTTGATGTTGCGCAGCGTTTGGGCGGCGTTGTAGGCATCGGGCGTGATAATGCTGTCCAGCAAGCGTTGGAACTCACTGTCGGTCAGACGCACCCGGTTGAGTGCCTCAAATTTGGCGCGAAAGTTGGCCTCTAGCGCAGCACGGTCCCGGATATCTGGGCGATAGGTGTACTTGAGGTCACCAAGCTTGGCGATCAGATCGAGTTCGATTTGTTGTTCTGAGGTCGTCATGACTCTTTTCTCAAGGACCCAAATGGTTTACGAGCGCCATTGCATGGGCGGGTAAAAGCCGTAGTGCTCATGTGTGTTGACTCCCTGACTCAGTGGCACCTTCGTCAGCTCCGCCTGCGCGCACCCACTCGTCCACTTCGGACAATTGAAACTTCCACAGCCGCCCTACGCGGTGCGCTGGTAGGCCCTTGCGCTCTCTCCAGCGATAAACAGTGTCTTTGGCGACACCCAGATGCTGGGCCACGTGTTCAGCAGTCACCCACGGTTCAGTGCTCATGTCGATGGCGCTCTGGAATTATGTTTTAAAGTCGTCTTAAATCGACTGAAGTCTATCATTGAAATGATATTTAAGCACCCGCCTAGCCAACCTCAAGCTCCCAGATAGATCGACGTCAACGTCAACCGCTCATGCCCGAGTTCACGGCTGATTTGCTGGCGGGCGTGGCGGTCGACCAAGCGCTGCGACAGACCGAATTGAGCCTTGCCAGGTCCGCCTGCTGCTGGTGACTTCCACCCCGTCAATATTTCATATCGCATCTGTGCATACTGATGCCGCAGCCCATGCATATTGCTCAGCCCCGCCGCCTTGCACTGCCCATCGTAGATGTGCCGCTGCTGGATGTAGGTCTTGTTTGCCGGGATCAGTGATCCTGTGCCCGCCAGGCGGTGTGCTGCGTGGAGCGCGTCGCGTTGCTCTGTCGTGGTGATGGGCACAGTTCGCTCCCGACCGCCCTTGGTCCACGATCCCTTCAGGGCGATGTGGTCGCCCCGATCTGCGTAACTGGGCTGGAACTTGATCGCTTCCTCCCGACGTAATCCGAAGGCGGCCTGTAGATGAAGGCTCATGCGTACGTGCGCGTCGGTGACCTGTTCAAGACCTGTACCCAGTTTTTGGGCCTTGCTGATGTTGGTCACATAGCGGCGCTCGGGCACACCAAGCTGTGTGTTGTCCGAGGGCAGGATGCCGGCCTTGCCGATCTTCTCCGCCCACCAGCGCAGGTGGGAGAGCCGATTTTTGATAGTGCCAGACGACAAATCTTCGCCTTGCCAGCGTTCCAGCAGCGCCTGGACATGTTTGCCCTTGAGCGACGAAGCCTTCATCTGCCGGAAACCGGCCTCGCGCAGTTGCCGCGCAGCCAGCGCGAGAGAAGGCATCCGGTCGGCCTGTGTGTTGTGGCTGCCGTCACGGTTGCGCTGGCATAGCTGCCGCAGGGTGTAGGTCAAGTCGTCCATCTTCCGGCCTCCAAGCAAATGGCCGTACTGCGTTGTCCTGAAACTCAATGGTTAGTGTTGGTGCCAACTCGCCAAGACGAGATCCCGTGAGGGCAAGGGCATGGTGTTCAGGAGACACCAGAGCCTCGAATGAGGCGTCCGTCTTGCTTCCTGCTGGAAGCCCGGACGGAGGTACTACAAGACGAAAGTGATGCGAACGTGGACGAGTCCTCCTATGAAGTGAGTGGGATGAGAAATGCAGCGGCAGCCCTGTACGTTGCACAAAGGCAATTGCCGCAAAGGACGGTGCGCAAGGCGGCGCGGTAGGGATGAGTTCAAACAGACGAAGAAGGCTCTGCCCTTGGGTAGGGTCGGTATGCGGTCTGAGCCTGGGCATACCTGGGGTGGCTTCACCCTGTCGGGCCAGCGCTTGCAGGAACCTGCGCTGTTGGGGGCAACGATGTACAAAGCCCATCGGTCTTGGCAACTGCCCGGTCAGTGTAGGGCGGCCATCATCATGTCTGCCGCACGCAATAGGATTCGGCATTCGCCCGCATTGTTGCTGGCGTGGGCGGGGTCGTCACTGCGGCGTGCAGTGACGACCCGTTTCGCGGCAGCATTTGCTACGCATGAAGCGGCTGCCATCCCCTGGTCTGCATTGCCTGTGCTGCGATGTCCCCAGCGTTCGTCGGGGCATTCAGCATCTTGCGGATGTTGGCGATGTGCGCCAGGGCGGTTTCACGCGATGCCGGTGGCGCAGTCGGTTCTGGACGGTGTTCGGTGCGTGGCACACCAGCAGGCCGATTTTCGGCAGGCCGTGGGGCGGCAGATGTCTCCTTACGACCTGCCCACAGGCGGAATTCACCCGCAAAGACGCGCTTCACCAAGGCGAAGAAGTAGGCCACGACATTGCGCACGGTGCCGCTCTGGCTGCGTGCCTGCAACTCGTCGAGCACTTCCTGGCGATGCTGCGGCGGCAGCCGCCGCAAGGCGGCCTGCACGTCCTTTTGCTGGTCTGCCTGGGCATTGCTCAGGCAGGGCGGCAAGCTCAACCGCCGCGATGCGGGATCGCTGTTTTCTTCGCGCGCGCGGTACGTACGTTCTTTTTTATACATATACGTCTTATACGTACTGCTCTGCTCAGTCGTCATGTGGCGAGCGTGCCCGGTCTGTTGCGGAACAAGCGTGCTGCCAGCGGAATCGCCAGCCAATGGCAGTGGGTCAGCTGCCTCGCTTGCCGGCGACGGCGGCATCGGGGGCAAATCATCGTCATCGCGGAATTGATCGTGGGCCGCAATGGAAGCAGCTTCCGGTGCCTGCGCCAGCGTTGCCTGAATGTGGACGGCCACCCGATCCACCTGGTTGTTTTCGTGGCCGATGGAGGCTTGCAAAAGCGCGGGCAGACTGGCATCGAGTGCGCAGGCCTGTTGGAAGTGCAGGGCGCTTTCGTGAACCCGATACAGCTCGCTGAGCACATGGCCGGTCAGAGGATCGCGGTGCTGGCCCACCAGACTGATCCACCCCGTCAGCCGAAGTACGACGAGAACGCGGCGCAGGCCATGCCCGGACCCGCAAGGCGGGTTCGTGCGTATTGGCGCACGCTGTAGGAGCGGCTTCAGCCGCGAACGCGGTTCGCATGGCGCTTGGGCGATCAAAGCGATCCCGCTTCCATGGATGAAAATTCCACTTCCCGGCGAATTCCCGCTTCCGGCTTGCCGGAAACGAATCCTCCTCGATTTGCGGGGCTTCCCCAACGCGATTCACATCGGGCTTCCAACCACGACGCGCAAGGCGAGCTCGTGCGTACCGGTGCACCGTAGGAGTGGCTTCAGCCGCGAAACGCGGTCCGCATGACGCCCAGGCGATCTGGGCGATCCCGATCCCGTACATGAAAAATTGCCCCGTGGTTTTCCGCTACGGGTTCGCTGGCTGTGAATCCGCCTCGCCGGTCTTCCTTGGCGCGTTTCACACAGTGCAGACAATGGCCTCAACGGCAACGCGTGCTCGCCGAGCAGCAGCGGCTTCGGCCGCGAACCCGTTCGCACGATTCGTCCGCACGCGCGCGAACAAGCTGCCGCCAAAGACGGGAAAACCCGCCTTTCGGCGGGTTTTCCGGTTTGCTTTCCGGGCGCTGCCGGCTTACAGCGGTTTGCCGCCCAGCTTCCAGGTGACCTGTACGAAGTAGCTGCGGCCGATCGCGTCGAACCACGAGGTGTTGTAGTACGGGTACGCGGCCCAGGTCGCGTCGCGCGGCGGCATCTTGTCGAACAGGTTGTTGACCGACAGCGACACCCGCAGGTGGTCGTTGATGTCGTAGCGCGCGCCGGCATTGAAACGCCAGGTGGCTTCGGTCCAGGCATCGTTGTCGTAGTTGGCGACGCGGCCCAGGTAGTCGCCGAACAGGCTGGCGCCCCACGCGCCCTTGTCCCAGGTCACGCCCAGGTTGGACTTGACCCGCGGCAGGGTGGTGTCGCTGAAGGTGACCGACAGCATGTCCTCGGTCGGATCGCCCGGGTACTGCTGGCGGGTGTGGCGATGGGCCCAGGTGTAGGTGCCGGTGAAGCTGAAGTCGCCGGCCGCCGCCGTCTGCAGGCGGTAGTTCGCGGCCACGTCGATGCCGGACGTCTCCTCGCGGGCGATGTTGATCGGCGCGAAGTGGACGCTGGTGATGGTGCCGCCGGCATCGCGGATCACGCGCGCCATCGCGTCCACGCAGGTCGGCGAGCTCGGGTCGACTGTCGCGCCGGTGTCGGTCTTGCCCAGGCGGCAGTTGGCTTCGGTGATGCGCAGGATTTCGCGGTCCTGCGACTGCACCTGGTTCATCACCTTGATCTTGTAGTAGTCCACCGCCAGGTCGAAGTTGGCGATGGGCGACCACACGAAGCCGGCGGTGAACGACTTGCTGGTCTCCACGTCCAGGTCCTTGTTGCCGGCATAGACGTCGAGCGTGTTGCTGTCCCAGCTGCCGTCGTCCCAGCAGTCGCCGTCGCTGAAGCCCGGCTCGTCCTGGCGGCACTGGTAGTAATCCGTCGAGACCTTGCGGTAGTAGTCGTCGCCGGCGAACAGGTAGTGCATGTCCGGCGCGCGGAAACCGGTGCCGTAGGAGCCGCGCACCAGCAGCGTGTCGAACGGGCGCCATTCCAGGCCCGCGCTGTAGGTGAACTTGCCCGGATGCCTGTTGCCGAAGCTGTAGCGGTCGTAGCGACCGGCCAGGCTGGCTTGCAGGCTCGACGCCACCGGCACGCGCAGTTCGCCCGCGGCGCTCCAGCGGTTGCGGCTGCCGCTGCCATCGCCGTACTGCGGGCCGTAATAGGCGTCCGCGGTCAGCGCCAGCGGGTCGGGGTGGATGGCGTAGGACTGGCGGCCATACTCGACCACGCCGGCGAAGCCCACGTCGCCGGCCGGCAACGAGAACAGGTCCGACGTATCGGCGGTGAAGCTGACGTTGTCGTTCTTGGCCTCGGGGCGGAAAGTGGACATCGCCGCGATGGAGGCGAACTCGGCCGGCGTCAGCGGCTTGAACAGGCGTTCCGGATCCGGGTTGTAGATCGCGTAGCCGTCGTCGTCGTAGCCCAGCCGCTCGCCCAGGAACAGGCGGTTGGCGGCGTCGGCTCTGATGCGCGGCATCTTCACGTCGGCCTTGTACTGGGAGTGGTTGTAGGCGCCTTCCCAGTTCCAGGCGTCGCCGAACATGCCCTTCAGGCCGGTGGTCGCCGACAGCGTCTTCTGCGTGGTGGTGTTCATGCGGTTCTTCAGCCCGCCGACTTCCTCGGGGCTGAACTGCCGCTGCCAGATCTCGTAGTGGCCGGTGCCGGCGTTGTAGAACACCTTGTCGTTGTTGTCGGTCGAGGCCGGGTCGTGGAATTCCCAGCCCATGTTGTCGCTGACCGCCGTGGGGCTGCCGTTGCCGGTCATCAGCTTGACCTCCTGGCGGCCGAGCTGGACGTCGGCGAACCAGGACAGGGTGTCGTCGAAGCGGTATTCGAACGAACCGTAGGCGGTGGCGCCCTTGCGCTGGTTGTTGATGGTGCGCTGGGCGGTGACCCGCTCGCTGCCGCAATAGGGCTCGCCGTAGCGGTCCTCGGCCAGATGGGTGGTGCCGCTGTTCGTGCCCGCCAGCGCGGCGCAGTCGCCTTCCGGATCGAGCGCCACGTCGTCGTCGACGTCGTAGCGGCGGGCGACCAGGCTCGGCAGCCGGCTGCGCGCGGTCGGGCCGTCGAGCGTGGAGTCCTGCACCTTGCGCTGGGTGCCCCACACCGGGCGCTTGTCCATCAGTTCCACGCCGACGATGCCGCTGAAGTTGCCGCGTTCGAAGCCGGTGGTGAGGGTCAGGTCGTGGGATTCGCCGCCGCCGCGGCTGGTGTCGCCGTAGCGGTAGTCGATGGTGGTGCCGTCGGTGGACTTCTTCAGGATGAAGTTGATCACGCCGGCCATCGCGTCGGAGCCGTAGACCGCCGAGGCGCTGCCGGTCAGCACCTCGATGCGGTCGATCATGCCCAGCGGGATGTTGCCGATGTCGGTGAAGTTGCTCTTGCCGTTGAGCGGCAGCGGGAAATCGGCGACGCGGCGGCCGTTGATCAGCACCAGGGTGTGGTTGGGGCCGAGGCCGCGCAGGTCGACAGCCTGCGCGCCCGGGGTCGACTGCGCGCCGGTGGTGTTCTGCTGGCCCTGCGTGTAGCCGTTGTTCTGGCTCAGCGAGCGCAGCACGTCCGGGACCGAGGTGAAGCCGGCCGCCTTGATCTGCTCGGCGTTGACCACCGTGACCGGGGCGGGGCCTTCGACCTGCGCGCGCGGGATGCGCGAACCGGTGACCTGCACGGTATCCAGCTGCTTGGTTTGATCGTTGTCGGTGCTCTGGGCCAGAGCCATTGCGGGGGCGGCCATGCCAAGCAAGGCCAACTGGATTGAACGCACCATCGCGTGTCTGCGCATGAATCGGATCTCTGCTGAAAGTGTTCCGGGAGTGTTCTGGTCGGCCCGCGCAAGCGCCGGGAAGGCCCCGTTCGAAACGTGAATGGGGCGTGGTCATCTAACACCTTTTTTACATGCTTGACCACTGCCGGAAAGTCTGGCATTACGGCGTGGAAGCGATTACATGCGGTGTTGGAGGGCGGTATGAAACCGGAGATCTTCCGTTACGGGCGTATCGTCCTGGCCTTGGCCGCGCTGGCCTTGGCTGGAGCGGCGGGGGCGGCCGGCAGCCGCGGGCTGTCCGATCCGGGCTACCGCTATTACGAGGTGGGCGATCTCGACGCGCCGCGCCCCGGCCGGACCCAGGCGGCGATGATGCTGATGGGCGGCGGCGACTGGGTTCCCGATGCCTTCCATTGGTGGGTCGAGCGCGCGGGCCACGGCCGCGTAGTGATCCTGCGCGCCTCCGGCGACGACAACCTGCAGAAGGAGCTGTACCACGACATCGGCGGGGTCACCTCGGTGCAGACCCTGGTGTTCGACAGCCGCAAGGCGGCCGACGACCCGGCGGTGCTGCGCGTCGTGCGCGGCGCGGATGCGATCTTCATCGCCGGCGGCGACCAGTCGCGCTACATCCGCTTCTGGAAAGGGACCGAATTGAACCAGGCGCTCAACGAGCACGTCGCGGCGGGCAAGCCGATCGGCGGCACCAGCGCCGGCCTGGCGATCCTTGGCGGCTACAGCTACGGCGCGCTGGACGGTGGCAGCATCAACTCGCCGGCCGCGCTGAGCGATCCGATGGGCAGCGAGGTCACCATGGACCGGGACTTCCTGGCCATGCCGTACCTGTCCAACGTCGTCACCGACACCCATTTCGCCAAGCGCGACCGCCTGGGGCGGCTGATCGTGTTCGTCGCGCGCGCCGCCCAGGAAAAGGGGCAGGACGACATCGTCGGCATCGGCGTGGACGAGGACACCGCCCTGTGCGTGGAAGCGGACGGCCGCGGCCGCGTGTACTCGCTCGACGATGGCTATGCCTGGCTGGTGATGCCGCAGCGCACCGCCGACCGCCTGAGCAGCGGGCAGTCGCTGGAATTCAGCTCCATCCCGGTGACGGGCGTGGGCTCCGGCAGCCGGCTGCACCTGGACGGCTTCACGGTGGACAACCCGGCGTTCACCGCGGTCGCCAGCGTGGTGGACGGGGAGCTGGAACTCCAGCCGGACTGACCGGCGGCAGTACGCCGGGGCGTTGGATGGAAGGGGCTTCGGCCCCTTTCCTTTTTGCCCGCGCGGGGCGTCGCCGGCGCGGCGACTGTTCAGCGCGGCGAAGGCGTGCCTAGAATCGGGCACCTTTCCAGAGTGAAGAAACATGAAGCTGACTTCCGCCGTATTGCTGGGCCTGGCCTCGTTGTCTTCCGCGGCCGCCATGGCGGCGCCGGCGTCGCCGCTGCTCGTGATCCACGGCGGGGCGGGCGTGGAGCGCCAGGACCTCAAGCCGGAAGAAATGCGCGCCGCCCGCGCCGCCCTGGAAGCCGCCCTGCGCAAGGGGCACGAGGCGCTTGCCGCCGGCAAGCCGGCGATGGATGCGGTGACCGCCGCGATCACCGTGCTGGAGAACGATCCGACCTTCAATGCTGGCCGCGGCGCCGTCTTCACCCATGACGGCAGGAACGAACTCGACGCCTCGCTGATGGATGGCGCCACGCTGCGCGCCGGTGCGGTGGCCGGCGTGCATACCGTCAAGAACCCCATCCTGCTGGCGCGCGCGGTGATGGAGCACTCGCCGCACGTGATGATGGTGGGGCAGGGCGCGGAGATGTTCGCCGCCGAGCAGAAGATCGAGCAGGTCGATCCCTCCTATTTCCGCACCGAGAAGCGCTGGCAGCAGCTGCAGCGTGCACTGAAGGAGGAGGCGGCCGGCCAAGCGCACGCCGACCTGGAGACGGCAAAGCACTTCGGCACCGTCGGCGCGGTGGCGCTGGATGCGCAGGGCAAGCTCGCCGCCGGCACCTCCACCGGCGGCATGACCAACAAGCGCTACGGGCGCGTGGGCGATTCGCCGATCATCGGCGCCGGCACCTACGCCAGCGACAGCTGCGCGGTGTCGGGCACCGGCTGGGGCGAGTTCTACATCCGCCTGGCCGCGGCCCACGAGATCTGTTCGCGCATGAAGTACCTGCGGGAGACCCCGGCGCAGGCCGGCGAGGAGGTCATCGTCAAGCGCGTGCCGGAACTGGGCGGCGATGGCGGCGCGATCGTGCTGTCGGCCGACGGCAAGGCGGCCACGCCGTTCAATACCGAGGGCATGTACCGCGGCTGGATCGGTGCCGATGGCGTGCCGCACGTGGCGGTCTTCGCCGACGAAAAGCTGAAGATGCCGGGCGAGTGAAAGCGCGGCGGAGGCGGGCAGCGGAATTTTCGCGGAATGTGAAAATTTCTGTTGACAGCATCGTGCGCCATCACCAGAATAGCGGGCTCTCCCACCCCTGACCGGTTAGGCCAAGGTCATCAAAGAGGGGTGGAGCGGAGGGATACCCAAGCGGCCAACGGGGGCAGACTGTAAATCTGCTGGCTTACGCCTTCGGTGGTTCGAATCCACCTCCCTCCACCAGTTTCATGTTGTGGCGTCGTTCCCGGTGCGGGAGTAGTTCAATGGTAGAACCTCAGCCTTCCAAGCTGATGGTGCGGGTTCGATTCCCGTCTCCCGCTCCATTGAACGAATGAAAAAACATGCCATAATACAAAACTCGCTCACGTAGCTCAGTCGGTAGAGCACCTCCTTGGTAAGGAGGAGGTCGAAGGTTCGATTCCTTTCGTGAGCACCATCTTGCTCAAAGCGCCATAACCAACCTGTTACCGAGAAGAAGCAGCCATGTCCAAGGGTAAGTTCGAACGTACCAAGCCGCACGTCAACGTCGGCACCATCGGCCACGTCGACCATGGCAAGACCACGCTGACCGCCGCGCTGACCAAGATCGGTGCCGAGCGTTTCGGTGGCGAGTTCAAGGACTACTCCTCGATCGACGCCGCGCCGGAAGAGAAGGCGCGCGGCATCACGATCTCGACCGCGCACGTCGAGTACGAATCCGCGACCCGTCACTACGCCCACGTTGACTGCCCGGGCCACGCCGACTACGTCAAGAACATGATCACCGGTGCGGCGCAGATGGACGGCGCGATCCTGGTGTGCTCGGCCGCTGACGGCCCGATGCCGCAGACCCGCGAGCACATCCTGCTGTCGCGTCAGGTCGGCGTGCCGTATATCGTCGTGTTCCTGAACAAGGCCGACATGGTGGACGACGCCGAGCTGCTCGAGCTGGTGGAAATGGAAGTGCGCGAGCTGCTGAGCAAGTACGACTTCCCGGGCGACGACACCCCGATCGTGCACGGTTCGGCCCGTCTGGCGCTGGAAGGCGACCAGAGCGACATCGGCGTGCCGGCGATCCTGAAGCTGGTCGACGCGCTGGACAGCTGGATCCCGACCCCGGAGCGTGACGTCGACAAGCCGTTCCTGATGCCGGTGGAAGACGTGTTCTCGATCTCGGGCCGCGGCACCGTGGTGACCGGCCGTATCGAGCGCGGCGTGATCAAGGTGGGTGAGGAAATCGAAATCGTCGGTATTCGCCCGACCCAGAAGACCACCGTGACCGGCGTGGAAATGTTCCGCAAGCTGCTGGACCAGGGCCAGGCGGGCGACAACGCGGGCCTGCTGCTGCGCGGCACCAAGCGTGACGACGTGGAGCGCGGCCAGGTGCTGGCCAAGCCGGGTTCGATCACCCCGCACACCGAGTTCGAAGCCGAGGTGTACGTGCTGTCCAAGGACGAAGGTGGCCGTCACACCCCGTTCTTCAAGGGCTACCGTCCGCAGTTCTACTTCCGTACCACCGACATCACCGGCGCCGTGCAGCTGCCGGAGGGCGTCGAGATGGTGATGCCGGGCGACAACGTGAAGATGTCGGTCACGCTGATCAACCCGGTGGCGATGGACGAAGGCCTGCGCTTCGCGATCCGCGAAGGCGGCCGTACCGTCGGCGCCGGCGTGGTCGCCAAGATCACCAAGTAAGCCTGCAGTATCCGGCGGTAGTTGAGTCTGCCGCTGGTACGCGAATGGCGGGCCGGGAACCTCGGTCCGCCTTCGCCGTCTAAGGGACGTGAAACAAGCCAAGTCATACGCCAGTAGCTCAATTGGCAGAGCAGCGGTCTCCAAAACCGCAGGTTGGGGGTTCGAGTCCCTCCTGGCGTGCCACTTGCCACACTCTATCCAGTGACCTTGGTCGCGCCCGCAACAAGAGTCGGATGAACAGCAAGATCGAACATTCCAAGAGCGCCGCTTCGGGTGGCGATATGGTCAAGTACGTTGGCGCCGGGCTGCTGGTGCTGGCGGGCTTGTTCGTCTGGTTCTGGTTCTCCACTCCGCTGCGCTCGGCCCAGTTGGGTGCATGGTCGGGTCAGCTGCGTGCGCTGGCCGTGGTCGTCGGCCTGGTTGCCGGCGGCGCGCTGTTCATGCTCACCGCCAAGGGTCACCAGGCCCGCGAATTCCTTTCCGAATCTCGTTTCGAGCTGCGCAAGGTCGTGTGGCCGACCCGCCAGGAAGCCATCCGCATGACGTGGGTGGTGATCGTGGTGGTGATCGTGCTGAGCCTGCTGCTGGGTGGTTTCGACTTCGCGATCCAGAAGCTGACCCAGTGGTTCCTGGGTCGTTGAGGAGATAACAGTGAAACGTTGGTACGTCGTCCACGCCTATTCGGGCTTCGAGAAGTCGGTTGCCCAGGCCCTGCGTGACCGCATCGTCCGCGATGGCATGGAGGAGCGTTTCGGCGACGTCCTGGTTCCGACCGAGGAAGTGGTGGAAATGCGTTCCGGCCAGAAGCGCCGTTCCGAGCGCAAGTTCTTCCCGGGTTATGTGCTGGTCCAGATCGAGACCCACGAGGAAGCCGGCATCCCGCGCATCGACAACGAAAGCTGGCACCTGGTCAAGGAAACCCCGAAGGTGATGGGTTTCATCGGCGGTACCGCCGATCGCCCGCTGCCGATCCGCGACGACGAGGCCGCCGCGATCCTGGACCGCGTCCAGGAAGGCGTCGAGAAGCCGCGTCCGAAGGTGCTGTTCGAGCCGGGCCAGATGGTCCGCGTCATCGACGGCCCGTTCAACGACTTCAACGGCGTGGTCGAGGAAGTCAACTACGAGAAGAGCCGCCTGCGCGTGTCGGTGCTGATCTTCGGCCGCGCCACCCCGGTCGAGCTCGAATTCGGCCAGGTCGAGAAGGCGGTCTGATCGTATCGCCAGCCTGTTCAGGTTGGCCTTGGAAAAACTGCTAGAATTGCCGGCTCCCTGCAAGGGGCTGAAACCAAAGGCTGCCGCGAGGTGGCCTTTGGCGCGATTCCAAGATTTCAAAACGCGATGCCGGGACGCGTGATTCCCGGTCCGATGGGGAGCCTGTTGTCGCAAGGCGCTAGCACCCGGAGAGCACTCAAATGGCAAAGAAAGTTGTCGGTTACATCAAGCTGCAGGTGAAGGCCGGTCAGGCCAACCCCTCGCCGCCGGTCGGTCCTGCGCTGGGTCAGCGCGGCCTGAACATCATGGAGTTCTGCAAGGCGTTCAATGCCGCCACGCAGAAGCTGGAGCCGGGCCTGCCGGTGCCGGTGATCATCACGGCCTACTCGGACCGTACGTTCACCTTCATCACCAAGAGCACCCCGGCGACCACGCTGCTGAAGAAGGCCGCGGGCATCACCTCCGGCTCCAAGCGTCCGAACACCGACAAGGTGGGCAAGGTCACGCGCAAGCAGCTGGAAGAAATCTGCAAGGCGAAGGAGCCGGACCTGACGGCTGCCGACCTGGACGCCGCCGTGCGTACGATCGCGGGCTCGGCCCGTTCCATGGGCCTGGTGGTGGAGGGTTAATCTGATGGCACAGACCAAGCGTGAGAAGGCCATCAAGGCCGCCGTCGTTCCGGGCAAGACCTATGCCTTCGAGGACGCGATCAACATCCTGAAGACCGCCACCAAGGCCAAGTTCGTCGAGTCGATCGACGTGGCCGTGCGCCTGGGCGTGGATGCGAAGAAGTCCGACCAGCAGGTGCGCGGTTCGACCGTGCTGCCGGCCGGTACCGGCAAGTCGGTCCGCGTGGCCGTGTTCGCTCCGGCCGGCGCCAAGGCTGACGAAGCCCTGGCCGCTGGCGCCGAAGCCGTCGGCATGGACGACCTGGCCGAGAAGATGCAGGCCGGCGACCTGAACTACGACGTGGTCATCGCGACCCCGGACGCCATGCGCGTCGTCGGCAAGCTGGGCACCGTGCTGGGCCCGCGCGGCCTGATGCCGAACCCGAAGGTCGGCACCGTTTCCCCGAACCCGGGCGAAGCCGTGAAGAACGCCAAGTCGGGCCAGGTCCGTTACCGCACCGACAAGGCCGGCATCATCCACTGCACCATCGGCAAGGCCAGCTTCGACAACGCCGCGCTGCAGTCGAACCTGCAGGCGCTGCTGCTGGACCTGATCAAGGCCAAGCCGGCCACCTCGAAGGGCACCTACCTGCAGAAGGTCTCGGTCAGCTCGACGATGGGCCCGGGCGTCACCGTCGACCAGTCGTCGCTGACCCTGAAGTAATCGTTTCAAGCGGCCGCGGCGCTTCGGTGCCGTGGCCGTGACATTTGAAGGCATCGCGGGCAGTGCATCGTCCGCGGTAGCCGTCAAAGACCGCAGGCGCGGTCAGCGCATACCGGCGACGGGCACGGAAGCTCGATCTGGCAAGGAGTCGCCGCCGGCATAGCGGGATCGCTTAATCGATTCCCCGGAATCACCCTGCGTAGATGGTGCCCTTCTGGAGTTTTTCTGGTTCACGCACGTCTGGGTTTCCCAGGTTGGCCCACTCCAGGTCTAGAACGGCCCACCCCCGGAGCATCATCCCGATGTTCCCGGCGTCCAGGACGGATGCCGCACAGGACCGCACACGGCAGGAGCCGTAAGCGGAGTTCAATTGGAGGAGTGCAATGGCTCTCAATCTGTCCCAGAAGCAAGAAGTAGTCGCCGAGCTGGCAGACGTCGCCGCCAAGGCCCACTCCTTGATCGCAGCCGAATACGCTGGCACCACGGTCGCTCAGATGACCGCGATGCGCAAGCAGGCCCGCGAAACTGGCGTTTTCTTGAAGGTTGTCAAGAACACGCTGGCCGCGCGCGCCGTCGAAGGCACCGATTTCGCAGTCGCTAAGGACCAGATGGTCGGTCCGCTGCTGTATGCGTTTTCGCTCGAGGAGCCCGGCGCTGCCGGTCGCCTGATCAAGGATGCCGCCAAGGGCAACGACAAGCTGCAGGCGAAGATCGTGGCCGTGGGTGGCGAAGTCTACCCGGCGAGCCACGTCGACGTGCTGGCATCGCTGCCGACCCGTGATCAGGCCCTGGCCATGCTGGCCCGCGTCCTGACCGAGCCGGTCACGATGTTCGCGCGCGCCGTCAAGGCTGTTGGTGAGAAGCAGAACGGTGGTGCGGCTGTCGAAGCCGCCGAGCCGGCCGCTGAAACCGCCTGAGTTCGACGTTTTCGTGGTTCTGAATAGAACCTCAACCCAGAATATTTTCCAAAGGTAATCAAAATGTCCCTTACCAACGAACAGATCGTCGACGCCATCGCCGAGAAGTCCCTGATGGAAGTGATGGAGCTGGTCAAGGCCATCGAAGACAAGTTCGGCGTTTCCGCCGCTGCCCCGGTCATGGCCGTCGCCGCTGCCGGCCCGGCCGCTGCCGTCGAAGAGCAGACCGAGTTCAACGTCATCCTGAAGGATGCCGGCGCCAAGAAGGTCGAAGTGATCAAGGCCGTGCGCGCCATCACCGGCCTGGGCCTGAAGGAAGCGAAGGATCTGGCCGAGGCCGGTGGCGTCGTGAAGGAAGGCGCTTCGAAGGAAGACGCCGAGAAGTTCAAGAAGGAACTGGAAGCCGCCGGCGCCACCGTCGAGCTGAAGTAAGCAGTTCCCTTGCGTCGCCATCGATTCACGGCGATGCAGCCAAGGCTGGGGGCCTAAAGCCCCCGGCCTTTGGTCGTTGTAGAGCCGGGCATGCCCGGCGCGGTGAGAAGCCCAGCACGGGCTGCGTTCCAACCCTGGCCAGCCGGCGCATCGCGCGGCGGGCAGGGCGGCAGGCAGACGAGTTGGCAGTTGGAAGTAGCGGGAGAAGGCGTGCTGGTGCCGGCAATACCAGCGACTTCCAACTGACAATTTAAAAGTTCCCTTCCGGGTCGTGGACGCACGGCCCGCACAACAAGGTGGAAGATCCCATGACGTCCTATTCGTACACCGAAAAAAAGCGCATCCGCAAGGATTTCGGCAAGCAGCGCTCGATCCTCGAGGTGCCGTTCCTGCTCGCCATCCAGGTCGACTCGTACCGCGAGTTCCTGCAGGAAAACACTGATCCGGCCAAGCGCTCCGACCACGGCCTGCACGCCGCGCTGAAGTCGGTGTTCCCGATCTCCAGCTACAGCGGCAACGCCGCCCTGGAGTACGTGGGCTACAAGCTGGGCGAGCCGGTGTTCGACGAGCGCGAGTGCCGCCAGCGCGGCATGAGCTACGGCGCGCCGCTGCGCGTGACCGTGCGCCTGGTCATCTACGACAAGGAATCGTCCACCAAGGCGATCAAGTACGTGAAGGAGCAGGAGGTCTACCTCGGCGAGATCCCGCTGATGACCGACAACGGCACCTTCATCGTCAACGGTACCGAGCGCGTCATCGTCTCGCAGCTGCACCGTTCGCCGGGCGTGTTCTTCGACCACGACCGCGGCAAGACCCACAGCTCGGGCAAGCTGCTGTACAGCGCCCGCATCATTCCCTACCGCGGCTCCTGGCTGGACTTCGAGTTCGACCCGAAGGACGCGCTGTTCACCCGTATCGACCGCCGCCGCAAGCTGCCGGTGTCGATCCTGCTGCGCGCGCTCGGCTACAACAACGAAGAAATGCTCAACGAGTTCTTCGACATCAACACCTTCCACATCCTGCCGGAAGGCGAGGGCGTGCAGCTGGAGCTGGTGGCCGAGCGCCTGCGCGGCGAAACGCTGGGCTTCGACCTGGCCGACGGCGACAAGGTCATCGTGGAAGCCGGCAAGCGCATCACCGCGCGCCACGTCAAGCAGCTGCAGGCCTCGGGCATCGCCGCGCTGGCCGTGCCGGACGACTACCTGGTCGGCCGCATCCTGTCGCACGACGTGGTCGACGCCAACACCGGCGAGCTGCTGGCCCAGGCCAACGACGAGATCACCGACGAACAGCTGCAGAACTTCCGCAAGGCCGGCGTGGACGCCATCGGCACCCTGTGGGTGAACGACCTGGACCGCGGCCCGTACCTGTCCAACACCCTGCGCATCGACCCGACCAAGACCCAGCTCGAGGCCCTGGTCGAGATCTACCGCATGATGCGCCCGGGCGAGCCGCCGACCAAGGACGCCGCGCAGAACCTGTTCCACAACCTGTTCTTCACCTTCGAGCGCTACGACCTGTCCACGGTCGGCCGCATGAAGTTCAACCGCCGTGTCGGCCGCAAGGAAGTCACCGGCGAAGCCGTGCTCTACGACCGCAAGTACTTCGGCGAGCGCAACGACGAGGAATCCAAGCGCCTGGTCGCCGCCCACGGCGACAGCTCGGACATCCTGGACGTGATCAAGGTCCTGACCGAGATCCGCAACGGCCGCGGCGTGGTCGACGACATCGACCACCTGGGCAACCGTCGCGTGCGTTCGGTCGGCGAAATGGCCGAGAACGTGTTCCGCGTGGGCCTGGTCCGCGTCGAGCGCGCGGTCAAGGAGCGCCTGTCGATGGCCGAGTCCGAAGGCCTGACCCCGCAGGAGCTGATCAACGCCAAGCCGGTCGCCGCCGCGATCAAGGAATTCTTCGGTTCCTCGCAGCTGTCGCAGTTCATGGACCAGAACAACCCGCTGTCGGAAGTGACGCACAAGCGCCGCGTCTCGGCGCTGGGTCCGGGCGGCCTGACCCGCGAGCGCGCCGGCTTCGAAGTGCGCGACGTGCACCCGACCCACTACGGCCGCGTCTGCACCATCGAAACCCCGGAAGGCCCGAACATCGGCCTGATCAACTCGCTGGCCGTGTACGCCCGCACCAACCAGTACGGCTTCCTCGAGACGCCGTACCGCAAGGTCGTGGACGGCAAGGTCACCGACGACATCGAGTACCTGTCGGCGATCGAGGAAAACGAGTACGTCATCGCCCAGGCCAACGCGCTGACCGATGCCAAGAACATGCTCACCGAGCTGTTCGTGCCGTGCCGCTACCAGGGCGAGTCGCTGCTCAAGCCGCCGGCGGAAGTGCACTTCATGGACGTCTCGCCGATGCAGACCGTGTCGGTCGCCGCGGCGCTGGTGCCGTTCCTGGAGCACGACGACGCCAACCGCGCGCTGATGGGCGCGAACATGCAGCGCCAGGCGGTGCCGACCCTGCGTGCGCAGAAGCCGCTGGTGGGTACCGGCATCGAACGCGCCGTGGCGCGCGACTCGGGCGTGACCGTGAACGCCCGTCGCGGCGGCGAGATCGTGCAGATCGACGCCGGCCGCATCGTGGTCAAGGTCAACGAGAGCGAGATCACCGATGCCGCCGACGCCGGCGTGGACATCTACAACCTGATCAAGTACACCCGTTCGAACCAGAACACCTGCATCAACCAGCGTCCGCTGGTGAACGTGGGCGACGTGATCGCGCGTGGCGACGTGCTGGCCGACGGCCCGTCGACCGACATCGGCGAACTGGCCCTGGGCCAGAACATGCTGATCGCGTTCATGCCGTGGAACGGCTACAACTTCGAAGACTCCATCCTGCTCTCCGAGCGCGTGGTGGAAGAGGATCGCTATACCACGATCCACATCGAAGAGCTGACCTGCGTCGCGCGCGACACCAAGCTGGGGCCGGAGGAAATCTCCGCCGACATCCCGAACGTCTCCGAGCAGGCGCTGAACCGCCTGGACGAGAGCGGCGTGGTGTACATCGGTGCCGAAGTCCGCGCCGGCGACATCATGGTCGGCAAGGTCACCCCGAAGGGCGAAAGCCAGCTGACCCCGGAAGAGAAGCTGCTGCGCGCGATCTTCGGCGAGAAGGCCTCCGACGTTAAGGACAGCTCGCTGCGCGTGCCGCCGGGCATGGACGGCACCGTCATCGACGTGCAGGTCTTCACCCGCGACGGCATCGAGAAGGACAAGCGCGCGCGCCAGATCGAAGAGAACGAGATCAAGCGCGTCAAGAAGGACTTCGACGACCAGTTCCGCATCCTGGAAGCGGCGATCTACGCGCGCCTGCGCTCGCAGATCGTCGGCAAGGTGGCCAACGGCGGTGCCGGCCTGAAGAAGGGCGACACCATCACCGACGCCTTCCTGGACGGCCTGAAGAAGGCCGACTGGTTCACCCTGCGCATGAAGGACGAGGACGCCTCCGAAGCGATCGAGCGCGCGCAGAAGCAGATCCAGGCGCACGAGAAGGAATTCGAGCGTCGCTTCGCCGACAAGCGCGGCAAGATCACCCAGGGCGACGACCTGGCCCCGGGCGTGCTGAAGATGGTCAAGGTGTTCCTGGCCGTGAAGCGCCGCATCCAGCCGGGCGACAAGATGGCCGGTCGCCACGGCAACAAGGGCGTGGTCTCCAACGTGGTGCCGGTCGAGGACATGCCGTACATGGCCGACGGCACTTCGGTGGACATCTGCCTCAACCCGCTGGGCGTGCCGTCGCGCATGAACATCGGCCAGATCCTCGAGGTGCACCTGGGCTGGGCCGCCAAGGGCCTGGGCCGGCGCATCCAGAAGATGCTGGAGCAGCAGCGCGCGGTCAGCGAGCTGCGCGAGTTCCTGGGCAAGATCTACAACCACGACAGCAAGCTGTCCGGCGAGCGCGTGGACCTGTCGCAGTTCAGCGACGAGGAACTGATCGCGCTGGCCAAGAACCTGACCGACGGCGTGCCGATGGCCACCCCGGTGTTCGACGGCGCGCACGAGGACGAGATCCGCGAGATGCTGAACCTGGCCTACCCGGACGGCGACAGCGACACCGAGCAGCTGGGCTTCAACGCCAGCAAGACGCAGATGCAGCTGTACGACGGCCGCACCGGCGAGGCGTTCGACCGCAAGACCACCGTCGGCTACATGCACTACCTGAAGCTGAACCACCTGGTCGACGACAAGATGCACGCCCGTTCGACCGGTCCGTACTCGCTCGTCACCCAGCAGCCGCTGGGCGGCAAGGCGCAGTTCGGCGGCCAGCGCTTCGGTGAGATGGAAGTCTGGGCGCTGGAAGCCTACGGCGCGGCCTACACCCTGCAGGAAATGCTGACGGTGAAGTCCGACGACGTGCAGGGCCGCAACCAGATGTACAAGAACATCGTCGACGGCGAGCACGAGATGGTCGCGGGCATGCCGGAATCCTTCAACGTGCTGGTGAAGGAAATCCGCTCCCTGGCCATCAACATGGAACTGGAAGACAACTGATCGCGCAGGCGCCGCTGCATCACTGCGGCGGCGCCGCCGGCAGCGCCCTGACAGCCCATCGACACAGCATTCCTCCTTTCGGAGAACACCATGAAAGACCTGCTCAATCTCTTCAACCAGCAGCGCCAGACGCTGGACTTCGACGCGATCAAGATCGGCCTGGCTTCGCCGGACCTGATCCGCTCCTGGTCCTTCGGCGAGGTGAAGAAGCCGGAAACCATCAATTACCGCACCTTCAAGCCGGAACGCGACGGCCTGTTCTGCGCCGCCATCTTCGGCCCGGTGAAGGACTACGAGTGCCTGTGCGGCAAGTACAAGCGCATGAAGCACCGCGGCGTCGTGTGCGAGAAGTGCGGCACCGAAGTGACCCTGGCCAAGGTGCGCCGCGAGCGCATGGGCCACATCGACCTGGCCTCGCCGGTCGCCCACATCTGGTTCCTCAAGTCGCTGCCCTCGCGCATCGGCCTGATGCTGGACATGACCCTGCGCGACATCGAGCGCGTGCTGTACTTCGAAGCCTACGTGGTGACCGAGCCGGGCCTGACCGCCCTGGAGCGCCGCCAGCTGCTGACCGAAGAACAGTACCTGCAGGCGCGCCAGGAGCATGGCGACGACTTCGACGCCGCCATGGGTGCCGAGGCCGTGTACGAACTGCTGCGCACCATCGACCTGCAGGCCGAGATGGTGAAGCTGAAGGAGGAGATCGCCTCCACCGGTTCGGAAACCAAGCTCAAGCGCCTGACCAAGCGCATCAAGCTGGTCGAGGCCTTCCTGGAGTCGGGCAACCGTCCGGAGTGGATGGTCATGACCGTGCTGCCGGTGCTGCCGCCGGACCTGCGTCCGCTGGTGCCGCTGGACGGCGGCCGCTTCGCGACCTCCGACCTGAACGACCTGTACCGCCGCGTCATCAACCGCAACAACCGCCTGCGCCGCCTGCTGGAACTCAACGCTCCGGACATCATCGTGCGCAACGAAAAGCGCATGCTGCAGGAATCGGTCGACGCGCTGCTGGACAACGGCCGTCGCGGCCGCGCCATCACCGGCACCAACAAGCGCCCGCTCAAGTCGCTGGCCGACATGATCAAGGGCAAGCAGGGCCGCTTCCGCCAGAACCTGCTCGGCAAGCGCGTGGACTACTCCGGCCGTTCGGTGATCACCGTCGGTCCGTACCTGAAGCTGCACCAGTGCGGCCTGCCGAAGAAGATGGCGCTTGAGCTGTTCAAGCCGTTCGTGTTCGCCAAGCTGCAGCGCCGCGGCCTGGCCACCACCATCAAGGCCGCCAAGAAGCTGGTCGAGCGCGAGGAAGGCGAAGTCTGGGACATCCTGGAAGAAGTCATCCGCGAGCATCCGGTGCTGCTGAACCGCGCGCCGACCCTGCACCGCCTCGGCATCCAGGCGTTCGAGCCGCTGCTGATCGAAGGCAAGGCCATCCAGCTGCACCCGCTGGTCTGCACCGCGTTCAACGCCGACTTCGACGGTGACCAGATGGCCGTGCACGTGCCGCTCTCGCTGGAAGCCCAGCTGGAAGCGCGTGCGCTGATGATGTCCACCAACAACATCCTGTCCCCGGCCAACGGCGAGCCGATCATCGTGCCGTCGCAGGACGTGGTGCTGGGCCTGTACTACCTCAGCCGCGCCCTGATCAACAAGAAGGGCGAGGGCATGGTGTTCGCCAACACCAACGAGGTGAAGCGCGCCTACGACAACCGCGTGGTCGAGCTGCACGCCAAGGTCAAGGTGCGCATCACCCAGGTCGAGCGCGACGAGCAGGGCAACAAGGTCCGCAAGACCTCGATCCAGGACACGACCGTCGGCCGTGCGCTGCTGAGCGAGATCATGCCCGAGGGCCTGCCGTTCGAGCTGTGCAACACCGAGATGACCAAGAAGAACATCTCGCGCCTGATCAACCAGAGCTACCGTCTGCTCGGCCTGAAGGACACCGTGGTGTTCGCCGACAAGCTGATGTACACCGGCTACGCCTACGCGACCCGCGCCGGCGTGTCGATCGGCATCGACGACATGCTGATCCCGGACGAGAAGAAGGGCATCCTGGGCGAAGCCGAGCAGGAAGTGCTGGAAATCCAGGAGCAGTACCAGTCGGGCCTGGTCACCGCCGGCGAGCGCTACAACAAGGTGGTCGACATCTGGTCGCGCACCAACGAGCGCATCGCCAAGGCGATGATGGAAACCATCGGTACCGAGAAGGTCGAGGACGCCGAAGGCAAGACCGTCGACCAGAAGTCGATGAACTCGCTGTACATCATGGCCGACTCCGGCGCGCGTGGTTCGCAGGCGCAGATCCGCCAGCTGGCCGGCATGCGCGGCCTGATGGCGCGCCCGGACGGCTCGATCATCGAGACGCCCATCAAGGCGAACTTCCGCGAAGGCCTGAACGTGCAGGAGTACTTCAACTCCACCCACGGCGCCCGCAAGGGCCTGGCCGATACCGCGCTGAAGACCGCGAACTCCGGTTACCTGACCCGTCGCCTGGTCGACGTGGCGCAGGACGTGGTGATCACCGAGGTCGACTGCGGCACCGCCGAAGGCCTGACCATGACCCCGATCGTGGAAGGCGGCGACGTGGTCGAGCCGCTGAAGGACCGCGTGCTGGGCCGCGTCGTGGCCGAGGACGTGTTCCTGCCGGGCAACGACGAGGATCCGATCGTCACCCGCAACACGCTGCTCGACGAGCAGTGGGTGAACAAGCTGGAAGAAGCCGGCGTGCAGTCGATCAAGGTGCGTTCGACGATCACCTGCGAATCGGCCTTCGGCGTCTGCGGCCGCTGCTACGGCCGCGACCTGGCACGTGGCCACATCGTCAACATCGGCGAAGCGGTCGGCGTCATCGCCGCGCAGTCGATCGGCGAGCCGGGTACCCAGCTGACCATGCGTACGTTCCACATCGGTGGCGCGGCGTCGCGTGCGGCGGCGGTGGACAACATCACCGTCAAGACCACCGGTTCGGTCAAGTTCAACAACCTCAAGTCGGTCGAGCACGCCAACGGTTCGCTGGTGGCGGTGTCGCGTTCGGGCGAAGTGTCGGTGCTCGACGCCCACGGCCGCGAGCGCGAGCGCTACAAGCTGCCGTACGGCGCCACCATCACCGTCAAGGACGGCGCCGAGATCAAGGCCGGCCAGACCGTGGCCAACTGGGATCCGCACAACCACCCGATCGTGTCGGAAGTGGCCGGCTTCATCCGCTTCATCGACTTCATCGACGGCGTCACCGTCATCGAGAAGACCGACGAGCTGACCGGCCTGGCCTCGCGCGAGATCACCGATCCGAAGCGTCGCGGTTCGCAGGCCAAGGACCTGCGTCCGCTGGTCCGCATCGTCGACGGCAAGGGCAACGACCTGACCATCCCCGGCACCGACCTGCCGGCACAGTACCTGCTGCCGCCGCGTTCGATCGTCAACCTGCAGGACGGCGCCCCGGTGGGCGTGGGCGACGTGGTCGCCAAGATCCCGCAGGAAGCGTCCAAGACCCGCGACATCACCGGCGGTCTGCCGCGCGTGGCCGACCTGTTCGAGGCGCGCAAGCCGAAGGATCCGGCGATCCTGGCCGAGCGTTCGGGCATCATCAGCTTCGGCAAGGACACCAAGGGCAAGCAGCGCCTGATCATCAAGGACACCGATGGTTCCGAGCACGAGGAGCTGATTCCGAAGTACCGCCAGATCATCGTGTTCGAAGGCGAGCACGTCAGCCGCGGCGAAACCATCGTGGACGGCGAGCCGAGCCCGCAGGACATCCTGCGCCTGAAGGGCGTGGAGGAGCTGGCGCGCTACCTGGTCAAGGAAATCCAGGACGTGTACCGCCTGCAGGGCGTGAAGATCAACGACAAGCACATCGAGGTGATCTCGCGCCAGATGCTGCGCAAGGTCGAGATCATCGACCAGGGCAGCAGCAAGTTCCTCAATGGCGAGCAGGCCGAGCGCCAGCGCGTGATCGAGGAGAACGCCAGGCTGGCGTCCCGCAACGAGCTGCCGGCCCGCTTCGAGCCGGTGCTGCTGGGCATCACCAAGGCCTCGCTGGCGACCGAGTCGTTCATCTCGGCCGCGTCGTTCCAGGAGACCACCCGCGTGCTGACCGAGGCTGCCGTGCGCGGCACCGCGGACAACCTGCGCGGCCTGAAGGAAAACGTGATCGTCGGCCGCCTGATTCCGGCGGGTACCGGCCTTGCGTACCACACCAAGCGCCGTCGCGGCGCCTCCGGCCTGACCGAGTCGGAGATCGAGACCCTGGCCGGCACGGCCGCGGTGGTCGAGTCGGAGGTTGCGTCGACCGAAGCTGAACAGGCTGCGGGCGGCGAGGAGTGAGGTAGGTCCGGCTCCGGCCGGGCGCTTTGAAGGGATGCCGGTCCGTCCGCGGACCGGTCGCCCGACCTGAACGGGGTACATGGAGGCCCCCCTGTAACGGCCCGGGATCAGGGCTGGCCTGGAAAGGACGCGTTTGACTGCGTTCTGGACGGGTTGCTACAATCGTCTGTCTCGGCAGGCCTGAATTTCGGGCCTGCTTTACATTTTCCGCATCCTTGGCCGTTTTTCACGGCCCCAATCAGAAGAACCTACTGATGGCGACGATCAACCAGCTGGTCCGCAAGCCGCGGCAAGCGACCACCTACAAGAGTGCCTCGCCGGCGCTCGACAAGTGCCCGCAGCGCCGTGGCGTCTGCACCCGTGTCTACACCACCACTCCGAAGAAGCCGAACTCGGCGCTCCGCAAGGTTGCCAAGGTCCGCCTGACCAACCAGGAAGAAGTGATTTCCTACATCGGTGGTGAAGGCCACAACCTGCAGGAGCACTCCGTGGTCCTGATCCGCGGCGGTCGCGTCAAGGACCTGCCGGGTGTGCGTTACCACACCGTTCGTGGCTCGCTCGACGCCGCCGGCGTCGCCAAGCGTCGCCAGGCCCGTTCCAAGTACGGCGCCAAGCGTCCGAAGGCCTAAGGGGAGAGCACTATGTCGCGTAAGGGTAATACTCCGCAGCGTTCCGTCCTGCCCGATCCGAAGCACGGAAGCGAAACCATCGCCCGCTTCATCAACATGGTCATGCAGAGCGGCAAGAAGTCCGTCGCCGAAAAGATCGTGTACGGCGCCATGGACGTGATCGGCGAAAAGAATCCCAATGCCATCGAGCTGGTGCAGAAGGCGCTGGACAACGTGGCCCCGGCCGTCGAAGTGAAGTCCCGCCGCGTCGGCGGCGCCACCTACCAGGTGCCGGTCGAAGTGCGCGCCTCGCGCAAGATGGCCCTGGCGATGCGCTGGCTGATCGAATCGGCGCGCAAGCGTGGCGAGAACTCGATGCCGCGCAAGCTGGCCGCCGAGTTGCTGGACGCCTCGGAAAACCGTGGCGGCGCCATCAAGAAGCGTGAAGAAACCCACCGCATGGCGGAAGCGAACAAGGCGTTCGCGCACTACCGCTGGTGAGTTTGAAGGCCTTGTGAACACAGGCCGGTGACACCACTGCGTGTCACCTCGCGGTGACAGAATCGCCGCGTCAACCCGAAGGCCGCCGAAAGGCGGCATTCGGCCATTCCGAAATCCGAAAAATCTGAGAGGCTCCCCGTGGCCCGTTCCACTCCCATCGAGCGTTACCGCAACTTCGGCATCATGGCCCACATCGATGCCGGCAAGACCACCACGTCCGAGCGCATCCTGTTCTACACCGGCAAGAGCCACAAGCTGGGTGAGGTGCACGATGGCGCCGCCACCATGGACTGGATGGAGCAGGAGCAGGAGCGTGGCATCACGATCCAGTCCGCTGCCACCACCGCGTTCTGGAAGGGCATGGACAAGTCGATGCCGGAGCACCGCTTCAACATCATCGACACCCCCGGGCACGTCGACTTCACCATCGAAGTGGAGCGCTCGCTGCGCGTGCTCGACGGTGCGGTGTTCGTGCTGTGCGCCGTCGGCGGCGTGCAGCCGCAGTCCGAGACCGTGTGGCGCCAAGCCAACAAGTACCACGTGCCGCGCATCGCGTTCGTCAACAAGATGGACCGCACCGGCGCCAACTTCTTCAAGGTCCGCGACCAGCTGAAGGCGCGTCTGGGCGCCGTGCCGGTGCCGATGCAGATCCCGGTCGGTGCCGAGGACAACTTCCAGGGCGTGGTCGATCTGGTGAAGATGAAGGCCATCGCGTGGGACGAGAAGTCCCAGGGCATGAGCTTCGAATACCGCGACATCCCGGCCGAGCTGCAGGCGCAGGCCGAAGAAGCGCGCGCGTTCATGGTCGAGTCCGCCGCCGAAGCCAGCGAAGAGCTGATGGAGAAGTACCTGGGCGGCGAGGAGCTGACCGAGGACGAGATCTACAACGCCCTGCGTATCCGTACGCTGGCCACCGAGATCGTCCCGATGTTCTGCGGCTCGGCGTTCAAGAACAAGGGCGTGCAGGCCATGCTCGACGGCGTCATCAAGCTGCTGCCGTCGCCGGTCGACGTGCCGGCGGTCAAGGGCACCGACATCGACGACGAGACCAAGGAAATGTCGCGCGAATCCAGCGACAAGGCCCCGTTCTCGGCGCTGGCGTTCAAGATCATGACCGACCCGTTCGTGGGCTCGCTGACCTTCTTCCGCGTCTATTCGGGCGTGTTGAACGCTGGCGACCAGGTGCTGAACTCGGTGCGCAACAAGAAGGAGCGCATCGGCCGCGTGCTGCAGATGCACTCCAACAACCGCGAAGAAATCAAGGAAGTGCTGGCCGGCGACATCGCCGCGGCGGTGGGTCTGAAGGACGTCACCACCGGTGACACCCTGTGCGCCATCGACGCCCCGATCGTCCTGGAGCGCATGGCGTTCCCGGAGCCGGTGATCTCGATGGCGGTCGAGCCGAAGACCAAGTCCGACCAGGAAAAGATGGGCATGGCCCTGGGCCGTCTGGCGCAGGAAGACCCGTCGTTCCGCGTCAAGACCGACGAGGAGTCGGGCCAGACGATCATCTCGGGCATGGGCGAGCTGCACCTGGACATCATCGTCGACCGCCTCAAGCGCGAGTTCAACGTCGAAGCCAACGTCGGCAAGCCGCAGGTCGCGTACCGCGAGACCATCCAGGCCGTGGACGTGAAGTCGGACTACAAGCACGCCAAGCAGTCCGGTGGTAAGGGCCAGTACGGTCACGTCGTGATCGAGATGTCCCCGATCACCGCCGCCGACCGCGAGAAGCACGGCGCCGACATCAAGGACGACTTCCTGTTCCTGAACGAGATCACCGGTGGCGTGATTCCGAAGGAATTCATCCCGTCGGTCGAGAAGGGCCTGCGCGAGACCATCACCAGCGGCCCGCTGGCCGGCTTCCCGGTGGTGGACGTGAAGGTCAAGCTGGTGTTCGGTTCGTACCACGACGTCGACTCCTCGGAAATGGCGTTCAAGCTGGCCGCGTCGATGGCGTTCAAGCAGGGCTTCTCCAAGGCCAAGCCGGTGCTGCTGGAGCCGATCATGAAGGTCGAGATCGTGACCCCGGAGGACTACCAGGGCGACGTGATGGGCGACGTGAGCCGTCGTCGCGGCGTGCTGCAGGGTTCGGACACCAGCGTTTCGGGCGTGGTCATCAATGCGATGATTCCGCTGGGCGAAATGTTCGGTTACGCCACGCAGCTGCGTTCGATGACACAGGGTCGCGCCACGTTCTCGATGGAATTCGACCACTACGAGCCGGCGCCGAACAACATCGCCGAAACCGTCATCAAGAAGGCCTGAGCCTCCGGGGCTCAGGTTCTCCCTCAAACTTTCAGCTAATCAAGGAATCGCAAAATGTCCAAGGGTAAGTTCGAACGTACCAAGCCGCACGTCAACGTCGGCACCATCGGCCACGTCGACCATGGCAAGACCACGCTGACCGCCGCGCTGACCAAGATCGGTGCCGAGCGTTTCGGTGGCGAGTTCAAGGACTACTCCTCGATCGACGCCGCGCCGGAAGAGAAGGCGCGCGGCATCACGATCTCGACCGCGCACGTCGAGTACGAATCCGCGACCCGTCACTACGCCCACGTTGACTGCCCGGGCCACGCCGACTACGTCAAGAACATGATCACCGGTGCGGCGCAGATGGACGGCGCGATCCTGGTGTGCTCGGCCGCTGACGGCCCGATGCCGCAGACCCGCGAGCACATCCTGCTGTCGCGTCAGGTCGGCGTGCCGTATATCGTCGTGTTCCTGAACAAGGCCGACATGGTGGACGACGCCGAGCTGCTCGAGCTGGTGGAAATGGAAGTGCGCGAGCTGCTGAGCAAGTACGACTTCCCGGGCGACGACACCCCGATCGTGCACGGTTCGGCCCGTCTGGCGCTGGAAGGCGACCAGAGCGACATCGGCGTGCCGGCGATCCTGAAGCTGGTCGACGCGCTGGACAGCTGGATCCCGACCCCGGAGCGTGACGTCGACAAGCCGTTCCTGATGCCGGTGGAAGACGTGTTCTCGATCTCGGGCCGCGGCACCGTGGTGACCGGCCGTATCGAGCGCGGCGTGATCAAGGTGGGTGAGGAAATCGAAATCGTCGGTATTCGCCCGACCCAGAAGACCACCGTGACCGGCGTGGAAATGTTCCGCAAGCTGCTGGACCAGGGCCAGGCGGGCGACAACGCGGGCCTGCTGCTGCGCGGCACCAAGCGTGACGACGTGGAGCGCGGCCAGGTGCTGGCCAAGCCGGGTTCGATCACCCCGCACACCGAGTTCGAAGCCGAGGTGTACGTGCTGTCCAAGGACGAAGGTGGCCGTCACACCCCGTTCTTCAAGGGCTACCGTCCGCAGTTCTACTTCCGTACCACCGACATCACCGGCGCCGTGCAGCTGCCGGAGGGCGTCGAGATGGTGATGCCGGGCGACAACGTGAAGATGTCGGTCACGCTGATCAACCCGGTGGCGATGGACGAAGGCCTGCGCTTCGCGATCCGCGAAGGCGGCCGTACCGTCGGCGCCGGCGTGGTCGCCAAGATCACCAAGTAAGCGCGTCATCCCCGTCCGCGGGGAGCGTGGAAGAAGGGCGGCCTCCGGGCCGCCCTTTTTTATTGCCGTCATCCGCGGCGGACACCCTTCGGAGCATCGGCGGGCAATATAAAAAACCGCCCCCGGCGGTTTTCGTTGCCGCCTTCCGGGGCGGCGCCCCGGAACATCGGCGCCGAGGGTGCCGGCACCCGCTTCCGGCGAGGCCCCAGTTGCCGTCCTCCGTGATCGCAACCACGCCCCGGCGCGAGGTCGAGGCAGAGTGGAGGCGTCAGCCGTCGAACGGCTGCGCGCCCAGGGTCTGGACCACATGGTCGACGAAGCAGGTGATGCGCGCCGCCAGCGCGGTGTTGCGGTAATAGACCGCGTTGACCGGCTGGCGCACGTCCAGGGTCTGCGCGGGGAACAGGGGCACCAGTCGGCCCTCGTGGCGGTCCCGGCGGGTCATGAAGTCGGAGAGGCAGGCGATGCCCTGGCCGGCCAGGGCCAGGTGGCGCAGCGTCTCGCCGCTGGAAGCGGCGACCGTCGGCTGGATGCGCAGGACATTGCCGGCCGCGTCGTGCAGCGGCCATTCGTTGAGCGACCCGGGCTGGGTGAAACCCAGCAGCGCATGCCCGGCCAGTGCGTCGGGCATGGCGGGCATGCCGTGGCGTTCGAGATAGGACGGATTGGCCAGCACCCGCACGCGGCTGGCGCCCACCGGGCGCGCGTGCAGGGTGGAGTCCTTCAGCGCGCCGATGCGGAACGCCACGTCGGTGCGCTTCTCGAGCAGGTCGATGATGCCTTCGTTCGAATTCAGCTCCAGCTCGACTTCGGGGTAGCGCTCGCGGAAGCCGGCGACCAGCGGCACCAGCACGTGCAGCATGAAGGGCGTGGCCGCATCGACCCGCAGTCGTCCCGTCGGACGCATGCGCCGGGCCGCCATCTGTTCCTCCGCTTCGTCCACGGAGGCGAGGATGGCGCGGGCGCGCTGCAGGAAGGCGGTGCCTTCCTCCGTCAGTTCCAGCCGCCGCGTGGTACGCCGCAGCAGCGTCGTCTGGAGTTTTTCCTCCAGCCGCCCGAGCGTGCGGCTGGTGGCCGAGATCGTCAGTCCCAGCAGTTCCGAGGCGGCGGTGATCGAGCCGGCATCCACCACGGCCACGAACGCCTGCAGTTCATCGAGAGTGGTCTTCATTGTTGATTCTGGATCAAATGAATTTGGTGGATACAGGGCTTAATCGGCAAATATTAGCCGGGCACACTGCGCGCCATGAAATCCTCCCGCGCCCTGTCCGCCCTCGCCATCGGTGCCTTCGCCATCGGCACCACCGAATTCACTCCCATGGGGCTGTTGCCCGTGATCGCCGACGGCGTGCAGGTCGGCATCCCCACTGCCGGCATGCTGGTCTCCGCCTACGCGATCGGCGTCATGGCCGGCGCGCCGGTGATGACGCTGCTGTTCAGCCGCTTCGGCAAGCGCGCGGCGCTGATGTGGCTGATGGTCCTGTTCACCGTCGGCAACCTGCTGTCCGCGTTCGCGCCGGGCTATACGACCCTGCTGCTGTCGCGCTTGGTCACCAGCCTCAACCATGGCGCCTTCTTCGGCATCGGCGCCGTGGTCGCGGCCAGCGTGGTGCCCCGGGACAGGCAGGCCAGCGCCATCGCGGCCATGTTCATGGGCCTGACCATCGCCAACATCGGCGGCGTGCCGGCGGCGACCTGGATCGGTCAGCAGGTGGGCTGGCGCCTGGCCTTCGGCGGCACCGCCGTGCTCGGCCTGGTCACCATCGCCGCGCTGTGGCTGGCGCTGCCCAGGGGCGAGCCGGGCGCGCGTCCGGACGTGCGCCGCGAGCTGAAGGTGCTGGCCCGCCCCGAAGTGCTGCTGGCGATGGGTACCACGGTGCTCGGCGCCGGCGCGATGTTCGCGCTGTATACCTACGTGGCGCCGGTGCTGGCCGGGATCACCCGGGCCAGCCCGGGGTTCGTGGCCTTCGCGCTGGTGCTGATCGGAATCGGCTTCACCCTGGGCAACAGCATCGGCGGTCGCCTGGCCGACTGGTCGCTGGACGGCGCGACCATGCTGATCCTCGGCGCGCTCGCGGTGGTCATGGCGGTGCTGCCGCTGGCGATGACCACCCATGCCGGCGCGGCCATCGGCCTGGTGGTCTGGGGCGCGGCCGCCTTCGGCATCGTGCCGCCGGTACAGATGCGGGTGATGCAGGCCGCCACGCAGGCGCCGGGCCTGGCCTCGTCGGTCAATGTCGGCGCGTTCAACCTCGGCAACGCGGTCGGCGCCGCCCTCGGCGGCGCGGTCATCGACCAGGGGCTGGGCTATGCCGCCGTGCCGCTGGCGGGCGCCGCGCTGGCCGCCGGCGGCCTGGGCCTGGTCTGGCTGGGCGGTGCTGGCCGCCGCCGCGTGGCGCAGGGCGCCTGAGCGGCCGGCCGCCCAACCCGCGGGCAGGCAACCTTTCTTCCTTTCCTCCAGGAGTCATTCCATGAGCATTCCTTCCTTCGGCCTGGGTACTTACCGGCTTGCCGGCCGGGTCGTCATCGATTCGGTGAAGACGGCGCTGGAACTGGGTTACCGCGCCATCGACACCGCGCAGATCTACGGCAACGAGGCCGACATCGGCCAGGCCATCGCCGAAAGCGGCGTTCCGCGTGCGGACCTGTTCCTCACCACCAAGATCTGGGTCGACAACTACGCCGCCGACAAGCTGGTCCCGAGCCTGCGCGAAAGCCTGGCCAAGCTGCGCACCGACCATGTCGACCTGGCCCTGATCCACTGGCCGGCGCCCGGCAACGGTGTCGAACCGGCCGAATACATGGCCGCGCTGGCCGAAGCCAAAAGGCTGGGCCTGGCCCGCCGCATCGGCGTGTCCAACTTCAACATCGAACTGACCCGGCAGGCCATCGCCGCGGTCGGCGCGGGTGAGATCGCCACCAGCCAGATCGAGCTCAGCCCCTATCTGCAGAACAGCAGGCTCGCCGCGTTCCTGAAGGAACAGGGCATCGCCGTCACCTCCTACATGACCCTGGCCTACGGCAAGGTGCTCAAGGATCCCGTGCTGGCCGACATCGCCGCCAAGCACGGCGCCACGGTGGCGCAGGTCGCCCTGGCCTGGGCGATGCAGCTGGGCCATGCGGTGATTCCGTCGTCGACCCGGCGCGAGAATCTGGCCAGCAACCTGCTCGCCCGCGGGCTGAGGCTCGATGCCGGGGACATGGCGCGCATCGCCGCGCTCGAGCGCAACGGCCGCGAAGTCAGCCCGGAAGGCCTGGCGCCGGCCTGGGACTGATCGTTTCCGGCGGCGAGCGGCTTGGTAGGGCAGGGGAATGGGCGCGTACCGGCAAGCCGGCGGCGCGCCATGCGCCCCAATGCAGCGGGCATCTGGGTCGATTTCCCTGTCCGACAGGTGCGTGGCTCGTCATGCCCCCGCCGCCGGCCGCGCGGCGCGGTCCGCGGCGACTCCATGCGCGGTGGCGCGGGTTCGCGTCCCTTCTCGGTCGTTCGAATGACCACAAGGGATGGGGGACTGCCGCCAGGCCGGCTGGCGGCGCATGACTCCCGGTACAGCCGTCGCCACTTTGGGGCCCTAGCCCCCCTCGACGGGTCGCGCTTCCCGACTCCGCATCGCGCGGCAGGCGGCTGGACGATTTTCCGCATTGCGGATGGCGGAAAACGTTTCCCGCTCCGCTCTTGTATCCATGGGCCGCGCAGGTGCGCGCGCACCGGCCACGCCGCCGCCATGACCTTCGCTACGCGAAGCGGCAGGGCGGATGCGCCTAAGGTGCGTGCGATGGCCTGGCCGACGGCAGGACAAACGCGAGGAGAAGACGGGATGTTGCGAGAATCGGGACAAGGGCGGCGCAGGGCGGCGCTGGCACTGGCACTGGCGCTGGCGGCGTTCGCCGCGGTGGCGCAGGCGGCGGCACCATCGCCGAAGGAGCATTTCGGCTTCACCATCGGCGACGACTACATGCTCGCCAACTACACCCAGACCGAGGCGTATTTCCGCAAGGTCGCGGCCGAGTCCGACCGCTTCCGTCTGGTCGAGCTGGGCAAGACCTCCGAGGGGCGCCCGCAGCTGATGCTGATCGCCTCCTCGCCGGCCAACCTGGCCAGGCTGGACGAATACCGCGGCATCTCCGAGCGTCTGGCGCGGGCGCGCGACGACGAGGCCGTCGCGCGCCGTCTGGCGGAGCAGGGCAAGGCGGTGGTGTGGATCGACGGCGGCCTGCACGCCAACGAGACCGTCGGCGCGCACCAGCTGATCGAGACCGTGTGGCAGCTGGCCAGCCGCGACGACGCCGAGACCCGGCGCATCCTCGACGACACCATCGTGCTGCTGGTCCATGCCAACCCGGACGGGCAGGAGCTGTATTCGGACTGGTACATGCGCGAGCCGGTGCCGGCCAAACGCGTGCTCGACAAGCCGCCGCGCCTGTACCAGAAGTACGCCGGCCACGACAACAACCGCGACTTCTACATGGCCGCGCTGCAGGAAACGCGCAACCTCAACCTGGCGATGTACACGCGCTGGTACCCGCAGATCGTCTACAACCACCACCAGACCTCGCCCAAGGGCACGGTCATCGTGATCCCGCCGTACCGCGACCCGTACAACTACAACATCGACGCGATGATCCCGGTCGGGCTGGAGTCGCTGGGCTCGACGATGAACCTGCGTTTCCTGCAGGAGAATAAGCCCGGCGCGGTGTCCAAGGGCGGCAGCGTGTATTCGACCTGGTGGAACGGCGGCCTGCGCACCATGCCGTACTTCCACAACATGCTGGGCGTGCTCACCGAGATCACCGGCAACCCGACGCCGATGCAGATCCCGTTCCTGCCGGACCGGCAGCTGCCCGACAGCAACCTGCCGGCGCCGGTACCGGCGCAGACCTGGCATTTCCGCCAGTCCATCGACTACAGCCTGACCGCCAACTGGGCGCTGCTGGACTACGCCTCGCGCAACCGCGAGCAGCTGCTGTGGAACATCTATCGCATGGGCCGCAACTCCATCGAGCGCGGCAGCCGCGACACCTGGACGGCCAGCCCGAGCGTCCTGGCCAAGGCGCGCGCCGAAGCCGGCAAGGACGGCAAGCCGGCGGCGGAACTGGATGCGGGGCAGGTCGACGCCCTGCTGCGGCGCCCGGAACAGCGCGACCCGCGCGGCTACATCATCCCGGCCGACCAGGCTGACTTCCCGACCGCGACCGCCTTCGTCAACGCGCTGCAGCTGGCGGGCGTGGAGGTGGAGCGCGCCACCCGGCCGTTCGCCGTGGCCGGCCGCAGGTACCCGGTGGGCTCGTTCGTGGTCAAGGCCGACCAGGCGTTCCGGCCGCACGTGCTGGACATGTTCGAGCCGCAGGACCACCCGCACGACTTCGAATACGCGGGCGGTCCGCCGATCGCGCCGTACGACTCGGCCGGCTGGACGCTGGCCTTCCAGATGGGCGTGGCGTTCGACCGCGTGCTGGAAGGCTTCGACGGCCCGTTCGAGGCGCTGCCGGCCGGACAACTGCAGGTGCCGGTCGACGCGCCGGTGCCGGCCTCGGCCACCGGCTACCTGCTCGATGCGCGCGCCAACAACAGCGTGATCGCGGTCAATCGCCTGCTGAAGGCCGGCGTGGAGGTGCGGCGCCTGCAGGACCGCGACGGCGCCTTCTTCGTGCCGGCCGCGCCGAGCGGGACCCTGGCCGCCGCCCTGCGCGGCACCGGCGTGGCGGCCGTCGCCGCCGACCGTCGCGCCAGCGGCGGCGAGCCGGTGAAGGCGCCGCGGATCGCGTTGTGGGACCACTACGGCGGCTCGATGGTTTCCGGCTGGACCCGGCTGGTCCTGGACAGCTTCGGTTTCGACTACGAAGTGGTGTACCCGCGGCAGATCCTCGATGGCGACCTGCGCAGCCGGTTCGACGTGCTGATCCTGCCCAGCGGCGCGCTGCCGCTGCCCAAGGCGCTGGCGATCGAGGGCAAGGCCGGCCGTACGCCGGCCTCGCCGGACCCGGCCACCATCCCGGCCGAATTCCGGCCGATGCTCGGCGAACTGGAGGGCGAGGCCGCGGTCGCCGCGCTGCGCCGCTTCCTGCAGGCCGGCGGCCATGTCGTCGCCACCGGTTCGTCCAGCGGGCTGGCGGTGCAGCTCGGCCTGCCGCTGCGCAGCCACCTGCTGGCCAAGGGAGGGGACGACCAGCCCCGGGCGCTGAGCCAGCGCGAGTACTACATCCCCGGCAGCGTGCTGCAGGTGGCGGTGGACAAGTCGCGCCCGCTCAACTGGGGGCTGCCGCAGCGGCTGGACGTGTACTTCTCCGACGGCCGCTGGGACAATGCGCCGGTGTTCGACCTGCCGGCCGGCCGCGCCGACATCCGTCCGCTGCTGCGCTTCGACTCGGCCACGCCGCTGCGCAGCGGCTGGGCCTGGGGCCAGGAGCACCTGCAGGGCGGGGTGCTGGCCGCCGAGGCCGACGTCGGCGCCGGCCGGCTGACCTTCTTCGGCACGGACATCACCTTCCGCTCGCAGACCCACGGCTCGTTCAAGCTGCTGTTCAACAGCCTGCTGCAGGCGGGCGCTCCGGCCGCCGAATAAGGCGGGCAGGACGGGAGCGCGGCCGTGTCGCCTCCCGGTCCGGCATGGCCGCCAGCTGAAGCGCAGGAGGCGGGGCGTATCCGGTACTTGCAAAGCCCCGGGAATGCTGACAGAATGCACGACCACTCGCGAAGGCCATGCTTGCATGTGCTTCGCAACCAGCGAAAGGAAGGGCAGGAAGCGCTTCGTATTCGCCAGACTAAGGACAGGTCGCGTGGGTCGCTCCAGGGCATCGGGGCGCTTTCTGCGCGTTTGTTTGTGTCTGGGGCGGGCCGGGAAACCGGGCCGCCCTGCTGTTTTGAAAGGATTCGCGTGGCGGCTGACTGGTGCCGGCGCGCATTCATGGGGTCCGGTACACAAGAGGCCGGGCCTGTCGCTCTTTAGACCTATAGGAACACCGTCATGGCGGACCAAAAGATCCGGATTCGGCTGAAGGCGTTCGATCATCGTTTGATCGACCGCTCGGCCAGCGAGATCGTTGAAACGGCCAAGCGGACCGGCGCGCAAGTGCGTGGCCCGATCCCGCTGCCGACCAAGATCGAACGTTACACCGTTCTGGTTTCCCCGCACGTCGACAAGGACGCGCGTGACCAGTACGAGACCCGCACGCACAAGCGCGTGCTCGACATCGTCGACCCCAACGACAAGACCGTGGACGCGCTGATGAAGCTCGAACTGGCTGCCGGCGTCGACGTTCAGATCAAGCTGACCTGAGGACTGCGACCATGACGAAGAAGTATTCGTTGGGCTTCGTGGGCCGCAAGGCCGGCATGAGCCGCGTTTTCACCGAGGACGGCCAGTCCATCCCGGTGACCCTGATCGAAGCCACCCCGAACCGCATCGCGCAGGTCAAGACCGTCGAAACCGACGGCTACAGCGCCGTGCAGGTGACCGTCGGCGCCCGTCGCGCCGCCCTGGTGAACAAGCCGGAAGCCGGCCACTTCGCCAAGGCCAAGGTCGAAGCCGGCCGTGGCCTGTGGGAATTCCGCGTCGAGGACGCCCAGGTCGGCGATTACGCCGTCGGTGGCGAAGTCAAGGCGGACATCTTCGCCGTCGGCCAGAAGGTCGATGTCCAGGGTGTCACCAAGGGCAAGGGCTTCCAAGGCACCATCAAGCGCTACAACTTCACCATGGGTGACGCCACCCACGGTAACTCGCTGTCGCATCGCGCGCCGGGTTCGTTGGGCCAGCGCCAGACCCCGGGTCGCGTTTTCCCGGGCAAGAAGATGGCCGGTCACATGGGTGCCGTGCAGCAGAGCACGCAGAACCTGGAAGTGGTCAAGGTCGACGTCGAGCGCGGTCTGATCGCCGTTCGCGGCGCCGTTCCGGGTGCTGCCGGTGGCGACGTGATCGTGCGTCCGGCGAGCAAGGCATAAGGAGAGATGACGATGGAACTCGTTATCACGGGTAGCAACAACAAGGTCTCGGTCTCCGAAGCCGTGTTCGGCCGCGATTTCAGCGAGGATCTGGTCCACCAGGTCGTCGTTGCCTACCGCAACGCCGCTCGCGCCGGCACCAAGGCACAGAAGACGCGCTCTGAAGTGGCTGGTACCACCAAGAAGTCGAAGAAGCAGAAGGGTGGTGGCGCTCGTCACGGTGCCCTGACCGCTCCGATCTTCGTCGGCGGTGGCGTCACCTTCGCGGCCAAGCCGCGCAGCTTCGAGCAGAAGGTCAACCGCAAGCAGTACCGCGCCGCCATGTGCGCCATCCTGTCCGAGCTGAACCGCCAGGGCCGCCTGACCATCGTCGAGTCCTTCGACGTGGAAGCGACCAGTACCAAGGGTCTGATCGGCAAGCTGGCTGGCCTGGAAGTGGGCAAGCGTCCGCTGATCGTCACCGAAGAGGCTTCCGAGCATCTGTACCTGTCGGCCCGCAACCTGCCCTACGTGCAGGTGCGTGACGTCCAGGGTCTGGATCCGGTCGCTCTGGTGGGTGCCGACACGGTCGTCATCACCGCCGATGCGGTCAAGAAGGTCGAGGAGTGGCTGGCATGAGCAGCAACGAAAAAATCTTCAGCGTGCTGCGCGCTCCGCGAGTCTCCGAAAAGACCGCGCGCCTGCAGGAACTCTCCAACCAGTACGTCTTCGAAGTCTCGAACGAAGCAACCAAGGCCGATGTGAAGGCCGCGGTCGAGCAGCTGTTCGACGTCAAAGTCGAGGCCGTCAACGTGGTCAACGTCAAGGGCAAGAGCAAGTCCTTCCGTAACCGCGCTGGCCGCCGCGGCGATTGGCGCAAGGCGTACGTGCGCCTGGCCGATGGCCAGTCCATCGATGTAACGGCCAAGGCCTGAGGTACATCCCATGCCATTGATGAAATTCAAGCCCACCTCCGCAGGCCGCCGCTCGGCCCTGCGCGTGGTCACGCCCGATCTGCACAAGGGTGCGCCGCACGCTGCGCTGGTGGAGTCGCAGAGCAAGTCCGGTGGTCGCAACCACCACGGCCGCATCACCACCCGTCACGTTGGTGGTGGCCACAAGCAGCACTACCGCATCATCGACTTCAAGCGCAACAAGGAAGGCATTCCGGCGCGCGTGGAACGCATCGAATACGATCCGAACCGCACCGCCCACATCGCCCTGCTGTGCTACGTCGACGGTGAGCGCCGCTACATCATCGCCCCGAAGGGCCTGAAGGCGGGTGACCAGGTCATCTCCGGCGCGCATGCGCCGATCAAGACCGGCAACACCCTGCCGCTGCGCAACATCCCGGTCGGTACCACGATCCACGGCATCGAGCTGAAGCCGGGCAAGGGCGCCCAGATCGCCCGCGCCGCCGGTGCTTCGGTGCAGCTGGTCGCCCGCGAAGGCATCTACGCCACCCTGCGCCTGCGCTCGGGTGAAATGCGCAAGGTGCCGGTCGAGTGCCGCGCCACCATCGGCGAAGTCGGCAACGACGAGCACAACCTGGAGAAGCTGGGCAAGGCCGGCGCCAAGCGTTGGCGCGGTGTCCGCCCGACCGTCCGCGGTGCCGCCATGAACCCGGTGGACCACCCGCACGGTGGTGGTGAGGCCAAGGCCGGCCAGGGCAACCCGCACCCGGTCACCCCGTGGGGTGTGCCGACCAAGGGCTACAAGACGCGCCATAACAAGCGCACCCAGCAGTTCATCGTCCGCGATCGTAGGGGCTAATCGACCATGGCACGTTCACTCAAGAAGGGCCCGTTCGTCGATCACCACCTCGTCAAGAAGGTGGAGGCCGCTGCGGGCAGCAAGAAGCCGATCAAGACCTGGTCGCGCCGTTCGATGATCCTGCCGGAAATGGTAGGCATCACCATCGCCGTGCATAACGGCAAGAACCACGTTCCGGTTCTCGTCAACGAGAACATGGTCGGCCACAAGCTCGGCGAATTCGCCATCACCCGGACCTTCAAGGGTCACGGTGCTGACAAGAAGTCGGGCAAGTAAGGAGAGATGACGATGGAAGCGAAAGCAATCCTGCGCACCGCGCGCATCTCCCCGCAGAAGGCCCGTCTGGTCGCTGACCAGGTCCGCGGTCTTCCGGCCGAGCGTGCGGTCAATCTGCTGAAGTTCTCGGACAAGAAGGCCGCCGCCCTCATCAAGAAGGTGGTGGAGTCGGCTATCGCCAACGCCGAGAACAACCAGGGCGCCGACGTCGATGAGCTGAAGGTCAAGACCATCATGGTTGATGAAGGTCCGAGCCTGAAGCGCTTCATGGCCCGCGCCAAGGGCCGCGGCACGCGCATTCTCAAGCGCACCAGCCACATCACCGTGGTCGTGGGCGAGGGCAAATAACGATGGGTCACAAAGTACATCCGATTGGTATCCGCCTGGGCATCGCCAAGGACTGGAACTCCAAGTGGTACGCCAACAAGGCCGAGTTCGCCAGCTACCTGGCGGCCGACCTGAAGGTCCGCGAGATGCTTCGCAAGAAGCTGGCGCAGGCCGGTATCTCCAAGATCCTGATCGAGCGTCCGGCCAAGACCGCGCGCGTGACGATCCACACCGCCCGTCCGGGCGTGGTGATCGGCAAGCGTGGTGAGGACATCGAGAAGCTGCGCAAGGAAGTGAGCGAAGTGATGGGCGTCCCGGCGCACATCAACGTCACCGAAGTGCGCAAGCCGGAGCTGGACGCGCAGCTGGTCGCCGAGTCGATCGCGCAGCAGCTGGAGCGTCGCATCATGTTCCGCCGCGCGATGAAGCGTGCGGTCGGCAACGCGATGCGCCTGGGTGCCCTGGGCATCAAGGTCAACGTGGCTGGCCGCTTGAACGGCGCTGAAATCGCCCGTTCGGAGTGGTACCGCGAAGGCCGCGTGCCGCTGCACACCCTCCGCGCCGACATCGACTACGGTTTCGCTGAGGCCAGCACCACCTACGGCATCATCGGCATCAAGGTCTGGATCTACAAGGGCGAGGTCTTCGATTTCTCCCAGGTTGGCCAGGAAAAGCAGGACGACAGCCCGCGCGGCGATCGCAATGATCGTGGCGACCGTGGCGACCGTCCGTCGCGCCCGGCTCGTGAAGCGAGGTAACGGCAATGTTGCAACCCAAGCGAACCAAATACCGCAAGATGTTCAAGGGCCGCAACGACGGCCTGAGCTGGAGCGCCAATGCCGTCAGCTTCGGTGAGTACGGCCTGAAGGCCACCGCTCACGGCCAGCTGACCGCGCGCCAGATCGAAGCGGCCCGTCGTTCGATCAGCCGTTACGTCAAGCGTGGCGGCAAGATGTGGATCCGCGTTTTCCCGGACAAGCCCATCACCAAGAAGCCCATCGAAGTCCGAATGGGTGCCGGTAAGGGTGGCGTGGAGTACTGGGTCGCCCAGATCCAGCCGGGCCGCATGATCTATGAAATCGAAGGTGTTTCCGAGGAAGTGGCGCGCGAGGCGTTCCGCCTGGCGTCGGCCAAGCTCTCGGTCACCACCACTTTCGTGACCCGGACGGTGCGCTGATGGACATCAAACAACTCCGCGAGAAGTCGGCTGACGAACTCAAGGCCCACCTGGTCGACCTGCGCAAGGAGCAGTTCTCGCTCCGCATGCAGGCCGCCACCGGCCAGCTGCCGAAGACCCACGAAACCCGCCGGGTGCGCCGCGAGATCGCTCGCGTCAAGCACCTGATCGGCAGCACGAAGTAAGGATGGCTGCGATGAGCGAAAATACTGAAAGCAAGACGCTGCGCACGGTCGAAGGCCGCGTCGTCAGCAACAAGATGGACAAGACGGTCACCGTGCTGGTGGAGCGCCAGGTCAAGCACGCCCTGTACGGCAAGTACATCAAGCGTTCGACCAAGCTGCACGCTCACGACGCCGAGAACACCTGCAACGAAGGTGATTTCGTGCGTGTGACCGAGATTGCGCCGCTGTCCAAGACCAAGAACTGGCGGGGGGTGGAAGTCATCACCCGCGCAGCGAAATAAGGAGCCTGAATCATGATCCAGATGCAGAGCTACCTCGACGTCGCTGACAACTCCGGTGCCAAGGAAGTGATGTGCATCAAGGTGTTGGGCGGCTCGAAGCGCCGTTATGCCCACATCGGCGACATCATCAAGGTCACCGTGAAGGACGCGATCCCGCGCGGCAAGGTCAAGAAGGGCGAAGTGTACGACGCCGTCGTGGTGCGCACCCGCAAGGGCGTGCGCCGCGCCGACGGTTCGCTGATCCGTTTCGATGGCAACGCCGCCGTCCTGCTGAACAACAAGCAGGAGCCGATCGGCACCCGCATCTTCGGGCCGGTGACCCGTGAACTTCGTTCCGAGAAGTTCATGAAGATCGTCTCGCTCGCTCCCGAAGTGCTGTGAGCGACAGGAGATAATCATGGCTAACCGTATCAAGAAGGGCGACCAGGTCGTCGTCAACACCGGCAAGGACAAGGGCAAGCAGGGCGAAGTCGTCCGCGTCGACGGCGACCGCGTGGTCGTCGCCAACGTGAACATCGTCAAGCGGCACACCAAGCCGAACCCGCAGGCAGGTGTTGCCGGCGGCGTGGTCGAGCGTGAAGCTTCGATCCATATCTCCAACGTCAATGTCCTGAACCCGGCTTCGGGCAAGGGCGAGCGCGTTGGCTTCAAGGTGCTGGAGGATGGACGCAAACTGCGTGTGTTCCGCTCCAGTGGTGAGGCGATTGACGCCTGAGGAATGAGCTGATGACTTCCCGTCTCGAAAAAATCTACAAGGAAGAAGTGGTGCCGGCGCTGATGAAGCAGTTCGGCTACACCAATCCGATGGAAGTGCCCAAGCTGGTCAAGGTCACCCTCAACATGGGCGTCGGCGAAGCCGCGACCAACAAGAAGGTGCTCGAGAACGCCGTGGCCGACATGACCAAGATCACCGGCCAGAAGCCGGTGGTCACCAAGTCGCGCGTCTCGGTGGCCTCGTTCAAGATCCGCGATGGCTGGCCGATCGGCTGCAAGGTCACCCTGCGCCGCAACACCATGTTCGAATTCCTGGATCGCCTGATCAACATCTCGCTGCCGCGCGTGCGTGACTTCCGCGGCGTGTCGGGGCGTTCGTTCGACGGTCGCGGCAACTACAACATGGGCGTGAAGGAACAGATCATCTTCCCGGAAATCGACTTCGACGCCGTCGATGCGATCCGCGGCATGGATATCGCCATCACCACCACCGCCAAGACCGATGCGGAAGCGAAGGCGCTGCTGGCAGCGTTCAAGTTCCCGTTCCGTAACTGATCCGTCGAGGAAACCGAAATGGCAAAGACCTCCATGGTCAACCGCGACATCAAGCGGGAAAAGCTGGCCAAGAAGTACGCCGACAAGCGTGCCGCTCTGAAGAAGATCGTGTCCTCGCAGGACGCGAGCTACGAAGAGAAGATCGAAGCGGCGACCAAGCTGTCCAAGCTGCCGCGCGATTCGTCGCCGAGCCGCCAGCGCAACCGCTGCGAACTGTCGGGCCGCCCGCGTGGCGTGTACCGCAAGTTCGGCCTGGGCCGCAACAAGCTGCGCGAAGCCACCATGCGTGGCGACGTGCCGGGCCTGCGCAAGGCCAGCTGGTAAGAAACCTCCGTGCCGGGCCGCAGGGCCCGGCCGGCGGGCCGGAAGGGCGACCTGCCGGCAAAACAGGGAGTCCGACGCAAGTCGGACTTTTTGTCGTATAATCCCGCGTCTTGCCCGGCCGAAAGTGCCGGGTGATGTTGGCAGGGCCCCGGCCCATTCCGGGAAAACTCGAGATTTTCGCGAAAGCGGATATCGGTGCACTCAAAGGTATACACATGAGCATGACTGATCCCATCGCCGACCTGCTGGTCCGCATCAAGAATGCGGCCGCGGTTGGCAAGCAGACGGTGAAAGCGCCGTCGTCCAAGATCAAGGTGGCGATTGCCCAGGTCCTGAAGGACGAGGGTTACATCACCGACCTGCGCGTCAACCAGCTGGAAAACAACAAGGCCGAGCTGGAAATCGTCCTGAAGTATTTCGAAGGCAAGCCGGTCATCGCGACCCTGAAGCGCTTCTCGCGTTCGGGCCTGCGCCAGTACCGCGGCAAGAGCGAGCTGCCGAAGGTCCTCAACGGCCTGGGCATCGCCATCATCTCCACTTCCAAGGGCATCATGACCGATGCGCAGGCGCGCCAGCAGGGCGTCGGCGGTGAAGTCCTGTGCTTCGTGGCCTAAGCGAGAAGGAATAAGAACATGTCCCGCGTAGCCAAGAAGCCGATCAACCTGCCCAAGGGCGTTGAACTGAACATCCAGCCGGAATCCGTGAGCGTGAAGGGCCCGAAGGGCACCCTGTCGCTGAACAAGGCCGCTGGCGTTGAAATCACCATCGACAACGGCGTTGCCACGCTGAACCCGAAGGATGCGTCCTTCGATGCTCTGACCGGCACCGTCCGCGCGATCCTGGCCAACATGGTCAAGGGCGTGTCCGAAGGCTTCGAGAAGAAGCTGGAGCTGGTGGGCGTGGGTTACCGCGCCGCCATGCAGGGCAAGGACCTGAACCTGTCGCTGGGTTTCTCGCACCCCGTCGTGTTCGTGGCGCCGGAAGGCATCACCCTGGCCACCCCGACGCAGACGGAAATCGTCGTGCAGGGTGCGGACAAGCAGGTGGTCGGCGAAGTCGCCGCCAAGATCCGTGGCTACCGTCCGCCGGAACCCTACAAGGGCAAGGGTGTGAAGTACGCCGGTGAGAACATCATTCGCAAGGAAGCCAAGAAGGCCTAATTCCTAGGTTTTCAGCTTTCGAGGATAAAGATCATGAACAAGAACATCGCTCGCCTGCGTCGCGCCAAGTCGACCCGTTCGCACATCCGCACCCTGGGCGTGCCGCGCCTGTCGGTGCTGCGCACCGGCCAGCACCTGTACGCGCAGGTCTTCACCGCCGACGGCTCGAAGGTGCTGGCTGCCGCCAACACCACCCAGGCCGACGTCAAGGACGGCCTGAAGAACGGCAAGAACGCCGACGCCGCCGCCAAGGTCGGCCGCATCGTTGCCGAGCGCGCCAAGGCCGCCGGTGTCGAGAAGGTCGCCTTCGATCGTTCGGGCTACCGCTACCACGGCCGCATCAAGGCCCTGGCGGATGCCGCGCGCGAGGCCGGCCTGCAGTTCTAAGGGATCGGGGCAGGGGACTTCGGGTTCCCTGCCCACCCGCTCGCCGGCCTGAGCGAGGCCGGACGGCGCCGTTCTTCTGCAGCGGCTCACCGGAACGACGTGTCATTCCACAACCATAAGCGGCCCTGAGCCGTACATACCCAACAACCAAGGAATCAACATGGCAGAAGAACGTCAGCAGCGGGGTCGCGACCGCGACCGCAACCGCGAAGAAAAGATCGACGACGGCATGATCGAGAAGCTGGTCGCGGTCAACCGCGTCAGCAAGACCGTCAAGGGTGGCCGCCAGTTCACCTTCACCGCCCTGACCGTGGTCGGCGACGGCGAAGGCAAGGTCGGTTTCGGCTATGGCAAGGCGCGCGAAGTGCCGGTCGCCATCCAGAAGTCGATGGAACAGGCCCGCAAGAACCTGGTCAGCGTGGACCTGCACAACGGCACCCTGTGGCACACCGTCAAGGACGGCCACGGCGCGGCCCGCGTGTTCATGCAGCCGGCTTCGGAAGGTACCGGCGTGATCGCCGGCGGCGCCATGCGTGCCGTGCTCGAAGCGGTTGGCGTGAAGAACGTGCTGGCCAAGGCCACCGGCTCGCGCAACCCGATCAACCTGGTGCGCGCCACCGTGAAGGGTCTGGCGGGCATGCAGTCGCCGGCCCGCATCGCGGCCAAGCGCGGCAAGAAGGTGGAGGAACTCAACCATGGCTAATGAGTCCAACAAGACCGTGAAGGTGCGCCTGGTGCGCGGCCTGCGTGGAACCCAGTCGCGCCACCGCCTGTCGGTGCGTGCCCTGGGCCTGAACAAGCTCAACGATGTGCGTGAACTGAAGGACAGCCCGCAGGTCCGCGGCCTGATCAACAAGGTTCAGTACCTCGTCCAGGTTGAGGAGTAATCGACCATGACTCTGCGTCTCAATGAACTGAGCCCGGCACCGGGCGCCCGCACCGAGCGCACCCGCGTCGGTCGCGGTATCGGCTCCGGCCTGGGCAAGACCGCCGGCCGCGGCCACAAGGGTTCGTTCGCCCGCAAGGGTGGCGGCAAGATCAAGGCCGGCTTCGAAGGCGGCCAGACCCCGATGCAGCGCCGTCTGCCGAAGATCGGCTTCCGTTCGCCGATCGCCAAGGACACCGCTGAAGTGCTGCTGTACCAGCTGGACAAGCTGCCGGCCGGCGAGATCGATTTCGCCGCCCTGCGTGCCGCCAAGCTGGTCCCGAGCACCGCCAAGAAGGCCAAGATCGTCGTCAAGGGCGAACTGACCAAGGCGTTCACCCTGAAGGGCGTTGCCGCCACGGCCGGTGCCAAGGCCGCGATCGAAGCTGCCGGCGGCAGCGTACAGGAGTAACTGGAACATGGCGCAAGCTGGCATCGGTAACCTCGCGGGCGGAATGGGCAAGTTCACTGAACTTCGCCAGCGTCTTCTGTTCGTAGTCGGGGCATTGCTCGTCTATCGCATCGGCTGCTACGTGCCGGTGCCGGGCGTCAATCCCGATGCCATGCTTGCGCTGATGCAGGCGCAGGGCGGCGGAATCGTGGACATGTTCAACATGTTCTCGGGCGGCGCCCTGCACCGTTTCAGCATCTTCGCCTTGAACGTGATGCCGTACATCTCGGCATCGATCGTGATGCAGCTGGCGGTCCACATCTTCCCGGCCCTGAAAGCCATGCAGAAGGAAGGCGAGTCCGGACGCCGCAAGATCACCCAGTATTCGCGCATCGGCGCGGTGCTGCTGGCTATCGTGCAGGGCGGTTCGATCGCCCTGGCGCTGCAGAACCAGCTGTCGCCGGGCGGCGCGCCGGTCGTCTACGCGCCGGGCATGGGCTTCGTGCTCACCGCGGTGGTCGCGCTGACCGCCGGTACCATCTTCCTGATGTGGGTCGGCGAGCAGGTGACCGAGCGCGGCATCGGCAACGGCGTCTCGCTGATCATCTTCGCCGGCATCGTCGCCGGCCTGCCGGCGGCGGTCATCCACACCGTGGAAGCCTACCGCGACGGCAACATGAGCTTCATCTCGCTGCTGCTGATCGTCATCGTGGTGCTGGCGTTCACCTATTTCGTGGTGTTCGTCGAGCGCGGCCAGCGCCGCATCACGGTCAACTACGCGCGCCGCCAGGGCGGTCGCAACGCGTACATGAACCAGACCTCGTTCCTGCCGCTGAAGCTGAACATGGCGGGCGTGATCCCGGCCATCTTCGCGTCCAGCATCCTGGCCTTCCCGGCCACGCTGGCGATGTGGTCCGGCCAGGCCAGCTCGGCTACCTGGCTGCAGAAGGTGGCCAATGCGCTGGGCCCGGGCGAGCCGCTGCACATGATCGTGTTCGCCGCGCTGATCACCGGTTTCGCGTTCTTCTATACCGCGCTGGTGTTCAACTCGCAGGAAACGGCCGACAACCTGAAGAAGTCGGGCGCGCTGATCCCGGGCATCCGTCCGGGCAAGGCCACCGCCGAGTACATCGACGGCGTGCTGACCCGCCTGACCGCCGCCGGCTCGCTGTACCTGGTGATCGTCTGCCTGCTGCCGGAGCTGATGCGCACGCAGCTGAACGCCTCGTTCTACTTCGGCGGCACCTCGCTGCTGATCGTGGTGGTGGTGGTGATGGACTTCATCGCCCAAGTGCAGGCGCACCTGATGTCGCAACAGTACGAGAGCCTGCTGAAGAAGGCGAACCTGAAGGGCGGCAACCGCGGCGGTTTTGCGCGCGGCTGATTCACCCGCTATACTTTCCGCTTCATAGCGCGAAGCGCCGCCCCGGTTCCCGGGGCAGGCCTTCAAGACAGAAGGGCGGCCCCCGCAGCGGTCTCGGGTGGGGGTGCGATGTGGTTGTTCCGCGCGGGAGTAGCGCGGGCGGCTCGGAGAGCGATCTCCCTGCCAGGCACATCCGGCGCCGGAGCATGGGCACACTCCCCACGCCGGGTCCATGGAACCTTGTGTTCCACGGACTTCCAAGCAAACCGAGGCCTTGTTAGAATCGCTAGTTCACTTTTTTGATCCATCCTGCCGGAATGGCGCGCCACGCGGTGCGCATTCGGCCATCACTCAGCTGGAGAACCGCGTCATGGCGCGTATTGCAGGCGTCAACCTGCCAGCCCAGAAGCATGTCTGGGTCGGGTTGCAAAGCATTTACGGCATCGGCCGTACCCGCTCGAAGAAGGTCTGCGAAGCCGCAGGCGTCACTTCGACCACCAAGATCCGCGACCTGTCGGAGCCGGAAATCGACCGTCTGCGCCTCGAAGTGGGCAAGTACATCGTCGAAGGCGACCTGCGTCGTGAAGTCGGCATCGCCATCAAGCGCCTGATGGACCTGGGCTGCTACCGCGGCCTGCGTCACCGTCGCGGCCTGCCGCTGCGTGGTCAGCGCACCAAGACCAATGCCCGTACCCGCAAGGGTCCGCGCAAGGCGCTTAAGAAGTAAGGGACCCTAGAAAATGGCTAAGCCCGCTGCTGCTAAGACCAAGAAGAAGATCAAGCGCGTCATCACCGACGGCGTCGCCCACGTCCACGCTTCTTTCAACAACACCATCGTGACCATCACCGACCGCCAGGGCAATGCACTGTCCTGGGCGACCTCCGGTGGTGCCGGCTTCCGCGGTTCGCGCAAGTCGACCCCGTTCGCCGCGCAGGTCGCCGCCGAAAAGGCCGGCAAGGCCGCGCTGGACTACGGCGTGAAGTCGCTGGAAGTCCGTATCAAGGGTCCGGGTCCGGGCCGTGAGTCGGCCGTGCGTTCGTTGAACAACGTCGGCTACAAGATCACCAACATCATCGACGTGACGCCTATCCCGCACAACGGGTGCCGTCCGCCGAAGAAGCGTCGCGTCTAAAGGAGCGATAAGAAATGGCTCGTTATATCGGTCCTACCTGTAAGCTCGCCCGTCGCGAAGGCGCCGACCTGTCGCTGAAGAGCCCCGCCCGCGCGCTGGACTCCAAGTGCAAGCTGGAGCAGAAGCCCGGCCAGCACGGCGCTACCGCCCGCAAGGGCAAGCTGTCCGACTACGCCACCCAGCTGCGCGAGAAGCAGAAGGTCAAGCGCATCTACGGCCTGCTGGAGCGCCAGTTCCGCAACTACTACAAGAAGGCCTCGACCAAGAAGGGCAACACCGGCGAGAACCTGCTGCAGCTGCTGGAAACCCGCCTGGACAACGTCGTCTACCGCATGGGCTTCGCCGTGACCCGCCCGGCCGCGCGCCAGCTGGTCTCGCACCGCGGCGTCACCGTGAACGGCAAGTCGGTCAACCTGGCTTCGTACCAGGTCAAGGCCGGCGACGCGATCGCCCTGTCCGAGAAGGCTGCCAAGCAGCTGCGCGTGCAGGAAGCCCTGACCATCGCCGAACAGCATGACCTGAGCCCGTCGTGGGTCGAAGTCGATTCGAAGAAGTTCAGCGGCGTGTTCAAGGCCGTGCCGGATCGCGCCGACCTGCCGGCGGACATCAACGAAGCGCTGATCGTCGAGCTGTACTCGAAGTAATTCACATTGGAGAACCCCCGGCGACGGCCGGGGGTTCACTAGGAGAACCCGCAACATGACGGTTACCGCCAACCAGGTTCTGCGTCCCCGCGGTCCGCAGATCGAACGCCTTACCGACACCCGCGCCAAGGTCGTTATCGAGCCCTTGGAGCGGGGTTACGGGCATACGCTGGGCAACGCCCTGCGTCGCGTGCTGCTGTCGTCCATCCCGGGCTTCGCCATCACGGAAGTCGAGATCGACGGCGTGCTGCATGAGTACACCACGGTCGAAGGGCTGCAGGAGGACGTGCTCGAAGTCCTGCTCAACCTGAAGGACGTGGCCATCCGCATGCATTCGGGCGACAGCGCCACCATCTCCCTGTCCAAGCAGGGTCCGGGTGTGGTGACTGCCGCCGACATCAAGGTCGACCACAACGTCGAAGTCCTCAACGGCGAGCAGATCATCTGCAACCTGACCAAGGACACGGCGATCAACATGCGCCTGAAGGTCGAGCGTGGCTTCGGCTACCAGCCGGCGGCCTCGCGCCGTCGTCCCGACGAAGAAACCCGCGCCATCGGCCGTCTGGTCCTGGACGCCTCGTTCTCGCCGGTCCGCCGCGTCGCCTATGCCGTGGAAGCGGCCCGCGTCGAGCAGCGCACCGACCTGGACAAGCTGGTCATCGACATCGAGACCAACGGCACGATCGACGCCGAGGAAGCCGTGCGCACCGCCGCCGACATCCTCAGCGACCAGCTGTCGGTGTTCGGCGACTTCACCCACCGCGACCGCGGTGCGGCCAAGCCGGCCAACAACGGCGTGGATCCGGTGCTGCTGCGCCCGATCGACGACCTGGAGCTGACCGTGCGTTCGGCCAACTGCCTGAAGGCCGAGAGCATCTACTACATCGGCGATCTGATCCAGAAGACCGAAGTGGAACTGCTCAAGACCCCGAACCTCGGCAAGAAGTCGCTGACCGAGATCAAGGAAGTGCTGGCCCAGCGTGGCCTGTCGCTCGGCATGAAGCTGGAGAACTGGCCGCCGGCCGGCGTCTCCGCCCACGGCATGCTGGGTTGATGGCAGCATCTGTTCCTCCGCATGGGTGACCATGCGGGGGAATGCTGCAGGCAGTACCCGCGCCGACGGCTTCAAAGCCGCGGCGCCGGTCGTCCACGGAAAGGGCGGCCAGGACCATCCGCAGTCCACAGCAGCAACGCCAGGATGGCGACAACGAAGTCCAACGAACCATCATTGACCAAGGAATAGACCCATGCGCCACCAGAAGTCGGGCCGCAAGTTCAGCCGCACCAGCGCCCACCGCGAAGCGATGTTCAAGAACATGGCCGCCTCGCTGTTCAAGCACGAACTGATCAAGACCACCCTGCCCAAGGCCAAGGAACTGCGCCGCGTCGCCGAGCCGCTGATCACCCTGGCCAAGGTCGACTCCGTCGCCAACCGCCGCCTGGCGTTCGCCCGCCTGCGCGACAAGGAAGCCGTCGGCAACCTGTTCACCATCCTCGGCCCGCGCTACGCCACCCGTCCGGGCGGCTACCTGCGCCTGCTGAAGTGCGGCTTCCGCGCCGGCGACAACGCGCCGATGGCCTACGTCGAGCTGGTGGATCGCCCGGCTGCCGTTGCCGAGGAAGTGGCCGAGTAATCGCGCCTTCCGCGACAAAGATGCAAACGAGAACCCGGCCCTGGCCGGGTTTTTCGTTTCTGACGGATCTGCGACGGCCTCGGAGCGGCGATGTATCGCGCGCCTGGGGGAAAGCCGGGGCCGTTGGCGGGCAGCGACAGGCCGTCCATTGAGGTTCTGGGGAGTTGTCGAACGGCTGAGCTGTCGGACGGCGACGGCTGCCGGATCCGGCTGCGAATGCGCTGTCGTCGTCGCGGCGGGCATGCGCGAAAGATGCAAACGAGAATCCGGCCCTGGCCGGTATTTTCGTTTCCGGCGGACCCGCGACGGTCCCGGAGCAGCGATGTATCGCGCGCCTGCGGGAAGCTGGTGCCGCTGGCGGGCGGCTGCAGGCCGTCCATCGATATTCCGGGGAATTGTCGGACGGCTGCCGGATAGGCTGCGGATGCCTGTCGTCGTGGCGGGCATACGCGAAAGATGCAAACGAGAACCCTACTTTGGCCGGTTTTTTCGTTTCTGGCGGATCCGCGACGGCCTTGGAGCGGCGATGTATCGCGCGCCTGCGGGAAAGCCGGGGCCGCTGGCGGGCAGCTGTAGGCCGTCCATCGAGATTCGGGGGAGTTGTCGGACGGTTGCCGGATCTGGCTGCAGATGCCACTGTCGTCGCAGCGGACATGCGAGCCGCGCGTTGGAACCCAGGCCGGGGCTTATGCGGCATCGTCATGCCCCGCGGTGCTGCCGCGCGGCGGCGGGCCTGCTACGCTTGCCGGATCATTGATCCGGGATGACGTGATGAATCCTTTGCGGTGGAGTTTCCGCGCGCAGTGCCTGCTGGGTTTCCTGGCATGCGCCGGCCTTCTGGCGTTCGCGATCTACATGCAGTTGAAGATGGGGCTGGAGCCTTGCCCGTTGTGCATCTTCCAACGCATCGCCTTCGCCGCGCTGGGCCTGGTGTTCCTGCTGGGCGCGCTGCATGGTCCGTCGTCGCGCGGCGGCCGCAGCCTGTATGGCGTGCTGGCGTTCGTCGCCGCGGCCGTGGGCGCCGGCATCGCCGGGCGCCACGTCTACGTGCAGCTGCTGCCGAAGGACCTGGGCAGCAGCTGCGGTCCGCCGCTGGGTTTCCTCAGCGAGACCATGGGGCCGTTCGAGGTGTTCCGCACCGTACTCACCGGCACCGGCGACTGCGGCAACATCGACTGGACGTTCCTGGGCCTGAGCATGCCGATGTGGAGCCTGGTGTGGTTCGCGCTGCTTGCCATCTGGGCGCTGTATGCCGGCCTGCGCGCGCGCAGGACGCGCCTGTTCTGATTCCCCGATTCCCCCACGCATCGCAACGGTAACCGCATGAACCTGTCCCACTCCTTGTCCCCGGCCGCCTCCGCATCGAACTGGGCGCCGGACAGCTGGCGTGGGCGGCCTGCGCTGCAGATGCCGACCTATCCCGATCCGCAGGCGCTGGAAGCGGCGCTGGCGCAGCTGCGCCAGCTGCCGCCGCTGGTGACGTCGTGGGAGATCCTCGCGCTCAAGCAGCAACTGGCCGAGGCGCAGGAGGGCCGGCGCTTCCTGTTGCAGGGCGGCGATTGCGCGGAGAACTTCGCCGATTGCGAATCCGGCACGATCTCCAACCGGCTCAAGGTGCTGCTGCAGATGAGCCTGGTGCTGGTGCACGGGCTGCGCAAGCCGGTGATACGGGTCGGGCGCTTCGCCGGGCAGTACGCCAAGCCGCGTTCGGCCGATACCGAAACGCGCGACGGGGTGACCCTGCCCAGCTATCGCGGCGACGTGATCAACGCGCCCGAGTTCACCGAGGCCGCGCGCGTGCCCGACCCGCAGCGCATGATCGTCGCGCATTCGCGGTCGGCGCTGACGATGAACTTCGTGCGCGCGCTGATCGACGGCGGTTTCGCCGACCTGCACCATCCCGAGTACTGGAACCTGAGCTGGATGGGCTGCTCGCCGCTGGCGGCGGAGTACCAGAAGATGGTCGGTTCCATCGGCGATGCGGTGCGCTTCATGGAGACCCTGTCCGGCGCCCAGGTGCACAACCTCAACCGGGTCGATTTCTACACCTCGCACGAAGCGCTGCTGCTGCCCTACGAGCAGGCGTTGACCCGGCAGGTGCCGCGCCAGCACGGCTGGTTCAACCTGAGCACGCACTACCCTTGGATCGGCATGCGTACCGCGGCGCTGGAAGGCGCGCACGTGGAGTACCTGCGCGGCGTGCGCAACCCGATCGCGATCAAGGTCGGGCCGTCGGTGCAGCCGGACCAGCTGCTGCGCCTGATCGACGCGCTCAATCCCGACGACGAGCCGGGCCGGCTGAGCTTCATCCATCGCATGGGCGCTGCGCAGATCGCGGAAAAGCTGCCGCCGCTGCTGGACGCGGTGAAGCGCGACGGCCGCCGCGTGCTGTGGGTGTGCGATGCGATGCACGGCAATACCGAGAGCACCAGCAACGGCTACAAGACCCGCCGTTTCGACAACGTCCTGGCTGAGGTCGAGGCTTCGTTCGACCTGCACGCCGCGGCCGGCACGCGGCTGGGCGGCGTGCACCTGGAACTGACCGGCGAGGACGTGACCGAGTGCACCGGCGGCGCCCGCGAGCTGACGGACCGCGACCTGGAGCGCGCCTATCGTTCGACGGTCGACCCCCGACTGAACTACGAGCAGTCGCTGGAGATCGCGATGGCGATCGTGCGCAAGCGGCAGCAGGCGCCGGAAGCCTAGCCTCCGGCAAGGCGTGGCGGACGCCGCGGGCGCACGCGGAACGAAAGCGCATCCGCAGGACAGGAGAAGGATGGCCGAAAGCGGCCCGCCTGCGGCATGACATCGCGATCATGCCGCCTGGCGCATCATGCGCGGCACATCCGTTCGTCTCCCCGGAGGATACGCATCGATGGCCGACTGGACCGTCATACGCACCTACGCATTGCCGCTGGGGGCGGCGATTCTCGCCGGCTTCGTCGTCTGGACGTTGATGCTGTGGCTGTTCCGGCGCACCCAGGGGCGCGACTACCGGCGCGCACGCATCGTGCGCGTGGTGAGCCTGCCGCTGGCGTTCTTCCTGCCGCTGCTGTTCCTGGAGATGGCGCTGGGCGCGACCCCGCTGCACGGGCGGGCGCTGCAGGCGATGCAGCACCTGCTGCACGTGGGCGTGGTGGCGTGCCTGACCTGGCTGCTGGTGCGTGCGGTAGCCGCGGGCGAGCGCGCGATCCTGCGCAACCACCCGATCGAGGTGGCCGACAACCTTGCCGCACGCCGCATCCAGACCCAGACCCGGGTGCTGAGCCGGGTGCTGATGGGCGCGATCGTGCTGTTCGGCGTGGCGGTGGTGCTGCTGACCTTCCCGCAGGTACGGCAGGTCGGCAAGACCCTGCTGGCCTCGGCGGGCATCGTCGGCCTGGTGGCCGGCATCGCCGCCAGGCCGGTGTTCGGCAACCTGATCGCCGGGCTGCAGATCGCGCTGACCCAGCCGATCCGGCTGGACGACGTGGTGATCGTGGAAGGCGAGTGGGGGCGGATCGAGGAGATCGGCAGTTCGTACGTGGTGGTGCGGATCTGGGACGAGCGGCGCATGGTGGTGCCGCTGTCGTGGTTCATCGAGAACCCGTTCCAGAACTGGACCCGACGCAGCGCTGATCTGCTGGGAACCGCGTTCCTGTGGCTGGACTACCGTACGCCGGTCGCGGCGGTGCGCGCCGAGCTGGAACGCATCTGCCACGAGGCGCAGTTGTGGGACGGACGCGTCTGCGTGACGCAGGTGACCGAGACGAGCGAACGCGCCATCCAGGTGCGGCTGCTGGTGAGCGCGCGCAATTCCGGCGACGCCTTCGACCTGCGCTGCATCGTGCGCGAGCGCATGATCGATTTCCTGACGCGGGAGCATCCCTATGCCCTGCCGCGGCTGCGCGCGGAGATCGGGCGCCAAGCCGAGGCGCCGCATCCGCTGCAGGACGGCGTGCCGGAGGATGTGCGTTCGCCGGGCGCGGAGGACGGCGCGCCGGCGTAGGGGCCGGCCTCGTCGCCTCTGTTGTCAGTGGGCCGGGACCGTGTCCGCTAACGCCGGCGGCCTGCGCGCCCGCGTCAGCTGTTCGTAGGCGTGCCCCAATTCCAGCAGGCGCGGCTCGCTCCAGGCGGTTCCCATGAACAACAGTCCCAGCGGCAGGCCATCGGCGTGGCCCATGGGCACGCTCAGGCTCGGGTAGCCGGCCACCGCGGCGGCGCCGTAGCTGCCGCCCGGGTATGCGTCGCCCTGGCCCGGCGTGGTGCGCCAGGCGGCGCCGGTGGTGGGCGCGACCAGCGCGTCGAGCCGGTCGGCGCGCAGCGCGGCGTCGATGCCCTCCGGGCCGGCGAGCCGCCGCGCGTTGCCGCGCGCGGCGATATAGGCCGGATCGTTGAGCGAACCGGCGGCGTCGGCCTGTTCCAGCAGCTCCTGCGCGAAGAACGGCATTTCCTGCGCGGCATGGGCGCGGTTGAACGCGATCAGCGCGCCGAGCGAGCCCACCGGCGTACGCCATTGCCCGAAATAGCGGTTCAGGCCGTGCTTGAACTCGTACAGCAGGACCGTCAGCTCGTCCTTCTCCCAGCCGTCCTCGCCGGGCAGCGTGGTCTCGATCACGGTGGCGCCGGCGGCACGCAGCACGGCCACCGCCTGGTCCAGCAGCGGCCTGATTTCCGGGCGGTCGCCCAGCGCGTTGCGCAGTACGCCGATGCGCGCGCCGCGCAGCGCGTCCGGACGCAGCCGCGCGCCGTAGTCGTACACGGCGCGTCCCGGCATGGCCGCCGTGGCGGGATCGGATTCGTCGCGGCCGGCCATCGCGCCGAGCAGCAGCGCGGCGTCGGCGACGCTGCGCGCCATCGGGCCGGCGGTGTCCTGGCTGAAGGAAATGGGGATGATGCCGTCGCGGCTGACCAGCCCCACGGTCGGCTTGAGTCCGACGATGCCGTTGGCCGCCGCCGGGCAGACGATGCTGCCGTCGGTTTCGGTGCCGACCGCGGCCACCGCCAGGTTGGCGGCCACGGCCACGGCGCTGCCCGAACTGGACCCGCAGGGGTTGTGGTCCAGCGCGTACGGGTTGCGGGTCTGCCCACCGAGCGCGCTCCAGCCCGAGGTCGAGCGGGTGGAACGGAAGTTGGCCCATTCGCTCAGGTTGGTCTTGCCCAGGATCACCGCGCCGGCCTCGCGCAGGCGCTGCACCAGGAAGGCGTCGCGCTGCGGCCGGAAGTTCTTCAGCGCCAGCGAGCCGGCGGTGTTGTGCATGGGCGTGGCGCCGATGTTGTCCTTGAGCAGGACCGGCATGCCGTGCAGCGGACCGCGCACGCGTCCGGCGCGGCGCTCGGCGTCGCGCTGCGCGGCTTCGCGGCGCGCGGCGGGGTTGATCTCGATCACCGAACGCAGCGTGGGGCCGGCCCGGTCCAGCTCGGCGATGCGGCGCAGGTAGGCGTCGGTGAGGGTGACGCTGTCCAGCTCGCCGGCGGTCATGCGCGCCTGCAGCTCGGCGATGCCCGCTTCCTGGTAGGGGAACGGCTGCGCGGCGGCCGGACTGGCGCTGGAGGTGCGCTGGCAGGCGCAGCACAGCGCTGCCGCCAGCACGGGCAGGAGCAGTCGGAAAGACTTCGGAATGGGCCGCATGCCGCGCAGGCTATCGGGCCGGACAAGCCTTGGCAAACGGCAGGCGCACGGCTCCGGTCTTGTCCGGCGGGAGCGGTTGCGTACGCACTCCAGGCAGGCGCGGGAAACGCGGCGGCGCCGCATGGCGCGGGATGCAGGGCGGTCGCGAGGCGTGCTGTGCCGCGCGTTCCGGCTGGGTGCGCACGGCGTTGGTGTCGACCGCCGCCGGTTTCGGCGGCGGAAAGCGGGCTCAGCGTCCGGCCAGCGGTCGGCGCCTGCCGATATCGCGCGCCAGCACCCAGACCACGAGGATGTTGACCGCCAGCAGCAGCCACGACGCCCAGCCGGGATGGCGGACGATGGCGTAGACGTCCAGCGGCAGGTACAGGGCGGCGGAGACGCAGCCCAGCCACGAGGCCCAGGCCCGGGCGCGCCACAGGCCCCAGGCTTCCAGCGAGCGCAGCAGGCCGTAGGCGACCAGGGCGATGGCGCCGACGTGCACGGTGTCGGGCGTGATCATGTCCAGCAGCGTGGAGAACGACCCGTGCTCGGGATCGGCGCCGACGCGGCGGATCAGCGTATTGACGATGGTGCGCAGGGGAGCGGGCCCGGAAATCTCCAGGCCCGCGGCGGCGAGAAAGGCCAGCACGGCCTTGGCCGCTTCCAGCAGGGCGATGGCGGCAAGTCCCGGATGCGCGTGCGGATCCGGGTTGTAGGGCTTGCGCGCGGTCAAGGCGATCAGCCGGCGCGGGAGGCGCGCTTGCGGTCGCTCTCGGTCAGGAACTTCTTGCGCAGGCGGATTTCCTTCGGGGTGATTTCCACCAGCTCGTCGTCGTCGATGAAGTCCAGGGCCTGCTCCAGCGAGAACTTGATCGCCGGGGTCAGCTGGATCGCGTCGTCCTTGCCCGAGGCGCGCATGTTGGTCAGCGGCTTGGTCTTGATCGCGTTGACGGTCAGGTCGTTGTCCTTGGAGTGGATGCCGATCAGCTGGCCTTCGTACACGTTGTCGCCTTCGGCGGCGAACAGCTTGCCGCGTTCCTGCAGCGGGCCCAGCGAGTAGGCCGGGGTGGCGCCCGGGGCGTTGGCGATCATCACGCCGTTCAGGCGCTTGGCGATGGCGCCCTGTTCCTTCGGGCCGTAATGGTCGAACACGTGGAACAGCAGGCCCGAGCCCTGGGTCAGGGTCTTGAACTCGTTCTGGAAGCCGATCAGGCCGCGCGCCGGGATCTTGAAGTCCAGGCGCACGCGGCCCTTGCCGTCCGATTCCATGTTCTCCAGCAGCGCCTTGCGGGTGCCCAGCTTCTCCATCACGCCGCCCTGGTGCTGCTCTTCGATGTCCACCACCAGCTGCTCGATCGGCTCCATCAGCTGGCCGTCGATTTCCTTGATGATGACTTCCGGGCGCGACACGGCCAGCTCGTAGCCTTCGCGGCGCATGGTCTCGATCAGCACGGACAGGTGCAGCTCGCCGCGGCCGGAGACCAGGAACTTGTCGGCGTCCTCCAGCTGCTCGACCTTCAGCGCCACGTTGTGCACGGTCTCGCGCTCCAGGCGCTCCTTGAGCTGGCGGCTGGTCAGGAACTTGCCGCCGGACAGGTCCTTGTTGCCGGCGAACGGCGAGTTGTTGACCTGGAAGGTCATCGAGATGGTCGGCTCGTCCACGGTCAGGGCCGGCAGCGCCTCGGGGGTGTCCAGCGCGCAGACGGTGTCGGAGATGGTCAGTTCCTGGATGCCGGAAATGGCCACGATGTCGCCGGCCTGGGCTTCCTCGACCTCGATGCGCTCCAGGCCCATGAAGCCCAGCACCTGCAGGATCTTGCCCTGGCGCTTCTTGCCCTCGCGGTCGACGATGCTGACCGGCATGTTCTTCTTGACCTTGCCGCGCTGGATGCGGCCGATGCCGATCACGCCGACGAAGTTGTTGTAGTCCAGCTGGCTGATGCGCATCTGGAACGGACCTTCGGTCTCGACTTCCGGCGCCGGCACGTACTTCATGATCGCTTCGTACAGCGGGGTCATGTCGCCGTCGCGCACGGTGTCTTCCATGCCGGCGTAGCCGTTCAGGCCCGAGGCGTAGACGATCGGGAAGTCCAGCTGCTCGTTGGTGGCGCCGAGCTTGTCGAACAGGTCGAACACCTGGTCGATCACCCATTCCGGGCGCGCGCCCGGGCGGTCCACCTTGTTGACCACCACGATCGGCCTGAAGCCCATCGCGAACGCCTTCTGGGTGACGAAGCGGGTCTGCGGCATCGGGCCGTCCATCGCGTCAACCAGCAGCAGGACCGAATCCACCATCGACAGCACGCGCTCCACCTCGCCGCCGAAGTCGGCGTGTCCGGGGGTGTCGACGATGTTGATGCGGTTGCCCTGCCAGTTGATGGCGGTGTTCTTGGCCAGGATGGTGATGCCGCGTTCCTTTTCCTGGTCGTTGCTGTCCATCACGCGCTCGGCCAGCACCGTGCGCTCGGACAGGGTGCCAGACTGCTTCAGCAACTGGTCGACGAGGGTGGTCTTGCCATGGTCGACGTGGGCGACGATGGCGATGTTGCGAAGGTTTTCGATGGACATGCGAAAGACGGCCAGCCGGTGCCGTGAATGGGGAAAAGAAGTCCAACATTATACGGGCATGCGGCCGATTCGCGAAAAGGGGGCCGTGACGGGCCGCGGAACGGGCATTCAGCCGGCGGCGGGGCAGGGGCCGGGGAGCCCGGCCCGCCGGGCCGGGTGTATCCTATGCGGTCTGCGATAGACGTCTTCTCCCACAAGGATTCCCATGTCCCTGACCGCCCATTTCGACACCTCCCGCGGCCCGATCAAGGTCGAGCTGTTCGCCGACAAGGCGCCGCTGACCGTGGCCAACTTCGTCAACCTTGCCAAGCGCGGGTTCTACGACGGCCTGAGCTTCCACCGCGTGATCGCCGATTTCATGATCCAGGGCGGCTGCCCGGAAGGTTCCGGCCGCGGCGGCCCGGGCTACCGTTTCGAGGACGAGACCAACAACGGCGTGCGCCACGAGCGCGGCGTGCTGTCCATGGCCAATGCCGGCCCGAACACCAACGGCAGCCAGTTCTTCATCACCCACATCAAGACCGACTGGCTGGACGGCAAGCACACCGTGTTCGGCAAGGTCACCGAAGGCCTGGACGTGGTCGATTCGGTCAAGCAGGGCGACCTGATCAACAAGATCACCATCGAGGGCGATGCCGACGCCGTGCTGGCCGCCAAGGCCGACCGCGTGGCCGAGTGGAACAAGATCCTCGCCGCCTGATCCGCCTACGGCCACCTGCAGGGTGGCCGTTTTCGTGATGCCCCCTGATTCCGCCCCCGCCTGCGCGGCCGCCATGGCCGGGGCGACCCCAGAACACCTTTCTTAGCAGAGGAAACCCCCATGAAAGCACCCGTACGTGTCGCCGTGACCGGCGCTGCCGGCAATATCGGCTACGCCCTGCTGTTCCGCATCGCTTCGGGCGAGATGCTGGGCAAGGACCAGCCGGTCGTCCTGCAGCTGCTCGAGATCGACAACGAAAAGGCCCAGGCCGCGCTGAAGGGCGTGGTCATGGAACTGGAAGACTGCGCGTTCCCGCTGCTGGCCGGCGTGGTGACCACCGCCGACCCGCTGGTGGCGTTCAAGGACGCCGACGTGGCCCTGCTGGTCGGCGCCCGTCCGCGCGGCCCGGGCATGGAGCGCAAGGACCTGCTGCTGGAAAACGCCAAGATCTTCACCGTGCAGGGCAAGGCCCTGAACGCCGTCGCCAAGCGTGACGTGAAGGTGCTGGTGGTCGGCAATCCGGCCAATACCAATGCCTACATCGCCATGAAGTCGGCCCCGGACCTGGATCCGAAGAACTTCACTGCCATGCTGCGCCTGGACCACAACCGCGCCCTGAGCCAGCTGGCCGCCAAGACCGGCAAGTCCGTGGACAGCTTCGAGAAGTTCACCGTGTGGGGCAATCACAGCCCGACCATGTACCCGGACTACCGCTTCGCCACCACCGGCGGCGCCTCGGTGGCCGAGCTGATCAACGACCAGGAATGGAACGCCAACACCTTCATCCCGACCGTCGGCAAGCGCGGCGCGGCCATCATCGCCGCCCGCGGCCTGTCCTCGGCCGCGTCGGCCGCCAATGCCGCCATCGACCACGTGCATGACTGGGTGCTGGGCAGCAACGGCAAGTGGGTGACGATGGGCGTGCCGTCCGACGGCTCCTACGGCATTCCGGAAGGCGTGGTGTTCGGCTTCCCGGTGACCACCGAGAACGGCAGGTACACCATCGTCAAGGACCTGCCGATCGACGACTTCTCGCGCAAGTACATCGACATCACCCTGGGCGAGCTGGAAGAAGAGCGCGCCGGCGTGGCCGACCTGCTGTAACCGCAGCGGCCCGGTGCATGACGGACGGGGAAGCTCAGGCTTCCCCGTTCTGTTTTCGGGCAATACCGCCCGCCGGTCGGCAGGCTCGCATTTCCCCGGCATCGCCGCGGTTGCCGGCCTGTGGCCGGCACCATCCCACGGTGTCCGGCCACTGTTCTCAATTTCGTATCGCATGACCCCCGACATCGCGCTGCACCACATCGACGACGCCCTGCTGGTGGCGGAAAAGCCGGCCGGCCTGCTGTCCGTGCCCGGGCGGCTGCCGGAGAACCAGGATTGCCTGGTATCGCGGCTGCAGGCGATGCACGCGGACGTGCTGACCGTGCACCGGCTCGATCAGGTGACCTCCGGGTTGATGCTGTACGCGCGCGGCAGGGAAATGCAGGCGGCGTTGTCGGCGCAGTTCGAACAGCGCCGCGTCGGCAAACGCTACGAGGCCGTGGTCGAAGGCACGATCGAGGACGACGGCGGCGAGATCGCCCTGCCGCTGGTCTGCGACTGGCCGAACCGGCCGAAGCAGAAGGTGGACCACGCGCACGGCAAGCCGGCGCTGACACGCTGGCGGGTGCTGGCGCGTGACGCGGCGGCGCGCCGCACGCGGGTCGAACTGGAGCCGGTTACCGGACGCAGCCACCAGTTGCGCCTGCACATGGCCAGCCTCGGCCATCCCATTGTCGGCGACGTGCTGTATGGCGCCGCGCCCGCCGCGCGCGTGTACCTGCACGCGTGCCGGCTTGCGTTCGTGCATCCGCAGACCGGCGAAGCGATGGCGTTCGCCTCGCCCTGTCCGTTCTAGCGGCTTCGGCTTTCGTCGTACGACCATCGTCGCAGGGAGCGGCGATCCACGCCGGACTATGCTCGGAAGAACGAGCCAGGTGCCGGAGGACGTCGTGCAATACGAGCAGATCCATCGCCGTTCCATCGAGGAGCCGGAGGCGTTCTGGGCCGAGGAAGCCAAGGCGATCCACTGGCATCGCCCGCCCCGGCAGATCCTGGACTATTCCAACCCGCCGTTCCGGCGCTGGTTCGTCGGCGGCCAGACCAATCTCTGCTACAACGCCGTCGACCGCCACCTGCAGGAGCGCCCCGACCAGCTGGCGCTGGTGGTCGTTTCCACCGAGACCGACACGACCCGCGAGATCACCTACCGCCAGCTGCATCGCGAAGTGAACGCATTCGCCGCGGTGCTCAAGGAACTGGACGTCGGCCGCGGCGACCGCGTGGTGATCTACATGCCCAACATGGCCGAGGCGGTGTTCGCCATGCTGGCCTGCGCGCGCATCGGCGCGGTGCATTCGGTGGTGTTCGGCGGCTTCGCCGCGCACAACCTGGCGCTGCGCATCGACGACGCACGGCCGAAGCTGCTGATCGCCGCCGACGCGGGCATGCGCGGCGGCAAGGTGATCCCGTACAAGCCCATGGTCGATGCGGCGTGCGCCGAGGCCGCCAGTCCGCCGCCGAAGGTGTTGATCGTCCCGCGCGGACTGGACGCGGCGCTGCCGAGGGTGCCGGGGCGCGACGAGGACTACGCCGCGCTGCGCCGGCAGGTGGGCGATGCGCAGGTGCCGGTGGAGTGGCTGGAATCCAACGAACCCAGCTACCTGCTCTATACCTCCGGCACCACCGGCAGGCCGAAGGGCGTGCAGCGCGATGTCGGCGGTTACGCGGTGGCGATGGCGCAGTCGATGCGCACGGTATTCGACTGCGCGCCGGGACAGGTGATGTTCTCCACCTCCGACGTCGGCTGGGCGGTGGGCCATTCCTACAACGTGTATGGGCCGCTGATCGGCGGCTGCACCTCGCTGCTGTACGAAGGACTGCCGACCAATCCCGATCCGGGCATCTGGTGGGCGCTGTGCGAGCAGTACGGCGTGCGCACGATGTTCTCCTCGCCCACGGCGATCCGCGTGCTGAAGAAGCACGACGTGGATTTCATCCACCGCCACGACCTGTCGGAACTGAAGTACCTGTTCCTCGCCGGCGAGCCGCTGGACGAGCCCACCGCGCAGTGGATCGGCGATGCGCTGCGCAAGCCGGTGATCGACAACTACTGGCAGACCGAGACCGGCTGGCCGGCGCTGACCCTGCTGCCGGGCTTGGACATGAAGCCGGTGAAGTTCGGCTCGCCCGGCTTTCCCAATCTCGGCTACCGGATGAAGGTGATCGACGAGCGGACCGGCGCCGAGGTCGCGCCCGGGCAGAAGGGCGTACTGGTGATCCAGCCGCCGCTGCCGCCGGGCTGCATGAGCACGGTCTGGAACGATGACGAACGGTTCCTCAAGAGTTATTTCAGCCATTTCGACGAGCTGCTGTACAGCTCGCTGGACTGGGCCATCCGCGACGAGGATGGTTACACCTTCATCCTCGGCCGCACCGACGACGTGATCAACGTGGCCGGGCACCGGCTGGGCACGCGCGAGATCGAGGAGGCCGTCTGCGGCCATCCGCGCGTGGCCGAGGCGGCGGTGATCGGCGTGCGCGACGAACTGAAGGGGCAGGTGCCGCTGGTGTTCGTCACCCTCAGGCAGCCGGCGGCCGCCGACGAGGTGGCGGCGCTGTCGGCGGAGATGATGCGCCAGGTCACCGCGTCGCTGGGCGCGGTGGCGCGCCCGGCCCACATCCACGTGGTCAATGCGCTTCCCAAGACGCGTTCGGGTAAGCTGCTGCGGCGTTCGCTGCAGGCCCTGGCGGAGCGGCGCGACCCGGGCGATCTGTCGACGCTGGACGACCCGGGCGCGCTTGAGGAAATCCGCCGCGCGCTGGGGACATAGCGCGGGCCGCAGGGCGGCGATCGCAGGGGGCGATGCGCGTGCAGGCAGGAGATGACGGGGCGGGGGCCCCGGTTGCCGGTCGCGCGCATCGTGGTTGCGATGCACAGTGCGGGAGGGGGAATGGCGTTGATCCATGCCAAGACGGCGGCTGGCCGTCGTGAGATCGAGGACCGCGGCCTGCGCCTGGCGCCGGCGCTGCGTTCCGTATTGCTGCTGGTGGACGGGCAGCGCGACGGCCGCGAGCTGCAGCAGATGGCGCAGGGACTGCATGCGCCGGAGGACGTGCTGGAACAGCTGCTGGCGCTGGGGCTGATCGAGGCGGTCGGCGGCAGCGTCGAGCGCGCGCCGGCGGTGCCGGTCACCACGCAGCTGGGCGACGACCCGCTGCGCTGCCAGCAGCTGCGCGACTGGATGGCCGAATCGGTGCGCAGGCACCTCGGGCTGAAGGGCTACCTGATCCAGCTCAAGATCGAGCGCAGCCGCAACGCGGTGGGGCTGGAACAGCTGTGGCCGGAAGTGGCGGCCGCGCTGGGCAAGGCCAAGAGTCCGGCATTCGCCAACCGCTGGCTGGAAGAGACCCGGGCGCTGGTGCTGGCGTGACGCCGGCGGCGGTCAGGGCGCGCACCTGACCGCCTGCCGATGGCCGGCACTATCATGCGGTCTCTTACCCAGGGAGCCCCAGGCATGGATCGACAGGACGACGACGAAACCGGCACCGCGGGCTGGGATGCCATCAACGCGGCGTTGCGCGCGCTGTATCCGCGGCAGGAACCGAGGCACTACGGCACGCTGGTGTCGCACACGCTGGGCGGCGACGACCCGCTGGACGGCATCAGCGTGTACTGGAGCGAAAATCCCCGGCCGCACTGGCACTACGTCAGCTACGGCTTCTCCGAGCTGTACGGCAAGCAGAGCGAGGATCCGCAGGAAAGCGGCTTCGGTTTCGAACTGACCTTCCGCCTCGCGGCGGACGGAGGCGAAGACAGCGGCGGCACGCCGCCGGCGTGGCCGCTGAACCTGCTGCAGAACGTGGCCCGTTACGTGTTCGGCAGCGGCAACGTGTTCGAGGCCGGGCATCACCTCGATGCCAATGGACCGATCGCGCTGGAGGCCGATACGCAGTTGCGCCACCTGGCCTTCGTGGCCGATCCGCAGCTGCCGGCGATCGATACGCCCAACGGGCGCCTGGACTTCCTGCAGATGGTGGGCCTGACCGACGACGAGATGGCGGCGGTCAGGCGCTGGTCGACGCTGGGCGTGCTGGATGCGCTCGCGCCGGCGATGCCGTCGTGGATCACAGCCCTGGCGCGCGGCTCGCTGCTGGCCGATTCGGCGCTGGCGGCGCGGGTGGAAGCGGGCAGCCGGAGCGAAGGCTCCAGCACCGGCATGCTGTTCGTGGACACGCTGGACTGGTCCGCCGACGCCACGGGCATCACCCTGGTGCTGGGCGCCGGGCAGGTCGGGAGCGTGCTGGAACTGCTGCCGCTGCGCCTGCCGCACGACCGGCCGCTGGTGGTGCTCGGCCGGGAGCGGCAATGGCGGTTCGAGCCGGGCGTGGCGGACGACCTGCAGCTGGACGACGACAGCGCGCGCTGCGTGCTGTCCGACGCCACGCTCGGGGCGATGCTGCAGACCGTCCGCGCCGCGCGTGGCGTCTATCCGTTGCCGGGCGGCAGGCTGCAGGTGGAAGTGGTGCCGACGCAGCTGCGCGACGGCCACGGCAAGGTGATCCGCGAGATCGGCTGAGCGGCCGGCCTGACGTCATCCCGGCGGGGCAGGCCTGCGGCTGGCCGCGGCCAGCGAGAACACGAACTCCGCGCCGCCGGCATCGCCCGCGGCCAGTTCGATCCGGCGGTGATGCAGCTGCAGGATGCGATGCACGATCAACAGGCCGAGACCGCCGCTGCCCGGGTGCCGGCTGTCGAGCGCGGACGGCGCGCTGAACAGCTGCGCGCGCCGTTCCGGGGCGATGCCGGGGCCGGTATCGGCGACACGGACTTCGACATCATCCCCGACGGCCCGCAGCGCCACCGCGATGCGGCCGCCTTCGGGCGTATGCCGGAGGGCGTTGTCGAGCAGGTTGGTCAGCACGCGTTCGACCAGGCCGAGGTCGGCGTGGACGGCAGGCAGGCCTGCGGGAATGTCCGCAACCAGCGACTGCCGCCTGGCCTGCGCCGCCAGTTCGAACTTCTGGAACACGTCCTGGACCAGGTCCGGCAACGAGAACGCCTGCGGTTCCAGCACCACGCCGCCGTGTTCCAGCCGCGCCAGCTCGAACAGCGCCTGCGCCAGGCGGCCGACCTTCTCGCTCTGCGCCAGCGCGATGGACAGGTAGCGCCGGCGTTCGTCGGCGCCGAGCGTGGCGTCCTTCAGCGCCAGCGTCTCCAGGTAGCCGTGCAGCGAGGACAGCGGCGTGCGCAGGTCGTGGGAAATGTTGGCGACCAGTTCGCGCCGCTGCTGGTCCTGCTGGCGCAGCTGCCGCCATTGCTCGCCGATGCGCTGGGCCATGTGCGCGAAGCTGTGCTGCAGGATGGCCAGTTCGTCGCGTCCGCCCGGTCGCGGCGGCGCGGAGGGTGCAGGCGGCGCCGGGACGCCGGCGTCGACGTCGAAGGCCTGGATGTCGCGGGTCAGCCGGCGCAGCGGCCGGGTGATCCAGCGGAAGGCGACGATGCCGGCGAGCAGGCCGACGGCCGCCACGACCGCCAGCGACCACAGCGTGGTGCGCAGGCTGGCGCTGGCCGCGATGTCCGCCGCCAGCGCCTCGCGTTGTTCGCCGACCAGCACCACGTAGATGTAGCCGACCTGCCGGCCCTGCACGCGCAGCGGCGCGGCGTTGAAGACCTTGCGCCCGTCGCGGCTGCGCGGGTCGTCGCCGAGGATGGGCAGCGGCGCGCCGGCCAGCAGCGCCCGCACCGGCGCCAGGTCGACGCGGTCGCGCCGGAGGTGGCCGTCCGGCGCGTCGTGGCCGAGGATGCGGCCCTGGTCGTCGAGCAGGTAGACCTCGACGCTGGGATTGACCGCCATCAGCTTGCCGAACAGCGCGCGAACCTCGCCGTCGCGCATGCCGCGCGCGTCCATCAGTTCGCTGCTGCGGGCGATGTGCTCGGCCAGCCCGCGCGAAAGGCGCTGCACGGTTTCCTGTTCGTGCATGCGCGTGCTGCGCATCTGGATCCACGCCAGCGCGCCGCAGCACACCAGCAGCAGTGCGCAGAACACCAGCGACAGCCGCTGCGAAAGCGTCAGCCGGTTCATTCGCCGCCCCCGTCGCCGCCGGCCAGCTTGTAGCCGCGCCCCCACACGGTGAGGATGCGCCGCGGCGCGGCCGGGTCGCGTTCGATCTTGTTGCGCAGGCGGTTGATGTGGGTGTTGACGGTGTGTTCGTAGCCGTCGTGGCGATGGCCCCAGACCTGGTTGAGCAGGTCCATGCGCGAATACACCTGGTCCGGATGGCGGGCGAAGAAATGCAGCAGGTCGAATTCGCGCGGCGTCAGTTCCAGCGCGGCGCCGTCGACCTGCGCGGTGCGCGCGACCGGATCGATGCGGAGGCCGGCCACGTCGATCGCGCCGGCATCGATGCGCGCGTTCTGCGCCATCGCCTCGACCCGCCGCAGCAGCGCCTTGACCCGCGCGACCAGCTCCAGCATCGAGAAGGGTTTGGCCAGGTAGTCGTCCGCGCCCAGTTCCAGGCCCAGGATGCGGTGCACTTCGCTGGCGCGCGCGCTGGTGATGATGATCGGCGTGTAGCGGGTCATCGCCCGCGCGCGCCGGCAGATCTCCAGGCCGTCCACGCCGGGCAGCATCAGGTCCAGCACCAGCGCGCTCCAGGTGTCGTTCTCGAGCAGGCGCAGGCCGTCGTCGCCGGTGGCCGCGTGGGTCACCTCGTAGCCCTCGTCGCGCAGGTGCATGCGCAGCAGGTTGGCGATGTGGACATCGTCCTCGACGATCAGCACACGTTTGGCGCGGTTCATCGGCACGTCCGGCCGGCGGGGAGTAGCCTCCATTGTCGGTGGAACCCGGCGCCGATGTGTCACGGAAAATTTAACTCCGCGTGAGGATTCGTTGATCGCCGCGGGCGCAGCATGGCCGCATCGTTCCTGCCTGGAGACCGGCCATGTCCCTTACCCGTCGCAGGTTGCTGGGCATCGGCGGCACGCTGGCCGCGGCCGGACTGTCCGGCATTGGCGCCTGCAGCCGCGCCGCCCCGGCGCCCCCGGCCAGCCGGGGCACCTTCGAGGTCATGCGCAGCGACACGCAATGGCGGCGGCAGCTGACCCCGGCACAGTACGCGGTGCTGCGCGGGCAGGGCACCGAGCGCGCCTTCAGCAGCCCGCTCGACGGCGAGCACCGGCGCGGCACCTTCCATTGCGCCGGCTGCGCGCTGGCGCTGTTCTCCTCGGCCACCAAGTTCGACAGCGGCACCGGCTGGCCGAGCTTCTGGGCGCCGCTGCACGGCGCGGTCGGCGAGGACCGCGACACCACCTTCGGCATGCTGCGGGTGGAGGTGCATTGCCGACGCTGCGGCGGCCATCTGGGCCACGTGTTCGACGACGGTCCGCGCCCGACCGGGCTGCGCTACTGCATGAACGGCGTGGCCATGGACTTCATCGCGGCCTGAGCCCCCCTTCGACTACACAAAGGACTTTCCATGCTGCTGCTCCTGCTGGCCTATCTCGGCGGTGTGCTCACGATCCTCAGCCCCTGCATCCTGCCGGTGCTGCCGTTCGTGTTCGCGCGCTCGGACCGCCCGTTCCTGCGCAGCGGACTGCCGCTGCTGGCCGGCATGGCCCTGATGTTCGTGGTGGTGGCCAGCCTGGCGGCGGTCGGCAGCCAATGGGTGGCGCAGGCCAACCAGCTGGGGCGCTGGATCGCGCTGGCGATGATGGCGGTTTTCGCGCTGGCCCTGCTGTGGCCCGCGCTCGCCAACCGGCTGCTGTCGCCGCTGCAGCGGCTGGGTGGGCGGTTGGACGCTTCGGCGGGCGAAGGCAGCGGCGTCGGCAGTTCGCTGCTGATCGGTATCGCCACGGGGTTGCTGTGGGCACCCTGCGCCGGCCCGATCCTTGGCCTGATCCTCACCGGCGCGGCGCTGCAGGGCGCGAACATCGGCACCAGCGGCCTGCTGTTGGCCTACGCGCTGGGGGCGGCGACGTCGCTGGCGCTGGCGGTGTGGATTGGCGGCCGCATGTTCGCCGCGTTGAAGCGGCACCTGGGGGCGGGCGAATGGATCCGGCGCGGGCTGGGCGCGGCCGCGTTGCTGGCGGTGGCCGCGATCGCGATGGGCTGGGACACCGGCGTGCTGACCCGGCTGTCTACCGTAAGCACCGCGCGCCTGGAGCAGGGGTTGCTCGACGCGCTGCCCGCGCCCGCGCCGGCGGCGGGCGGTCCGATGATGATGATGGCGACCGATGCCGCGCGGCCGGCACTGCCGGTCGAGGGCACGCTGCCGTCGCTGGCAGGCGCCACCGGCTGGCTCAACAGTCCGCCGCTGGACGCGCAGGGCCTGCGCGGCAAGGTGGTGCTGGTGGATTTCTGGACCTATTCCTGCATCAACTGCCTGCGCGCGCTGCCGCACGTGCGCGGGTGGTACGAGCGCTATCGCGACCATGGGCTGGTGGTGATCGGCGTGCATGCGCCGGAGTTCGCGTTCGAGCGCGACGTGCGCAACGTGCAGCGGGCGGTGGAGAGCCTGGGCGTCGCTTGGCCGGTCGCGCTCGACAACGATTTCGCCATCTGGCGCGGGTTCGACAACCGTTACTGGCCCGCGCACTACTTCGTCGACGCGCAGGGGCGCATCCGCGCCCATCACTTCGGCGAAGGCGAATACGGGCAATCCGAAAGGATCATCCGCCAGCTGCTGCGCGAGGCGGGCAACACCTTGCTCGGTGATGCCGCGCCGGTGAAAACGGTCGCTGCCGTGGGCGATGGCGTGCAGCGCGAGGCGGACATGGCCAACCTGCGGTCGCCGGAAACCTACATCGGCCATGCGCGCGCGGAGAACTTCGCTTCGCCGGGCGGGCTGCGCGCAGGCACTGTGTTCGACTACACCGTGCCGGCCACGCTGCGGCTCAACCAATGGGCGCTGGGCGGACGCTGGACCGTCGGCGACGAGGATGCGCGGCTGGAGCAGGCGGACGGCCGCATCGCATTCCGCTTCCATGCGCGCGACCTGCATCTGGTGATGGCGCCGCAGGCGGCCGGCAGGCCGGTGCGTTTCCGGGTGCGCATCGACGGCCATGCGCCCGCTGCGATGGCCGGCGGCGATGTGGATGCCGATGGCCAGGGACAGGTGGACGGCAACCGCTTGTACCAGCTGATCCGCCAGGGCGGCGATGTGAAGGAACGCAGCTTCGAGATCGAGTTCCTCGATCCGGGCGTGCGCGCCTACGCCTTTACCTTCGGTTGACCCACGGAGGCCGGCGATGAAGCCCGCGATGGAAAAACTGGTTGCCGGCGGCATTGCCTTCCTCGTCGCCGTCCTGCTGGTGTCGGGTGTGCTCAGCCTCGATCGCCCGGTGCTCGCGGCGTCGGCGGTGGTGGATGTTCCCGCGCCGGTCGGCATCGCCGATCTGCGCCAGCCTGGCGTGAGGCATGCCCGCGTGGTGTTCGCCGGCGGCTGCTTCTGGGGCGTGCAGGGCGTGTTCCAGCACGTGAAGGGCGTGGAGAGCGCGGTGTCCGGCTACATCGGCGGCAGCGCGGTCGATGCCGGCTATGCGCGCGTCGGTACGGGCAGGACCGGCCACGCCGAAGCGGTGCAGGTGACCTACGACCCGGCGCAGGTCGGCTACGCGCAGCTGCTGCAGGTGTTCTTCTCGGTGGTGCACGACCCCACGCAGCTGGACCGGCAGGGACCGGACCGTGGCAGCCAATACCGGTCGGCGGTCTATGCCGACGACGCGGCGCAGCGTGCGGCGACGCTGGCCTACATCGACCAGCTGCAGCGCAGTGGCGTGTTCGCCGCGCCGGTGGTGACGCGGGTCGATGGCGGCAGGCGTTTCTACGCGGCCGAGGACTACCACCAGAACTATCTCGCCCTGCATCCGGATGCGCCGTACATCCGCATCAACGACCTGCCGAAGGTGCAGGCGCTGAAGCGGCTCTATCCCGCGCTCTACCGTGAGCGGCCACGGCTGGTGGCGACGTTGTCGGTGCGCTGACGCACGCCCCGAAACGCGACGGGCCGCCGGCCTGCGACCAGCGGCCCGGGGGGCCGTGCGGCGATGCGCGCTTATTCCAGGCCTTCGGCCTTCAGCGCGGCCTGCACCGCCGGATCGGCCAGCATGCGCTGCTCGAAGCGGCCCAGCGCGTCCATGCCGGCCAGGTCGATCTTCAGGCCGCGCGCCCAGCGCAGGGTCACATAGGTGTAGGCATCGGCGATGGTCGGACGCGGCGTGCCGCCCAGCCATTCCACCTGCGCCAGGCGGTCGTCCAGGCGCTGGTACAGGCCCTTCAGCTTGTCGCGCGAGTTCTGCTGGGTGCGGGCGATGACGGTCTCGTCTTCCAGGTACTTGGTCGAGCCGAAGATCGGGTAATACAGCGGGTGCAGGTCGGCGTTGACGAAGGACAGCCAGCGGTTCACCTCGGCGCGGGTGCGCGGGTCGCTGCCGCCGTCCAGGCCGGCGGCCGGCGCTTTGTCGCAGATGTAGTGCAGGATGGCCGCGTTCTGGGTCAGCACCCAGCCGCCGTCTTCCAGCACCGGCACCGCGCCGGCAGGGTTCATGGCCATGTATTCGGGCGACTTCATGGTCGCGTAATCCACGATCTGCGCCTCGAAAGGCAGGCCGGACCAGATCAGCGCGATGTGGTCGGCCAGGGAGCAGGCGCCGGGCTTGGTGTAGAGCTTCATCGGGTACCTCGGGGGTGGAATGACCCCCCATTATCGTCCCGGGCGCGTCGGTCGGTGTGACCGGCGCGCGATGGCGCCGCCGCCTCAGGAGGCGCGCGGCTTGAGCGACTGCACCTTGTAGAAGGTATGCCCGCCGATGGTCGCGACCTGGTAGGCATTGCGCCAGCTCGGGCTGGCGATGGCGTGCGCGGCGAAGTGGCTGGCGCCGGGCACGATCTCCTTGCGCTGGCCGGCCGGCAGCGCCCAGTTGCGCTCGGCGGCGAAGGCCACGTCCACCGCCTCTGCCCAGGCGTCGTTGTTGCGCAGCCGGGTATCCGGTGCCACTAGGGTGGGGGCGAACTGCTTGCGCGCGGTCACCACCTGGCACATCGAATCGCCCCACAGCCCGCTGTCGAGGCGGCGCAGCGCGACTTCGGCCACGGCCTGCTGGCCGCGGAGGGTCTGGTCGCGGGCTTCCAGATAGACGGTGGTACTCAGGCACAGCGAATCGGCGGCCGGCTGCGGCAACAACTGCGACAGCCAGAGAATCCAGGCCAGTTTCATAGGTCTCCTTGCTCCGTGTGGGCCGCAGCCTGCCTGTTCCTCCACGCGGGCAGGGAACCGGACGACTGGGCTTGGCGTCATGGGGAGGCGGCCATGGCATCGGGGCCGCCCCGTGGGCAGCCCTTGATCGATGATCGTGGGGGCCGCGCCGTGCTCACCGGAACTGGGGGGTGAGCGGAAAGTCGGCGCAAGGTAGGGGGGCGATCCGAAACACATCCTGAATGCGCATTCTTGACATTCAGCTTCGTTGCATCCTCCGGAATCGCCATCGGAGCACCGGTCGAGCCTTCCGTACCCGGCGCAAGATGTGGTTTCCATCACGAAAACAGGGCTGGCTGCGGGGTGCAGGTCCGCCTGCGGAAGGAAGGCGCGCGGCTGAATGATGGCTGCACAGGCATGCGGTCGGCGCCGGCCGATGTCCGTTTCCGCTCGCTCCCCTGCGCTGCGACCGGGCCGGCAGGGACCGGCTCCGGTAGGGAGCCGGGAGACGATGCTAGAGCGCGGTGGCCACGCGGCTGCCCTGGTCGATCGCGCGCTTGGCGTCCAGTTCGGCGGCCACGTCGGCACCGCCGATGACATGGGCGCTGATGCCGGCCGCCGCCAGCGCATCGGCCAGCGCGCGCATCGGCTCCTGCCCGGCGCAGACCACCACGGTGCCGACGTCCAGCAGCTGCTCGGTGCCCTCGACGCGGATGCGCAGGCCGCGGTCGTCCACCCCGAGGTATTCCACGCCGCCCAGCATCTGCACGCCCTTGGCCTTGAGCGTGGCGCGGTGGATCCAGCCGGTGGTCTTGCCGAGGCGGGCGCCGGGCTTGCCGGGGCTGCGCTGCAGCAGCCATACCTTGCGCGCCGGCGCCTCCGGTTGCGGTCGCGCCAGCGCGCCGCGGCTTTCGAAGCTGGCGTCCACGCCCCACTCGGCCATCCAGCGCGCCGGGTCCAGCGACGGCGAGGGGCCTTCCTGCACCAGGAATTCGCCGACGTCGAAGCCGATGCCGCCAGCGCCGATGATGGCCACCCTGTCCGCGGCCTGGACGCGGCCCTGCAGCACGTCCAGGTAGCTGACCACCATCGGGTGGTCGGCGCCGGGGAAGTCCACCCTGCGCGGCGAGATGCCGGTGGCCACCACGACCTCGTCGAAGCCGGCCAGCATCGGCGCGTCCACCCGGGTGCCCAGGCGCACGTCCACGCCGGTATCGGCCAGGCGATGGCGGAAGTAGCGCAGGGTCTCGTGGAACTCCTCCTTGCCGGGGATGCGTTTGGCCACGTTGAACTGGCCGCCGATCTCCCCGGCCGCGTCGAACAGGGTGACGGCGTGGCCGCGCTCGGCCGCGACCGTGGCGCAGGCCAGGCCGGCCGGGCCTGCGCCGACCACCGCCACGCGCTTGGCGGCGGCGGTGGGGCGATAGACCAGTTCGGTCTCGTGCGCGGCGCGCGGATTGACCAGGCAGGTGGCGCGCTTGTTGACGAAGACGTGGTCCAGGCAGGCCTGGTTGCAGGCGATGCAGGTATTGATGGTCTCGGGTTTCCCGGCGCGGGCCTTGGCCGGCCACTGCGGGTCGGCCAGCAGCGGCCGCGCCAGCGAGACCATGTCGGCCTGGCCGTCGGCCAGCACCCGTTCGGCCACGTCGGGCATGTTGATGCGGTTGACCGCGATCACCGGCACGTTCACGTGCGGGCGCAGCTTGGCGGTGACGCCGGCGAAGGCCGCGCGCGGCACCGAGGTGGCGATGGTCGGCACGCGCGCCTCGTGCCAGCCGATGCCGGAATTGATCAGGGTCGCGCCGGCGGCCTCGATCGCGCGGGCCTGCCGCAGGATTTCCTCCCAGTTGCTGCCGTCCTCCACCAGGTCCAGCAGCGAGAGCCGGTAGACGATGATGAAGTCCGGGCCGCAGGCCTCGCGGATGCGGCGCACGATCTCCACCGCGAAACGCATGCGCCTGTCGGCATCGCCGCCCCAGTCATCGCTGCGCTTGTTGGTGCGCGGGGCGACGAACTCGTTGATCAGATAGCCTTCCGAACCCATCACCTCGACGCCGTCGTAGCCGGCCTCGCGCGCCAGCCGGGCGGCGCGGGCGTAACTGGCGATCTGGCGCTCGACGCCGCGCGCCGACAACGCGCGCGGCGTGAACGGGTTGATCGGCGCCTTCAGCTTCGACGGCGCCACCTGCAAGGGGTGGTAGGCGTAGCGTCCGGCGTGCAGCAGCTGCAGGCAGATGTGGGCGCCATGGCCGTGCACGGCGGCGGTGACCTGCCGGTGCCGGCCCACTTCCCACGGCCAGGACAGCTTGCTGCCGAACGGCGCCAGCCAGCCGGCGATGTTGGGCGAGAAGCCGCCGGTGACCAGCAGCGCGGCGCCGCCAGCGGCGCGTTCGCCGAAGTAGGCGGCCAGCTTGGGAAAGTCGCGGGCGTGGTCTTCGAGCCCGGTGTGCATCGAGCCCATCAGGATGCGGTTGCGGAGCCGGGTGAAGCCCAGGTCCAGCGGCGCGAACAGATGGGGATAGGCGGTGTCGGTGGCTGGCGTCATGATGGATACGCTTGCGTACGGATCAGGCCAGCGTGCCGCGAAACCCTGCCTGCGGCAAGTGGCTCAGTCGGCCGACGGGGCCGCGGCGGGCGGCGTCGCCGGGCCGCGGCGGTCGAACAGGGGCAGGGTGATCCCGCACAGCGGCCCGATCAGCAGCGCGAACGCCAGCGTGCCCAGCCCGACGTTGCCGCCCAGCGCCCAACCCACCGCCAGCGCCGCCGCTTCGATCAGCGTGCGTACCTTCCATATCGCCCAGCCGCTGCGCGCGTGCAGGCCGGTCATCAGCCCGTCGCGCGGTCCCGGTCCCAGGCGCGCGCCGATATAGAGGCCCGTGGCGATGGCCAGCAGCACCAGCCCCGCCAGGAACAGCAGCACCTGCCACGCCAGTCCCTGCGCCGCCGGCACGAGATGCAGCCCGAGCTGGGCGCTGGGGCCTATCAGCAGGACGTTGAGTACCGTGCCCAGCCCCGGCCGCTGCCGCAGCGGCCACCACATCAGCAGCACGGCGATGCCCACCAGGTTGGTGACCAGGCCGAACGCCAGTCCGCTGCGCAGCGAGATGCCCTGCGACAGCACGTCCCAGGGTGCGATGCCGATGCCGGCGCGGATCATCAGCGCCGAGGCGATGCCGAACAGGAAAAGGCCCAGCAGCAGCTGCAGCAGGCGCGGGAATGATGGAAACGAGGGCATCGGCATGGGCAGGGAAGGAGGGAAGTGGCAGGCACGCCGGGTGCCTGCGGTGGGATTCGCCAGGTATCTGCGCGCCTCAGTCCCAGCCCTCGAGCGCCAGCTTGCCGGTGGCGCTGCCCGCTTCCAGCAGCCGGTGCGCCTCGCGCAGGTTGGCGGCGTTGATCGCGCCCATGCGCCGGGTCAGCGTGGAACGCAGTTCCCCGGCGTCGATCAGGCTGGCGGCGCGTGTGAGGATGCGGTGCTGTTCGATCATGTCGGCGGTGCGGAAACGCGCCCGCGCGAACATGAATTCCCAGTGGATGCCGATGCACTTGGCCTTGTACGGATCGCCGATGCGCAGGTCGCCGGCCGGTTCCACGATCAGGCCGACATGCCCCTGCGGGGCCAGCAGTTCGCCCAGCGGCTGCCAGTAGCGGTCGGTGTCGGCCAGGTTGAGCGCGGCGTCCACCTGGGCGATACCGAGCGCGTGCAGCTGCGGCGCCAGCGGCTGGCGGTGATCGATGACGTGCTCGGCGCCCAGTTGCCGGCACCACGCCCGGGTTTCCTTGCGCGAGGCGGTCGCCACCACGGTGAACCCCGCATGGCGGCCCAGCTGGATCGCCATCGACCCCACGCCGCCCGCACCGCCGATGACCAGCAGGACCCGGCCGGCGTTGCGCCGCCCGTCCAGCTGGTAGGGCATGCGCTGGAACAGCAGTTCCCACGCCGTGAGCGTGGTCAGCGGCAGCGCCGCGGCCTCGGCGAAATCCAGCGTCGCCGGCTTGCGGCCGACCAGCCGTTCGTCCACCAGCTGCAGCTGGGCATCGCAGCCGGGGCGGGTGACGTCGCCGGCGTAATAGACCTCGTCGCCGACTTCGAAGGCGGTCACCTCCGGACCGGTCGCCAGCACGACACCCGCCGCGTCGAACCCCAGCACGCGGTGCGGGATTTCCTCGCCCGTGCCCGAACGGCGCAGTTTCGTATCCACCGGGTTGACCGAGACGGCCTGCACGCCCACCAGCAGGTCCTGTCCCTGCGGCGCGGCGGGCGGTGGAAGTTCGACGTCTTCCAGGGCGCGGGGGTCCTCGATGGGCAGGTAACGGCTCAGGCCGACAGCTTTCATGGAAAAGTTCCGTTCGGTGAGGAGGCGACGCCATGATACGCAGGCGCCGTTCAGGTGAAGACGACATGGGGCGCCGCCGCGGTCCCTCGCGTGCTGGATTTCCCGGGCGACGTGGAATGGCCCGAAACGCCCGCCCCGCTTGGCTATTGCGTGTTTTTACCAAGCTGTATAGGGTGGCGCTTCACCGGCCGACCAAGGTCCGGGGCTGCGTCATTTGTTATATAGCCGTTAACGTCGTCTTCACGGCCCAGCGCATAATGTGCACCGCGTTGGCGTGCGGAAACGGCCATCTTTCGGACGCGACGAACGAAATCGCTGTGCTGGACCATGCCATTACCGGTTTCATACCCCCGAAACAAGGAGTTGTATTCATGAACAAGAAGATCCTTACCGCCGCGCTGCTGGGTGGTCTGGCGTTTGCCCAGGCTGCGTCGGCGCAGGAATTCGATGATCGCTGGTACCTGACCGGTTCGACCGGCTTCAACTTCCAGGACAAGGACCGTGGCACCAACGACGCTCCGTTCGCCTCCCTGGGCCTGGGCAAGTTCATCAGCCCGAACTGGTCGCTGGACGGCGAGCTGAACTACCAGAACCCGAACTTCGACAAGAACAAGGATCTGAACTGGTCGCAGTACGGCGTGTCGCTCGACCTGCGTCGCCACTTCATCCAGGAAGGCCGTGGCTGGAACCCGTACCTGCTGTTCGGCCTGGGTTACCAGAAGGCCGAGGAAGAGTACGTCGTCAACTCGCTGAACTCGCCGATTGACCGCAAGGACGGCAACCTGGCCGCCAAGGTCGGCGCCGGTCTGCAGACCACCTTCGACAAGCGCGTCGCCGTGCGTGCCGAAATCGCCTACCGCGCCGATTTCGACGACCAGAGCGTGAACCCGCGCCTGGCTGGCAAGGACAACGACTGGTTCGGCGACGTGCTGGCTTCGGTCGGCGTCGTGATCCCGCTGGGCCCGGCCCCGGTTGCCGCCGTTGCCCCGCCGCCGCCGGCTCCGGTCGCGCCGAGCTGCGCCGACCTGGACGACGACGGTGACGGCGTCAACAACTGCGACGACAAGTGCCCGAACTCGCAGGCTGGCCAGATCGTCGGTCCGGACGGCTGCCCGGTTCCGGTTTCGATCGACCTGAAGGGCGTGAACTTCGACTTCGACAAGTCGACGCTGCGTCCGGATGCCGTCGCGATCCTGAGCGAGGCCAGCGAGATCCTGAAGCGTTACCCGGAACTGCGCGTTGAAGTCGCCGGTCACACCGACTCGAAGGGTACCGACGCCTACAACCAGAAGCTGTCCGAGCGTCGCGCCAAGGCTGTGTACGACTACCTGACCACCAACGGTGTCGCCGCGTCGCGCCTGCAGGGTCCGATCGGCTACGGCGAGAGCCGTCCGATTGCCCCGAACACCAACCCGGATGGTTCGGACAATCCGGAAGGTCGCGCCAAGAACCGTCGCACCGAGCTGAACGTCCAGAACTGATCGGACGTATCGGTTGATTCGAACAAGGCCCGGCGAAAGCCGGGCCTTGTTTTTTTGTTCTGCGCCGGAAAGCGCGGCGCTTGCGCCGATCATGGATCGGCTGCCCGTCGCGGATGCGGCGAAGCGCGCTTTGCGCGAACCCTGCCGCGAAGGTTGAAAGCCCTGCGGGGCATGCCTACACTCGCCGCGTTCCCCGCTCGAATGGAAATACCGATGCTGCGTATCGCACTGGCCGGCGCCATGGCCCTGGTTTTCGTCCCCGCCGCCCACGCAGCCGTCGATTGCTCGGCCAGCACCGTCGTGCCGCCGCCGCTGCCGGCCACGGTGATCGAGCCGGTCGCCGAAGAGCTGTATGCCCGCCAGGGGCAGCTGGGCATGCCGTCGGGCGTGCTGACCTCGAACTCCAGCGACGAACAGTCGCTCGACCGCGTGCTGATGCGCCTGCGCGTGGAAAGCTGCAACAACGTCGCCAGCGCGATGCCGGCGCGTCCGGCGATCAACCCCAACGATCCGGCGGCCTACAAGCCGCAGACGCAGTACGACAACACGCCGTGGCGCTTCGACATGAGCCAGAACGGCAAGCGCATGACCGCCGACGAGTTCGACGCCTGGATGAAGGCGCGCGGCGTGCGCGTGGTCAAGGCGGCGGCGCCGGCCGAAGGTGCGGCCGAAGCCAAGCCGGCGGCCGAGGTCAAGTAAGCGGCACGCAGCGTCCAGGGCCTCTCCATGCCGCGCAGGCCCGATCCGGATGCCCGCCCCGCCAGACAGGGCGGGCATCGCGTTTCGTCCCCGGCAAGCCGTGCCAAGAAGGCCGCGACAGCCGACCCGGCGCCGCGCCATGGCCTGGCGCGCGTGCTGTCCAAGGCGGGCGTGTGCTCGCGCACCGAAGCCGCGCGCCGCGTGCTGGCCGGCAGGGTCGGCGTGGATGGCCGTGTGGTGCGGGATCCTGAATTCCCCGTCGTCCCGACGCGGCAGCGCGTCACGATGGATGGCCAGCCCATCGTGGCGGCGCAGCGCCTGTATGTGGCGTTGAACAAGCCGCGCGGCCTGGTCACCACCGTCCGCGACGAGCAGGGCAGGGACACTGTCTACCGTTGCTTCGACGGTGCCGGCCTGCCATGGCTGGCGCCGGTCGGCCGCCTGGACAAGGCCAGCGAAGGGCTGCTGTTCTTCAGCAACGACCCGGAATGGGCGGCGCGGCTGACCGACCCGGCGACCGGGCCGTTGAAGACCTATCGCGTGCAGATCGATGGCGTGCCCGATGCGGCGCAGCTGGCGCGCATGCATGACGGGATCGACGATGCCGGCGAACGCCTGGCCGCGCATTCGGTTGCCGTCCTGCGCCAGGGCGGGCGCACCGCGTGGCTGGAGATCGTGCTGGACGAGGGGCGCAACCGGCACATCCGGCGGTTGCTGGAGGTGCTGGGTTTCGAGGTGCTGCGGTTGATGCGGGTAGCGATCGGGCCGGTGCAGCTGGGCGAGCTGGCCAAGGGGCAGTGGCGCGTGCTGGAAGCGCAGGAGCTGGAAGCGCTGGCCGCCCATTCAGCCGAATCGCGCGCCGATTCATGAAATTTCTCCATGAAATTCATGTGTATAGCTTGATTTTCTCAAGTACATGATTAGGCTGTAGGCCTGTTCCCAGCGAGGTCGAGCGGCCATGCCAGCTTTCATCCGCACTGCGGTTTTTTTATCGGGCGCGGCGGCAGCCGCGGTCCTGGCCGGTTGCGCGTCGTCCGGCAAGCCGGTGGCCGCGGCCATCGAGGACAAGCCGGTCACGGTGACGGTGGAGGCGCCGATGGCGGAGAAGGACGCGCTGGGCAACTACCGCTTCCTGATGCAGCAGGAAGGAAAGAACATGAGCGCCGACCAGTTCGACGCGTGGATGAAGGCCAACGGCATCCGCGTGGCGCGCGGCAATACGCCCGATGGCGCCGCCGCGGCGCCGGCCGCCAAGAACTAGCCTTCGTAGCTGCGGGCCTTCGTGGCCCTGCACGGAAGATGCGATGTCCGCTGGATCCACTTCCTCTGGCCGGATACGGAACAGGCGCCCTCAGGCGCCTGTTGCCGTTTGTACGATTGAGCGGGATCAGCCCTTGATGACACCCAGTTCCCGGCCGATGCGGGTGAAGGCGTCGATAGCGCGGTCCAGGTGGTCGCGGCTGTGCGCCGCGCTCATCTGGGTGCGGATGCGCGCCTGTCCCTTCGGCACCACCGGGAAGAAGAATCCGATCGCGTAGATGCCTTCCTCGAGCAGGCGCTGCGCGAACTTCTGCGCGAGCGGGGCGTCGTACAGCATCACCGGGCTGATCGGATGCACGCCCGGCTTCACGTCGAACCCGGCGGCGGTCATTTTCTGGCGGAAATAGGCGGTGTTCTCGGCCAGCTTTTCGCGCAGGTCGCCGGCCTTGTCGAGCATGTCGAAGGCCTTGATGCCGGCGGCGACCACGTGCGGCGGCAGCGAGTTGGAGAACAGGTACGGGCGCGAACGCTGGCGCAGCAGCTCGATCACTTCGGCGCTGGCGCAGGTGAAGCCGCCCAGCGCGCCGCCCATGGCCTTGCCGAGGGTGCCGGTGATGATGTCGATGCGGTCCAGCACGCCCTTGACCTCGGCCGAGCCGCGGCCGGTGGCGCCGAGGAAGCCGGTGGCGTGGCATTCGTCGATGTGCACCAGCGCGCCGTACTTCTTCGCCAGCGCGGTGATCTCGTCCAGCGGGGCGATGAAGCCGTCCATCGAGAACACGCCGTCGGTGGTGATCAGCTTGGTCCTGCAGCCGGCGGCATCGGCGGCCTGCAGCTGCGCTTCTAGGTCGGCCATGTCGCAGTTGGCGTAGCGGAAACGCTTGGCCTTGCACAGGCGCACGCCGTCGATGATCGAGGCATGGTTGAGCGCGTCGGAGATGATCGCGTCGTTCTCGCCCAGCAGCGGCTCGAACAGGCCGCCATTGGCGTCGAAGCAGGCGGCGTAGAGGATGGTGTCGTCCTTGCCGAAGAAGGCGGCGATCTGCGCTTCCAGCTGCTTGTGCAGGTCTTGGGTGCCGCAGATGAAGCGCACCGAGGCCATGCCGAAACCGTGGCTGTCCAGCGCGTCCTTGGCGGCCTGGATCAGGTCCGGGTGGTCGGCCAGGCCCAGGTAGTTGTTGGCGCAGAAGTTCAGCACGCTGCGGCCGTCGTCCAGGGTGATCTCGGCCGACTGCGGGCTGGTGATGATGCGTTCGGACTTGAACAACCCCTGCGCGCGGATGGCGTCCAGTTCCTCGGCGTAATGCCGGGTGAGCGGGGAAGTGTTCGCGTTGGCGGTCATGGCGGGGGCTTGCGATGGAAGGAGTGCCGATTCTAGCGGCCGGGCGGCATCGCCGCCGGTTTCATGGGGAATGGCTATAAGCGCCACGGCCGAAGTCATTTCTCCGCCCGCGTGTGCGCCCGCAGCATCGACGCTCCCACCCACGCCTTCGCAAGGAACCTTCGATGACCGCGCTCCCCCTCCCGTCCACCGCGCCGACCAGGAAGCTGTTGTCCCTCAGCCTGGCCGTGGCGCTGTGCGGAGCGGCGGCATCGGCGTGGGCGCAGGCGCCTACCGTGGAACAGCTGCAGCAGCGCCTGGAGCGGCTGGAGCGCCTGGCCGGCGTATCTGGCGGCGCACCCGCCGACGGTGCCGGCCTGGCCGACCTGGACCAGCGCCTGCGCATCCTCGAACGCCGCCTGGAGCTGCAGGAAGAAGAACGCGTGGCCACCGCCAAGGCCGCGCCGAGGGTTGCGGTCGACCACAAGGGCGCCGCCTTCACTTCCGGCGACGGCAATTACGAACTGAGGCTGCGCGGCCTGCTGCAGGGTGATGCGCGGGTGTTCCTCGGCAACAGCAGCCAGAACGACACCTTCCTGCTGCGCACCGCGCGGCCGACGCTGGAGGGATCGCTGGGCCGGCTGCTGGCCTACCGTTTCACCCCGGAGTTCGCCGGCGACAGCGCCAGCATCGTCGATGCCTATGCCGACCTGCGCTTCGACCCGGCGTACACCGTGCGCGTGGGCAGGTTCACCTCGCCGGTCGGGCTGGAGCGCCTGCAGTCCTCTTCCGCGCTGGTCGATGTCGAACGCGCGCTGGCCAGCGAACTGGCCCCCAACCGCGACCTGGGCGTGCAGTTGCAGGGCGAAGTCGCCAAGGGAAAATTCAGCTACGCGCTGGGCGTGTTCAATGGCGCGGTAGATGGCCGCGACGCGGCCACCGGCAATCCGGACGACGATGTCGAGTTCGCCGGTCGCGTGTTCTTCGAACCCTTGAAGGGCACGGGCAGCGCCTGGGCGGGGCTGGGATTCGGCCTGGGCGCGAGCTCGGGCGAGAAGCACGGCGCCGGCAGCAGTTTCCTGCCGCGCTACCGCACGCCGGGGCAGGCGACCTTCTTCAGCTACCGCGGCACGGTGCTGGCCGACGGCAGCCATCGCCGCTGGTCGCCGCAGGGCTGGTTCTACCGCGACGGATTCGGCCTGCAGGGCGAGTACATCGTGTCGCGGCAGGAGGTGGCGCGCGACGGCCGCCGCGCGGCGCTGCAACACCGCGCTTGGCAGGCCACCGCCAGCTACGTGCTCAGCGGCGAGGACGCGGGCTACCGCGGGGTGACGCCGTCCCGGCCGTTCGGCAGCAACGGCGGCCTGGGCGCGTTCGAGCTGACGGCACGCTACGGCGTGCTGGACATCGACGACGACGCATTCCCGTTCTATGCCGATCCGGCCGCTTCCGCCTCGCGCGTGCGCGCCTGGACGCTCGGCGCGAACTGGTACCTGACGGCCAACCTCAGGCTGGCGACCAACTACCTGCACAGCCGCTTCGATGCCGCGTCCGGCGGCGCCGCCCTGCCTGCCGAGAAAGCCGTGTTCTCGCGCCTGCAGGTTTCCTTCTGACGGAGCATCCCCCATGACCCAGACCTTCCGTTCCCGCGCCGGCCTGGCTTCGCTGGCCTTCCTGCTGACCCTGCTCTCCGGCGGCGCGTTCGCCCGCGACGTGCAGCTGCTCAACGTGTCCTACGATCCCACCCGCGAGCTGTACCGCGATTTCAACGCCGCCTTCGCCCGCCACTGGAAGGAAACCCGCGGCGACACCGTCGCCGTGGAGACCTCGCACGGCGGTTCCGGCAAGCAGGCGCGCGCGGTGATCGACGGCATCCAGGCCGACGTGGTCACGCTGGCGCTGGCCTACGACGTGGACGCGATCGCGCAGAAGGCCAGGCTGCTGCCGGCCGACTGGGAATCGCGCCTGCCCGACAACAGCGCGCCGTATACCTCGACCATCGTGTTCCTGGTGCGCAAGGGCAACCCCAAGGGCATCCGCGACTGGCCGGACCTGCTGCGCGCCGGCGTGTCGGTGGTGACGCCCAACCCGAAGACCTCCGGCGGCGCGCGCTGGAACTACCTCGCCGCCTGGGCCTATGCCGAGCACATCTTCAAGGGTGACCGCGAGCGCATCCTCACCTACATGCGCGCGCTGTTCCGCAACGTGCCGGTGCTGGATACCGGCGCGCGCGGCGCCACCACCACCTTCGTCCAGCGCGGCATCGGCGACGTGCTGCTGGCCTGGGAGAACGAGGCCTTCCTGGCGCAGGAGGAACTGGGCCTGGACAAGTTCGAGATCGTGGTGCCGCGGCTGTCGATCCTGGCCGAGCCCTCGGTGGCGCTGATCGACCGCAACGTCGACCGCCACGGCACCCGCGAGGTGGCGCAGGCCTACCTGCAGTACCTGTATTCGGCCGAGGGCCAGCGCATCGCTGCGCGCCACTACTACCGCCCACGCCATCCCGAACTGGCTGCGCCGGCCGACGTGGCGCGCTTCCCGCAGGTGCGGCTGGTGACCATCCGCGAGGCGTTCGGCTCGTGGCAGAAGGCGCAGGCCGAGCACTTCGCCGACGGCGGCGTGTTCGACCAGATCCAGGCGAGCAAATAGGTGGCCGCAGGCATGCAAGCGTTGCCGCAGGCGCGGCGCCGGCGCCGGGTACTGCCCGGCTTCGGCGTCGGCATGGGCATCACCGTGTTCTGGCTGGGGCTGATCGTGCTGATCCCGCTGGCCGGCGTGTTCCTGCGCGCGGCCGGGCTGGGCGTGGACGGCATCTGGCGCATATGGAGCGAGCCGCGCGTGCTGTCGGCGCTGCGGCTGAGCTTCGGCACCGCCTTCGCCGCGGCAACGTTCAATACGCTGATGGGCACCTGGGTGGCCTGGGTGTTCGTGCGCTACCGCTTCCCGGGCCGGCGCCTGTTCGATGCGATGATCGACCTGCCGTTCGCCCTGCCCACCGCGGTGGCCGGCATCGCGCTCACCGCGCTGTACGGCGGGCAGGGCTGGGTCGGGCGCTGGCTTGAGCCGCTGGGCCTGAAGGTCGCCTACACGCCGGTAGGCATCGTGGTCGCGCTGGTGTTCGTCGGCCTGCCGTTCGTGGTGCGCATCGTGCAGCCGGTACTGGCCGAAGCCGAGCGCGAACTGGAGGAAGCGGCCGCGACGCTGGGCGCCAGCCGCTGGCAGACCATCGCGCGCGTGGTCGTGCCCACGTTGTGGCCGGCGATGCTGACCGGTTTCGCGCTGGCGTTCGCGCGTGGGGTGGGCGAGTACGGCTCGGTGATCTTCATCGCCGGCAACCTGCCGTTCGCCACCGAGATCGCGCCGCTGCTGATCACCATCCGCCTGGACGAGTTCGACTACGCCGGCGCCACCGCCATCGCCGCGGCGATGCTGCTGCTGTCCTTCCTGGTGCTGCTGCTGGTCAACAGCCTGCAGGCGCGGCTGCAACGCAGGGGCGCGCGATGAACGAGATGGTATCCGGGCTGCCGGCGGCGATCGCCGCGGCGGATGGCCGCCGCGCCGCACCGCGCGTGGCCAGCGTGACCACCGAGCCGCGCTGGGTGCGGGTGCTGCTGATCCTCGGCGCGCTGGGCTTCCTGCTCTCGTTCCTGCTGCTGCCGCTGCTGCTGGTGTTCGTCGAGGCGCTGCGCGGCGGCGCGCAGGCGTTCTGGAGCGCGGTGAGCGACTCGGACGCGCTGGCGGCGGTGCGCCTGACCCTGCTGGTCACCGCCATCGTGATCCCGCTCAACCTGGTGTTCGGCATCGCCGCGGCGTGGGTGGTGAGCAAGCACCGCTTCCCCGGCAAACGCTGGCTGGTGACCCTGATCGACCTGCCGTTCTCGGTGTCGCCGGTGGTGGCCGGGCTGGTGTTCATCCTGCTGTTCGGCCGTGACGGCTGGCTGTGGCCGCTGATCGAGGAAGGCGTGCGCCTGCACCTGCCGGTGATCGGCGAGGTGCTGCTGCAGCTGCCGCGCATCGTGTTTGCGATCCCTGGCATCGTGCTGGCCACCACCTTCGTCACCTTCCCGTTCATCGCCCGCGAACTGATGCCGCTGATGGAGCAGCAGGGCAGCGACGAGGAGCTGGCGGCGCTGACCCTGGGCGCCAATGCTTGGCAGATGTTCTGGAAGGTGACCCTGCCCAACATCCGCTGGGGCCTGCTGTACGGCGTGCTGCTGTGCAGTGCGCGGGCGATGGGCGAGTTCGGCGCGGTGTCGGTGGTGTCCGGGCATATCCGCGGGCGCACCAACACGCTGCCGCTGCACGTAGAGATCCTCTACAACGAGCCCTCCGCGCATACCTGGAGCGCCGCGTTCGCCTGCGCCTCGCTGCTGGCCGGCACCGCGCTGCTGACGCTGGTGCTGAAGACTTTCCTGGAATGGCGGCATGGCCAGTCGCTGGCCGCCGCACACCACCGTTGAGGTGACGATGAACATCCGCATACAACAGCTGGGCAAGCGTTTCGGCGCATTCCCCGCGCTCGACGGCGTCAGTCTGGACATCCGCAGCGGTGAACTGCTGGCCCTGCTCGGGCCCTCCGGGTCGGGCAAGACCACCCTGCTGCGCGCGCTCGCCGGGCTGGAGCAGCCCGAGCAGGGCCGCATCCTGTTCGACGGCGAGGACGCCACCGCGCTGAGCGTGCAGGCGCGCCGTGCCGGTTTCGTGTTCCAGCACTACGCGCTGTTCCGGCACATGGACGTGCGCGCCAACATCGCTTTCGGCCTGGAGGTGCGGCGCGGTGCGCAGCGCTGGCCGAAGGCGCGCATCGACGCGCGCGTGGAGGAACTGCTGGCGCTGGTGCAGCTCGACGGCCTGGGCGGGCGCTACCCGACGCAGCTGTCCGGCGGCCAGCGCCAACGCGTGGCCCTGGCGCGCGCGCTGGCGATCGAGCCGCGCGTGCTGCTGCTGGACGAACCGTTCGGCGCGCTGGACGCGCAGGTGCGCCGCGACCTGCGCGGTTGGCTGCGCGAACTGCACGACCGCACCGGCCTGACCACGGTGTTCGTCACCCACGACCAGGAAGAGGCGCTGGAACTGGCCGACCGGGTGGCGATCCTCAACCGCGGCCGCATCGAACAGGTCGGCAGTCCGGGCGAGATCTACGACCGGCCGGCGTCGCCCTTCGTGTACGGCTTCGTCGGCGAGGCCAACCGCCTGCCGGCGCGGGCCGACGGCGACGCGCTGGACGTGGCCGGCGCGCGCTGGTCGCGGCCTGCCGGCCTGCCGGCCGCGGATGCGCTGGAGGTCTACGTGCGCCCGGAAGACATGCGCGTCGGCGATGCCGGCGACTGGGTGGGCACGGTGCTGTCGGTGCAGCGCAGCGGCGCGCGCGCGCGGCTGCGCGCCCGCCTGCGCGGCGCCGCTGTGGACGTGGACGTGGACGTCGAGCTTCCGCCCGACGCGCCGCACTACGCGGCGGGGCAGGTGGTCGCGCTGGCGGCGCGGCGCCACGGGGTGTTTCCGGTATCCAGCGCCGGTTAGCGGCGGCCGCGCGGCGTTCCGGGCCGCGTGGGCGCGCGCTGTTCCTTCGACGATGCGGTGCCGTGGGTCCGTCCACGGCGGTATGCCTAGTCGTTGGTGGTCAGGGAAATCAGCGCCCGGCGAGGGACTCGCAACCGGGGCGCTGGCTTCAACGGCGCGTCCGCCCACGCCCGCCCGCCGGGGCGCTGGCGTTGCCGGCCAATCTGGTTAAGAATTTGTGAATCCTGCGCCATGGCGGCGCCGGCATCCCATTCACGGAGATTCCCATGATTCCCTGCAAGCGCCTTGCCGCCGTTGCCTGTGCCGCCCTGCTGTCCGTCCCGTTCGCCGCCTGCGCCGAAGACGCGGCATCGCCCGTCAGCTGGGAAATCGGCGCGGTCTCGGACTACCTGTTCCGCGGCGCCTCGCAGACCGACGAGAAGCCCACGGTGCAGGGCAGCGTCACCTGGACCACGGCGAGCGGCCTCTACGTCGGCAGCTTCGCCTCGGGCGTGGATTTCGGCGACGGCAGCCCCGACATCGAGGTGGACTACTTCGTCGGCTACGGCTTCGACGTCAGCGACAAGGTCAACGTCGATGTGCTGCTCAACCGCTACACCTACCCGGGTGCCAGCCAGATGGCCTACAACGAACTGGTCACCACCACCACCATCGCCGAGAACTGGAAGGTCAACGTCAGCTATACCAACGACGTGTGGGGCAGCAGCACCACCGGCTGGTACTACGGCCTCGGCGGCGAGTGGGGCCTGCCGAACGACTTCAGCCTGAACGCCAACGTCGGCCGCAGCGTGTTCAACGACAGCGACGTGGCGCAGGACTACACCGACTGGGGCGTGGGCATCGGCCGCAGCTTCGGCATCGCCAACGTCTCGCTGGGCTACTACGGCACCGACGGCAAGGGCCGCGACAACTTCGGCAAGCTGGCTGACGACCGCCTCATGCTGTCGGTGAAGATCGCGCGCTGAGCGCGGCGGTGGGGCGATAACGAAAAAAGGCGCCGTCAGGCGCCTTTTTTCTTCTTTCTCGGGGATGCGCCGGCTGGCCTCAGTACCAGCTCAGCACCACCTTGCCGGCCTTGCCCTGTTCCATCAGGTCGAAGCCTTCCTGGAAGCGCTCCACCGGCAGCTGGTGGGTGAGCACCTTGCCGAGCGGGAAACCGGACAGCACCAGCTGGGTCATCTTGTACCAGGTCTCGTACATCTTGCGGCCGTAGATGCCTTGCACGGTCAGGCCCTTGAAGATGATCTTGTCCCAGTCGCAGCCGGCGCCCTTGGGCATGATGCCGAGCATGGCGATCTTGCCGCCGTGGTACATGCAGTCGAGCATGTCGTTGAACGCGCGCGGGTTGCCGCTCATTTCCAGGCCCACGTCGAAGCCTTCCATGTGCAGGTCGGCCATCACGTCCTTCAGCGACTGGTTGGCGACGTTGACCACGCGCGTGGCGCCCATGTCGGCGGCCAGCTTCAGGCGGAAATCGTTGACGTCGGTGACCACTACGTTGCGCGCGCCGATGTGCTTGCAGATGCCGGCGGCGATGATCCCGATCGGGCCGGCGCCGGTGATCAGCACGTCCTCGCCGATCACGTCGAATTCCAGCGCGCAGTGCGCGGCGTTGCCGTAGGGGTCGAAGAAGGCGGCCAGCTCGGATGGGATCTGGTCGGGGATCGGCCACAGGTTGCTGGCCGGCATCACCATGTATTCGGCGAAGGCGCCGTTGACGTTGACGCCGATGCCGACGGTGTTAGGGCACAGGTGCGGGCGGCCGCCGCGGCAGTTGCGGCAGTGGCCGCAGACGATGTGGCCTTCGGCCGAGACGCGCTGGCCGATTTCGTAGCCGGTCACGCCCGGACCGATCTCGGCGATGCGGCCGACGAATTCGTGGCCGATGGTCAGGCCCGGTTTGATGGTGCGCTGGCTCCATTCGTCCCACAGGTAGATGTGCAGGTCGGTGCCGCAGATGGCGGTCTTCTCCAGCTTGATCAGGACCTGGTTGGGTCCGGGCACCGGCACCGGCACCTCTTCCATCCAGATGCCCTTGGTCGCCTCGCGCTTCACCAGCGCGCGCATCGTCTTCTGTGTCATTGCCGGGAAACCGCAGTGGGAAAGAGTGCCGATTATATGCGTTCGGCCGTAACCGCCCGTACCGGCGGGTCCGGGCTACGGCGATGGTTTCACCCGCTACAATCGGGTTTCCATTTTCCGGGGGTCCGCCTCATGCGTCTGAATCTTCTCGCTTTTTCCGTGGTGGCCGGGCTCGGCCTGGCGCAGGCGGCATCCGCCGCCGAGGGCATGTGGGTACCGCAGCAGCTGCCGCAGATCGCCGGGCCGCTGATGAAGGCCGGGCTGAAGCTGGACCCGCTGCAGCTGAGCAACCTGACCGGCGACCCGATGGGCGCGGTGGTGGCGCTGGGCGGCTGCACCGCCAGCTTCGTCTCGCCGCAGGGCCTGGTGGCGACCAACCACCACTGCGCCTACGGCGCCATCCAGCTCAATTCCACCGCCGAGAAGAACCTGATCAAGGACGGCTTCAGCGCGGCCAGCTTCAAGGACGAGCTGAGCGCCGGCCCGAACGCGCGCATCTACGTGCTGGACGACATCACCGACGTCACCGCGCAGGTCAGAGCCGCCATCGCCGGCGCCGGCAACGATCCGCTCAAGCGCACCGAGGCGCTGGAAGCGCTGGAGAAGAAGCTGGTGGCCGAGTGCGAGGCCGACGACAGCTACAGCTGCACGCTGTACAGCTTCTCCGGCGGCAACACCTACCGCCTGTTCAAGAACCTGGAGATCAAGGACGTGCGCCTGGCGTACGCGCCCCCGGGCAGCGTCGGCAAGTTCGGCGGCGACGTCGACAACTGGATGTGGCCGCGCCACACCGGCGATTTCTCGTTCTACCGCGCCTACGTCGGAAAGGACGGCAAGCCGGCCGCGTTCTCGGCCGACAACGTGCCTTACCAGCCCAAGCACTGGCTGAAGCTGGCCGACCAGCCGCTGGGCGAGGGTGATTTCGTGATGGTGGCGGGCTACCCGGGCCGTACCGACCGTTATGCGCTGGTCAGCGAGTTCGAGAACACCGCCGGCTGGACGTATCCGACCATCGCCAAGGCCTACAAGGACCAGATCGCGCTGGTCGAGGCGGCCAGCAAAGACGACAAGGACATCGCGGTGAAGTACGCCGCCAGCATGGCCAGCTGGAATAACACCAGCAAGAACTACGACAGCCAGCTGGACGGCTTCAAGCGCAACAACGTGCTGGCGCAGAAGCAGAAGGAAGAGGCCGCGGTGCTGGAATGGCTGCGCGGGCAGGGCGCGCAGGGCAAGCCGGCGCTCGACGCCCATGCGCAGTTGCAGGCGCTCGGCGCGCAGGCGCGCAGCACCCAGCAGCGCGACATCACCCTGGGCATGTTCAACCGCACCGGCACGCTCGGCACCGCAGTGCGCCTGTACCGCCTGGCGATCGAGAAGGCCAAGCCCGACGCGCAGCGCGAGGACGGCTACCAGGAACGCGACCTGCCGGCCATCGAGGGCGGCCTGAAGCAGATGGACCGCCGCTACGTGCCGGCCATGGATCGCCAGTTCCAGCAGTACTGGCTGCAGCGCTACGTCGCGCTGCCTGCGGCTCAGCGCGTGCCTGCGTTCGACACCTGGCTGGGCGGCAGCGACGCCGCGGCCGTGGATGCGGCGCTGGCGCGCCTGGACGGCTCGCGCCTGGGCGACCTGGCCGAGCGTATGAAGTGGTTCAACGCCGACAGGGCCGCGTTCGAGGCCAGCACCGACCCGGCCATCCAGTACGCGGTGGCGGTGATGCCGGCGCTGCTGCAGATCGAGCACCAGAACAAGGTCAAGCGCGGCGAGGAACTGGTGGCGCGTCCGCTGTTCCTGCAGGCCATCGCCGACTACAAGAAGAGCAAGGGCGAGTTCGTCTATCCGGACGCCAACCTGTCCCTGCGCATCACCTTCGGCAACGTGAAGGGCTATACCGGCCTGGACGGCAAGGTGCAGCAGCCGTTCACCACCATCGAAGGCGTCGCCGCCAAGGAAACCGGCGTCGATCCGTTTGACTCGCCGAAGGCGCTGCTCGACGCGGTCAAGGCCAAGCGCTACGGCGGGCTGGAAGACAAGCGCATCGGCAGCGTGCCGGTGGATTTCCTGTCCGACCTGGACATCACCGGCGGCAACTCCGGCTCGCCGGTGCTCGACGCGCATGGCCGTCTGGTCGGCCTGGCGTTCGACGGCATCTGGGAGTCGGTGGCCAGCAACTGGGTATTCGATCCGGTGATGACCCGCATGATCTCGGTGGACCAGCGCTACATGCGCTGGATCATGCAGGAAGTGGCGCCGGCGCCGCAGCTGCTGAAGGAACTGGAAGCCGCGTCGAAGTAAGCCGCGCTCCGGCCTGATCGAAGACCCCGGACGGGAAACCGTCCGGGGTTTTTCTATTGCCGCTGTTCTTGGCAGGCGACCGCGCGGGCCATCACGACGTCATGGGCCGCTCCTGGCGGTTTTCGATGGGTTCATGGGGGCGGACTCGTCCCGCACGGTGCGGGATGCGGAAACCCGGTTCAGGGCAGGCCCGGAATCCACGGCGCTGATCCGCTGGAGCGGCTTCACCCGCGAATAGCTTTGAGGTATTCCGCAAGGAACAATCGTGCGCCAGCGGCCTCCCGCAGTCCCCGGCTATCAGGCAGTCGGGCGGCACCTGGACGCGGGCAAACCGGGCGAGCAGGAGCGCGCTTGCGTCAGCGGTACGGTCCCGGCCCGCGCCAGACCAGTTCGCCGCGCCGGTAGACGTACATCACCGTGACCACGTCGCGCGCATCGCCGATGGAGCGCAGTTCCGGCGCGTCGGGCGCGAGCAGGCGGCATTTGCTGGAGCCGCGCCTGAGCGCGACTTCCGCCGGGCAGACCATCAGGTAGCTGGTGCCCGGCAACGGGATGGACAGTTCCTTCATGCCCTGTTCCATCCAGGTACGCAGCCGCGCTTCGGCCAGCAGGTCGTAGACGATCTGGTAGCCGCCCACTTCCATGGCCGGCTCGCCGGCGGCCATGTCGTTGCGGTAGCCGTTGCGGTTGACCGGCCCGGAAGCGCGCCCGTCGTCGGGCGCGGTTTCCTTCGGCTGCCAGCCCGGCGGGCGCCCGGTCCAGGTCTGCGGGCGGCGCTGGACGCTTTCCGGCGGGCTCGTGGCCGCGGCCTGCGCGGACTCGGCGGCTGGTTGCTCCTCGCTCCTGTCCTGCTTCTGTTCCGGTTCGGCCGGTGGCTCGATGTACCTGGCCTCCGGCACCGGCTTGCGTGCATCGGCCTGCCGGCGCGCCACCGGCCTGGAGGGCCGCTTCCGGTCATTCACCGGCTTCGGCCCCGGCGGCTGGCGCGCCGTGGGCGGGGAGGGCGGCGCTTCGCCGACGAAATCCACCTTGACCCGGCCGCCGCCGGCCGTTCCCTGCGGCGTGGTCACCACCGGCGGCGTGGAATGCAGCAGGAGCAGCAGCACCAGCAGGTGCAGCAGCGCGCTCAGGATGGCGGCCGCCCACGGTTGCAGGCGTTCGTTCCAGGGTCTGCGGTTGGAGTGCACGGAAACCGGGTCGCTGCTCATGCCACGTTGCGGGCGGAGGAAGGGCTGGCCCTCATGTGGGCGTCATGCCATGCGGCCGATGGGGGCGGCCATGGTAACGCCTGGCGTCGGCGGCCACGCGCGTCGCCGGCGGCATCGGCGCGTTGCGTTCATTCGGGCATGCGCATCGCCCGCGGCGGCGTGGTGTCGTTGCCTTCCATCCAGCCGATCCAGTGGCCCGGTCCTGCGGCCGGGTCGGGCACCGCCAGTCCGCGAGCCACGCCCTCCGCGTCGACCAGCAGCAGGCGCGCATCGCCGCCAGCCGCATCGGTGGCGAACCGCACGCGCCTTGCCGGTGTTTCCAGCAGGTTGTCCACGGTTTCGGCCTGCATGCCGCGCACGGCCAGCGGTTCCGTTGACGGCCTGCGGCCAAGCCAGCGCGCCTGCGGCCAGGCGAACATCTCGACCTGCGCCTGCCGCTGCAACGGCAAGGCGGCGACGATCTCGGCCGGCACGTTCTCTCCCAGCGGCGCCGCGCGATCCACCACGCCGACGGCGGCGGCCACGGCGGTATGCACGGCCACCTGGCGCATGCTGCCGGCCAGCTTGGCCGTCCACACCTGACTGGGCAGCAACACCAGCGCAACCACGAGGACCAGCGACAAGGCGCGCCGTGGCGACGATGCGCGCGCCACCGCGGCCAGCAGCAGGCCCGCCCAGAACAGGCTGGACCACACCAGGTAGCGCGGCGCCAGCAACTGGTCCGGATACGTCTGGAAATACGCGTCCCGCACCACCGCCACCAGGGCGCCGGTGGCGGCGGCGAACAGGGCGATGCCGATGCCCAGCCGTTGTGCCGGCGCCCATGGCGTCTGCGGGGCCTGCCAGGCCTTGAGCACCTGCCACGCCAGCGCGGCCAGGCCCGCCAGCGCGATGGGAATGTGCGGGAACCAGGCCAGCATCACCGGTCCGAACCGGGCGTCGTAGGCCGATGCGACGGGCGAGAGCAGCGCGCCGGCCGCGGAGGGCAGGCGCGCGGCCAGCGCAGGGTCCAGCGCCGGCCACACGGCATGGATCCAGGGGCCGGCCAGCCAGCGCAGCCAGGACGAGACCCAGGAAAGCGGCGCGAACGCGAGCGCGCCGGTGCTGTCGCCGGTCAGCTGCAGTGCTGCCAGCGTGAGCACGAGCCCAACGGACAGCGCGGCCCATGCTGCCAGCCGCGCGCGGGTGAGCCACAGCATCGGGAAGAAGGCCGCGAACGCCGCGATGCCGCTGCCGAAGGAAAACGCCGCGGCGAAGCCGCACAGCGCGGCGATGCCCGCCGCGCCGGCGTCTGGCCGCAGCTTTCGCCCGAGCACGAGCAGGCCGGCAAGCAGCAGCGCGGTCACGCTGTAGGCATGCACGGTCTCGTTGCCATGTCCGAGCGCGCGCTGGTTGCCCAGCCAGCACAGCCCCAGCAGCAACGCCAGCGCCGCGGCGTTGCGCTGCGACGACGGCAATCCCGCCAGTTGCCGCCAGCCCAGCGCCTGCGTGGCCAGCAGCAACACGATGCCGATGCCGATCTGCAGCCACTGGCCGCCGTGCAGCCAGTGCAGTTCGGCCAGCCGCACCAGGCTGGGCAGCAGTTCGTGGTGGCCGTTGTCGGCGTTGACCACGCTCTGCGGGAACGGCGTGGACAGCAGGTGCGCCTGGAAGCGCCATTGATCGGCATACGGCACCTTGGGCGCGCGCAGCATCACCACCAGCGCGGGCAGGAGGAACGCCGCCGCCGCAAGCCAGGCGGCCGCGCGGCGCAGCGTATCGGTCGTGTTTTTCATGCGCGGCATGCTAGCAGGCGTCACGCGGCGGCCGTCGCCGAGGATGCCGCGCGCCGGGCGGCACCGGAAGCGGACGTTCGTGTGCGGCGGTGCGCGCGAGGCGCGCGGTGATGTCGGTCCGCGGCCGTCGATACGGCAAGCCCCGATATGCGCAGGACGCTGGCCGGGCGCGCGGATGCGTCGTCCCTGCCGCCGGCCGTCGGCGCAGGCGTTCCTGCCGTTTTCATCCCCGCGTCTCTGCCTTCCTGCCGCCCGCCGCCGTGGATTTCGTAACGCAGGCAACCGTGCCCTGCATCGCCGCGGCGACAGGCTATGATGCGGGCCCCGCCACGGACTCCCAACTGCATGCGCATCCTGCTTGCCCGCCACGGCGAAACGCCGTGGAACGCCGAAGGCCGCTACCAGGGCCAGATCGACATTCCCCTTTCGCCGGTGGGCGAGGCGCAGGCCAGGGCGCTGGGCGAGCGCCTGCAATCGCTGGACATCGCCCGTGCGGTGGCCTCGCCGCTGTCGCGCGCGCAGAGCACCGCCCGCGCCGCGCTGGGCAGCGCCCGCGCGGCGATGCTGCAGACCGATGCGGACCTGCAGGAAATCGCCCATGGCGAATGGGAAGGCCTGCTCGCCAGCGAGATCCACGACAAGGATCCGGCGCGCCTGCGCGCCTGGCGCGAGGAGCCCGATACCGTACTGATGCCCGGCGGCGAATCGCTGCGGCAGGTGCTGGACCGCAGCTGGCGCGGACTGGCCCGCGCCGCCGAAGGGCTGGGCGCGGACGACACCCTGCTGGTGGTCGCGCACGACGCGGTCAACCGCGTGATCCTGTGCAAGGTGCTGGGCCTGCCGATCGGCAAGCTGTGGACCTTCCGCCAGGCGCCGACCACGCTGAACCTGCTCGAAGGCCCGGACGTGGAAAGCCTGGAAGTGGTACGCCTGAACGACTGCGCGCACCACACCCCGTTCTTCGGCGAGGCCAAGCACCGGGCGCTCTGATGGCGGTGCCACGGGCAGGCGCGCGCTGGCTGCCGGCCGCGCTGCTCGCGCTGTCGCCATTGGCGGCGATGGCGCAGCCGGTCGACGGCTGCCCGCCCTATTCCGTGCAGGACAACCGCGCGCCGCACTATCCGCCGTCCGAACTGTGGCGCCTGCTCGGCTACACGATCAACGTGATCATCGAGGTCGACGCCTGCGGGCGGGTGACCGGCGCGCGCATCGAACGGGCCTCCGGCGTGGTGGCATTGGACGCCGCGGCACTGGCGGCGGCCCGCGCCTGGACCGTGCCGCCGCACTACCGCGGCCAGCCGCGCTACCGGCTGCCGTTCGTGTTCGAACCGCTGCCCGAGGCGCTGCCGGCGCAGGAACGCTGGCGGCCGCACGATCCGTTCTTCGAGGAGCGCAGCAGCGGTCGTGTGCCGATGCCGGCGCCGGACGCGCACGGCGCCTTGCCCGGCTACATCGCCGATCCGTATCCGATCGGCTTCCTGCAGATTCCCGAGGCCGTCGCCGCGATCGGCCCGCTGGCGCTGTTCCGCCGCTACGGCTCGCAGGCCAACTTCTGGCTGCGCGACGAGGAAGGCCTGAGCCTGTTCCAGCTCGAGGGGCCGATGATGGTGCGCAACCGCCTGGTCAGCGACGGCCGGCATCGCTTCGTGGTCACCAGCGTGCTGTGCGGCAACGACCTGGAAGCCTGCCGCCAGGCGCTGGCGGAACTGCGCGCCGCCCGCGGCCCGCAGCAGCCGGTCGCCACCGACGACTCCGCGCAGCCGTAGGCGTCTTCGCGGCCCTTTGCAACGCTCTTGTAGGAGCGACTTCAGTCGCGATGGGGACTTCCCGGTACGGCCCCATCGCGACTGAAGTCGCTCCTACGTGTGATGCGGCGTATAGCCTGACGGCTGCGACGGCACCGACGCCGTTCCGCCGGGCAGTGAGGTTCCCCTTGGTCAATCGGTGCCGATGTTCTCCGCGAGGAACGATTCCAGCTGCCTGTAGAACTCCACCACGTTCTTCTCGTTGTAGAAACCATGGCCTTCTCTGGCGACGGCCATCCAGCGCGGCTTGTTGCCCGCCTTTTCCAGCGCTCTCTTCATTGCTTCGGCCTGGGCGATCGGGGTGCGTTCATCTTTTTCGCCGTGCGCTAGGAATACCGGTTGCCGGATACGGGCGACCAGCGCCAGCGGCGAACCGGCCAGCAACGCGGCGTCGTCGTGGCCGACGAAACGTTCGATCGCGGCGCGGCCATAGTAGCTGCGCGAGGTATCGCTCCTGTTGGCCATCGCGCGCAGGTCATAGAGGCCGGCCAGGCCTGCCGCACACTTGACCAGTTCCGGCGCCCTGGCCGCCAGCATCATCGCCGAGTAGCCGCCGAAGCTCGTGCCATAGACGCAGATGCGCTGCGGATCGGCATAGCCTTTTTCCACCGCCCAGCGCATGCCCTCGATGAGGTCGTCCTGGATGCGTGTATTCCATTTGCGGTAGCCGGATTCCTGGAAGGCATAGCCGCGATCGCTGGAGCCGCGGTAGTTGACCTGCAATACCAGATAGCCGCGCGATGCCAGGAACTGCGCGTCGGTGTCGAAATTCCATTTGTCCGCGACGTAATGCGGCCCACCGTGCGGCAGCAGCACCATGGGCAGTCTGGAAGGCTGCGCGCCTGCGGGCAGGGTCGCGTATCCGTCCAGTTCCGTTCCATCGCTGGCGGTGAAACGAAAGTATTGGCGCGATCCCATCTGGGTGGGATCGATCGCGGCGTTTTGTTGCAGCAGGCGTGCCAGCGAATCCTTCCTGCGATCCATCACCGCCCACTCGCCCGGATTGCGGTCGCTGTCGATGGCGATCAGCGACAGGTTGCCGTCCGCGCTGTGGTCGGCGAAACGCACATTCTGGCCCGGGAAACCCTTGCGCAGTTCGGCGTGCAGTTTCGCGTCGGGATTGTCCGGGTCCAGATAGACCACGCGCGGTTGACCGCCCTTTATTTCAGCGGCCAATGGCTGCCAGCTGCTGTCCCATATCACGGCGCCGACGCTGTTGAAGCCGTCCTCGGCCAGTACCTGCCGGTTGCCGAGCGAAAGGTCGGCCTTCACCAGCGAAGAAGGCCCGTTATTGGCAGCGTGGTAACCGATGACATGCTGGTTGTCGGGCGTGATGGCGATGGGCCGGAACGTACCGCCAACAGTGGCCGAAGCCAGTGCGCGCCAGTTCCTGCCTGCCGTGTCGGCCACGTACAGCAGCTGGTTCTCGTCCTTGTCGGTGCCGTAGGCGAAACGCGGTACGCCGGCCGCATCCAGCACGAAGCCCATGCCGCGTTCGCCGATGTCGGCGACAAGGCGGCTTTTGACGTTGCGCGCGCTGCTCGCGTCCACCTCGTACACCAGCGTGGCGGGCAGGCTGTTCTCAGGCGAGGCGCGGCTCATGAAGAATTTGCCGTTGGCGTCGCGCGGCAGCCCCTCGAACACGCCGAAGCCAGGCGGGACACCGACGCCGAGCAGGGATTCCTTGTAGCCGAAGATATAGCTGTGGTTCTTGCCGTCGTAGTCCAGGCCGATGATTTCGCCGAAACTGAAAGGCTGCTCGCGCGCGCCCCGCTTGCCGCCCTTCACGTAGACGAGGCGGGTGTCGCTGATCCAGTGGATCTCGTATGCCAGCTCGTACTTGGGCAGCTTGAGGAAGGCGGTGTTGGACATGTCCGCCAGCCGGTAGATCATGATGCCGTATTCGTCATTTCCCAGATTGGCCGACACCGCGACATAGGAGCCGTTGCTGGAAATACGGGGGTTCTCGAACGTCTGCTGCGCGGCGAAGGCTTCGATCGGCACCGTGGCCGCCATTGCCGCGCCTGTGGGGAACAGCAGCATCAATGCCGCGACCAGGCCACATGCGCGCTTCTGAAAGCGTTTCACTTCCGGGAGTTGCTTCACTGCATTTCCCCACTGTTGGATTTTCAGGCGCTGGAATCCAAACATAATTTTCGCCAGCCCGCGAGTATTCGATCGGGGCCGGGAAGGGCATGCCTTGCGACCATGCCGACCATGGTTGCCTTGCGGACGAGACAGGCAGCGGATGCGGCTCTTCCAATCTCCTCGGGAACGCGCCCGCGTGGCCAAGGTGCCCGGACTGGATGATGGCGTCCCGGACCGGCCCCGCGGTGGGTGCTGCGCGCGGTTGTATCATGTGCGCCCATCCGCGCCGCCGTACCGTGCGCCGGCGCGCGTCATCCGAGAACCCCCGCATGTCCTCCGCACGTCCGACCACGCTCGAGCAGTGGCTCGCCCATATCGACCGACAGCATCCGCAGCCTATCGCGATGGGGCTGGAGCGCGTGCGCGAGGTGGCCGGTCGCATGGGCCTGGAGCGGCCGGCGCGGCACTGCATCGTGGTCGGCGGCACCAACGGCAAGGGCTCGACGGTGGCCTTCATCGAGGCCATCGCGCGCGCCGCCGGCTGGAAGGTGGGCGCCTACACCTCGCCGCACCTTATGGCCTACAACGAGCGCGTGCGCATCGACGGCGCCGACGTGGACGACGCCACCCTGGTGAGAGGCTTCGCCGCCGTCGAGGACGCGCGCGGCGACACGCCGCTGACCTATTTCGAATACGGCACGCTGTGCGCGTTGTGGGCGTTCGCGCGCGCCGGCCTGGATCTGGCGGTGCTGGAAGTGGGGCTGGGCGGACGCCTGGATGCGGTCAACATCGTCGATGCCGACGTATCGGTCATCACCACCGTGGACATCGACCACGCCGACTGGCTGGGCGGCGACCGCGAAACCATCGGCCAGGAAAAGGCCGGCATCATCCGCGGCTGGAAACCGGTGATCTTGGGCGAGATCGACCCGCCGTCCAGCGTGCTGCGCCGCGCCTACGTGCTGGGCGCCAACGCTATCCGCTTCGGCAGCGATTTCTTCGCCGAGGAGGTCGACGCCAATACCTGGCGCTGGCGCGACGTGTCCTTCCGCATCGAACTGCCGCAGCCGGCGCTGTGGGCGCCGGTGCAGCGGGCCAACGCCGCGGCCGCCATCGCCGCGCTGCGCGCGCTGGACCGCCCGGTCCCGCGCGCGGCATGGGCGCAGGGCGTGGCGCAGGCGCAGGTCGCCGGACGCCTGCAGCGTTTCGAGCGCGAGGGCGTGGAAGTGCTGGTCGATGTCGGCCACAACCCGCAGGCTGCCGCTGCCCTGGGCGCCGCCCTGCAGGCCCGGCCTGCCGCCGGGCGCACCCTGGCGGTGTACGCGGCGTTGATGGACAAGGACGCCGCGGGCGTGGTCGCGGCGCTGCAGGCGCGGGTCGACCGCTGGTACCTGGCCGGGCTGGACGGCGCGCGCGGGCAGAGCGCGGAGCAGCTGCGTGCGCGTCTGGCCGGCAGCGCGGCGGGCAGCGCCCCGGCCTGCGCGAACGTCGAACAGGCGCTGGCCAGCGCGCTGGAGCACGCCCGCCGCGGCGACCGCGTGCTGGTGTTCGGCTCCTTCCACACCGTCGCCGAGGCCCTGCCGCTGCTGCGCCGGTAAGGGGAAACCGTAGGAGCGCACTTCAGTGCGCGAAGAGGCTTTCCCGGCAGAACCCCTTCGCGCACTGAAGTGCGTTCCCACCCGTTCAGCTGCGGCGACGTTGACCATCGGCAGCGCCGCCTATAATCGCCGGACATTCGCCTGCCGCCCGACGCCCTGCCGTGGATACTCCTCTGAAACAGCGATTGATTGGCGCCATCGTCCTGGTGGCGCTGGCCGTGATCTTCCTGCCCATGCTGGTCAAGGGCCCGGCGCCGGACAGCGGCGTGCAGGACGTGCCGCTGCGCGCGCCCGACGCACCGGCCGACGCCCAGTTCGAAACCCGCGAGCTGCCGCTGGTGGCGCCCAACGCGCCGGCGTCGGGCAGCGCCACGGGCATGCCGGGCGCGGCGCCCGTGGCCGAAGCGGCCTCCCCGGCCGAGGCGGCGGAGGGTGGGGCGCTGCCGCCGACCGCGGCCGCCGGCAATTACGCGGTGAATTTCGGCGCCTATGCGACCGAGGCCGACGCCGACGCGGTGATCGCCCACCTGAAGAAATCGGGCCTGCCCGGCTTCCGCCAGCCCGACACCCTCAACGGCCGCGCCGTCTGGCGCGTGCGCATCGGCCCCTATGCCGACCGCGCGCAGGCCGAGCTGATCCGCCTGGAGGCGGGCAAGGCCAGCCGCGACGTGAACCCGCAGGTGGTGGTGCTGGACGCCGACAAGGAGCCCGCGGCGCCGGCCGCCGCCCAGCCCGCCGCGGCGACCGCTTCGACGCCTGCCGCGGCTTCGCCCGCGGTGCGCAGCGAACCGCTGCCCGCCGAACCGGCCAAGCCGGTGGCCGCGGCGCCCAAGGCGGATACCCGGCCCGAGCCCAAGCCTGCCGCGCCGAAGCCGGAAGCGTCCAGGCCGGCGGTGCCCGAGCGCTCCACGACGACGGTCAGCACCGCGCCGGCGGCCAGCGGCGTCGGTTTCGCCGTACAACTGGGTGCGTTCGCGCGGCCCGCCGATGCCAACGCGCTGCGCGACAAGGTGCGCACGGCCGGTTTCAGCGCCTTCGTCGAGCAGGTGCGCACCGACAGCGGCGTGCTCAACCGCGTCCGCGTCGGGCCGGTGGCCAGCCGCGCCGATGCCGAACAGCTCAAGGCGCAGGTCGCGGCGAAGATCGGTATCGCCGGCATGGTCCGGCCGCATCCCTGATGCGGCTGCCCGCCTGATGCGCCGCCCGTGATCGACCTGCTGTTGCTGGGGCTGATCGTCCTGTCGGCTCTGTCCGGGTTGGCGCGGGGCCTGCTGGCCACGGTGTTCGGCGTGCTGGGCTGGCTGCTGGCCGGCTGGGCCGCGTTCCGCTTCGGCCACGATGCCACGCTGATGCTCAGCGGCGGCGCGGAGCCGACCCTGGGCCAGTACGCCGCCGGCCATGCCATCGTCTTCCTCGGCGTGCTGCTGGCGGTTTCGGCGGTCGGCCTGCTGCTGCGCGGGGTGGTCGATTCCACGTTCCTGCTCAAGGGCCCGGACCGCCTGCTCGGCTTCGGCCTGGGCATCGTGCGCGGCGTGCTGCTGGCCGTGCTGGCGGTACTGGTGGTGGGCTTTACCCCGGTGGCCGACGGCGAGCCGTGGCGGCATTCGCAGGTGGCCTCGTGGCTGCGGCCGCCGGCCGACTGGCTGCGCGCGCGCCTGCCGGAACTGCCCGCCAGGCCGGACCATGCGCTGCTGGACTTGGGCAAGGCGGTGCTGGCAGGCGATAATGCCGCGCTCAGCGAACATGAAGCGGGCAGCGGACTGCCGCAAGCGGTGCCGGAAGGGGCGGAAGACGCCCGGCCGGCCGCGACCGGAGGCAGCCGCCAGGACCCGGCGAAGGCGTGGCCTTCCAACATCGATCCGGCGCAGGTGCGCCCGGATCACCCCGGCCCGGCACGGACCGGGCCATCGGGCCAGGCACGGCCCCCTTCACGTTAACCGGGCCACGGCCCAGCGGAGATCGCGCAACATGTGTGGCATCGTCGGAATCGTCGGCAACCAGAACGTCGCCGGGCAGCTCTATGACGGCCTGACCGTCCTCCAGCATCGCGGCCAGGATGCCGCCGGCATCGCCACCGCCAACGGCACCCGCCTGCGCGTGGAGAAGGCCAACGGCCTGGTGCGCGACGTGTTCGACGAGCGCCGCATGGCGCTGTTGCAGGGCCGCATCGGCATTGCCCACGTGCGCTATCCCACCGCCGGCTCGGAAGGCACCGACGAGGCGCAGCCGTTCTACGTCAACTCGCCCTACGGCATCGCGCTGGCGCACAACGGCAACCTGATCAACACCGAGGCGCTGCGCCAGCAGGTGTTCGAGGCCGACCGCCGCAACATCAACACCGACTCGGACAGCGAAGTGCTGCTGAACGTGTTCGCCTACGAGCTGGACGCGCAGCGCATGCTCACCCCGGAAGCGGCGATCCGCGCCGTGGCCGGCGTGCACCGCCGCTGCAAGGGCGGCTACGCCGTGGTCAGCGTGGTGCTGGGGCTGGGGCTGGTGGCGTTCCGCGACCCGCACGGCATCCGCCCGCTGGTGCTGGGCAGGCGCAGCCATGCCGAGGGCGAGGAATACATCGTCGCCTCCGAGTCGGTGGCGCTGGATGTGCTCGGCTTCGAGCGCGTGCGCGACGTGCTGCCGGGCGAGGCGGTGGTCATCACCGAGCGCGGCGAACTGTTCGCCGAGGTCTGCGCGACCACCACGCAGCAGACCCCGTGCATTTTCGAATACGTGTACTTCGCGCGCCCGGATTCGATGATCGACAACGTTTCCGTGCACAAGGCGCGCATGCGCATGGGCCAGAAGCTGGGCGAGAAGATCCTGCGGCTGAAACCCGACCACGACATTGACACCATCATCCCGATCCCGGACACCTCGCGCGACGCGGCGCTGGAAATCTCCAACGTGCTCGGCGTGAAGTACCGCGAGGGCTTCGTCAAGAACCGCTACGTCGGCCGCACCTTCATCATGCCGGGGCAGGGCGAGCGCGTTAAATCGGTGCGCCGCAAGCTCAACCCGATCCACCTTGAATTCCGCAACCGCGTGGTGCTGCTGGTCGACGACTCCATCGTGCGCGGCACCACCAGCCAGCAGATCGTGCAGATGGCGCGCGATGCCGGCGCACGCAAGGTGTACCTGGCCAGCGCCGCGCCGCCGGTGCGCCATCCCAACATCTACGGCATCGACATGCCGGCGGCCGAGGAGCTGGTCGCACACGAGCGCAGCGTCGAGGACATCGAGAAGCACCTGGGCTGCGACTGGCTGGTCTACCAGGACCTGGAAGACCTGGAAGCGGCGGTGCGCGAAGGCAATCCGGAACTGAAGGCGTTCGATTCGTCCTGCTTCAACGGCCACTACGTCACCGGCATCGAGCCGGGTTACTTCGAGCGCATCCAGCAGCTGCGTTCGGACGAAGCCAAGAACAAGCGCCGCGCCTGACGTCGTAGAGCGCTGGAAGCCCCTCTCCCATCGGGAGAGGGGATGGGGTGAGGGGCGAACGAAGCAGCAATGTCTGAATGCCGATGACAATGCAACAAGCAGAAAACCCCTCGGGCAACCAACCCTCTTCCGGCGCTGCGCGCCACCTTCTGCCCCAAGGGCATCCATTCCCGGAGCGGGAAGGGAAGGTCGCCAACCTCCTCGACGCAGCCCGCATCTGCCTCGCCGAAGCCGACCCGCTCGAAAAAGTCGCTCTCACCCAGCACTACGCCGCCCAGTTCCGCGCCGGCAAACTCACGCTGCCGGAAAACGCGCCCGATCCCGAACCGATCCGCATGCCCGGCCGCCCCGCGCGGCTGGTGCTGGTGCATCCGCGCGACCTGCCGCGACGCGGCCTCGGCAGCCCGGAAGGCCGCGCGGCCTTCATCCACGCCATCGCCCATATCGAACTGAACGCCATCGACCTGGCCTGGGACGCGGTGTACCGCTTCCGTGGGCTGCCGAGCAGTTTCCATGCCGACTGGGTGAGCTGCGCCGACGACGAATCGCGCCACTTCCTGCTGCTGCGCGAGCGCCTGCTGGCCCATGGCCACGACTACGCCGATTTCCCCGCCCACAACGGCCTGTGGGAAATGTGCGAGAAAACCGCGCACGACGGACTGGCGCGCATGGCGCTGGTGCCGCGCGTGCTGGAAGCGCGGGGCCTGGACGTGACGCCGGCGATGATCGCGAAGCTGCGTTCGCTGGGCGACGACGCCACCGCCGACGTGCTGGAAGTGATCCTGCGCGAGGAAGTCGCGCACGTCGCCGCCGGCTCGCGCTGGTACCGCTGGTACTGCGAGCGCGCCGGCGTCGAACCGCGCGCGCGGTTCAAGGAACTGCTGTGCGAATACGCCGGCGGTTACCTGCACGGCCCCTTCAACCTCGAGGCCCGCCTGCTGGCCGGTTTCGACGCGGACGAACTGGCGGACCTGGTCGAACAGGCCGGCTGACGAAGGCGGAAACGGTATTCCCCGTTTAGCGCCGGCGTCGCGGCGCGGGAATCGCATGGCATTTACCCGCCGCGTGCGACGATGGCCGCCATCGTGTTCCGCAGCCTTGGAGAGTCGCCATGCATTCCGCTCGCTTCCTGTTGATGGCCCTACCGATGGCGATGCTGGCCGCGTGCAGCCCCGCGGCGCCGGACGCCGATACTCCCGCGCGTGAAGCGGCTACGGCGCAGGTGGACCCGGACATGGCGGTGTTCCCGGCGAACCTGCAGGCGGCGGGCGTCGAGCCGTTCTGGGGCGTGAAGGTGGAAGGCGGGACGCTGGCCTATACCACGCCGGAAACGATGGATGCGCCGCGTCGGCTGCAGGCCACGCGCAGCATCGATGCCGACGGCCTGCACCTGACAGGCGAGGACCGCGGCACGCCGTTCCGGCTGGACGTGCGTCGCGAACCGTGCTCGGACGGCATGTCCGACATGCCGTACCCGTTCAGCGTGTCGTGGCTGTTGGAGGGCAAGACCGCGAAGGGATGCGCGTTCGACCCGGCGTCCCCGCTGTTGCCGCAGTGAGCCTGGCCTGGCTGCGCGCGGGTGAGCCGGGAAATCGGCTATGGCCCTGCCTCCGGTGAACGAAGGGGGAAGACATGCGGCGACACGAACAGGGTTATGGCCAGACAGGCATGCTGGTGACGCTGGGGGTGCTGGTGCTGATCGTGGTCGGCGTGGTCTGGGGTTGGCCCCGCTACCGGGTGTACGTGCAGGAGCTGCGTGGCAAGGCGGCCCTGGTCGAGGCCGAGAGCAACCGGCGCATCGCCGTGCTTGAAGCCGAAGCCGCGCGGGACGCCGCCGTCGCCCTGGCCGCCGCGGAAATCGAGCGGGCCAAGGGCGTGGCCGAAGCCAACCGTATCATCGGCGATAGCCTCAAGGGCAACGAAGGTTACCTGCGCTACCTCTACATCGACGCGCTCAAGACCACGCCGAACCAGACCATCTACATTCCCACCGAGGTGGGCCTGCCCATCCTCGAAGCCCAGCGCAAGGCGCTGCCGGCGCAATAGTCATCCGGGTGTGGCTGCCGGACTTGCCCGGCAGGTTGCGGGATCTCAGCCCAGGGCTTCCAGCCGGAAGCCTTCGGCATCCACGCGCAGCACCGACCCCTGTTCGTACCAGTCGCCAAGCACGATGCGGGTACAGGTGGCGTCGCCGGCCTGCACGCTGTGCACGGCCGGGCGATGGGTGTGGCCGTGGATCATCGTGTCCACGCCATAGCGGCGGAACGTGGCGGCGACTTCGGCCGGGGCCACGTCGGTGACGGTCTCGAATCGGGTGCGGTCGCCTTCCTTCATTTCCGACTGGTGCGCCTGGCTGGCCGCGCGCGCCTTCTGCGCGAAGGCGATGCGCGCTTCCAGCGGCTGCGCGAGGAATTGGGCGATGAAGGCCGGGTCGCGGGTCTGCGCGCGGAACGCCTGGTAGGCGGTGTCGTCGGTGCACAGCAGGTCGCCATGCTGCAGCAGCACCGGCTTGCCGTACAGCGGGATCACGCACGGGTCGGGAAGGATGCGCATGCCGGCGCGGCGGGCGTAGTCCTCGCCGAGCAGGAAGTCGCGGTTGCCGCGGATGAAGAACACCGGCACGCCGGCGTCGACCAGTTCGCGCAACGCGGCGGCGACCGCATCGGCGGCGACGGAGGGGGTGTCGTCGCCGATCCAGGCCTCGAACAGGTCGCCGAGGATGTACAGCGCCTCGGCCTGCCGCGCCTGCGTGCGCAGGAAGTCCAGGAACAGTTCGGTGATGGCCGGACGGCTGGGGTCCAGGTGCAGGTCGGAGATGAACAGCGTGGTCATGGCGGCCATTGTAGGGGCAATGCCGCGGCTTCACTTCGTGAGCGCAGGAGGGCGTCGCCCTATGCTTGCATGAGGCCGGCGCCGCCGGTCAGAGCGGCAGCGGCGCCAGCTGCAGCGAGGCGGTACCCAGCAGCAGGCCGATGCCGGTCGCGGCCAGGACGTCGCTGGGATAGTGCAGGCCGAGCACGACGCGCGACAGCGCCACGCCGGCGGTGAACGGCAGCAGCAGCGGCGCCAGCCACGGGTACCAGGCCAGGGCGACGACGGTGAAGGACACCGCGTGCAGGGTATGGCCGGAGGGGAAGCTGTATTCGTCCAGCGGCGCCACCCAGGCGCGGATGCGCAGGTCGGCGGCGAACGGGCGCGGGCGCCGGGTCCAGCGCTTGAGGGTCTTGTAGAGCGTGAGCGCGACCACGCCGGTGGCGGCCATGTGCGCCGACGCGCGCAGGCCGTCCATGCCGTCGGCCAGCACCAGCGCGCCCATCAGCAGGTACCAGAACACGCCGTCGCCGAGGCGGCTGATGACCGCGAACAGGGTACGCACGCGGCGACGGCGGCAGTAGTGGTTCGCGCGCCGGCACCAGCGGGTTTCGCGGGCGAGCAGGCCGTCAGGCGGCAGCAAGGGCATGGGCACGTCTCCGTTGCGACAGTTCGTGCAGCAGGGCCTCGAACTCGGCGACCACGTGCTCCGGGTGCAGCCGCTGCATCGCCAGGCTGGCGTTGGCGCCGAGCGGCGCGCGCAGGGCGTCGTCGCCGGCCAGGCGCTGCGCCGCCTCGATGAAGTTCCCCTCGTCGTCCACGGTCACCCCGCTGTATCCGCTCTGCAGGTGTTCGCGCGCTGCACCGTAGTCGAAGGCGACCGTGGCCACGCCGCTGGCCATGGCTTCCAGGGTGACGTTGCCGAAGGTCTCGCTGCGGCTCGGGAACAGGAACAGGTCGCCGCTGGCGAAATGGCGGGCCAGGTCCTGCCCGCGCTGGATGCCGCAGAACACGAAGTCGGGATTTTCGCGTGCGATGCGCTCGCGCAGCGGTCCGTCGCCGACCCAGACGAAGCGCGCGTCCGGGCGCTGCCGCTGGATCCTGCGGAATGCCCGTATCGCCAGGTCGAGGTTCTTTTCCGCGGCGATGCGGCCGACGTGGATCACCGCCAGGGCGCGCGCGTGCAGTCCCCACGCCGCGCGCAGGTCGGCGTCGCGCTGCCGCGGCGAGAACTGCGAGGCGTCCACCGCGCGCGCCAGCAGACGCGGGTGGTGGAAGCCGTTGCTTTCCAGGAAGTCCTGCAGTTCGCGGGTGGGCACCAGCGTGGCGTCGCCACGGTTGTGGAAGCGCCGCATCCAGGCCAGCGCCACGGGCTGCAGCCAGGCGGCGCCGTAGTCGGGCAGGTAGGTGTCGAAACGGGTATGCAGGCCGGTGGCGACCGGGATGCCGAGCCGGTGCGCGGTGCGCAGCGCCGACCAGCCGAGCGGACCCTCGGTGGCGATGTAGACCGCATCGGGCCGCTGCCGGCGCCAGTGCCGGGCCAACCGGTACGGCACCGGCAGGCCGAAGCGCAGGCCCGGGTAGCGCGGCAGCGCCACGCCGCGCACCAGCAGCTCGTGCGGCTGCGCGGTGTCCTGCCCCTGGCGCGGGCGCACCACCTCGACCTCGTTGCCGCGGGCCCGCAGTCCGCGCTCCAGGCCCTGTACGGTCAAGGCGACGCCGTTGACCTCCGGTGGATAGGTCTCGGTGACGATGGCGTAGCGCATGGCTCCTCCGTTTGCCGGCAGGGTGCGCGCACGGGATGACCGGCGCGTGTCGCGGCGATGACCGGGCGATGACGCCCCGTCGCCCGCCAGGGCCGGTTCGTCCCCGCGATGCGGGCATTTGTCGGAAGACGCTTGACGCCCGTGTGCGTATTAACTGTACTATTTCAAATAGTACAGATGGCGAGACAAGGACATGGCACGAACTCAAGCGTTGATGATCCAGATCACGACCGGCGATCCGCGTCCGATCGGCAGGCAGATCGTGGATGCGGTGCGGATGAAGATCGCCACCGGCGAGATCGATCCGGGCGACCAGCTGCCCAGCGTGCGCGGGCTGGCGCAGCAATTGATGATCAACCCGAACACCGTGGCCAAGGCCTATGCCGAACTGACCACCGAAGGCTGGCTGGAGTCGCGCCAGGGCATGGGCCTGTACGTGGCCGCGCCGCGCCAGCGGCTGTCCGACGCCGAGCGCGGGCGCCGGCTGGACGATGCCGTCGGCCGCTTCGTCAACGACGTGATCCCGCTGGGGTTCCCGCCGGACGAGGTGGAGGCGCGGGTCGCCCGCGAATTCCGGCAGCTGGTTCCGCGCAAGACCGCCTGACGCGATCTGCCTTCCCCGTCGTCCCTAGCGCAGCGAGGGACCGGCTTCATCACGCCGTCCCGGCAGGCGGGTTCTTCCCGTGCGCCCGGTACGGCAACCCAGAGAGCACACCCATGCCCACCCACGACTACGTCATCGAAACCCGCGCGCTCTCCAGGCGCTACGGCCGCAAGCTGGCGCTGGATCATCTCGACCTTGCGATCCCGCGCGGCCGCATCCACGCCATCGTCGGCGCCAACGGCGCCGGCAAGTCCACCCTGTTCCGCATCCTGCTCGGCTTCATGCCGCCGAGCGCCGGCGAGGCGCGCATCCTCGGCAAGGACAGCCAGGCGCTCACGCCGCAGGACCGCAGCCGAATTGGTTTTGTCAACGAGGAGCACACTCTGCCGAACTGGATGCGCGTATCGCAGGTGATGGCGATGCAGAAGCACCAGTACGCGCGATGGAACCAGCAGGCGTTCGAGGGCGTGATCGGCCACTACCACGTGCTGCTGGAGCAGAAGGTCGGCCAGCTCTCGCGCGGCGAGCGCGCCGGTTTCAACCTGGCGCTGGCCTTGGCGCAGGGCCCGGAACTGCTGGTGCTGGACGAACCCACGCTGGGCCTGGACGTGGTCGCCAAGCGCGCCTTCCTCGAATCGCTGCTGTACAGCAATGCCGCCGACGACTGCACGGTGATCTATTGCTCGCACCAGATGGAGGAGATCGAGCGCGTCGCCGACAACCTGATCATCCTCGAGCGCGGGCAGCTCCGGCACATGTCGGCGCCGGAGGAGTTCACCGCGCGCGTGAGCCACTGGGTGGCCGACGTGCCGTTCAAGGGTCCGGACCCGCGCAGCGTGCCCGGCCTGCTGGAAGTCCAGCGCCTCGACGGCCTGCACCACTACCTGGTGCTGGACCAGGACGACGGCTTCGAGCGCTTCCTGCGCGAAGCCGGCGCACGCAACGTGCAGTCGATGCCGGTCAGCCTGGACCGAGCGGTCAACGCCTTCCTTGCCAAGAACCATGCGGCGCCGGTCGCGGCCTGAGCCGCGCTGCGCCCTGAGGACACGAACATGAAAGATCTCTTCAAGAGCGAGCTGCTGCGCTTCCGCCTGTGGGCCGTCGCGGCCGCGGCGGTGCACGCCGGCATCCTGGGCTTCATGGCCCGCATCGTCGACCTGGCCCAGCAACCGCTGCTGGTCTATCAGGTTTTCGCCATGACCTATGCGGTGGCCGGCACGTTGCTCGGGCTGTACCAGATGGGCACCTACCGCAAGCCGAACCAATGGCTCAGCCTGCTGCACCGGCCGATGCATCGCCTGCGGATCGCCGGTGCGCTGGGCGGCGCGGGCGCGGTGCTGTTGTTCGTCGCGGCGGCATTGCCGATCGCGTTGATCGTGCTGTACCAGGACACGATGACCGCACGCGTGGTGGACATGCGCCACTGGATGATGCCGATCGCCGGTTGGCTGATCGCCCTCATCGGTTACGCGGCGGGTGCCTACGCGATGATCGGCAACCGCCGGCATTCGTTCGCGGTGCTGGTGCTGCCGTGCCCGCTGATGTTCTCGCAGGCCTCCGGCGTTGCGATGCTGGCGCTGCAGGCGACCTTGCTGGCTGTGCTGGTGGGGCTGGTCGCCATCGTGTTCCGGCCCGATCCGGTGGCCGCGCCGCGCGGCTTCGCCGCCACCGCGGCGACCGCGCTGCCGGTGCAGCTCGGTGTGTATTTCCTGGTCTGGATGCTGGGCTTCGGCGTCGAGATGGCGTGGACGGCCACCGGCACCCATCCGCTCAACACGCCGACGCCGCCGAAGGGTGGCTACATCGAAGCCGACCGCGCCGAAGGCAAGGACATCCTGCTGCTGGGCATCGAGAACAGCCGCGATCCCGATGCCATGCTGTGGCGCGAGCAGATAGCGCTGTCCGACGTGTACACGCATTACCCGCTGCGCAACCTGCCGCACCGTGGCGAGATGACCAACCTCCAGCCGATGGAGTTCACCGACGGCGAGCGCAACATCACCTGGGTGTTCAAGCACGACAGCATGCGCTTCGTCGGCTACGGCGCGCTGGACAAGCGCGCGCGCGGCGACCTCGGGGTGGGTGAGGCGCAGACCGCAGCTTCCGCCAAGGAATTTCCGGCGCCGACCATGCCGTTCGCCGCCGACTACCTGTACAACGCCCAGGCCGCCTACCAGTACGACGACGGGCAGGGACGCATCTACGAACGCATCCGCCTGCCGCAGGGCGAAGTGATGGCCAGCCCGCCGCAACCGGCCGGCGACAACCTGCTGGTGCTCAGCGACCGCGCCGCCTATTTCTATCCAGGCCGCGAGGCGGTGAACGGGCTGGACCTGCTGCAGCCGCTGATGCGCGTACCGATGCCGGGCAAGGTGGGCAACCTAAGCCGGATGGACATGATCGAACTGCTCGACGGCTACCTGGTGTCGTTCACCTACACATGGGGCGTGTGGTCGAGCGAGTTGCAGCATCCGTTCCAGCAGGTGCTGCGCGTCGACGGCAACGGCCGCGCGCGCATCGTGGCGCGTCGCGACATCGCCCAGGACCTGCCGACCGCCTACACCGCGCGCATCTGGTGGCTGTCGCCTGTGCTGCGCACGCTGTGCCTGGGTGCGCAGGACCTGTACGCCGCCCCCGACCCGCTGCGCGCGCCGCCGCAACCGATGCCGCGCAGCATGCTGTGGCTGGCGCTGGCCTGCTGCGTGGCGTCCTTGCTCGGCGCGATCTGGCTGAGCGCGCGCCAGCAGTTGTCGCCGCGCAATCGCTGGCTGTGGGTGGCGATGTGCGGCGTGGTCGGCCTGCCCGCGCTGGTCGCGCTGTGGCTGATGGTGCCGAAGCGCGAAACCCAGCCGGCAGCGCTGCCGGACCTGCAAACTGCGGCCGCCTGAACGCACGCACCGACGGAGAAATCGAGATGACGAAGTTCCGTGAACTGTGCGGGACGCTGGCCCTGCTCGCGCTGCTGTTCGCGCCGAGGCAGGCGCCGGCGGCAGACGCCACCGCCGAACTGCGCAACGCCATCGCCGCCCAGCGCGCGCTGCCGCGCGCACCGCAACTGCCGCGCCCCGCCTTCCTCGAAGGCCGCGGCCTGGCCGCGGTGCAGCTGTCGCCGGGCGGCGACTACGCGGCCTACCTGCGCGAGCAGGGTGAGTCGCGCAGCCTGTTCCTGCTGCCCACCGCGGGCGGCAAGCCGCGGGTGCTGGTCGCGCGCAGCCAGGCCGAACAGCTTCTATGGTCGCGCGACGGACGCTGGCTGTTCCTGCGAGCGCCGCGTTCGCTGGACATCGTCGGCGCCGATGGCCGCGGCGGCATGCGCGTGCCGCTGGGCGGCAGCGAGCGGCGTCAGGTGATGAAGCTCGATCCCTCGCAGCCGGCCGCGGTGCTGTTGCGCGAGCGCGTGTCCGCCGGCAAGGGCGAGCGTTGGCGGATTGTGCGCATGGACGCGCACGGCCAGCGCACCCTGTTGCGCGAGGACGCGCGCTGGATCCACGACGTCGCGCTCGATGCGCGTGGCCGCGTCGTTGCGCTGGCGCGCTTCGAGGGCGACCACGATGCGCTGCATCGCGTGCTTCCGAATGGTTCGCTGCGCGAAGCATTGCACCTCAAGCCGACGGAAAAGCTGGACCTGCTTGCCACAATGCCCGACGGCAGCCTGTTGATGGAGGGCAATCCCGGCAGCGACGGGCCCGGCGGAAATTTCCGGCGCGTGCTGCGCCTGGCGCCGGACGACACGCTGCAGACGATTCACGAAGACCCGCGCCAAGAGGCCGACCTCGACGAAATCGAACTCGGCCCGCTCACGCAGCAACCGCTGGTCGCGAGCTATCGCAGCACCGTCGCGGCGACCTACGGCATCGGCGCGGCGCAGGCCACGGTGTCCGCCATCGCGAGGAAATTCCCGGGCCGCGACATCGACGTGCAGGTCGGCGACGGCCCGTCCGCGCGCTGGCTGGTGACGGAACGCGCCTCGACCCTGCGCGACCCGCGCTGGTGGCTGTACGACCCGCGCAATGGCGACTTGCACCGCATCCTCGACGATCCCGGGATCGCTGCGGGCACGCCGAAGGAAGCCGCGCTGGCGCGCAAGATCGCCATCGACTACCTCGCCTCCGATGGCATGCGCGTGCGCGGCTTCCTGCTGCTGCCGCCGGGCGTGGATGCCGCGCGCGCGCCGCTGGTCGCGCACGTGCATGGCGGCCCGATCAGCCATTTCCGCGCCGGCTACGACGGCGTCGCCCAGTTCCTTGCCAATCGCGGCTATGTGGTGTTCCAGTCGAATTTCCGCGGCTCCAGCGGCCACGGACGCGACTACACATTCGCCGCGCATGGAGATTACGGCAATGGCCGCGTGCAACAGGACATCGTCGACGGCGTGCGCTGGCTATTGGCGCAGGGCATCGGCGACGCGTCGCGCGTCGGCATCGTCGGCCATTCCTTCGGTGGGTATTCGACCTTGCTGGGCCTGACCTTCCAGCCCGAACTGTTCAAGGTCGGCGTGGCCGGCTCGCCGCCGGCCGATCTCGGTCATGCGATGCGCTGGCTGGTCGACGCCGGCGATCAGGGTGATCTGCCGGATCGCTCGCTCAAGCACATGCTGGCGGCGTTGTCGCTGGACTCCACCGATCCCGCGACCTATGCGCGCCTGCATGCGCAGTCGCCGTTGGCGAATGCGGCGCTGATGCACCGGCCGCTGCTGATCATGGCCGGCGGCGCGGACCGCACGGTGGCGATCCGCGAGGTCACCCATTACGTGGCGACGCTGAAGGCGGCGGGACGCCCTGTCACGTTTCTGGTGGAGCCCGACGGCGGGCATTCGCCGGTGGCGCCGGTTCCGCGCGAGGCCTATCTGTTTGCGATGGAAACGATGTTGCAGCGTCACCTCGGCGGACCGGCGCCGGAGCCGCCGGGGCAGCGGTTGCGCGCCTACCTGCGCCAGAACCTGCGGCTGGCGGGGCCGGAGTTCGCGGCTTGGGCCAGCAAACCCGCCGCGGAGGAGTGAACCGGACCGGGGGGGCGTTCTGCGCGCGTGGCCCGGCGACGGTGCAATCCATGCGCGCCGTGCCGGCACGGGCGGATGCATCTGCAGGAAAACCAACTGCTCGGAAGGCATGCCGGCAACACCCGGCCGCGCGCAGCCCGGACGATTGTGCCGGGCAACGGCCGGCATGCCGGCGGCCTGTGTTCCGGTGTTGCCGGATCAGGCCACGAACGGACGGAAGCTGATGCCCAGGCCGGCCATGCCTTCGTTCTCGCCGACCAGGTCGGCGCGCAGCAGCGGGCGGGCGTCGATGAAGGCCTTGTCCAGCACCAGCGACAGGGCGTTGCCGTCCACGCTCAGTTCCAGCGTCGGGATCGGGTCGTCCTCGTGCGAACGGTGCAGCAGCACCGCCAGCCGCAGCAGCGCGGCGGTGCGCCTGGCCGGCAGCAGCAGGCGGTCGGGCAGGGCGTCGAAGGCGGTCTTGGGCACGCCGCGGCGATGGGTGCGGATCAGCGCGGCCAGCATCTGCTGCTCCTGGCGCGAGAAGCCGGCGATGTCCGAGTGCTCGATCACGTAGCTGCCGTGGGCATGGTAGCCGCTGTGGGCGATCATCAGCCCCAGTTCGTGCAGGCGCGCGGCCCAGCCCAGCATGCGGGCGTCGTCCGAATCCAGTTTCCAGCTCTCGGCGACCTGCTCGAACAGGCGCTGGGCGGTGGCTTCAACGCGCAACGCCTGGGCGGCGTCGATGTCGTAGCGGCGGGTCAGCGCCGCCACCGATTCGTCGCGCGGGTCGTTGTCGCTGGCGCGGCCCATGATGTCGTAGAGGATGCCCTCGCGCATCGCCGCCTTGCTGACCAGCAGCTTCTGCAGGCCCAGCGACTGGAACGCGGCTTCCAGCACCAGCACGCCGCCGGCGATGATCGGCCGGCGCTCGCTGGACAGGGTCGGCAGGTTGATGTCGTCGATGTGCCGGGCGCGCAGCAGTTCCTCGCGCAGCTGCGGCAGCGCCTGTGCGGTGATCGCGCCCTTGCTCAGCTTCATCGCCGCGCAGATCTCGCTGATCGCCTTGTGGGTGCCGGACGAGCCCAGTGCCTCGTCCCAGCCCAGCGCCCGGTATTTGGCCGCGAACGGCTGGAACTCGGCGCCGATCTCGGTCAGCGCATCCTTCCAGCGCTTCTTGCTCAGCTTGCCGCCGGGAAAGAAACGGCGGGTGCTGGCGATGCAGCCGGCCTGCAGGCTCTCGCGTTCCAGCGGCTGCATGCCGCTGCCGATGATGAACTCGGTGGAGCCGCCGCCGATGTCGATGACCAGCCGGCGCTGGCCCGGTTTGGGCGGCTGTGCGTGGGCGACGCCCAGGTAGATCAGGCGCGCTTCCTCGCGGCCGTTGACCACTTCGATGGCGTGGCCAAGCGCGGTTTCGGCCGGCATCAGGAACGACAGCGGCGAGCGCAGCTGGCGCACGGTGTTGGTGGCCAGCGCGCGCACGCGGTACGGCGGGATGTTGCGGATGCGCTGGCCGAAGCGGGCCAGGCATTCGAGCGCGCGCTGCCGCGCCTCGGCCGAGAGCCCGCCCTTGCCGTCGAGCCCGTCGGCCATGCGCACCGTCTCGCGCAGCCGGTCGACCACCCGCAGCTGGCCGAGCAGGTAGCGGGCGATGACCATGTGGAAGCTGTTGGAGCCCAGGTCGATGGCGGCCAGCAGGTCGCCGTCCTGCAGGGGGGGGAAGGTCGGGGAGGACTGGGGCATGGCGGAATGGTAGTGGATGGCCGGGGGGGCGTGTCACCCCGCGCGCGATGCGGACGGCGCCTTGCGTAGGAGCGGCTTCAGCCGCGAAGGGGACTTCCTACCGATGTTTCCACCCGCAACGCAGGTTCGGATGGCCGGGAAAGCCCCTTCGCGGCTGAAGCCGCTCCTACACCGGGGCCGGGGGCGTGCTACAGCGCCTCCAGCAGCGCCTGCTGGGCCGAGTGCGGCGGCTGGCCGGGCTGTGGCACGCACTTGCGGTAGCGGCCGTCGGCCTGCAGTTCCCAGGCGTTGAGGTTGTCGTCCAGGTAGTTCTGCAGCACCTCGCGGTAGATGCGCCGGGCCAGGTCGCTGTCCAGGATCGGGAAGCAGGTCTCCACGCGCCGCAGCAGGTTGCGCTCCAGCCAGTCGGCGCTGGCGCAGAACAGTTCCGGTGCGCCGTTGTTGCCGAACCAGTAGACGCGGCTGTGCTCCAGGAAGCGGCCGACGATCGAGCGCACGCGGATGTTGTCCGATACCCCTTCCACGCCGGGGCGCAGGGTGCAGGCGCCGCGCACGATCAGGTCGATCTGCACGCCGGCCTGCGAGGCCGCGTACAGGGCGCGGATCACCTGCGGCTCGTTGAGCGCGTTCATCTTGGCGACGATGCGGCCCGGCTTGCCGTCCAGCGCCAACCGCATCTCGCGCTCGATCCGCTGCAGCAGGCCGGCGTGCAGGGTGAAGGGCGACTGCAGCAGGCACTCCAGCTTCATCTTCGGGGCCAGCCCGGACAGCTGCTGGAACAGCTGGTGCACGTCGTTGCCGATGTCCGGGTCGGCGGTGATCAGGCTCAGGTCGGTGTAGGCGCGCGCAGTGCCGCTGTGGTAGTTGCCGGTGCCCAGGTGCACGTAGCGGCGCAGCTTGCGGCCCTCGCGGCGCACGATCAGCAGCATCTTGGCGTGGGTCTTGTAGCCGACCACGCCGTAGACCACCTGCACGCCGGCGTCCTGCAGGCGGTCGGCCAGGCCCAGGTTGGCCTCCTCGTCGAAGCGCGCGCGCAGTTCCACCACCACGGTCACGTCCTTGCCGTTGCGCGCGGCCTGGATCAGCGCCTCGACGATCCCCGAATCCTTGCCGGTGCGGTAGAGCGTCTGCTTGATCGCCAGCACGTTCGGGTCCGCCGCCGCTTCGCGGATCAGCTCCAGCACGGTGCTGAACGAGTCGAACGGGTGGTGCAGCAGCACGTCGCCGCGCGCCACCGCCGCGAAGATGCCTTCGGACGTCTTGAGCACGCGCGGCGTCATCGGCGGGTATTTCAGGTCCGGCCGCTGTACCAGGTCGTAGACCTGGATCACGCGGTTGAGGTTGACCGAACCGTCGATGCGGTAGGCGGCGTTCTCGGATAGGCCGAAATTCTGCAGCAGGGTCTGCACGATCGCGCGCGGGCAGTCGTGGGCGATCTCAAGCCGCACCGCGGGCCGGTAGCCGCGGTCGACCAGTTCGTCGCGCAGCGCCAGCGCCAGGTTCTCCACTTCCTCCTCGTCCACCACCAGCTCGGAGTTGCGGGTGACGCGGAACTGGTAGGCGCCGCGCACGTCCATGCCCGGGAACAGTTCGTCGACGAAGGTGGACAGCACCGCCGAGAGCAGCACGAAATCCTGCGTACCGCCCAGCGATCTGGGCAACTGGATGATGCGCGGCAGCGAGCGCGGCGCGCGCACCAGCGCCAGGTGGCCGGCGCGGCCGAAGGCGTCGGTGCCCTTGAGCACGACGACGATGTTCAGCGATTTGTTGAGGATCTTCGGGAACGGATGCGACGGGTCCAGCCCGAGCGGCGAGAGCACCGGCATGATCTCGTTGCGGAAATAGGCGCGCAGCCAGCGGCGCTGGCGCGCGGTCCAGGTCGAGGGCGAGAGGATGCCGATGCCCGCTTCCTGCAGGGCCGGCCGCAGTACGTCGTTCCAGCAGCGGTACTGTTGCTCCACCAGTTCGGCGGCGCGGTCGTGGATGGCGGTCAGGATTTCCTGCGGGCTCAGCCCGTCCGGCGCCGGCGGCAGGCCGAATTCCTGCGCGTGGCGCACCGCCGCGGCGCGGATCTCGAAGAACTCGTCCAGGTTGGTGCAGGAAATGCACAGGAAGCGCAGCCGCTCCAGCAGCGGCACCTGCTCGTCCATCGCCTGCGCCAGCACGCGGAAGTTGAAGTCCAGCTGCGACAGTTCGCGGTTGATGTACAGCGCCGGGTCGCGCAGCGGATCGTTGCCGGAGACCGCCGGTGCGGGAGGCGGGACGGGAGCGTTCATGCCGGGAAGTCTTCCGTGGAGGGGGACGAGGGGAGGGCGCTGCGCGGACGCACGTGTTCGGCGTCGAAATGGCAGGCGAAGGTGCTGCCCTGGCCGACTTCGCTGCGGATTTCCAGCCGCGCCTGGTGCAGGCCGAGGATGTGTTTGACGATGGACAGGCCCAGGCCGGTGCCGCCGCTCTCACGCGAACGGCTGCTGGACACGCGGTAGAAGCGTTCGGTCAGGCGCGGCAGGTGATTGGCGGGAATGCCGTAGCCGGTGTCGGTCACCGCCAGCACCGCGCCCTTGCCTTCGCGGGCGAAGGTCAGGGTGATGCGGCCGCCGGCCGGGGTGTAGCGCACCGCGTTGGTGACCAGGTTGGAGAACGCGCTGTGCAGTTCCTTGTTGGAGCCGGCCAGGTCGACGCCTGCGCTGTCCTCGACGGCGATGGTGTGGCGGCCCTGGCTGTGCGCCTCGGCCTCGCGCCGCAGCGAGGAAAGCATCGAGGCCATCGCCACGGTTTCCAGCTCGGTGTGCTGCTGCGATTCCAGCCGCGACAGGGTGAGCAGGTCTTCCACCAGCTGCGCCATGCGCTGGGACTGCTTGCGCATCTCCGCCAGCATCGGCCCGGTATCGGGGAAATCCTCCGGGTCCATCATGTCCAGGTAGCCGTGCACCACGGTCAGCGGCGTGCGCAGCTCGTGCGAGACGTTGGCGACGAAGTCGCGGCGCACCTGCTCCAGGTGCAGCAGCTTGGTGACGTCGCGCGCCACCAGCAGCCAGTGGTGGTCCGAATACGGGATCAGGCGCAGGTGCAGGCGGATGCCCGGGTCGACCGGCGAGTTGGCGTCCAGGATCGGCTCGGCGTTGCGGCCGCCGGCCAGCCAGTGCGCCAGCGGCAGCGGCTGCAGGCGTTCGACCAGCGGCGCGTCCATGTCGGCCGGGTGCTGCAGGCCGAGCAGCGCGGTGGCCGCTTCGTTGAACCACTGCACGCGCTGGGTGTTGCGGTCCACCACCACCACCGCGTCGGGCAGCGCCGCGGCGGCGGCGCGGTAGCTGCGCAGCATGTCGATCAGGCGCCGCTTGCGCGCGCGCATTTCCTGCTGGTTGCGGTGCAGGAGGCGGTCGAGTTCGTTCCACACGCCGGTGCCGCTGGCCGTTTCCCAGCGTTGGCGCGCGGTCAGGCGCAGCAGCACCTGGCGCAGCCGCCAGTAGTGCCAGGCCAGGATGCCGAGCGCGGCCAGCGCCACCACCAGCGCCGGATGGCCGAGCAGCGCGCCGATCAGCAGGGCCGACAGCAGCAGCGCGGCCACGGTGGCCAGCGTCTTCAACCAGGCGGATCGGAATTGGCGGGGCATTGGGGGGAGCGGGGAATGTGGGAACAGGGAAAAGGGAATGGGAGGAAATTGGGCGCCTGATGCGTGCAGGCGGGGAGGGAATGTTCGTGTTGCTTCAACTATTGCTCATCGGGCGGGGAAAGGGGAGCGATGGGGCCGCGCCGGAGACTTACGTCGCTCAGGTGAGTCCCGGCTTTTCCACGAACTCCCGGCCTTGCCCCCTTCCCCTGTTCCCCGCTTCAACAAGATGCCGAGAAACGGTAGCCGGCGCCGCGCACGGTCTGCACCATGTTTTCCGCGCCGAACGGTTCCAGCGTCTTGCGCAGGCGGCGGATGTGCACGTCGATGGTGCGCTCCTCCACGTACACGCTGCCGCCCCACACGTGATCGAGCAGCTGCGAGCGGGTGTAGACGCGCTCGGGATGGGTCATGAAGAAGTGCAGCAGGCGGTACTCGGTCGGGCCGATCGAGACCGGCGCATCGCCGGCGAACACGCGGTGCGCGGCGCCGTCGATGCGGATCGGGCCGATCGCCACGCTGCCATCCTCGTCGTCGTCGCGGGTGCGGCGCATCACCGCGCGGATGCGCGCCAGCAGTTCGCGCGCCGAGAACGGCTTGACCACGTAGTCGTCCACGCCGGCCTCCAGGCCGCCGACGCGGTCGTTCTCCTCGCCGCGCGCGGTGAGCATGATGATCGGCACGTCGCGGGTCAGCGTTTCCTTGCGCCAGCGGCGGGCCAGCTCCAGCCCGCTGGTGCCCGGGAGCATCCAGTCCAGCAGGATCATGTCCGGCACGCGGTCGGCGATGGCCGTCTGCGCCTCGAGCGCGTCGCCGGCATGCACCGGCTCGTATTCGCCCTTGCGCAGGGCGAAGGCGACCATGTCGCGGATTGCCGGTTCGTCGTCGACGATAAGGATGCGTTTCTGCACGTCTTGCCTGCCAGGGAGCCCGTTGGAGCGGGGATGTGCCCAGTAGACTACGGTTTGATGACGGGTTTGTGACAGCGCAAAGGGCGGGGCGGCGCCCGCCAGAACCGGCATCGCGCGGTGCCGGTCGGGGGCGGTGAGCGGCCGGCGTTACCGGCGCTCCATGTCCGGATCGCGCACGCCCAGCCTGCGCATCTCCAGCACCGTGGGCATGATCGCCTCGATGCGCGCATCGACCCGGGAGCGGCTCACGTAGTCCAGACCCGGCTGCTTGAGCAGGGCCTGGAACTGGAGCAAGGCCTGTTCGGGACGGCCGTTCAGGTAAGCCGCTTCCGCATAGGCCTCGCTGGCGCGGGGCGTGTCGCCGGCCAGTTCGCAGGCGCGGGCGAAGGTGCGCTGGAATACCGGGTCGTCGCCGGCGCGCGCCAGCAGCGGGCGCAGCATGGCCTGGGCGCGCCTGCCGGCCTCCACGCCGCCCTGTTCGTTGAGTATCTGCGCGTAGGTCAGGGCTACCGGCCGGCTCTGCGGCAGCTTGAGCAGCAGGGCGTCGAAGCGGCGGTTGGCGTCGGCGTGGCGGCCGTTGCGCGATTCGGCCTCGCCCAGCGCCAGGTTCACCCACAGGTTGTCGGGATGCTCGGACTGCAGCTGCTGCAGGTCCTGCAATGCCTGCGGGACCGCGTTGCCGCCGTCGCGGAGCTGGGCGATGGCCACGCCATAGCGCTGCGGGTCGCTCAGGCCGTTCTTCTGGCTGCGGCGCAGGTCCTGGTATTCGCGCACCAGTTCGGAGGGCGTGGGCGCGCTGAGCACGCGCAGGCGTTCGCGGGCCCAGTCGAACTGGCCGCTGGCGCCGCGCGGCAGGCCGAGCGAAGGCAGCGACAACTGCATCGAGCCGGGCAGCAGCGGGTTGCCGCTGGCCTTGATCGGGTCGGTGCTGGGCTCGGTGGGATTCACCCGTTCCTGGCGCACGCCGGTGGGCGTAGCCGTGGTCAGCAGCACCGTGTCCTTCTTCATCTGCTCGGCGCGGGACTTGGCCTCGCTGATGCGGGTGACGGTGACCGGGTGGGTGCGCAGGAAATCGGGCGTGGAATAGCCGCCCTCGTTGCCGCGCATCGCCGCGGACATGCGCTCGAAGAAGCCGGCCATCGCATCGACGTCGTAGCCGCTGCGCGCCAGCGTGCGGATGCCGAGCCGGTCGGCTTCCGATTCGTTGGAGCGGGTGAAGTTGATCTGCAGCTGCTGCATCAGACCCATGCCCGAGGTGATCGCCGCCATGGTGGCATCGCCCGAGGAATTGCCGCCGGCCTGCTGCGCGGCGACCACCGCCGCCAGCATGCCCAGCAGGATCGGGATCTGGTCGCGCTGGGCCTTCTCGACGCTGCGCAGCACGTGCTGCTGGGTGACGTGCGAGATCTCGTGCGACAGCACCGCGGCGACCTCGTCCTCGCGCTCGGCGGTCAGCACCAGGCCGGCGTTCATGCCGATGTAGCCGCCCAGCGTGGCGAAGGCGTTGATCTGCCGGTCCTTGAGCATGAAGAAGGTGAATTTCTGCTGCGGCTGGGCGCTGTTGGAGCCCAGCCGGGTGCCCATGGCCTGCAGCCATTCGTCGACCAGCGGGTCGTCGAGCAGATAGCCGTAGTTGCGCAGTTCGCGCAGCATCATCCCGCCGTATTCGGCCTGGCGGGCCGGGGTCAGCAGCTCGCCGGCGGACGAGCCGATGTCCGGCAGCCTGCTTTCCTGCGCAAGGGACAGGGGCGCGGCCAGGGCCAGGGTGACGGCGGTGGCGAGCAGCAGCGTGCGCAAGCGGGAGGCTCCGGTGGGATGGGGCGGAGAATGACGGGGAAGCGGCCGGCGGGTGTGAAGCGCAGGTTAACCCGCAGTGTTCCATCGGCGACCAGTGTGATCGGCCCGGTCGCTACCATAGAGGGACAACAATCCCGCGCGGAGGTTCCCATGAGCAGCCAGACACCCGAGATCACCATCTATTCCACCGCCGTGTGCCCGTACTGCGTGGCCGCCAAGAATTTCCTCAAGAGCAAGGGCCGCACCTGGAACGAGGTGCGCATCGACCTGGACCCGGCAGAACGCGAGAAGATGATGACGCGCACCCGCCGCACCAGCGTGCCGCAGATCTTCGTCGGCGACGTCCACGTCGGCGGCTACGACGACATGATGGCGCTGCACCGCGCCGGCAAGCTCGAGCCGCTGCTCGCGGGGGAGGGCGCGTGAGCGCCGCCGGCGACAAGGACCGCCTGGCCGAATTCACCGAATTCCGCCAGCGCATGAACCAGCGCATCCTGGCCGAGCCGAACCAGGTCGTGCGCCGCTTCTTCGCGCTGGATACGCAGACCTACCAGGCCGGCGCGCTGGACGTGAAGACCAAGGAACTGCTGGGGCTGGTGGCCTCGCTGGTGCTGCGCTGCGACGACTGCATCAGCTACCACGTGGCCCAGTGCAAGGACGCCGGGGTCAACCGCGAGGAGTTCTTCGAGACCTTCTCGGTGGGCCTGGTGGTCGGCGGCTCGATCGTGATCCCGCACCTGCGGCGCGCGGTGGATTTCCTGGACCAGCTGGAGTCCGGGGCCGCGCAGGCGCCCGCCGGGCACGACCACGGCTGAACCTGCGACCTTGGTCCAGTTGGGGCGGGCAGGCCGGATCGGGCATAATTGACAGTTGAAACTTTTGGATGCGCCTGATTCCGGGCAGCCGGCCGGCGCGCTCCCCCCTCTCTGTTCGGAACCCAAATCATGACGCAGACAATCACCGTCATCCGCGGCGATGGCATCGGCCCGGAAATCATGGACGCCACCCTGTTCGTGCTGGACAAGCTCGGCGCCGGGCTGTCCTACGAATTCGCCGACGCCGGCCTGGCCGCGCTGGAAAAGCACGGTGAGCTGATCCCGGCCAGCACGCTGGAATCGATCAAGAAGAACAAGGTCGCGTTGAAGAGCCCGCTGACCACGCCGGTGGGCGGCGGCTTCAGCTCGATCAACGTGGCCCTGCGCCGCCAGTTCGACTTGTACGCCAACGTGCGCCCGGCCATCTCGTTCCCGAACACCAAGTCGCGCTACGAGAACGTAGACCTGATCACCGTGCGCGAGAACACCGAAGGCGCCTACCTGTCCGAAGGCCAGGAAGTCTCGGCCGACGGCGAGACCGCGTTCTCCGGCACCCGAATCACCCGCAAGGGCTCCGAGCGCATCGTGCGCTATGCCTTCGAACTGGCCCGCAGCACCGGCCGCAAGAAGGTCACCGCCGTGCACAAGGCCAACATCATCAAGTCGACCTCGGGCCTGTTCCTGAACGTCGCCCGCGAAGTGGCCGCGAACTATCCGGAGATCGAGTTCCAGGAAATGATCGTGGACAACGCCTGCATGCAGCTGGTGATGCGTCCGGAACAGTTCGACGTGATCGTCACCACCAACCTGTTCGGCGACATCATCTCCGACCTGTGCGCCGGCCTGGTCGGCGGCCTGGGCATGGCCCCGGGTGCCAACATCGGCGAGGGCGCGGCCATTTTCGAGGCCGTGCACGGCACCGCGCCGGACATCGCCGGCAAGGGCATCGCCAACCCGTGCGCGCTGCTGCTTGGCGCGGCGCAGATGCTGGACCACGTCGGCCAGCCGGAAAACGCCGAACGCCTGCGCAAGGCCATCGTCGCCACCATGGAAGCCAAGGATTCGCTGACCGGCGACCTGGGCGGCACCGGCGGCACCATGGACTTCGCCAGGGCCATCGCCAGCCGCCTGTAAGGCGCGCTGCGGAGGGTGAAAAGAAGGGCGCCGATGGCGCCCTTCTTCGTTCGTCCCCGGCTTCGTAGGAGCGACTTCAGTCGCGAAGGGCTTCACCGGTAAAGTCCCTCGCGACTGAAGTCGCTCCTACGAGAGCCGGTGCGCAATCAGTTGCGCGACTGCAGCTTGGACAGCAGGCGCAGGAACTCGATGTACAGCCACACCAGTGTGACCATCAGCCCGAACGCGCCGTACCACTCCATGTACTTGGGCGCGCCGGCCTCCACGCCGCTCTCGATGAAGTCGAAATCCAGCACCAGGTTCAGCGCCGCGATCACCACCACGAACAGGCTGAAGCCGATGCCGATCAGTCCCGACTCGTGGATGTAGGGGATCTGGATGCCGAACAGGCCCAGCACGATGGTCGCCAGGTACACCAAGGCGATGCCGCCGGTGGCCGCGACCACGCCGAGCTTGAAGTTCTCGGTCGCCTTGATCAGCCCGCTGCGGTAGGCGAACAGCAACGCGAACAGGGTGCCGAAGGTCAGCAGCACCGCCTGGAACACGATGCCCTGGAAGCGCGCCTCGTAGATCGCCGAGATCGTACCCAGGAACAGGCCTTCGGCCAGCGCGTACAGCGGCGCGCTGACCGGCGCCCAGTTCTTCTTGAAGATGGTGACCATCGCCAGCACGAAGCCGCCGATCAGGCCGCCCCACAGGTACAGGCGCGCGCCGCTGGCCAGTTCGCCCGTATCGGTCAACGTGTGGTTCCAGGCGAAGGCCGCGGTCAGCGCCGCCAGCAACAGCAGCAGGCCGGTCCTGTTGACGGTGCCGTTGAGGGTCATCGCCCCGGTACCGCGCGAGACCACGGCGCCGCTGCCGGAATCGAGGAAGGTGGAGTCGGAAAGGGCGGGGTTGCCGCTGCGCATGAGGAACTCCTTGGAGAATGCGGAGGAATGCCCGCAGCATAACCAACCCCGTCGCGATGAAATCCGCCGTTGACAGACTGCCTCGCAGTTCCGACAATAGCCGACCTTTCGGGGGGAACCTCGGGAGATTCACCGCCGGGGTATAGCGCAGTCTGGTAGCGCGCCTGCTTTGGGAGCAGGATGTCGGGGGTTCGAATCCCTCTACCCCGACCATCCGATGCGACCAGCGCGCGTTGGAGTGCGACGATCCGGTCAGAGCGCCCGTAGCTCAACTGGATAGAGCACCGGCCTTCTAAGCCGGCGGTTACAGGTTCGATTCCTGTCGGGCGCGCCAATTGGCGCAAGCGGTGGGTTGTTGTTTTTCAGTGGTGGCTGTAGCTCAGTTGGTTAGAGTACCGGATTGTGATTCCGGTGGTCGGGGGTTCGAATCCCCTCAGCCACCCCACTGAACAGAAAGACGCCGGGAAGTGCATTCCGGGGTTGAAAGAACTGAAGGGTGCGGGTAACATTCGCCCCCTGATTTTCAGGGCCGTTAGCTCAGTTGGTAGAGCAGTTGACTCTTAATCAATTGGTCCAAGGTTCGAATCCTTGACGGCCCACCAATCGAGACAGCCATCCGGTACGCCGGGTGGCTGTTTTCCTCTCCAGCAGAGGAGCCTGCGTTCCAGGGCAGGAGTAAGGTGCCGCGGTTGGTTGCGCGCATCGTTGTTGTTTCAGGGCTGTTAGCTCAGTTGGTAGAGCAGTTGACTCTTAATCAATAGGTCCAAGGTTCGAATCCTTGACAGCCCACCAGACAAAGGGCATCCGCTGCGGCGGGTGCCCTTTTCTTTGTGTCCGCGCATCGCCGGCGGCCCCGGCGCGGCGTCCCGTGCGGTAGCGCCTCGTGGTCGCCGAACGGGCGTTTCCGGCGGTTTTTTGCCTGCGCGGCCTGCGATAATGCCGGCCGGACGCGAAAGTGGCGGAATTGGTAGACGCCCTGGATTTAGGTTCCAGTGCCGCAAGGCGTGGGGGTTCGAGTCCCCCCTTTCGCACCATCCGTGGGTCGGCCGGATGGTCTCCCGGGCGCGGCTGTCTGGCGGCAGGCTGGAAGCGCCCGCCGGAATCGGCGAAACTACAGGGCTGCGGCGGGATCAAGTCTCCGCCGGAAACCGTTCATCTTCCACATCGTACCGGGGCCTGGGCGCCACCGGTGGCAGGAGTCCACATGCAAGCTTCGATCGAATCCACCGGCAACCTGGAACGCCGCCTGACCTTCTCCCTGCCGGAGGAGCGCCTGCAGAGCCACATCAGTGGCCGGCTCGGCGAGATCGCCCGCACCGTGCGCATCAAGGGCTTCCGTCCGGGCAAGGTGCCGGCCAAGGTGGTCGAGCAGCGTTTCGGCCAGCAGGTGCGCGCCGAGGCGATGGACGGCCTGCTGCGCGAAACCTTCGACGCCGCGCTGCGCCAGCATGAGCTGCGCATCGCCGGCAACCCGCGCATCGACAAGGCCGGCGAAGGCGAGTTCGATTTCGTCGCCACCGTCGAACTGGTGCCGGACTTCGGCGACGTCGACGTGACCAAGCTGACCGTGGTGCGCCACGCCGCCGAGGTCACCGACGCCGACATCGACCAGATGATCGAGAACCTGCGCCAGCAGCGCCGCAGCTGGAAGGCGGTCGCGCGCGGTGCGCAGGAAGGCGATCTGGTCGCGCTGGAAACCTGGTCGCAGGCCGGCGACGAGCGTCTGCCGGCCGAAGGCGCCGAGCAGGGCACGATCGTTATTGGCCAGGGCATGATGTTTGAGCAGATCGAGAAGGGCCTGGTCGGCCTGGCCAAGGGCGACGAGAAGACGCTGGACGTCGAGTTCCCGGCCGACTGGCGCGTGCCGGCACTGGCCGGCCGCAACGTCAAGGTCACGGTCAAGGCCACCGAGGTGTCCGAGCCGGTGGTGCCAGAGGTCGATGCCGCCTTCATCAAGAGCTTCGGCGTGAAGAACGGCGAGCTGGAGCAGTTCCGCGCCGACATCCGTTCCAACCTGGAGCGCGAGCTCAAGGGCGCGCTGATGAACCGCCTGCGCCGCGAAGTGGGCGAGCAGCTGATCGCCGCCTATGCGTCGGTCGAACTGCCGCCGCGCCTGGTCGAGAACGAAGCGCGCGCTATGCTCGCCCAGCAGGTCGATGCGATCCGTCGCCAGGGCGGCAACCCGGGCCAGGTGCCGGCCGACGCGCACGAAGGGTTCAAGGACGCCGCCTCCAAGCGCGTGCTGGTCGGCCTGCTGGTCGGCGAGGTCGCGCGGAAGAACGACCTCCGCCTGGACCCGAAGCGCCTGAACGAAACCATGCGCCTGATCGCCTCGACCTACGAAGAGCCGGAGCAGGTCATTGAGATGTACCGCAACGACCCCCAGCTGATGGGTGGCCTGCAGAACCGCGTCATGGAAGAGCAGGTCATCGACTGGATCGCCGAGCGTGCCCAGCACACCGAGCAGACCCTGTCGTTCCAGGAAGCGATCCGCCCGTAAGGCGGCCGCTCCACCCGCCCCGCGCCCCGGCGCGGGGATGTTCCCCGTCAAACACAGGTGCCTCACATGGACAACCGAACCACAGCCTTGAACATGGTTCCGATGGTGGTCGAACAGACCAGCCGCGGCGAGCGCGCCTACGACATCTATTCGCGCCTGCTCAAGGAACGGATCATCTTCCTGGTCGGCGCGATCGACGATCACGTCGCCAACCTCGTGGTCGCGCAGATGCTGTTCCTCGAGGCGGAGAACCCCGAGAAGGACATCCACCTGTACATCAACTCGCCCGGTGGCGTGGTGACGGCGGGACTGGCGATCTACGACACGATGCAGTTCATCAAGCCCGACGTCAGCACCATGTGCACCGGCCAGGCATGCAGCATGGGGTCGTTCCTGCTGATGGCCGGCGCCAAGGGCAAGCGGTTCGCGCTGCCGAACTCGCGGGTGATGATCCACCAGCCGTCCGGCGGCGCGCAGGGCCAGGCGACCGACATCGAAATCCACGCCAAGGAAATCCTGTACCTGCGCCAGCGCCTGAATGGGCTGTACGCCCAGCACACCGGGCAGCCGCTTGAGCGGATCGAGCTGGACATGGAGCGCGACCGTTTCCTGAGCGCGGAAGCGGCGAAGGAATACGGTCTGGTCGACCAGGTCGTGGATCGTCGCTCGGAAGAGTCGATCCAGCCGGCGTGACCGGCGCAAGTAGCCGAAAACACGGCGTTTTCTGCAGGGTCGGAACTGGACTGGCGTCCATCCGGCCCTGTGCTATTCTCGAAATCGAACCCCCTGTTCACGGGGGGAGCAACTGGGTAAGCGAAGCATGAGCGAAGACCGGCAAGGTCGTTCCGGAGACAGCGGCAAGATCCTTTACTGCTCGTTCTGCGGCAAGAGTCAGCATGAAGTACGCAAGCTGATCGCGGGTCCGAGCGTGTTCATCTGCGATGAATGCGTGGAGCTGTGCAACGACATCATCCGCGAGGAACTCGAGGAGAAGGCGCAGTCGGCGCGCAGCTCGCTGCCCAAGCCGCGCGAGATCCTCGAGGTCCTGGATCAGTACGTGATCGGCCAGAACCGCGCCAAGCGCACGCTGGCGGTGGCCGTGTACAACCACTACAAGCGCATCGAGAGCCGTCAGAAGAGCGACGACGTCGAGCTGTCCAAGTCCAACATCCTGCTGGTCGGCCCGACCGGCTCGGGCAAGACGTTGCTGGCCGAAACGCTGGCGCGCCTGCTCAACGTGCCGTTCACCATGGCCGATGCGACCACGCTGACCGAAGCCGGCTACGTCGGCGAGGACGTGGAGAACATCATCCAGAAGCTGCTGCAGAAGTGCGACTACGACGTCGAGAAGGCGCAGCAGGGCATCGTCTACATCGACGAGATCGACAAGATCTCGCGCAAGAGCGAGAACCCGTCGATCACCCGCGACGTGTCCGGCGAAGGTGTGCAGCAGGCGCTGCTGAAGCTGATCGAAGGCACCGTGGCCAGCGTGCCGCCGCAGGGCGGGCGCAAGCACCCGCAGCAGGAATTCCTGCAGGTGGACACCAAGAACATCCTGTTCATCTGCGGCGGCGCGTTCGCCGGGCTGGACAAGGTGATCCAGGCGCGTTCCAGCGACGCAGGCGGCATCGGCTTCGGCGCCAAGGTCAAGAGCAGCGAGCGCAAGCAGGAAGTGGGCAAGGTGCTGGCCGAGGTCGAGCCCGAGGACCTGATCAAGTTCGGCCTGATCCCCGAGTTCGTCGGCCGCCTGCCGGTGGTGGCGACCCTGGAGGAGCTGGACGAGGCGGCGCTGATCAAGATCCTGACCGAGCCGAAGAACGCCATCACCAAGCAGTTCAAGAAGCTGTTCGAGATGGAGAACGTCGAGCTGGAGTTCCGCCCGGATGCGTTGTCGGCCATCGCCAAGAAGGCGCTCAAGCGCAAGACCGGCGCCCGCGGCCTGCGCACCATCGTCGAGTCGGTGCTGCTGGACACCATGTACGACCTGCCGTCGCAGGAGAACGTGAGCAAGGTGGTGGTCGACGAATCAGTCATCGAACACAAGTCCGAGCCCTACGTGATCTACCAGACGCCGCCGGCCAAGGCCGCTTCGGGCGACTGAACAGGCTGCGGGGAACGCTCCGTCCACGGCGGCTGAAGCCGGGTTCAGGACCTTCCCTCGACGCCACTTGCATCACCCTGCCGATGGCCCCATAACGGGGCCATCGGCTTTTTTCATGGCCACCCCCGAATCCAAGTGGAGCCCCCCATGGCCCAGTCCCAAACCCAAGTCCTCGACCTGCCGGTCCTGCCGCTGCGCGACGTGGTGGTGTTCCCGCACATGGTCATTCCGCTGTTCGTCGGGCGCGACAAATCCATGCAGGCGCTGGAGCGGGCGATGGAAGCGGACAAGCGCATCCTGCTGGTCGCGCAGAAGTCCGCCGAGACGGACGACCCCGCCGCCGCCGACCTGTACACCGTCGGCACGCTGGCGCAGGTGCTGCAGCTGCTGAAGCTGCCCGACGGCACCATCAAGGTGCTGGTCGAGGGCCTTGCGCGCGTGGCCGTGGACAATATCCGCGAACAGGATGGCGCGCTGCAGGGCGCCGGCATCGAGCTTGAGTCGGACGAGTCGCGCGAGCCGCGCGAGATCGAGGCGATCGCGCGCTCGCTGATGTCGCTGTTCGAGCAGTACGTCAAGACCAACCGCAAGCTGCCGCCGGAACTGCTGCAGACCCTGAACGGCATCGAGGAACCGTCGCGGCTGGCCGACACCATCGCCGCCCACATCGGCGTGCGCCTGGCCGACAAGCAGAAGCTGCTGGAAACGCTGCAGGTCGGCGACCGGCTGGAAATGCTGGTCGGCCTGGTCGACGGCGAGATCGACGTGCAGCAGCTGGAGAAGCGCATCCGCGGCCGGGTCAAGTCGCAGATGGAGAAGAGCCAGCGCGAGTACTACCTCAACGAGCAGATGAAGGCCATCCAGAAGGAACTGGGCGACCTCGACGACGCGCCGGGCGAGCTGGAGGAACTGGCGCGCAAGATCGCCGACGCCGGCATGCCCAAGGCGGTGGAAACCAAGGCGAAGAACGAGCTGAACAAGCTCAAGCAGATGTCGCCGATGTCGGCCGAGGCCGCGGTCGTGCGCAACTACCTGGAGTGGCTGCTGGGCGTGCCGTGGAAGAAGCGCACCAAGGTGCGCAAGGACCTGAAGGTCGCGCAGGACACGCTCGATGCCGACCACTACGGCCTGGACAAGGTCAAGGACCGCATCCTCGAGTACCTCGCCGTGCAGTCGCGGGTGAAGCAGATGAAGGGCCCGATCCTGTGCCTGGTCGGACCGCCGGGCGTGGGCAAGACCTCGCTGGGCCAGTCCATCGCCAAGGCGACCAACCGCAAGTTCGTGCGCATGTCGCTGGGCGGCGTGCGCGACGAGGCCGAGATCCGCGGCCATCGCCGCACCTATGTCGGCTCGATGCCGGGCCGGATCGTGCAGAACCTCAACAAGGTCGGCAGCAGGAACCCGCTGTTCGTGCTCGACGAGATCGACAAGATGTCGATGGACTTCCGCGGCGATCCGTCCTCGGCGCTGCTGGAAGTGCTCGATCCCGAGCAGAACAACGCGTTCAACGACCACTACCTGGAAGTGGACCTGGACCTGTCCGAAGTGATGTTCGTGGCGACCTCCAACTCGCTCAACATCCCGGGCCCGCTGCTGGACCGCATGGAAGTGATCCGCATCCCGGGCTACACCGAGGATGAGAAGCTCAACATCGCCACGCGCTACCTGCTGCCCAAGCAGCTCAAGGCCAATGGCCTGGAGCCGGCGGAACTGGCCATCGAGGAAGACGCCATCCGCGACATCGTGCGCTACTACACCCGCGAATCCGGCGTGCGCAATCTCGAGCGCGAGATCGCCAAGATCTGCCGCAAGGTGGTCAAGGAGATCGCGCTCGCCGGGCCGCAGCCGGCGAAGAAGGCGCCGAAGAAGGGAGCGAAGAAGTCCAGGGCGCTGGTGGTGGTCGACGCGGCCAACCTGGACAGGTACCTGGGCGTGCGCCGCTTCGATTTCGGCCGTGCCGAGGAGGAGAACGAAGTGGGCCTGGTCACCGGCCTGGCCTGGACCGAGGTCGGCGGCGACCTGCTGCAGATCGAATCGACGCTGATCCCGGGCAAGGGCGCGGTGACGCTGACCGGCCAGCTGGGCAATGTGATGAAGGAGTCGGCGACGGCCGCCCTGTCGGTGGTGCGCGCACGGGCGCAGGCGCTGGGCATCGACGTGGACTTCCTGCAGAAGCACGACGTGCACCTGCATGTGCCCGATGGCGCCACGCCGAAGGACGGTCCCAGCGCCGGCATCGCCATGGTCACCTCGCTGGTGTCCACGCTGAGCCGGGTGCCGGTGAAGGCGGACGTGGCCATGACCGGCGAGATCACCCTGCGCGGCCGCGTCACCGCGATCGGCGGGCTGAAGGAGAAGCTGCTCGCCGCGCTGCGCGGCGGCATCCGCACCGTCATCATCCCGGAAGAGAACCGCAAGGACCTGGCCGACATCCCGGCCAACGTCACCCGCGACCTGGACATCATCCCGGTGAAGTGGATCGACGAGGTCCTGGACATCGCGCTGGAGGCGCCGCTGGCACCCAAGAAGGCGAAGAAGAACGGCCAGCGCGTGGCGGTGCGGGGCCGGACGAAGGCAGCTCCGGCAGCGCGCGTCAAGCATTGATGATGAACGCAAAACCCCTTGAAACCCGCGCCGTTATTGGCTTTTCGGCTTGCGTGGGTAGGGGGGCGCTGGTATAAAAGTGCGACTCACGCGCCCGCTCGACGAGCGGGCGGCGTGTTTGCAGGATCTTACGGTTGCCGCCGCTGCTGTCATGGGCGACGACCAACCCAATCTATTCCGCGGGTTGCCGCATAGGGAGTTTTACATAATGAACAAGACCGAATTGATCGATGGCGTTGCCGCCGCTGCTGACCTCTCCAAGGCCGAAGCCGGCCGTGCGGTCGATGCCGTCGTCGCCGAGATCACCAAGGCGCTGAAGAAGGGCGACGCCGTGACGCTGGTCGGCTTTGGCACCTTCCAGGTCCGCGAGCGTGCCGAGCGCACCGGCCGCAACCCGAAGACGGGCGACACCATCAAGATCGCCGCGTCGAAAAATCCTGCGTTCAAGGCTGGTAAAGCCCTGAAGGACGCTGTAAACTAAGCGGCTCACCGGGGGTGCTTAGCTCAGTGGTAGAGCGTCTCCCTTACAAGGAGAGGGTCGGGGGTTCGAAACCCTCAGCACCCACCACGTAAAGCACCGTCGAGCAGTATTGAAAGTGGAGCGGTAGTTCAGCTGGTTAGAATGCTGGCCTGTCACGCCGGAGGTCGCGGGTTCGAGTCCCGTCCGCTCCGCCATTGATTCCAAGCCCCGGGCGAAAGCCCGGGGCTTTTTTTTTGCCCGCGTCGCCGGGATGGCGCCGGCCCGTGGCGGTGCCGCTGTCGCGGGTGCGGACGGCTCGGTTGGGCGTCGGGCGGGAAGCGGGTTACACTGCCCGGCTCGCCAATCAGGCCTTGATTTTTCCCATGCTGCAGAAACTCCGCGACAAGACCTCGGGCTGGATCGTGACCGTGATCCTGGGGCTGCTGATGATTCCGTTCCTGTTCGTGATCGACAACAGCTATCTCGGCGGTGTCGGCGCGCAGAACGTCGCCAAGGTATCCGCTCCGCCGTCATGGTGGCGCTCGGCGCCGTCGTGGTGGCCGATGTCGTTCCTGTGGAACCACCATGAGATCAGCGTCGAGGACTTCCGCGCGCGCTTCGAGCAGGTGCGCATGGATACGCGCGAGCAGCAGGGCGACAACTTCGATCCGCGCGAGTTCGAGACCACCGAGAACAAGCTCACCGTGCTCGACCAGCTGATCGACGAGCAGGTGGTGCGGCTGGCCGCCGAAGACGCGCGCATCGTGATCGGCGACGAGGCCGTGCGCAACTACATCGCCGCCATCCCGGCCTTCCAGCGCGACGGCAAGTTCGATGCGGAGCAGTACCGCCTGGTGCTGGCGCAGAGCCAGCCGCCGCGCACGCCTGCGATGTTCGACCAGGTGGTGCGCACCAGCCTGCAGCAGTCGATCATTCCCACCGCGCTGGCGCAGTCGGGCTTCGCCACCAAGGGCGAGAGCGAGCGCCTGCTGAAGCTGCTGGGCGAGACGCGCGACGTGGAATTCGCGATGCTGCCGGCGCCGGAAGCCGACACTTCGGCGGTGGACGACGCGCAGATCAAGCAGTGGTACGACGCCCACACGCGCGATTTCATGCAGCCGGAAAGCGTGTCCATCGAATACGTCGAGTTGGATGCGGCCCGCATGCCGGCGACGGCCCCCGCGGACGAAGCGGCGCTGCGCCGTCGCTACGACGAGGAGAAGGCCCGTTTCGTCAAGCCGGAGCAGCGCCTGGCCTCGCACATCCTGATCAGCGCCGGTAGCGATGCCGCTTCGCAGAAGGCCGCCGAAGCCAAGGCTGCCAAGCTGGCGGCGGACGCCAGGCAGCCGGGCGCCGATTTCGCCGCGCTGGCCAAGGCCAACTCGGACGACCCGGGTTCCAAGGCCGAAGGCGGCGACCTGGGCTGGGTCGAGCATGGCGTGATGGTGAAGCCGTTCGAGGACGCGTTGTTCGCCATGCAGCCGGGCGAGATCGCCGGGCCGGTGAAGACCGAGTTCGGTTATCACGTGCTGAAGCTGCGCGAGGTCAAGGGCGGCGAAGGCCGTCCGTTCGAGGAAGTGCGCGACCAGCTGGCGGCCGAACAGCTGCAGGCCGACACCGAGCGCGCCTTCAACGACCTGGGCGGCCGCCTGGTGGACCTGGTCTACAAGAACCCGACCGTGCTGGAATCGGCCGCCAAGGAAGTGGGCCTGCCGGTGCAGACGCTGGGTCCGTTCAACCGCGCCACCGCCAGCGGCATCGCCGCCAATCCGGCCGTGCTGCGCGCGGCGTTCTCCGATGCGTTGAAGGAAGACGGTACCGTCAGCGATCCGATCGAACTCGGCCCGAACCACAACGTGATGATCCGCGTGACCGCGCATACGCCGGAGCAGGCCGTCCCGCTGGCGCAGGCGCGCGAGCAGGTGATCGCCGCGGTGCACGCGCATCGCGCCGAGGAAGCGGAGAAGAAGGCCGCCGATGCGCTGCTGGCCAAGCTGCAGGGCGGGCAGACGCTGCAGGCGCTGGCCGAAGGCGAGAAGCTGCAACTGCTGCCGATGCCGGGCCTGCCGCGCACCGCGCCGATGCCGACGGCCGCCGCCAACCGCGCGGTGTTCAGCGCCGCTCCGCCCAGCGACGGCAAGCCGAGCTACGGCAAGGTGAAGCTGGACGACGGCCGCTACGCGGTGTTCGCGGTGACCAAGGTCACTCCGGGCGACCTGAAGGAAGTGCCGGAGCCGCAGCAGGCGATGCTGAAGCAGCAGTTGAGCCAGATCGATGGCGCGGCGGCGGCCAAGGCCTTCGTCGATGGCCTGCGCAAGCGCTTCAAGGTGCAGGTGCAGGAATCCCAGCTCTGAGCGTTGCAGGGAGACCGGGACGCTCCGCCAGGCGGCGGGCATCCCGGCATCCATGAACAAGAAAGCCCGGCCTATGGCCGGGCTTTCGCATTTCTGGGGGTGGCGCCGCAGCGGGCCGCCGTCAGCGGCTTTCCTCGAAGCGCAGCACCATGCCCGGCTTGAGGACCGCCTTGGCATCGAGGTTGTTGCGGGAAAGCAGGGTCTTGACCGGGATGCCGTAGCGGCGGGCGATCGTCCAGGCCGATTCGCCGCTGCGCACCGTGTGGCGGCGCCCGCTGCTGCCGGCGCCCCTGTCGGCCAGCGCCGTGGCGACATCGACCGCCGCGGGCGTAGGTAGCGCAGTCGCCGTCGGTGCGGGAGCGGCCATGGCCAGGCTGTCCATGCCGGCGTCCATTACGGGCAGGGCCGGCGCCAGCACCCGGATACCGGCGCGCTTGCCGGTGACCGCCGGGTTGAGGCGGGCGACGCGCGCCGGATCCAGCGCGTTGCGCGCCGACCAGTCGGCCAGGGTGGTCCCGGCCGGCAGCGCATGCCCGCGCAGGACCGGCACTGGCCGGTCGAGGGCCGCCATCAGGTCGGGTTCCTTCTCCGCCTGTTCGAGTACGCAGGCCAGGGCGTGGAGCTTCTCGACATAGGCATGGGTGATCGGGGACAGGCCGGGCAGATCGGCAGGCCGGGCGTTCTGGGCGTTCATGCCGCCGCGGCGCAGGGCCTGCAGGACGCGGTACTCGCCGGCGTTGTAGGCCATGACCGCCAGTTGCCAGTCGCCGCCGAACATGCCGTACAGCGTCTTCAGGTAGCGCACCGCGGCGCGGGTGGAATCCACCGCCGACAGGCGGCCATCGTAGCCGCTTTCCATCGGCACCCGGTGGTTGCGCGCGGTGGTGGCGATGAACTGCCACAGCCCGGCCGGTCCGCTGGCGTTGCGCGCACCGGGCCGGTAGCCGCTCTCAACGAAGGGGATCAGCGCGAACTCGGTGGGCAGGCCGGCCGCGCGCAGTTCGTCCACGACGTAGCCGAACAGCGGCAGGGCATCATCCTCGACGTTGCCCAGCCGCGACGGCGCATGCGCGAACTGCTTGCGCCAGCGGGGATTGGTCGCCTCGGCATCGCACTGCGCCATGGCCAGTCCCTCGCGGAAGCTGGCGAATATCTGGTGGCCGTTGCGGGTGAGCGGTGCCGGCAGCGCGGCCGGTTCGGCGGGCAGGGCCGCGAGCAATGCGATGTTCTGGGTCAGGCCGGCACTGGCCGGCAGCGACTGCGCGCCGGCGGTAACGCCGGCACCGGCGCCGAGCAGCAGCCCCAGCGCCAGGGACAGGCCGCGCCGCCTCACGCGCGGAAACCGTCTTTCCAGCACCGTAATTCGGCGAACACTTCCGCTTCGTCCACCGGTGCGCGGTCCAGCCGCGCGGCGATGGCCTGGCGCACGGGTTCGGCATGCGTGCGCAGGAAGGGATTGCATTCCAGTTCGCTGGCCAGCAGCGAGGGAACGGTCGGGCGGGAGCGGCTGCGCATGTCCATGGCTTCCTGTTGGCGGCGATGCAATGCCGCGTTGGTGGGATCGACATGCCGCGCGAACACGGCATTGCCCAGCGTGTACTCGTGCCCGCAGCAGACCCGCGTCTGCGCCGGCAGTGCCGCCAGCCGCTTCAGCGAGGCCAGCATCTGGGCGGGCGTACCTTCGAACATGCGTCCACAGCCCAGGCTGAACAACGCGTCGCCACAGAACAGCTGACCGTGGCCATGGAAGGCGATATGGCTCCGGGTGTGGCCAGGGACGGCGAGCACCCTGAAATCGAAGCCGGCCGATTGTACCCGGTCGCCTTCGCCGACCCGTTCACATTGCAGGTGAATCCGTTCATCCTCGGGGGCGAACACCGGCAGTTCCGGCCAGCGTTCGCGCAGCGCGGCCACGCCGCCGATATGGTCGTCGTGATGATGGGTGAGCAGGACGGCCGCCGGTTGCATGCCCTGCGCAGCGGCGTCGAACACCGGCTGCGCCTGGCCCGGGTCGACGAACAGCGTGCGTCCGTCGGGCGCCTGCAGCGCCCAGATGTAGTTGTCCTGGAATGCAGGCAGGGCGGTCAGTCGCATAGAATTGGACCATGCCTGCCGCCCCGTTCCCCCGTCAAGCTGCAGTCTCGGCCTGGTTTGAGAAGGCTGGAGCGGAGGCGATGCGGACTGCCGAACAGGGTTACCTGTTGGAGCAGGTGCAGGGATTTCCCGCGCAGCCGTGGCTGTGGCTGGCGCCCTGTGCCACCTGGCTGCCGGCCGAAACCCCAAACGGACGCGGGGTACGGCTGCACCGGGCGGCCGACGGACGGGCCTGGGGCGGGGAGGTGTGCTGCGCGCTGCCGCTGCCGCTGCCCTCCGAGGCGGTCAATGCCATCGTCCTGCAGCATGTGGCCACGGTGGAACTGGAAACGCTGTTGTCCGAGTGCGCGCGCGTGCTGATGCCGGGCGGGCGGCTGTGGATGACCGTGCTCAACCGCTGCAGCCCCTACCGCGCGCACTGGCAATGGCAGGGCGCGCGGCCGCCGTCGGCCACGCGTTGCAGGCTCCTCCTGCAACGGGAAGGATTGCGGGTCCGCTCGGTACGCCACCTGGGGCCGCTGTGGAGCGAGTCCGGGCAGGCTGGCGGCAGGGCGCTGCCGGCCTTGCGGGCGGTCCGCGTGCTGGAATTCGAGAAGCGCACCCTGGCCTTCATCGGGCCCGAAGCCGTCCGCCCCGTGGGCTGGCGCGCACCGGTGGCGACCTGACGCTTCATTCAACGGAACGACATGAAATCGATTGAAATACACACCGACGGCGCCTGCCTCGGCAATCCCGGGCCGGGCGGCTGGGCGGCCCTGCTGCGCTACAAGGCGCACGAGCGCGAACTGTCCGGTGGCGAAGCCCACACCACCAACAACCGGATGGAGCTGATGGCGGCCATTGCCGGATTGGAGGCGCTCAGCGAGTCCTGCAACATCATGCTGCAGACCGACTCGCAGTACGTGCGTCAGGGCATCACCGAGTGGATGCCGGGCTGGGTGCGGCGCAACTGGAAGACCGCTGGCGGCGACCCGGTGAAGAACCGCGACCTGTGGGAACGCCTGCATGCCGCCACCGGGCGCCACCAGATCGAATGGCGCTGGGTGAAGGGCCACAATGGCGACCCGGACAACGAGCGCGTGGACCAGCTGGCCCGCGACGCAGCAATCCGCGTGCGCGACGGCGCCGCAAGCAACTGAGGCAGGTGATGCGCCAGATCGTCCTTGATACCGAAACCACCGGCCTGGAATGGAAGAAGGGCAACCGCGTGGTCGAGATCGGCTGCGTCGAGCTGCTCGAGCGCCGTCCCAGCGGCAACAACTTCCACCGCTACCTCAGGCCCGACTGCGAATTCGAGGCCGGCGCGCAGGAGGTCACCGGACTGAGCCTGGAGTTCCTGGCCGACAAGCCGCGCTTCGAGGAAGTCGTCGACGAGTTCCTGGCCTATGTGGACGGCGCCGAGCTGATCATCCACAACGCGGCGTTCGACATGGGCTTCCTCGAGAACGAGATGCAGCTCGTGGGGCGCGGGCGGCTGGGCGAACGGGTGACCGTGACCGATACGCTGGCGATGGCGCGCGAGCGTTTCCCCGGCCAGCGCAACTCGCTGGACGCGCTGTGCAGGCGGCTGGGCGTGGACAATTCGCATCGCCACCTGCACGGCGGCCTGCTCGACGCGCAGATCCTGGCCGACGTCTACATCGCGCTGACCTCGGGGCAGGAGGAAATCGGCTTCGGCCTGCCGGAAACCGAGACCGTCGGCGGCGCGGGCATGGTGCAGGTCTTCGACGCGGCGGTGCTGCTGCCGCGCCCGCGGGTGGTGGCCACGGCCTCCGAGCTGCAGGCGCACGAGGCGCGCCTGGAGCGCCTGCGCAAGAAGGCCGGCCATGCCTGGTGGGATGGGGAAAAGCGCGAGGAAGCCGTCACCGCGTAGGCGGGACGGTGCCGGCTGCTGGCCGGCGCGCGGCTCAGTGGCAGCGGACGAGAATGGCGGTGATGTTGTCCGAGCCGCCGCCGTCCAGCGCCGCGGCCACCAGCGTATCCACGCATTCCTGCGCGCTGCAGTCGGCCTGCGCCAGTGTCTGCGCCAGGCTGCGGTCGTCCACTTCCTCGGTCAGCCCGTCGCTGCACAGCAGCAGCTGCATGCCCGGGCGCAACTCTCCGGTCATGGTGGCGACGTTGAGATGGGCCGGATCGGTCACGCCCAGCGCCTGGGTGACGACGTTGCGGTGCGGATGGGCGCGGGCCTGCTCGGCGGTCAGCGAGCCCTGGGCGATCAGCTCCTGCACGTAGCTATGGTCCTGGCTGAGCTGGGCCAGCTTGCCGTCGCGCCAGAGATAGGCCCGGCTGTCGCCGACCCAGGCCACCTCGAAGCGGTTGCCCTGTATGCGCGCGGCGACCACCGTGGTGCCCATCGGCAGGCTGTCGTTGCGCCGGCGCGAGGCGCGGATGATCTCCTCGTCGGCGACGCGGATGGCCTGCGGCAGCGCGGTGCCGGTGCGGATCTGGCGGACGATGGTTTCGCGCGCCAGCGCGCTGGCGACCTCGCCGCAGGCATGCCCGCCCATGCCATCGGCGATCAGCCACAGTCCCAGCTCGCCGTCACCGTAATAGGTGTCCTCGTTGAGCTGGCGGCGCAGACCGACATGGCTGAGGTGTCCGAATTCGATCATGGGCGCCCGCAGGGGGCCGTTTCCAGCGGAAAGGTTTTTCATGATCGCGTTCACGCAGGTGCACGGCAAGAGCCGGCGCCGTGCCGGCCCAAGGCGGTCGCCCGCGGGAGGCGGGAGGGG
>NZ_WIDL01000049.1 GCF_009496535.1 Stenotrophomonas sp. MYb238
CCCGACGCGCCGGTCATCGGCACGGCCACGGCCGGCAACCAGCAGGCCACGGTGACCTTCAGCGCACCGTCGTCGACCGGCGGCGCGACCATCACCAGCTATACGGTGACCGCCAACCCTGGCAACTTCACCGGCACCGGTTCGGGCTCGCCGATCATCGTCACCGGCCTGACCAACGGGGTGAGCTACACCTTCACCGTGACGGCGACCAACAGTGCCGGCACGGGCGTGGCGTCGGGCAGTTCCAATTCGGTCGTTCCGGCCGCGCCGCAGACCATCACCTTCATCAATCCGGGCGCACAGAACTTCGGTACTACCCCGACGCTGATGGCGACCAGCAGCTCGGGCCTGACCCCGACGTTCACCTCGTCCACCACCGCGGTGTGCACGATCACCACCGGCGGCGCGCTGACCTTCCTCACCGCCGGCAGCTGCACCATCAACGCCGACCAGGCCGGCGATTCCAGCTACCTGGCGGCAACCCAGGTCAGCCAGACGTTCACGGTCAATACGGTCGTGCCGGGCGCGCCGACCTCGGTGGTGGCCACCCCCGGCGACACCCAGGCCAGCGTGGCCTTCGCCGCGCCGGCCAGCACCGGCGGCAACACCCTCACCGGCTACACGGTGACCGTGAGCCCGGCGGACGTGGCGCCGGTCAACGGTGCCGGCTCGCCGATCGTGGTCACCGGCCTGACCAATGGCCAGGCCTATACGTTCACCGTCACCGCCGACAACAGCGCCGGCACCGGGCCGGCGTCGTCGGCGTCCAACAGCGTGACCCCGGCGGCGACCCAGACGATCACCTTCAACAACCCCGGTACGCAGAACTTCGGCACCACGCCGACGCTGACGGCGACCAGCGACTCGGGCCTGACCCCGACGTTCAGCTCGTCCACCACCGCGGTGTGCACGATCACCACCGGCGGCACGCTGACCTTCGTCACCGCCGGCAGCTGCACCATCAATGCCGACCAGGCCGGCAACGGCAGCTACCTGCCGGCACCCCAGGTCAGCCGTACCTTTGCCGTCACCGCGGTCGTCCCGGGCGCGCCGACCATCGGCACCGCCACGGTGACCGGCGCCGGGCAGGCCTCGGTGGCCTTCACCGCGCCGGCCGACACCGGCGGGGCGGCCATCACCGGCTACACGGTGACCCCCAGCCCGGCGGTGGCCGGCGGCACGTTCGCCGGCACCGGCTCGCCGATCACGGTCAGCGGCCTGGACACCGGCACCAGCTACACCTTCACGGTGAGCGCGACCAACAGCGCCGGCACCGGCCCGTCGTCGTCGGCCTCCAACGCGGTCACCACCGCGGTGACGCAGGTGATCACCTTCGCCAATCCCGGCGCGCAGGCGTTCGGCACCACGCCGACGCTGACCGCCTCGGTGGACTCGGGCCTGCCGCTGCGCTTCGAGGCCTCCACCCCGGCGGTATGCGCGGTCACGGCCGATGGCGTGCTCAGCTTTGCCAGCGCCGGCACCTGCACGGTGACGGTGCACCAGGACGGCGATGCCAGCCACCAGGCGGCGTCGCTGACGCGCTCGTTCAGCGTGACCGCGCTGGCGCCGGCCACGCCGGTGCCGGGCGAGGTGACCGTGGTCGGCTCGGGCGAGGTGGAGGTGCACTTCACCCCGTCGCCCGCCACCGGCGAGACCATCACCTACACGGTCACCGCGCAGCCGGGCGCCATCACCGCCAGCGGCACCAGTTCGCCGATCACGGTGCGCGGGCTGACCGACGGGGTGAGCTACACCTTCACCGTTACCGCCTCCGGGCAGGCCGGCAACAGCGCGCCCTCGGCGCCCTCGGCCCCGGTGGTGCCGCAGGTGCTGCAGACGGTGATCTTCGAGGAGATCGGCACCCAGCGCTTCGACCAGGTGCCGGTGCTGTCCGCGCGCGCCGACTCCGGCCTGCCGGTGACCTTCGCCTCGCAGACGCAGGACGTGTGCACGGTTACGAGCGATGGCCAGCTGGGCTTCGTGCAGGCCGGCAGCTGCACCCTGGTGGTGGCGCAGGCCGGCGATGCCACCCATCGCCCGGCCTCGGCCACGCGCACCTTCCGGATCGAGCCGGTGCCGCCGGGCGTGCCGGACATCCAGACGCTCACGCCGGTGGGCCCCGGGCAGGTCAGCGTGGCGTTCACCCCGCCAACGTTCACCGGCGGCGCCCGCATCGACGGCTACCGCGTCACCGCCACGCCCGAGGGCGCGGCGCCGGCTGCCCGCACGATGGGCCTGCGCGCGGCCGCCACGCCGGGCGTGGTCACCGCCACCGGCAGCGGCTCGCCGATCCTGGTGCAGGGGCTGGCCGAAGGCGTGAGCTACGTGTTCACCGTGGCCGCCTACAACCTGGCCGGCGAAGGCGAGCCGGACAGCGCCACCGAGCTGGTGGCCGCCCCGAGCCTGAGCTGGATCGGCGACCTGCAGAAGATGTACGGCCAGGCCGACTTCGAGCTGCCCCTGCCGCAGAGCACCAGCCCCGGCGCGTTCACCTTCGCCAGCAGCAATCCGGCCGTGGCCACGGTCAACGGCCGCACCGTCACCCTGGTGGGCGAAGGCAGCACCACGCTGACCGCCACCCAGGCCGCCACCCCCAACTACCTCACCGGCACGGTGACGCTGATGCTGGTGGTCAGCCCGCGTCCGGACCCGACGCTGGACGCGCAGGTCAGCGGCAGCCTGCAGGCCCAGGTCGATGCCAGCGTGCGCTTTGCCCAGGTGCAGGGCGACAACATCCGCGACCGCCTGCGGCAGGTGCGCTCGGGCCGCAACGCCAGCAACGTCAACCTCGCGCTGGCCTACGCCGGCAGCCAGGGCGTACCGGGACTGAGCATGCCGGTCGGCCGCGTGGCCGAGGCGGCGCTGCCGTCGCTGCCCGAAGGCTGGGGCCTGTGGCTGGCCGGCACGGCGACCTTCGGCAAGACCGGGCGCAACGGCCTGGCCGGCGGCGGCTTCGACTTCAACACCGGCGGCCTCACCCTGGGTGCGGACCGCGCGGTGGGCGAGCACGTGCTGCTGGGCGTGGCCGGCAGCTGGGGCAAACAAGGCAGCGACTTCGACGACACCCCCTCCAAGGTCGATGCCGACCAGCGCTCGCTGGCGCTCTACGGCCTGTGGCGGCTGGGCGAGCACCTGTTCGTGGACGGCCTGCTGGCCAGCGGCCGGCTGGACTTCGAGCTGACCCGCTGGAGCGAACTGGCCAATGCCAGCGCCCATGCCTCGCGCGCCGGCGACCAGTGGTTCGGGGCGCTGACCTTCGGCTACGAGCACCGCAGCACGTCGGGGCTGACCTTGACCGGCTACGGCCGCTACGACGGCCACCGCGCCACGCTGGACGGCTACCGCGAGCGCGGGCTGGACGCCTACGACCTGGCCTATGGCCGGCAGCGGGTGGACAACAGCGCGCTGGCGGTGGGACTGGAAGGCAGCCTGAGCTTCCAGCGCGAGCGGCTGAGCTGGCGCCCGCACTGGCGCATCGAGTACCGCGGCGCGCTGGAGAACCGCGGCGACGTGGCAGTGAACTACGTGCAGCGCCCGCGCGACAGCGACTACGTGCTGGCCATGCGCAGCTACAACGACGACACCCTGTCGCTGGGCGCGGGCATGGACCTGCAGCTGGACAACGGCTGGCTGTTCTCGCTGCTGCTGGGCCGCGAGCAGGGCCGCAACGCGATGCGCAGCACCAGCATCGGGCTGCAGGTGCGCTATGGGCAGCCGGCCGCCGGCGCGATGTACGGCGAGAACGGCGATGCGTTCAACGCCGACATGACCGGCGACACGCGCCGCCGCTGCCGCGGACCGGCACCGCGCTGCGCGGCGCCGGGCACGGCGGTGGGCGGCACGCAGCCCTGAGGTGGACGGCCGCGCCGGCTATGTCCGGCGCGGCTGCCTGCAGGCATGCCGCAAGTGGGAACGGAGCGGGAGCTGCGTTACCGCCTCACGCGCCTGCTGGCGGGTGCCGCAGGGAGAGCACGATTTCGATCCCGGCCTCTGCCGTGCGATCCCGCTGAAAAGAAAACAGCCACCGTGACCTTGTCACGGTGGCTGTCGTACCGGGAGATGTTCCAAGGCGTTGCTCAGAGCCGGTATTCGACCGTGACGAAATACTCGGCGCCGGCTGGGTTGTACTTGCTGATGTCCGCGTACGGCCACCACTTCTCCGAGGCGTGGCG
>NZ_WIDL01000050.1 GCF_009496535.1 Stenotrophomonas sp. MYb238
GTGACGAAATACTCGGCGCCGGCTGGGTTGTACTTGCTGATGTCCGCGTACGGCCACCACTTCTCCGAGGCGTGGCGCCAGGGCTTCCTGTCCAGCACGTTGACCACGGCCAGGTTGAACGAGCCGCGTTGCCGCGTCATGTGTCTGCTGGCGTGTGACGCAGGGAGAGCACGATCCCTTTTTGCTCTGCGGCGATGTCACCCGCTGGGGCGGCTCGCGTCCTGCAACGAAGGTGGTTTCGCAGGGCGGGCCGCGCCCGGCAGGTAATCAGAGCAGCCGGTAACGGCGCAGCACGCGACGCAGTGATTGCGTGTGGTGCGCGGTATCGGCCTGCAGGCCGGCAGTGCGTGCGCCCTGCACGTGGCGGAACAGGTGATCGACGAACAGCGTGCGTGCCGGTGCGCAGCCGAGCTTTCCGGTCGCGGCCAGGTAGATGCGCGGGTCGGGTTTGCGTACACCCAGCGCGGCGCTGCACAGCACGTCGATGCCGGGCAGCAGAGGGGCGATCGCGGCCGCGCTCAAGTGGCCGTTGTTGGTCAGCACGGCCACGCGCACATCCGGGCGCAGCCGTTGCAGCAGGGCGAGCGTGTCGCGGCGCAGGATGCTGGCGTGGGTGCGGGCGGCGAGCCAGTCGTCGGCGCACAGCCGGCTGCCGAGGCGGGTGTTCAATGCCTGCAGCAGGGCATCGCCATCGAGTTCGCCGCGTGCGTGCGCCAGTTCCAGCCCTTCGCCACGCAGCACCGCGTCGATCTGCACCGGCGCGCAGCCGGCGGCCTCCGCCAGATGCCGGAGATGGCGCGGGTGGTCGTAATCGGCGAGCAGGCCGTCGAAATCGAGCAGCAGGGCGTGGAGGGTGGGAATCATCGGGACACGGCAGGAGCGACTTCAGTGGCGATGGGGCTTTTCCGGGAAGTCCCCTTCGCGACTGAAGTCGCTCCTACGGGGTGGCGGTCAGGCGGCGACGACCTTGAACGCCTCGCGCGCGGCGGCCAGGGTGGCGTCGATCACCGCGTCGTCGTGCGCGCTGGACAGGAAGCCGGCCTCGTAGGCCGAGGGCGCCAGGAACACGCCGCGCTCCAGCATCGCGTGGAAGAAGCGGTTGAACGCGGCGATGTCGCAGGCGGTGGCCTGGGCGTAGGTCTCCACCTTCTCGTCGGTGAAGAACAGGCCGAACATCGCGCCGACGCAGGTGGTGGTGACGGCGACGCCGGCCTCGCGCGCGGCCGCTTCCAGGCCTTCGCACAGGCGTGCGGTGCGTGCGGCCAGCGCATCGTGGAAACCCGGCTGCTGGATCAGCTCCAGCATCGCCAAGCCGGCGGCCATCGCCACCGGATTTCCGCTCAGCGTGCCGGCCTGGTAGATCGGGCCGGCCGGGGCGATCTGCTGCATCAGCGCGCGGCGGCCGCCGTAGGCGCCCACCGGCATGCCGCCGCCGATGATCTTGCCGAAGGTGGTCAGGTCCGGGGTGATGCCGTAGTGCGCCTGCGCGCCGCCCAGCGCCACGCGGAAGCCGGTCATCACCTCGTCGAAGATCAGCAGCGTGCCGTGTTTCGTGCACAGTTCGCGCAGGTGCTGCAGGTAGCCGGCGCGCGGCGGGATGCAGTTGGCGTTGCCGACCACCGGCTCGATGATCAGGCCGGCAATCTCGCCGCCCTGCTGCTCGAACAGCGCGGTGGCGGCGTCGAAATCGTTGTAGGGCAGGGTGAGCGTGAGTTCGCTCAGGCCGGCCGGCACGCCGGGCGAGGTCGGCACGCCCAGGGTCAGCATGCCGCTGCCGGCCTTGACCAGGAACGAGTCGCCGTGGCCGTGGTAGCAGCCCTCGAACTTGACGATCTTGGCGCGGCCGGTCGCACCGCGTGCCAGGCGGATCGCCGACAGCGTGGCCTCGGTGCCGGAGTTGACCATGCGCACCATCTCGCACGAGGGCACCAGCCGGATGATGGTCTCGGCCATGGTCACCTCGGCCGGGCACGGCGCGCCGAACGACAGGCCGTTGCCGATGGCCTGCTGCACCGCCTCGCGCACTGCCGGGTGGTTGTGGCCGACGATCATCGGGCCCCAGCTGCCCACGTAGTCGATGTAGCGGTTGCCGTCCACGTCGAACAGGCAGGCGCCATCGGCGCGCTGCACGAAGAACGGCTCGCCGCCGACCGACTTGAACGCGCGCACCGGCGAGTTGACGCCGCCGGGCAGCAGCAGCTGCGCGCGGGTGAACAGGGCGTGGGACTGGTCATGGTTCAGGGACATGGCATCGCTGCGTGGCGGGGAATGCGCCCATTGTCCCCTTTCGCGCCGGGCGCTGCCATGCGCCGCGGCATCCATGACCAATGGCCTGCAAGCGCGCGCAGGGCGCATGCAAGAATGCGGGACGATCCGTTCCGAAGGGAGAGCCATGAAGTTCGATACGACGTTCAGGGCCGGCGCGCTGTCGGCCGCGCTGCTGCTGGCCTTCGCCGCCACCGCGCAGGCCGGCACCGGCCCGGCGAAGATTTCCGAACGCGCGCGTGCGATCCAGGCCCAGGCGATCAACCTGGACACCCATCTCGACACGCCGGCGCTGTTCTCCAGGCCGGGCTGGAAGATCACCGACCGCCATGGCTTCCAGGACGACGGTTCGCAGATCGATTACCCGCGCATGGTCGAGGGCGGGCTGGACGGCGGCTTCTGGGTGGTGTTCACCGGCCAGGGCGAACGCGACGCCGCCGGCAACCTGAAGGCGCGCGACGCCGGCCTCCGGCGCCTGTCCGAGATCCGCGAGATGGTCGCCGCCAACCCGGACAAGTTTGAACTGGCCACCACCGCCGACGACGCGGCGCGGATCAAGGCGGCCGGGAAGAAGTCGGTCTACATCAGCATGGAGAACGCCTACCCGCTGGAGTACGACCCCAGCCTGCTCAGCTTCTACTACAAGCAGGGGCTGCGCATGATTTCGCTGGCGCACATCAGCCACAACGATTTCGCCGACTCGGCCGGCATGGGCGTGGCGCCGGAAGGCGAGCACGGCGGCCTGAGCGAGAAGGGCAAGGCGATGATCGCCGAAGCCAACCGGCTGGGCATCATCATCGACCAGTCGCATGCCTCCAACGCGGTGTTCGACCAGATGCTCGAACTGAGCAAGGCGCCGATCATCCTCTCCCACAGCGGCGCGTTCGATGTGTTCGCGCATTCGCGCAACATCGACGACAAGCGCATCCGCGCCCTGGCCAGGAAGGGCGGCGTGATCCAGGTGAACTCGCTGGGCGGCTACCTGATCGACACCGGCGCCACCCCGGAGTATCGCGCCGAGCGGCGCAAGCTCTACGAATCCTTCGGCGACCGCGACGACCTGAGCGACGCCGAGCGCGTGCAGCTCAAGGCGCGCATGGCGGAGCTGGACGCGAAGTACCACATCCGCAAGGCCGATTTCGACGACTACATGCGCCACCTGCTGCACATCATCAAGGTGGCCGGCTGGGAGCACGTCGGCCTGGGCGCGGACTGGGACGGCGGCGGCGGCGTCGATGGCTACGAGGACATCACCGCGCTGCCCAAGGTGGTGCAGGCGCTGCTCGATGCCGGCTACGACGAGCGGCAGATCGGCGCCATCCTCGGTGGCAACACCGTGCGCCTGATCCGCCAGGTACAGGCGCTGGCCGACCCGGCGGCGGTGAAGGCGGCGCTGGAGTAAGCGCGCGGTTCAAGCCCCTTTCCCCGCGGGCTAGAGGGCACGGTTTGCGCGTCACTGGCGCGCGTGCCTTCGAGCGCCCACGCCGCT
>NZ_WIDL01000051.1 GCF_009496535.1 Stenotrophomonas sp. MYb238
TGTCCAGAGTCACAGTGGCCTCTAGCTTAAGACGGACGATGATCAGAATCTTTGATTGTGCTCGCTGAATGATGTCAATATTGCTGTTGCTGGCATTGCCCCATAACTGTGAGCCATAGGTCCAGATTGGTTTCAATATAGAATTGTAGAGCAAGACCTTGTGATCTAGGCTGAGCGGAGAACCAGAGTTGATGAGCCAGTGTAAGTTGTTGGCTTTGAGTTTAAGTTGGGTTTTTTTGGCTTCAATGTGCCTGCGCCATGTGAGTCTTCTGTCTAGGTGTACTCCTAGGTACGTTACCTCGTCTGCTTTCGGGAGTGGTATGCTGTTCAACAAGAGCGGAGGACAGTCTTGTCTGTTTAGCGTAAACGTCACGTGCTTGCATTTTTGCTCGTTTACTTTTATTCGCCAGTCAGAGAGCCACTTCTCAATGTCGATGAGGTACAGTGCCAACTGTGCTGTAGCTTGGATAGGGGACCTTGAACGGCTAAGGATAGCTGTATCGTCGGCAAATGTGGATACCGTTAAGCGACTATTTGTAGGGATGTCGGCTGTATAGATGAGGTATAAGGTTGGCCCAAGAACGCTGCCTTGGGGGACTCCAGCCTCAATTGTATGAACAGTGGAAGTGGCAGTGTTGCACCGCACTGCAAACTTTCTGTCATAGAGGTAAGACTTTAGAAGTTTGTGTGTGCTTTCGGGTAGGGATGTTTTANCTGTACAGTATTCGCGATATTCAAATGCAGTTCTTATTTCCGTTGTAATACGATTCACCTGTTCAATGGTTCCGTGGCTTTCGCGAAATCCAAATTGGTGGGCTGGGATTATATTGTGGTATATCAGATGTTGATTAAGTCGGATCAGCAGGCATTTTTCGAATAGTTTCGAAATGCATGAGAGTAGACTTATTGGTCTGTAAGATGAAGCGACTGTGTGGTTCTTACCAGGCTTTGGAATCATTATGATCTTCATCATCTTCCATCGTTGTGGAAAGTAACCAAGTTTGGTGATGGCATTAAAGAGCTTGGTTATGTAGCGAACTGCAGAATGTGGCAGCTGGATGATCATTTCCGGTGTTATAAGGTCGCAGCCGGGGGATTTTTTCGGGCTGAGATTGTCTTTGATTATTTTAGTTATTTCTTTAGGACGAAACACAATTGGGGTGTGTTGCTGATGGCGGTTTACGGGATAGGACGGTAGCGCGAATGTGCTAGTAGCCTGGTTTGGCGTGAACACATTTTGTAGGTGAGCGGCAAATGTGTTGGCTCTGTCTTCATCACTACGGGCCCAGCCACCTGATGAATTCCTTATCGGCAAAACGGTTTCAGTCGGTGGGCGAAGAGTTGAGTGGGCTCGCCACAGTGACTTTTGTTTTGTGCCTGTTGGTGTGAGTTGCTCTATGTATCGGCGCTGATCGTCGTCCTCTTCTTGTTTCAGAGCGTTGGCCAGTTTCCGTGTGGCTACTTTTAGCTTTTGTTTTGCAGTTGGGGATCTGGAAGATTGCCATTCTCTGCGTAAGCGACGTTTTACGTGGACGAGTTGCTCGATTTGTACGTTGGTCTTTTTTGAATTAATTGTATTATTTGTTATTTTGGGTGTTGCAGTAAGAGCTGCTGCAGTAAGGATGGATTGCAATGCACACGTGCAGCTCTCTATATCAGATTCAGTATTGAGTTTTGGGCTTAGCTCAATATGTGAACTTATATATTTTTTATACCTGAGCCAGTTTGTTTTGCTAGAGGTCAATCTGGTTGGTGGTTTCACGTTTTCTGCGTATCGGCGGAGGTGAATTAGTACAGGCGAGTGATCAGATGAGAGATCCGGCAGACATTCAGCTTTAACCAAACTGCGGGAAATATTTTTCGTAACTGCGAAGTCGATCAGGTCTGGCAGCTTATTGAGGTCTGATGGCCAGTATGTAGGACTCCCGGGGGAAACATGGTCAAGTTTATTAGTGGCTTTTATTATCGTCTTATAAAGCTGTTTTCCTTTTGGGTTCACAAGTCGCGATCCCCAGTGAGTATGTTTAGCGTTGTAGTCGCCTGCTGCAATGAAGTGTGGCCCTAGTGCTTGGAAGAAATCCAGGAATTGAGCTTCTAATACTGTGAAACGGGGGGGGCA
>NZ_WIDL01000052.1 GCF_009496535.1 Stenotrophomonas sp. MYb238
GAAGAAGGGCAAATAGTTTTATTAAAGGATGAGAATTGTCATCCTGCAAGATGGCCTTTAGGAAAGGTGGAAAAGGTGCATAAGGGGAATGATGATAAGGTCCGAGTGGCTAAAGTAAAGATGCAGGAAGGATATATCACTAGACCCATTACTAAAATTTGTCCCTTGGAAGGAATAAAGTCTGTTGACAAAAATGAGGCTGACCAAGAGCCAAAAAGACGAACTAGAGCGACATCGGGAATGTCCAAGATCGGAATCATTATGGCAATGTTGTTGTTTGTGTTAAGTTGTCAAGTTTCTAGCGCATTACCTAAAGATATAGCACCAAGATATTCTATAGACAAAATAAATAAAACCTCAGCAATATATCTAGACCCGCTAGGAGATGTTGAGATTGTGAGTACTTCTTGGAATTTGGTTATCTATTATAAAATGGATCCATATTTTAAAATGTTAACAAAGGGTAATGCGCTTATACAAAGTATGAGGAAAGTTTGCGAAAGACTTCATAGCTTTGAAGAGCAATGTAGTCTAGTCTTAGATAATATGCAAAGTCAGTTATCGGAACTTGAAGAAAACAATAAATTGTTTATGATGCAGTCTAGATCTAGAAGCAAGCGTGCTCCTTTCGAATTTATGGGTTCCTTGTATCATATTTTATTTGGTATAATGGATGAAGATGATAGAGAGCAATTAGAAGAAAATATGAAGAATTTGTTAGATAACCAGAACAACCTTGATAAACTAATTCAAAAACAAACATCTGTGGTTGATTCAACTTCTAATCTATTAAAGAGAACAACAGAAGATGTTAACTCCAATTTTAGAAGTATGCAAATAAGAATTGAGAACATGACAGAAGTTCTTAAAGAAAATTATTATGTTTATAAGGAATCAATAAAATTCTTTATGATTACGAAACAGCTACACTCATTGATTGAAGAAGGCGAAAAAATTCAAGCAGGCATTATAAGCCTGTTGATTGATATTAATCACGGTAGGCTAAATACAAATATTCTCAGGCCAAATCAGCTTAAAAAAGAAATTGCCAAAATTCAGCAGAGTCTTTCGGAGAACCTAGTAATTCCAGGAAAACGGTCAGGTACGGAACTTAAGGAGGTGTATACACTGTTAACAGCCAGGGGTTTATTCATCGACGATAAATTGATCATTAGTGCAAAAGTGCCTCTGTTTAGCAGGCATCCATCCAAATTGTTCAGGCTTATTCCGGTGCCAATTCGAAATGAAGATCGGATAATAATGGTGCATACAACGTCCGAATATTTAATTTATAATTTTGAGATAGATTCCTATCACATAATGACGGAAGCCACATTAAATCAATGTCAGAAATGGCAACTAAATAAGAGAATATGCAAAGGAAGTTGGCCCTGGAATTCAGCGAATGATAATGCATGTGAGATTCAGCCTCTAAAGCCAGATAAAGCGGCGAACTGCATCTATAAAACAGTAGTCGACTCTAAAAGTTACTGGGTAGAGTTAGAAAAGAAAAGTAGTTGGTTGTTTAAGGTTCCTGCGAATTCAAAAGTCCGTCTGCAATGTACTGGCTCTCAAATTGAATTGTTTGATTTGCC
>NZ_WIDL01000053.1 GCF_009496535.1 Stenotrophomonas sp. MYb238
CTTCACCGCTCCCAGGTTGGTCGCTTCGCCCTGCCGGGGCGAGGTATCGGGCTCGTCGGCGATCGCCGGGACGGCGATCAGCGTGGCCAGGCACAGCACGATGCCCTGGCTCAGGCGGTTGCGGTGGGAAGGTGTCCTGCCTCTGCGCGGAAGGGAATTCACGGTTGCGGTCCTCGGTTTCGTCATCGGGATGGCACAGGACGGTCATTGCCCTGTAACTTCCTCTACGAACGAGCAGGCGCTTCCGGAAATGTTTCCCTTGCAATCTTCCCGCGTTGCGGGGGCATTTCAGTTTTGCCCTCCTGCTTCGTATAAGCAGATATGGACGGCCGTAAACATTCCCTCATGGGCGAACCACACGACTCCCGCGCCGAAACGCCGCCGGCCGGGGCCGAAGCACTCGTGCGCAGTTTCAACCAGGCGTTGATACGTTCGCTGCAGCAGCGGCTGGGCTCGTACGAGGATGCCCGCGACGTCGCCCAGGAAGCCTATGCGCGGCTGCTCAACCTCGGGCAGGAGCAGACGGCCAGCTACCACCGCGCGCTGTTGTTCAAGATCGCGCAGAACTTGGCCACCGACATGCTGCGGCGCCGGGCGTATACCGAACTGCCGGAGCCGGACGACCTGGGGCTGTGGCCGGATCCGGCATCGGATCCGGAACGTTCCCTGCGCGCGACGCGGATACTGGAGCAGCTGCCGGCGTTGCTGGCGGAACTGCCGCCCAATTGCGCCGAAGCCTTCCGCCTGGTGCGTTTCAGGCAATACAGTTTCAGGGAGGCGGCCGAACGCCTCGGGGTCACCGAGCGCATGGTGAGGATCTACCTGGCCAAGGCATTGGCCCTGTGCCAGTCGAGGCTGGACGGGATCGGGGAGGAAGGACGATGAACAACCAGGATGGGCTTTCCCGCCAGCGCATCGTCGAGCAGGCCGCCGACTGGGTCGTGCGGCTGCAGGACGAGGATCTTTCCTACGAACAGATCGAGCAGTGGAACCAGTGGATGGAAGCATCCGCCGAGCATGCGCGCGCCTTCGACGATGTCAGCCTGATGTGGCAGGCCGCCGCCAGGCTGCCGGAAGACCTGCTGCCGCCATCGCGGCTGCCGCGTGGCGAGGGCGCGCCCGCCGCGCCGGAGCGCGCCTGGTCGCCCACCGTGCAGCCTGCGCGGCGCCGGCGATGGATGCGCTGGGCCGCCGCGGCCGCGGTTGCCTGCGTGGGCATCGTGCTGGGCGCGATGCATGTGCTCGACCGCGGGAGCGTCGCCGCCGATGCGGTGCAGGTGTACGCCACCGCCAGGGGCGAACTGGGGCATTACGTGCTGGAGGATCGCTCGCAGGTCGACCTGGGGCCGGGGAGCCAGCTGCGCGTGCAGATCGGCCCGGCGCGGCGGCAGCTCGAACTGGTCGCCGGGCAGGCCTATTTTTCCGTCGCCAGGGATGCCGCGCGTCCCTTCGAGGTCCGCGCCGGCGGGCTGATCGCGCAGGCCCTGGGAACGCGCTTCGCGGTCGAGCAGCGCGCGTCGGGCGTCGCCGTCACGGTGACCGAGGGGCATGTGCAGGTCAACGATGTATCCCTCGACATGGACGGACGCAAGACGGTGCAGCTCGTCGCCGGGCAGCAGACCGCGCTGGGCGCCGGAGGCGGCCTGAGCGCGCCGCATGCGGTCGATGCGCATGACGCCCTGGCCTGGATGGACGGCAACGTGGTGTACGCCGGCGAGCCGCTGGGCAACGTCATCGCCGACCTGAACCGCTACTCGGACCGGCCGGTGACCCTGGGCGACGGGGCATTGGCGGGGCGTCCGGTGACGGGGCGCTGGTCGACCCGCGATGTCGATGCCTGGCTGGAGGGCATGGCCAGGACCTTCTCGCTGGACGTCGTGCGGTCCGCCGACGGCATCGTGCTGGAACCGCGCGCGGACGAGGTGGAACGATGACGCGGCATCCGCACCGGGAGTAGGAGGCACGGCATCGGCCGCTGGACCGGACAACGCAGGACGGTGATCGCATGGCGCCGGAGGTTTCTGGCGTCGCTGGGCCTGTGCGGCTGCGGAATGGCGCTTGCCGCGCCGGGGGAACTGCCGGGGGCGGTGGAGTTCGATATCGAGGGACGGACGCTGGACGCGGCCCTGATCGATTTTTCCAGGCAAGCGCGGATGCAGGTGTTCTCCAGCTGCGTGGGACGGCAGCGGGTTCCGGCGGTCCGCGGATACCTGGCGCCGCGGCAGGCGCTGGAACGGCTGCTGGCAGGCTCCGGATGCGGTTACAGCCTGCTCGGCACCGACGCGGTCAGCATCCAGCCGCAGCCGGCCTTGTCGGGAGCGGCCATTGCTCCGGCGATGCAGCGGACCGCCGACATGCCGACGGTGCTGAGCATGGTCGGCATGCGC
>NZ_WIDL01000055.1 GCF_009496535.1 Stenotrophomonas sp. MYb238
ACCCAGGTCACCGACGAGAACGGCTACGCGACCAGCTACAGCTACGACGCGATGGGGCGTCTGGCCAGCATCGCCTACCCGAGCGGCGACAGTACGGTGTGGAATACCACCACGCAGGTATTCCAGCCGGTGAACGCGGCCGAGTACGGGATTCCGGCCGGCCACTGGCGACAGACGGTAAGCACCGGCAACGCGCGCAAGCTGACCTACTACGACGCGCTGTGGCGGCCGCTGCTTACCCACGAATACGACACGGCCAACGTGAGCGGTACCCAGCGCTTCCAGCGCTTCACCTACGACCATGAGGGCCGGACCACCTTCGCCTCGTATCCGGGCAGCAGCGATGCGCTGAATACGGGCACCCGTACCGTCTACGACGCGCTGGGGCGTCCCACCTCGGTCTCGCAGAACTCCGAATCCGGTGTGCTGACCACGACCACCGAGTACCTGGCCGGCTTCATGACCCGCACCACCAACCCGCGTGGGCAGCAGACCCTCACCCGCTACATGGCCTGGGACCAGCCGACCACGGACTACCCGGTGGCGGTGCAGCAGCCGGGCGGGGTGTATACGGACATCGCCCGCGATGCGTTCGGCAAGCCGACAGCGATCACCCAGCGCAACAGTTCCAGCAGCGTGTCGGTGACGCGGCGCTACGTGTACGACGGCTACCAGCAGCTGTGCAAGAGCATCGAGCCGGAGACCGGCAGCACGGTGATGGCCTACGACAACGCCGGCAACCTGGCCTGGTCGGCCAGCGGCCAGGCGCTGCCGGCGACGGGCAGCTGCGATACGGCCAGCGTGGCGGGCAGCCAGAAGGTGAGCCGCAGCTACGATGCGCGCAACCGGCTGGTGACCTTGACGTTCCCGGGCAGCAACGGCAACCAGAGCTGGATCTACACGGCCGACGGCCTGCCGGACACGGTCACGACCTGGAACGAGGGTGGCAGCACCTATGTGTCCAACAGCTACGTGTACAACCGGCGTCGGCTGCTGACCGGGGAGAGCCAGTCGCAGACGGCCGGTCAGGGGGTGTGGTCGATCGGTTATGGCTATGACGGTAACGGCCACCTGGCCAGCCTGGTGTATCCACAGAACCTGACGGTGCATTACCAGCCCAACGCGCTGGGCCAACCGACCCAGGCGGGCACCTTCGCCACCGGGGTGCAGTACTACCCGAACGGTGCGATCAAGCGGTTCACCTATGGCAATGGCCTGGTGCACACGATGTCGCAGAACGCGCGGCAGCTGCCGGCGCGCAGCACCGACAGCGGCGGCCTGCTGGACCTGGCCTACAGCTATGACGCCAACGGCAACGTGTCGGCGATCACCGACTACACGGCCGCGGGTCGGCAGACGCGCAGCATGGGCTACGACGCGCGCGACCGGCTGACCTCGGTGAGCTCGCTGCTGTATCCGGGCGGAGCCAGTTATACCTACGACGTGCTGGACAACGTCACCCGGGCCACAGTAGCCGGGCGGGACCATGTGTACTGGTACGACGCGAACAACCGGCTGACCAACGTACTCAACGGCCCGGGCGGTGCAAGCATCATCGGGCTGGGCTACGACGTGCGCGGCAACGTGATCAACAAGAACGGCAACCTGTTCGTGTTCGACCACGGCAACCGGCTGCGCACGGCGCAGGGTACGGATACGTACCGCTACGACGCGCAGGGGCGCCGGGTGCGCACGGCCGGCGCGGACGGGCTGCTGTACGAGGTGTACAGCCTGGACGGGAAGCTGCTGTGGCAGCGCGACGAGCAGCTGGGCCTGCGTTTCCAGCACATCTATCTGGGCGGCAGCCTGGTGGCGTCGCGGCGGATGCCGATCGGTGAAACGGTATACGGGACGATCTACCGGCATACCGACGCGCTGGGCAGCCCGATCGCGGCGACGGACGAACTGGGCAACACGCTGCAGACGACCGAGCATGAGCCGTACGGGAAGATGCTCAACCGGAGCAACGACAACCGTCCGGGCTACACCGG
>NZ_WIDL01000056.1 GCF_009496535.1 Stenotrophomonas sp. MYb238
AAAGGGTCTTCTTTCCCCGCTAATTATTCCAAGCCCGTTCCCTTGGCTGTGGTTTCGCTAGATAGTAGATAGGGACAGTAGGAATCTCGTTAATCCATTCATGCGCGTCACTAATTAGATGACGAGGCATTTGGCTACCTTAAGAGAGTCATAGTTACTCCCGCCGTTGACCCGCGCTTACTTGAATTTCTTCACTTTGACATTCAGAGCACTGGGCAGAAATCACATTGTGTCAACACCCGCTAGGGCCATCACAATGCTTTGTTTTAATTAGACAGTCGGATTCCCCAAGTCCGTGCCAGTTCTGAATTGATTGTTAATTGATAATCGTTATAATTAATAAGAACTAATTGGTTTAACCCAAATAGTATTCTTAAAAATTTTAGCAAGAAAGTTCCACAATTGGCTACGTAACTAAACTATCCGGGGAACAAGTAACTAACATAAATGCTAGAAACTCTATTTACCCAGAACGAGCACATAAACCATGTTATTGTTTCCCAATCAAGCCCGACTATCTCAATCTTCAGAGCCAATCCTTATCCCGAAGTTACGGATCTAATTTGCCGACTTCCCTTACCTACATTATTCTATCGACTAGAGACTCTTCACCTTGGAGACCAGCTGCGGATATTGGTACGGCCTGTTGAGAAGTTTGCGTGTCCCCACCATAAATTTTCAAGGTCCGAGGAGAAAATATCGACACAACAGTATATGTCATGCTCTTCTAGCCCATCTACCATATCTCTCTGCGAAAGACTTCCATGGTAGTACGGCTATAAAACAGAAAAGAAAACTCTTCCGATATCTCTCGACGGCTTCTTTATGGTCGTTCCTGTTGCCAGGATGAGCACGAGGCCCATATTTAATAACAAACGGATACTCAACAGGTTACGGAATTGGAACCGTATTCCCTTTCGTTCAAAATTATTCAAGTGTATTATAATTCGCTTTGTTTATATAGTTAGGCATTTTTGTTTTACTTGAAAATTTTCGGCTTTCGCCTTGAACTTAGGACCGACTAACTCGTGATCAACCACTGTTCACACGAAACCCTTCTCCACTTCAGTCCTCCAAGGTCTCATTCGATTATTTGCTACTACCACCAAGATCTGTACCAATGGCAGCTCCATGCAGGCTTACGCCAAACACTTCTACGCATACCATTGTACCTTCCTACTCACTAAAGTTTCAAAATTTATATCACAAGTAATATAAATCATCTACTTTAGCGGTAATGTATAGGTATACAACTTAAGCGCCATCCATTTTAAGGGCTAGTTGCTTCGGCAGGTGAGTTGTTACACACTCCTTAGCGGATTTCGACTTCCATGATCACCGTCCTGCTGTTTTAAGCAACCAACGCCTTTCATGGTATCTGCATGAGTTGTTAATTTGGGCACCGTAACATTACGTTTGGTTCATCCCACAGCGCCAGTTCTGCTTACCAAAAGTGGCCCACTGGGCACATTATATCATAACCTTGAACTTCATATCAAGAAAGTTAAGGTTCTTACCCATTTAAAGTTTGAGAATAGGTTAAGATCGTTTCGACCCTAAGGCCTCTAATCATTCGCTTTACCAGATAAGATT
>NZ_WIDL01000057.1 GCF_009496535.1 Stenotrophomonas sp. MYb238
CAATTACCAGAAGATGTGGATGCAATTTTCGCTCACATAATTCTTCGGAAATTCAATAAAGAATCACTCAATTTATATGAAAGCCATGTTAAAAAGACAAAAGAAATACAGGCACTTTCTGATGTCATGGACTTTTTAGAGCAAAGGCTCAATTCTATATCATCATTCTCACAGGAAGTAAAACCTGTAAAGAAAATGATTAATAATAACAAGAATAAAAATTATAGTGACAATTGTGCATATTGCAAACTACCAGGGCATTATTTAATTCAATGCCATAAATTTAAAATAATGAATCCAGCAGAACGGTCTGACTGGGTAAGAAAAAATGGGATTTGCCTAAGATGTCTGAGGCATCCGTTTGGTAAAAAATGTATAAGCGAGCAGCTTTGTTCGACTTGTCGTAAACCTCACCACACGTTACTTCACTTTGCAGGTCATAATCCAGAAAAAGTGAATACGTGTAGAACAACAGGTCAAGCCTTGTTGGCCACGGCCTTGATTCAAGTAAAGTCGAGGTATGGAGGCTTTGAACAATTAAGAGCATTGATTGATAGTGGCTCTCAAAGCACAATTATTTCAGAAGAGTCTGCACAGATTCTAAAATTGAAAAAATTTCGGTCTCATACTGAAATAAGTGGAGTATCTTCCACAGGAACGTGCATCTCCAAGCACAAAGCGGTTATTTCGATAAGAAATTCTCCGAAAAATTTAGAAATTGAAGCAATTATTCTCCCAAAACTTATGAAGGCACTTCCAGTCAACACGATTAATGTTGATCAGAAAAAATGGAAGAACTTTAAATTAGCCGACCCCGATTTTAATAAACCGGGTCGCATTGATTTAATCATTGGAGCAGACGTATATACTCACATTCTGCAAAATGGAGTTATAAAAATAGACGGTCTCCTTGGGCAAAAAACTGATTTCGGGTGGATAGTTTCTGGATGTAAAAAATCCAAAGGAAAAGAAACCATTGTAGCCACAACAATAGAAATAAAAGAGTTAGATCGCTACTGGGAAGTGGAAGAAGAAGAAAAAGATGATATCGAGTCTGAAATCTGTGAAAATAAATTTATCAAAACGACAAAAAAAGATTCAGATGGGCGATACATTGTGTCAATTCCATTCAAGGAGGATGTCACCTTAGGAGATTCAAAGAAACAAGCGATAGCTCGTTACATGAATCTGGAGAAAAAACTAAAAAGAAATGAAAAACTTAAGGTTGACTACACTAAATTCATGAATGAATACATGGATTTAGGACACATGATTGAAGTGAGTGATGAAGGCAAATATTTTTTACCGCACCAGGCAGTGATTAGAGATTCAAGCCTTACGACCAAATTGAGAGTAGTTTTTGATGCTTCAGCAAAAACTACGAATAACAAAAGTTTGAACGACATAATGTGGGTTGGGCCACGAGTTCAAAAAGATATTTTTGACATTATTATTAAATGGAGAAAATGGGAATTTGTTGTTTCGGCAGACATTGAAAAGATGTACCGACAAATTAAAATAGATAATAATGATCAAAAA
>NZ_WIDL01000006.1 GCF_009496535.1 Stenotrophomonas sp. MYb238
CCGCCCTCCCCCGCAAGAATCATTGACATGCCCAAGCACCTGCTCATCGTCGAATCGCCCGCCAAGGCCAAGACGATCAACAAATACCTCGGCAAGGACTTCACCGTCCTGGCCTCGTATGGGCACGTGCGCGACCTGGTTCCGAAGGAAGGCGCGGTCGATCCGGATCACGGCTTCGCCATGCGCTACGACCTGATCGAGAAGAACGAGAAGCATGTCGAGGCCATCGCCAAGGCCGCCAAGGGCGCCGAGGACATCTTCCTGGCGACCGACCCGGACCGCGAGGGCGAGGCGATCAGCTGGCACATCGCCGAGATCCTGAAGGAACGCGGGCTGCTGAAGGACAAGACGATGCAGCGCGTGGTCTTCACCGAGATCACCCCGCGTGCGATCAAGGAAGCGATGGCGCAGCCGCGCGCCATCGCCGACGACCTGGTCGACGCCCAGCAGGCGCGCCGGGCACTGGATTACCTGGTCGGCTTCAATCTCTCCCCGGTGCTGTGGCGCAAGGTGCAGCGCGGCCTGTCCGCCGGCCGCGTGCAGAGCCCGGCGCTGCGCATGATCGTCGAGCGCGAGGAGGAGATCGAGGCGTTCAAGGCGCGCGAATACTGGTCCATCGAGGCCGACTGCGCGCACCCGACCCAGCATTTCTCGGCCAAGCTCATCAAGCTGGACGGGCAGAAGTTCGAGCAGTTCACCATCACCGACGGCGACACCGCCGAGGCCGCGCGCCTGCGCATCCAGCAGGCCGCGCAGGGCCGGCTGCACGTCACCGACGTCGCCAGCAAGGAGCGCAAGCGCCGCCCGGCGCCGCCGTTCACCACTTCCACGCTGCAGCAGGAAGCCTCGCGCAAGCTCGGCTTCACCACGCGCAAGACCATGCAGGTGGCGCAGAAGCTGTACGAGGGCGTGGCGATCGGCGAGGAAGGCACGGTCGGCCTGATCTCCTACATGCGTACCGACTCGGTGAACCTGTCGCAGGACGCGCTGGTCGAGATCCGCGACGTGATCGCCCGCGACTACGGCACCGCCTCGCTGCCGGACAAGCCCAATACCTACACCACCAAGAGCAAGAACGCCCAGGAGGCGCACGAAGCGGTGCGCCCGACCTCGGCGCTGCGCACCCCGGCGCAGGTCGGCAAGTACCTGACCGACGACGAGCGCAGGCTCTACGAGCTGATCTGGAAGCGCGCCGTGGCCTGCCAGATGATCCCGGCCACGCTCAACACGGTCAGCGTCGACCTCTCCGCCGGCAGCGAGCACGTGTTCCGCGCCAGCGGCACCACCGTGGTGGTGCCCGGCTTCCTGGCCGTCTACGAGGAAGGCAAGGACAGCAAGAATGCGGAAGACGAGGACGAGGGCCGCAAGCTGCCGGCGATGAAGCCCGGCGACAACGTGCCGCTGGAGCGCATCGCCGCCGACCAGCACTTCACCCAGCCGCCGCCGCGCTACACCGAAGCGGCGCTGGTCAAGGCGCTGGAGGAATACGGCATCGGCCGTCCCTCGACCTACGCCTCGATCATCCAGACCCTGCTGTTCCGCAAGTACACCGAGATGGAAGGCCGCAGCTTCAAGCCCACCGACGTGGGCCGCGCGGTGAGCAAGTTCCTGTCCAGCCACTTCACCCGCTACGTCGACTACGACTTCACCGCCAAGCTCGAGGACGAGCTGGACGCGGTGTCGCGCGGCGAGGAGGAATGGGTGCCGCTGATGCAGCGCTTCTGGGGCCCGTTCAAGGAACTGGTGAGCGACAAGAGCGAATCGCTGGACCGCACCGACGCCGGCAGTTCGCGCACGCTCGGTACCGATCCTGCGAGCGGCAAGGAAGTCAGCGCGCGCATCGGCCGCTTCGGCCCGATGGTGCAGATCGGCACCGTCGATGACGAAGAGAAGCCCAAGTTCGCTTCGCTGCAGCCGGGCCAGAGCATCTATTCGATCTCGCTGGACGACGCGCTGAAGCTGTTCGACATGCCGCGCAAGCTCGGCGCCGACGCCAATGGCGAGGAAGTGAGCGTGGGCATCGGCCGCTTCGGCCCGTTCGCCAAGCGCGGCAGCACCTATGCCTCGCTGAAGAAAGAGGACGACCCATACAAGATCGACCTGGCGCGCGCCGTCTTCCTGATCGAGGAGAAGGAAGAGATCGCGCGCAACCGCATCATCAAGGAGTTCGAGGGCTCGGACATCCAGGTGCTCAACGGCCGCTTCGGCCCGTACATCAGCGACGGCACCCTCAACGGCAAGATCCCCAAGGACCGCGAGCCGGCCTCGTTGACCCTGGCCGAAGTGCAGCAGCTGATGGCCGAGACCGGCAAGCCTGCGCGCAAGGGCTTCGGCGCGAAGAAGGCCGCGGCCAAGAAGACGGCGGCGAAGAAGGAAGCCGCGCCGAAGAAGGCCGCCGCGAAAAAGGCGCCGGCCAAGAAGGCAGTGAAGAAGACGACGGTCAGGACCGCGACCAAGAAGGTCGCCGCGAAGAAGACCGTGGTGAAGAAGAAGGCCGCCGCGGCCGACGACGCGCCGCCGTTCTGATGCCTGACGCCCGAAGGAAAAGTCGGTAACCACTGCCCTTCTTCCATCGGGAGAGGGTGCGCGAAGGGCGGATGAGGAACGAACGGAGTCAAGTCAATCGCACCCTCACCGGCTCCATCGCCCCTCACCCCACTCCCTTTCCCGGAGGGCGAGGAGGCTTTCACGGCTTCACTCTCACCATGCTCGAACTGACCCTGCAATCCGCCCCCCTCACCCTCCGCACCGGCGGCGTCATCGCCTACCCGACCGAGGCGGTCTGGGGCCTGGGCTGCGATCCGGCCAACGAAGCGGCGGTGATGAAGCTGCTGGCGCTCAAGCAGCGCCCGGTCGAGAAGGGCATGATCCTGGCCGCCGCCGACGTGGCGCAGCTGGAGGGCTGGATACGGCTCGACGCGCTGGCCGACGACCGCCGCCAGGCCGTGCTGGACAGCTGGCCCGGCGCCAATACCTGGATCGTCCCGGCCGGCCCCCGCACGCCGCGCTGGATCACCGGCACGCACGATGGCGTCGCCGTGCGGGTCAGCGCGCATCCGCTGGTGCGCGCCCTGTGCGACGCCTGGGGCGGCCCGCTGGTCTCGACCAGCGCCAACCTCGCCAGCCAGCCCCCGGCACGCAGCCGCGGGCAACTCGACCCGGCTCTGCTCGCGCAGCTCGATGGCCTGCTCGACGGCGCCACCGGCGGGCTCGCTCAACCGACCCGCATCCGCATCGCCGCCACCGGCCAGGTGCTGCGTGATTGAGGCCAGATCCCCGTAGGGTGCGGGGCTTGCCCCGCACGGGACCCCACCGGCGATGCCCCATCGCGCACTGAAGTGCGCTCCTACCCGCCGCCCGCCACATGCGGCAACATGGCGGCATGCGCGTCCGCCTGCTCCTGCTCGGGTCCCTGACCCTGCAGCCCACCGTGGCGATGGCCGCCGAGCCGCCGCCGGCCGGCAGCGTGCGCATCTACCGCTGCGTGGCGGGCAATGGCGCCATCGCGCTGCAGGATGCCCCCTGCGACGACAACCACCGCCAGCAGGTGCTGGACATGCAGCGCCCGCAGGATCCGCCGCCGCGGCCGCCCCCGGCCTCGAGCGCGCCCGCCGCCACCGCGCCGGCCGAACGCGAGATCCGCATCGTCACCGCGCAGCCGCCGCAGCCGTTGTACGAATGCATCGCCCCGGACGGCGGGCGTTATACCAGCGACGACGGCGTGGGCAACCCGCGCTGGGTGCCGCTGTGGGTCGGCGGCTACTACCCGCCACCGCGCGTGGGCGGCAGCGTTTCCGGCAGTGCCTCGCTCGGTTCCGGCCGGATATCCATCGAAGGCGGGCGGCCGCCCAGCCACGGCCACGGCCATCGCCCCTACCCGGGCGGCCCGGCGGTCGCCACCGGCACCTGGGTCCGCGACACCTGCCATCCGCTGCCGCAGCAGGAAGTCTGCGCGCGCCTGCACGACCGTCGCTGGGAACTGATACGCCGCTACAACAGCGCCCTGCAGAGCGAACGCCAGGACCTCACCCGCGAGCAGCGCGGCATCGAGGCGCGGCTGGCACGGGACTGCGCCGCGGCTCCCTGACGCGCTGCAGGTCGATGGCCCGGGTCATCGGCGCTCCGCCCTACGCACGTGCAGGCGCTCCCAACCGGACGGCCACCAAGGAAAAACCCCACGTTTCAGCAACGCGGGGCTTCCTGTGAAACCGCTCCGGCCTCCTGCGAGGCCGGAGCACGTACTACACCGGCGTCAGAACGAGTAACGCACGCCCAGATAGGCGCGGCGCGGCTCGACCCATTCCACGGCCTGGCCGAAGTCGTAGATGCCGTCGCCCGCGACGAGGTCCTGCATGCGGGTGGCGCTCTGCTTGTTCAGGATGTTGAAGATGTCGAGGAACACTTCGATTTTGCCCACAGGAAGCGCCTTGGTGTACTTGGCGCGCACGTCCAGGGTGGAATAGGACGGGCTTTCCTCGCTGCCCACCGCTCCCGGCGACAGCCAGGTGTCGGTCACGCCTTCGTACTCGTAGGGATCGTCCATCATCGGCAGATGGCGCCTGGACGTCAGCCAGGTACGGCTGTACAGCGTGCCGCTGTTCCAGTTGAACACGCCGCTCAGTTCCAGGCCGAAGTCCCAGTAGTAGGTGGCGAAGGACTTGAACTGCCGCTTGATGTTGCCCGGCTGCGGGCCCCATACGTTGGGCGCGCGCGGATCCAGCGCGATCCAGTCGCCCTGGTAGTCGGCGTTGCCGTCCGAGTTGGAGTTGCCGTGCGCGTCGTTCAGGGTGAGCGACATCATGCCCTGCCAGTTGTTGCTCTTGACCTTCTGCAGGGTGACTTCCAGGCCCTTGTACTCGCGCTTGCCGCCCTTCAGCGTGCCGAGCACGTAGTTCGTGCCGGGATTGTCGGTATAGCCGAAATAGGAATACGGCAGGTAGAAGTACGAGCCTGCGGGAGCCTGGCTGTCCTCGCCCACGCCATCGGGGTCGGAATACAGGCCCAGGTCGTAGTCCTCCATGATGTCCTTGGTCTCGCGCTTGGTCAGCGTCACCGAGAACGTGTAGTCCTGGCCGAAGTTGGTGGCGTAGCCGAGCATCAGCTCGTCGGTGTACGGTGTCTTGATGTTAGGCGCGATGGCCGCATCGCCCGGCCCGCGCTGGCGGAAGGTGTACCACTGGCCGTCGATGTTGACCTGCTCGTCATAGGTCGGGCCGGTGACCGCACCGGCGAAATCGGCCATGTCCGCACGGATCGGATCGTAGTAGCGGCCGTAGTAGGCCCAGACCTTGCTGCGGCCATCGCCATTGATGTCGTATGCCAGCGACAGCCGCGGCGCGATGTTCCAGTCGAACTTGTGGATCGTCGCCCCGGCCGAATTGACGAACTCGGTGCGTTCGGCGCGCACGCCGACATTGGCCGAGAACTTGTCCAGGGTCCAGCTGTCCTGCAGGTAGGCCGAGGTCTGCTTGGACTTGACCGTGTACGCCAGCCCTTCGTTTTCCGATTGCAGGATGCGGTAGACGTTGACCTGGTTGTAGGGATTGCCGGTGGTGTCGGTGAAGGTCTTTGCCAGCAGCTGGGCCTGGGTCAGCCCGGTGGCGGCCATGAGCCGGCTCATGTCCGTGGAGGAGATGGCCAGCGGCCCGCGCCATGCGTAACCGCCGATGCCCATGTACTGGGCCATGGTCGTGCCCGCATCGCCCGCGCTGATGGAGGTATAGCGCGGCCCGGCCGGGTAGATGGTCTGTTCCTCGTACGTGCCCTCGCCCCTCAGGAAACCCGCCTTGAAGGTGTGGTCGCCCCAGTTCGTGCTCAGCAGGTAGTCCAGGCTGGCGCCGAACTCCTTGGAGTCGCGGTTGGTGATCAGGTTGGAACCGGTGCCGCCCCGGCTGATATCGGCGTTGGTCGCGCCGTCACGGCTATTGTGGAAGGCGACGCTGTTGAACGGATCGTTGCTGGCGGCGAACTGGGAAAGCTCCGATTCGTGCTTGAACGCATACACGTCCAGGCCGAGGTTGTCCCAGTCGTGGGAATACTCGAACTTGTAGTTGTTGCCGCCCTGCTTGCGGGTGAGGTCGCGGTTGTTCGGCACGGTGGGATCGAGCGACCCGCTGCGATCCAGCGGATCGTTGAAGAAGGTGGCGGTCAGGCGGTCGCGCTCCGTCAGCTGCCAGGTCAACTTGCCGAAGCTGCGGTCGCTGTCCTGCTTCACCGTGCGCATGACGTCCTGGGTGACCGGATCGACCACGTCTTCCTCGCGGTTGACGCGCTGGTAGGACGCGAAGAACCACAGCTTGTCCTTGATGATCGGACCGCCCAGGGTGACGGCCGTGTCGTAGGTGGAGAAGCTGGAATCGTCCAGGTGTTTGTTCTTGGACACCAGCCTGTCGTTCTGCAGGTAGTAGTTGACCGAGCCGTGCCACTCGTTGCTGCCCGACTTGGTGATGACCTTGGAGATCAGGCCCTGGCCGCCGGCGTATTCGGCGGGGATGCCGCCGGTCAGCACCTGCATTTCCTGGATGATCTCGGAATTCAGGTTGGAGCCGAAGGTGCCGGTCGACGGATCAGTGACGTTGACGCCGTCGATGTAGTAGAGGTTGTCGGTCGACGAGCCGATGGCGCCGTCGATGTCGGAATAGTTCACGCCGGACTTCGATGCCGGGTTGCCGCCCGCCGACGGCTTCACGCCCGGTACCAGCTGCAGGTAGCTCTGGTAGCTGCGCGCGGTCGGCAGCGATTCGGTCATGTCCAGGGTCAGCGTGGTACCGACCACCGCCGAGGTGGTGTCGATGGCGGCCAGGCCGGAGCCGGTCACCATGATCGTGTCCAGGTTGGTAGCGCCGGCGCTGTTGGCGCCGCCGCCCAGGGCGTAGCCCAGGCTGAGATCCTTGCCGCTGACCACAGCGACGTTGCTGGCGCTGAAGTCGCTGTAGCCCGTGGCCGATATTTCCACCGTATAGTTGGTCGCCGGATCCAGACCGGTGACGCGCACGGTGCCGTCGGCGCCGGTGGTGGCGGTCTTGCTGATGAGGCTGCTGGGCGAGCTGATCCTGACCGTGGCGCCGGCGACCGGGCCGTCCGCGCCGCGGATGGTGATACGCAGGCCGCCGGTATCGGCCAGGGCGACACCGACGAAGCACATGCTCAGTGCCATGCTGAGCGCGGTACGTCGCACGCCCCTGGAAAACACATTGAAACCGTGACGAGTAGCCATTCGTAACTCTCTCCGTAAGTTCAAAGGTGTCACCGCTGAACGGGCAGTTCAAATTCTGAACAAATACATAACGAACTGCCCGGCGGGCGAGAGTAACGCAACTTTCGTAACAAATGGAACTTGCGCGTGTCATGTCCATCCGTTAGTGCGACCGGTCCTAAAATTTTCTGGATGCCTGTGATGAACCCCTCCGGACTGGCAGGACTCGACCATCGCTTCCTCTCCGCTGCTCCAATCCTTCCGCAGATCATCCGAACCATACGAAAGTGCCGTTTCAGGTATGCATGCCCGACGCTTGGTGGTGTTCCAACCTGACGAATCCAAACCTGGATGTGAGCCGGCAGGCCTCGCGTCCTGCAAAGCGGGCGCCAGGACCTTCCAAGCAAGGCAGCAGCGAAGCGCGGGTGAACCGCGACGACGCGACCAACGGTCCGTAAAGGCAATGGGAACGGAACGGGCGCTGGCAGCAGCACACACCGGGCAGAGCCCGGCGGCAATCCGCATTTCGAGCTGCCGCCGGGCTACCTCCAGGCCAAGAGCGGAGCCCGGCGTATCGTCTGGCGCCTTGCGGTTATCGCCAGTTGCCCGACACTGGGCACACCCCGGTCTTGCTCAAAGGCGATGAATGCTGAAGAACCGCAGGCGTGCGGTCGCCAGCAGCAGCGTTTCATCGATCAGCCATCCCGCGCGAACAGTGCGGGCGAGCAACTTCCATCAGGCGGCGCCTTGCCGAACGGCAACCGGAGAAGCGCCCTGCCGGTCCATTCCAGCCGCTTCGTCGACGACGCTATTCCCGGCTCTTTCTGCGGCGCCAGCGCCGCAATCGACCCGGCAACAACCGCCCGATCCAACGCCGCGTTTTCCACTCTCGGCCACACCCACAGCCAATACGCACCCACGCTGCAACGGCGAGGTGGAACGGGAGTCAGTCCGCGCCGCGAACGGCACGGCGGCTCAAAACCCGTAGCGCAGGAACCCGCCGTCCACCGCGATGCACTCGCCGGTGACGTAGCTCGATGCCGGCAGGCACAGGAAGCCGACCGCGGCCGCCACCTCTTCCGGTTCGCCGATGCGGCGCATCGGCGTGCGCGCGATCACCTCGTCGTAGTAGTCCGCGTCGGACAGCGGCCCGGAGGTGCGGCGGGTGCGGATGTACCACGGCGCCACCGAGTTCACGCGGATTCCGTCCTCGGCCCACTCGCAGGCGAGGTTGCGGGTCATCTGCTGCAGCGCCGCCTTGGTCATGCCGTAGACCACGCCGCTGCGCACGTGGGTGATTCCGGAAACGCTGCCGACGTTGACGATAGCCGACGCCGCATGGCGGGTAAGCAGCGGGTAGGCATAGCGCGACAGTTCGAATGCGGAGAACAGGTTGGTCTCGAAGATGCCGCGCCATTCGTCCTCGCTGTAGTCGTTGGCCGGCTTGGTGATGTTGCCGCCGGCATTGTTGACCAGCAGGTTCAGGCCGCCATGGTCCTCGACCCAGTCCAGGATCGCCTGGCGGTCCTCGTCGTCGGCGACGTCGGCGGACAGGTCATGGATCGTGCGCTCGGGAAACTCGTCGGCCAGTTCGTCCCGCGCCTGTTCCAGCGCATCGGCATCGCGCGCCACCATCAGCAGATCGGCGCCGAAACCGAGCAGTTCGCGCGCGATCGCCAGGCCGATGCCGGCGCTGGCGCCGGTGATCAGTGCGGTCTGTCCGTCCAGCCGCCAGCGGTTCGTGTTCATGCGTCGTAGCATACCGCCCACCCCACGACCGGCCCATGCCCATGATCCCGCCACCGCGCTTCCGACAGGTCACGGCGGCACTCGTCCTGGCCCTGCTGCTGTGCCGGAGCGAAGCCGCACCGGCGCAGGTGCTGTTCGCCGGCGTGCGGGCCGGCATGACGGCCGAACAGGTACTGGCGGCCGTGCCGGGTGCGGGTGTACCGGCCGAACCGCGCCATCTGCAGGGCGGCGACGAGGAGCGCGTGAGCATCGAGGGCCTGCGCCTGGGCGGCCATGAGTTCGTCGGGCGCGTGTACTACCGCGACGACCAGCTGTCGCAGCTGATGCTCGACCTGGTGCGCCGCGACCTGCCGCCAACGCAGGCGCTGGCGGCCTACGATGCGGTGCTGGCCGCGATGACGGCCCGCCACGGAACGCCGTCGCGGCAGCAGGATTTCCTCGACGATCCGCTGGCGCCGGAGCGCGAGGCGCGCTGGCGGTCGCCAGATGCCGACATCGTCCTGCTCTATCTCGGCAACGGCGATGGCAGGGGGCGGTTCCTGTCGCTGTTGAACGTGGTGTTCAGGCCGCTGCCCGCGGACAGGTGAGGCGGCGAGGACGGCCACGCGGACGCGGGCGCGCAACGGGCGCTGTGTCAGGATATGGCCGGCCTCCACAGGAGCATGCCGATGAACCGCCGTCATTGCCTGTTGCCGTTGACCCTGATCCTGCTCGCCGGTTGCGGCCGCCCACAGCCGCCGGATACCGAGCGCCGGCCCGATCCACAGGCCGCGGCGGTGCGTAAGGCCATGGCGCAGCCGCTGGCGGAAGCCAAGGCCGCCGCGGCCGCGGCCGAAGATGCGGCCAAGGCCGAGCAGAAGGCGCTGCTGGCGACGGGCAACGCCCCGTAGGAGCGCACCCTGGCGCGCGATGGGCCTCCCCGGTGACGCCTCTTAGCGCACCAGAGGGGCGCTGCCGCATACGAAGACGCCGCCCGGAGGCGGCGTCTTCGTCGGTTCACGCGGCGTCGCGCATCACAGCCCGCAGAAGCAGTAGGCCAGCGCCTTCACCGGCGCGCCGTTGCGGTCCTTCACCGCGTCCTCGACGAAGCGCAGCTGCGCGTCCATCTCCGGCATCGTGCGCGCCAGCATCATCCGCGCCAGGCCCGAATCGGACAGCATCCACGCGCCCGCGCGGCTGCCGGCGAAGCCGGTCATGAACTGCGCGAACGGCGTGGCCATCTTCTCGATGTAGCGCACGCGGTACTTGTCCTGTCCGCCGAGCTTGGCGCGCGTGGCGGCGTCGGCCACCGCGGCCTTCAGCCCGCCGAACTCGTCCACCAGCCCGCGCTCCTTCGCCTGCGCGCCGCTCCACACGCGGCCGCGCGCCACCGCGTCGATGGCGTCCACGTCGCGGCCGCGCGCCTGCGCCACCTTGCCGGTGAAATCGGCATAGCCCTTGTCGATCACCGACTGGATCACCCGGCCCACGGCCGGATCCATCGGACGGGTGACGTCGAACGCGCCGGCGAAGCGGGTGGTACCCACGCCGTCGGTGTGCACGCCGATCTTGTCCAGGCTGCGCGCGAAGTTGGGGATCATGCCGAAGATGCCGATCGAGCCGGTGATGGTCGATTCGTCGGCGTAGATGCGGTCGGCGTTCATGCTGATCCAGTAGCCGCCGGAGGCGGCCAGATCGCCCATCGACACCACCACCGGCTTGCCGGCGGCCTTGAGCGCGTCCACTTCGCGGCGGATCTGCTCGGAGGCGAACACCTCGCCGCCGGGCGAATCCACGCGCAGCACCACCGCCTTCACGTCGTCGTCCTCGCGCGCCTCGCGCAGCAGCGCCGAGGTGGAGACGCCGCCGATGCGGCCGGCCGGCAGGTCGCCGCCGGCGATCTCGCCCTCGGCCACCACCACCGCCACCTGCGGGCGCTTGTCGATCGGCGAGCGGCGCGTGTCCACCTGGGTCAGGTAGTCGCCCAGCGCGATCTGGCGGAAGCCGCCGTCGGCATCGCCGTCGGCCACGCCGCGGTCGGCGAGCAGCGCTTCCACTTCCTCGCGGGTCTTCAGCCCGTCCACCAGCTTCTGCTGCAGCGCGAAGCGCGCCAGGTCGCCACCGGCGGCGGCGATGCCCTCGGGCAGGGTGTCGATGCCGGCGGCCAGCTGCGCGGCGTCGAGCTTGCGTGCCTTGGCGATGTCGCCCAGGTAGCGCTGCCACACGTCGTTCATCCAGAACAGGTCGGCTTCCTTGGCCTGCGGCGAGGCGGCGTCCAGCACGTAGGGCTCGGCGGCCGACTTGTATTCGCCCACCTTGAACAGATGCACGTCCACGCCCAGCTTGTCCTGCAGGCCGGCGCGGAAGTACTGGCGGTAGCGGCCCAGGCCCTCAAGCAGCAGGCTGCCCATCGGGTCCAGGTAGACCTCGTCGGCCTGCGCGGCCAGCAGGTACTGCGACTGGCCCATGTTCTCGCTGAAGGCCACGACCTGCTTTCCGGCCGCGCGCAGGTCCTGCAGCGCGGCGGCCACTTCGCGCATCGAGGCGAAGCCGCTGGGCTGGAGCTTGTCCAGGTCCAGCACCACGCGTTCGATCTTCTTGTCGTTCTTGGCGGCCTCGATCGCGCGGATCAGGTCGCGCAGCTGCAGTTCCTCGGCGTTGGTGTCGCCCAGCGCCTTGCCCAACGCGCGGCTGACCGGGTCGGTGCTGTACTGCTCGACCAGCCGGCCTTCCGGCGCGATCACCAGGGCCGTGCGGTCCTGCAGCAGCTTGGCCGACGAGGCGCCTTTGCCCATCGCCACCATGAACAGGATCAGCACCAGGAACAGCAGGCCGAAGAACAGCAGGTTGAGGATCAGCCGGCGGGTGAAGTTCATCACGTCCCACAGCCCGACGAAGAAGCTGGCGATGGGGTTGCGGCGGGGCAGCGGTGGGGGATTCATGGACGCTCCGGAAGGGGCTTGTTGCAACGCAGGATACCCATTACCGGCAGGGCCGGCATGGGCTTCAAGTCAGGGTGCCGCAGGGTGGAGCAGGCGCTGGCTGCTGACCCGCAGGCGCCAGCCCATCAGCACCGCGGCGGCGGTCAGGCCCATGATCAGGCCGATCCACATGCCCTGCGGGCCCCAGCCCAGGCCCAGGCCGAGCCCGGCGCCGAGCGGCATGCCCACGCCCCAGTACGCGAACATGGCGATGAACATCGGCACGCGCGTGTCCTTGAGCCCGCGCAGCGCGCCGGCCGACAGCACCTGGATGCCGTCGGGGAACTGGAAGGTGGCCGCGTACAGCAGCAGCGTGGAAGCCAGCGCGGCCACGGCCAGGTCGTCGGTGTACAGCCGCACCACCGCATCGTGGCCCAGCAGCAGCACGGTGATCGACAGCATCTGCGTGACCAGCACGATGGCGTAGCCGGCCCAGGTGGCGCGGCGCACGCCCAGCGCATCGTTGCCGCCCACGGCGTGGCCGACGCGCACGGTGGTGGCCTCGGCCACGCCCATCGGGATCATGAAGCACAGCTGGGCGACGTTGATGGCGATCTGGTGCGCGCTGGCCTCGACCGCGCCGATGCGGCCGATCAACAGCGCGGTGATGATGAACAGGCCGCCTTCCATCAGCACGGTGATGCCGATCGGCAGGCCGGTCCGCAGCAGGTCCCAGATCGCGCGCCAGCGCGGCGGCTCGAAATGCCCGAACAGCTGCAGGTGCGCGAAACGCCGGGTCTTCCACAGGTAGCCGGCAAAGCACAGCGCCTGCAGCCACATCGTCACCGACGAGGCGATGCCCAGGCCTTCGGCGCCCAGCTCCGGAAAGCCGAACCGGCCGTTGCACAGCGCATAGCCCAGAGGCCCCAGCACCAGCAGCCCGCCGAAGCCCAGCAGCATGGTCGGCAGCGTCCAGTGCATGCCCTCGCTCAGGTAGCGCATGCAGAAGTACAGCGTCAGCGCCGGCACGCCCCAGCGGATCGCATGCAGGAAGCCGGTGGCGCCGGGCACGATGTCCGGGGCGATGCCGAAGGCCGGCAGGAACGCCGGCACCACGCTGAGGAAGGCGAACATCAGCACGCTCAGGCCCATGCCCAGCCACAGCGCCTGGCGGAACAGCGGGCCGATGGCGCGCTCGCGGCCGGCGCCGTGCAGCTGCGACACCGAGGCGGTCAGCGAGATCAGCGTGCCGATCGGCACCAGCATCGGCAGCCACAGCAGGGCGGTGCCGATGCTGACCGCGGCGAAGGTGTCGGTGCCGTGGTGGCCGGCGATGGTGTTGTCGACGAACGCGATCAGGCCGGTCGAGACATGGCCCAGGACCAGCGGCAGGGCAAGCAAGCCGGTGGCGCGCACTTCCTGGCGGAAGCGCGGCGTGGCGGAAAGGGTGGACATACGGGGAAGAACGCGGACTGCGGCCGGCGCGGGACGCGCTGTTGCCGGGTCGCGGAAGCCGGCCATTGTAAGGGCAGCGGGTGAATGGGAGTGAAGGCCTGCCGCGATGCAGGCACGATCCGGCGGTCAAGCCGCGCGCGGCGTCCCGTCAGCGGGCTTCGGTCTTGCGCCGCAGCCAATCGCCACGACCGCCGGCAGGCACGGCCAGCAGCTGCGTGCGCAGCGCGTCGCGCTCCTGCGGCGGCGTGCGCTGCGACAGCAGGGCCAGCTGCGCCAGCTGTCCCGCGTCGAGCTCGCGCAGCAGGGCCAGCATCGGTTCGCGCTGCGCTTCGGGCAGATAACCGAGCAACGGCTGCAGATTCGGGTACAGCGCGCCCAGTTGCGGGCCCAGCCGCCAGCCGTCGCGGTACAGGCGGTCCAGACCGAGGAAACGCCCGTGCAGGGCCGCGCGCTCGTCCGCCGGCAGGGCCGCCACGGCGGCCGCGGCCGCACGCACGCGCTGCCGCTCGGATTCGGGCAATGCGCGCCACGCCGCGTAGCGCGCGCGCAGTTCCTGTTGCCGCACGGGCCCCAGCGCCGGCCAGCGCGACTGCAGGTCCGCATCCGTCACGGCAGCGTCCGGCGTCCCGGGAACCAGCGAGCGGGCGGCCGGCGTCGCCAGTGCCGGCACCGCGGCCAGCGCCATCAGCAGCAGCGGCAACAGGCGCTCAATCTTCCGCATCGACCGTCTCCAGCGCGCTACCGGGCGGTTCGGTGCGGCCGGGCTGCGCCTGCGACTCGTCCACCGGCACCGGGCCGCCGGCCGCATGCCAGGCATAGAAATCGGCGTCCTGCGCCAGCGCCAGCTCCGGATCGGCCAGCATCGCCGCGTCCGCCGCGGCGCGGCTGCCGTCGGCCGGGGGCGCGGCGGGAACGTCCTCGGCGGGCAATGCCTCGACCTGTACCGGACCGTTGTCCGATACCGCGCCTTCGGCCGCCGGCGCGGCCGTGCCGGGCAACGCCAGCCCGTGTTCGCGCCACCACCAGGCCGCGACGGCCGCGAGCAGGAGCAGCGGCAGGCACAGCAGCAGCCAGGTCCGCCAGGTCCAGCGCGAACCCGCGCGGCGCGGTGGGCGTGCGGCCCGGTCGCCGGCGTCGGCCCGCCGCGCCGGCGCCGAATCGGGAGCGGGAGCCGGCGTACGCGCGTGCGCCGCGGCGGCCGCCATCGATCCGCGCAGGTGGTCCAGCTGCTGCAGCCGGTCCGGCGGGAGATCGCGCACCTGCGCCTGCACCTGCTCGGCCAGCCCGCGCCAGGCCGCCGCATCCGGATAGCCCTGCACGTCCAGCGGGCAGGCGGCGGACAGGGCCCGCCGGTAGTCTTCCGGCGCCATGCCCAGGACCGTCGCGGCGGCGTCCTCGTCCAACCCGGCGCCGATGCGCAGCAGCAGCGCCAGCCGCTCGGCCGGCGCGAGCCCGCGCAGGTGCGCCAGCGGCGGCGGCCAGCTGCCGCCCGTGGACGGTGCGCGCAGCTGCGGGCTTCCGCACAGCAGGCTCCAGAAACGTACCGGCCAGTCCGCCAAAGGCATGCCGGCGGCCGGCCCGGCGAAAGCCCGCATGGCCGCCGCCACGGCATGGCCCGCGGCGTCCCCGTCGCCGCCCTGCAACCCGGCGACGACCAGGGCGCGGCGTTCGACGCCTTTCAGGAAAGCGGACAGGGCACCGGCTGCGGCCGTGGTGGAAGAGGCGGATGCGGCCATCAGGGGAACTCCTTCATCGCCCGGAATGATACCCAGCGCATCCGCCGGTGCGGACAGCCCGCGCACCGGCCTGCACACCGTCTTCACGCCCGCCAGAACGGCCCATGCCGCAACTTGTGCACAGCGTCAATAGCCTGGCCGCGATCCGCCGCGATTTCGTCACGGCAGCCGTGTTTCGCTTTTGTTTCACGCACAAGCCGTTGATTCTAAAAGACTTGATCGCATGGCTATTTTTTGACCAAGTTGAGGGAAAGGCTTCAACCACCGCCTTGGACGCGTGGAGCACAACGCTGATGCACAGAGTTATCCACAATTTGTGTGGATAAGCCCAAATCTCCAGTCGCGGCCTGTGTTTACGCGGTGTTTATGCTCCCGGCCGCAACAAGCGCACGCAAGTTGGCCACTGCCGCAGGCGGGCGCTACAGACCCTTTGCACCCGGCGTCGCCGGCATGGCGGGGGTGTGCCAGGCAACGGCCGCCACCTACACTGCCGCCCATGCCCCGCTGCCCCACCCTGCGCATCGCCCTGCCGGTTCCGTTGCCGCAGACCTTCGATTACCTGCCGCCGGCCGGCAGCCCGTCGCCGGTGGCCGGCGATGTCGGGCGCCGGGTCAAGGTGCCGTTCGGCAACCGCGAGCTGGTCGGCCTGGTCGAGGGCATCGGCGCGGTGGAGGATGCGGCGGCGCTGCGCGAGGCCCTCCAATGGCTGGACGGCCCGCCGCTGCTGGGCGGGGAGCTGCTTGCCTCGCTGCGCTGGCTGGCGCGCTACACCCACGCGCCGCTGGGCGAGGTGGCCGCAACCGCGCTGCCGGCGCCGTTGCGGCGTGGCGAGCCGCTGCCCGACACCCACGACTGGGGCTGGGAACTGACCGACGCCGGCCGCGACGGGCTGCCGCGGCTGCGCAGTGGCACCCGGCCGCAGCGCCTGGCCGGGTTGCTGGGGGACGGCCCGCTGGCCGAGGACGCGCTCGAAACGCGCATGGACGGTTGGCGCGAAGCCGGCCGCGCCCTGCTCAAGCGCGGCTTCGCGCGGCGGGCGGCGATGCCGGCGGCGGTGCCGGTCGCCCATCCGGTTTCCGGTCCGGTGCCAAACGCGCAGCAACAGGCGGCGATCGAGGCGATAACCGCGGCCGACGGCTTCCATCCCTTCCTGCTCGACGGCGTCACCGGCAGCGGCAAGACCGAGGTCTACCTGCAGGCCATCGCCCGCTGCCTGGAGCAGGGCCGGCAGGCGCTGGTGCTGGTGCCGGAGATAGGCCTGACCCCGCAGATGCTCGCCCGCTTCCGCGCCCGCCTGGGCATCGCGGTGCATGCGCTGCATTCGGGCCTGAACGACAACGAGCGCGCGCGGGTATGGGCGGCCGCCTCGCGCGGACAGGCGCGGGTGATCGTCGGCACCCGCTCGGCGGTGTTCACGCCGCTGCCGCAGGCCGGGCTGCTGATCGTCGACGAGGAACACGACGGCAGCTACAAGCAGCAGGACGGCATCCGCTACCACGCCCGCGATTTCGCGCTGGTGCGCGGCAAGGCGCTGGACGTGCCGGTGGTGCTGGGCAGCGCCACGCCGTCGCTGGAATCGCTGCACAACGCGCGCGCCGGCCGCTACGCCCACCTGCGCCTGCGCCAGCGCGCCGGCGACGCGCGGCCGCCGGCGGTGCGGGTGTTCGACGTGCGCAAGCGGCCGCTGCAGGACGGCCTGTCGCCGGAAGTGCTGGCCGGCATCGAGCAGCACCTGCGCGCCGGCAACCAGGTGCTGGTGTTCAAGAACCGCCGCGGCTACGCGCCGGTGCTGCTGTGCCACGACTGCGGCTGGACCGCGCCGTGCCGCCGCTGCAGCACGCCGCTGCACGCCACGCCGATGACCGTGCACGGCGCCGGGCGCCGCCTGCAGTGCCACCACTGCGGCGCGCGCGCGCCGGTGCCGCTGGCCTGCCCGGACTGCGGCAGCCTGGCGCTGCAGCCGCAGGGCATCGGCACCGAGCGGCTGGAGGAACGGCTGCTGCAGCTGTTCCCGGATTACCCGGTGCTGCGCATCGACCGCGGCACCACCACGCGTCGCGACGCGCTGGAACAGACCCTGGCCACGCTCGGCGAGCAGCCCGGCATCCTGGTCGGCACGCAGATCCTGGCCAAGGGCCACGACCTGCCGCGGCTGACCCTGGTGGTGGTGGTCGGCATCGACGAAGGCCTGTTCTCCGCCGACTTCCGCGCCAGCGAGAAGCTGGCCCAGCAGTTGATCCAGGTCGCCGGCCGCGCCGGCCGCGCCGAGCGCGCCGGCGAGGTCTGGCTGCAGACCCATCATCCGGACAACGCGCTGCTGCACACGCTGGTCAACGGCGGCTACCACGCCTTCGCCGACGCCGAACTGGCGCAGCGCGAGGCCGCGGGCTTCCCGCCGTTCGCGCACCTGGCGCTGATGCGCGCCGAGGCCAAGCAGGTGGAACAGGCCAACGAATTCCTGGCCGCGGCCAGGCAGCTCATCCCCGGGGAAAGCGCTGTCGAACGCTACGGCCCGATGCCGGCGCCGATGCCGCGCCGCGCCGGTTTCCAGCGCACGCAGCTGCTGCTGTCGGCCACGCAGCGGCGCGCGCTGCACGGCCTGCTCGACCTGCTGATGCCGCAGATCCATGCGCTGCCGCAGGCGCGGCGCGTGCGCTGGTCGCTGGACGTGGACCCGATGGACCTGTACTGATCGCGCTGCACGGCCGCGCCCCGAAGCAACGACGGCGATGGCTCAGTGCGGCCTACCGGCCGGCACCGCGCGATAGAACCCGGCGATCTGCGGGATGAAGGCCTGCGGATCGGCCCCGACCAGGTTGGTCAGCACGACCACCGCCAATCCCTCGTCCGGATAGACGCGGAAGGCCGCGCGGGCGCCGCCCATGGCGGTCGCTTCGCGATGGGGAGAAGCGCCGGCCACGGGCCAGCCGGCGCCCCAGTCGCCCTCGCTGCCATCGTCCAGGCGCTCGGGCACCCACATGCGCTCGCGCAGGCCGGCATCGATCAGCCGCCCCTGCAGCAGCGCCATCAGCCACAGCGCCAGTTCGTCGGCGGTGGTCTGGATGCCGCCACCCGCCCAGAGTCCCCGCGGCACGTCGTAGAACCAGTGCGACAGCCGCGCCGGCGCGTCCGGCGCGTCGGTGCGGCGCGGGAAGAAGCTGTACACGGTGGCCGCGCCGGCAACCAGGTCGTAGCTGTCGCCGAACACCGAGCGGCGCATGCCGAGCGGCGCGAACTGGCGTCCGGCCACGAAATCCTCGTAAGGCATCGCGGCCTGCCGCTCGACGATCCGCGCCAGCAGGCCGTAGTTGGTCTGGTTGTAGGCGAAGCGCTCGCCTGGCTTCGCCTCGAGCGGCATGCGCATCACCGCGCGCCAGGCGTCCTGCTCCGATCCACCGCCGACCAGGCCCTGCGCATCGACGATGTCCGGCAGGCCGGAGGTGTGCGCGAGCAGCTGGCGGACGCGGATCCCGCGCCAGTCCGGCGGAAGGTCCGGCAGATAGGTCGAGATCGGCGCCTGCAGGTCGATGCGCCCGGCCTGGACCAGTTGCATCACCGCCACGCCGGTGAACGCCTTGGTCGCCGAGTTGATCGGGAACAGGGTCGTACGCTCGACCGGCTGGCGGTTCTCGACGTTGGCCAGGCCATGGCTTTCGGAAAGCAGCAGGCGGCCATCCCGGATGACGGCAACCTGCAGGCCGGGAATGCCCCTGTCCTTCATCGTCGCGCGGATGAAGTCGCGGGTCGCGGCGTTGGCGTCGACCAGGGACGCGGCGCCGGCGGGGACGCTGGCCAGCAGCGCAATCGCCGCCAGCAGCAGGAAACGGCAGGGTGTGGCGCGCATCGGTCTTCCTCTTGTCGTCATGCCATGCACGCGTCCTCGTGGAGGCGTGCGACTGGACATTGGATGCTGGGGAAGACCGTAGGGTTTAAACGACGGCTGCGCCGCCGGCGCTGCCGCCGGGGCGGCGCGAAAAAGCAAAGGCCTGCGCGCCATCGGCACGCAGGCCCTGATCGCTCGCCCTCACGCCCACGCCAAACGGCGTGGGCGGATGCGGAAGGGACCGCGCGGCTTACCAGGTCCTGCGCAGCGGGTGCGCTTCGGTGTTGAACACCACGCCGTCGAAGTCCAGGGTCTTGGCCGGGGCGAACAGCAGGTAGTAGTACTTGAAGGTCTCGGCGAACAGGAAGCTCTCCATCGAGTCGTCCTTCTCCTTGCTGCGCACGTCCTTCAGCGCCGAGAAACCGTGCTCGGTGCGGGTGTACTTCACGAAGTCGTCGAAGAACTCCTTGCCCATGCCGCGGTAGCGCGCATCGCCGGTGTAGTGGTGCAGGTAGTAGGCCGACTCGACGATCTCCGGGCGCAGCGCGTAGCCGGGCGAGCGCACTTCCATCGCCGCGTAGTCCAGCGACTCCGGTTCGATGCCGTTCAAACGCCACATCTTCAGGTTGGACTCCTGCAGGCGTTTGGCGCGGTCCAGGTCGCCGCCCAGCGCAAGCAGGCCCGGCATGAAGGCATCCAGCGCGCCGTAGGTGGTGGAGGTGCGCGCGCCGCTGTCCATGTCGGCGTGGCCGTACCACAGCTCGCCCTCGCGCACGTCGTCGGCCAGGTACTGGTTGAGCGGGCCGATGCTGTCTTCCCACATGCGCTTGCAGTCTTCGTCGCCGAACAGCTTCCAGCACTTGAGCAGGTACTCGTAGTACGAGTCGATGCCGCCGGCGATCGAGGCGTCCTTGTTGGTCCATTCGCCGCTTTCGACATCGATGTTCAGGCCGACCAGGCCGATCCTGGAGCGGCGCTTGTAGGTCTCCACCAGCGCGCGCTTGGCCTTGTCGTAGTACGCCTGCTTGCCGGTGAGCTTGGCCAGGGTGCCGAACTCCAGCAGCAGGGTGCCGGTCTCGGCCGGATTGCTGATCCTGCCGCGGGTCTTGCCGGTGCGCAGGTTGACGTGGGTGTACGGCAGGCCGGTGGGGCTGTCGAACACCGGCGACAGGCGCGTGCCCAGGTCGTCGGCGAGCTTGAGCAGGCGCTCGTCGTTGGTCATCTGGTAAGCCGACAGCAGGCCGCCGAGCAGGCGGATGGTGACCTCGAAGTTCTGCACCTCGACATCCTGGTCGAACGACAGCTGGCCGACGATCAGCTCGCGCGCCTCGTCGGCTTCCTTGTCCATGCCCAGCAGCAGCAGCGTGTCCAGCGCATCGACCGGCGACATCAGCAGCGGCACCGGGTACCAGTCGCGCGGCTGCGCGCTGATCGGCTTCAGGTCGTCGTGGCCCTTGGCGTACTGCATGTAGCCCTGCCAGGCGTGGCGGGTCGCCTCGCGCACCTGTTCGGCCATGCGTGCGGCTTCGGCATCGTCGACGGCCGGCACGTCGGCGGACGCGGCCGTTCCGGTGGGCGCGGCATCGGCGGGCGCGGCGCTGGAAGCGGGCGGCGCCGGATTGCAGGCGGACAGCGCCAGCAGCAGGGCGGCGGCGAGGGGGGCATTGCGCAGGGCTCGGTTCATCATCGGGTCCTCGGGGTGGAAGCGGGGTCTTGCGGTGGAACGGAAGTGGCGTGCAGCGTGTCGCCCAGCGTGCGCAGGCGCAGCGCCGCGCGCAGGGCGTCCAGGCTGGCGTCGCCGCGCACGCGCAGGTCGCGGGTTTCGCCGGGCAGCAGGTCGAAGGCGTTGTCGTCCACACGCGCGCCGGTGTCGCCGAAATCGACCCACACCGCGCGCACCAGGCCGTCGGCGTGCAGCCGCAGGCGATAGCCATCGCCGTCTGCGCGCAGTTCGGCGTGCAACTGGTTGGCGGCAAGCGCCTGCGTCCTGGCCGGCACGAAATGCACCAGCCGCCGCGCGATCACATCGCCGCCCTGCAGCAGTTCGAACGCCGCCACGCTGCGTGCCGGGTCGTGGCCCTTGAGCAGGTCGGCATCGACCAGCTGCGCCACCTGGGTCGCGGCCATCGGCGCCAGGGTGATGGTCTCCTGCTGGCGCGCGAATTCGCGGCCATCGACCTCCATCACCCGCACGCGCCACCGCGCGGTCAGTGGTTGCCGGCCATCGTTGAGCAGGCTGAAGCGGGTGACGCCATCCTCGTCGCGCAGCGCGGCCACCGCCACGTCGGCGAAGAAACGGCGCGCGTGGTAGTGCAGCGCCTTCCAGTGGCCGAAGTAATCGATGCTCGACCACGACGCGCCCGGCCATACGTCGTTGAGCTGCCAGTACAGCGAGCCCATCGTGTACGGCCGCGAGGCGCGGTGGTGCAGCGCGGCCAGCTCGATGCCCTCGGCCTGCATCACCTGGCCGAGGTAGACGAAATCGGCGAACGAGGCTGGCGTGCCGTACTCGCGCTCGATGTAGTGCAGCAGGCGCTCGTTGCCCTTGCCGGCCATGAACTTCTGGTGGGCGCGGATCACCGGGCCATCGATCTGCTGCTCGTCGCGGCTGGCGAACGCGTCCACCGTGGACAGCTGCGGCCACGCCTGCAGGCCGTATTCGGACATGAAGCGCGGGGTTTCATGCAGGTAGGCCGTCGCCGGCAGCGCCGGACCGCCCCACACGTCCCAGTAGTGCTTGTCGCCGCGCCGGGAGTCGTTGGCCTTCTCGTCCAGGTCGTTGCTCGGCGAGCTGGACCAGTACGGCACGCCCAGCGCCTCCTCGGCCACCACCTGGCGCAGGTCGTTGCCGAACAGGTCCACGTAGCCCTGCCATACCTTCGCCGCGAAGGCGGGGTCGGCCGCGGTCAGCTGCTTGCGGTGGCCCCAGTCTTTCCAAGCGGTTTCTTCCTCGTTGTTGCCGCACCACAGCACGATGCTGGGGTGGTGGCGCAGGCGGCGGATGTTGTCGCGCGCCTCGGCCACCACGTTGGCGCGGAACGCCGGGTCGTAGCCGGGCTGCATGCCGCCGCCGAACATGAAGTCCTGCCACACCAGCAGGCCGAGCTCGTCGGCGATGTCGAAGAAATCGTCGCTCTCGTAGTAGCCGCCGCCCCAGTTGCGCAGCATGTTCATGTTGGCGTCGCGCGCGGCCTGCAGGTCGCGGCGCAGGCGCTCGCGGGTGACGCGCGCCGGGAAGGATTCGAACGGAATGACGTTGGCGCCCTTGGCGAACACCGGCACGCCGTTGATGACGAACGCGAAGCCCTGCCCACCCTCGGCATCTTCGTCGCGCTGCAGCTGCACGCTGCGCAGGCCGGTGCGGAGCGCGGCCTCGCGCGCGGGGTCGCCACCGCCATCGAGGCGTGCCTGCACGGTGTAGCGGTCCTGCGCGCCGTAACCCACCGGCCACCAGCGCCGCGGCTGCGCGATCTCCAGCGGCAGCTGCAATGCGTTGGCGCCGGGCTGCAGGACGACCTCGCGTTCGATACGGGCAACGCGAAGGCCGTCCGGATCGAGCACATCCACCACGACGCCGGCCTTGCCCGCCGTCGCGCCCTGCTCCACCTGCAGCAGCACGCTCAGGCGCGCGCGCTGGTCGTCCAGCGCGTCGGTGCGCACGGCCAGGCCGGTGATGCGGTGCTGGTCCCAGCTGTCCAGGTGCACCGGCCGCCACACGCCGGCGGTGACGTAACGCGGGCCCCAGTCCCAGCCGAGGTGGTAGGCCGGCTTGCGCGCGAAGTTGCCGACCATCGCGTCCTTGGGTTCGTCGCCATAGGGCGAGGGATAGTTGCCGGCGATCTTGTGCGGCATCGCCTGCACCTGCGGCAGCAGGGTACGGATCGGCGAGCGGAACACGACGCGCAGCTCGTTGCCCTTCGCACGCAGGCGGCCATCGACGTTCGCGCGCCAGGTGCGGTGCGCGTTGTCGGCCTTCAGCAGCGGCTGGCCGTTGAGGCTGACCTCGGCGAAGGTATCCAGGCCGTCGAAGCGCAGTTCGGCATGGCGGCGCGACAGCGTGGCCGCATCGACGTCGAAACGCGCGCGGTATTCCCAGTCGGCCAGGCCGATCCACTGCAGCCCGGCCTCGGGTGCGCCCACGTAGGGATCGCCGATGACGCCGGCCTTGTGCAGGTCGTCGTGCACGCTGCCGGGCACCTGTGCCGGTCGCCACGCATCCAGCCCCGGATGCGCCTGCAGCTGCGTATCGCCCGGCAACAGGCGGAAGCTCCACTGCGCTGCCAGCGGCGTGGCGAAGGCGATGTTTCCCAGGCCGCACAACACGAGCAGCAAGGCGCTGCGCCACAGGCCGGTCATGCGGACTTGCATCGATCCAAATTGAATGCTCACGGACTGCATGGTGGCTCCTTCGTATTGCGGGGTTTTCCCTTCGTTGTTATTCCGTCATTCCCGCGGAGGCAGGAAGCGCTGTTCAACGAACGCATGCAGGGTCAGCGCTCCACCCCTTGCTTCGCTCTCTGTCCAGGCGGAAGCAAGAGCGATCCCGCCCGCGCGGGGACGACGTTCGCAGCTCACCTCACCTGACCAGGTTCAACACTTCGTGGCAGGCGCCCATGGTGTGGTAATCGGTCTTGCCGGCCGGGCTCTTCTCGTCGTCGTACTTGCGGTTGTCGGCATCGAGGATGCGGAACCAGGCGCCGTAGGTGTGATCGACGAGGTGCTCCCACGAGTACGCCCACAGCTTTTCGTACCACTGCCAGTACGCCTCGTTGCCGGTGCGCTTTGCGAGCAGCGCCGCGGCGGCCAACGATTCGGCCTGCACCCAGAAGTACTTGTCGTCGTCGCAGACAAAGCTGTCGCCGCCGATGGCCGCGCCGTCCATGCCCGGCTGCCGGCGCGTTTCCGGCGCGAAACCGTAGTACAGCCCGCCACGCGCCTCGTCCCACGAACGCGTCACCGCGCTGTCGAAAAGGTGGCGCGCGGTCGGCACCAGCCAGTCGGCCTCGACGTGGCGGTCCAGGATCATCAGCAACTTGGCCCACTCGGTCTGGTGGCCGGGCTGGAAACCCCACGGGCGGAACAGGTGTTTGGGGTTGTCGAGGTTGTAGTTCCAGTCGATGTTCCAGTCGACGTCGTAGTGCTCCCACACCAGCCCGCCGGCCTTGGCCGCCTGCCTGCGGGTCATGTTGTCGGCCAGCTGCAGCGCGCGCTCCAGGTAGCGGCGCTCGCCGCTGGCCTCGAACGCTGCCAGCATCGCCTCGCACATGTGCATGTTGGCGTTCTGGCCGCGGTAGCCGGTGAAGTTCCACTGCGCGTCGGCCTCGTCGCGGTACAGGCCGTGCTGCGGCTCCCAGAAGCGCTTTTCCAGCAGCTGCCAGGTCTCGTCCATCCACTCGCGCCCCTGCTCGATGCCGGCCTTGAGCGCGCAGCTGTAGGCCAGCAGCACGAAGGCCACGCCGTAGCAGTGGTTCATGTCGTCCTCGACCTTGCCCTCGCGCAGGGTCCAGGCGTAACCGCCGGTGGCCGGATTGCGGTGCACCTCGCGCAGGTAGCGCACGCCGTGCCTCGCCGCGTCCAGGTACTCGGCGTTGCCGAACTCGCGGTACGCCATGGCGTAGTTGAAGACGAAACGCGTACTGCTGACCAAGTGACGATGGCTGGCGTCGTAGACCGTGCCGTCGTCCTTGTAGTAGTGGAAGAAACCACCGGCAGGGTCGATGCAATGCGGGTGGTAGAAGGCCATGGTGTCGGCGATGTGCGCGCGCAGGAAGGCCGGGGAACGGAAATCGGGAGCGGTGGTGTTCATGCGATGGCGTCCTGTTGCTGCAGCAGCTGCTGCACTTCTTCGAGTCCGGGCATGGCGGCGAAAGCGCCCTTGCGGGTGACCGCCAGCGCGCCGACGGCCGCGGCGAAACGCAGGGTGGCGGTGATCGCGTCGTGGTCGTGGCAGAACGCATCGAACGCCGCACCGGTACCGCCGCGCTCGGCCAGGCCGTACAGCACGCCGCCGACGAAGGCGTCGCCGGCCGCGGTGGTATCGACGGTCGGCACGCGGAAACTGGGCACTTCGCCCTGGGCGTCGCGGGTCAGCCAGCGCAGCGGCGCGGCGCCGTCGGTGACGATCACCCAGCGCGCCTGCGCGCCGAGCAGGCGCCGCAGCACCCGCGCCTCGCCCTCGTCGCCGAGCGGCGCGGCCAGGTAGTCCAGTTCCTCTCGCGACAGCTTGACCAGGTCCGCGCGCTCCAGCGCCTGCCACAGCCACGGGGTCGGATCGACGCCCTGCGGCCACAACGCCGGGCGCAGGTTGAGGTCCAGGCTGACCACCGCGCCGGCGGCGCGCGCGCGGTCCATGCCGGCGAAGGTGGTCGCGGCGATATCCGGTTCGGTCAGGCTGTTGGAGCAGGCGTGGAAGCAGCCGGTGCCGTCGAAGCAGGCCGGATGGAAGTGTTGCTCGCGGAACAGCAGGTCGGCGGCCGGCGGCCGGTAGAAACTGAAACTGCGCTCGCCGCCGGCGTCCAGCGCGATGAAGGCCAGCGCGGTCTTGGCCGCGTCGGTGCGCACGATGCAGTCGGTGAGCACGCCAGCCTCGGCCAGGCTGTCGGCGAGGAAGTCGCCGAACATGTCGCGGCCGAGCATGCCGGCGAAATGGCTGCGCGCGCCGAGCCGCGCGGCCGCCACCGCGACATTGGCCGGCGCCCCGCCGGCGTACTGCAGGAACGCACGCGGCGTTTCCGGCGTGGCCGGCGGCTGCGCCAGTAGATCGATCAAAATCTCACCGAAACAAACGATCTTGCCCATCTGGCCTCAGCCTCCCTGGCCGCTGGCGGTCTGCGGTCGCGAACCGGCCAGGCCGTAGAAAATGATGTAGAGGTAGCACGCCACCGGCAGCGCGAAGCTCAGGTGCAGCCCGATGCGATCGGCCAGCATGCCCTGCAGCAGCGGAATCACCGCGCCGCCGACGATGGCCATGATCAGCAGGCTCGAGGCCTTGTTGGTCAGCGGCCTCAAGCGCTCGATGGCGAGCGAGAAGATGGTCGGGAACATGATCGAGTTGAACAGTCCCGTGGCGACGATGCCGTACATGGCGACCTTGCCGCTGGCCGCCAGGGTCACGCCCAGCAGGATCACGTTGGCCAGCGCGAAACCGGCCAGCAGGCGGCGTGGCGAGTACTGCGCCAGCAGCCACGAGCCGGCGAAACGCCCGACCATCGCGCAGCCCCAGTAGGCGGACACGTAGTTGGTGGCCTGCTGCTCGCTCATGCCGCCGATGTCCGGCAGCGCCAGGTAGTTCACCATCAGGCTGCCGATGGATACCTCGGCGCCGACATAGAAGAAGATTGCCAGCACGCCGAACAGCACGTGAGGATGCCGCAGCGCGTCCATCAGGGTGTGATGCCCGGTGTCGGCCTTTTCGGTGGCCTCGGTCAGGCTGGGCAGGCGGAACAGGTAGACGAACACCGCCAGCAGCGCCAGCGCGATCGCCAGGCCCACGTACGGACCCTGCACCGACTGCGCCTCGGCCGCGCGGTAGGCGATCTGCTCGGCGGCCGGCAGCGCGTCGATCTGCTCGCCGCTCTTGACCGTGGTGCTGAGGATCAGGAAGCCGCCGAACAGCGGCGCCAGCGTGGTGCCCAGCGAGTTCAGCGCCTGCGCCAGGGTCAGACGGCTGGACGCGGTCTGTTCCGGCCCCAGCAGCGCCACGTAAGGATTGGCCGCCACCTGCAGCACGGTGATGCCGGTGGCCAGCACGAACAGCGACGCCAGGAACGCTTCGTACGTGCGCAGCGCCGCCGACGGCCAGAAGCCGAGCGCGCCGACGCCGGCGATCAGCAGGCCGGCGATGATGCCTTTCTTGTAGCCAAGGTGCGCGACCAGCCGCCCCGCCGGCAGCGACATCAGGAAATACGCGCCGAAGAAGGTGAACTGCACCAGCATCGCGCGCGCGTAGTTCAACTCGAACACCGCCTTCAGGTGCGGGATCAGCACGTCGTTGAGGCTGGTCAGGAAGCCCCACATGAAGAACAGGGTGGTGGCCACCGCCAGCGCGACGCGCGGCGTGACCACGGCAGCGGACGAGGCGGGCGTTGACAGCGGTGTGGAAGGGATCGGCATGGCGCGCCTCGGGGTGCGGTGGGGTCGGAAGAAAGAAAGGGGGTCAGGTCGGGCGCGCCGCGCTGCTTTCGCGGATGCGCAGCTGCACCGGGGCGACGGTGCGCATCGGCGGCGCGTCGGGGTTGTCCAGGCGCTGCAGCAGCAGGGCGGCGGCCTGGCGCCCGCGTTCGCGCGGATCGGCGATCAGCGTGGTCAGCGGCGGAACCGCCACCGAGGCCTCGGAGATGTCGTCGAAACCGGTGACGGCGAAATCGCCGCCGGGACGGATGCCGCGCGAGGTCAGGCCCAGCATCAGGCCCAGCGCGACGGTGTCGTTGTAGCAGACCGCCGCGCTCGGGCGTTCGCCATCGGCGAACAGTTCGCCGGTGCGCGCGGCCGCTTCCAGGCGGTTGGGCGCCGACTCGATCATCCATTGCGGCCGCACCGGCAGGCCCGCCTCGGCCAGCGCCTGCTGGTAGCCGGCGCGGCGCTGGTGGCAGGAGCTGGAGGCGGCGTGGCCGCCGAAGAAGGCGATGTCGCGGTGGCCGCGCTCGATCAGATGGCGGGTGGCCAGGTAGGCGCCCTGCTGGTTGTCCATGGTCAGGAAATCCCAGTCGGCGCCGGGCAGTTCGCGGTTGAACAGCAGCACGTTGGCATGCGCGCCCAGCACCTGGCGCAGCTGCGCGGCATCGCTGCCTTCGGCCGGCGACAGGATGAAGCCGGTCGGCGTGTGCTCCATCAGCGTGCTCAGCACCGCCTGCTGCCGCTCGGGCGATTCGCCGGTGCTGCCGAGCAGGGTCACGTAGCCCTTGCCGCCCAGCGCCTCGTCCACGCCGGACGCGAATTCGGCGAAGAACGGGTTGGACAGGTCGTTGATCACCAGCGCGATCGAGGAGGACGTGCGCCGCCGCAGGTTGGCGGCGGTGCGGTTGTACACGTAACGCTGCCGGCGCAGTTCGGCTTCGACCCGGGCACGGGTATCGACGTTGACCAGCGGGCTGCCGCGCAGCACCAGCGACACGGTCGCCCGCGACACGCCCACGGCCTGGGCGATGTCGGTGACGGTGACCGCGCGCTTGCCGGCCCTGCGCGCGGATTTGCCGGTGGTGGAAGTGTCGTTGCTCATCGTCGCTCGGAGGTGGGCGGAAACGTCACAGCTTAAAAGCGGGGGATGGGGAAGTGGGAACGGGGAACCCCGCAGCGCCGCGCGTTGATCGGGAGGCGGCGGCTTCCTTTCGCGATGTCACCCGCTCGCCGGCTCATTCCATCGTGCTGCCGGGCGTGGCGCACCAGGAGACCGGCAGGTCGGCCACGTCCGTGCCCCAGCCCTGCTCCGGCGCCTGCCGGGTCAGCGCGTAGCGGATGGTGCCGCCCTTGCTCAGCTGCGCCCAGTCCAGCCACACCGCGCGCTGCGGCTTGCCGTCGACCTGCACGCCCTGGATGTACTGCAGGCTGCGGCCATCGGCGCCGGGAGCCTGCAGGCGCAGCGTGCGGCCGTTACCCAGCGCGATCTCGGCCCTTGCGAAGCGCGGCGCATGCAGCAGGAACTGGCCGCTGCCCGGCACCGCGGGGTACAGGCCCAGCGCGCTGAACAGGTACCACGCCGACATCGTGCCCAGGTCGTCGTTGCCGGTGACGCCGTTGGGCGCGTTGGTGAACAGCTGCTGCGCGGCGCGCACCACCGTGGCGGTCTTCCACGGCTGGCCGATCAGCGTGTACATCCACGGCGAGTGCAGGTCCGGCTCGTTGTTCGGGTTGTAGCGGTACTGGTTGTAGTAGCTGTATGGGCCGACCACCCACTCCTTGCGCGCGGCGGTCAGCGGCGCCTGCGCCAACGCGTCGTAGGCGAAGAACGCGTCCAGCCGGCGCCCGGCCTGCTCGCGGCCGTGCATCGCCGTCACCAGGCCCGGCACGTCCTGCTGCGCCAGCCACTGGTACTGCCAGGCGGTGCCTTCGTGGAAACCGTGCTGCGAACGCGGGCTGTAGTGGCCGTCGGCCGGCGTGTACCACTTGCCGTGCTCGTCGCGCGGACGCGGGAAACCGCTGAAGCCGGTCTCGGCGTCGCGCACCTGCGGGTCCCATACCTTGTGCCAGTTGCGGCCGCGCTCGCGCAGCACCGCCGCGTCGTCGGCATGGCCCAGGCCATCGGCCATCTGCGACAGCGCGCAATCGGCCAGCGCGTACTCCAGCGTGGCCGAACCGCCGTGGTGCGGGTCCACGTCCATGCCCTTGGACGGGAACGCGCGGTCGTAGACCACGTAGCCGTCGCGCAGGTAGCTGGCGTTGCCGGAGCGGCCGGCGGCGCGCGAGTTCAGCGGCGGCATGCCGAAGGCGTTGCGGCGCAGCGCGGCCCAGGCCTCGCCCTCGCGGCCGGCCAGCGCGCCGAAGCGCCACAGGTCGACCATGAACGGCGTGACCGGGTCGCCGGTCATGATGTTGGTCTCGAAGTTGGCATAGCCCCAGCGCGGCAGCCAGCCGCCCTGTTCGTCGATCGCCAGCAGGGTGCGGCCGATGTCGCGCGCCACGTCCGGCTTGGTCAACGCCAGCCACTGGTTCTGCGCGCGGTAGGTGTCCCACAGCGAGAAGTACTCGTAGTAGGTCCAACCGTCGGCGCGGTGGATCGCGTCGTCGTAACCGCGGTAGCGGCCATCGGCGTCGTTGCCGGTCATCGGCATCAGCAGCGCGTGGTACAGCGCGGTGTACAGCACGGTGCGGTCGTCGGCGTTGCCGCCCTCGACCTGCACGCCCGCCAGTTCCCTGCGCCAGCCCTGCCGCGCCAGGTCATGCATGCGGTCGAAACCGAGCAGGGCGTCGCCGTCCATGCCGTCGGCGCGCAGGTTGTTGCGCGCGCCCTCGGCGTCGACGTGCGAGATCGCGCTGGTGGCGGTGACGGACCTGCCATCGGCCAAGTCGAAGCTCAGCCACGCGCCGTTGGGCTTGAGCTCGCCTTCCATGCTGTGGCGCGCGCCCGGCAGGCCGCCCTGCTCGCCCCAGGTGCCGAAGGCCTTGAACGGGCGGTCGAACTCGATGCGGAACCAGGTGGTGTACTGGTGGCCGCCGCAGAAGCTCTTGGTGACCAGCTTGCCTTCCACCGCGCGGTCGCCGACCACGTCGATCACGCTGCCGATCACCGAATGGCGCTCGTTGGCCTGGCCGAGGTTGACCAGCACGTGGCCTTCCGCGCTGCCGGCGCCGAAGGTGTAGCGCTCGGCGGCGGCGCGGGTACGCGCGGTGGCCTCCACGTCGATGCCGCCGTAGTCGGTCAGGCGCACCCTGTAGTAGCCGGCCTGCCCCACTTCGCCATCATGGCTGTAGGCCGAGGCGTAGCGCTTGTGGTCGAAACGCTTGGCATCGGCGGTGTCGAAGTCGCCGCCGGGACCGATGCTGCCGGTGACCGGCAGCACCGACACCTGCCCGCCCTGCTCCCAGCAGCCGGCGCCGGACACGAACGAATGGCCGAAACCGCGGATCTTCTCGTCGTCGTAGCGCCAGCCCGAGTAGTGGCTGCCGATCGGGCTGACCTGGATCAGGCCGAACGGCGCCGACGCGCCCGGGAAGGTGTTGCCGTCGTCCTTGCTGCCGATGAAGGTGTTGACCTCGCGCTCCAGCGCGAGCGGCGCAGCCGGGAGCGACGACACGAAGGCCAGCGCCAGCAGGCAGGCGAGCCCAGCAGCTGAGCGGTGGCGGGGGGCGGGAGACGGCGATCGGCGCATGCGGTGGTTCCTCAGGGTCGATGTCGATGCGTGGATAGGGTGGTCCGGCCGGAGCCGGACCGGTGATGCCCGGCCCATCCGCGGGGGATGGGGAGAGTGCCGGGATCAGGAAACAGGTGGATGGCGCACGGCCCGCGCTGCCGGAGCCGGCTTGCAGGCGGATGGAAACCGGCGATTCGATTCGGTCATGGTTTTCTCCCCTTAGACCGGGCGACCAACCGCTGCGGACGAGGTCCGCATCCGGGCGATCACCAGGCCTTCCATCGTTCCAAATGGAACATGCACTGAATTTAGATCGATTCAAGTAAACCATGGCAATTCGTCCGGCTGCATTCTGCGCCGCAGCATCACGGCCGTTTCCGGCAGGCATCGGCATAGGCGGTCCATCCCCGGCGCCGAGGTACCGCCCCTCGCCGGCTAAACGTCGCCCACCGCCCGCAAGGCATGTGGGTGCAAGCCTCTTTCGAGGCCCCTGGGCACGGATCGCGACGCTTGCCGTCGGGCTCCGACTTATTGCGCAGCAACATGCGTCGACGATGGCGCTGTGCTAAAAAATCCGCGTCATTCGTTTAGATCGATCCAAATAGAGATCGACTTGCGATTGCCTGCGAACAGGGGAAACGGACCCGGTCCGTTGCTCGATCCATGCACGAAACGCCTCCGGTTCCACCGGGGTATCCGGCTTCAAAACTTAGATCGATTCAAGTCCTTTCGTACCAGCGATCAGATTCCAATCCAGGAGAGGGAGAGAGTGGAATGAAACAGAAATCACGCACGCACGCCCGGAGCTCGTTGTCCGGCGCCATCGCCATCGCACTGGCCGCCGCAGTCCTGCCGGCCAGCGCCTTCGCCCAGCAGGCAGCCGCGTCCTCGCCCGACGCGACCACGCTCGATGCCGTCACCGTCACCGGTTACCGCTACGCCATCGAGAAGAGCCTGCAGCAGAAACGCGACGCCAACGCGGTGGTGGAAGTCATCACCGCCGAGGACGTCGGCAAGTTCCCCGACAAGAACGTGGCCGACGCGCTGCAGCGCGTGCCGGGCGTGATCATCACCCGCAGCGGCGGCGAAGGTAAGAACGTCAGCGTGCGCGGCCTGTCCTCGGAACTGACCCTGACCGAGTTGAACGGCAACTACATCGCCACCGCCGAATCCAACGGCGACCCGACCCGTTCGTTCAACTACACGCTGCTACCGTCGAACATGCTGGGCAGCGCCGAGCTGTTCAAGTCGCCGGAAGCGCGCATCGACGAAGGCGGCATCGGCGGCACGGTGATCCTGCACACGCGCCGTCCGCTGGACATGGAATCCAACACCGGCTTCGTCTCCGTCGAAGGCACCTGGGCCGACACCACCCGCAAGACCGACGGCCAGCTCTCCGCCTCGTACGCCTGGCACGACAAGGACGATCGCTTCGGCGTATTCGTAGGCTATACCGACCAGAAGCGCACCACCCGCACCATGGGCGCCAGCACCGAGAGCTGGCAATGGTATGGCCGCGACGAAGGCGGCACCGCAGTCGACGTCAACGGCAATCCCTCGGACTTCAATTCCAACTGGTGGGGCGGTACCGGCTTCTACGACCAGAGCGGCAAGTACTACACCGGCTTCATGATGCCCACCTCGGTGAACCTCGACGTCAAGGACGAGGAACGCGAGCGCAAGGGCGGCCAGTTGACCTTCCAGTTCAAGCCGCTGGACAACCTGACCCTGACCGCGAACTACTTCCGCTTCGACCTGTCGCAGAACTCCCAGACCCACACCATCAAGGTGCCGGAATGGAACATCGCCCGCTACTGGGGAGACGGCAACTGGGCAGGCGGGCGCCTGCTCGACGGGCTGACCATGGACCCGAGCGGCACCATCGTCACCGGCGCCGACTACAGCCGGCACCCGGGCAAGACCTATTACTGCAGCGAGGGCGAAGCCGCCGCCGGTGGCATGGCGCCGGGCGGCTGGGGCTCGGACGACTGCACCGTGCCGACCCCGCAGATCACCGGCAGCTACAACCTGGAAAAGGCGCTGTCGCAGACCGCCGACTTCTCGGCCGAATGGCAGGGCGAGTCGGTCGACATCGCCTTCAAGGGCGGGCGCACCTGGGCCAAGGGCGGCCCTTCGCTGCAGTTCTCGGTGCCGCTCAAGCCGCGCAGCCAGAACGCGGACGGTAGCTGGAACCTGGGCAACCTGGCCAGCTCCTGGAACCTGACCGGCACGCCGTCGATGGCGTTCTCGCCGGAACTGATGCAGAACCTGAAGAACGGCATCCTGCAGGTCGACCTCGGCTCGACCGGTTCGTCGTGGACGCGCAACACCACCGAACAGAAGTACGCCCAGATCGATACCACCTGGCACAACGACGCCGGCTTCCTCGAATCGCTGCAGTTCGGCGTCAAGTACCGCGACGGCGGCATCCACCGCAGCACCGGCAACAGCTACTGGGCCTGCCCGGGCAGCGACCCTGGCGACTACGGCAACCGCTACTGGAACGGGCGCTGCAACGACCTTGCCCAGCAGTTCTCGCCCGAGTTCCTGTACGCGATGGGCAACCTGGCCGGCGGCATCAACGCCAGTGCGTTCCCGGCCATCAATTACCCGGCCTACATCGCCTATCTGAACAAGACCTACGGGCCGATGCAGACCCGCAACGAGGACAACTTCGTCTACAACGTGGACGAAAAGATCTACTCCACCTACCTGCAGGCCAACTTCCGCACCGAGCGCCTGCGCGGCAATGTCGGCGTGCGCCTGGTCAGCACCCGCCAGCACGCCGATTCCACCGACAAGGTCACCTCCTACAACGACTACTTCTTCGACGACGCCAACGGCAACCCGCTGGCCTGCCAGAAGACCGACCCGGTACCCGGCAGCGCACCCGCCGATACCTATTGCGGCACCGAAGGCTACTGGAGGCTCTCGGACGACCAGCAGCGCAGCGAATCGTTCGCGATCAGCGGCCTGGACCGCAGCTACACCGACGTGCTGCCGAGCTTCAACCTGGCCTATGACCTGAGCGAGAACCTGCTGCTGCGCGCGGCGGCCTCCAAGGTGATCGCGCGCCCGAGCTACGGCAACATCGCCTCCCCGGGCAGCCTGGAATACTTCAGCCCCGAATACGTCAACGACCGCCGCCTCACCGGCGGCGCCGGCGAACAGGGCTGGTACGGCTCGGGCAGCAACAAGAACCTGGAAGCCTACAAGGCCACCCAGTACGACATCGGCCTGGAGTGGTACTTCCACCCCGGTTCGGTGGTGGGCCTGGACCTGTTCCGCAAGGACGTCAGCAACTTCTCGGTGCCGGTGGTGCAGGACGTGACGCAAAACGTCGGCGGCCAGAACGTGGTCGTGCAGAACTACTCCACCACCGCCGGCGGCCGCGACGCAGTTTCGCAGGGTCTGGAGTTCTATGCCCAGCACACGCTGGATTTCGGCCTGGGCTTCCAAGCGAACTACACCTGGAACGACACCAACGAAGCGGCCATCACCCTGGAGGACGGCACCGAGATCGGCAAGTCGCCGCTGGTCGGCAGCGCCAAGAACCAGGCCAACTTCACCGTGTTCTATGAAGTGGAGAAGCTGCTGCTGCGCGCCTCGTGGAACCGTCGCGGCGAAGTGGTGCAGGGTCTGGTCAGCGGCCTGAACCTCTATCAGGAGCCCTACCAGCAGATCGACCTCAACGCCGCCTACAACGTCACCCCGGCCCTCAGCCTGAGCGCCTCGGTGCTGAACCTGACCAAGGAAGAGACGCGCACCCACCTGGGCAACGACACCAAGGCCCGCTTCTACTCCAACAGCTATGCCGGTCGTGTCGTGTATCTCGGCCTGAACTGGAAGTTCTGATCCCTGCCCTTCGGTGCAGTCCACGACGACAGCCGCGCTGGTACAGGCGGCTGTCGCCGTTTGCGCGGAGTTGGCTTCGTAGATGCGGGGGCCTGCTCAGCATGGATCTCACCGGAAACGCACACCCGTAGGAGCGCACTTCAGTGCGCGATGGGGCATTACTTGGGAGGCCACAATCGCGCACTGAAGTGCGCTCCTACAGTGCACCCCTGCACGTGCCTCATGCGGCGCCTCTCCCATCCACCGTACCCGCACACCTCAGGTCAGCGGCGTCATCACGCCATTGCGGTAGGCCGGGCGCAGCTGCAGGCGCGCATACCAGTCGGCCAGATGCGGCAGGTCCGGCCGCTGGATCGGCATCTCGAACCAGGCGTAGGCGAACGCGCCCAAAGGGATGTCGCCCATCGCGAACGTCCCGCCGGACAGCCACGGCTGCCGCGCCAGTTCGGCGTCGGCCAGCGCCAGCAGCTCGCCGCAGCGCACCAGCGACGCATCGATGCGCGCGGCGTCGCGGTCGGCCGGCGCGGTGCGCACCACGCCCCAGAACAGGTCGCGGAAGGCGACGGCAAAGCTCGACAGGGTCCAGTCCATCCACTTCTCGCTCTGCGCGCGCGCGGCCGGGTCTTCCGGGTACAGCGTGCCCAGCGCGTAGCGCGCCGACAGGTAGCGGACGATGGCGTTGGATTCCCACACCGGCAGGCCGTGGTCCTCGATCACCGGCACCAGCCCGTTGGGATTCATCTCCCGGTACTCCGGCGTCTGCGTGCCGCCGAAGGCGCCGCCGACCTCGATCGATTCGTACGGCAGGCCGATCTCCTCGGCGCACCACAGCACCTTGCGCACGTTGCTCGAATTGCGGCGTCCCCAGATCTTCAGCATTCCGGTTCCCGTTGTGGCCGTTGCCAGGCCTGCACGATACGCCACGCGTGTCCACGTGTCGGCAAAGGCGGGAGCGATGTTCCGCCGTGCCGGCGTCGAAGCCCGCCCGCCATCACGCTGCGCCCGGCTTCCCGGTCTTGGCGGCGGCCTTCTTCGGCAGCGCGCGCACATAGGACGACTTGCCGTCCTTCTTCAGCTCGAACAGGCCGGTCGCCGCGAGCAGGTCACTGAGCTTGCCGTAGCCGTAGTTGCGCGGATCGAACGACGCCTGGTTGCCGATCTGGCTGCCGACCGGCCCCAGGTGCGCCCAGCCGTCCTCGCCCTCGGCCGCGGTCACCGCGCGGCGCAGCATCTTCACCAGCCGCGTGTCGCCACGCAGCTCGGCGCCGCCCTTGCGCGGGCGCACCGCTTCGTCGCCCGCGTCCGGCCCCACCTCGGGCGCGCTGGCGTGCGGCTGGCCCAGCGCCTCCAGGTAGGTGAACTGCGAGCAGGCATTGACGAAGGGATCGGGCGTCTTCTTCTCGCCGAAACCGTAGACCTTGACCCCGTCGGTGAGCAGGCGCATCACCAGCGGGGTGAAATCGGCATCGCTGGAGACGATGGCGAAACCGTCCAGGTTGCGCGCGTAGAGCAGGTCCATCGCATCGATCACCATCGCCATGTCCGATGCGTTTTTGCCCTTGGAATAGGCGAACTGCTGGATCGGCCGGATCGCGTATTCGTGCAGCACCGATTCCCAGCCCTTCAGGCGCGGACTCTTCCAGTTGCCGTAGGCGCGACGCACATTGGCCACGCCGAAACGCGCCACCTCGGCCAGCACTTCGTCGATCTTCGCCGCCGGCGCGTTGTCGGCATCGATCAGCAGGGCGATGCGCTTCTCGGGATCGGACACGGCGTTCTCTCCATGGCATTCGAGTGGAACCAGTATCAATTATCGACATCGCCCTGCGTACCCCGTGCGAAGATGGTGGCCGGTTGTCACGCCTCCCACCGGCCCCCACCGGAGTACCGCATGCCCCACGACCGCCCTCCCCGCCTGCTGATCGTCGGCGGCGGCTTCGCCGGCCTCTGGGCCACCCGCGCCCTTGCCGGCGCGAAGCTGCGCATCACCCTGATCGACCGCCGCAACCATCACCTGTTCCAGCCGCTGCTGTACCAGGTCGCTACCGCCGGCCTGTCGGCGCCGGATATCGCCGCGCCGCTGCGGCACATCCTCGGCCACCAGCGCAACGTCGAGGTCCGGCTGGGCGAGGTGGAGAGCATCGACAAGCAGAGCCGCCAGGTGCGGCTGCGCGACGGCGGCACGCTGGACTACGACCTGCTGCTGGTGGCCAGCGGCGCCACCCACGCCTACTTCGGCAACGACCAGTGGGCGCCGCATGCCCCGGGCCTGAAGACGCTGGACGACGCGCTGGCGCTGCGGCGCCGGCTGCTGCTGGCCTTCGAGAAGGCCGAGGCCGAACCGGACCCGGCGAAGAAGGCGGCGTGGCTCAGCTTCGCCATCGTCGGCGGCGGCCCGACCGGCGTCGAACTGGCCGGCACCCTGGCCGAGATCGCGCGCCACACCCTGCGCAACGAATTCCGCCATATCGATCCGGCCTCGGCGAAGGTGCGCCTGGTCGAAGCCGGCCCGCGGGTACTGTCCAGCTTCCCGGAAGTGCTCTCGCTCAAGGCACGCCGGCAGCTGGAACGGCTCGGCGTGGAAGTGCGTACCGACACGCCGGTCACCGCCATCGATGCCGAAGGCTTCCAGCTCGGCGAGGAATTCGTTCCCGCGCGCACCGTAGTCTGGGCCGCCGGCGTGGCCGCCTCGCCGCTGGCGCGCACGCTGGACACGCCGCTGGACCGCGCCGGCCGCGTGCAGGTGCGGCCGGACCTCACCGTGCCCGGCCATCCGGACATCTTCGTCGCCGGCGACCTGGCCGCGCTAGCGCAGGCCGACGGGCGACCGGTGCCAGGCGTGGCGCCGGCGGCCAAGCAGATGGGCAAATACGTGGCCGCCACGATCCGGGCGCGGCTGGAACAGCGCGCCGCGCCGCCGCCTTTCCGCTATCGCGACCAGGGCAACCTGGCCACCATCGGGCGCATGGCCGCCATCGTGCACATGGGCCGGTTGAAGCTTTCCGGCCTGCTCGCCTGGTGGTTCTGGCTGGCCGCGCACGTGTTCTTCCTGATCGGCTTCCGCAACCGACTGGTGGTGCTGCTCAACTGGGCGGTCGCGTACTGGAGCTACCAGCGCAGCGCGCGCATCATCTTCGGCGATGTCGACGGCGATCCGCCCGAGGGCGGACCACCACGGGAATGAACGCCGGCGGCGTCACGCACCGCCGGGCGCGAAGCGCTCGAACACCTGTTGTCCGGTCAGCTTCTCGGTGTCATTTGCGAGTTCGTAGAACGCGGGCTTCTCGTCGATGAAGATCTGGCTGGCCAGTTCGAAGTCGTGGCCCAGGAACAGGCCGGCCGACACGAAGTATTCGCCATCGGGCACCAGCCGGTAGTAGAGCGTGCTGCCGCACGTGCCGCAGAACCCGCGCTCGGCCCATTCCGACGAACGGAACGTCCTCACCGCATCGCCGTCGAAGCGTACCTTGTCGTCGCAATGCACGGCGAAGAACGGCCCGCCGGTCCATCGCCGGCACATGCTGCAATGGCACAGCCCGATTTGGCGGGCATCGTTGGCCGTCACTTCGATCGCGCCGCACAGGCAGTTTCCCTTCATTGTCGTCTCCGTTCGTGGATGCAGAAGCGCGAATCTACACTGCCGCGACGGCGCGAGTACGATCTCCCGTCGCGATCCGGGCAAGACGATGCGGATCGTGCGGCGACGCTGGCCATGCAACGAAAAAGCCCGGGTTTCCCCGGGCTTTTTTCTTGTACCGTCGAACCACCGCAAGATCAGGCGGCGAACAGCGCCTTCATCTTCTTCAGCGCGTTGGCCTCGATCTGGCGAATGCGCTCGGCCGACACGCCGTACTCGTCGGCCAGTTCCTGCAGCGTCACCTTGCTGTCGGCATCCAGCCAGCGGCGGGCGATGATGTCGCGCGAACGCTGGTCCAGGTTGGCAAGGCCCTCGCGCAGCAGCTGCATCTGGTTCTCTTCGCTGTCCTGGCGCTCATAGGCCTGCGAAGGATCCTCGTCGCGCGCGACCAGGTACGCGGCCGGCGACGGCGGCGCATGGTCGTCGTCTTCGTCGGCGGGCGCATCGAAACCGACATCGCGGCCGGACAGGCGCGATTCCATCTCCATCACTTCGCGCTCGGAGACGTTCAGGTCCTTGGCCACCGCGCTGACCTCGGCGGCGTTCATCCAGCCCAGGCGCGTCTTGGACTTGCGCAGGTTGAAGAACAGCTTGCGCTGCGCCTTGGTCGTGGCGACCTTGACGATGCGCCAGTTCTTGAGGATGAACTCGTGCATCTCGGCGCGGATCCAGTGCACCGCGAAGGAGACCAGGCGCACGCCCATGTCCGGGTCAAAACGCTTGACCGCCTTCATCAGGCCGATGTTGCCTTCCTGGATCAGGTCGCCCAGCTGCAGGCCGTAGCCGTTGTAGCCGCGCGCCACGTGCACGACGAAGCGCAGGTGCGAATGCACCAGCTCGCGCGCGGCGTCCAGGTCCTGCCCGTCGCGGAAGCGGCGTGCCAGATCCTGTTCCTCGTCGACCGACAGCACCGGAATCTGGTGCACGGCACCGATATAGGCATCCAGCGAGCCGAGCGCGCTGGGGATCGGAAGATTGTTTGCCACAAGGGCAGTAGAGGTGTTCGGGCTCATAGGACCTCATCTTAGCAGTCGGGCTATTGGACTGCTCGGTACAGAAAAAGTTCCAGTGTTCCAGATTTGTCGAAAAACGACCCCGGAAGCCCCTGAAACCTCCCCATCCGGATCAATGGAAGCAGGCCGTCCAGCCTAGCAGGAAGCGCGTCGCCGCGTCATGACAGGCCCCCGGCGTTCAGCCGCCGGCGAGCCCGGCTTCCAGTTCCGCCCGGGGCGGCAGGCGCCAGTCGATCGGCGCCTGGCCGTGGCGGGCCAGGTAGTCGTTGGTCTGGGAGAAGTGCCGGCAGCCGAGAAAGCCGCGGTGGGCCGACAGCGGCGAGGGATGGGGCGCCTTCAGCACGCGGTGGCGGCGGGTGTCGATGACCTTGCCCTTGGCCTGGGCGTAGCTGCCCCAGAGCAGGAACACCAGTCCCTCGCGCTCGCGGTTGAGCACGTCGACCACGTGGTCGGTGAACCCCTCCCAGCCCTTGCCCTGGTGGGCGCCGGCGCGGCCTTCCTCGACGGTCAGCACCGCGTTGAGCAGCAGCACGCCGCGCCGCGCCCATGGCAGCAGGCAACCGTGGTCCGGGCGGCGGAACGGCGGAACGACATTGCCGTCGTCCTCCAGCTCCTTGTAGATGTTCAGCAGCGACGGCGGCACCGGCACGCCGGGCATCACCGAGAAGCACAGGCCATGCGCCTGGCCGAAGCCGTGGTAGGGGTCCTGGCCGAGCACCACCACCTTCACCTGGTCGAACGGGGTGGCGTCGAAGGCGGCGAAGATCTGCGGCCCGGGCGGGAACACGCGGACGCCGGCGGCCTTGCGCTGGCGCAGGAAAGCCGACAGTTCGCGCATTTCCGGACGCAGCAGCCAGTCGCCGACGCGCGCCTTCCAGCTGGGTTCGAGCTGGATGTTCGGGGCAGTGCTCACGGCATCACCACCGGTTGCGCCAAACGGGTCAGGCGCAACTGGAACAGCACCTTGGTCACCAGCAGGCGCTCCTCGATCGGCTTCTGCACCAGGTCGTTGGCGCCGGCCTGCAGCAGGGCGGACTGGTTGTGCGGGTTGCTGTCGCCGGTCATCACCAGCACCGGCAGGCGGCGCTTGCCGTAGCCGAAGTCGATGCGCACGCGCTCGACCACGTCGCGGCCGTTGAGCTCGCCCTTGAGGGTGACGTCGGTGAGCACCAGGTCGATGCGCCGCGTGGTGCGGCCCAGCGATTCGGCGGTGAGCAGCGAGAACGCGTCCTCGGCGGTGAGCACGTGCACCACGTGCAGGTCGTGGCGCTCGAGCATGCGCTTGGTGGCTTCGGCCACGACGCGGCTGTCCTCGACATACAGAACGGTCGCACCAGGCACCGGCTCGGGCTGCACGTAGCCGCGGATGAAGGTCGCCAGCGCCTCGTGGCCCAGCGCCTTGTCGAAATAGTCGGTAACGAATTCGTTGAAGCGGCGCTGCTCGAGATGGCGCTGCGCGTCGCCGGACACCACGATCACCGGCACGTAGGCCTGCCCGGCCGCCTCGCGCACGCTGCGCGCCAGCGCCAAGCCATCGCCGTCGGGCAGCGCCAGCGAAGTGGTGACCAGATGCACCGGGCCGGCCGCCAGCGCCGCGCGGGCCTCATCGATGCCGGCGCAGCCCACCACCTCCACGTCCGGCAGCTCGCGCTGCAGCACGTCGGAGATCAGCTTGCGCACCAGTTTGGAGCCATCGACCACCATCACCCGGGGGGCGTCGCTGATCAGATGCTTGAGTTCGTGCGTGGACATGCGCGTGTCAGGTGTCGGTCGGGCGAGTCTGCCTGAGGAAGTGCCCGGTCACCAGCCACGCCCCGAGCCAGCCCAGCACCACCGTGCCCAGCAGTACGAATCCCGAATGCAGGGCATCGAGCCCATGCAGGACGAACGGGCTGCCATAGCTGCCCGAAAGCGCCGCCAGCGGCGGACGCAGCGCCAGGCCGCAGGCCCCGATCAGCCCCAGCGCCAGCAGACCCGCGCCCAGGCCGTACCAGGCACCGAGATAGATGAAGGGACGGCGGATGAAGCCGTCGCTGGCGCCCAGCAGCTGCAGCACGCCGATCTCCTCGCGCCGCGCCTGGATGTCCAGCCGTACGGTATTGCCTACCACCAGCACCGCGCCCAGGCCCAGCAGCAGCGACAGCACCTGCACCAGGCGCGCGCCGAAGCCGAGCCAGGCGTCCAGGCGCTGGCGCCACAGCGCGTCGTGCTGGACCAGGTCGGCCTGGGGCAGCGTTTCCAGCGACCTGGCCAGCGCCGCGTCGTCGCCGCCGGCCGGGGTGACGATCAGCAGCGTCGGCAGCGGGTTCTCGCCGAGCGCGTCGATCGCCTCGCCCAGCCCGGCGCTGTCGCGCAACCCGGCCAGGCCCTCATCGGGCGTACGCAGTACCACGCCGGCGACATCGGCGCGCGCGCGCAGGGTCGCGGCCACGTCCTGCGCGGTGGCGCCGTCGATCCCGGGCTTGAGGAACAGATTGATGTCGCGCGACTGTTGCACGCTGCCGGCGAACACCTTGAGGTTGTCCAGCGCGATCGACAGGCCCAGCGGCAACGCCAGCGCCAGCGCCATCACCGCCACGGTCAGCGCCGTGGCCCACGGCTTGCGCAGCGCGCGGCCGAGGCTGAAGACGACGCTGTGCAGGTGGTGGGCGAACCACACGCCCAGCCGCGACGGCGCCGCGGCTTCGGCATTGGCGGCCTTGTTCGCCGTTTCCTTCTTCGTGCCCGCGCTCATTCAGCCAGATCCTGCGGTGAGATGTCGTCGACCAGGCGGCCGTGGTCGAGGATCAGCACGCGCTTGCGCATGTGCTTGAGCAGCGGCAGGTCGTGGCTGACCACCAGCACGCTGGTGCCGCGGCCGGGCAGTTCGGCGAACAGGGACATGATCTCCGCCGCCAGGGTCGGGTCGAGGTTGCCGGTCGGTTCGTCGGCCACCAGCAGCTTCGGCTCGGCGACGATCGCGCGGGCGATGCCCACGCGCTGCTGCTCGCCGGCCGACAACTGGGTGGGCAGCGCCTTCTCGCGATGGCCAAGGCCCATGCGCTCGAGCACCGAACGCACGCGCTTGCCGGTATCGGCGCGGCGGTCGCCGCGCAGGATCAGCGGCAGGGCCACGTTCTCGCCGATGGTGCGGTCGGTCAGCAGGCGATGGTCCTGGTGGACCGCGCCGACCTGGCGGCGGTGCAGAGCGACCTTGCCGCCGCGCACCTTGAGCAGGTTGCGTTCGCCGAACAGCACCGCGCCGCGGGTCGGGCGTTCGCTCAGGTGGATCAGCTTCAGCAGGGTGCTCTTGCCCGCGCCGGAGTGGCCGGTGACGAACAGCATCTCGCCGGCGGCCACCTCGAAGCTGACGTCCACCAGTGCTTGGTGGCCGCCCGCATAGTGCTTGCTGACATTGTCGAAACGCAGGACGCTCATGCGCCGATTATGCCGGAGGCGGACGCGCGGCGTGCATCGCGCCGGGCGATGGCGGAAACGAAACAGGAGCGCACCGGGGTGCGCTCCTGTGGTCGACGGGGCAGCCGGCCTGCGGCTGGCACCATCGCGATCAATCGCCCGACAGCATCCGGCGGATCTTGCGGCCCAGGCGGGTCAGGAACGAATCGCTGTCGTTGCCGGACGGGCGCATCGGCGTGGCCGGCACCTGCACCGGGCCATTGCCGGCAGCTGCTGCTGCCGCGGTCTCGACACCCTCGACCGGACGGCCATGACGGCGACGGCGGCGCTTGCGCGGCGCGCGCTCGCCTTCCACCGCCGCTTCCGGCGCGCCTTCGGCACGCGGCGGGCGGGGCGGACGCGGGGCCGGTGCGGGCTCGGCGGAAACTGCCGCCTGCTCGCCTTCCACGCGCGGCTTGCGCGGGCCACGCGGACGGCGCTCGCCGTCGCGACGCTCGCCACGACCACCGCCGGAGCGACCGCCGCTGCGGCCGCCGCCACGACGCTCCTCCTCGGCGGCGCGGGCTTCGCGCGCCTCGCGGAAGATGGCGCCGACGCTCTCGTTCTCCTCGCCCTCGCCCTCACCTTCGGCCGGCGCCGCGCGCTCCGGGCGCGGCAGCGGCGTCATCAGTTCGACCGTGACCGGCTCGACCGGGATCTTCTGCTCGATATAGGCCTCGATGTCCGGCAGGCCCATCGCGTAGCGCTCGCAGGCGAAGCTGATGGCGTCGCCCTCCTCGCCCAGCCGCGCGGTGCGGCCGATGCGGTGCACGTAGTCCTCGGCGTCGAACGGCAGGTCGTAGTTGTAGACGTACTTGACGCCATCGATGTGCAGGCCGCGCGCGGCCACGTCGGTGGCGACGAGGATTTCCAGCTGGCCCTTCTGGAAGCGGTTGAGCAGGCTCTCGCGCTTCTTCTGCGGTACGTCGCCGGACAGCACGCCGACACGGTAGCCGGCCCGTTCCAGCGAGCGCGCCACGCGCTCGACGAACACCTTGGTGTTGACGAACACCATGGTGCGCGCGCCCTCGCTGCGCGAGAGCAGGCCCAGCAGCAGCGGCAGCTTCTCCTCGTCGGCCGGGAAGTAGATGCGCTGGCGCACGCGGTCGGCGGTGATGTTGTCCGTCTCCACCACCAGCTTCTGCGGCTCGTTCATGTGCTCGTAGGCCAGCTCCAGCACGCGGTGGCTGAGGGTGGCCGAGAACAGCAGCGTCTGCCGGGTGGTGCGCTCGGGCATGCGCCGCAGCAGGAAGCGGATGTCCTTGATGAAGCCCAGGTCGAACATGCGGTCGGCTTCGTCCAGCACGCAGACCTCGCAGGCGTGCAGCGAGACCACCTTGTGCTGCTTGACGTAGTCGATCAGGCGGCCCGGGGTGGCGATGATCACGTCCACGCCCTTCTGCAGCAGTTCGCGCTGCTTGTCGTAGTCGACGCCGCCGTAGACCAGCGCGAAGCGCAGGCCGGAGTCGGAGGCGAACTTCATCGCGTCCTTGTGGATCTGGATGGCCAGCTCGCGGGTCGGCGCCAGGATCAGCGCGCGCGGATCCTCCGGCTTGCGGTCGGCCAGCGCCGGCCGGCTCAGCAGCCGGTTGATGACCGTCACCAGGAACGCCAGCGTCTTGCCGGTGCCGGTCTGCGCCTGGCCGGCGACGTCGCCGCCCGGCAGGGCCACCGGCAGGGTCAGCGCCTGGATCGGGGTACAGCGGGTGAATCCGGCTCCTTCCAACCCGGCCAGCAGGGCCGGTTGCAGTTCGAAGGAGGAAAAAGTCACATCGGTCAGCGGTTTGTCGCTCATTAAATTCGGTCTTGGTAGTGCCAGCCGGCCAGGTTGGCCGGGCGGCTTGCATCGTATCGGGCACCGTCGCAAACTGCGGCCCCTGCGCCGGGTCGCGCGACGCCAAGGCCATGCCTTTAAGTCCGCGCAATGCCCCAGTTTAGCGCAATGCGACCGCCAACCCGGCATGGGCCGTCGCATTGCCCCAGGAGACTCCCCAAGTGAGCGATAAGGTTCTACACGTCGGCGATGCCGATTTCGACGCCGCCGTGCTGCAGTCCGGTACTCCCGTGCTGGTGGACTTCTGGGCCGAATGGTGCGGCCCCTGCAAGATGATCTCGCCGGTGCTGGACGAGCTTGCCGACGCCTACGACGGCAAGCTGAAGATCGCCAAGCTCAACGTCGACGAGAACCGCGCCACCGCGGTCAAGTACCACGTGCGCTCGATTCCGATGCTGCTGCTGTTCAAGGACGGCCAGATCCAGGCCACCCAGATCGGCGCCGTCGGCAAGGGCCAGCTGAGCCAGATGATCGACAAGGCGCTGGCCTGATCCACCCTGCCGGCGGCCATGCCGCCGGCTCCGGGCCAGCCTTGCCGCCGGCCCAACGGGCGTTTCCCGCCTCCTTGCACCGCCGCGCGCGGCGGTGTTAGTGTCGCCGCATCCGGCAGCGTTCGCCTGCCGCACCCTCCGGACGGGTTCTCGTCCGGATCATTCCCAACCAGTTCGCCGCCCCCCATCGGGCGCTCGCACGTCAGCGAGAGGAATCAAGCACTTGTCCGAGAACACTCCTTCCGAAACCGGGAGCGCCGACGCGCCCGTCGAGAAGCGCGTGCGCAAGCCGCGTGCCGCCAAGGCCACCGAGGCCGGCGACAGCAGCAGCCCCGCTTCCGCCGCTCCCGCCCCGGCCCAGTCCGCCCTGCCGCTGCCGGCCGGCGACTCCGCCCCCGCTTCCGCTCCCGCTCCTTCCGCTCAAGGCAACGAAGGCCAGGCGTCCGCGCCGGCCGGCACCCCGCAGGGTGGCCAGGAAGGCGGCGAGCCGCGCGGCAACGACGGCAACAACTCCCAGCGCCAAGGCCAGGGCCAGCAGAACCAGCAGGGCCAAGGCCAGGGCAACCGCCGCGACCGCTTCCGCAACCGCCGCGAGCGCAACCGCGACCGCTTCCGCGAGGACGGCCTGCCCGGCGACAACGGCACCGAGACCTTCGTGCCGCGCCCGCACCCTTCCGTGCCGGAGGGCTTCCCGGCCTATTCGCTGAGCGACCTGAAGAGGATGCCGGCGCACAAGCTGCTGGAGATCGCCGAGCAGCTGCAGATCACCGACGGCGTGGCCCGCGCCCGCAAGCAGGACGTGATCTTCGCGCTGCTGAAGGTGCTGACCCGCCATGGCGAGGGCGTGGCCGCCGACGGCGTGCTGGAAATCCTGCCCGACGGCTTCGGCTTCCTGCGCGCGGCCGAGGCCAGCTACCTGGCCGGCCCGGACGACACCTACATCTCGCCCAGCCAGATCCGCCGCTTCAACCTGCGCACCGGCGACCACATCGCCGGCCGCATCCGCTTCCCCAAGGACGGCGAGCGCTACTTCGCGCTGAACATCGTGGACACCATCAACGGTGAGCCGATCGAAGCGTCGAAGAACAAGGTGCTGTTCGAGAACCTGACCCCGCTGTTCCCGCGCAAGCGCTTCACCCTGGAACGCGGCAACGGTTCGTCGGAAGACATCACCGGCCGCATCCTCGACCTGATGGCGCCGCAGGGCAAGGGCCAGCGCGCGCTGATCGTCTCCCCGCCCAAGGCCGGCAAGACGATGCTGATGCAGCAGGTCGCCACCGCCATCACCACCAACCACCCGGAAGTGCACCTGATCGTGCTGCTGGTGGACGAGCGTCCGGAAGAAGTGACCGAGATGCAGCGCACCGTGCGCGGCGAAGTGGTCTCCTCGACCTTCGACGAGCCGGCCGCGCGCCACGTGCAGGTCGCCGAGATGGTGATCGAGCGCGCCAAGCGCCTGGTCGAGCACAAGAAGGACGTGGTGATCCTGCTCGATTCGATCACCCGCCTGGCGCGCGCCTACAACAACGTCGTGCCCAGCTCCGGCAAGGTGCTGACCGGCGGCGTCGACGCCAACGCGCTGCACCGCCCGAAGCGCTTCTTCGGCGCCGCGCGCAACGTCGAGGAAGGCGGCTCGCTGACCATCATCGCCACCGCGCTGGTCGAGACCGGCTCGAAGATGGACGAGGTGATCTACGAAGAGTTCAAGGGCACCGGCAACAGCGAAGTGCACCTGAACCGCCGCATCGCCGAGAAGCGCGTCTACCCGGCCATCGACATCAACCGCTCCGGCACGCGCCGCGAGGACCTGCTGATCGAGCCGGAGCTGCTGCAGAAGATCTGGATCCTGCGCAAACTGCTGCACCCGATGGACGAGATCGCGGCGATGGAATTCCTGCTCGACAAGATGAAGAACACCAAGTCCAACGACGAGTTCTTCGGTTCGATGAAGCGCTGATTCCCGATGCATCGAAGAGCCCCGCGATGCGGGGCTCTTTCGTTTCCGCCACCAGCCGCCGGCGCGCTCAGCCTTCCAGCGGCGTCAACAGTTTCGGCGCCTTGCCGCGGCCCGCCATATAGATGCCGCCATCGGCCAGCGCATCCGAGCTGTTTTCCCAGTCCTCGTCGCTGATCCATGGCGCACGCTCGCGTGGTCCGGGAATGTAGGCGCGCCACGCGCCGTACTCGTCGTCCGGCAACGATCGCCCCTTGTCGACGATCGCGTAGCGCACCGGCACGCGTATGCTCCAGTGCGGCTTGTCGGCTTCCACGCCCTCCACCGGCACGCGGAACTCCCATTTGCGCGCGGCGGTCATCGCGTTGTTGCCCAGCACCTGGCGGAACTTGCGCAGCTGGCTCTCGCTGGCCACCACAGTCATGTTGACCTGTTCCACGTAGAGGTCCGCCACATGGCCGTCCCGCCCCTCCCTGAGGATCAGGTAGACATCGCCCTGCGCGCCAATCTCGTACATTGAGCGTGGGTAGGTCGGCGGTGGCATATTCGACGCGGTGACCGACGTCCTGCTTTCAGGATCGTAGGTCTCGAAGCCGGCACTGCGGATGGACACCTGCGTATTACCGTCTTCCAGCCGTTTGCCGACCAGACGCAGCATCAGCGGTGAGCGCGCGGCGACGGGCTTGCCGTCGCGGACCACCGGCTCGAAGGCCCAGGCCATCACCGAGGACTGGACGAAACGCGCCAGTTCTTCACTCAGCCGATCCTGCTGGTCCAGCCGCACCACTTCCACGCTGCCATCGGGCGCTATATCGATCTGTCCCGACAGCTGCATGCCCATCTCGGCCTGCTTGCGCACGCCGCCCGGCCCGACGGCGGATGCGGCATCGGCCGCCAGCAGCAACGCGGCCAATGCTACCCAACGGTGCAACGACTTCAACATGACGCTCTCCCTGTCAGCCATGGTCCGGCGACGACTGTACCGTTTCCGGCGTCGACGTTCACGCCAGCCGCAATGCGCACGGATAAGGCGGCGTGTCGGGAAACTCGCCACGGGCGAAGGCGGCCTGCAGGTCGCGCCACCATTGCGGATCGAACAGTTCGCCATGCGCCTCGCGCACCGCTTCCATCAACGGATGCGGCAGGCCCATGAACAACGGGAAGCGTTCGGGGAACACATCGTTGGGCGCGACGTGGAACCAGGGCTCGGCGGCCATCGCCTCCTCGGCGCTGCGCGCCTGCGGCCAGTCGCGGAAGTTGCAGTCACCGACCCGGCACAGTTCGTCGTAGTCGTAGAACACGGCGCGGCCATGGCGGGAGACGCCGAAGTTCTTCAGCAGCATGTCGCCGGGGAAGATGTCGTTGCGCGCCATGTCGGCGATGGCCTGCGCGTAATCCAGTGCCGCCGCGCGCGCGGCCTCGGCGGTCTGTTCGCGCAGGTACAGGTTGAGCGGGCGGAAACGCCGCTGCACGTAGCACAGCGAGATCACCAGGTCGTCGCCTTCCACGCGCACGCTGCGCGCGCAGCTTTCCAGCAGTTCCTCGCGCAGCGCCGGGGCGAAGCGCGCCAGCGGGAAACGCAGGTGGCGGTAGGGCTGGGCATCGAGCAGGCGGCCGATGCGGTCCAGGTTGAACACCAGCGCATAGCGGTCCTCCACGTCCTGCCGGCTCATGGTCTTGGGCCAGGCGAAGCGGTCGCGGATCAGCTTGAACACCAGCGGGTAGCTGGGCAGGGTGAACACCGCCATCACCATGCCCGGCGTGCCTTCGGCCTGCACCAGCCGCTCGTTCGGGTGCTGCTGGAAATGGCGGAAGAAGGTCCGGTAACGCTCGGTCTTGCCCTGCTTGGCGCGACCGAGCACGGTGTAGAGCTCGTCCACCGGCTTGCCCGGCAGCAGGCTGCGCAGGAACACCACCGCGTCGGCGACGGTGGGCAGGTCGGCCTGGAAATAGCTGCGCGAGACGCCGAACAGGTGCGCCACGTCGCGGCGGCGGCTGAGCACCGCCTCCGCGCGCAGGCCGTCGCCGTCGTTGACCAGCGCGATCACGCAGGGCGAGAAACGGTGCTCGCCGAACACGCGCCCGACCAGGTAGGCGCGGCGCTCGCGGTAGAACACGGTTTCCAGCAGCTCGATGGCGCGCACCGGGTTCGGTCCCCAGTGCGCGAGGTCGTCCTGCAGGCGCACGGCGATGGCGGCGGCGCAGCGCAGGCGGTGCCGGTACGGCGTGTCGAAGCGGTAGTCGGCCAGCACGCGTTCGAAGGCCTCGGCCGGGCGCGCCTCGGAAACGGTGTAGACGTGGCGCGCGACCGGATGGGTGATGGCGTCGGACGGTTCGATCTCGATCGCCATGAACTCGATCGCATCGTCCACGCCACGGGTGGCGAACAGTCGCCGGGTCAGGGTGTTGTAGAAGGTCTTGTACAGCTCGCCGTCGATCAGCCCTTCGACCAGCGTGGCGAAGGCCGCATGCACCTGCATCCACGACTCACGGCCGGGCGCATTGCCCGCGATGGCCTGCAGGCGCGCCATGCACTCGCCGACGCACAGGTCGTAGAGCGCAATGCGCTCGACCGCATCGACGCGCGCCGCCGCCCAGTCGCGCTGATCGAAACGCAGCCGCGCGCAGGCGGTGATGGCGGCGAAACGCGCGTGGTAGTCCTCGAAACCGTCGCGGATGCAGGCGGCGACGGCGTGGGCGGATTCGGTGGAAGGCATCGGCATTGCGGGAGTCGGGGCGCCGGGCTTCACCCTACCGCACCAAGGTGACGCGTGCCGCTCCCCGTAGGAGCGACTTCAGTCGCGATGGGGCTTTACCGGTGAAGCCCTTTCGCGACTGAAGTCGCTCCTACGAAGGGCGCGCGCGCCGCAGCCCAGCCACACCGCTCGAAGTATTGCCGTGCGCATCAGGTGATGGCATGGGCGGGCTCGGTGGAGCATCGGTATGGCGGTAGGAGCGACTTCAGTCGCGACCCGAGCATTGCCGGTGAAGCTCCATCGCGACTGAAGTCGCTCCTACGAAGGGTGGCGATGCCGTCCGCAAACGAAGAACCCGCATCGCCGGGGCGATGCGGGTTCCGGGTCAAACGACAGCGGCAGGTGCGGTCAGAGCGCGGCCAGCGCGGCGTTGAGGGTCGCGCTCGGGCGCATCGCCTTGCCGGTCTTGCCCAGATCCGGACGGTAATAGCCGCCGATGTCCACGGCCTTGCCCTGCACCGCGACCAGTTCTTCGACGATCTTCTGCTCGTTGTCGGCCAGCGCCTTGGCCAGCGGTGCGAACTTCGCCTTCAGCGCGGCATCCTCGTCCTGCGCGGCCAGCGCCTGCGCCCAGTACAGGGCGATGTAGAAATGGCTGCCGCGGTTGTCGATGGTGCCGAGCTTGCGGCCCGGCGAGCGGTCGTTGTCGAGGAACGTGCCGTTGGCCTCGTCCAGCGCCTTGGCCAGCACCGCGGCGGCGGCGTTGTCGTAGCGCTGCGCCAGGTGTTCCAGCGAGGCGGCCAGGGCCAGGAACTCGCCCAGCGAATCCCAGCGCAGGTAGTCCTCCTCGACGAACTGCTGCACGTGCTTGGGCGCGCTGCCGCCGGCACCGGTCTCGAACAGGCCGCCACCGGCCATCAGCGGCACGATCGACAGCATCTTGGCGCTGGTGCCCAGCTCCAGGATCGGGAACAGGTCGGTCAGGTAGTCACGCAGCACGTTGCCGGTCACCGAGATGGTGTCCAGGCCCTTGCGGATGCGCTCCAGCGAGAACCGGGTGGCCTCCACCGGCGACAGGATGCGGATGTCCAGGCCGCTGGTGTCGTGGTCCTTCAGGTACTTCTCGACCTTGGCGATCATCTGCGCGTCATGCGCGCGGTTGCCGTCCAGCCAGAACACGGCCGGAGTGTTGCTAAGGCGCGCGCGGCTGACGGCCAGCTTCACCCAGTCCTGGATCGGCGCATCCTTGGCCTGGCACATGCGCCAGATGTCGCCGGCCTCGACCTTGTGCTCGAACACCACGTTGCCGGCGTCGTCGCTGACGCGCACGGTGCCGTTGGCCGGAATCTGGAAGGTCTTGTCGTGGCTGCCGTATTCCTCGGCCTTCTGCGCCATCAGGCCGACGTTGGGCACCGAGCCCATGGTCGCCGGGTCGAAGGCGCCATGCGCCTTGCAGTCCTCGATCACCGCCTGGTAGACGCCGGCATAGCAGCGGTCGGGGATCACCGCCTTCGTGTCCTGCAGCTTGCCCTCGGCGTTCCACATGCGGCCGCTGTCGCGGATCATCGCCGGCATCGAGGCATCGACGATCACATCGCTCGGCACGTGCAGGTTGGTGATGCCCTTGTCGGAATTGACCATCGCCACCGCCGGGCGCTTGCCGTATTCGGCAGCGATGCCGGCCTTGATCGCCTCCTGCGTGGCTTCCGGCAGCGACGGCAGGCGCGCATACAGGTCGCCGATGCCGTTGTTCGGGTCGAAGCCGGCCTGCTTGAGCTCGGCGGCGTACTTGGCGAGCACGTCCTTGTAGAACTCCTCGACCACCACGCCGAACATGATGGGGTCGGAGACCTTCATCATGGTCGCCTTCAGGTGCAGCGAGAACAGCACGCCCTGCGCGCGCGCATCGTCGATCTGTGCGGCAATGAAGGACGCCAGCGCGCGGCGCGACATCACCGAGGCATCGACGATCTCGCCGGCCTTGACCGCGGTCTTGTCCTTGAGCACCACGGTCTTGCCGTCGTCCTGCACCAGCTCGATCTTCAGGTTGCCGGCGTTGGCGAGCGTGGCCGACTGCTCGCTGCCGTAGAAATCGCCGGCATCCATGTGCGCGACGTGCGACTTCGAGTCGCCGCTCCACGCGCCCATGCGGTGCGGGTGCTTGCGCGCGTAGTTCTTGACCGACAGCGGCGCGCGGCGGTCGGAGTTGCCCTCGCGCAGCACCGGGTTCACCGCGCTGCCCTTGACCTTGTCGTAGCGCGCCTTGATGTCGCGCGAGACGTCGTCGGTCGGCGCATCCGGGTAGTTCGGCAGCGCGTAGCCCTGGTCCTGCAGCTCCTTGATCGCGGCCTTCAGCTGCGGCACCGAGGCGCTGATGTTGGGCAGCTTGATGATGTTGGCTTCCGGCCTGGTCGCCAGTTCGCCCAGCTCGGCCAGGTCGTCGCTGATCTTCTGCCCGTCCTGCAGGTAGTCCGGGAACTGCGACAGGATGCGGCCGGAGAGCGAGATGTCGCGGGTCTCCACCGCGATGCCGGCGGTGGTGGCATACGCATCGATGATCGGCAGCAGCGACTGCGTCGCCAGGAACGGGGCTTCGTCGGTGAGCGTGTAGATGATCTTCGGCGTATCGGACATGGGGGATGGTTTCCGTCGGAAGTAAGGGCTGGAAAGTCAGCAGCGCATTGTCGCGCGTCGCGACGGTTCGGGCAAAACGGGCGGGTACGGTTGCGGCCGCATGCCTGTGGCCGCGGTTCATGGCATCTGGTCATGTGGCAGGCATCAGCCGGTCGGGCGCATGACGATGCGCGAAGAGGTGCGGACACCGGCGCGGCTCACTCGCGGCATCACGCCCGTCATGGAAGGCAATAATGCAGCGGATACCGCCGCAGCCGGTCCGTCATCGCCCCCGCACCACCTGCAAGATCAGCTGGGAGACGACCCCAAAGCGCTGGAGCGGTTTTCGACAGTTCTTGCCGGGAGTCCGCAGGGTTTCCTTGGAGGCGGAAACAAAAAAGTGCCGGTGTCAAGTCTTTCGCGCAAATCAAGAAGGACTTGAAACCGTATATGGGACAGTAGGTTAGCTCCTTTCGGGGCCGCTTAGAAGAAGAGCGGCGTTGTCGGCTAGGAGCGACATAGGAGCGTTGGGAGAGAAAGCCGCATCGCACTGTGTAGTGCTGGATTGCCGAGGAACGGCGGGCCTGTCGCATCATCATAGCCCAACAGGCTCGGCGGCATCCAGAATGAAGAACGCGCAGCCTGGGCTGCGCGTTCGATGGATGCCGTTGAATAGCATGCGGTGCAATCATGGCGGCTTCGGTGGTGTGCTGCGGGTCGCCGTGCCCTTCCTGAATCCTCGATCCCCCGCCATGAACGCTTCCAGCATATGCGGGATCAGCGTCGCCGCATCAACGGCCTCGCCATACGCCTGCGCGTGTAGCGCGGCGTAGCGGTCGAGGTCGGCTTTCAAGCTGGTCGGGCAAACGAAAGTCAGCTTGGTGCTCTCGGTCTTCGGCAGCGGGCCGAGCCGCAGCTTCTTGGTCGTGCTCATCGTGAAGTCCCCCGGTTGAAGAACAGCGGCTGGTACCGCCGCAGCACCAGATCCCGGTTGACGATGATGCGAACCGGCAGGCCCGGCCGTTGCGTTAAGGTCGGCTGGATGTTGAGGTTGCGCCGGGTCATCTCCTGGCCGACCTGATTGATGCTGTCCTGCGCGCTGTCGCGCCCAGCGATGATGACGCGATCACCATCCTGCCGGTTCTCCGGCGCGGCCAGCTCGGCACCGACGCCCAGCAGCGTGGTGAGTGCCGCACCGGCAAAGATGCGGCCCCAGTGGTAGTCCACATCGTCCTCCAGCCCGGCATAGCCGGCTGGGTCGGTGCCGGCCAGGTTGTCGAGCGTGAGCGAAGACGTGTCCGGCAGGATGATCCGGTTCCAGACGACTTGAACGCGGCTCTGCCCGTAGCTGACCTGGCTGTTGTATTTGCCCAGGATGCGCGAACCCTGCGGAATCAGCAGGAAGCGCCCGGAGGCTGTGTCATAGACCGGCTCCGTCACCGTGGCGATCACGTCGCCGGGCAAGTCCGACTTAATCCCCGTCACCAAGGCACCTGCGACCACCGTTCCGGCCATGACCTGATACGGCGAAGTTGGCAGGGTCAGATTGCCGGAATTACGGGTTTCAGTGGAGCCACCTTTCAAGAAAGCCTCTTTATGGTCTTGCCGGTTTTGCACCGCTGTCGGGTCAGCAGGCTGGGCCGCCGTGGAGACCGGCCCGGCCGCCAGCGGGTCAAACACCGCATTGGCGGCGAAGCCCGGCGCAGCGGCCACCTGTGTCTGCGCCACCGGCGCCGCATTCTGCCCTCCCGAGCGGAAGAACACGGACGAGGCCGCGGCCGCTTCGGCTTCTTTGCGCAGAGCATCGTTCGGGTCGTGGCCGGGGGCCGCGTAGGCGGCCGTCGCCGGCTGCTGCGACTTCACGATGGCCGGGCCAAGATCGCCCGGCAGCGGCGGCCCCAGTTCGGGAACGGCAGGCGGCAACGCCGGCGGCAGCTTGGAGTAGTCCGTCGGCAGCGCATCCAGTCCTTCAGACTTCGAGACACGATCGACGTTGTAAAGCTCGGTCTGCTCGCCCGCACCGCGCCGCTGAGGTTGCAGCGACCACATCACCGCGCCGAGCACGGCCACCGCCAGGACGCCGGCGAGGATGGCCAGCGTGCGCCGATTCAGGCGCGTGACCGGGCGCGGCTGGGCGCGAAGCGCGACCGCCTCGGGAGCGATCTTGCCCGCCGCCTGCGGCGCGGCAAGGTCGGGAGTGTCATCCTGGCTCATGGTCAGTTCCTCCGCGCAACGCCATCGGTGCGCTCGATCCGCACCACGTCGCCGCCGTCGCCGCCCAGCCGCAGTTCGGCCGCGCCGAACAGGCGATCCACGACGTAGTACGGCGCGCGGAAACGGTAGTTCACCAATTGCCCGTCGCCCTGCGCGCCGATGACAAACAGCGGCGGCAACTCGCCCTGGGCGATGCCCGCCGGAAACTGGATATAGACCTTCTCTCCATCATCGAAGGCGCGTAGCGGCTTCCACGGCGGGTTGCTGCCCGATACCGCGTAGCGGAAGCGGATCTTGTCCAGCGACAGGCCCGTATCGACAGGCGTTGTCGCCTGCGCAGCCTGCGCCTGGCGCTGCAACGCGAGCATCCGGTCTTTCGGGTAGTCCCAGGATACCGACGCCATCCATGCCTTCTCGGTCGAGGTCAGCTCCAGCAGGTAGGTGCGCCGACTGGTGGTGATGACGAGATTGGTTTTCAGGCCGGAACGGATGGGCTTGACCAGCACATTGACGCGCAGATCGGCCCCGCCGCCGCTGGACGTGTCGCCCACGATCCAGCGCACGGTATCGCCGGCGGCGACCGTCACCAGTTCCTCGCCCGGTTGAAGCGAAACCACCGTCACGCGCCCCGGCGACGCATAGACCTGATAAAGCGCGCCATCGGTGAACGGCCACACCTGAATCGCGTTGACGTAGCCCTCACGGGTAGGCGCGATACGCGCTTCTGCATTGGCACGGGAAACGCGCACCTTTTCGTCGGCCGGCTCCGGCGCAACGGGGGCCTCATCGAGTTCCGGCAGCGGCTTCAACTGCGCCGGCAGCGCCAGCGGTTCAGGGACGGCGACGACTTCGACGGGCTTGGGCGGTTCGGGCAATGGCTGGGCCAGCACCGGCTCGTCGAGCGAGATGGACGGCGGCGGCTTGCCCTGCGAGGCGCAGCCCGCGAGGGCCAGCAGCGTCAAAGGAAAAACGTAAAGGCAGAAACGAAGTTTCATGGTTTGGCTCCTTCGGAAGAATCCAGTTCGCGGCTCCATGACAGGCCGTTGACGTAGATACCCAATGGGTTCTTGCGCAAGCGCTGTTCAGTACGCGGGGTTTGCAGGACGGTCGAAAGCACGGCGTTCCAGCGTTCGGTGCCGGCGGGCGCACCGTTGACATAGCGCTGCTCTGTCCAGCGCACGTTGAAAGACGTGTCGCTGGCGCGAACCACGCTGGTGATTTGCACCGTTACCGATTCCTTGCCGATGCGGGCGAATGGGTCATTGGTGCGGGCGTAGTCGTTGAGCACCGCCGCGCCCTTGTCGGTGGTGTAGTCGTAGGCATCGAGCCAGTTCTGCCGCACCACGATGGGGTCGATGGACAGCGAGCGAACCAGCGTCACGAAGCGCGCCAGGTGGTGCGCGATCTGCGCGTCGCCGGGCCGATACGGCGTAGCGGCCTTACCTACAGCGCGCACCTGCCCGGCCTGATCGACCTCGATGACATAGGGCGTCACGATGGACTGCGCCGAGCGCCACACCAGGCCGCCGGCCATCAACAGCGCGAGCACTAGACAGCCGAAGGCCATCAGGCGCCAATTCTTCGCCTGCACGCGGGCGGAGCCGATACGGTCGTCCCACACCTGGGCGGCGGCTTGATACGGGGTGGCAGGCTGCGGCGTATCGGCGTAGCGCACCTGCGGTCGTTTGAATCGCATGGGTGTTCTCCTTGAAGGTTAGGTATCGGAATCCCGCAGGCTCGGGCCTTGCCCGGAGCCGCCGCCGTCGCCCCCGCGCAGCGTGTGGGCGGCAGTGGTCGCGGCATGGGTAGCCTGCTGGCGGCGGTGCATCCGCTTGGCCCAGGCCGGTTGCTCTTGCTTCTGCGAGCCTGCGGTGCCGTCTGCGGTCTGGCCGCGGCCAGCACCGTCGCTGCCGGCTTCTGTGCCGTTCCAGCCAGCGCGGAAGGAGTCGGCCACCTTCTGCCCAACAGCGGAAGCACCAGAGGTGACGCTGCGGCCTGCGGCTTGTGCGCCGGTCTTGGCGACATTGCCGAGGCCAGCCGCCGCGCCCTTGGCACCGCCGCCGGCCGCAGCGGAACCGGCCTGGAACGCCGATCGGGCACTGCCGGCCGCCGAAGTCGCGGCACGCGCGCCGGCACCGGCCAGCTTTGCGGCCGCCGGGGCCATTCGTGCCCCAGCCATGACGGCGCCGCCCACTCCCGTTGCGGCGGCTCCGATGGCAACGCCGGTGCCGACAGCCCCGACCGCAGCACCAGCCATCGCGCCCGCACCAAGCTGTGGCGCACCGGACACCAGGCCGGTGGCGATACCGGGGCCGAAAATGCCCAGCGCCAGCAGCGCGAGCGAGGCCAGCATCACGACCAGCGCGTGGTCGATTGATGGTTCGTCGGGATGTACCTGGAACTCGGCAAACAGCCCGGAACCAATGCCGACGATGACGGCCAGCACCAAGACCTTGATGCCTGACGACACCACGTTGCCTAGCACCTTTTCCGCGAGGAACGAGGTCTTGTTCCAGAGTGCAAACGGGATCAAGACGAAGCCGGCGAGCGTAGTCAGTTTGAACTCGATCAGCGTGATGAAAAGCTGTACGGCCAGCACGAAGAAGCAGAGGATCACCACCAGCCAGGCGATGAACAGAACCACGATAGGGTCGATGTTCACGAACACCTCGGGGAACCCAGCCATGTCCCCGATCTGTTCCAGAATCGGCGCGGCTGCGTCGATGCCGGTCTTCGCCAGCCGGCCCGGCTGAAGAAAGTTCTCCATCGTGATGGCCGAGCCGGTAGCGGTGATTCCCAAGCCGGCGAACGAGCGGAACACGATGCTCGCCAGCCAGTTGAAGTTGCCGATGATGTAGGCGAACGCGCCGACATAGAGCACCTTGCGCAGCAGCTTGGCGATCACGTCGTCGCCCTGGCCGGTGGCGTGGCTCATGGCCCAATACAGGCCAGCGATCGTCATGTCGATGACGATGAGCGTGGCGGTGAGAAATGCCACTTCGCCCTGCAATAAGCCGAAGCCCGAGTCGATGTAGCGCGAGAACGTATCGAGGAAACGGTCGATGATGGTCACGTCGTTCATGGCGAATCCTCGGGCGGAGTGAGCGGAACGGCGCCCTCTGGCAATTCATCTGCGGGCGTATCGAAGCTCGGCGGAATCGGCGGGAGTTCAGCCAGCGAGTTGTATTCATCCGGCCCGGTATGGCCGGCGAAGAAGCGCCGCCGGAAGGCTTCGGCGGCGGCGCGGCAGGCATCCTCGCCCATGGCCTGCCGGTCGACCGCGCATTGCCCGCGCAACGCCTTGAGCCGCACCGGATCTGCGGCCAGGGCGTCGGCCAGGTTCTCGGCCGGCTGCTGGCCGCACGCGGTCAGCAGCACGGCCAGCAGGACGGAAGCGCATCGCATGGCCGCCTCCGGTCAGTTGTTGTAGAAGTTGACGGACTGCGGCGTGTACGGCGTGCCGGTGCCGAGGAAGCGCCGCCGCACTTCGCGGGCGCGCTCCATAGCCGCCGCTTGCCGCGCCAGTTCCAGCGAAGCGGCCCGGTCTTGCGTGATCTGGAGCTGCTGCGCCTGGATCGACTGCTTGGCCTGCAAAGCCAGGAGCTGGTTCGTCGCCTGCATCGCTTGCAGCGCGCCGGTGGCCGACTGGCTCTGGCTCACGAGGTCGGCCAGCGCGCTTTCGTCTTGGGCGAGGTTCTGCGACACCTGCGCCTGCATCCGCATCGCGGTGTGCAGGCCGTTCAAGGTGTTCTGCCAGCGTTCGCGGGCATCCTGTGCCATGCGGTCGCCGCTGATGGTGGAGGCGTACTGTTCCGGGTACAGGCGGGCGAACGTGGCATCCATGCTCTGCACGTCGTAGGCCAAGCCGCGCGCCTCGGCGATCAGGCGCTCGGTGGTGGCGAGCGTCGAGCGCAGGCGGTTGACGATGTTGAAGTCGAGATTTGCCAGGTTCCTGGCCTGGTTCATCAACATCTGCGCCTCGTTCTGGAGCTGGTTGATCTGGTTGTTGATCTGTTCCAGCGTGCGCACGGCGGTCAGCGTGTTCTGCACGAAGTTGGACGGGTCGAACACCGTCAGCGCGGATGCGGGCTGCACGGCCAACAGCGATACCGACAGCACAGCAGCGAGTGAGACAGAGAGCAAACGGGGCTTGGTCATCATGGCGAAACCTCCAGCGGTTGAGAAGCGAGAAAGGAAGCTGCCGCCGGAGCGGACGGCAGCAGGTCGGCGGCCCAGCCGAGGCCGCGATGGCGCAGCCACGCGCCGGCGAAGCCGGGAGCGCCGGCCTGCGTCAGCACGCGGTCAATGTCGCGTTGGTCTTGAGGGGTGGATGCGCTCGCGAATGCGAGCGCGACAGGCCCCAGGTCGAGGTCGAACAGGCGATTGCCGAGGCGCGACTGGTAGTAGTAATCGCGCTTGGGCTGGGCGGTCGCCACGATCTCAATCTGGCGGCTGCTCAAGCCGAAGCCTTCGTAGATCGTGCGAATCTGCGGCTCGGTGGCCTGCGGGTTAGGTAAGAAGATCCTGCTCGCGCAGCTTTCGATGATGGCTGGCGCGATGGTCGAGTCCTTGATGTCGGCCAGCGACTGCGTGGCGAAGATGACGCTGACGTTCTTTTTTCTGAGCGTCTTGAGCCATTGCCGGATGCGGGCCGCGAAGGACGGCTCATTGAGGAACAGCCACGCTTCATCGAGGATCAACAGCGTGGGCGCGCCGTCGAAACGTTCGTCGAAGCGGGCGAACAGGTAGCGCAGCACCGCTTGCACGGCGGCCGGGCTGTGCATCAGTTCTTCCATCTCGAAGCCCTGCACGTCGGCCATGCCCAGCCGGTCGTGGTCAGCGTCCAGCAGCTTGCCGTGTGCGCCGCCCAGCACATAGGGCGCGAGCGCTTGGCGCAGCGCGTTAAACTGCAATAACACCGACAAGCCGGTCATGGTGCGCTGCTCCACCGGCGCACCGGCAAGGCTTCTCAGCGCCGACCAGATGGCAGCCTTCTCGTCCGGGCCGACCGTCACGCCTTCGTGCAGCAGCCGGCCCTCCACCCATTCGGCGGCCCAGGTGCGGTAGCCCTCGTGGGCAATTCGCGCGAGTGGCTGGAAGGCGATGCCGCCATCGGCGCCGAGGTCATAGTGCTCACCGCCAAGGCCGAAGATGGTGGCGCGCATCGAGCGGCCCATGTCGAAGGCGAAGATCCGCGAGCCGAAGTAGCGCCGGAACTGCATGGCCAAGATGGCGAGCAGCACCGACTTGCCCATGCCGGTCGGCCCGGCGACAAGGGTGTGCCCCACGTCGCCGATGTGCGTCACCAGCCGGAACGGCGTCGCGCCATCGGTGCGGGTGACGATCAGCGGCGGGCCATCGAGGTGTTCGTTCTTCTCCGGCCCAGCCCATACCGCTGACATCGGCATCATGTGCGCCAGGTTCAGCGTCGAAACGATGGGCTGACGCACGTTCGCGTATGCGTTGCCGGGGACGGACGACAGCCAGGCATCGACTGCGTTGAGGGTTTCGGGGATGGTCACGAAACCCCGGCCCTGGATGACGCGCTCCACCATGCGCAGCTTCTCGTCGGCCACGGCCGGGTCGGCGTCGAGCACCGTCACCGTGGCGGTGAGGTAGCCGAAGGCGACTTGATCGCTGCCCAGCTCCTGCAAGGCGGCATCGGCGTCGGCGGCCTTGTTGCTGGCATCGGTATCGACCAGCGGGCTTTCCTGCTGAAAGATCGTTTCGCGCAGCAGCGCGATGACGTTCTTGCGCTTGGCGAACCATTGGCGCCGCAAGCGCCCCAATTCCCGTTCCGCCTCGGCTTTGTCCAGGCACAGGAAGCGCGTACTCCAGCGATACGCAAAGCCCAGGCGGTTGAGGTCGTCCAAGATCCCCGGCCAGGTCGAGGTCGGGAAGCCTCGTACCGACACCACGCGCAGGTGCTGATCGCCCAGCATGGGCGCCAGGCCGCCGACCAGCGCGGCATCGGCAAGCAGTGCGTCGATATGGAACGGCACGTCGGGCACGCCGACGCGATAGCGCCGGGTGGAGACTGTGGCATGCAGGTAGGTCAGCGTCTGGCTATCGTCCAGCCAGGCAATCTCCGGCATCACACCATCGAGCAGGTCGAACACGCGATCGGTCTCTGCCACGAAGGAATCAAGCCGACCACGCCAGTCCACACCCTCAGTGGGCCGGTTCTCGTACAGCATCCCAGCCGCACGGGCGCGAGACTCTTGCGGCGGTAGGTGTTGCAACGTGAAGTGATAGACGCTCTCGAAATGGCCATCCGACTCCTCGAACGCCGCGCGTCGCTCCTCATCCACCAGCCAGGACAGTGGTTCGGGAAAGGAGGATTGCGGATAGCTCGATGCCCGCATCCGCTCGGCCTCGATATAGAAGGCCCAGCCAGACCCGGTACGGCGAAGCGCGTTGTTCTGCCGCGCCGACGTGGCAATCAGCTCGCCCTGTGTCGCACTGTCCAAGTCGGGGCCGCGAAACTGGAACGTGCGTTGAAACGAACCATCTTTGTTCAGCACAACGCCCGGCGCGACCAGCCCGGCCCAGGGCAGCCAGTCGGCAAGCAAGGCCGGGCGCTGACGATATTCGGCAAGGTTCAGCATGGCGTCCTCCCCTCACACGTCCAGAAGCGGGCGGTGTTTGATATGCCGCGCGAAGACCTGCATGAACTGCGGATCGACGCGCGCACCCCATACGGCCAGCGAGTGGCCGACGATCCAGAGCACCACGCCGGGAATCCACAGTTGCAGGCCCAGCCCGACGGCGGCGGCCAGCGTGCCGTTGGCAATTGCCACGGTGCGCGGCGCGCCGCCCAGCAGGATTGGCTCGGTCAGCGAGCGATGCAGCGGCACCTCGAAGCCTGGAAGGTCGCTGGCCGTACTCATACGACGGCCCCGCCGGAGAACGAGAAGAACGACAGGAAGAACGAGGAAGCGGCGAACGCGATGCTCAACCCGAACACGATCTGGATCAGCTTGCGAAAGCCGCCGCTGGTGTCGCCGAAGGCCAGCGCCAGGCCCGTGGCGATGATGATGATGACCGCGACGATGCGTGCCACCGGCCCCTGGATCGACTCCAGAATCGACTGCAAGGGCCCCTCCCACGGCATCGAGGAACCGGCGGCTTGCGCCGTTCCGGCCAGCAACAGCAGCAGCGCGGCCAGCAGCAGCCCCTGCCTCGCAGGGCGGGTGAGGCTGCGCAGCCGCGCCAGGCCGGACAGGCGAGGAAGCGGATTTACGGAAAAGCGGAAAGAATCAACGTGCGTCATGGCAGTTCTCCAAGTTGGTTGGGGGACGGGAATGTGCAGCGGCGTCGGCTGCGAGAGGAACCGGCGTCAGCTCGGGAAACGGCGTTTCCAGTGCGTCCGCCAGGCGATAGCCGGTGCCGTCGAAGCCGACGACACGGGCGATGGTTTCGACGTGGCGCTTGCGGCCGCGTCCGGCGATGTTGATGACGACGTTGACCGCCTCGGCGATCAGCGCCCGCGGCGGATTCACAGCGACTTCGAGAATCAACTGTTCGAGGCGCAGCAACGCGCCCAGCGCGGAGCCGGCATGGATGGTCGCAATGCCGCCGGGGTGGCCGGTGCCCCACACTTTGATGAGGTCGAGGGCTTCGCCGCCGCGCACCTCGCCGACGATCACGCGGTCAGGCCGCAGGCGCATCGTGGCCCGCACCAGCTCGGTCATGGTGACGACGCCGGCGCGGGTGCGCAGCGGCACATGGTCGCGGGCCGCGCATTGCAGCTCGATGGTGTCTTCGAGCACCAGCACGCGGTCGCCTGTGGCGGCGATCTCGGCCAGCAGCGCGTTCGCCAGCGTGGTCTTGCCGGTGCTGGTGCCGCCGGCGATTAGGATGTTCTGCCGCTCGCGCACGGCGCGGCGCAGGAACTCGGCCTGCCCGGCGGTCAGGATGCCGTCGGCCACGTAGCGATCCAGGCCGATGATGCTCACGGCCCGCTTGCGTAGCGCGAAGGCTGGCCCCGGGGCGGCCGGAGGCAGGATGCCCTCGAAACGCTCGCCGGTTTCCGGCAACTCGGCGGTCAAGAGCGGCTGGCCGCGATGCACCTCCGCGCCGACATGCGCGGCGACCAGGCGGATGATGCGTTCACCATCGGCCTCGGGCATCTCCACGCCCAGCGGCGAGCGACCCGACGACAGCCGATCCACCCACAGGGTGCGATCGGGGTTGAGCATGATTTCCACCACATCCGGGTCTTCGAGCGCAGCGGCGATCAGCGGCCCCATTGCAGTGCGCAGCATCTGGATGCGGCGATCCTGGGACGCTGCTGCGGATGAGCGAGGTTCGGGCTGGATCTGTGGAACGGCACTCATGACGCACGCTCCGCAGTTCGTTCATGGGCGGAGGCCATCGCTGCTGCGTCATCCATCTGCATCGGATCGGGGTGCAGTTCCTCCACCACGTCGCGCACCAGACTGCGGCCACGCAGAAGGTGGCGACCCAACTGTTCGACGAACTGCTCGAAGCGCACCTTGCCCTGGGCGCGTGCCGCATCCTGATGGGCTTCGGGCACCGGCGTGCTGACGGTCAGGAAGTAGCGGATGAACAGCGCCAGCGTTTCGATCTGGATGTTCTGGTCGCGCTCCAGGCGTTCGGTCTGCCGCGACAGTCGATCCAACCGCTTGGCAATGGCGGCCTCGCGCTGGTCGCCAGCATCGGGCGACAGCCAGGACGCCAAGGCCGCTGCGACGATGGACGACTTGGACACGCCTTTCTTGGCGGCCAGTTCGTCCAGGCGCTGGGCGTGCTCGGGCTGGATGAAAAGATTGAGGCGGTATTGGCTCATAGGTCGATTCCGTCGTTGGGGTCGAGGGAAGCCAGCCGGGCCGTGCGCTGCATGGCCGGGTCGAGCTGGCCGGGAAGCGGCAGCGCCAGGTCGTCGTCATCGAGCAGCGCCAGGTCGTTCGCATGTGCGTCCGGCTCGGGGTCGTAGGCGACGGTTTCGGAGAGTTCGGGCTGGCGGCGTGGGCCGCCGTCATCGGTGCCGCCCAGGCCATCGGCGGATGCCGAGGCCGGCGCCGCAGGTACGGCCGGGATCGCCAAGCCGCTCCAGTCGTCGGGGCGGGCTGGCGGCGCGTCGGCGTACCTCCCGGCTACGAGCGCGGGCGGTGGCAGGACGCGATTCTTGAAATTGGCGTCGGCGTAGTAGCGCAGCTTCTTCGCGCGGATCGGGGCGACGCTGGACACCATGACCACGGCGTCATCAGGTGGAAGCTGCATCACCTCGCCGGGCGTCAACAGCGGCCGTGCAGTTTCCTGACGCGACACCATCAGGTGCCCCAGCCACGGAGCGAGCCGGTGGCCGGCGTAGTTGCGCTGCGCGCGAAGCTCGGTGGCGGTGCCGAGGGTTTCTGAAATCCTTTTCGCCGTCCTTTCGTCGTTGGTGGCGAAAGTCACCCGGACATGGCAGTTGTCGAGGATGGAATGGTTCTGCCCATACGCCTTGTCGATCTGGTTCAGGCTTTGAGCGATGAGAAAGCTGCGGATGCCGTACCCGGCCATGAAGGCAAGCGCGGACTCGAAAAAATCGAGGCGGCCCAGCGCCGGAAACTCGTCCAGCATCAGCAGCAGCTTGTGCCGGCGCGCGATGCCATCGCTGCCGTCGAGCGATTCGGTCAGCCGCCGCCCGATCTGGTTCAAGATGAGCCGGATCAGCGGCTTGGTGCGGCTTATGTCGGAGGGCGGCACCACCAGATAGAGCGATACCGGGTGCTCGGCGGAAATCAGGTCGGCGATGCGCCAATCGCAGCGCGATGTGACTTCGGCCACGGTCGGGTCGCGGTACAGGCCGAGAAACGACATGGCGGTGGAGAGCACGCCCGATCGCTCGTTGTCCGACTTGTTAAGCACTTCGCGGGCAGCGGATGCGACAACCGGGTGAGGCGCATCGCCCAGGTGCTTCGTCGTCATCATCCGGTGCAGCGTCAGCTCGAACGGACACGCCGGGTCGCTGAGGAAGTTGGCGACGCCGCGCAGCGTCTTGTCCTCGCCTGCGTACAGCACATGCAGGATGGCGCCGACCAACAGCGCGTGACTGGTCTTTTCCCAATGGTTCCGGCGTTCGAGTGCGCCATCGGGATCGACAAGAATGTCGGCCACGTTCTGCACGTCGCGCACTTCGTGCGCGCCGCGCCTCACTTCCAGCAGCGGGTTGTAGGCTGCCGACTGCGCATCCGTGGGGTTGAACAGGAGGCAGTGGCTAAACCGCGAACGCCAGCCTGCGGTGAGCGTCCAGTTCTCGCCTTTGATGTCGTGAACGACGACGGATGCGGGCCAACTCAACAAGGTGGGAACGACCAGGCCCACACCCTTGCCCGAGCGCGTTGGTGCGAAGGTCAGGACGTGTTCCGGGCCTTCATGGCGGAGGTACTGGCCGCGATGCAGCCCGAGGAAAACCCCGTCGGGCTGGATCAGCCCAGCTTTGCGTATGTCTTCCGCATCGGCCCAGCGTGCCGAACCGTAGGTGGTGACAAGGCGCGCTTGCCGCGAGCGCCACACCGACATGGCGATGGCGACCACCACGGCCACCAGACCACTTCCACCCGCGATGGCCCCGCCGATATCGAAGACGTGCGGCGCGTAGGCATCAAAGAAGAACCACCACTCGAACAGCCGCCAAGGGTGATAGACCGGGGTTCCAAAGAAGTCGAACCATGGCGAGCCAAGGCGTAGTTGATAGCCCAGGGCGGCGGCTGTCCATTGCGTTGCACCCCACACGCCGGCGATCACGATGCCGAATACGGCGGCGATCTGCCCGAACAGTACGCCCTGAGCTTGCATTGACTGGCCTCCGATTTCCCTGCACTGATTCCTCGTTCAAAAGCGGCACAGGAACGTGCCGCATAGAGCGAGGATCGGTGCCGCGTGGGTGCCCGTCAAAGACCGTTTTGAGCACAACGGTCGAGGGAAAAGAAAGAATGAGCGGCGGGGCGAGTCGAAGACAAACGCCGCAAACTAAAGCACCCTATGGCGCATTTGGAGTTTCCAAGAGGTTGCCCAGAAAAAAATTCTCGCTGGGTCTCGCTCCCCTCATGAGCAGAATCTAGATATCATGGGAAAGAATTATTTATTGAAATCTGGATAAGAATGAAAGATATCAAGAGCATGGATCTCAACTTACTCAAGGCGCTGGACGTATTGTTGGACGAACGCAACGTGACACGGGCGGCAGCACGTCTTGGACTAACCCAACCGGCCTTGAGCGGCATGCTTGCGCGGCTGCGTGAAAGCTTCGGCGACCCGCTGTTCGCGCGTGCGCAGCGGGGCATCGTTCCGACGCAGCGGGCGCTAGACATAGGGATATCTGTCAAACAGGTGCTAGCGGAAATCGACGCGCTGCTCCAGCCACCTTCTTTCGACCCGGCCACCGCACAACTGACCTTCTCCATCGCCGCGACGGACTATGCGCTGCGTGCCATTGCTGTCCCATTTCTATCGGCACTCAAACAGCACGCACCGCGCGTTCGAGTCTCATTAGTGCCAGTCGAGAGCGGACTGCTACAGAACCAGCTTGAGCGCGGTCAAATCGATCTAGCCCTCCTGACGCCAGAGATCACTCCGCCAAATCTGCATGCCCGAGAGCTATTCAAGGAGCACTACGTGTGTGTCCTGCGGGAAGACCATCCAGCGGCTATGGGGCGCAAGCTGACAGTTAAGCAGTTCTGTGCTCTCGACCATGCGCTTGTTTCCTACGATGGTGGAGGTTTCCGCGGCGTCACCGACGATGCGCTAGAACAGTTGGGCAAACAACGAAGCGTCACACTGTCGGTCAAGAGCTTTCTGATCTTGCCAGACATCCTGCGTGCCAGTGACATGGTCGCGATCTTGCCGAGCCGCTTGGTCGCCGGTATGGACAAGCTGGCTATCTCCCTGCCGCCGATGAAGATACCGGGGTTCACCAAGACGGCTGCTTGGCACGAACGCACCCATCACGATCCAGCACATCGCTGGATACGAGCACTGCTGTTCACTTCCTGTGCTAACAACAAGTAGGCAAGATGGCTCTCATCGTCATGCTCAGCACAACTCTGCCTCGCACTACAAATATGCAATCAGCCGGCTCAATTGGAGACGGACCCTTTCGTAGCACCGCTGCGAGATAGCCTTGTCGGCGGATGGCAGAACCTAGACGCTGATATCAAATTATATGATTTCAAAAATAAAAAATTAGGATTTCACTTATTTCACAGGGAGGCTCATGATTGCTCTATGACCACTTGAATGACGCAGCCACCCCTGTTGCGTCATTGACATTTTGTGAAGGAGCTTCGATATGAGCAAGCAACAGAACGCCATCCTCTGGCCCGAAGGCTACACGCCGGGCTTTACTGAGAATTTCGCCTCTAATGAGATCATCGCCGCCGGCTTGAGCGCGGCCGACGTATGGCCGCTACTCGTCACACCATCGCTGTGGCCAAGCTACTACGCCAACTCGGCTAACGTGCGCTTTCATGGCGGCAAAGGCCCGGTACTGGCCGACGGCGATCGATTTTATTTCGAGACCTTCGGCTTCCCGGTAGAGGGGCAGTGCAACGAGTACGTGGCACCTGCGGATGGGCAACCCGGCCGCGTGGCCTGGCACGGCTGGTCCGGCGAGGAAGGCACAGATACGCGCCTGGATGTGCATCACGCCTGGCTGGTCGAGAACCTGGACGGCGGGCGCGTGCGCATCCTCACGCAGGAAACGCAGAAGGGCAAGCCGGCCGAGGAGCTGCACAACGCCAAACCCAACCCGATGATCAACGGCCATCAGGACTGGCTCGACAGCTTGGTCGAGACAGCGCGCAAAGCCAAGCAGGCGTAATGGTCGCTGGCCGCTTGATCCCAAGCGTCTGAACTGAGAAAACCATGATGGGAACTCCCCTCGAGATTCTGCTGGTTTTGACTTCGCAGGCAACGATGGGCGACGACCCGCGCCTGACCGGCGTGTGGTTCGAGGAACAGTCCACCCCGTACTACGCCTTGGTCGATGCAGGTGCCAATGTGGATATTGCGTCAATCGCCGGCGGCGAGATTCCGGTGGATCCTCATTCCATAGCGAGCGAAGGCATGAACCCGCCGAGCGTGGAATGCTTCCTCGATGACAAGGTGTCGATGGACAAGCTCGAAGGCTCGCTGAAGATCGACAGCATCGCCCCGGAAGGGGGTGCGGTGATGTTCCTGCCCGGCGGCCATGGCACCATGTGGGACTTACCCGGAGCGGGGCGCTCGTCAATCTGCTGTCGGGCGCTTGGGCTGACGGCAGGGTGGTCGCGGCGGCCTGCCACGGCCGAGCCGGACTGGTTAATGTCAAGGAAGCGAATGGCCAGCCGCTGGTTGCCGGCCGTCGCGTCAGCCCCTTTGCCAAACGCATGAGCCGCGAGACTGGGCTACCTGTGGCAGTGAGTTGGGGCATCGACGATCCGCGAATGGCCGAGCACGTGATCGCTGGCAGGTAGATGGGTTTGGTGATTCTTGGCCGCGCCATGCTAGCCAACCCACACTCTTTCTCCACCTTTGCAGGAGCTGAAGGTGGAGCACCCGGAATGGCTGCTCCACCGCCTTACGCGCACTGGCTCGAACTCTCCCGAGGCTGCGGCAAGCTCACCACATATAACGACTAGGAGGAGGTGACCGTGCGAGTTCCCAGAACCCGATCCAGTCTGTGTCGCAGGGTGTCCCAGTGACTACGCTATCAAAGGAGCTAGTACTCAACTCGATAACTTGAGCGTGATAACGCCCAGGATGATCAGCGCCACGCCAAGGTATCGCATCAGGGAGGTTGGGTCGCCATAGAAATGAATTCCGACTAAGAACGTTCCCGCCGCTCCGATACCCGTCCACACCGCATAAGCAGTCCCAATCGGTATCTGACGCTGAGCAAGCCATAGGAAGGCGCCGCTAATTGTCATGAAAGAGACGGCTACTGCGACCCCACTCCAACGCGATGTTGGCTCTTGCGCCATTTTCAGCCCGACCGGCCATCCGATTTCAAACAATCCAGCCAAAACAAGATAGATCCAGCCCATTGCAATTCTCCTTCAAGTTTTTCATATCCGGCATACATACTCCAGCGTGACCACCAGCTTAGAACTTCGGCGGCTCTTTAGGTGTGGTGTAGGGCACATCGCCATCTTCGTAAAAGCGCTTTCGCGTAGCCTCGGCAACCCGGTTACATAGTTGGTCGCCCAGCATAGGACGATCCAACTTGCATTGCTGGCGCAACTTTTTCAGCCGCTCAGGATTGAGCGCTAATTCATCGACCGTCGGAAGGTTGCCTTTATCTGGTTTCCCGGATGGGCTGCAGGCTGCCAGTGTCGAGGAAAGCAATATGAGAGCAATCTTCTTCATGGTTAAGTTTCCTTGGGAGATTGTGTGATGGTTTACCGCCGACTTTTGGCGTCTGGAGATTTGATCGAATGAACGCGTTCCATGAAGCGAGTCAGTATTTCTGACGGCTCGCTGGCCGGTCGTAGCAGATAGGTCGTGAGCATGGGCGAACCTCCAGTCAGCGGCCGTGCGACCACACCCTGTTCCCTGCTGGCAGTAATATGCGCACCTCCTGTGAGGCCTAGTGCAAGTCCCGCCGAAACCAGGACCATCATTAGATCGCTGGAAGTCACGCGTTCGGCAATTAGAGGCTCAATGTCCACGCGACGTAGCACCCGTTCAACTTGCCGAGCATGGCCCTCACACGCCACCGCGTCGCAGAGCACCAGCGGATACCGCAACAGCTCTTCCAGGGGAATCTGTTTGTGGGATAGCAAGGGGTGCCGTGCGGGCACAGCTACCATCAGAGGGTCACTCCACACCGGCACGGCGATGATGCCTTCGCCGACTTCATCCGATTGAGCGAAGCCGAGATCGTACAGTTCGCCACACAATCCCTTGATTTGCTGTGACAAAGGCACTTCGAAGAAGCGAACTTCCACTTCCGGCTCTTCCTGCCGGCAGAGCGCCAACAACGCAGGCAGGCGCGATGGCGTGATTCCATCAGACAATGCAATACGGAGCTGGCAATGAAAGCCATTGGCTGCGGCGTTCACACTGTCGCGCGCCTGCTGCAAAGCTGCGAAGACACGGGGTACGCTCTCAAAGAAGAGTCTGCCTGCACGAGTCAAGCGGGTGCTCCGAGTGGTTCTCGCAAATAGCGCTACGCCCAACTCCTCTTCAAGCTCTTTGATGGCGCGCGACAGCGGCGATGTCTCGATGTGGAGGCGCTCTGCGGCTCGGGCAAAGTGCAGTTCCTCTGCCACCGCTAGAAAGTAGCGCAGATGCCGAATTTCCATGTTCGCATTCCTCCTCACTTAGGCCTCACCACCTTCGCCTTGCGCCACGCTATCTAGCCTTCGCAAGCTGCTCCAGCAAGCTTCCCCGATCAAACAGGTGGGCCGGATAGTGCTTTTGCCAGCACACCCCATTGCACGGCTGTCTCGGCCCGCGTGCGGATCAGCGAAGCCTGCGCTGACATCACCCCCGCCTCAGCCTCGGCCACCACCGTGGCGTCCACTTGTCCCGCCTCAAACAGACGGCGGCTGCGATCGAGCTGACGCTCCGCGACTGCGACCCCCTCGGTCTGATGCTCCAGTGCGGCGTGCTGCGTATGCCAACCGAGGTATGCGTTCTCTACGTCCTGCAATGCACTCAACAAAGTGCGCTCGAACTCCGCGCGCGCAGCTCGGCTGCGCGCCTCTCCGGTCTCGATGCCGGCACGGATCGCGCCACCATCGAAGATCGGCAACGAAACCCCGGCCCCAAGTGAAAAAATGTTGCCGGTAATGCGCGTCCCCGCACTCTCAACGCGCTGCCGTCCGCCGCTCAGGTCCAACACCAGCTTAGGGAAGCGTTCGCCTTCGGCTGCGTTCCAGCGCGCGGTTTCGGCTGCGAACTTCGCTTCGGCGGCGCGCACGTCGGGCCGCTCACTCAGCAGGTCCGCAGGTATGCGTGTCGGTGTCCAATTGGGGGCGGCGAGTGAAGCAAGAGTCGGAGAAGCTGCAGACGCTCCGGGCGTTTGTCCCGCTAGTACATCAAGTGCATGCGTCGCCTCGCCGCGCGCACGCCGAAGTTGCTCTTGCTCCACACGCAGTGCGACGACGCCGGAGCGGGTTCGCTCGATGTCGAAGCCGGTAGCTTGTCCGGCCTCGAACTTCCGTTGTGTCAGCAAGACGAGTCGCTCGGCGGATGCCAGCCGCGCCGTGGCGAGCGCTTCGAGTTCACTGGCTTGGCGCTGCTGCACAGCCGCCGACACTGTTTCAAACGCGACCTGCCAACGCGTGGCAACCCACGCTTGTTCGGCTGCCACCGCATCCAGGCGCGCACCTTCTGCTGCCTGCGAAAGCCGCCCCGACAGGTCTGCCTCCCACGATGCAGACAACGTGGCGCGGCCATCATTGCCGATCGCAACGTTCTCTGAATAGTCGCGTCCTCGAGTTGCCTGCGTGCCCGCGGACAACGAGGGGAGCAGGGAGGCCCGTGCTCGCCGCGTGGCGGCCGAGGCCTCGTCGACGCGCGCGCGCGCAATCGACAGTTCGGTGTTGCGCTCCAGCGCCGCCCGGACTAGGACATTGAGCTGTGGATCGCCGTAGGCCGTCCACCAGTCGACGGGAAGAGTACGGCGGGGTGATTTGTCCAGGATGCCTTCACCTCCCTCTTCATTTGAGAAATGGGCCGGTACATCCAGGCGAGGCGGATCGGCAGAGTGCGGAGCATGGCTGCAAGCCGCAAGAAGCATTAGCGGCGAAATCATGGCCATGAGGCGATAGCGTTCAAGAATTTGAGACATGGCAGGTCCTTGCATTCCGAAAAAGTCTTGACGGACTGTTTTACGCCTTCTACTATACCGTCTGGACTGTATATGACTCAAGCTTTTTTTGGAGCACGACCATGCCGCCTCGCGCGAAAACAAAGTTGCCCCCCCCGTCCACCGCCCATAGCAGCACCGATGCGCAGCCCGTTCTCCAGCAAGGAGCCCAGCTAACTCGCGAGCGCATCCTGCAGGCCGCTCGCGAACTGGTGCTGGAGGAAGGCGCCAGTCGTCTGACGCTGGACGCCGTCGTCGTGCGGGCCGGGTTGAGCAAAGGGGCGTTTCTCTATCATTTCAAGACCAAACGCGATTTGTTCGTGACACTGATCGACGAGATGATCCGGGCGTTCGACGCGGTACAAGCCAATCACGAGCGCAGGTTTGCCGGAGACCCGGACCCCTGGCTGTCGAGCCAGGTGGAAGCGATACCCGACGACGAGATGCAGAAGATGGGCGCAGCGCTGCTCGCGGCAGCTGCGGAAGATCCAACACTTCTCGACCCACTGCGCGAGTGTTATCGCGTGCAGTACGAACGCGTGCGTCGATCCCCGCGTGGCACCGAGACCGCGGCACTCATCATGCTGGCATTGGATGGCGCCCTGTTCGCCGATCTCCTGGGTCTGCCGATACTCGCACCCGCAGAGCGGCGGCATTTCTTTCGGGCGCTCCAGGATCTCGCCTCGGGCCATCTCGAACTGATCCCTGCGAAAGGACACCCATGAGTCGCGTCCGTAGAGCTTTCATGACCGCGTGCGCACTGCGCTCCTTGACGGTTGCTTGCACACTATTCATTTCGACCCTGGTCTCAGGGTGCGGAAACTCGCAATCCACCGTATCCGAGCCTCCGCGCGCAGTGAAGCTCGCCGCCGCGCAGTCGGATCTTCCGCATAGCTCCCGCATCGAATTGACTGGCTCGGCGCGAGCAACCGAGCGCAGCATCCTAGGATTTGAAACAGGAGGACGGATCGCCAAGTTGAACGTCGACGTGGGTGAACGGTTCGCCCGCGGTCAAGTCATGGCAGAACTTGATGCGGAACCTGACCGGCTTCGCGTGACGCAAGCGCAAGCATCCCTGGCGGCCGCCGAAGCCGGCCTGATGGATCGACGTGTACAGACAGATCAACAGCGCCGGTTGCTCGAAAGCGAAGTCATCTCCCCTGCTGCGTTCGAGAGCGCCAAGGCGCAGCTAGCGGTCGCAGAGGGCCAAGCGCGCACTGCCAAGGCAGCGCTTGGCCTGGCCGAACGAGCACAACGTGGCACGATGATCGTCGCTCCTTTCGATGGTGTCGTGGCGGAAAAGCTGGCTTTGGCGTTCACCGACATTGCTGCTGGTGCGCCGGTATTTCAGGTCGACGGTGTGCGCAGTGGCACTGAGATCATCGCGAACGCGTCTACTACACAGGCACCTCACATAGATGTCGGCCAACGCGCAGAACTGTTCTGGAGCGGAGCCGAACAACCAATCCGAGCGGTGGTACGTCGTGTCGGTCTGCGCGCCGAAAATGGCTCGCTCCTACCCGTGGTGCTAGTGCCTGAAGATAACGCGCAAGCGCGCGCACTTCGGCCAGGTATTCCCGTACAGGTCGTGCTCGACGCACCTGCGGCGACCTCCAAGACCTCTCGGCCCGAGACTGTATCCGTCCCTTATGCCTCGCTGGTGCTCGGCACGAAGCCGGGTGAGGCTTCCGTCTTCGTCTACACCCCTGCAGATAAGAAGGTGCACCGTCGCGCGGTGCGCTTCACGCCGGCACAGGAAGGAGACAGCGCGCGCGTCCTCGCTGGACTTAAGCCCGGCGAGACGGTGGTTGCCGCCGGAGGCGGATGGCTCACCGATGGACAGCCAGTGACACCACTGGAAGCCACCACTCAATTGACCAAGCGCTAACGCGATCCACCAGGTTACTTCATCATGAAGATCACCGAGATGGCGCTGCGCGCCAGTCGACTTACCTACTTTGTAGCGCTTATCATTTTCGTCGCCGGCATCGCGACCTTCCTGAATTTTCCTTCTCAGGAGGAGCCGACTGTCACGGTCCGCGATGCGATGGTCACGGCGTTGAACCCGGGGCTGCCCGCCGAACGCGTTGAGCAACTCATTGCCCGGCCGATCGAGGAGCGCTTGCGCGAACTGGCAGAGGTCAAGCGCGTGACGAGCACCGTGCGCGCAGGCAGCGCCATGATCCAGGTCACGATCTGGGACCGCTACACCGACTTGGCACCGATCTGGCAGCGCGTCCGGGCCAAGGTCGCCGATTCGAAGGATGCCTTACCACAGGGCACGATGGGGCCTTTCGTCGACGAAGACTTCGGCCGCGTCGCGGTTGCCTCGATTGCGGTCACTGCACCAGGTTACTCCATGAGCGAGATGCGCGTCGCGCTCAAGCAGATGCGCGACCGCCTGTACACCGTGCCTGGTATTGAGCGCATCACTTTCTACGGCCTGCAGGAAGAGCGCGTCTATCTCGAGTTCGATCGGCCTAGGCTTGCGCGATTGGAGCTGACACCACAGGGGGTGATCGACCAACTCGTCAAACAGAACGTCGTCGCTTCGGGTGGACAAATTGTCGTCGGCGGCATCAATGCAACCTTGGCGGTCAGTGGCGAAGTGAGTGACGCTCCCTCCCTGCGAGCAATGCCGATCGCGCTGCCGCGACCGCAAAGTAGTACGGCGCCCATGCCGACGATCGCATTGGGTGAACTGGCGCAGGTGAGTGTGCGGCCAGCCGATCCGCCGGAGTCTGCCGCCATCTACAAAGGCCAGCCCGCGGTCGTCATGGCGGTTTCGATGGCCTCTGGTCAAAACGTGGAGCAGTTCGGAAAAGCGCTCAAAGCACGGGTTGCAGACCAGGAGAAGCTGCTGCCGGCGGGTTTCGATCTGTCATACGTCACTTTCCAGGCCGATGTCGTCAAGCACGAGATGGGCAAAATGAACCACGTCATGATGGAGACGATCATCGTCGTCCTCGGTGTCGTCGTGCTATTCCTCGGTTGGCGAACCGGGATCATCGTGGGCATGATCGTGCCGTTGACGATCCTCAGTGCACTCATCGTCATGCGCGCGATGAACATCGAGCTTCAGAACGTCTCGATGGGCGCCATCATCATTGCGCTCGGCTTGTTGGTGGACAACGGCATTGTGATTGCCGAAGACATCGAACGCCGCCTAGCCGGTGGCGAAGATCGTAAGCATGCCTGCCTCGAGGCGGGCCGCACGCTCGCCATTCCGCTGCTCACGTCCTCGCTCGTGATCGTGATCGTGTTCTCGCCGTTCTTTTTTGGCCAGAACGCCACGAGCGAGTATCTGCACAATCTCGTGGTCGTGCTGGCACTGACGTTGTTCGCATCGTGGCTGCTGTGCCTGACTGTCACGCCCCTGTTGTGCTACCACTTCGCCAAACCCCACCACAAGCAGGAGCATGGCGACGCGTATGACACCCGCTTCTACCGTGGCTACCGGCGCGTACTGGAGTGGGTTCTCCACCATAAGGCGGTCTATGTAGCGTCGATGATCGCGGCGCTTGCCATTGCGCTGTATGGCTTCACCACCCTGCCTTACGATTTCATGCCCAAGTCCGACCGGCTTCAGTTCCAGATTCCGGTGCAGCTCGCCCCAGGTACGGATTCGCGCGAAACGCTCGCACGCGTGAAGCAGATCAGTAGTTGGCTGGGCGACAAGAACATCAATCCAGAAGTCTCCGATCACATCGGCTACGTCGCCGATGGTGGACCTCGCTTCATCCTTAGCCTGAATCCACCGCTGCCGGCATCGAACATCGCGTACTTCGTTGTCACACTGAAGCCGAAGAGCGACATCGACGCTGTCCTCGCCCGAACCCGCAGCTACTTTGCGCACGCACATGGCGACGTGCGCGCCGAGCCCAAGCGCTTCTCGCTCGGTGCGACCGAATCAGGGACCGCCATCTATCGTGTCAGCGGTCCGGATGAGGAGGTATTGTTGGAGGCTGCGTCCAAAATCGAAGCAGCACTGCGCAAGCTGCCCGGAACCATCAACGTCAAGAACGATTGGGATACGCGCATTGGCCGCATCGACGTAAAGGTTGACCAGGACCGCGCGCGTCGGGCGGGCGTAACGACTGAAGACATCGCTGGCGGGCTGGATGTCCGCTACAGCGGCCGATCGATCTCGGTGATTCGCGACGGTGACACCTCCGTTCCGATCGTCCTGCGCAGCATCGTAAGCGAGCGTCGCAGCACGGCAGACGTAGGCGCGACGCTCATCTATCCCAGCAACGGCGGTCCGGCGGTGACGCTGGCCCAGGTCGCAGACGTATCGCTCGCGAGCGAGCCATCGGTCATCCAACGGCGCAATCTCATCCGCACGATCACCGTGCAAGGACAGAACACCTCCTACACCGCCCAGGAGATCGTCAACCGCCTGGTGCCTAGCGTCGCTGCCTTGGACCTGCCCGCGGGCTACTCGGTCGAACTTGGCGGCGAGATCGAGGAAGCTGCCGAATCGAACGCCGCGCTGTCGACCTACATGCCCCTCGCATTTCTGGCGATGCTGATGCTGTTCGTATGGCAGTTCAATTCCTTCCGCAAGCTCGGTGTGATCCTCGCGACGATCCCTTTCACGCTTATCGGCGTGGTATTGGCTCTGAAGCTAACCGGCACACCTTTCAGCTTCATGGCGACCTTCGGCGTACTGGCCTTGTTCGGGATCATTGTCAACAACGCCGTGCTGTTGCTGGAACGCATCGACCAGGGCTTAGCGGAAGGCCTGCCGCGCCATGAAGCCTTGGTTGGGGCCGCGATACAACGACTTCGTCCAATCGTGATGACCAAGGTCACCTGCATTTCGGGACTGGTGCCACTCATGCTCTTCTCCGGACCGTTATGGACAGGGATGGCGATCGCGATGATCGGTGGGCTGGCGCTCGGAACGCTGGTGACGTTGGGCTTGATTCCGTTGCTTTACGAAGTCCTGTTTGGAATCAAGCGAATTGGGCCGTGGAGCCTGAGTGCCGCCACCGCGCATGGAGATCGCTCATGAGTCTCTTGCGGACCGCCTCGTGCTGCGCATTCTCAGAATTCGTATGTACCCACGCTTCATCCGTATGTCTCGCTAGGCTTATGCGATTCAGCATCCATCCGCTGATCTGGAAATCCTGGTCGATTGTCATTGCCGCAGGGGTTCTAGGAGCGGGCTATCCATTGGGCCTGCGGGCCATCACGGCGGGCGGTCCGACGCGCTGGGTCGGCCTCTGTGTGGCAGTGACGTGCATGGCGGCCAGCGGCGCACTTTTGTGGCTCGCGCTCAAGCGGATTCCGATCAGCGCGGCCTCTGCAGCCTGGGCAGGAATCGGGCTACTTGGAAACTTGGGTATCGGCGCCCTCTTGCTAGGCGATCTCGCATCAGTGACGCGCTGGTCTGGCACCGCCCTCATCGCAGCAGGCATTGCCTGTCTTAGTTTCGTTTGATCAAGGAGACCCATTATGAAGAGCAAAACTGCATTGATCCGCGGCGGCATTTTTTTTTGCGTAGCAGCCGCGCTCTCTGGATGCGCGACCAACAGCATGACGCGCTCCGGATTTCTCGGCGACTACGAGAAGTTATCGCCGACACGATACGAGAACGTACTGATGTACCGCGCAGCGGGATTCGAGCCCAAGCGTTATGCCGCTGTCGTGGTGGAAGATGCGCAGATCAAGACCGCCTCGGGTCGCATCGATGGGCTCGATGACGCGCAGCAGCGTGAAGTGCTAGACCATGTGACGAGCGAACTGAAACGCCAGGAAGGCAAAAGTCCCGCCACCCCAGGTGGCACGGGACAGGTTCGGGTGCGTGTAGCGGTCACCGAACTGCAGACACCGAATCGGGCAGTCAATGCAATGACGACCCTGCTGGTTGGACCCGTGACGACGGGCGGTGCCAGCCTAGAGTTCGAAGCAGTCGATGTAAGTACGGGACGACGCGTTGCTGCCGCCAGTTGCTTCGAGCGCGGCAACGTCATTAAAGAGTTCGCCGGTTCGTACACATTGCTGGGTCATGCCAAAGCGGCGATCACGAACTGCATCGAGCGCATCGACAGCGCTTGGCGGGACACGCAGCCATGAGCAACGCTTCACAGGCTTGGCTCCGGCAGGATGCCATGGTCGGCGGTGATCACAAATGGCTGGCGGGTGGCGACTGGACGATAGAGCACTACGCCAGTCTGGCAAAATCCGTGTCCGCCGCCCGCATCAGCCATGCCGAGGGGTACGCCACTCCCTTGCTCGACTGGACGCAAGTCCAGAGACTGGACACCGCCGGCGCGGCTCTGCTGGTGGAAATTCTCGGGCCAGACTCGATACTCGACCGGCCGGAGGCAGCTCCAAATCTGTCCCCGGATCGCCTCGCCCTAATGAAAGCGCTTGCCGCCGCTGCTACCGCTCAGCAGAAGACGGACAAAGCAGCGGTGAGCGGGAATCCTCTGCTCCGCGGTCTGGGACGCATAGGCCTGACCGTGGAACAGGGCTGTCGTGCGTGTCTTGGTCTGGCCGGGTTCGTGGGTCAGATCATCGAAACATGGAGCCGTACCGTTCGTCACCCGCGTCGCTGGCGCACGACCTCGGTGATCGCTCAAATCCAGCGGTCAGCGGTGGACGCCATTCCCATCGTGGCGCTACTGAGCTTCATGGTAGGAATGGTGGTGGCGTTCCTGGGCGCAACGGTGCTGGCCAACTTCGGTGCGAGCATCTTCTCGGTGCATCTGGTCGCCTTCTCGTTCATGCGCGAGTTCGGAGTGCTGCTCCCGGCCATATTGATTGCAGGCCGTACCGCAAGCGCGTATACCGCCCAAATCGGTTCGATGAAGGCAAATGAAGAGATCGATGCGCTTCGCTCCAACGCGCTCGACCCCATCGAGTTGCTGGTGCTGCCACGCGTGCTGGCGCTTCTTGTGTCCTTGCCACTGCTCACATTAGTAGGCATCTTGGCTGGCATTGTGGGCGGCGCCACTGTATGCGCACTGAGCTTGGAGATTCCTCCTGCACAGTTCCTTGCCATCGTGCAGGAAAAAATCGAGGTGCGCCATTTTCTTGTCGGAATGAGCAAGTCCCCGCTCTTCGCGGTGATGATCGCCGCTATCGGCTGCCATGAAGGGTTCAAGGTCGCCGGTAGCGCTGAGTCGGTAGGCGACCACACGACTTCTAGTGTTGTGCAATCAATCTTCATGGTGATCCTGATCGATGCCATCGCTGCACTGTTCTTCATGGAGATGGGCTGGTGAGCGCGGTGAAGGAAGACACCGACAACGGTGTGCGACACGCTATTGAAGTGCGCGGCCTAGACAACAGGTTTGGAACCCAGCAGGTCCATCAGGACCTGGACCTGGACGTGCGACGCGGGGAAATCCTTGGCGTGGTGGGAGGATCAGGCACCGGGAAATCCGTGCTCTTGCGTAGCATCGTCGGGCTGCAGAAGCCGCATTCGGGCGTGGTCCGTATCGGGGGGCGCGACCTACTGCGAGCCCAATGGCTTGCACGCGCGCGTATGGAGCGAAGGTTCGGCATTCTGTTCCAGAAGGGCGCGTTGTATTCATCGCTGACCGTCTTGGAGAACGTCGCTCTTCCTTTAATCGAGCATGTCGGTCTGGCGCGGCCTCTTGCCGAGCGTTTGGCAAGAAGCAAGCTGGGCTTGGTGGGGTTGCCTGCCGGAGCGGGAGACAAATATCCGGCCTCGTTGTCCGGAGGCATGGTGAAACGAGCAGCACTGGCGAGAGCCTTGGCGCTTGATGCGAACATCCTGTTTCTTGACGAACCCACCGCAGGACTGGATCCAATCGGGGCTGCATCTTTCGACCAATTGATTCTGACCCTGCGCAATGCACTGGGTCTCACGGTGTTTCTGGTAACCCACGACCTCGATACGCTGTACACCATATGCGACCGTGTCGCGGTCCTGGCGAACCAGAAGGTACTCATCAACGACGGCATCGAGGCAGTCGAGCGATTCAAGCACCCGTGGATACAGGAATACTTTCACGGCCCCCGTGGCCGTGCGGCCGCACAGGCCACTGGTGCTTCCAGCCAAGAGACGCAGCCATGAAACCCTTCCGCATCTGCATCATTCTTCCGTCGCGCACGCATTGGGCTGGGCGCACGCAATATTTACACTCTGAAAACGAGGTGGTCTGATCATGGAGCCACGTGCCCATCATGTATTCATTGGTCTGTTCGTCGTGCTGCTCGGTGCGATTGGTATCGGCTTCGCGCTCTGGCTCAGCGACACACGTTCCGACCACGATTACCAGTATTACCGGATCATGTTCGATGAGCCAGTGACCGGGCTTACGCCCGGCAGCCAGGTTCAGTACAGCGGAATCACGATTGGCGAAGTCGTTGCACTTTCTCTTTCGCCGCCTGACCCAAGGCGGGCGATAGCGCGCGTGCGTATCAATGCCACCATCCCGGTCCGGCAGGATACCCGCGCTGAATTGGTCATCACGGGAATTACCGGCAACGCGGTGATCGAGTTGAGCGACGGTGGGCCAAACGTGCCATTGCTGGATCGGAAAGAGGACGAGGAACCGTTGATCCTCGCGCCACGTTCGGCGATGGCATCCCTGGTCTCCGGCGAGGGTAACAGCATGACGACACTCAACGGCATCTTGCTGCGCACGCAGGAGTTACTGTCGAAGGAGAATTTGGCTCTTGTGCACCGCAGTCTAGTGAATCTCGAACAGACTACGGGCGCGGTCGCTGACCAGAGGGCCGAGATCGCGACGTTAATCAGCAATCTGACCGAAGCAAGCAGAGAATCGACAGCTGCCGTGCGCCAAGCAAATAGCACTCTTCGCGATGCCAACCTGCTACTAAATAACGATGGTAAGCAAATCATGGTGAACACGCGTGATGCAACGGCATCCCTCGAACGCGCCGCTTTCAGGGTTGAGACGCTACTGCAAAACAATCAGGAATCGCTGAACCAAGGCATGGCCGCCACAGGCCCTGCCATGCACGAACTCCAGCAGGCGCTGGCCAATCTAAACACCGTGCTGCGCCGACTGGATCGCAATCCGGCGCAATACCTGCTCGGTGGAGAGAACATTGAGGAAACCAAGCCGTGAACACTTCCGCCAGGATGATTCCCGTCGCTGCCGCGACTATGACGCTAGTACTCGGCTTGTCCGCGTGCAGTGTGCTTCCCAAAACAGCTCCAATGGTCACCTACAAACTGCCCGACTATCACATCGCCCAGGCGGAGAGTACGCCACGCGCCGTTCCTGGACCTGGGGCGCTGCGCGTCTACGCCCCTGAGAGTAGTCGCGTCCTGGATTCGGAGCGGCTTTTCATTGCGCAGCCCGATGGTCGCTTGTCGGCTTGGCAAGGAGTGCGTTGGGCCGACCCCGCACCGGTGCTGCTACGCGACCGAATCGTCGAAGCCTTCATGCGCGATGGGCGGTCGACTTCGGTGATTACCGATAGCACGCCAATGAGCGCCGATATGGAGTTGCGCAGTACGCTACGGGCGTTCCAGCTCGAATACCGCGGCACTGAAGCGATCGCCGCGGTTCGGGTTCGGCTCGATGTGCAACTGGTCGATCCGGCCAAACGGACTGCTATTGCCAGTAGACGCTTCGAAGCAATCCAAGCTACAGGCAGCAAGCGAGAGGCAGATGTGGTGAGCGCGTTCGGTGTCGCGACGGACGTGTTGGCCGGGCAGATCGTTGAATGGGCAGTTCAGGTCGGGGCAGCGCGTTTGCGAGTTGCACCGGAATCGGCAAGCAACCATGCACCCACAGCGTCGGCGATAAGCACAGACTAGTCGCCTTAACGGAGCACAGAAGCTAGGGCCAGAACGCTGCTCGACACCTTAACTCGGTACGACAGCCTACGGCCCCTATCCAATCCCAGGACCTCGTTGCCGTCCAACCTCCCATGACACACCGCCGCCGCGTACAGTCGCGGCGATCTGCTGCCCCAGTCGTGGCTCGATTATCGGCCGCCAAGGCACCAGACTGAACCCCATGCCGTCATCGAGCAGCGCATAGCGACCGCTGGCGAGAATGACCGAGCGCCGGTAGATGCCGGCTACGCGCTGCCCGTCTGTGACGTGCCGATGCTCCAACCCACTATCGGCGGCAATGTGCTGGGCGGCCTGCGCCAGCTCCCGATTGCGCAGCGTTTCCAGCAGATTCCGGGAGAGAATCACCCGCTGCCCACGCCGCTGGGCCAGCCCCTGTTCTTCGAGGAAGTCGGCGCGCTGCTGCAAGGCTTGCTTGGCATCGCCACCAAAGCCCAGGTCGCCCAATCCCCGGCCGCCGCCGATCAGTTGCTGGTCGAGCCAGGTGGCGCCGATCACGCGGGCCTGCCGCTCGATCGGCAGGTGAGATTTCAGGTCCACGGCCACGCCGCCCAGTCGCTGCGCATCGTACTGGCGCCCACGCTCGGATAGGTCGTCCGGCACTTTCCATAGCCCTTCCGCCACGCGCTCCACGATGCCGGCCCGGCGCAGGGCTTCCAGCCGTCGGACGTGGGCCGCGACGACTTCCTGCGGGTCGCGGCCGGGCTTGGCTCGGCCTTGCTCGATCGCCAGGTGATGATCGGTACGGTACAGGCCATCGCTCGCCAGTGCGGCGATGTTCTTGTCCGCCGCCCGTACCTCGGCGGAACCACGCACCTCCACCACCGCGCCGGTGGGGTAGCTCGCCAGTTCGTCGCGGGCGTTCAAAGCGACGTAGTGGGCCTTGCCGTCCACGCCGTCGATGACCAGATAGCCGCGGTCGTGCAGCTCGTCGGCCAGCCCCTTGGCGGCCACGCGGCCGACGAGGGTACGGCCGTCGTCGGCCGGCTCGAATACCGCCAGCTCGCGCGGCTGGCCGCTCATGGCGCGCTGCATGGTGCGGATGATGTCGCCACGCTCGCCCAGGGCACGCAGGGTCTTCTCAGCGTCGGCATGGATGGCCCAGGTGCTGGGCTGCACCTCGTCGGCCAGGCCGAGCCGCTGCAAGCGTTGCAGCCGGCCGATCAGTAGCAGGCGCTGGCGTTGCAACGTCGGTTCGTTGAAGCGTTCGATCCGCACCCGGTCATCCTCGCCGACCTCGCGCTGCAACGTGCGGTCGAGGCTCGTCCACCGCTCTTGCTTCACCTCGCGCTGCCAGGTCTGCTGGATCTCCAGTTCGGTGCGCGGCCCCAGCCATTCCGTCGCCAGCTCGGCGGCGCGATGGCGGAAGCCGTGGGCGATGTAGTCGCCCGCGATGACGAGGTCTCTGCCGGTATCGTCGCGTCCGCGCACGATCAGGTGCGTGTGCGGGTTGTCGGTGTTCCAGTGATCGACCGCCACCCAATCCAGCCGCGTTCCCAGGTCGGCCTCCATGCGGTTCATCAGGTGCCGGGTGTAGGTGCGCAGGTCGTCCAGCTCGGCTCCGTCTTCCGGGGAAACAATGAAACGGAAATGGTGTCGGTCGTCCTGGCAGCGTTCCTTGAAGGCATCGAGGTCGGCATGGTCGGTCTGCGGCCCGTAGGCACGGCCCGGCTCGCCGTCCCGGCCGGCACCGTCGCGCTCGATGTAGCGCAGGTGCTTGGCGAGCGACTGCGGGCTGGCGTTGCGCTGGTTGACCAGCAGCGTCTTGACGGTCACGCGCCGTGACATGGGTGTCAGCTTTGCACCTGCGAAGCGCGCTGCCGTATGGCCGCGCCCAAGCCGTGAGCCGGGCCGCTGGCCCGCGTGCTGGCCGCTCCCGCCAGCGACAGGACGGCGCACCGCCGACTTGCCGCCGCTGGCTTTGCCAGCCCGCTTGAGCACCTTGGAAACGAAGCTCTGGCCCTGGCCTTTGCCTCGGTTCTTCGGCGCGCCAGGGCGCACCCGGAAATCGTCGTCGCGGCGGTCGGTCATGGCAGCGCCCCTGGCAAGCTCCGGCGTCTCCGGGCGTGCGAAGCACGCGGACATGCCTGCATTGGCGCGGGCCTCGCGCCCCACGCGGCACGGCGGCAAAGCCGCTCCGTGCCGCGCCACCCCCATGTGCAGACAGGCCTTCGACGCGGCCCGGTGCCGCGTCCTTTTGTCTTGCCTTCCGCCTTTGCCCCTCGCTCCCGCTCCGGGCATCGGCGGCCCCGCGGCGCTGCTGCACCAGCAGCCAGCCCGCCGGCGAACACGCCAATGGCCGCAGGCCAGGCGCGTTCGAGGCAAGACGCCTGCACGTTGGACGGCTGCGCCGAAGGCAGCGCGAAGTGCGGTGCGAATGCACCCGCACTGCACGTGCGATGACAAGGCGACGAACAGTAGAACGACATGCCCGATGGCACGATGAGAGGCGCGGCAAAGTGCAGCGAATCGGCGGCCATCATGGACGTGTCTCCAGCCAGATCGGATGCGCAACGCCGATCGCGGTGGATGCACTGACCGGCCCGAAATAGCGGCTGTCGAACGACGCTGGGTTGGTCACGCTCAAGAGGAACAGTTCGCCCGGTTCGAGACGGCGGCAAAGCTGCAAGGATGGCAGCGGTCGGCCCTGCCGGTCGGCAGGCAGGGCGGCGGCCACCGGCACGCCGTCGATGCGAACCTGGCCGGCGACGATGCAGACGTGTTGTGGCGCGACTGCGCCCACACGTTTGAGCAGCGGAACGCGGGTCGGTAGGTAACTGCGCTGCGCAGCCAGCATGGCGGCCCTGTCGGGCAGCGGCACCAGCACGATGCTGTCCACGGACAGCGGACGTGGCCGCGAGGCGGTGCGCGGGTCGAACGGTTCGATGCGATACCAACCGACCGCCACGCTGTCGGACGGGTTGTAGGCCATTCGCGGCAGGGGCTGCACGAACGCAGCCCAGGCCAGCGCAGCGAGGCCGACGGTGGCGAAGCCTGCCAGCACGAGGCGAGTGCGCAGGCGCGAGCGAGGATGCGGCACGGGGCCGGTCGTGGAAATCGTGGTCATGGCAATGCCCTCCCTGCCAGCCAGGCGGCGTGCCGTTCTGTGGTGTATGTGGGTAACGCCGAGCGCGCTGCGAGCCGGTTCGCGAGCGTGCGCCAGTACGCGGGCGATGTGTCTGCGGCTGCGATGCCCAGCGCCTCGATGTCGTCGATGCGTTCCAGCACGGCGCGAACGTTGGCATCGCCTTCGGCGTGCAACAGCAGACGCGCGCCCGGCTGCACGCCGGGGATGCGTTGCACGGCGTCCAGCGGCGTGGCGGTCTGCATCACCATGAGCTGCCAGCGGATCGTGCCGTAGTCGTTGGCCTGCCAACGGATGCGGCACAGAACCGCGTTCGGCAGGAACACGGCGCAGCGCCGCCAGCGGTCGAGCTGGAGCGTGCGCGCCGGTTCGCCGAAGCGCAGGTAGAGCTTGAAGCGGGGTTCGATGTAGGTCAGCGCCACGCGCGTCAGCGGCACGTTGCCGGCCTGGCCGGCGAGTGTCGAAGGCGCCGGCGGCGGTGCAGCCGTGGGCGCACTTGCTTTGGGGGTGTGGGCGGTCGAAGCGGATGCGTTCACGGCGTGCCCTCCGGGGGAAACTCCCGCTCCAGCAGGCTGCGCAGCAGTTCGGCTACGGTCACGCCTCGCGTGAAGGCCGACACCTTGATGCGCGCCCGCATGGCGGGCGTGATGTCAAGCGTCAGTCGAGCGGTGTAGAGGTCGCCTTTCTGCAAGGCATCTGCGTCGCCCTGGCGAATCCACGCTTCGGCGTGCGGATTCGCTGGGGGACGTACACCGATGCCGACGCGCTTGCTGCGTGGTGATGGCTTTCCAGTCATGTCGGCCACCGCAGCAGTTCGTCGGTGAGCGCGGCGATCTCGCGGGCAGCGGCGCTGTCGGGCGCGGTTTCGCGGGCGAGCCGGCCAGCGGCTACGCTGTCGGCAAAGACGATGCGCTGGTGGATCTCCGAGCGCAGCGCGGGCAGCGGCTGTTCGGCCAGCGATTGCCGTGCCTCCCTGCCGATGATGGTGGTGCTGACGCGCCGGTTGATGACGAAGGCCGCGCGTAGCGCTGGCCGGAACACCTGTGCTTCGCGGATCAGTGCGACCATCTCGGCAGAAGCCCATACGTCGTAGGGGCTGGGCTGCACGGGGATCAGCACGCGCTCGGCCGCCAGCAGCGCGGAGCGCGCGAGGGCGGCGATGCGCGGCGGGCCGTCGATGATGATGTGATCGGCCCGCCTGGCGAGTTCTGGCGCTTCCTGATGCAGCGTTTCGCGGGCAAGGCCCACGGCGCTGAACAGACGGGGCAGGCCCTGCTGGCTACGCCGCTGCGTCCAGTCGAGCGATGACCCCTGCGGGTCGGCATCCAGCAGGATGACATGCAGGCCGCGCATCGCCAGTTCGCCGGCGATGTGCGTGGCGAGCGTGGTCTTGCCGACGCCGCCTTTCTGGTTGAGAAACGCGAAGATCATGGCGCGGCCCTCCGAGCTGGAAAGCCGGCCTGGGCGTGCCATTTCGTGGTTGTCCACCGAAACGGCGCGCTTCTACTAAAAGTTATGTATTTCTTGTTAGGTAAGTTAGAGGGAACGCAAACCCGCGCCGTTGTTGGCTTTCCGGCGTTTTCGTACTCCTGATAGCACGAGGGTCGTACTCCTGATAGCACGATACCCGGTACTCCTGATAGCACGAGGCCGTCCACAGGTTCTCCCGCAGTTATCCCCGTGCCGCGTGCGGCACGGGCCGGAAGGTCAGCAGCTCGGTGTTGTCGTCCGGCATCCGCTCGATGCCGAGGACGTAGCCGGGCAACGACTGCCGCGCCACCAGGGCGCGCACGTCGTAGGCGAAGTCCGAGAAGCGGGCCGCGCTGCCGGATTTGCGGTACAGGTGTCGGAAGTCGAATTGCCAGCCGTGCTCCTGCCGCCCGCCATGCTTGCGCACCAGGCGGTACAGCCAGCGTTCGATACCGCCTTTCAAGCGGAAATAGGCCGGGTCGATGGTCAGCACCAGGGCGGCGTCGAGCACGCCGGCATAGAACCAGTCCGGCAAGATCAGCTCGATGCCCAGCGGGGTGCCGCTGGCGTCGGCGAGTTCCTTCCACTCGTTGATCCACGAGAAGCGATGCAAGCGCCTTCCCGTGGTTTCGCGGATGGACGTGGCCACCGTGGTCGATTGCAGCCGGTCGAGGGCGGCCTTCAGGCGCTGGTAGTCGTTGAGGGACGTGCCGCGCCCGATGAAGCGCAAAATCTCGTAAGGCGTGGCGCGTATCCAGCGCGACGGGCGCAGGCCCGCGTCGCGCGCCTCCACGATCTGCGAGGCGGCCCATATCAGCACGTCGGCATCCCATATCGTTGCGATGCCGTGCTCCTGCGTGCCTTCCACGCGAATGGTGACGTTCCCGCTGCGGAAGTCGATCGGCGCCGTGCGCCGCGACTTGGCAAGCGAGAAGAACGGAAAGGCCATCAAGTCCTGGGAATCGCGTGGCGCCATGTCGCCCGGCAGCGCTCGGAACAGATCGAGCTGTTCGCGCTGCGGCAAGGCTTGCCCTGGCGGGCTGGACATGGCGAAGGCCACCCACGCGCCGACGATCAGCGGCCATCACGGTAGTCGCCCGCGTGGCGCTCGGCGTATTCGGGATCGGACGTGGCCTCGTAGCTGCGCTGGTCGGCCCAGGCATCGAGGTCGGACACCGCGTACATGACGCGGCGGCCGAACTTGCGGAACTTGGGGCCGCCGCCGATCACCCGCTGCTTCTCCAGCGTGCGCGGCGACAGCCGCAGGTAGTCGGCGGCTTCGTCGTTTGTCAGGTAGCGTTGAGGCTGCGAGGTCGCAGTGACGGCAGCGGCGGCAGGCCGCGAGGGAGCAGGTCGCATGGGATGTACCTCCATCAAGCCCGGCCACACCACGCGGCCGGATAGAGGCACTCTCAAGAAAGCAAGGCTTCTTGCTAAGGGACGATTCGCACGGGTCGAGAAACGTCCCCCCTAATGCGACGGGAACATTGGAAGCTGCGCTAGTCGGCGGTAGCCGCCGTGCATCAGCTCATCGCCGCGGCGTACCAGCCGCCGCACGCGGGCACGCAATGCACTGTCTTTGTGCCAGTCGGCCGCGACGGCATCCGCGCCGAACAGACCTTCGGCCACTTCGCGCAAAGAGGCTCCCGCGAGGGTCGCGTCGAGCGCTTGCAAGGTATGCAGTTCCAGCAGCGCGGCGGGCGTGGGGCGAGAGCGGGCTGTTGCCACAGGCGCGGCCACGGTTGCGGCAGATAGCGCATCCAGCTTCGCAGCGAGCGTGCGGTAGCGCGCACAGGGCGTGGCGCAGGCGCGTGTGGCGTAGAGATAGGCCGAGCCATCTTCTAGGTCGGGTGCGAGTGCGAGCCGAACGCAGCAGCCTGGCCAATGCGATACAAGCACCAGGCGCTTGCCGTCGTGGGTCAGTTGCTTGCGCCCAGGAATGCGCCAGAACTCGAAGGTATGCGCATCGGGTGGTGGGTCGGCGTCGGGGTATAGCTGCACCACGCCGTCGTGATCGGGGAACCAAGCAGGATGTGCATCGCGCGCATCCAGGCCGGGATCTTCCAGCAGGCGCAGGCCCCAGGCCTGCGCCGCATCTGGCTTGCGACGCCGGCGTAGCCAGTCGCGCCGGTAGCTTGCATTCCTGCGCAAATACTCCCAAGCCAGCGCTGGGCCATCGAGGTGCAGCGTGTAGAGATACGCGGCCGTGGGATACCAGTGTTGGCTGCTGCGGTCAGTCATGGCGAAACCTCCCTGTTTCTGGGAACGTCGCCACAATTCCGCTGTGCGGGAGCTATCGAATCGCCATCAAGTGGTCATCAAACTCGGGTTACGCTTTAACTGCTGGTGTCAAGACAGATTCGCTCCAGTGCATTGCCGAAATCGTCTAAATGCGACGACTGCACCGCCCGGAAATGGGGTGCAGCATTGAACACCGTGCCGAATCTCGCGCCTGGCATCATGACTGTTTTGGTCAGGAGCGCACCACCCTGGTGCAAGCATGCGGATCAAGACTTGCCAGGTCTTGGCTAAGACCGAAATAGTCACAATGCGATACTTTTTGCCTGGTCGCGCTGGAATGCGTCAATCGGTGATCGAACCGTTTTCCTGAGCCAGTCGAACGTATTCCGACAGCGGCCGCGTCGGCTGGAAGTACCGATCTCGTATCACGGGCTGCTTGAGCGGCCCGACGATGGACGCCAGATCGGACAGCTTCACCGTCGCCAGGGCAGGCATCCCGATCCCGAGGTCGATCAGGCCGTAGGCCGTATCGCCATCGGTCGGATCGAGCGCGGCCAATAGCCAGGTCGCATGTGCGTCCGGTGTGAACAGGCGCACCACGGGCAGCGGGTCACATTCCTGGCCTGCGGCGCGGGTGAGGCCGTGGGCCAGTAGGTGCACCCGGTCTTCCTCGGTGACAAGCGTGGTCAAGGCCGCGCCCCTTCCACGAACACACGCAATCGCCGAGGCGCATCTGTGCCTGCGGACGGATGCACGTATGCGCAAGCGCACGAAGCCGCAAAAGCGGAGAGGCACGAAGGCGTATTGGTGGAAGTCAGGAAAGACACGGACGCGGTTCCCTGGGTCTGAGGAAATCCGCAGATGCGGATCTCCGTAAAAGCACGGAAAAGGAAAACATCACCACCAAATGAACACTATAGATTGTAGTCCTATAGGGCGCAATGGGCTGTCATCTTGGTTTTTTGGGGAAACCATAGGTGGCAGCGAAGAACTCATTGGCAGCGGCGATTCGGACGGTAAGGAAGGCGCGTGGTTTGAGCCAGGAAGCGTTCTCCAACGTGTCCAGTCGCACCTACATGAGCACGCTGGAGCGCGACCTGAAAAGCCCAACCATCCAGAAGCTGGCCGATCTGTGCGAGGTCATGGAAGTGCATCCGCTCACGCTGCTCACATTGGCTTATGCCGGTGACAGCACCCGCGAAGCTGATGAATTGCTGGCACAGGTGCGCCAGGAACTCAGGGCGATATTGGAAGAGCCCGACACGCCGTAGCGCGTTGGCGTGTGGTACTGAATTGCAGCAAGCGGAGCGCGCAGCGCCGCAGGCGCGAAGGCGTGAGGGATTGAAGCCGGATGGCCGTGACGGCTTGCCGGCACGGGGCGAAGCCCGAAAGCCCGGCGGCGCTTACAGCGCCGACACGCCACACACCGCTCGTTGACACGGATTGCGAGCCACAAGGCACGCATGCAGGCCCGCGGTGACGGGCGTATCCAGCACGCGGCAGCAGCAGAAATCCTGCGCGTGCGGTGCTGCGATCAGCAGCATCGCGCCCCGCCGCAGTGGGCGGGACGCGGTAAGCGGCTGTCAGGCCGCCTTCGGCTTGTTGCGCGACCAGATCAGGTCGTGCGTGCCGTCCTCGTTCTCGATCAGGCGGGCATAGACCGTCGCCGGGAACGAAGGGTCGTCGATGGATACGGACAGGTATTCCCGCCCGGCCTCGCTGGTCTTCTTCCACGCTGCGCCGACTTCGTGGCCAGCCGCTTGCAGGTGGAAGTCGGGGGCGTTCTCGGTGTCGCCCTTGTCGTTGGGAACCAGCTTGACCTTGACGTTGAGCGTCAGGGTGCGAAGCGTGCCGGTGAAGCCGTCTTTCTCTGCGGTGAAGGTGCCGATGTTAGCCATGATGTTTCTCCTTTCGGGTTGAACAAGGTCGCGCCAGTGCGTCCTTGTTGTGATCCGGCCGGCGGGGGATGGGCTGGTCGCACCGCGCAGCGGTCGCAACAACGTGGAGAACCTGGAAGCGAAAAGAATTTGTCCCGCGAGGAATGCGCGCAGCGCAGGGGAAATTGTTTTCGCTGCAAGGTTGCGGCCATGAAGCCCAAGGCGCAGCCGCGCCACCGCCAGGATTCACAACAAGACAAGGACGCACAGGCCGCCCGCTCCCGAATGGAGACGTGGCCAACTCGGCATCCCCGCGTGACGGCTGCACCGGCTTGCGCCCTGACGCGGGCCAGGTCAATGCCCCGACGACAAGGCCAGAGCGCCCCTGCCGCAGCTCACGGCCACATACTGAGGCGTGGTGTGGAAGCTCCATAGAAGCGAGGCTGGGCGGCGTGTCGGTGAACCGTCTTTCGTGACGTACAGACAACGAACCGCCAGCGTCGGGGACGGCACGCTTTCGTGCAACCTGCCGCAGCAAGCCGGGGCGTAGCCACACCAGCCCCGCCCATTGCGGCGGGGCTCGGTCGAATCGTTGGCGGCGCGATGCGCCGCCACACTTGCTGGCTTCGTGGATTTCGCGCACGAGCGCCCTTGTGCGTGGCCCCATCGCCGCCGACCGAAGGCGGCGATGGGGCTTTTTTTTAGCAGTGAAACCGGGCGCGGCCACCGCCGCGCCCGGAGTTTTCGACCACCGGCCCCAAGGCGGCACGGCTTGGGGCCGGTGCGGCTCGTTATTTCTTGGTTTCGATGATCCACCACACGGCGCGCGGCAAGGCGCGGCCCGTGAGGGGATGCAGATCGGTCAGGTCGGCGCGGGCCGTCCAGCCACGCGGCGGACGGTAGCCGCGCACGTCGCCGTCGCCGTGCCAGCGGCGGGCGCGCACCGTGCCGGAGGCATAGGTCGCAGCCATACGGGGGCGGTTTGCGGGTTGGTGGGTCATGGCAGGCATCCTCAATATGAAGCGCCCCGGCCGGAACCGGGGCGCTATCTACGGTGCGAAGTCACGCGGCCAAAGCCTCGGCCTGCGGCTGGACATCCGCCACGGCGGCCGCTTCTTCCTGTGCTTCGGCTTCGCCATCCGCCGGCGCGTCCTGCCCGGCCTGCTGCGGGCCTTCGGTGCGGAAGATGGCGGGCATCCAGCCGGTGCCAGCGGCGAGCCGTTCGGCTTCGCTGGCAATGTCGCCCTTCTTCAACTTCGCCAGTCGGGTGACGTGCGAGGGCGCGAACCCGCCAACGGCTTCCAGAATCGCGGCCTTCGGCACATGCCGGAAGTAACCCTCATTGGTGGGCTGCCACCACGCGGCCATATCCAGCCCCACGGCCTGCGCCAGTTCCGCGCCGGGCTGGTGCGGCGTGGCGCGAGGCGTCACCACGTCCACCGTGGAAGCTAAGCACACGGCCAGCAGCCGCACCAGTTCATCCTGTGATTTCGCCAGCAGCGCGGCGAACAGTTCGGCGCTGTCCTCCGGCAAGGTTTCGCCTGCCACCTGTTGCAGTTCGCGCAGCGCCACGGCGGCGGGTGATTCCGGCCAGTCCGGGGCCATGCCTTCCAGCCGGTCTTGCACCGTGAGGCGCACGCCCAGCGGCAGGTCGTGGCCGTAGTGGCTTTCCTGCAAGACGGTCTGCACCATGCCATGCACCACGGCGGCCAGCGCGGCTTGCGGATGCCGGGCCACTTCGATTTGCAGCGCGGCGGTACGGTGCGCGCTCAACCGCTGCGCCAGTCGGTCGGACATGGTGGCGGTCTTGGGCTGCTCGTCGTCCTCGCCTTCGTCCTCGTTTGCGGCTTCGCCTTCGCTGCCGAAACCCTGCCGCAGTCGTTCCAGCGTGCGCAGCGCCTTGGCTTCGGCTTCGCGCAGCAGCCCGCGATGAATCGCGGCCTGCCCGTCGCGGTCGATGGTGACGATGGCACCGGCTGCGGCCTTCACATTGGCCGCATAGTCCAGCAAGCCTTCTTCCAGCGCCTGCAACTGCTCGCCCAGGCGTTCGCCTTCTTCCTGCAAGGCATCGGCCTTTTCTTCGTCTTCGTCGTCCAGCGCGGCATCCACGGCTTCGGCCAGTTCGTGCAGCTTGGTTTGCAGCTTCTCGATGCGCTGCGCGTCGCGCTTGTTCGGACTGCGGCGTTCCCTTGGCGCACGCTGGAAGGCTTGCAGATCGGCATGGGTCATGCCCGGCGTGGCATCCACCCACGCCCAGCCCTCGGCCTGCACCTTGGCGGCGATACCTGCCAGCTTGTCCTGCGCCAGCCGTTCCAGCAGTGCGGCATCGGTCAGATACACGCCTTTGTCGCCCTCCGCGAACAGGTCGCGGCGGATGCCACCGCCTTCCTGCTCGTAGCCGTCCAGCCCGACAAAGCGCACCAGCGGATGCCGGTAGGCGTCGATTTCGCGTTCGGTCAGACGGTCGCGCAGGTTGTGCGGGCTGCGCTGCCATGTCGGCGCATCGTAGAACGCGGCTTCCTGCGCGGCGTGGTCGTCGGTGATGGCAAGGGCCATCAACTGGTCAAGGCTCACGGCCTCGGCGCGATAGTCGGCCAGCAGGCGCGGCGAGACGTTGGCGAGTTTCAAGCGGCGCTGCACCACCAGCGGCGTGACGGAAAAATCCGCTGCGATATCCTCGATGCTGCGGCCTTCGGCCACCAGCGCGGCGAACGCCTCGAACTGGTCGGCGGGGTGCATGGCTTCGCGCTGCACGTTCTCGGTCAGGCTGGCCGTGCGTGCGGTGCCATCGGCCACCTGCAGGCAAGGCACCTCCCATTCCTTGCTGATGCGGTGCTTCTTCGCCAGCAGCTTCAACGCTGCGAGGCGACGGCCACCGGCCACGACTTCGTAATGCTCGCCGTCGGCGGCGGCAATCACGATGAGGTTTTGCAGCAGGCCGACACGCTGGATGCTGGCGGCGAGTTCGGGAATGGACATGCGCGGGGTCTTGCGCACGTTGCGGCCAGTGGGGCGCGACACCAGCCGCGACAGCGGAACCAGAATCAGGTTCTTGGTCGGGTCAGCGGCTTCCAGCGGGATAGCGGCGGCGGTGTTGATGGCGCGGGCTTCGGTTTGGGTAACGGCGTTCATGGTGATAACTCCTATCGGTTCAGGAATGCAGCAGCGAAGAAAGCGACAAGGGCTGCTGCCTGCCCCTGCCGCGTGGGGATTCAGGCTTTCAACTGGCGCATGCCATCGGCCAGCAGCCAGAGGGCGCGATTCAGTCGGATGTTTTGGTCGATGCCCTGCACCGGGCGGGTTTGCTGTCGGCGCCCGTTGGCGCTGCGGCCACGCAGCCCGCCTTGGGTCAGGTTTTCTTGGGTGCGGTTGAACACGCTCCACAGGTCGGGGCGGCGGTCGTCGAAGCGGCGCGGCATCAGGATTTGCGATTCCGTGATGGGCGCGGGCTTGTCGGGGTCGTCGTACTTGAGGGCGAGCGCGGCGCGGGCGAACACTTCGGATTCGCCATCGTCCAAGGTGATGCCGCGCATGGCATCGCGCGATTCCTTCACCCGATCGAAACCGCTCAAGACTTCGTAAGCGCCCTCAATGACCAGACCGGCCACGTCGCCTTTATGGGGCACTCGCACATCGGCCACGGTGTTGCCGCAAACAAGGCCATTGCTGCACACGAACCGGAACATTCCGGCCAGCATCTGATAGCTGCTGGTGCCGTCGTGCGAGTTCAGCAGCACGATTTCGTTGGCCTCCGCGCCGTTGATCTGGCTGGCATGGCGCAAGCGAATCATGTGTTTGGTGTGCTCGCGCTTGCCTTCGTCGCGCACGCGGGTTTGCGTCACCATGAAAGGCTGGAAGCCTTCTTTGCGAAGCTCGGTCAGCACGGCGGCGGTGGGGATATAGGCGTACCGCTGCGAACGGCTCTCGTGCGGGGCATCCGCGAAGATGGACGGGGCCACGCGGTGAATCTGGTCGTCGGACAGCGGGTAATCGCTGCGCAGCGAGGGGGAGCGGAAAGCGAAACGGGATGCGAGTTGCATGGTCTTTCTCCTGACAAAAGAGGTTTGCTGTTCACACCGCACACCGGATTTCTAGATTCGGAGCCCAGCCTTTCGGCTGTTTGGTGCGGTCGGCACGAGGAACCCGGTTGGCCCTGTTGCCACCGTCTTTCCTGAGTTCATCGCCCGCGGCCAAAGGAGCGCGCGGACGGGGGCCGTCAAGGAGCCAAGCGCAGGGTGGGTGCGGCCCGCAGGCGCAGCCGAGGACACGGCCCTGCGCGCCTTGACGGCACACGGGCGCGGGCTACGGTCGCGGGTAAGGTGATGAAGTCAGGGGAGACGGCTGGACAAGGCAACGGCCATCCCTTTGTGCTGACCGCACGCAAGCGAAGCGCGCAGGCCCGAAGCTGGAAGCCGGGCCGTAGGCGTCAGCGATGCGGAAGGCTGGCGAAGCCAGTCCCGCCAGGGATGAGCGACTAGCGAACCTGGAGCAGCGCGATCCGCGAAGCGGAGACGCAAGAGGACTCTTCGTTTACCATTTGTTTCGCAAGCTAATGATGGGAAAGCAAGAACACGGAGATCTAGAGATGATTGTCTGCATCAACCGCCTCAAACAGTTCGGAATCTTCAGCGACTTCAATGGAACGAAGATCCAAAAGTTCGGCCGGTACAACCTGGTCTATGGTTGGAATGGAACAGGCAAGTCAACGTTATCGAATCTATTCTCTTGCTTTGAGCTTCGCTCGATGGTTCCCCGCTTCAGCACGGGCCAATTTTCAGTAGTTCTGGAGGATGGCTCAACGATCACGGAATCCACACTCCACTCATCCCAATTGAATATTCATGTTTTCAATCAACGCTTCGTGCATGAGAACATTGATTGGGACAAATCCGTAAAGAGCATCCTTCTTATTGCGAAAGAGAAGATTGATGACTTGCAGAAGCTGGAGAAGCTGAAGAGCGAGCTTCAGTCGAAAAAGAAGGCTCACGACGACAAGCAAAGCGATATCAAGAAGCAGCGTGAGGCATTAGAGAAGTTCCTGACCAATGCTGCCAAGAAAATGAAGCTTGGACTTCAGGCGATTGATACGAGCGACAGTTATTACTTGAATTACGACCGCCGCAAGCTCTCCAACTTCATACAGAATAACGGCGAGACAATTATCAAGGCGGAGTCGGTTCTTCCAGATGAGAGGGTTATCGACCTTACGAATGCCGCCAAGCCAGATCAGCTTCCAAGCATTGCTTTCGCCTCAACGGCCATTGAGCCGGACTACTTTAAGAAAGCGGCGGGCCGCATCAGAGATTTGATTGGGACTACGGCGGTCAATCAAGCAATCCAGCGGCTTACCGATAACCCGGACATCCGCGAATGGGTTCAAGCAGGCTTGGAAATCCATAAAAACCACGACTCGCAATCCTGCGAGTTCTGCGGCTCTCCGTTCGCCCAGCTTCGTGCCGAGGCGCTTGCTGCCCACTTCAGCAAGGAGTTCACGGAGTTTCAGAGCCGACTTCAGAATGCGGCGACATGGATTGAATCTCAAGGCGCTCCAGCTAATCAGTTTCCCGCATCGACCGAGTTTTATAAAGAACTATCGGCCGAGGCAGAAAAGCTTCAAAAGGACTACGCAACTGCTGCTGAAAAGATCGACCAGCAAATGGACGCCTGGCGGGAAGCCCTGAAGGCCAAGATCACAGACCCTGGGAAGACAGACATTCAGATCTCGGATGTGGTTGAAGACGATGTCACCAATTTCAATGACATCCTGAAGTCGATTGTTGCTCTCGTTGGAAAGCACAACAATAAGACTTCAAATTTCAAATCTGAGACCTCAAAAAGCAAGGTGGCACTGGAGCTTCACTTTGCTGCGGCTGAGGTGCAAGAGTTTGACTATGCTGGAAGTGAGAAGAAGTGCAATGACCTTGAGTCAGAAGCAAAGAACGACCATAAGGAAATTGAAAAAATTAGTCTAGAGGTCGGAGCCATAGAAGCGGCGCTCTCGAATGAAACGGTCGGGGCAAAGGAGTTCAATGACATCCTGCATCGCTTCATTGGCCGCTCTGAGCTTTGCCTGAACTTCAATCAGAAGAAGAAAGGCTATGAGATCATCAGAAACGGGGTTGGTGAGCACGATGGGAATTTGAGCGAAGGTGAGAAGACTGCGATTGCATTTGTCTATTTCATCACGAAGCTCAAAGAAAATGGAAATAACATCAAGGATACGATCGTCGTCGTTGACGATCCGGTCTCAAGCTTTGATTCTAATCACTTGTTTCACGCCTACTCGTTTTTGAGAACGCAATGCACTGAAGCCAAGCAACTTTTTGTGCTGACTCACAACTTCACTTACTTTAAGCTAGTGAGAGACTGGTTCACTGGCACCAATAGGAATCGAGTCAAAAAAGGCAACGCCGAGAATTGCTTCTTTTATCGCCTGGATGCGCCACCTGGCTCCCCTCGTCACTCCCTACTTGTGGATGCCGACGACTCACTCAAGAACTACGGTTCCGAGTACCACTATATCTTCAAGAAGCTTTACGAATATAGGGCGCACACGACACTCAATCGAGATGAGGCGTTCTTGACCGCCAACCTCGCCCGAAAGCTTGTTGAATCGTTTTTTACCTTCAAATATCCAAGGCGGCGAAGCGACATTAGTCAATTGATGGAGGCTGGCCTAAAAGATTGCACCATCACGACACCAGAGCTTAAAGAAAAAATCTACCGCTTTATCAATAAGTATTCACATAGCGACGTTATTGAGATAACAGAGGAATCCGCAGAAAACTTGGCAGGCGAAAGCCACAGCGTCATCGGGAACATCTTCCAGTGGCTGGAAGAGGTGGACAAGAAACATTACGACGAGATGATTCAGGTTGCGACGGCCTGAGCATCAGGCCGCGAGGGCCATAGCTATGCCACCAGGCGCAGCAAAAAGGGGCCGAAGCCCCTTGGGCTAGATCAGCCCATGCTCGGCGAACGATGCCGTTTCGTTGCCCGCAACGATGATGTGATCGAGCACGCGCACGTCCACCAGACCCAACGCTTCCTTGAGCCGCTGGGTCAGCGCCCGGTCAGCCGCGCTCGGCTCGGGGTTTCCGCTCGGATGGTTGTGCGAAACGACGACCGCCGCCGCATTGAGCCGCAGCGCCTCCTTGACCACTTCGCGCGGATACACCGACGCACCGTCAATAGTGCCGTGGAACATCTCCCTGTATTCGATCAGACGATGGCGCGTATCCATGAACAGCACTACGAACACCTCATGCTCGAAGCTGGCCAACTTTGTACGCAAGTATTCCTTGACCGCCGCCGGCGAAGTGAACTCTGCTCCGCGCTGCATTTTCCGGTCAATGACCTGGCGCGCAGCTTCCAGAATGTCGTCGGCCGATGCCGGTAGATAGCGCCCGTGCGCGTCGCGCACCAGCAGACAGGAATCGAACGAGGGAAAGGACAGTTGCGACATGATCGTGCTCCGGTTGCTCGGGCGGAATTGCCCGGAACCGGCGGCAGCACGGCGCAGCGCAAGCAGTCAGGGGTCGCAGACGGCCGCCAGGACGCAAGCGCGCATGGCGCGCGCCGCCCTTGACGGCGAGAACGCCGTGATACGGTGAAGGGAACAGCAAGACCGCCCACACCCGCCCACTGCACAGAGTCGATTTTTGGCAAGCGGAGCGCGCAGGCCCGGATCAACGAGCCGGGACGGAGGCGTCAGTGATGGAAGCCCGACAGGGGCGAGACTCGCGCAGCGAAGCTCGATGCGCAGCACGACAGCGCGACGGCGGCACGCCGGGACGCCCGACTGCTTGGGACAGGACTACTCGTTGTCCGTCTTGCGCTGCTCGATTTGCAACTGCGCCCGTTGCGTTGCCTGTTGCAGCCGCTCCACCAGCACGCCCCTCGGCGGCAAGGCGGTCAGATACTCGGCAACGTGGATGCCGGACTTGTCCAGCTCCAGCAATTCGATCTGCTCGCGCTTCTTGCCGGTGCAAAGGATGATCCCGAGCGGCGAGGCTTCCTCCGGCTCCCGTTCGTGCTTGTCTAGCCACCGAAGGTAAAGCTCCATCTGCCCTTTGTAGGCCGCCTTGAAGTCACCTACCTTCAACTCCACCGCAACCAGCCGCCGCAGCTTGCGGTTGTAGAACAGAAGGTCAAGGTGGAAATCCTCGTCGTCGATCGGAATGCGCTTCTGCCGGGCGACGAATGAGAAGCCCGCGCCCAGCTCCAGCAGGAAGGACTCCATTTCACGGATGATCGCCGCTTCCAAGTCGCCTTCCTGCCAAGTGTCCCGCAGGCCCAGGAAGTCGAGGATGTACGGGTCGCGCATGACCAGGGCCGGCGACATGCGCTGCGCATCGCGCAGGGTCGCCAACTCCTGCGCTATGGTTTCTTCCGGCTTTTGGGAAAGCGCCGTGCGCTCGTACAGCATCGAGTCGATACGCTCGCGCAGCGTCCGCACGCTCCAGCGTTGGGTGCTGGCCATCTGTGCGTAGTAGTCCCGCTGGAGCGGGTCTTTCAGCGGCATCAGGGCGATGAAGTGCGTCCAGCTCAATTCTCGTATCAGTGATACGAGAATTCGCTCGTCGGGGAAGGTGGCGGCGAACTGCACCATGCGGCGCAAGTTCTGCTCTGCAAAGCTGCTGCCGTACTCCTCCACCAACTGCGCAGCCAAGGTGGGCAGAACTTCCTTGCCGTAGGCGCCCCGGCGCCTGTCCAAGACCTGCGTGTGGATGCGTTGGCCGATGCGCCAGTAGAGCATCGTAAGCTCGCTATTCACCGTCGAGGCGGCGCGCTTGCGCGCCGCCTCGATCAGTGCCCGAATGTCGCCCAGCAGCGCCGCGGGCGCTGCGAGCGATGCTGCTGATGGCCGGCGCCCGTTCATGCCACCGCCTCCGCAAGCTGCCGCGCGCCCGTGATGGCTTGGCGGCGGCTGGCCACCAGCTCGGCCGCCTCGCGCACCGGCTTGTCCTCGGTGTGGACGTAGTGCATGAACATCGCCACGGTCTTGTGGCCCGTCAGCTTCATTCCCACTTTGGTCGGCACACCGGAATTGGCAATGTCGGTGGTCGAGCGATGACGGATGCCGTGCGTGCCTACGTGCGGCACGCTGGCGGCCTTGAGCGTCCGGCACCAGCCGCCATAGTGCTCGCCAAAGGTCAGGTGCTTGGCCGGGTCGTTCGGCGACGGCAGGACGTAAGGGCAGCCTTCCAGACGCGGCGCCGTCGAAAGCAGCCGATAGGCTTCCTCGCTCATGGGCTTGGAAATGCCGCCAACCTTGCTGTCGGGCCACACCACGCGCCGGTTCTCGAAGTCCAGCCAGCTCCATTCGAGCGGGCAGATTTCGGAGCGCCGCGCCGCAAACTCGAATTGCAGCCGGATCGCCAACGGGATGACGTAGTTCTCCAGCCCCTCCGCCTCCAGTTTCTCCAACTGGCGGAAGATCCGCACCATTTCCTCGTCCACGATGAGCCGGGTTTCCTTGCCCGGCGGGTACATCGGGACGTGGCGGCACGGATTCGTACCGTCCGGGCGGAAGCCCCAGACTTCGGCCAAGTTGAACATCTTGCGCAGCACGCCGAAGGTCTTGTTGGCCTCGGTCGGCTTGTAGGCCAGCTTTTCCATGAGCCCCGCAATGTCGGGCCGCTTCACGTCATGCACCTTCTTGCGGCCCAGCAGCGGGATGATGTTGCGGTCGATGACGCCCTGGTAGCCGTCCTGCGTGCTGACCTTGTTGCGCTTCTTGGAGTAGTCCTCCATGAACTTTTTGCACAACTCGGCCATCGTGGGCGCCTTGCGCGCCTCGGCCTTGGCACCGCCGGGATCACCACCCCGGCGAACCTCGGCCAGCCAGTCCTGCGCTTTGACCCGCGCCTGTTCGACGGTTAGCTCCCCGTAGAGTCCCAGCGAGGGCTTGCGGGGCTGGCCAGAGTTCGTGCGGTACTGGAGCATGAACACCCGGCGTCCCGTCGGGGTAATCTTGCAAAGGAAGCCGGGCACGACGGTATCCCGTAGTTCGATGTCCTTCGCCTGGGGTTGCGCCGACTCTACGGCGGTCTTGGTGAGCTTGATCTTTGCCATGATGACTCCTTGGAACGACCCGGATTCCAGGAGCCAGATAGGAGCGGCGCGAGGGAGAACCGGGTCAAGTTTCAGAAAGCACCGGCATATGATGGACGCGCGTAAGCTATTGATAAACCTGTTGTATCGGGCTACGTCGCAGTCCAGCGAACTACCGGGCTGGAGTCATCGTGAAACAAAAAAAGGCGCAGTCTCGCGACTGCGCCCATGGCCTGCACCTGCCGGGAGAGAGGGACGGCAGGTAGAGCCGCTTGCTACTTCACTTCGAACTCCTGGGTGGTGCCGACCGGCTGGCCATCCAGGGTCACGTCCGCGCGGTACTTGCCGGCGGGCCATGCGCTTGCCTTGCTGAACTCGAGATTGGTGGTATCGGTGCCGCTGGTGTTGAGCGTGGCGCTCTGCTCGCCGGCAACCTGGCCGTCCTGGTAGGTGAGCTTGGCGGCCAGCGTGGCGTTGTTGGCAGTACCGTCGGTCTTCACCGAAACGATGATCTTGTCCTTGCTGCCGATCATGGCCACCGGCGTCACCGACTTGTCGGCCGCGGCCATGGTGCCGACGGTGACCGCGGTGACGTTGACCGCCGGAGCAGGAGCCGGGGCCGGCTCGCTCATCGGCGCGGGTGCCGGCGTGTTGGTCATCGGCGGCGGCGTGGTTTCTTCCTTCTTCTTGCAGCCGGCCAGGGCCAGCGTACCGGCCAGGGCGATCATCAGGACACTGCTGAGCGAAGTCTTCTTCATGGGATGCTCCGGAATGGGAGGGAGTGGGCGGTCGGGCCTGGTGGCCTCAGCCCTGGCGGGGCGGGATCTTCAGGGTCTGCCCGGGGAAGATCTTGTCCGGGTCGTCGAGCACGTCGCGGTTGGCTTCGAAGATCCGCTTCCATGCATTGGCGTCGCCCAGCTGGTTCTTGGCGATCCGCGAAAGGCTGTCGCCCTTCTGCACGGTGTAGGACTGCTCACCCACGATCTGCGCGGTGGAATCCACCCGCGCCGTCACGTCGGAAAAATCCGCCTTCTGTACGACCTCGGCCGTGCTGTCCACTTTGGACGTCACGTCCGAGAAATCGGCCTTCTTGTCGTTGCTCATCGGGTCGTTCCTCCTCGGCTGGGTGCAACGATTGCACCCCCCGCGTTAAGGAACCATCGCGCCGGCGTAAAGCCGGCGTATACCCGGAAGACAATCCCGGCCGGATTACTGGCGGGGGTCGCGGAATGGGCGGTGGCCGGCGGCGAAGTCGGCGGTCGAACGGCGCGGGTTGATGTCCAGGCCGCCGCGGCGGGTGTAGCGCGCCTCCACGTCCAGCGAACGGCAGCCGCAGTGGCGCAACAGGTCGAGGAAGAGGCGCTCCACGCATTGCTCGTGGAATTCGGCGTGGTCGCGGTAGCTGGCCAGGTAGCGCAGCAGGCCGCCGCGGTCGATGCGCGGGCCCGCGTAGCGGATGCTCACGCTGGCCCAGTCGGGCTGGCCGGTCACCGGGCAGTTGGACTTGAGCAGGGCCGAAACCAGGGTTTCGGCGACCACGTCGCCGGCGTCGGCGCGCAGGAAGCCGGCCTGCGGCGGGCCGTAGTGGTCGATGTCCAGGTCCAGGCCGTCGATGGAGTCGCCCTCGGCATCGGCCACGGGCGGCAGGCCGAATTCGACCACGACCTCGGCACCGGCGCAGGCGGAAAGATCGGCGGCGATGCGCCCGCGCACGTCGGCGGCGCTGCCCAAACGCGCGGCGTTGAGGGAGTTCAGGTAGAGCTTGAGCGACTTGGACTCGACCAGGTTGGGCGAGGCGGCCGGCACCCACAGCGTGGCGGTGGCCACGCAGGGCTTGCCGCGCGTGTCCAGCCAGCCCAGCTCGTACACGTGCCAGCGGTCCTGGCCGACGAAGGGCAGCGCGGCATCGAGACCGATCTCGGCACGCGCGGCGGCGCGCGGAATCGGGAACAGCAGGCCCGGGTCGTACTGCGCGGGGTAGGCGACCTCGCGGCCGAGGCTGGAATCGTGGGGGGTGTTCATGCGGCAATTGTAGGAGCTGTTACGTTAGCCGCGCCTGCATCGGAGCCGACCGCCATGATCCGACCGTCCACGACACTGGCCCTGCTGCTGGGCCTGGCCGCCTGCCAGGGACAACCGCCACAGACGCCCCCCACGATCGTGCATGCCCGGGCCGATTCGGCGAACACCCTGGAGGTCGGGCAGATCCTGGAGGTCGCGCTGGAAGGCAACGCCGGCACCGGCTACCAGTGGCAGGTGGTCGAGAGCGGACAGCCGCAGCTGGCCGCCATCGCGCCGTCGGCCGATACCGCCACGGCGGCGCCGGCCCGGCCCGGCGGCCCTGTCCTGCAGCGCCTGCGGTTCCGCGCGGAGCAGCCCGGGCAAGCGCTGCTGCGGCTGGAGTACCGGCGGCCCTGGGAGCGCGGCGAACCGGCCGCGCGCACCGCCGACTACCGGGTCGACGTCCGCTGAAGCTTATCCCTGCGCGCCGTGCAGGTAGTCCAGCGACACCTGCAGCAGCGCGCGCAGACCCACGTCCAGCGCCTTCTCGTCGAGCAGGAACCTGGGCGAGTGGTTGCTGGGCGCGGTGGCCGGGTCGATGCCCGCGCCGGTGGAGCCGACGAAGAAGAACATCGCCGGCACCTGCTGGGCATACAGCGAGAAGTCCTCCGAGCCCATCTGCAGCGGCGGCTCGTAGACATTGTCCTTGCCGACCACGGCCTGCAGGCTGGGCAGCATGCGCGCGGTCAGCGCCGGGTCGTTGACCGTGGCCGGGTTGCCGTCCTTCTCGTAGATGTCGGTGGTGGCGGTGGCGCCATGCGCGGCGGCGGTGTGCTCGGCGACGTTGCGCAGGTCGGCGAAGATCTGCCGGCGCATGTCCGCATCGAAGGTGCGGATGGTGCCGACCATCTCCACCACGTCGGGAATGATGTTGTAGCGGATGCCGCCCTTGATCGCGCCGAAGGTCAGTACCGCCGGTTGCCTGGACAGGTTGGCACGGCGGCTGACGATGGTCTGCGCGGTGCCGATCAGGTCGGAGGCGGCCACGATCGGGTCGATGCCGTTCCACGGCGCCGAGCCGTGGGTCTGGCGGCCGTTGACGGTGATGGCGAAACGGTCGGATGCGGCCATCAGCGGGCCGCCGCGCACGGCGATCTGCCCGGCCTGGACGCTGGAGAACACGTGCAGGCCGAACACGGCCTCGGGCTTGAAGTCCTTGAACAGCCCTTCCTTGAGCATCAGTTCGGCGCCGCCCTGCTCCGGCGGCGGCGCGCCTTCCTCGGCCGGCTGGAAGATCAGCATCACCTCGCCGGGCAACCTGTCGCGCATCGCCACCAGCGCGTCGGCCACGCCCAGCAGGGTGGCGGTATGCGCGTCGTGGCCGCAGGCATGCATCACCCCGACCTTCTCGCCGCGGTACTCGGAGGTGGCGGTGGAGGCGAAGGGCAGCCCGGTCTGCTCGGTCACCGGCAATGCGTCCATGTCCGCGCGCAGGGCGATCTTCGGCCCCGGCAGGGCGCCCTTGATGATCGCCACCACGCCGTGCACGGCGACGCCCGTCTTCGGCTGCAGGCCCATCGCGCGCAGGCGCTCGGCGACCTTGGCGGCGGTGCGTTCCTCGCGGTTGGACAGCTCCGGATGCTGGTGGAAGTCGCGGCGCCACTCCACCACCTGCCGCTGCAGGCGCGCGGCGGCGGCGGCCACTTCCGGGCGTTGCGTGGTTTCGGCCTGCGCCAGCAGCGGCGACAGGGCGCACAACAAGGCGGGCAGCAACACGGTCTTGCGGGCCATCGGCGGGTTTCCTCGGCAGCGGAACGATGCGTCGACTGTAGCGGATGTTGTTTCCTTCCTGCTTGCTGCATGGCGATACCGCCAGCACGATGCCGATCAACGGCCGGCGCGCACAGGCATCAAGACGACTTCGGGATCACCGCGTAGATTCCATGATGGTTCAAGTAATCCATGGAGTTGGTCGGCAGCCGGATGGCCACGATGGCTATTTTTCCGCCACTTCCGTTCCTGGGGAAAAACACCTGCGCATGGGACCAGTATTTGTTTCTCACCATTTTCCGGTAAATCGGCCCGGTCATGTCGAACACCTCGCCTTCGTAGGCCAACCGGTAGGTGGCCACGCCATAGCGATCCGTGGGGATCGACGCAATCGGTCCGAGGTACTCATTGGTGTGCGACTCGGACCCCAGCGATTCATAGCCGACCACGCGCAGCACGCTGTCCTTGCGCGCCCAGTAATCCCTGTAACCATCATTCACTTCACGGGGAATGGCGGAGTCCAGGATGAAAGGCTCCTCGTCACCGGCGCTCAAATCCCGGATGTAGGCAAGCAGCACCCTGCCCTGCTCCGTGCTTTCGTCCACAAGCGGCGCCAGATCTTTCAGGCTCAGAATGGCCGCCCTGCCACTCCATGACCACGGCAAACGAACGGAGGCCTTGTCCGTGATCCTGATGATCTGGTAACGCGAGTCGTCGCCCCGAGGGCCGTCCTTCTTTGCCCATGCAGCAAATGGGTTCATCGAGATTCCCAGCAATGAGACGAGTACGAGGGGCTTGCCAAGCATCCTGACAATCCTGCTGGCCATCGGCGGCTTTCCTGGACTGCGGCTGGCAGGTGAATGTAGGGCAAACGGACGGGGCCGACGAGTGTCAACCAATACGGCACGGAACCGTTCACCACCAATACGGGTCTGAGCGCGTGGCCCATCGGTCATGCGCCAGCCGTCACGGGCCGGCGTTATGCTCTGCGCCGTTCCGCCAGCCCCTTCGCCAATCGGTTCCTCGGGAGTTTTCCGCATGTCGCGTTTCTGGAAGATCGTGCTGCTCGTCGTCGCCATCCTGCTAGTGGGGGGAATCGGCTACCGGGTGATGGGAGGCGGCAAGAAGGCCGGAGGCGCGGCGCCGGCCGCGGGGGCGCCCGGCGGCTGGGGCGGCGGCGACAAGGCGCGCGACCCGGTGCCGGTCACCGCGGTGGCCGCCGAACGCAGGAACGTGCCGGTCTACGTCACCGCGCAGGGCACGGTGGCCGCGTACAACACGGTCACGGTCAGCCCGCAGGTCGGCGGCGAACTGCTGAGCGTCGATTTCAAGGAAGGGCAGACGGTGAAGAAGGGCGACCTGCTGGCCCGGATCGACCCGCGCACCTTCCAGGCCCAGTACGACCAGGCCATCGCCAGCCAGCGCCAGAACCAGGCCCTGCTGGCCACCGCCCAGTCCAACTACGAGCGGTCCAATTCCGAGGCCTACCGCCAGTACGTGGCGCAGACCGACCTGACCACCCTGCGCAACCAGGTCGCCCAGTACCAGGCGGCGGTGGCCGCCGCCCAGGCCACCGCGAACCAGAGCAAGGTGCAGCTGGGCTATACCCGCATCGTCTCGCCCATCGACGGCGTGGCCGGCATCCGCGCGGTGGACCCGGGCAACGTGGTCGGCGCCGGCACCGCCCTGGTCACGCTGACCCAGCTGCAGCCGATCTACGTGCTGTTCAACCTGCCCGAGCAGCAGTTGGAAGCGGTGCGCACCGCGCAGGGCAACGGCCCGCTGGAAGCGGCGACGCTGGACCGCGCCGGCGGCGCGGTGGTCAATGCCAACGGCAGGCTGCAGGTGGTGGACAACCAGATCAGCGCCACCAGCGGCACCTTCCGCCTGCGCGCCGAATTCCCCAACGCCGACAAGGCGCTGTGGCCGGGCCAGTTCGTCAACGTGCGCATGAAGCTCGACGAGCTGCCCGACGCGGTGGTGGTGCCGGCCGAGGCCGTGCAGCGCAGCAGCACCGGCGACTTCGTCTACCTGATCAAGCCGGACAACACCGTCACCCTGCGCGACGTGGTGCAGGGCGGCCAGGTCGACGACAGCCACGTGGTCGTCAGCAAGGGCCTGCAGCCCGGCGACAAGGTGGTGACCGAGGGTCAGTTCCGGCTCAAGGAAGGCGTCAAGGTCAATCCGCTGCAACCGGGCCAGGCGCCGCCGGCGCCGACCGAGGAACAGCTGAAGGCCGCCAGCCAGAAGCGCGGCGCCGGCCGGGGCGGCCGTGGCCCGCGCTGACGCCCGGTCCCTGCCCGCGGCGCGCGATGGCGCGATGCGGGCGCGGGACACATACGCATACGCGCGCGCCGCACACGGCGCGCGCAACGAGCGCGGCGGGAACATGGGCCGGTACTGACCGCCCGGCGCCGCGCCACACTCTCACCACAGGAACCGACCGTGGGCTTCTCGACTCTCTTCATCCGCCGCCCCATCGCCACCTCGCTGCTGATGGTCGGCCTGATGCTGCTCGGCATCCTCGGCTACCAGCGCCTGCCGGTTTCGGCCCTGCCCGAGATCGAGGCGCCCAGCCTGGTCGTGACCACGCAATACCCCGGCGCCAGCGCGCAGACCATGGCCTCGCTGGTGACCACGCCGCTGGAGCGGCAGCTGGGCCAGATCTCCGGCCTGGACCTGATGACCTCCGATTCCTCGGCCGGCCTGTCCACCATCGTGCTGCAGTTCTCGATGGAGCGCGACATCGACACCGCCGCGCAGGACGTGCAGGCGGCGATCCGCCAGGCCACCCTGCCCGGCTCGCTGCCATACCAGCCGGTCTACAACCGGGTGAACCCGGCCGACGCGCCGATCCTGACCCTCAAGCTGGCCTCGGACACGCGCCCGCTGCGCGAGGTCAACGACCTGGCCGACTCGGTGCTGGCGCAGCGCCTGTCGCAGGTGGACGGCGTCGGCCTGGTGTCCATCGCCGGCAACGTGCGCCCGGCCGTACGCATCCAGGCCAACCCGGCGCAGCTGGCCAACATGGGCATGACCCTGGAAGACCTGCGCAGCGCGCTGACCCAGGCCAACGTCAACGCGCCCAAGGGCTCGCTCAACGGCAAGACCCAGAGCTACACGCTCTCCACCAACGACCAGCTCAGCGACGCGTCGGACTACAACGACATCATCGTGCGCTACAAGAACGGCGCGCCGGTGCGGCTGCGCGACGTGGCCAGCGTGGTCGACGGCGTGGAGAACGACCAGATCGCCGCCTGGGCCGACGGCAGGCCGGCGGTGCTGCTGGAAGTGCGGCGCCAGCCCGGCGCCAACATCGTCAAGACCGTGCAGAACATCCGCCAGATCCTGCCCGGCCTGCAGAACATGCTGCCGGCGGACGTGAAGCTGGACGTGTTCTCCGACCGCACCGTCACCATCCGCGCCTCGGTGCACGACGTGCAGTTCACCCTGGTCCTCACCATCTGCCTGGTGGTGGCGGTGATCTTCGTATTCCTGCGCCGGTTGTGGGCCACCGTGATCCCGTCGGTGGCGGTGCCGCTGTCGCTGCTGGGCACCTTCGGGGTGATGGCGTTTGCCGGCATGTCGCTGGACAACCTGTCGCTGATGGCGCTGACCGTGGCCACCGGTTTCGTGGTCGACGATGCGATCGTGATGATCGAGAACATCGTGCGCTACATCGAGCAGGGCAAGGACGGCCAGGAGGCGGCCGAGACCGGTGCGAAGGAGATTGGTTTTACCGTCTTGTCGCTGACCGTGTCGCTGATCGCGGTGTTCCTGCCGCTGATCCTGATGCCGGGAGTGACCGGCCGCCTGTTCCACGAGTTCGCCTGGGTGCTGTCGATCGCGGTGGCGATCTCGATGCTGATCTCGCTGACGCTCACCCCGATGATGTGCGCCTACCTGCTCAAGCCCGACGCGCTGCCCGAGGGCGACGACGCCCACGAGCGCGCCGCCGCGCAGGGCAAGGTGACGGCGTGGTCGAAGCTGGTGCATATGTATGAGTCCAGCCTGGACTGGGTGCTGCGCCACCAGCGCATGACCCTGGGCATCGCGCTGGGCTCGGTGGCGCTGACCGTGCTGCTGTACATCGCGATACCCAAAGGCCTGCTGCCCGACCAGGACACCGGCATGATCACCGGCGTGGTGATCGCCGACCAGAACGTGGCCTTCGAGCAGATGCAGCAGCGCACCCGCGCCGTGGCCGAGGCGCTGCGCCAGGACGAGGCGGTGACCGGCGTGGCCGCCTACATCGGCGCCGGCTCGATGAACCCCACGCTCAACCAAGGCCAGCTGAACATCGTGCTCAAGGACCGCGGCGAACGCGGCAGCCTGGATGCGATCCTGCCGCGGCTGCAGGCCGCCGCCGCGCACATCCCCGGCGTGGCGCTGTACCTCAAGCCGGTGCAGGACGTGACCCTGGACACGCGCGTGGCCGCCACCGCCTACCAGTTCTCGCTGTCGGACATGGACAGCAGGGAGCTGGCCGAACAGGCCGCGCGCGTCACCGATGCGCTGCGCCGCCTGCCCGAGCTGGCCGACGTGGACAACAACCTGGCCGACCACGGCCGCGCCCTGCACGTGGAAGTGGACCGCGACAAGGCCAGCCGCTACGGCGTGCCGATGCAGACCATCGACGACACGCTGTACGACGCCTACGGCCAGCGCCAGATCTCCACCATCTTCACCCAGCTCAACCAGTACCGCGTGGTGCTGGAGGTGGCGCCGGAGTTCCGCACCTCCGACGCGCTGATGAACCAGCTGGCGATCGGCAGCAACGGCAGCGGCGCGCTGACCGGCAGCAACGCCACCACCCTGGGCCAGGTCAGCTCCAGCAACTCCTCCACCGCCACCGGCATCGGCAACAGCAACACCGGCATCGCGCTGGGCGCCGGCGGCACCATCCCGCTGTCGGCGATCGCCACCGCCACGCCCGGCACCGCGCCGCTGATCGTCAGCCACCAGCAGCAGCTGCCGTCGGCGACGATCTCCTTCAACCTGGCGCCGGGCTACTCGCTGTCCGAGGGCGTGGCGGCGATCAACAAGGCAGTCGCCGAGCTGCAGCTGCCGCAGCAGATGCAGGCGCAGTTCGTCGGCACCGCCGCCGAGTTCTCCAGCAGCCAGACCGACGTGGTGATGCTGCTGCTGGCCGCCATCGCGGTGATCTACATCGTGCTGGGCGTGCTCTACGAGAGCTGGATCCACCCGCTGACCATCATCTCCACCCTGCCCCCGGCCGGCGTCGGCGCGCTGCTGGCGCTGTACCTGTGCGGCATGAGCCTGTCGGTGGACGGCATCGTCGGCATCGTGCTGCTGATCGGCATCGTCAAGAAGAACGCGATCATGATGATCGACTTCGCGCTGGACGCGCAGCGCGCCGGCATGAACGCCTTCGACGCGATCCGCCGCGCCTGCCTGCTGCGCTTCCGCCCGATCATGATGACCACCGCTGCGGCCATGCTCGGCGCGCTGCCGCTGGCGCTGGGCACCGGCATCGGCTCGGAACTGCGGCGCCCGCTGGGCGTGGCCATCGTCGGCGGCCTGCTGCTGTCGCAGCTGGTCACGCTGTACACCACGCCGGTGATCTACCTGTACTTCGAACGCCTGTCCGAATGGGCCGCCAGGCGCCGCGAGCAGCGTGCCGCCGCGCGCCTGCAGGCTACCGGCAAGCGCGCCGGATGAATATTTCCGCGCCCTTCATCAAGCGCCCGATCGGCATCAGCCTGCTGGCCATCGGCCTGTTCTTCGCCGGCCTGCTCTGTTACCTGCGGCTGGGCGTGGCGGCGCTGCCGAACCTGTCGATTCCGGTGATCTTCGTGCAGGCCAGCAACATCGGCGCCGACGCCGACACCATGGCCGCCACCGTCACCGCGCCGCTGGAACGCCACCTCGGCCAGGTGCCGGGCATCAGCACCATGCGGTCGAGCAGCAGCGACGGCCGCAGCATGGTGTTCCTGATGTTCGACACCAGCCGCGACATCGACGCCGCGGCGCAGGACGTGCAGGCGGCGATCAACGCCGCCATGGCCGACCTGCCGGCCGGCATCGGCACGCCGACCTACCAGAAGGCCAACCCCAACGACGATCCGGTGATCGCGCTGTCGCTGACCTCGGAAACGCAGTCCGTTGCCGAGCTCTACAACCTGGCCGATTCGCTGCTGGCGCAGCGCCTGCGCCAGCTGCCGGGCGTGTCGCAGGTGGACATCGCCGGCGCCTCCACTCCCGCCGTGCGCGTGGACCTCAACCTGCGCGCGATGAACGCACTCGGGCTGAGCCCGGACGACCTGCGCAACGCCATGCGCGCGGCCAACGTGGCCTCGCCGCTGGGTTTCCTCAGCGACGGCAGCAGCCAGACCGCCATCATCCTCAACGACCAGGTGCGCAAGGCCGCCGACTTCGCCAACGTCGCCATCGCCACCCACGACGGCGCAGTGGTGCGGCTGAAGGACATCGCCACCGTCTACGACGGCCAGCAGGACGCGTTCCAGGCGGCGTGGTTCAACGGCAAGCGCGGCGTGCTGATGTACGTCTACCTGCGCAGCGGCGCCAACCTGGTGGCGACCGTGGACCGGGTGAAGTCGGAGATGCCGGCGCTGTCCGGCTACCTCGACGCCGGCACCACGCTCACGCCCTATTTCGACCGCACCCCGACCATCCGCGCCTCGCTGGCCGAGGTGCAGATCACGCTGATGATCAGCCTGGCGATGGTGGTGCTGACCATGGCGCTGTTCCTGCGCCGGCTGGCGCCGACCCTGATCGCGGCGGTGACCGTGCCGCTGTCGCTGGCCGGCGCGGCGGTGGTGATGATGGTGCTGGGCTTCACCCTCAACAACCTGACCCTGCTGGCGCTGGTCATCGCCATTGGTTTCGTCGTCGACGACGCCATCGTGGTGATCGAGAACATCATGCGCCACCTCGACGACGGCATGCCGCGCATGCAGGCGGCGATGGCCGGCGCGCGCGAGATCGGCTTCACCATCGTCTCGATCACCGCCTCGCTGGTGGCGGTGTTCCTGCCGATCATCTTCGCCCAGGGCATGCTCGGCGCGTTCTTCCGCGAGTTCACCCTGACCCTGGTGGCGGCGATCATGGTCTCGGCGCTGGTATCGCTGACCCTGACCCCGGCGCTGTGCGCGCGTTTCCTGCAGCCGCACGAGGCGCACGTGCGTCAGTCGCGCATGCACCGCCTGCTCGACAGCGTGCACGGCGGCATGCTGAAGGTCTATACGGTCGCGCTGGATTTCTCGCTGCGCCACGCGCTGATGCTGGCGCTCACCCCGCTGCTGCTGATCGTGGCCACCTTCTACCTCGCCGGCGCGGTCGGCAAGGGCAACTTCCCCGAGCAGGACACCGGCCTGATCTGGGGCCGCGCCAGTTCCAGCGCCACCGTGTCCTTCAACGAGATGAGCGCGCGCCAGCGGCGCCTGAGCGACATGTTCCTGGCCGACCCGGCGGTGAAGATGGTCGGCGCGCGGCTGGGCTCCAGCCGCCAGGGCAGCAGCGCGCAGTTCAACATCGAACTGAAGACCATGGCCGAGGGCCGGCGCGAGGCCACCAGCCTGGTGGTCGCGCGACTGAGTGCCAAGGCCGCGCAGTTCCCCGACCTGGACGTGCGCCTGCGCGCCATCCAGGACCTGCCCTCCGATGGCGGCGGCGGTGGCGGCCAGGGCGCGCAGAACCGCGTCACCCTGCAGGGCAACGACGCCGCGCAACTGGCCGAATGGCTGCCGAAGCTGGTGGAAACGCTGAAGCAGAACCCCAAGCTGCGCGATGTCGGCTCGGACGTGGACAAGGGCGGGCTGATGCAGCGGATCGTCATCGACCGCGAGAAGGCCTCGCGCCTGGGCGTGAGCATCGGCGCCATCGACGGCGCGCTGTACGGCGCCTTCGGCCAGCGCCAGATCTCCACCATCTACGCCGACCTCAACCAGTACGGCGTGGTGGTCAACGCGCTGCCGGAACAGACCGGCAGCCCGGCCGCGATCAACGACGTGTACGTGCGCTCCAGCAGCGGGCAGATGATCCCGCTGACCGCCTTCGCCCACCAGGAACCGGGCCTGGCGCCATCGCAGGTGACCCACCAGAACCAGTACACGGTGATGGACCTGAGCTACAACCTCGCCCCGGGCGTGAGCAGCGGCGAGGGCGATACCATCGTCAAGGCCGCCATCGACGGCCTGCGCATGCCCGGCGACATCCGCCAGGCCGAGCCCGGCGGCTTCCGCCAGGCGCTGGACCCCACCGCGATGCTGATGCTGATCATCGCCGCCATCGCCACGGTCTACATCGTGCTGGGCATGCTGTACGAGAACCTGGTGCACCCGGTGACGATCCTGTCCACCCTGCCGGCCGCCGGCATGGGCGCGCTGCTGGCGCTGTGGATGACCAATACCGACCTGTCGGTGATCTCGACCATCGCGCTGGTGCTGCTGATCGGCATCGTCAAGAAGAACGCGATCATGATGATCGACTTCGCCCTGGTGGCGCAGCGCGAGCACGGCAAGTCCCCGGCCGAGGCCGTGCGCGAGGCCAGCATCGTGCGCTTCCGCCCGATCATGATGACCACGATGGTGGCGATCCTGGCGGCGCTGCCGCTGGCCATCGGCCTGGGCGAAGGCTCGGAACTGCGCCGCCCGCTCGGCATCGCGATGATCGGCGGCCTGCTGATCTCGCAGAGCCTGACCCTGCTCAGCACCCCGGCGCTGTACGTGATCTTCTCCTGCCTGCAGCAGCACTGGCGCGGCTGGCGCGCACGGCGCCGCGAGCGCAGAAGGCAGCGGCGGATCGCCCGGGCCTGATCGTCCCCGCACGGGCAACGTCCTGCTCAAACGGCAACGTCCCGCTCAAACGCGTAGCCGGGAAAGCCTCTGCCGTGCACTACACGGCACCACGCCCCCGTCGCGGCGCATTGCCGTTGCCGTTGCCGTTGCCGTTGCTGTGATTTTGCCGTTGCTTCTAGCTTTTGACTTCCGGGTCCCCTTCCACAGCGACGGAGTCGACGGACAAGACCCCGCAGGGGCGACGTGCATGGGTTCGGCGGAAAAAGGCGAAGCACTGCTTCGCCCCGCCGGACGGGCAGGCGCCGTGCGGCGACTGCCCCGGACTCGACCGCGAAGTGGGCGAGCACGTCGTTTTTCGACGAGACAGGGATGCCTCGTCGAAAAATCCCGCCGGCGTAGTGGACCCAGCCCGCGCAGCGGGCTGGGTGCGGAGGCAGGGGCGTGTTGACCAGCCATTCGGCTGTTGGAAAGCACCTCTCTTGGTTACTTCTCTTTGCACGAGCAAAGAGAAGTAACTCGCTCCTGCGAAGCAGGAGTGAAAGCCTTGCTTTCAAGATTTCGTTCTTGTGTCTATGCCTTGGCTATTGCTCCTTCCCAGAGCAGGAATGCAAGCAACGGCTGAAACAAGATCAAGAGCTTTCGCCCCCTATCGGGCGCGAGCTACTTCTCTTTGCTCGTGCAAAGAGAAGTAGCCAAGAGAAACGCTCTTCAACAGCCGAATGGCTGGTCAACACGGGCCGGGCCGCGATCCGTCGGGCTGCGCCCGCCGGTCCCCTGTGCTCCTCGCGTGCCGAGGGGGCAGCGCACAACTCGCTTCGCTCAGACACGTGCGCCTCTTCGCCCCTCGCCACGCTGCGGTGCTCGGCTCGCTCTACGGCCGGGGAAATCAGGAGCCAAGAGCAGAATCACCAGCAACAGCAACGACAGCAGCAACCAAACCCACGCATGATCATGCCTGCGGCCAACGGGCAAGCAAGCCGGGCCATCGACACCCGCTGCGAGCCTCGATCCAGCTCCCCGACCATGGCCTTGCCGCCACCTCTTCGGCTAGCATCGGGCACAGGACCAAAGGGGCAGTCAGGATGACCGGACCGTGATAGAGCTGCGCAACGTACACCGGCACTACGCCATGAGTGGACAGACCGTACGGGCGCTGGCCGATGTGAGCCTGAAGATCGGCGCAGGCGAGTTCGTCGCCATCACCGGCCAGTCCGGCTCGGGCAAATCCAGCCTGCTCAACATCCTGGGCTGCCTCGACCACCCGACCAGCGGTCACTACCTGATCGAGGAACGCGACGTGGCCACGCTCGACGACGAGGCCAGCAGCGACATCCGCAACCGCCGCATCGGCTTCGTTTTCCAGAGCTTCCACCTGCTGCCGCGGTTGACCGTGCGCGAGAACGTGCTGCTGCCGCTGCGCTTCCACCGCCAGCCGCCGGCCGAAGCGCACGAGCGCGCCGACGCGCTGCTGGAACGGGTCGGCCTGGCCGAACGCCGCCACCACCGTCCCAGCGAGCTTTCCGGCGGGCAGATGCAGCGCGCCGCCATCGCCCGCGCCCTGCTGCTGCGCCCGGCCCTGCTGCTGGCCGACGAACCCACCGGCAACCTCGATTCGCGCAGCGCGGCCGACGTGCTGGCGCTGATCGACGAGGTGCACCGCGACGGCCAGACCGTGGTGCTGGTGACCCACGACAACGACATCGCCGCGCGCGCGCCGCGCCGGGTCCGGTTGCACGACGGCAGGATCGAGCATGATTCGGCGCTGCACTGAGCTGGTGGCGGCAGCGGCGCTGTGCTTCGCAACCGCCGTGCCCGCGGCGGCGAAGGTGGTGCTGACCGGCGAGGTACGCTCGATCGACAGCCAGGTCATCCTCACCCCGCAGTCGAACAGCTCGCCGGTGGTGATCCGCTATTTCGTGCCCGAAGGCGAGCCGGTGAAGAAAGGCGAGGTCGTCCTGCGCATCGATCCCGGGCAGTCGGCGGCGATGATTCCCGATCTGGAGGCACAGATCGAACAGTCCGCGGCCAAGGGCAACAAGGAGATCGCCGAGCTGGAGGTCAAGACGGTCGATGCCGAACTGGCGCTGGTCGATGCGCAGGCCAAGCTCGCCGCGGCCAGGATCGACGCGAAGATCCCCAAGGGCCTGGTCTCGGACCTCGATTACGACCGCTACCAGGGCGAACTCGACAGCGCCACGCGCGAAGTGGAACTGCAGCGCCGCCTGCTGGCCGAAGCGCGCGAGGCGGTACGCCGGCGCCGCGAGGACAACCGGCTGGAGATCCGCAAGCTGGAAGTCCAGCGCGACTACCATGCCGCGCTGGTGCGCACCGCCGAGGTCCGCGCCGACCGCGACGGCATCGTCGTGCACGGTTTCAACAACAACTGGATCGGCGGCCGCATCGACGAGGGTTCCTCGACGATGCCGGGCAGCCGGGCCGGCGAGGTGGTGGCCACGACCAGCCGGTTCGCGGTCCGTGCCTGGGCGTTGCAGCCCGACCGCCAGGCACTGCGGGTCGGCCAGGCGGCTCGCCTGGGATTCGACGCTGTGCCCGGCAGCGCCGTGGCAGGGCGCATCACCGCCATCGGCGGCGCGCCCGAGCGCCGGCCCGAATGGGGCGACGGGCTCTACTTCCTGGTCGACATCGCGTTCGATCCGGGCAGGCTGCCGCTGCTGCCGGGCATGAGCGTGCGGGTGATCGCCGATGCGCCTGCCGCCGGAGAGGGAATGCCGCGATGAAACACCCGTACGCACGCCTGTGCCTGCCGGTCCTGCTCGCCGCCGCGCTGGCGGCCTCGGCCGCCGGTGGCGGCACGCTGCGCATCGATGGCGAGGTCTACGCCCAGCGCGCGGTGCAGCTGATGTCGCCCTCGGTGGACCGCATGTGGCAGTTCAAGGTCACCCAGCTCGCCCCCGATGGCTCGCCGGTCAGCAAGGACCAGCCGGTGCTGGCCTTCGACAGCAGCCAGTTGCTGCGCGACCTCGGCGAGAAGCAGAGCAAGCTGCAGGAGAAGCAGCGCGAGCGCGAGAAGCTGCTGCTCGACCTGGCCGAGCGCGAGCGCACCGAGCGGCTTTCCACCGCCGAGGCCCTTGCCGCGCTGGAGAAGGCGCAGCGCAAGACCGGGCAGCCGCGCGAGCTGATCGCCGCCATGCAGTACGACAAGCTCGTCGAGGAACGGCGCCGGGCCGAGCAGCGCATGGTCCTGGTACAGCAGCGCGAACGGCAGTCGGCCGAGCAGCGCCGGCAGGAACGGCGCCTGGTCGATTCCGAACTCGCGCAGCTGCAGGCCGATGTCGAACGCCTGCAGGCATCGGTGGCGCAGATGACGATCGCCGCGCCGCGCGACGGCGTGATGGTGCACAAGAGCAGCTGGAACGGCGAGAAGTTCGACGTCGGCTCGCAGGTGTGGCTGGGCCAGACCGTGGCCGAGATCCCGGATGCGTCCGCGCTGGCCGTGCGCGCGCAGTTGCCCGAACGCGACCTGCTGCGCGTGTCGGCAGGCGCGCCGGCGCGGATCGTGGTCGAAGGCGGCGGCGGCAGCGCGCACCACGGGCGGGTCGCCAGCATCGGGCGTGCGGTGCGCAGCAAGTCGCAGGTGCAGCCGATTCCCGTGGTCGACATCGTGATCGAGTTCGATGGCGCCGCCGTGCGGTTGCGCCCCGGGCAGGCGGTCCGTGTTGAACTCACCGCCTCCCCGGTGGCGAAGGAGACAGGCGCATGACGCCGCGACCGTTCCTGCTGGCGTCGTTGGCACTGGCGCTGTCCGGTTGCGCCGCCGACGCGGTGCCGCCGGCATCGGAGATCGTGTCGGCCGGCGAACTGCTGCTCAGCGTCGACGGCGAGGGCGAGCTGCGTTCCAGCAAGCCGATGCCGCTGAACGTTCCCGGCCGGAACTGGGCCTCGCGCCAGGTCGAGTGGATGCTGCCCGAGGGCAGCGCGGTGAAGAAGGGCGACCTGCTGGCCCGCTTCACCGCCCGCGATGGCAGGCAACAGCTCGACCAGGCCATGCTCGATTTGCAGCGCAACGCGCTGGCGCGCCTGTCCAAGAAAGGCGACCTGGAAGCCACGCAGGGCAGGGTTTCGGTGGACCTGGCACAGGTCGCGGTCCAGCTCGGCATCGCCCAGCGCTACGCCGGCGCCGATTTCTCGGCGCTGGCGCGCAACGACGTGCTCGACGCGATCGAGGACAGCCGCTATCTCGGTCAGAAGCAGGACACGCTGCAATGGCGCCGCGCGCAGGCCGGCAGCCGCGGCGGTGCCGAACTGGCGGTGCTCGACGCGCAGCGCGCCACCTTCGACCTCACCGCCAAGGACCGCCAGGCCGACCTGGACGCGCTGGAACTGCGCGCGCCCAACGACGGCGTGCTGCTGCTGACGGCAAGCTGGTCCGGCGACAAGCCGGCCGTCGGCGCGGCGATGTACGCCGGCACCGAGTTCGGCAGCCTTCCCGATACCTCGGCGATGGAAGTGCAGATCGACCTGCCGCAGATCGAGGCGCAGGGCGTGGCCACCGGCAACAGCGTCGAGCTGCACCCGCTCGGCCGTCCCGACCAGCGCTTCACCAGCCAGCTGTCGTGGGTCGCCAGCGCGGCCAAGACGCTGGGGCGCGAGAGTCCGGTGAAATACCTGTCGGTCCGCGCGCCGGTGCCCGCGGACGTGATCGCCCGGCATGGCTTCGTTCCCGGACAGCGCTTCGTGGCCAGGATCGTGCTGGCGCGCGAGGCCGATGCCATCGGCGTGGCCAACGTCGCCATCGAGCAGCAGGACGGCAAGCACTGGGTGAAGGTGCGCGAAGGCAGCGGTTTCGTGCGCCGCGAGATAGAGCTGGGCGTGCGCGGCAGCGCGCGGTCGCGGGTGCTCAAGGGGCTTGAGGCCGGCGAGGAGGTGCTGCTGTCGGCCGGCGGCCCGGCGCCGTCGAGCGAGGGGAAGCCGGACAAGGCGACGGACGACGCCACGGACAAGGACGCAGGATGAAGGCAAAGCTTCCACAACTGCCGCAGGTATGGCGCGAAGCGGTCGAGGAGCTTTGGCGGCGACGCCTGCGCACCCTGTTGACCCTGCTCGGGCTGATCTTCGGCGTCGGCGCGATCGTGGCGATGCAGGCGGTCGGCGAAGGCAGCCGGCGCGAGGCGCTGAAGCTGGTCGAGGGACTGGGCCTGCGCAACCTGATCGCCGAGGCGCGGCCGCAGGACGACGCGACCCTGCGCGAGAACCGCGCCCGCAGCCTCGGCCTCACCCTCTCCGACGCGCAGGCGGCGCTGCAGGTGGTGCCCGGCGCCGACCGGTTCGCCGCGGAGAAACGCATCCGCACCTACTCGGTGTTCAGCGACCACGCCGGCAGCGACGCGCAGGCCAGCGGGGTGAGCCCGGACTGGTTCGAACTGTCCTCCCTGCAGCTGGCCAAGGGACGCGCGTTGAGCGCGGAGGACGACGCCGCACTGGCGTCGGTGGCAGTACTCGGGCACCAGGCGGCCGCCAGCCTGTTCCCCGGCCGCGATCCGGTCGGGCAGCTGCTCAAGGTCAACCATGTCTGGCTGGAAGTAGTCGGGGTGCTCGCCGACCGCGACCTGGGCAAGCGCGACTTCGAGGGCGTGCAGCTGGGCTCGGAGAGCAACCGCGTGTTCGTGCCGCTGGCCAGCGCGCAGGCACGTTTCCGTTTCCAGCCGCGCGAAGACCCCATCGACCGTTTCCTGCTGCGCCTGGACACGCCCGACAAGCTGGCCGCCGGCGCCGGCGTGCTGTCGGCGGTGCTCGACCAGCGCCATGCCGGCGTCGCCGACTACCAGTTGGTGGTGCCGCAACAATTGTTCCAGCAGCACCAGAAGACGCAGCGCATCTTCCAGGTGGTGATGGGCGCCATCGCCGGCGTCAGCCTGCTGGTCGGCGGCATCGGCATCATGAACATCATGCTCGCCAACGTGCTGGAACGGCGGCGCGAGATCGGCCTGCTGCGCGCCCTGGGCGCGCGCCGCAACGACGTGGTCGCGCAGTTCCTGCGCGAGGCCAGCGTGATCTGCATCGCCGGCGCGCTGCTGGGCCTGCTGTTCGGCGCGGTGCTGGCCTACCTGATCGCCGCCTTCGCCGGCTGGCAGGTGGCGTGGGCGCCGCTGCCGGTGCTGCTCTCGGCCGGCTTCTGCGCACTGGTGGGCCTGGCCTTCGGCGTCTATCCCGCACGCCAGGCGGCACAGCTGGATCCGATCGCAGCATTGCGGCAGGAGTGAGTGCAGCCAGCCTCACGGCTGGTCGTTTGCGGCAGCGGTACGACACACGCACCGACCGTTGCCGTGATTGTGCTGTTGGCTGTTGCTGTTGCTGTTGGCTGTTGCTGTTGCTGTTGGCTGTTGGCTGTTGGCTGTTGGCTGTTGGCTGTTGGTTTTTGCCCTCCGGGTTCCCTTTCGCAGCGACGGAGCCGACGGAAGGGGTCCCCAGAAGAGCAAAAGCCAAGAAAACAGCAGGAGCCAGCGGGGCAAGCCCCGCTGCTACGCGCTGCGGGCGCCGGGCTCGCCCCACATGCGGATCAGGCCGCCAACTGCGCCAGCGACTCCGCCTGCAGACGCTCGTAGATCGCGAACTCATCCGCCACCGTCGCCCCCAGCGCCTGCTCGAACGCCTCGCGGTTGGCACGCGCCGCATAGGCGCGCTGCTCCTCACCACCAAGATTGGACTGGAAGATGCCCGCCGCACTGACCGGCAGGAAGTCCTCGTAGACGATCGGCTCGGCGGTCGCCAACCCGCGCTCGATCAACACCTCGGCCGGCACCGTGCGCTCGGCCGCCGGCGTGGCGCGGCCGGCGTCGGTCAGCACGTAGCGGTAATAGCCCAGGCCTTCGCGGCGCAGGGTGGCGTGATCGTCGGGGAAGCCGACGAACGCGGCCTGCAGGCGCTGCGCGTAGTCGCCGCCGGTGCTGCCGGCACCGCCGCTGTCGCGCGCCTGCGCCAGCAGCGCGTCGTACAGCGCGCGGCCCTTCGGGGTCAGCGCCAGACCGCGCTGTTCGATCTCGCCGAAGCGCGCGGTATGCGTGCCGGCGGCGTTGTCCTCGCCCGAGGGGAAATGCACCAGCTCCTCCAGCGCCTTGAAACTGGTCTGGCGCAGCAGGATCGGGCAGTCGCGGCGCGGCGGGCCTTCGATCACCGCCTTGGCGGCGAGGCCGCGCGCATGCATCGACGCCTGCGCGGCGTCGATGTCCAGCGTGCGCGGGGTCAGGTGGTTGATGTGCGGGCCGCGGAAGCTGACCACGTCGGCCACCAGCCGGTGCGCAGCATGCAGCGCGTGGTAGGTGGCCAGCGACACGGTGGCGGCATTGTGCCAGCGGAAGGTCTCCAGCGCCTCGACCACGAAGCGCCACGCATCCCCGTCGGACAGGCCGCCGTCGCGTTCGCACTGTTCGATCAGCTGCAGCACTCCCGGGGTGAAGATCGAGCGGCGCGACAGGATCTGCGCGGCCTGCGCGCGCAGCGTCACGTCCTCGATCAGTTCCAACCGCAGCAGCGAGGTGAACACCCGGAACGGGTTGCGGTTGAGCGCCTCGCCGTCGACCGGGCGGAACGCGGTGGAGTGCACCGGCACCCCGGCTACCGACAGGTCGTAATAGCCCACCGGCTGCATGCCCATCACCGCGAACAGGCGCCGCAGCGTGCACAGCTCCTGCGCGGTGCCGACGCGGATCGCACCGTGGCGCTCCACGTCCAGGCGCTCGCGCTCGCCGCTGCGCTCCATCTGCGCGGCCAGTTCCGGCTGCGCGGCCAGCACGCCGGCGTTGACCTCGCCCACCAGTTCCACGAGCGTGCCGTACAGCGGCACCTCGGTGCGGTACATGTGCGACATCGCCTGCGAAAACAGGCTGCGGATGTGATCGGCGGAAACGAAACGGTCGGCGGTCATGGCGGGGGGGCACGGCGTGGCGGGGGAAGCGGCCATTTTCGCCCGGATGACGGCCCGGGTCATCCGTCGTCCCCCCGAAAACCCGTAGGAGCGGCTTCAGCCGCGAATGGCCCTGCCCGTGTGCGTTCCGGTCGCGGCTGAAGCCGCTCCTACGGGTGACCGCGGGCCGCGTCGCGCTGGGCGCGATCGCCCAGCTGGCGCCGCAGCAGCGCGTCCAGCTGGACCGGGCGGTCCCAATGGTCGTAGCTGGCCACCAGCGCATGACGCACGGCGCGCCAATGCAGGTTGTCCGGCGCCACCGGCAGGCTTTCCACCGCGGTCTTCCAGCCCTCGCCCGGGTGCCGGCTGCGCGCCTGCACCGGCTCGCGGCAGGTGGCGCCGATGGCCTGGCCCCAGAAGCAGGCGAACCAGACGTCGCCGGCCGCCCAGCCATGCTGCCGCATCAGCGCCTCGACGTAGCCGCGGCGCGCGCCGCCGTAGCGCACCACCTCGTCGACGAAAGCGTCGGGGTAGCGCGCGGCGTACAGGTTGACGTCGGCCAGCTGCCGGTCGAGCCAGGCGTCGCCGGTACCGGGTTCATAGGGAGCGTTGGCTGGCGTAGCGGGCGCCGGCTGGGCCAATGCCACGCCGGGAAGAACGAGGAACGCGTGGAGAGAAACGAGGAGCGAGAGAAAACCGCAGCGCAGCCACGTCGCTCCTGCCTTCGCCTCCGCGTTTACCCGTCCCCCGTTCCTGTTCACGCGTGCGCCGCCTCGATCGCCGCCACCGCTTCCGGCCACTGCCAGGCGGTATCGGCCAGGCGCAGGCGCGGTTCGTCGCTGGAAACGCCGTGCTCGGCCTCGTGCGCCCAGGTCACGGCGTACGGGGTGTGCACGCCCCAGCCGCCGAGCGCCAGCACCGGCTCGATGTCCGAGCGCAGCGAGTTGCCGATCATCACGAAGCGCCCGGCCGGCAGGTCGAACTCGGCCAGCACCCGCGCGTAGGTGGCCGGGTCCTTCTCCGAGACGATCTCGATGCGCGGGAACAGGTCGCGCAGGCCGGAGCGCTCGATCTTCTGCTCCTGGTGGAACAGGTCGCCCTTGGTGATCAGCACCACCGGCCAGCGCGCGGCGATGGCGGCCACCGCCTCGCGCACGCCGTCGATCACCTCGACCGGATGCTGCAGGGTGCGGCGGCCGATCTCGACGATCTGGCGCAGGTGCGCGGCGGAGATGCGCTCGCCGGTCAGTTCGATGGCGGCCTCGATCATCGACAGGGTCATGCCCTTGGCGCCGTAGCCGAACACCTCGAGGTTGCGCCGTTCCACCTTGAGCAGGTGCTGCGCGGTGCCGGCGTCGTGCAGGTCGATGTAGTGGCCGAGGACGGACTCGAAATCCTGTTCGGCCTGGCGGTAGTAGTCCTCGCTCTTCCAGAGCGTGTCGTCGCCGTCGAAGCCGACCAGGCCGACGGCGGGGGAAGGTACGGATGCGGGGGATGCGGAAGTCATGCGCCACAGGATAGCAACCGGCCCCGGCGCGGTCGCGCTGCCCCGGATGCGACAGGAGCGGCCAGCGGCCGCTCCTGTCGGACTGGCGCCGGCGGGTTACTTCTGCTGCGAGGCGGCGTAGGTACGGTACTCGTCGGGGGTCAGCTTGCCGTCCTTGTCGGCGTCGGCGGCATCGAAGACCTGGGCCAGGCCGGCATGGGCCTGCGCCTCGGTGCGGTTGATGCTGCCGTCGCCGTCGGTATCCAGGCTGGCCCACGACTGGCCATCGCCATTGGCCGACGCCGATGCCGCGGCGTCGGCGGCCGTACCCTGCTGCGCCTGGGCGGCCTGTTCCTGCGCCTGGCGTTCCTGCTGCGCCTGCGGGTCCTGGGCCATGGCCGGCATCGCCAGCGCGGCACCGACGGCGGCGACGAGGGCGAACAACGGGTTGCGGTTGCGAACGGTCATCGGGTGTTCTCCTGCGGTGTTGGGAAAGCGCGGTGGATCCGCACGCCCCCACCCTCGCAACCCTGCCCTGAATCGCACGCCCCCCGTGGATCGGCGGCAGACACGGCCTTAACCAACACCGCCCGCAGATCCATTACCGCCCTGGTTAGCGCGGCGTGAGCCGCGGGTAAGCCACGCATTCGGGCGTTCCATCGGCGGCGCCGTGGGCCGCCGCCAGCGCGGTTAGTCGACGCTGCTGTCGTCGATCGGCGCGGCGTGCGAACTGAACGCCCGCCATCCAAGCCCCACGCCGACCAGGGCACCGGCCGCTTCCAGCACCACGCGCGTACCCAGCTGGTCCGGATCGTGGATGCCGGCCAGCGCCAGCCGCGCGTACAGCGGCGACTCCAGCTGCACCATGCCCAGGTAGAACAGGTTCCAGCCGTCCACTCCGGCGCCGATGGCGACCGCCGCCAGGCACGGCCAGGCGATGGCATGGCCCTGCGACAGGCCGGCGCGGCGGCAGACCTGCCACCACAGGAAGAACACCACGAAGCCGACGGCGAGCGCGATCAGCGCCGCTTCCAGCGAGCCCAGCAGGCCGTAGTGCAGTTCGAGGTTCATCGGCTATCGGCCATCGCAACGGGGAGCGGCAGTGTATCCGGGCTGCGCAACCCGCGTAGGAGCGGCTTCAGCCGCGAAGGGGCTTGCGTGGAGATGCCGCGACAGCCACGTTCCCACAGGGGATCAATGGGAAAGCCCCTTCGCGGCTGAAGCCGCTCCTACGGGGGGACCGTCAGCGCACCGGGAAGTCGTAGGCGGTGTCGGGCGTCGGTTCGGGCCGGAACGTGTAGTGCCACCATTCCATCGGATAGTTGGCGAAGCCTTCGGCACGCATCGCGTCCAGCAGCAGCTGGCGGTTGGCGCGCTGCTGCGGGGTGATGTCGGGGCTGTCGGTATGGGCCAGCGGATCGAAGCGGTCGAAGCCGGTGCCCATGTCCACTTCCGTGCAACCGTCCTGGCGGCAGTCGAGCAGGCCCAGGTCCACGGTCGCGCCGCGGCTGTGGCCGGAATGCTCGGCGATGTAGCCGTCCAGCAACCGGCTCTTGTCGATGTTCGGGTAGTAGCGGGCCTTGGCCTGCTGGTCGGCCGGGTCGTGCGCCCAGGCGACGAACGCCTGCACCGACCGCACCGGGCGGTAGCAGTCGTACAGGCGCAGCGCGTGGCCCTGCGCCTGCAACGTGCGCTGCACGCGCGCCAGCGCCTGTGCGACGGGCGCGAGCAGGTAGCAGCGCGGCGCGTCGTAGCCGGGCACCGGGCGGCCGGTGAAGTTGTCGCTGCCGGCATAACGCATGTCCAGCGAGAAACCCGGCGCCAGCGTGGCGACATCCAGCATGCCGGCCTGCGCCGGCGTGGCGGCGGGGGAGACCGCCGGCGCTGCCTGTGCACTCGTGCAGGCCAGCAGCAGAGCCAGGGCATGGCCGCGGTTACGCATTGCAATCTCCTAGGGGCTTGTGGTGGTAGGAGCGCACTTCAGTGCGCGATGGGGCTCTACCGGCAAAGCCCCATCGCGCACTGAAGTGCGCTCCTACAGCTTAGTTCCGTTCGCGCAGGTAGCCGTTCAGGCCCTTGTCGCGCAGTTGCCGCGCCGCACCGGCCCAGTCCAGCGGCTTGCCGTTGTCCAGGCGCTCGAGCACCGCGACGATCGCCAGTTCCACTTCGGGCAGCTGCGCCGCTTCGGGCAGCCGCGCACGCTGGTCGATCGCCTCGTACAGCACGACGTTGGCCTCGGCATAGCTCAGCGGCGCGGTGGCGCCGTGCCGCGCGCGCCAGCGCTTGCCGTCGAGCACCGCGTTGACGTGCGACTGGATCAGGTAGGTGGCGCGGCCGATCAGCTTGAGGTTGCCCGGCTGCACCGCGGTCATGGTGTTGCCGACCGTGCGCCCGAGCCGCGCCATCACCGCGGTCGAATGCGCGTTGAGCAGCATCTTCAGCGCCAGCGTGCGGTCCAGGCCGAGCGGATCGCGGCGTTGCGGCAGGTCCAGCGCGATGCCCTGGGCCGCGCCGTCCAGGCCCTTCAGGTCGTCGCCGGCACCCGCGCCGTGTCCCACCGTGACGGTGAGCCGGCCGGCACCGGCATCGCCGAACGCCTGCCACCATTGCCGCGCGAGCGCATCCACCGGTTCGCCGGCGTAGCGCAGCAGCACGCCCAGGTCGTCGGTTTGCGGCGGCAGGCGCTCGCGGTTCTGCGGCGACCAGGATAGGTCGTACAGCGCCTGCTGCTCGGCGCCGGCGCGCTCCAGGCTGCGCAGCGCGGTACCGCGCAGCGCCGGATCGTCCACCTTCTGCTCGAACTGCGGGCGGTACTGCGCCGCGTCCAGCCCATGGAAGGGACGGTGCAGCAAGGCATCCCAGGCGGCCTGCGGGGTCGCCACCGGCGCCCATACGCGGATCCACGACGCCGGCGGCGTGGTGTCGGTGCGGTCCAGCGGCGCCAGCCGGAAGGTCGGCGCGCGCTCGGTGACGTCCACGAATACCGGCATCAGGGTCTCGCCGGCCAGGTAGGTGGCGTGGCGGCCACCGGCATAGGCCTGCGCCTCGCGCACGGTCCACTGCGCCAGCTGCGGCGCGCTGCCGGCCACGGTGCGCTGCAATCCGGCGAAGCCACGCAGCCGGCTTTCGATGCTGTCCTTGGCATCCAGGCCAAGGCGCTGCGCATCGGCCGCCGGCAGGTGCGGCAGCAGCAGCGCGCGCAGCGCGTCCTCCAGCACCAGGCCCAGTGCGTACAGGCTGGTGGTGGTGGCCTGCATGCGGGTGGAGCCGGTGATGGCCTGCGGGCCGGTGGGCAGCGCGATCTTGTGGATGCGCGCGTCGTCGAGCACGCGCCGGCTGCGCTCGAACGGGCGCAGCACCTCGTCCGGATTGTTGTAGACGAACCAGACCCGATCGGTGCCTTCCCCGCGCTGGTCGGCGGCGGCCAGCGCGGTGCCGATCACCGCCGAAGTCTCGCCACCTTCGGTCACCGCGAACACCACGTCGTCGGCACCAATGCCGTCATCGCGCATCTGCAGCGCGCCGATCAACTGCAGGTCCTCGAAGCCTTCCAGCGAGCTGATCAGCGCGCGGTCGCCACCGGTGATCTCGCCGCGCACGCGCTCGCCCAGGTCCGCCGGCAGCTTGGCGGCGATGCGCGGCCACGCCGGATCGGCCTGCATGCGCATCCAGAACGGGCGCCACACGCCGCTTTCCAGGGTCTCGGCCAGGCGCCCGGTGGACCCGGTGCCGTAGAAGTAGATGCGGTGGCCGTCGCGCAGCGCGCGCTGCACCGCGGCCGAGGCGGCATGCAGTTTCGCCATGCGCTGCGGGTCGTCGGCCAGCGCGGCGAAGGCGCGGGCCACGTCCTCGTCCACCGAGAACAGCTGCGACAGCGCCTGCGCCGGATCGGTCGCGGCCACTTCGCTCAGGTTCCAGGTCCTGGGGTGGCGCTGCTCGGTCAGCAGCGTGTGCAGCTGGAACTGGGTGCGCTGCTGCACGAACTCGGTCGATGCCGGCGACGGCGGCAGGCCCAGCCGCTCGCCGGCATCGGCGGCAAGAGCGGCCGGGCTGATCGCCGCCAGGCTCAGGGCGAACGTCATGGCAATGCGTCCGGTACGGGGGAAGGATGCACGGTTCGGTCGAGTCATGCGTCGGCCTCAGTTGTTCGCGGCGGGAGCGGCCGGGTCGCGCGAGGCCAGCGCATGCAGGATGCGCAGGTCCTCGGCGTCCAGTTCGGTGCCGCCCTGGCCGCGGAAGTGGTTGCGGAAGGCGCGCACCGTGGCGGCGCGGTCGTCCAGCGGATAGCCGATCAGGCGCAGCGCGGTCCACGGATCGAATCCGTCCGGCGCCGGCGGCGCGTCGGCGGCGGGCCAGCGGCCGAAGCCGGCGTCGGCCAGGCGCTTCCACGGGAACAGCGGGCCCGGATCGGGCTTGCGCGTCGGCGCAAGGTCCTGGTGGCCGATGATCTGGCTGCGCGGGATGCGCAGGCGCGTGCACAGGTCTTCCAGCAGCACCAGCAGGCTCTGGATCTGCGCCTCGGCGAACGGCGACTTGCCGTCGTTGTCCAGTTCGATGCCGATGGAGGCCGAATTGAGGTCGGTGAACGACCCCCAGCTGCCGGAGCCGGCATGCCAGGCACGGCGCTCGTCGCTGACCAGCTGGTAGTTTTTGCCGTCGGCGCCGATCAGGTAATGCGCGCTGACCGGGCCGCCGCTGTTGCGGCTGCGCAGCGTGTCCAGGCTCTGCTGCACCGAGTCCTGCTCGGTGAAATGGATGACGATCAGGTTGGGCCGGCGCACGTCCTGGTTGGGCGAAGGCACCCATGTCGCCAGCGGATTGCGCGGGGGCGTGTGGCCGCAGGCGGTGAGCAGGGCCAGCAGCGCGGCCGGGAGCAACAGCTTGGGGGACATCTTCATCAACGCCTCGCTTGCACAGCGGTGTGCTTCATGGATCGAGGCAGGACCGGCGCGCGGCCTGCCGACAACGCGAAGAAACGCGGGTGTCGCCGCCGGTCTGGCGGCGACGACGGAAGGGGCCCAGATGCCGGGCCCCGGGGTACGTCACTGGAAGCGGTACTCCAGCAGCAGGTTGAAGGAACGGCCGCGCGGGTCGGCCACGCGCGCTTCCCAGCCCGCGCCGTCGCCATCGTCCAGGTAGCGGACGGTGAACGGCGGATCGGTGTTGAGCAGGTTGCGGATGCCGAACGTCGCCTTCAGGTTCTCCATGCCGGACCAGGTCAGGCTGTAGTTGTAGGTGACGTAGGCATCGACCTTGCCGTCCCAGGCCGGCGGGGTGTAGCCGTTGACGATGCCGCCCGGCTTCCAGTCCTTGTAGCCGCCACGGTAGACCTGGGTCAGCGTCTGCGCCCAGTCGCCCTTGGCCCAGCCGAGGCTGACCGTGTGCTTCCACTTGATCGGCAGGTTGTAGTAACGCTCGTACTCGCCGACCAGGTTGTCGCTGTAGGGCAGGCTGTCGAAGGTCTTGGTCTTGAACGTGTCCAGGTAGTTGCCGTTGAGGTGGATGTTCCAGGTGCCGCCGGCGAGGTCGCCGCGCAGGTTGGAATCCAGCTCGATGCCGCTGGTCAGCGTGCCGCCGGTGTTGATGTAGCGCTGGTCGATGGCGGTGATCTTGCCGTTAGCGTCGCGGATGAAGTTGGACGCATACAGCGGGTAGTTCGCCGTCATCGTGGACAGGTTGAAGCCGCTGCGGATCGAGTTGAGCCGCTCGATCTCCCACCAGTCGACGCTGACGTTGAAGTTGCCGTTAGGCGCGATCACGAAGCCGATGCTGCGCTGCTTGGCTTCTTCCGGCTTCAGGTTCGGGTTGCCGCCGGTGATGATGTCCGGGCGGATCTGCTCGCTGCAGTTGGCCACGTCCGGGTTGTACTGGCCCTTCGGGCAGGTCGCCGGGTCGGCCAGGTCCAGGCCGGTGTACTGGCTCTCGGTGATGCCGCGGAACAGCTTGGCGAAGTCGGGCACCTTGAAGCCGGTGCTGTAGGAGCCGCGGAACACCAGCCAGTCGATCGGCTGCCACTTGAACGAGTACTTCGGATTGGTGGTGCCGCCGAAGCCGTCGTAGCGGTCGTGGCGCACGGCCAGGTTGAGCTCCAGGCTGTCCACCACCGGCAGGTTGAACTCGGCGAACACCGCCTTGACGTTGCGCTGCTTGGGCGACATGTAGTTGGCCGCATCGCCCGGCGCGCCGAACACGAACGCGTTGCCGGCGGTCCATTCCGACGGGCCGCTGAACTCGTACTCCTCGCGGCGCACGTCCACGCCGGCCGCGGCCTGCACGTCTTCCTCGCCCCACAGCTTGAAGCCGAGGCTGCCGCTGAAGCTGGCGTCGAAGGTGGTGGTGCTGGACACGCCCTTGTACAGCAGCAGGCCGCTGGCGTCGGCCGCAGCCATCGCGTCATAGGCCGCCTGCGACTGGTCCTGGCCCGGCATCAGGAACGGATTGAGCACGCCGTTCTTCAGCGCCGCCTTCAGCTGCGGCGTGTAGTAGTAGCCGCCGGCCAGCACCGACTGGGCGCGGCTCTCGGCGCGCGACAGGCCGATGTTGTAGTCCCAGGTACCCACGCTGCCGGTCATGCCGAACAGCAGGCGGTAGGCCTTGGTCTCGGTCTCCAGCTGGCGCGGGCCGCAGATCTCGCAGCGCCAGCGGTAGGTGATGGGGCTGCCGTAGACCAGGTTGGCTTGGTCGCCGAAGTAGTCGTGCAGCTGGTTGTAGATCGCGTCGTAGGTCGCCTTGGTGTTGGCGTTCAGCTCGTAGGCGTCGAGCTGGGTCCCGGTGGCGTTGATGCTGGTAGTGATCTGCTGCGCTTCGAACTGGCGCTTGGAGGTCACCTTGGAGCCCATGAACTCGGCGAAGAATTCATGGTTGTCGCCGACCTTGAAGGTGGCCCGGCCGATGCCCTGCACCGTGTCCACCGGCTGCTGGATGGTGCGCGCGCGTCCGTAGTCCCAGGCGCAGCCGAAGCTGGCGCCGGGGCTGGCCCAGATCTTGTCGCCGTAGTCGCCCATCATGTCGCCGCCGTTCTCGCAACCGGCGCCGCCGGGCAGGCGCAGCGTATTGATGGTGGTCTTGGTGAGGTTGCTGTTGGGGTCCTTCAGGCCGCCGCCGATGATGCTGCCGGTGCCGCTGACGATGTTGGCGAACGGCGTGCCGCGCGTATCCGGCGACAGGCCGCGGTCGGGCTGGAAGCTGTTGACGAAGTCGCGCTGGTTGCCGCGCAGGATCTTGTTCTTCTTGACGTTCAGCGCCGCCCACACGTTCCAGCGGTCGTTGTCCAGGTCGCCCCAGCCGCCGAGCAGGCTGCCGTGGAAGATGTTGCCGCCGCCTTCCTCGGTCACGTCGGCACCGGCGGTGACGGTGATGCCCTGGTAGTTGTTGCGGGTGATGAAGTTGATCACGCCGCCGATGGCGTCGGTGCCGTACACCGCCGAGGCGCCGTCGCGCAGCACTTCCACGCGTTCGATCGCGGCGAAGGGAATCGAGTTAAGGTCGACCACCTGGCCGGCCAGGCCGTGCGCGGCGACGCGGCGGCCGTTGAGCAGCACCAGGGTGGCGTCGGCGCCCTGGCCGCGCAGGTTGGCGCCGGACACGCCGTTGTTGCCGCGCGTGCCGGGAGGGGCGATGCCGCTGTTGGCGGCCAGGCTGTCCGGGCCGCTGCTGGCGATGTTCAGCTGCTGCAGCAGCTGTTCGGCCGAGGTGATGCCCTGCGCCTCGATCTCGGCCTTCTGGATGATGGTGACCGGCAGGGCGGCTTCGACATCGGTGCGCTGGATGCGCGAACCGGTGACCGAGACGCGGTCGAGGGTGCGCGCTTCCGGCGAAGTGGTGCCGGTGGCGGGCTGGGTCTGGGCGAAGGCGGCGAACGGGCTGCCGAGCGCCAGCAGCAGGGCCGCGCTCAGGTGGTGAAGCCGCGGGGTACGTGACAAGGCGGACATGCTCTCTCTCCAAAGGGAACGCGTAACGGGGAATGCTGCGGGAACGATGCCGGTCCACTTCCATATCCGTGCTGGCGGGGGTACGGCGACCATCCATCGATCCTCAAGGGGGCGGCACGATTCCGCCAAGGCAACCGGATGCGCGCCACCTCCCCGGGGCCGCACCTCTCCTTCCATGGTTGCACCGCACCGGGGAGCGTCCTTGTCTGCCGGCCTGCAACATGCCAAGCCCGACTGCAGGCCTGTCCAGCGCCGGGAAGCTCCACCACCACCTGCGTCGTGCAGGGCGCTGTGGAAAAAACGGCTGGCGCATCCGCCCCCGTCCAACCCGACTTCACAGCTGTTTAACACGGGGTGAATCCGGCGGTCAATAAACTATTCCCCATGCCCCAAGGCCATGGAAATAAAATATTTCCGTGATGCGCCGCACAATGCGCGCCGCATCGTCCATAGCCGTCGTGCATGGCCGCAGCGGAGGCGCGGCCTGCGGCTGGAGCATGCGGCAGCCGTCGGCCCATTGCACTCACGGACAATCACCGACCCGGCGGAATTCCAGGTCCTGGTAGTCGTAGCTGAAATCGATGTCCGGATCGATGGCGCGCATGCGCATGACGCGCTGCGATCCTTCCCCCGAGAACTCCAGCCAGGCCTCGGCGTCTTCGCCCAGCCCCTGCCACTGCACCCACGGGCGGCCGCCGGAGGACATGACCCGGCCGCGCATGGCCGGCGACTTCACCGCGGCGAAAACGATGCCCTTCCCAGCCGGGCACAGCGTGACCTGCCCGAACCAGGGATCGGCCCATACGCCGGCATCGGCCCTGAAATCGCGTGCCGCGACCGCCACCGCCGGCGCCATGGCCGGGCGCACATGGCCGTCGGAACGGCGCTGCGCCTTTTCCCGCTCCAGCAGGCCGGCGTAATGGAGGACATCGTGGCCGGCGGCCGGCGCGGTCTGGCGCTCGAGCAGCGCCTGCATCAGCGCCGTGCGTGCGTCCTCGCCCTCGCCGTTGATCAGGATGACCGCGCCGCCGCGCCGGTCCGGCAGCAGCGCCAGCGAGGAATACATGCCCGACAGCGTGCCGGTATGCGCCACCTTCCACTGCCCGTCCATGTCCGACAGGCGCCAGCCGTAGCCATAGGCCAGGAAGTGGGTGTTGTCCCAGTCGCGCAGGCGCTGGCCGATGGGCATGGGCATGTGCGCGGTCCACAGTGCGCGGCGCTGCGCGGTGTCCAGCCAGCCCGGCACCTGCGCCGGATCGAGCAGCGCCCGCATCCAGCGCAGCATGTCGTCGAGGCTGCAGCGCACGCCGCCGGCGGCCATCGACGGGAAATCGGCGGCCACCTCGCCGTCGCGCCCGCCCACCACGTTGCGCCCGTCCTGCCGGTAATGCGGCTGGGCGACGTTGCCCACCGCCGTGGGCGACCACTCGCCGACCTGGCAGCGATCCATGCCCAGCGGCACGAAGATCTCCTGCCGCACCAGCGCCGCATAGGGCTTGCCGCCGGCGACGGCGGCCACCTCGCCGGCCACCACGTACAGCAGGTTGTCGTAGGCGTAGTCGGCGCGGAAGCTGCCGGCCGGCTTGAGGTGCGCCAGCCCGGCGACGATGTCCTGGCGGGTGAAATGGTTCGGCTCCGGCCACAGCATCAGGTCGCCCGCGCCCAGGCCCAGGCCGCTGTTGTGGATCAGCAGGTCGCGCACCTGCATGTTGCGCGTGACCCAGGGGTCGTACATGCGGAACGACGGCAGGTATTTCGTCACCGGATCGTCCCAGCGCAGGCGCCCGGCCTGCACCAGCCGCGCCAGCACCGCCGCGGTCATCGCCTTGGTGTTGGAGGCGATCTTGAACAGCGTGTCGGCATCGATCGGCACGCCCTCGCCCGCGACCCGTTCGCCACGGGTGATGGTGCGGACGACCTTGCCGTCCTCGATCACGCCGACCGCGATGCCGGGCAGCTGGTAGTGCTCGAAGGCCTGCTGCACGGCCTTGTCGTAGAACGCCGCGTCGTCCGCGGGGGGCGCCGCGGCATGGGCGATGCCCGGCAACAGGGCGAGGCAGAGCAGTAGTCGTTTCATCAGCATGTTTCCAGAACCCGGCGGCAGGGATCGCCGCCGGGATGTTGCCGCAGGGAGAGCTGCGGCAACAGCTACCGAAAAACCCGGTCCGGCATCAGAAATCGATGTCGAGGTTGACGTACACCGCGCGTCCCATCAGGCCGTAGATGCCCTGGTAGTACGGGAAGGCGGTATAGGTATCGTCCTTCGGGCCATAGTTGTTGAACACGTTGACCACGTCCACGCCTACCCGCATGTGCTCGGTGATCTGCCGTGAGGCACTCGCGTTCCATTGCACGAACGGACGCAGCAGCTTCGTCGCGTAGTAGTTCATGCGCGGGCCGTTGCGGTAGCCGTACAGGTTGACGTTCCAGTCGTTCCTGGCCCAGCTCAGCGTCCAGTTGGTGCGGGTGCGGAAGGCCACGCGCGAGGTCCAGTGCATCGCGTCGTCCCAATCGTCGCCCTCCTTGACCTGTTCTTCGTAGCTGAGCACGCGGGTGAAACCGGCATTCACGCCGAAGTCGCCCAGCCTGCCCCAGGCCCAGTTGTACTTGAGGCTGGCGTCGAAACCGTCGGTACGCACGCCGGCCTGGTTGATCGCGCCGGAACTCAGGCCGGTGATGCGCCCTTCCGCGTCGCGCTGGACATAACCGGCGTACATCGCGCACTTGCCCGAGCCCGAGTCCACCGGGTCGCCATTGATCTTCGATCCCATCAGGCATTCGGTATTGCCTTCCAGGATGCCGTCGACGCTCAACAGCGAACTCTTGCCCTTGAGCTTGACCCGCCAGTAGTCGGCGCTGAGCGAGAAGCCCTGGAACACGTCCCAGACGAAGCCGATGCCGTCGGATTCGGCGGTCTCCTCGTGCAGCTGGGTGTTCATGCCGCCGGAGGTCCACCACAGGCCATCGACGTAGTCGCTGTTGTTGCACGCCCTGCGGCCCTCGGTCGTCGACAGGTCCATCCCGTCCTTGCGGCACATGTAGTCGTTGACGAAGTTGCCGTAGGACGACACCGGCCCGCCATACACCCACATCAGGTTCGGCGCGAGGAAACTGGTCTGGTGGTTGGCACGCACCAGCAGGTTGTCCAGCGGGCGCCACTCCAGCGCGGCCGCCCAGGTGGAGGCGCCACCGACGTCGGAAATGTCGTCGTATCTGTCGTAACGGCCGGCCAGGGTCGCAGTCAGGCGTTTGAACACCGGCACACGCAATTCCAGGCCGGTGCCGTAACGGTCGCGCGAACCGCCGCCCCAGGTGGCGTTGTAGTTGAAGGTATGGTCCTCGCCCTTGTAGGAATTGCGCGAGCGCACATCCGGGGCAAGGTCGTACTTGGAATGCGCGGCCTCGGCGACGAAGGCCATCTCCACCTCGCCAGCCGGCAGCTCGAACAACGGACCGCTGAACACGAACTGCGCGGTGCTGGCCGAGGACTTGTTGCGGTTGACCACGATGTCGGTCATGGCCATGAAGTCCGCCGCCGAGGTCGGCCCGAACATGTGCTGGAACTGCTCCGGCCCCAGGTCGTACAGCGGCCCGTCGTTGGCGGTGCCGATGGCCTCGCCGAACAGGAAGCCATGCACCTTGTTGGTCAGGCCCTGGCGCCACCAGCTCTTCATCTCGCTGCTGGAGAAGGTCAGGCCCATGTCCCAGTCGAAGCGGTCGAACACGGTGCCGCGCACGCCGAGATTGGCGCTGATGCCGATCTCCCGGTAGACGCGCTGCGGCATGCCGCCGGACTGCTCGGGATCGAGGATGCGCTGGTACTCGAACATGCCCAGGGTCTTGTCGGTGGCATTGCCCTGGTTGAACACGTACAGGCTGGCGCGGCTGGTCATCTGGTCGCGCGCATGCGTCACCAGCAGCTGGCCATAGCCTTCGAGGTTGTCGGTGAACCGGTAGTTGCCCGACACGTAGGCCGAGGTCTTGTTGTACTTGTTCGACAGCGTGGCCCAGTCGTAGTAGTGCATGTTGCCGCAGGCAGTCGGCGTATTGCCGTCGGCCGGGTCGTCGTACGGGTAGTACGGCGTGTACTTCGGGCTGGCATTGGCGCAGGAGTACTGCAGCGCGCCGCCGGCATCGGGCGATCCCGGGGAAGCGGTGACCAGGTTGCCCGCCCTGTCCAGCCACGAGTTGTAGTGCATGTAGCCGCCGGGCGTGTCGTAGAACCACAGGGTCAGGCCGTCGGCCGGCGCCCAGGTCAGCCGGTTCGGGTCCTTGCTCTGCAGCGGGGCGGTACGCATGTCGCCGATGCCCCGGTCATTGCGTTGCCAGGCGTAGACCGGCTCGCGGTTCAACTGCTCGAAGGCATAGGTGATGCTGCCGCGCTCCCAGGCCTTGCCGCCGCTGAACTGCAGGTTGCCGGTGTCGCCGCCGCCATCGGTATAGGTGCCGCCGCGGATGCGCAGGTGGTTACCTTCCCAGTTGTCCTTGGTGATGATGTTGACCACGCCGGCGACCGCGTCGGAGCCGTAGATGGCCGACGCGCCGCTGCTGAGCACTTCGATGCGCGCGACCGCCGCGGCCGGGATGCTGCCGATGCTGATGCCGGTGTCCGCCGGCGTGGACGCCGCCGCATAGTCGGCCATGCGCTTGCCGTTGAGCAGGATCAACTGGTAGCCCACCCCCAATCCGCGCAGGTTGAGATAGGACGCGCTCGGCGCCTGGTTGCCGAAGTTCCACTCGCCGCCGACGACGTTGCCGGTGAACTGGGTCAAGGTACCCAGCGCCTCGGCGATGGTGCTGAAACCTTCCTTCTTGATGTCCTCGGCGGTGATGACCACCACCGGAGACGGGCCTTCGACCTCGGTGCGCTTGATGCGCGAGCCGGTGACCTGGATCTTGTCCAGGGTCTGCGCGGCGGCCTTGTCCGTGGCGGCGGGAACCGGATCCGGGTTATCGGGTTGCTGCTGGGCGGCGTTGTCCGCGCTGGCGGCAGAGGCGAGGGCTGGCAGCGTCAACCCGATGATGATCGCCGCGACCAGCCGGCCGCGCTTCAGTTCGTTACGACAAACAGGCATTACGACCTCTCTCCGGTTTTCCCGGTGTGGTGGAAGGATGGAGGTTCAGCGAGGTGTAGCGGCGATGCAGGCCATCCCTGGCCGGGTAGCTCCTGCGGCGCAGGGCCGGATGCGGCCCCGGGCCCGGTTCAGTCGCGCGTTCGCAGCAGCGGACGGCTCAGGCCGTAGAGGATGCGCAGGTCTTCGGCATCGAGCTCGGCCCCCTGGCTGCGCATGCCGCGGAAATGATGGCGGAAGGATTGAAGCGCGTTGGCGCGGTCGTCGAGCGGGTAGCCGATGGCGGCCATCGCCAGCCAGCCGTCGAACTCCGGCGGCGGATCGCCGGCGGCCGGGTCGGGCCAGATGCCGAAGCCGGCCTCGTGCAGGCGCTTCCACGGGAACAGCGGACCCGGATCGATCTTGCGTCCCGGGGCGAGGTCCTCGTGGCCGATGACCTGCTGGCGCGGGATGCCCAGGCGCCGGGTGAGGTCGTCCAGCAGCACGATCAGCTTCTCGATCTGCACGTCCGGATACGGGGTGTAGCCGTCGTTGTCGATCTCGATCCCGATCGACGCCGAGTTGAGATCGGTGATGGTGCCCCAGCGGCCGTCGCCCGCGTGCCAGGCGCGCTTGTTCTCATCGACCAGCTGGTACAGCTCCCCGTCCTTGCCCAGCAGGTAGTGCGCGCTGACCGGGCCGTTGCTGTTGGCGGTCTGCAGGGTGCGCAGGCTGCCCTCGGCGGTCTTGCCGGCGGTGTAGTGCAGCACCACCACCACCGGCCGGCGCGTGTCGAAGTTGGGCGAGCGCTCCCACTTCGCCAATGGATTATGGTGCGCGCAGGCGCTCAACAGCAGCAGCGAGAGCAGAGGGACCAGGAACGGGCGAAGGCGGAAAGCCCGCGCCGCGCCCGTCATCCCGCCCTCGTGGATTCCTGGCTCCCCTCCACCGGTTCCTTGCTTCTTCATGCCCGCCTCCAGTCGCTGGCGGACTGCTCGCCGGCCAGCATTTCGTCCAAGCTCTGGCGGCAGCGCACCACCGCATAGCGCTCGCCGTCCACCAGCACTTCGGCCGGCAGCGGTCGCGAGTTGTAGGTCGAACCCATCGACGCGCCATAGGCGCCGGCGCCGAGGATCGCCACCAGGTCGCCGGCCTCGCAGCGCGGCAGCGCGCGCGCGGTGGCGAAGGTATCGCCGGTCTCGCAGACCGGCCCCACCACGTCGTAGGCGACGGTTTCGCGGCCGGCAACGGCGCCCACCGGCACGATGTCGTGCCAGGCGTCGTACAGGCTGGGGCGCAGCAGGTCGTTCATGGCCGCGTCCAGCACCAGGAAGCTGCGCGCCTGGCCGTGCTTTTCCAGCAGCACGCGGGTCAGCAGGATGCCGGCCTCGGCCACCAGCCAGCGCCCCGGCTCGACCAGGATGCGCCCACCGAAGCCGGCCAGCGCCTGGCCGATCGCATCGGCGTATTCGCGCGCATCCGGCGCCTGCTCGCCTTCGCGGTAACGTACGCCCAGCCCGCCGCCGACATCGATGCTGGCGATGGCGTGGCCGGCGGCCGCCAGTTCCTTCCAGAACGCGGCCATGCGCGCCAGCGCCTCGCGTACCGGCTCCAGGCTCAGCAGCTGCGAACCGATGTGCATGTGCAGCCCGTCCAGGCGCACGTCGGGCCATTGCGCCTTCGCATCGAACCAGGCGCGCGCATCGGCGATGGACACGCCGAACTTGTTCTCGGCCTTGCCGGTGGAGATCTTGGCGTGGGTTCTGGCATCCACGTCCGGATTGATGCGCACCGACGCGACGGCGGTGACGCCGCGCGCGGCGGCGATGCGCTGGATGGCGTCGAGCTCGGCGCGTGACTCGATGTTGAAGCGGCCGATGCCCACGTCCAGCGCCAGCGCGATCTCCGCGTCGGACTTGCCCACCCCGGAGAACACGATGTCGGCCGCGGCGATACCGGCGCGCAGCGCGCGTTCCAGTTCGCCGCCGGACACGATGTCCGCGCCCGCGCCCTCCTCGGCCAGCAGGCGCAGCACCGCGCCGTTGCCGTTGGCCTTCACCGCGTAGCGGATGCCGGCGTCCAGGCCGGCGAGCGCATCGCGCAGCGAACGCACCCGCTGGCGGATGGCCGGCGCGGCGTAGACGTACAGCGGCGTACCCTCGCGGGCCGCAAGGGCCGGCAGGTCCACCTGCCGGAACATGTCCGGCACGCCATCTCCGCCGTTTCGGGTGAATCCCTGATTCAAGGCATTGCTCCAAAAAGATGGCGGCCCCATGCACGGGCCGCCAGAGGAGGAACTCAGTACCGCGGTTGCATCGTCATCGTTTTCGGCTGGATCAGAAGTTCCAGGTCACGACCAGGTTCGTGTAACGGGGCGCCTGCCAGTTTGTGCCCTCGCCGAAGTAAGGCATCTTCGTTCCCGGCGTGCTCTCGTAGCGGGAGTGCACGTTGACCACGGTCTGGCGGTTGAGCAGGTTGTAGACCGACAGGCGTGCCTTCAGGTCGATACCCTCGACCGGCAGCGTCCACATCACGCTGGCGCCGAGGTCGACCACCCACGGCATGCGGCCGAACGCCCCACGCTCGGTGTAGACCAGCTCGCGATCGGCCCAGCTGGAACAGTTGGCCTTGCAGAGCCACCCCGAACCGCCGCCGCTGAATTCGCCCGGGCCACCCGCATTGCGGTTGTCGTCCGGCCACACCACGCCGAACGCGGTGATCGGGCCGCCGGAACGCGCCGACAGCGTGCTGCCGAAGGACCACTGCTCGTTGAGCTTGAAGGTTCCGCGCAGCTTGAACTGGTGGCGAGCGTCATTGAACGTTACGCCATAGCGCTCGTTGACCGCCGGATGGTCGTAGTACTGCACCAGGTTCGTGTCGTTGTAGCCGGTGTCCGAATTCACTGGTCCTTCGATGTTGCCTTCGCTCTTGGACAGGATGTAGCTGGCATTGAATGCCCACTTGTCATTCCACGCGCGGTCGAGCTGGAACTCCAGCGCCTTGTAGATGCGCTTGGGCTTCTTGTAGCCCATGATGTTGCCGCTGCCCAGCGCCTGGTAGCCGTCCTTGGACGAATCGATGGTCACCCAGCTGTTGGTATCCGGGCACCACAGCTGATTGGTCTCGCCCGGATTGATGATCGGCCAATCGCCCGAATACCAGTCGCAGCCTTCGACATGGTTGATGCGCACGTCCTCCACGGCGCGCGTCATGCGCCGGTAAGTGGCGTTGACGCCGTACGACCACTCCTCGTTGAGCGCCTGCTGGAAGCCGAGGATGAACTCGTCCTGGAAGACCTGCTTGAGATCGCGCGCCACCGCAGTGCGCACATCGGTGGGTGCCGGGGCGTTGCCGTCGGTGTTCACCGGGCCGATCTGCTGGCCGAGCACCGGCACCAGATAGTTGTTGCCGGTTGAGCTCTGCTTCTGCACCCAGCCATCGAGCACGTAGTAGGTGTGCTCGTCGGTGGTGCCGCCACCGAAGTAATCGGCGATTTTGTTGGTGAGCGGGGTGTAGTAGCGGCCCGCGTTGCCGAACACCTTCATCGAACCATCGCCCTTCACGTCCCAGCTGAAGCCCAGGCGCGGCGAGATCATGTCGCTGAAGGTGCTCTTGGCGAAGGTGGCGCCGGAGGCCAGCTTGTTGTGGAACTGGTCGAAGCGCACGCCGAGGTTCAACAGCAGGTTCGGGGTGACGTTCCAGTTGTCTTCCAGGTAGAACGCCTGCGCCTTGGTGCTGACCGGTGACCCGGTCACCTTGTAGCGCGCGTCGATGATGTCGGTGACGCCGGCCGGCAGCGCCACGCCGTTCACCGAACTGCCCGCGTCGACCACGAGCGCCTGGTACATGAATCCATCGCCGGGGTAGATCGTCGAGCTGTCCGAATCCATCACCTCCTGGTCCACGCCGAAGCGGAGCAGGTGGTCGCCCAGCGTCCATTCGAAGTCCAGGCGCGCCGCTTCGCGCTTGTCTTCGCGGCTGCTGATGGCGGCGTTGGTCGGGTGGCAGCCCTCGTTGGTCTTGGGGCCGTATTTCTTGGTGTAGCTGGACGCCAGCGTGATGATGCTGCACTCGGCGTCCATCGGGCTGTTGCTCACCGCGCTGCGCTTGTTGACGCCGTACATCGCCTTGGCGACGAAGTTGTCGGTGAGATGGCTGGTGTACGTCAACGACCAGTTGTCGCCACCGGAGGAACCGCTGCTCTGACCGCTGGATTCGCCGAAGATGTTGGTGTCCCAGTCGTAGTTGTCATAGCTGCTGGTCACCGAATCCGCCTTGTCCGAGAAGGCGAGCAGCTCCAGCAGATTGTTGTCGTTGATGTACCAGTCGAGCTTGGTGCCCCAGAAATCGTTGTTGCTCTTGGTCTTCCACGCCTCGGTGGTGTCGACGTCCTGCGACTTGCTGTCCCGGTTCTCGTACATCGCGAAGAAGAACAGCCTGTCCTTCATGATGGGACCGGACGCCCACACATTGGTCTTCATCAGCGGGCTGCGATCGCGGCTGGTGCGGTCGCGCTCGTCGATGGTGCCATCGCTGTGGAAATGGTCCTTCTTCGCGGACGCCCACGCCGAGGGCTCCATGGTGACTTCCATGCCGCCCTTGAACTCGTTGCTGCCCGAACGGGTGATGGCATTGATGACGCCACCCGTGCTGCGGCCGAACTCGGCCGAGTAACCGCCGGTCTTGACCTGGAACTCTTCATAGAAGTTGAAGGGAACCGTCGAGAAACCCTGTCGGCGGTACGGATCGGTGACGTTCAGCCCATTGATGTAGGCCACGTTCTCCGCGACGGAGGAGCCGCCGAAGCTCAGGCCGCCGAAGCTCGATCCCGAGCTCACCACGCCCGGTGCCAACAACGCGACGGCGGCCACGCTCTGGTCCACCGGCATGCGCGACAGCTCTTCGCGGTTGATGTTGAACGAGGACTCGGTCGAGTACACATCCACCCGGTTCACGATGCGCGAGCCGACCACCTGCACCGAGTCCAGCGTCACCGCGCCCGCGTCGCCGCCGCCGAGATTGACAGTGGTGGTGCCGCCCAGCGATACGTTGACCGCCACCGGCTCCTTGTCGCTCTGCCCGTCGCGCTTGACCGTCAGGCTGTAGTCGCCCACCGGCAGCTGGCTCAGGCGGTAGCCGCCGTCGCGGCCGACCGTCAGCGTGCGGGTCAGCCCGGTGGCCGTGTTGGTGATGGTGATCTGGTCACCGGCGTTGGCGCGGCCGGCAATGGCGCCGGTGGCGCTCTGCGCCATCACCGTGGGCGCCAGCGCCCCCAGGCACGCACCCAGCGCGACGCTGAGCGCCGCCTTCTTCAGCATTTTCGTATTCATTCCCTGCTCTCTCCTGCAGATGTTGGAAGTAACGCGCAGCGAACCTTCAGCCCTCCGGCGGCGCCAGCACCTGCCACCGGAAGTCGTAGTCCCACTGATCGAAATAAAGATTGCCGCCCGCCCATTCGGCCTCGCCGCGCTGCGAATCCACGGTTTCCGAGCGGAAGTGCCGCTTGGCGGGCACCAGCGGCTGCGCGTAGTCGTCATTGAAGGCAATGCGGTAGGCATCCAGCCCGCCGAAGTAGAAATCGCGCACCGCCGGTACCGGGCTGTCGAGCGCGCCGGTGGTCACGTCCATCGGCACCCAGCCGTACGGCGCCAGGTACAGCGCGCCCCAGTCGTGCAGGTTGCTGTAGCCGGTGTCGTTGTCCGAATACACCATGCCCGACTGCCAGCGCGCGGGAATGCCGTTCAGGCGCAGCAGGCTCATCAGCAGCAGCGTCTGCTGCCCGCAGTCGGCATGGTTGGAGTGCAGCGCGTAGTCGCTGATGTTGCCGATGGTCGAGTACTCGCGCGCGCCGCCCCAGGGGATGCGGTCGACCGCATCGAACAGCTTGCGCGCGATCCGGTAAGGGTTGGTCTCCTCGCCCACCACGCGCCGCGAGAACTCGCGCAGCGCTGGAGTGAACACGATGTGCGGCGCGCGTTCGGCCAGGTACGGCGCCAGCGCCGGGTCGTCGGGCGTGGGCCGCACCGCGTCCGGGTCGATGGCGAAATGGCGCGCGTAGATAGTGACCTCGTAGCTGACCGAGAATTCGGTCGGCGTGCCGGCCACCGCCTTGCGTTCGAGGTAGGCGGTGCGCTGCAGCGTGGCTTCCGGCGCGACCTGCGCGCCGGCCGGCACGCTGTCCAGCCAGCGGATGTCCTGCTGCTGGCCGGGAATGGCGCGCGGATACGGGATCCAGGCGCGCACGGTCTCGCCGGCCGGTACCGCGTCGGCCTTGACCGTGAGCGATTGGGTGACGCGCACCCGCCGCGGCGCGACGCTGGTGGCGCCGGCCTGCGCGGCCTTGAGCGCCTCGAGGTGGTGCGGCGTGACCACCTCGAACGGTCCGGGCGCCGGCGGCCTGATCGTCGGCGAACGCCGCGCGGCCGCGGCGTCGCTGACCAGGAACAGGTTCGAAGGCGCGCGGTTGAACCAGCGGCGCTGGCCGTCGATGTCCAGGTGTTCGATCAGCCCGGCGTCGTCCCAGGCGCGGAACTCGTCCTCGCGCAGGTCGGGGATGTAGCGGCGTACGGCGGCCATCGCGCGCTCGCGGTCCAGGCTGAAATCCAGTTGCATGCGGCGCATGCGCTCGCGCTGGAACAGATAAGCATCGCGCTGCGCGTCGCCCAGCGCTGGCTGCTGCAGCGCAGCGTCGATCTGCGCGCCGGCGCCGGCGAAATCGCCGCGGTCCACGCGCGCGGCCAGCTGTTCCAGCGTGTCGGCGGCGCCCGCGGCGCCCGACAACAGGCACAGCAGGCCCGCCATTAGCCGGTACCGGGCAGGCCTGAAAGCGACTGGGACTTGGCGCAATGCTGGATCCACGGCAACACTTCCACGAACACGCGGGATAACGGTTGTGTAACACGCATGCGACAACGGGTCAATAATTTATTCTTGATTTCATGGAAGAAAGGAATAAATATTCCATTGCATCCAGAGGGAGTCCTCATGAACGCCATTCCCGCCCGGCCCCGCCGCCGGCGCCTCGCCCGGGCCTGCTGGTCCTTCCTGATCGCCGCGCCGCTGTGCGCGGGACCGGCCTTCGCGCTCGGCGCGGCCACCGCCTCGCCGCAGGACTACGCCGGCGTGATCGGCCTGCGCGAGGACTACCTCTCGGCCGCGCACTGGATCGCGCAGGTGTCCGATCCGGACCGGGTGATCCTGGACCGCGCCGGCATCGCCGCGCAGAACGCACGCATGCGCCAGCTCGACAGTTCCATCCACGACCTGCGCGCCCTGCCCGCCACGCTGCCGCGCGGCTTCGTGCGCGAACAGATCGAGGCGATCTCGCGCCCGCCCACGCGCACGCTGTACGACGTGCAGGGCAAGCAGATCGGCGCGGCGCAGCTGCGCGCGATCGCCGACAACCTCGCGCTGGAGCGCATCGCCGACAAGCGCCCGCTGCAGTACGGCCTGGTGGTGCACCGCGCTGCGCTGCGCGCCTTCCCCACCGGACTGCGCGCGTTCTCCAGCAACGACGACACCGACATCGACCGCTTCCAGGAATCGGCGCTGTTCCCCGGCGACGCCGTGGCGGTGCTGCATGAAAGCGCGGACGGCGACTGGCTGTTCGTCGCCAGCGAGCGCTACGTGGCCTGGGTCGAGAAGCGCTTCGTCGGCATCGGCGACGCCGCGCAGGTATTCGGCTACGGCGCCGGCGGCCCGCACCGGGTGATCACCGGCGCCACCGCCACCACCGCCTATACGCCGGAGGAACCGCGCGTCTCGCGCCTGCAGCTGGACATGGGCGTGCGCGTGCCGGTACTGGCCGACTGGCCGGCGCTGGAACCGGTCAACGGACAGCAGGGCCATGCCGCGCATGTCATCCAGCTGCCGGTGCGCAACGACGACGGCAGCCTGGCGCTGGTGCCGGCGCTGCTGCCGCGTTCGCAGGACAGCAGCGACGGCTACCTGGCGCTGACCCCGCGCAACCTGCTCATCCAGGCCTTCAAGTTCCTCGGCGAGCGCTACGGCTGGGGCCATTCCTATGACACCCGCGACTGCAGCGGCTTCGTCTCCGAGGTCTACCGCAGCTTCGGCGTGCTGCTGCCGCGCAATACCAGCGCGCAGGCGGTAAGCCCGGCGCTGGACCGCATCGCCTTCGGCGACAAGGACGGCAAGGCCAGGCGCGATGCGGCGGTGGACGCGCTGCAGGTCGGCGACCTGGTCTACATCCCCGGCCATGTGATGATGACCATCGGCCATGCCGACGGCATGGCCTGGATGATCCACGATACCTCCGGTGGCAGCTGGTTCGGCGCCGACGGCAAGCGGATTCCCGCCCACCTCAATGGCGTCTCGGTGACGCCGCTGCAGCCGATGATGGCCAGCGACACCGCCAGCTACGTCGACCGCATCACCAACATCCAGCGCATCCGCCCGCATACCGCCAAATGAAGATCACCGACATCGAACTGGGCATGCTGCGCGTGCCCCTGAAAACCCCGTTCAAGACCGCGCTGCGCACCGTCGAATCGGTCGAGGACATCGTGGTGCTGGTGCGCACCGACAGCGGCCACACCGGCTACGGCGAGGCGCCGGCCACCGCGGTGATCACCGGCGACACCCACGGCTCGATCATCGAAGCCATCAACAACTTCATCAAGCCGCGCCTGATCGGCGAGGACGTCGCCAACCTCAACCGCATCTGCGGGCTGGTGCAGTCCTCGCTGGAGCGCAACACCAGCGCCAAGGCGGCGGTGGAGATCGCCATCTACGACCTGTGGGCGCAGCTGCACGGCGCGCCGCTGTACCAGATGCTCGGCGGCGGCGACCCGGTGATCACCACCGACATCACCATCAGCGTGGACTACATCGACAAGATGGTGGCCGATTCGCTGTCGGCGATCGAGCGCGGCTTCGAGTCGCTGAAGATCAAGGTCGGCAAGGACATCGGCCTGGACATCGAGCGGGTCAAGGCGATCCACGCCGCGGTCGAGGGCCGCGCCCTGCTGCGCCTGGACGCCAACCAGGGCTGGACCGCCAAGCAGGCGGTCTACGCCATGAACGCGCTGGAGAACGCCGGCGTGGTGCTGGAACTGCTGGAGCAGCCGGTCAAGGCCGCCGACATCGACGGCATGAAGTACGTCACCGAGCGCGTCAACACGCCGGTGATGGCCGACGAGAGCGTGTTCGGCCCGCACCAGGTGTTCGACCTGATCCACCAGCGCGCGGCGGACATCATCAACATCAAGTTGATGAAGACCGGCGGCCTCTCCAACGCGATCAAGGTCGCCGACATCGCCTCGCTGTACGGCATTCCCTGCATGATCGGCTGCATGCTCGAATCGAGCATCAGCGTGGCCGCGGCGGTGCACCTGGCGGTGGCCAAGTCCGGCGCGATCACCAAGGTCGACCTGGACGGCCCGTCGCTGAGCCTGTTCAACCCGGTCAACGGCGGGGTGATCTTCAATGAATCGGAGATCAGCATCACCGATGCGCCGGGGCTGGGCATCACCGAGGTGCGTGGGCTGGAGATGCTGAAGGCATGACCGGCGTGGCGACGGCAACCGACCTTGTTGCTGTCGCCCTTCCTCCCGGGTGCGCCGCACTCGAGGAAGCCAGGAAAAATGCCTCTACCTCTACCTCTACCTCTACCGTTGCCGTTGCCGTTGCCGTTGCCGTTGCCCGTGATTTTGCCCTTCGGCGTTTGACCCTCCCGGCCGTAGAGCGAGCCGAGCACTGCAGCGGGGCAGGGGGCGAAGAGGCGCACGTGTCTGAGCGCAGCGAGTTGTGCGCCGTCCCCCTGACCCGCGAGGAGCACAGGGAACCGGCGGGCGCAGCCCGACGGATCGCGTCCCGGCCCGTGTTGACCAGCCATTCGGCTGTTGGAAAAGCGCTTCTTTGGGCTACCTTTTCTTTGCACGAGCAAAGAAGAGCCCTTTCAACAGCCGAATGGCTGGTCAAAGTAGCTCGCACTCCGAAAGGGGGGCGAAAGCTCTTGATCCTGCTTCTGCCGTTGTTTCAGCTTTCCAAATACAAAAGGCAACAGCAAAGCAACAGCGTGGAGCCAAAGCAGAGTATTGAAAGCAAAGCTTTCACTCCTGCTTCGCAGGAGCGAGCCACCTTTCTTTGCTCGTGCAAAGAAACGTGGCCCAAAGAAACACGCCCCTGCCTCCGCGCCCACGGCACTACGTGCCGCGGGTCCACTCCGCCGGCGGGATTTTTCTACGCGACATCCATGTCTCGTAGAAAAACGACGTGCATCCATGCACGCCGCCCTTCGGGTTTTCCCCGCCGGCTCCGTCGCTGCGGAAGGGGACCCGGAAGTCAAAAGCCAAAGGCAACACCAGAATCACAGGCAACAGCATCCCTCCTTGGCCCACACAGCCCCATGAAACGTCCCGGGTGAATCCAAAGCCTTACAGCGTCTCCCAAATCCTTTTAGAGTCACCCCATCGCAGCCGACATCCCACCCATGCCACCCCTGGTAAAAATCCGCTCCGAACGCGAACAGATGTCGGCGATCGAACGGCGCATCGCCGACTTCATCCTCGACAACGCCCACCTGCTGCGCGACTACTCGTCCCAGCAGCTGGCCAACGCCTTGGGCATCAGCCAGTCGAGCGTGGTCAAGTTCAGCCAGAAGCTGGGGTTCAAGGGCTACCCGGACCTGAAGTACTCGGTCGGCGCGGCGGTGGCGCTGGCCAACAACAGCAACGGCAACGTTACCGAGTGGCCGCCGGAAAGCGACCCGCACGGCTACCTGCAGGTCGCCGATGGCCTGCGCCGCAGCAAGGCCGCCGCCGAGGAGGAAACCCGCGTCGCCAACCCGCAGGAGGAGGTCGAGGCGGTGATCGCGCTGATCGACGCCGCGCCCAAGGTGTTCGTCTACGGCCTGGGCGACGACGGCCTGTACGCGCGCGAGTTCGCCATGCGCCTGGCGCTGCTGGGCATCCTCACGGTGCAGCACGCCGACCCTATCCTGATGACCGCCAACCTGTCGGCCGCGCGTCCCGGCGACGTGCTGCTGGTGTTCTCCGAGTTCGGCAAGCTGCCGCAGCTGTGGCAGCTCTCGCGCCAGTTCCAGGAGATGGGCGGCAAGGTGGTGTCGATCACCCGCCACACCGCCAACCCGCTGCGCGCCCATGCCGACGCCTCGCTGGCGATCTGCGCGCACGACCCGCAGCCGCCGGTCGCGCAACTGCTGTACCGTTGTTCGCTGCAGTACCTGCTGGACTTCGTGTTCGTGCTGCTGTGCCATGCCAACCCGGACCGCCAGCGCCAGCTGGCGCTGAACCAGGAACGCATCCAGCAGCTGATCGACAACTGATTGCCGGAGCCGCCGCCATGTCCTCCCTGTTCCGTTCCTTCGCCCGGTGCCTGCTGCCATCGCTGTCCGCGATGGCGCTGATCGGCGCCGCCTCGGCCGCGTCGCTGGCCACGCCGGTGCACGATGCGCGCCAGCTGGTGGTCGTCACCACATCGTCGTGGGACACGCCGTCGGGCCGCCTGCAGGCCTACGAACGCACCGCCGAAGGATGGCGTGCGCACGGCGCCGCCTTCGATGTGGCGCTCGGGCGCAACGGCAGCGCCTGGGGGCTGGGCGTGCATCCGGCGCAGCAGGACGGCCCGCAGAAACGCGAGGGCGATGGCCGCAGCCCGGCCGGCGTGTTCGGCATCGGCGAGGCCTTCGGCTACGCGCCGCGCATCGACAGTGCGATGCCCTACCAGCCGATGCTGGCCACCAGCTACTGCATGGATGTGCCCGATTCGCCGCTGTACAACCGCATCGTCGATGCCGAGGTGGTGGGCAGCGAGGCGGTGGAAGGCTCCAGCGAACCGATGCGGCTGGACCTGCACAACAAGGGCGACCGCCGCTACCGCGAGGGCTTCGTGATCGAGCACAACCCCAGGGCCGAGCCCGGCCAGGGCAGCTGCATCTTCGCCCACCTGTGGCGGCAGAGCGGCGAAGCCACGGCCGGCTGCACGGCGATGGAGCCCGAGCGCATGGAGGCGCTGCTCGGCTGGCTGGACCCGGCGGCGCATCCGCTGTTCGTGCTGCTGCCCGATGCGGAGTACGCACGCCTGCAGGGAAGCTGGGGCCTGCCCGTCCAGCATCCGCAGGCCGCTCATTGACTCTTTGCTTTTCCCTTCTCCCCCGGGAACCAGTCCAGCAGGATTGTCGGACTGCACGGCGAAGCCGCCCGGAGGGCGAGGCGCATGGATGTGCCGAATGCAGTGGCGCCAAGCGCCGGATGAGGTACGGGCGAAGCCTGCCCATGTTCAATCGTGTGAGGCTTCGCGCGCACCCTCATCCCAACCCCTCTCCTTGAGGCAGAGGGGCTTCGAAGCCCGCTCCGGATCTCCTTCTTCCCTTTCGCCACTGGCCCTCCATGACCACATCCACCCGACGCTTCCGGCTCTCCGCTCCCGTCAAAGTGCTGATCTCGCTGCTGGTCGGCGCGGTGGTCGGGCTCTCGCTCACCCATCATGATCCGGTGCTCGCGCTGCAGGTCGCCGAGTTCGCCCGGCCCATCGGCCGGCTGTGGCTCAACGCGCTGCAGATGACGGTGGTGCCGCTGGTCACCGCGCTGGTGATCGTCGGCGTCAACACCGCCAGCAACGCCGCCGCGTCCGGGCGCACCGCGCGCAACGCGATCCTGGTGTTCATCGTGCTGCTGGTGGCCGCGGCCAGTTTCTCGGCGGTGATCACGCCGGCGCTGCTGGGCCTGGTGCCGCACGACAGCGCCACCATGCAGACCTTCCGCGCCGCCCTGCACGCGCCGGAGAACCTGTCCAAGGCGCCCACCGCCGCGCAGTGGATCTCCTCGCTGATCCCCAGCAACGTGCTGGCCGTGGCCTCGGCCAACGCGATGCTGCCGCTGGTGGTGTTCGCGATGTTCTTCGGCTTCGCGCTGAGCCGGCAGGACGCCGCGCGCCGCGACCGCATCCTGGAGATCATCAAGATCGTCGGCGACACCATGATCACCATCGTGCGCTGGGTGCTGTGGGCCGCGCCGCTGGGCGTATTCGCGCTGGTGCTGGTGGTCTGCGCCGAGGTCGGCATGAGCGTGCTCGGCATCCTCGGCTACTACATCCTGCTGATGTGCGTGGTCTACATCCTGATCACCCTGCTGCTGTACGTGGTGGCGGTGCTGGCCGCGCGCGAGGGCCTGCGCCGCTTCGCCGCGGCGCTGGTGCCGGTGCAGGTCATCGCCGGCAGCACGCAGTCGTCGCTGGCCTCGCTGCCGGCGATGATCGACAGCGCGCGCAACCGGCTGGGCTACCCCACCGCGCTGACCTCGCTGGTGCTGCCGATGGCGGTGTCGCTGTTCCGCGTGACCAGCCCGGCGCAGTACATCGCCGTGGCCAGCTTCATCGCCTGGCTGTACGGCATCGACATCACCTTCTCGCAGTACGCGGTGGCGGTGCTGCTGGCCGCGGCCATCAGCATGGGCTCCACCGGCCTGCCGGGCCAGGCCAACTTCATGACCAACAACATGCCGGTCACGCAGAGCATGGGCCTGCCGGTGGAACCGCTGGGCGTGCTGCTGGCGGTGGATACGATTCCCGACGTGTTCTGCACCATCGGCAACACCACCGGCGACATGACCGCCACCTCGATCGTCGCCAAGCGCATGGGCACGCCCGAAGAAGGGTAAAGCCAACCCGTAGGAGCGGCTTCAGCCGCGATGGGGCTTTCATGCAGCTCTGGGCGCCGGGGCTGCGCGCTCAATGGATGGGAGTCCCATGGGAAAGCCCCATCGCGGCTGAAGCCGCTCCTACCCTGCGTGATGGCGGGTGGTCTTTCCTGCGCTTGTCGTCTTCGCCTATGGTGGGCTCCTTGCCGCATTCACCAGGAGGACGTGCCATGCCCCGCCCGCTGCTGCTCTGTCTGGCCCTTGGCCTGACGCCCGCCCTGTTCACCACCGCCTGCGCCGCGGACCCGGCCGCCGAGGCGGCAGTCAAGCCGGCGCAGTGGCCGTTCGCCGCCACCGAGGTGGCCCGCTTCGACGAACCGTGGGCGATGGCGTTCCTGCCCGACCGCAGCCTGCTGGTCACCGAGAAGGCCGGCAAGCTGGTCCACTTCGATCCGGCCAGCGGCCGCCGCCACGAGATCGCCGGGGTACCGAAGGTGGCCTACGGCGGCCAGGGCGGCTTCGGCGATGTGGCCGTGCATCCGCATTTCGCCCACAACGGGCTGGTCTATTACAGCTATGCCGAGCCTGGCGCGAACGACACCCGCGGCGCCGCGGTGGCGCGCGCGAAGCTGGTGCTCGATGCCGGGGGCGGCGGCCGCCTGGTCGATGCGCAGGTGATCTGGCGGCAGGCGCCGAAGGTGAGCGGCAACGGCCACTACGGGCACCGGCTGCTGTTCGGGCCGGACGGCAAGCTGTGGATCAGTTCCAGCGAACGGCAGAAGTTCGACCCGGCGCAGGACATGAAGGGCAACCTCGGCAAGATCATCCGCCTGAACGACGACGGCAGCCTGCCGGCTGACAACCCGTTCGCCGCGCAGGGTTCGCCCGCCGACCAGGTGTGGTCGCTGGGCCACCGCAACGTCCTCGGCCTGGCCTTCGACGCGCGCGGGCGGCTGTGGGAAAACGAGATGGGCCCGAAGGGCGGCGACGAGCTGAACCTGATCCAGCGCGGCGGCAACTACGGCTATCCGCTGGTTTCCAACGGCGACCACTACGACGGCCGCGACATTCCCGACCACGACACCCGCCCGGAGTTCGTCGCTCCCAAGGTCAGCTGGACGCCGGTGATCTCGCCGTCCAGCCTGGCCATCTACAACGGCGCGCTGTTCCCGCAGTGGCGCGGCAACGCCTTCATCGGCGGCCTCTCCTCGCAGGCGCTGGTGCGCATCGCCTTCGACGGCGACAGCGCGCGCGAAGCCGAACGCTTCGACATGGGCAAGCGCATCCGCGCGGTGGTGCAGGGCCCGGACGGCGCGTTGTGGCTGCTGGAGGACGGCGGCGGTGCGCGGCTGCTCAAGCTGACCCCGCGCACCCCGTAACACCCGTAGGAGCGCAGCTCGCTGCGCGATGGGGGCTTCCCGGTAGAGCCCCATCGCGCACTGAAGTGCGCTCCTACGCCGGCTGGCGCATGCGCAGGTACAGGCCGATGGCCTGCACCAGTCCGTAGCAGACCAGGGCGGCAGCCAGGCCCAGGGTCAGCGGGCTGGCGTTGGCCGCGCCCGGCGCCATGCCCTGGCTGAAGGCGCCGTCATGCCAGCGCCAGGCCAGCCGCGCGACCAGCAGCACCGACAACGCGCCGCCGATCCACGGATTGGGCGTGTAGCCAGGCCGGCCTTCGCGCACATCGAAGCGCGTGTGCTTCAGCGCGAACCAGGCCAGCCCGGTGCCGGCCAGCGCGCCCACGGCCATGCCGGCGGCCACGTGCGGCACGAAGGCCGCCGCCGCCCCAAGCAGCACCGCCACCAGCACCAGGACCGCGATGCGCACCAGCGTGCGGCGCGGCTGCCAGGGCTGCCAGCCAAAGTGGCGGCGGAGGCGGCGGTAGTACAGCCAGCCGAAACCGGCGGTCATCAGCCACGGCAGGTAGGTGGGCATCGGGGCAGGCATCGGCGAAACTCCAGCGGGCGCGGCGACAGCATCGTACGCACGCCGGGCGCATCAAGATGCCGATCGTCATCCCATGCCGGCCGGGGTCGCGGGCCGGAAAAGCAGGCTCAGGGCGCCAGCAGCTCGAACCGGACCGGCTCGCCGCTCGCCGACGAAGCGCAGACCCACAGGTCGAACAGGCCCGGCTCGGCGGTGAATACGCCATCGGCGTTGGTGAAGGCCAGTTGCCCGCGGTCGAGCCGGAACACCACCTCCTTCGCCTCGCCGGGCGCGAGCAGGATCTTCTCGAACGCCTTGAGCTCGCGCACCGGGCGCACGCGGCTGGCGACGCGGTCGTGCACGTACAGCTGCACCACTTCCTCGGCAGCCACCGCGCCGGTGTTGGCGACGGTGGTGGTGACGACCAGTTCGCCGTCCCAGTCCAGCTGCGGCGCGCTCAACCGCGGCGCGCCGTAGGCGAAGCTGGCGTAGCCCAGGCCGTGGCCGAAGGCGTACAGCGGCGCATCGGGCATCTCGCGCCAGCGCGCCTTGAACTCGGACATCCCCGGCAGTTCCGGGCGGCCGGTGCGCGGGTGGTTGTAGAAGTACGGCTGCTGCCCGGAATGCCGCGGGAAGCTCACCGGCAGGCGGCCGGACGGGCTGTAGGCGCCGAACAGCACGTCGGCTACGGCATGGCCGGTCTGCGTGCCGAGGAACCAGGTCACCGCGATGGCCTGCGCATCGCGCACCGCGCCGTGCAGCGCCAGCGCGCGGCCGTTGCGCAGCAGCACCACCACCGGCGTGCCGGTGGCGGCGACCGCCTCGGCCAGGGCCTGCTGCGCCGGCGGCAGCACGATCTCCACCCGCGACTGCGCCTCGCCGCTGTAGCGCTGCGGTTCGCCCAGCGCCAGCACCGCCACGTCGGCGCGCCGCGCCGCGGCCACCGCCGCCTCGATACCGCCCTCCACGGCGTCTTCCAGCGCGCAGCCGGGCACCACTTCCAGCAGCGCCTCGTCGTCCATCGCCGCGCGCACGCCCGCTTCCAGCGTCATGTAGCGCGCCTTGTCGCCGAACAGCGTCCAGCAGCCTTCGATGTTGTCGCGGTCCTGCGCGAACGGGCCGATCAGCGCGATCCTCTGCCCGCCCCGGCGCAGCGGCAGCAGCGCGTCCTCGTTCTTCAGCAGCACGATCGAGCGCCGCGCCGCGTCGCGCGCCAGCGCATCGTGCGCGGCGATGTGCGAGGTGTCCGCCTCGCGCGCCGGGTCCAGCGAGCGATAGGGATCGTCGAACAGGCCGATGGCTTCCTTCAGGCGCAGGATGCGCCTCACCGAGGCGTCCAGCATCGCCATCGGCACCTGCCCGCTTTCCACAAGCGCCGGCAGGTGCGCGGCGTAGAAACCGCTCTGCATGCTCAGGTCGAGTCCGGCGCTGAACGCCTTGCAGGTCGCATCCACCTCGTCGGCGGCGTACCCGTGGGCGATCAGCTCCATGTCGGCGGTGTAGTCGGACACCACCACGCCGTCGAAGCCCCACTGCCCGCGCAGCAGGTCGGTCAGCAGCCAGCGGTTGGCGCTGGCCGGCACGCCGTTGATGTCGTTGAAGGCGCTCATCAGCGCGCGCGCGCCGGCCGCCAGCGCAGCCCGGAACGGCGGCAGGTGCACGTCGTGCAGGGTCTGCGGCGCGATGTCCACCTGCGCGTATTCCATGCCGGCGGCAACCGCGCCATAGGCGGCGAAATGCTTGGGCGTGGCCAGCAGCGAATCGGCGGCGGCCAGGTCCCCGCCCTGGAAACCGCGCACGCGCGCGGCGGCGAAGGCGCAGCCCAGCACCACGTCCTCGCCGGCCGACTCCGCGCCGCGGCCCCAGCGCTGGTCGCGGGCGATGTCCACGGCCGGTGCGTAGGTCCAGTGGATGCCGGCGGCGGTGGCCTCGACGGCGGTGGCGCGTGCGGTGCGTTGCGCCAGCGCCGGCTCGAAGCTGGCGGCCTCGCCCAGCGGGATCGGGAACACCGTGCGCATGCCGTGGATCACGTCGGCGGCCAGCGCCACCGGTATGCCCAGCCGGCTCTCCTCCACCGCCACGCGCTGGATTTCCCGGCCCTGCGCGGCGCCGACGCCATTGAACAGGCTGCCGACGCGGCCGGCGCGCACCTGTTCCAGCACCTGCCCCGCGTTGCGCACATTGGCTTCGGGGTTCACGTCCGGCGCGAACGGGCGGACCATGTCGGCGAAAACCCCCAGCTGGCCCACTTTTTCTTCCAGGGTCATGCGGGCGATCAGGGATTCGATGCGGTCTGCCACCGGCGGTCCTTGTATGGAAACGCTTGCAAAGCGCGGATTCTAGCGCCGTCGTCGTGAAGCCCGGAAAGCCCGCGCCGCCCTCGCGGGCCGCTAGCCGGACGCCGGTTCGGCCCTCGTCGCCATCAGCATCGCGTCGCTGGATTCCTGGAACACGCGCAGGCCGAACTCGGGCAGGATCGCCAGCAGGTGGTCGAACACATCCGCCTGCGTGGCCTCGTACTGCAGCCAGGCGACCGAGGCGGTGAAGCAGTAGATCTCCAGCGGCAGGCCCTGCGGCGTCGGCGCCAGCTGCCGCACCATCAGCGTCATGTCCTGGTGGATGCCCGGATGGCTGCGCAGGCAGCGCTCGACATAGGCGCGGAAGGTGCCGAGGTTGGTCATCCGCCGTGCGTTGACCTCCTCCGGGTGCATCTGCGCCACCTGCGCGTTCCACTGCTCCAGTTCGGCGCGCTTGCCGGCCAGGTAGTCGTCGAGCAGGCCGAACCGCTCCAGCCGCGCCAGCGCCGCCGCGTCGAGGAAACGCACGCTGTGCTGGTCCAGGAAGATCGAGCGCTTGATGCGCCGCCCGCCCGATTCCTGCATGCCGCGCCAGTTCTTGAACGACTCGGTGACCAGCTTCTTGGTCGGGATGGTGGTGATGGTCTTGTCCCAGTTCTGCACCGTCACCGTGTGCAGGGCGATGTCGATCACGTCGCCGTCGGCGTTCTGGCTGGGCATTTCGATCCAGTCGCCGAGGCGCACGCGGCCATCGCCGCTGATCTGCACGCTGGCCACCAGCGACAGGATCGTGTCCTGGAAGATCAGCATCAGCACCGCGGTGGCCGCGCCCAGGCCGGTGACCAGGTAGCGCAGGTCCACGCCGGCCAGGGTGGCGACGATGGACAGTCCGGCGATCACGAAGATCACGATCTTGGCCACCTGCAGGTAGCCCTTGATCGGCTTGTTGCGCGCCTCCGGGCGCCGCTCGTACAGGTCGTTGGCCGCATCCAGCGCATGCGAGATCGCCAGCACCACGGTCAGGATCGCCCATGCCTGGCAGGCGCCGACGACGAAGCCCACCAGCCCCGGCGGCAGGTCCGGCACCAGCCGGATGCCGGCGGCGATCACCTGGCTGGGCACCACGTTGGACAGCCGTGCGATCACCCGCATCAGGTGGCTGCCACGCCCGGTCTCGGCGCCGGGCAGGCGGCTGAGCAGCCGCCGCAGGCCACGCAGCAGGATGCGCTTGGTGATCCAGTTGGCCAGGCCGGCGGCGATCAGCAGCCCGGTCAGGGTGAGGGCGGTATAGGCCCAGGGATAGGGTTCAAGCGTGTTGCGCAGTTCCTGCAGCCAATAGCCGGCCGCTGCCGCTACCACCATCCGTTTTTACTCCTGTGTTGCGAGGGGAAACCGTTCGCGCGCTCCGCGACGATGCCCGGCCCCAGCAGGTTCCGGCGCGTGCCGGCATCGCCGGCAGTGGCATCGCCACTGCGTCATGGCCTGCGCCGCGGACGATGGCCGCCTGCGCCTGCAACTGCCGGCATCGCCTGCGATGCGCGACGAAAAAGCATACGTGCACCGGCGTTAACACCACGAGACCACACCGGCCCGGCGGCGCTCAGGCCTCGCGCGCGCGCTCGATCACCACGCCCACCGCGCGCGCGCCGCGTACCGCGCCGGGCTTGCTCAGCTTCAGGCGCAGCCAGCGCACGTCGAATTCATCCAGCACGACGGCCGCGCAGCGTTCGGCCAGGGTTTCCACCAGGCCGAAATCCGATTCGCGCACGTATTCCTGCAGGCGTTTGCTGACCGCCTTGTAGTTGAGCGTGTCGGCGATGTCGTCGGTCGCCGCCGGCCTGCGGTTGTCGAACCCCATCTCCAGGTCGAACACCAGGGTCTGGCGGATGCGCCGCTCCCAGTCGTAGATGCCGATCAGGGCGTCGATTTCGAGGCCCTCGATGAATACCTTGTCCATATGTGAAGCGGGGAACCGGGATTGGGGAACCGGGAATGTTACGTGCTGGCGCGTCAAGGAAAGCGGAGAGCCGCGATTCCGGCGGGAAGCACCCACGTACCGGTTCGAAGGCCGGAACGGCGCGGGAACATCGCCCGCTCGCCGCGCTCAGGCCGCGCCCGTTCCCTGTTCCCCGTTCCCTGCCGCCAACGGCGGCAGCGTGGCCATGTCCCAGCGCGGCACCACCTTCACCTCGGCCGGGCTGTGCTGGCCGGCCTGCAGGCGCAGCGCGCCGGCGAAGGCGATCATCGCGCCGTTGTCGGTGCACAGCGCCGGACGCGGGAAACAGACGCGGCCGCCACGGCGCTGCGCGGCGTCCTGCAATTTCGCCCGCAGGCGCTTGTTGGCGCCGACGCCGCCGGCCACTACCAGCACGTCGCAACCGGCCGCCTCCAGCGCGCGTTCGCACTTGATCGCCAGCGTATCGACCACCGCGTCCTCGAAGCCGCGGGCGATGTCGGCGCGCGTCTGCTCGCTCTGGTCGCTGTCGCGCCAGGCCAGCAGCACCTGGGTTTTCAGCCCGGAAAAACTGAAGTCCAGCCCGGGCCGGTCGGTCATCGGCCGGGCGAACCGGAAGCGCCCCGGCGCGCCGATCTCGGCCAACCTGGCAAGCTGCGGACCACCCGGGTACGGCAGGCCCATCAGCTTGGCGGTTTTGTCGAAAGCCTCGCCGGCGGCGTCGTCCAGCGTTTCGCCGAGCAGGCGATAGCTGCCGATCGCATCCACCGCGATCAGTTGGGTGTGCCCGCCGGAAACCAGCAGGGCCACGAACGGCGGCTGCGGGGGGTCGTCCTCCATCAACGGCGCCAGCAGGTGGCCTTCCATGTGGTGCACGCCGATGGCCGGCACGTCCAGCGCCCAGGCCAGCGAACGCGCCACCCCGGCACCGACCAGCAGCGCGCCGACCAGCCCGGGGCCGGCGGTATAGGCCACCCCGTCGATCTCGGACACGGCGATGCCGGCCTCGTCCAAGGTCTGCCGGATCAGCGGCAGGGTCTTGCGCACGTGGTCGCGGCTGGCCAGTTCCGGCACCACGCCGCCGTATTCGGCATGCAGCGCGATCTGGCTGTAGACCGCATGGGCGCGCAGGGCGTCGACCCCCGACAGCGCGGTGTCGTACACCGCCACGCCGGTCTCGTCGCAGGAGGATTCGATACCAAGGACTTTCATGCCGTCATTGTGAACCTCCGGGCGCGCGTTTACGAACCGGGGCGGCGACCGCAGCCCCATTCTGGCGCCCTGCCGCCAGGCTCCCTGCGCTGGCATCGCGGCCGTCTTCCCGCCGTGACTTCACCGGCCAAGCGGCTGCCCGGAGGCCGGGGCCCGACGGTTCCAGGGCGGCCCGGTCTGCCCGCCCACTTGCGCCCGGATTCAAAGCGGATATAATGCGCGGCTCACCGGGCGTGACCCGGTCTCACTGTGTCCCGGAGATTCCATGCCCAGCGTCAAAGTCCGCGAGAACGAACCTTTCGAGTTTGCGCTCCGCCGCTTCAAGCGCACCTGCGAAAAGGCCGGCGTGCTGGCCGAGACCCGCAAGCGCGAGTTCTACGAAAAGCCGACCCAGGAACGCAAGCGCAAGGCCGCTGCTGCCGTGAAGCGCCAGCTGCGTCGTTCCTCGCGCGACGTCACCAAGCGTCAGCGCCTGTACTGATCGGACGCGACTCCTGAGCGGGGGCTTCGGCCTTCCGCGACGGGAGTGAGAGCCGGCACGCGCGAGCGTAGCCGGCTTTTTGCGTTCCCGCGCCACGTGCGCCCCCATCCCGATCCCGCAAGAGGTGATCCATGAGCCTGAAACAGCAACTGACCGACGACATGAAGGCCGCCATGAAGGGCGGCGACAAGCACTCCCTGGGCGTGATCCGCCTGATCAACGCGGCGATCAAGCAGAAGGAAGTGGACGAGCGCATCGAGCTGGACGATGCCGCCGTGATCGGCGTGCTGGACAAGATGGTCAAGCAGCGCAAGGACTCGGTGAGCCAGTACGAGGCGGCCAACCGCGAGGACCTGGCCAGGATCGAGCGCGAGGAGATCGTGGTGATCGAGCGCTACCTGCCGGCCAAGATGGGCGAGGCCGAGATCCTGGCCGCGATCAACACCGCCATCGCCCAGACCGGCGCCAGCGGCGCGGCCGACATGGGCAAGCTGATGGGCGTGCTCAAGCCGCTGCTGGCCGGCCAGGCGGATATGGGCCTGGTGTCGAAGCTGGTCAAGCAGGCCCTGGCCGGCTGAGTCCGCCACCGCTGCTGCCGGTCGCCATCGCGAGCCGGCAGCGGCGCGTCCATCACGGCCTTCTTCCGGACGGCGTGCGATCCTGCACGCCATGGCGCCCCTGTCACCGGAAATGAAACACCGCCTCGAGCGGTTGCAGCAGAGCCTGCCGGCCGCCCTGGTCCGCCGCTTCACCGAAGCGGACGTGATGACCCAGGCGGCCTCGCTGGCGTTCTACACCCTGCTCTCGCTGGCACCGCTGCTGGTGCTGCTGCTGTGGCTGACCGCCTCGCTGTACCCACCCGCGCAGCAGGCGCTGGTCGGCCAGATCGGCGACCTGGCCGGCAGCAGCGTGGCGGAAGTCGCCGACACGGTGATCGCCAACGCCAGCGCACGGCCCGACCTGGGCTCGCTGGCCGGCGTCTGGAGCCTGTTGCTGCTGTTCGTCGGCGCCACCGTGGTGTTCGCCCAGCTGCAGGGCGCGCTGAACCGGATCTTCCGCGCCGACCTGCAGCGTTTCGACGGCGTGCTCGGCTGGCTGAAGAAGCGCATCTTCTCCGCCGGCGTGGTGCTGGCGCTGGGCTTCCTGCTGATCGTGTCGATGGTCGCCACCACCGCCCTGCAGGTAGTGTTCGCGCACCTGCCCTCGCTGCTGCCGGCGGTGGGCTACGTGTCCACGCTGGTGCTCTACGCGCTGGGCTTCGCCTTCCTCTACCACTACCTGCCCGACCGCCCGGTCGCCTGGCCCCAGGCTTTCGGCGGCGGCGCCATCACCGCGGTGCTGTTCACCCTGGGCCGCTACGGCATCGGCCTGTACATCGCCAACGCCGCGCCCGGCAGCGCCTACGGCTCGATGGGCACGCTGGTGATCATGCTGGTCTGGGTCTACTACGCCAGCGTGGTGTTCTTTGCCGGCGCCCTGGTCACCGCGGTCATCGACGAGCGCGCGCATCCGCCGCGGGCGCCAGAAATCGCCTGACGACGCCCGCGGGAACCGCGCCCTCGGTTCCGGTGCCGAGCCTCTAGTACACTTGCCGCACACCTTCGCCATGTACCGCTGCCGGCGGTGCTCCATTTTCCCGCATGGCCCGAATCCCCGACGCGTTCATCGACGACCTGCTCGCCCGCTCCGACATCGTCGAAGTGGTCGGCTCGCGCGTGCCGCTCAAGCGTCAGGGCAAGGAATACGCGGCGCGCTGCCCGTTCCACGACGAGCGTTCGGCTTCGTTCACCGTCTCGCCGACCAAGCAGTTCTACCACTGCTTCGGCTGCGGCGCGCACGGCACGGCGATCAGTTTCCTGATGAACTACGACCGCCTCGAGTTCCTCGACGCGGTGGAGGAACTGGCCAAGCGCGCCGGCATGGAGGTGCCGCGCGAGACCAACCCGCGCAGCCCGCAGCAGCAGGACGACAGCCGCGACCAGTACTCCGCGCTCGACGCCGCCACCCGCTTCTTCCAGAAGCAGCTGGAAGGCAGCGACAAAGCGCTGGCCTATCTCGATGGTCGCGGCGTCGATGCCGACACCCGCGCGCGTTTCTCCATCGGCTACGCGCCGGATGGCTACAGCGCGCTGAAGGACGCGCTGGGCAAGGACGAGCGGCGCATGAAACTGCTCGAGCGCGTCGGCCTGTTCTCCAAGAACGACCGCGGCCACGTCTACGACAAGTTCCGCGACCGGGTGATGTTCCCGATCTTCGATCGCCGCGGCCGCGTCATCGCCTTTGGCGGCCGGGTCATGCAGAAGGACGACGGCCCCAAGTACCTCAACTCCCCCGAGACCGCGCTGTTCCACAAGGGCCGCGAACTGTACGGCCTGTGGCAGGTGCGCCAGGCCAACCAGAAGATCGAGCGGCTGGTCGTGGTCGAGGGCTACATGGACGTGGTCAGCCTGTTCCAGTTCGGCGTCACCCAGGCGGTGGCGACGCTGGGCACGGCGACCACGCCCGACCACGCCGAGCTGCTGTTCCGCAACGCGCCGGACGTGTATTTCTGCTTCGACGGCGACAACGCCGGACGCAAGGCCGGCTGGCGCGCGCTGGAATCGGTGCTGCCGCGCATGAAGGATGGGCGCCAGGCCTTCTTCCTGTTCCTGCCCGACGGCGAGGACCCGGACACCATCGTGCGCAAGGAAGGCGCCGAGGCCTTCGATACGCGCCTAAAGCAGGCCACGCCGCTGTCGCAGTTCTTCTTCGACGAGCTCACCCGCGAGATCAACCTGGGCACGCTCGACGGCAAGGCGCGCCTGGCCGAACGCGCCAAACCGATGCTGGCGCAGATCCCCGATGGCGCCTTCGGCGACCTGATGAAACAGGAACTGCAGCGCCTGACCGGCGTGGGCCGCGCGCCCGGCGGCAACACGCAGGCCGCCGCGCCCGCGCGCCGCGCGCCGGTCGCACCGGTGCAGAAGCGCAGCCTGGTGCGCGCGGCCATCGCCATCCTGCTGCAGCAGCCTTCGCTGGCGCTGAGCCTGGAAGGCCACCACGCCGTCGCCGGCCTGCGCCTACCCGGCATCGAGCTGCTGCTGGAGCTGCTGGAACTGGTGCAGCAGCGCCCGGACATCAGTACCGGCGCGCTGCTGGAGCACTTCGACGGCCGCGAGGAACAGGCCGCGCTGCATCGCCTGGCGGCCGTCGCCCTGCCCGGCGACGAGGCCAGCTGGGCCCAGGAGCTGCACGACGCCGTCGTGCAGCTGGAGAAGCAGCTGCTGCAGCAGCGCCTGGACGAACTGCAGGCCAAGCAGCGCCAGCAGGGCCTGGACGAGACCGACAAATACGAGCTACGCGAACTGCTCAAGACGCGCGCGACCATGCGCTGATGCAGGATCGGGAGGTTGCAGTGACCAGGATCGATGACTTCTTCGCCCGTTACGAGGAAGGCGCCAACTCCTTCGATCCGGAGTTGATGGCTTCGCTCTATACCGCCGAGTTCATGGCCGGCGACCCGGGCGGCGTCTCATGCGGCCGCAACGACCAGACGCTGCGGGACGCCTTCATCCGTCGCAAGGCATTCTTCCAGCAGATCGGCTTCAAGCGCGCCAGGATCCTGCACGTGGCGGCCACGCCACTCGACGGGCACTACACGATGGCCAAGGTGCACTGGCAGATGACGTTCGAGAAGCAACCCGGCCATCCGCTCGATTTCAGGTTTTTCATCACCTACTTCCTGCATGATCCGGGCAGCGGGCCGAAAGCTGCTTTCTGGATTTCGCATGACGACGAACAACGCGTCATGCGCGAGGCCGGGCTGGTTCCGTAATACATGCAACCCGCTCGACCGGCACCGCCCGCGCGCGATTTCCACTGGAGAAGCCCATGAAGCTCAGCCATCCCCTTGCCCTGCTGTTGGCCCTGGCCGCCAATACCGCTTTCAGCGCCGAACTTCGCCAACCGGGCGAGCGCCTGTTCACCGGCGGCCAGCCCAGCGCGCAGCAGCTGCGCGATGCCGCGCAGGCCGGCGTCACCACCGTGATCGACCTGCGCATGCCGCAGGAAGACCGCGGCTACGACGAGGCCGCCGCGGCCGAGCAACTGGGCCTGCGCTACGTGCGCCTGCCGATCGATGGCGCCACCGGCATCAGCGAGGCCAACGCGCGCACGCTCGACCGCCTGCTCAGGCAGGACAGCGGCACCACGCTGCTGCACTGCGCCTCGGGCAACCGCGCCGGCGCGCTGCTGGCGCTGGCGCAGGCGCGCGTGCGCGGCGCATCCCCCGACGCCGCCCTGCAGTTCGGCCACGACGCCGGCCTGACTTCGCTGGAGCCGGCCGTGCGCGCGGCGCTGGAAACTCCCTCCAGGCCCTGACGCTGCCTCCCGCCACAAGGACACCCCCGCCGATGACCCGCTGGTGGTCGCGCCTGCGACCGGACAACTTCACCCTCGCCCTGCTCGCCACCGTGGCCCTGGCCACCGTGCTGCCGATGACCGGCGGCGCCGCGCGCGGCCTGGACCGCTTCACCGACCTGGCCATCGCCGCGCTGTTCTTCCTGCACGGCGCGCGCCTGCCGCGCGAATCCATCGTCGCCGGCCTGCTGCACTGGCGCCTGCACCTGGCCATCCTGGCCTGCACCTTCGTGCTGTTCCCGCTGCTGGGCCTGGCGTTGAAGCCGCTCGCCGGCTGGGCGCTCACGCCCGATCTCTACATCGGCGTGCTGTTCCTGTGCGCGCTGCCGTCCACGGTGCAGTCGTCCATCGCCTTCACCTCGATGGCCGGCGGCAACATTCCCGCGGCGGTGTGCGCGGCCGCGCTGTCGAGCATGCTCGGCGTGTTCCTGACCCCGCTGCTGATGGGCCTGCTGGCCGGCAGCCAGGGCGGCATGGCCGATCCGCTGCACGCGGTCGGCGCGATCATGCTGCAGCTGCTGGTGCCCTTCGTCGCCGGCCACCTGCTGCGGCCGTGGATCGCGCGCTGGGTGGAACGGCAGCGCGCGCTGTTGCGCTATACCGACCAGGGCACGGTACTGCTGGTGGTCTACGGCGCGTTCGGCGAATCGGTGGTCGAAGGCCTGTGGCGCAAGACGCCGGTCGGCTCGCTGCTGGCCGCCGCGCTGGTGGCCGTGGTGCTGCTGGCCATCGCCATGCCCGGCATCACCTGGCTGGCGCGGCGCCTGGGCTTCAGCCGCGAGGACGAGATCCCCATCGTGTTCTGCGGCTCGAAGAAGAGCCTGGCCACCGGCGTGCCGATCGCCAAGGTGCTGTTCGCCGGCGGCAGCCTCGGCGCGATCGTGCTGCCGATCATGATCTACCACCAGATCCAGCTGATCGTCTGCGCGGTGGTGGCGCAGCGTTATGCGCGGACGGCAAAGCGGTAGGAGCGCACCTTGGTGCGCGATGTGGCCTGGCCGGGAAAGCCTTCGCGCACCAAGGTGCGCTCCTACGGGCCGCAGGCGTTCCCGGTGAGGCTTGGTGCGGGACGAGCCCCGCACCTGGGGCGCAGGCCCGCCCTCAAAGCCAGGGCAGCAGCCAGTGGTCCACCAGCAGGAAGGCGAACAGCGCCATCAGGTAGACCACCGAGTAGCCGAACATCCGCATGTTGAACATCTCGTCCGGCGGGTCCTGCATCTTCCACGCGTACCACAGGAACACCAGGTTCAGCACGGTGGCGCCACCGAGGTAGAACACGCCGCTCATGCCCAGCGCCACCGGCAGCAGCGTCACCACCACCAGCACCACCGAATAGAACAGGATCTGCCGGCGCGTATGCGGCACGCCGTGGGTGACCGGCAGCATCGGAACCGCGGCCTTGGCATAGTCGGCGCGGCGGAAGATCGCCAGCGCCCAGAAGTGCGGCGGCGTCCATACGAAGATGATCAGCACCAGCAGCGAGGCATAGGCCCAGTCCGACGCGCCCTGCATGCCGGTGATCGCGGCCCAGCCCAGCAGCGGCGGCGTGGCGCCGGCCAGGCCGCCGATGACGATGTTCTGCGAGGTCGCGTGCTTGAGGTACACGGTATAGACCACCGCGTAGCCGATCAGCGAGGCGAAGGTCAGCACCGCGGTGATCACGTTCACCCACAGCACCAGGATGGTCATCGACAGCGCGGCGAGCGCGGCGGCGAATACCAGCACCTGGCGCGAGGACACCTTGCCGACCACCAGCGGGCGCCACGAGGTGCGCGCCATGTTGGCGTCGATGCGCGCGTCCAGCAGCTGGTTGATCGCCGCCGCCGCCGCCGCCGCCAACCAGATGCCGATGAAACCCAGCGCGCCGGTCGTCGCCTGCGCGGCAGTCGGCCAGCCGGGAATCGCCAGGAACATGCCCACCAGCGCGGTGAACACGATCAGGGCCACCACCTTGGGCTTGGTCAGGTCCCAGTAATCGCGCAACGTCGTACTCATCGGCTCACTCCGGGGCACGCAGCCGCGCCAGCAGCGAGACCAGCACGAACAGCAGCAGCACGGCGCCGCCGTTGTGCATCACCGCCACCGCCAGCGGCAGCGCGAGCTTGACGTTGAGCACGCCCAGGGTGGCCTGCAGCAGCACCAGCAGGCCCAGCGCGCTGGCCCAGCCGCGCATGCCCGGCAGCCGGAACAGGCGCGCCGACAGCACCAGCAGGTACAGCGCCACGACCACGGCCATCATCCGGTGTGCCATCTGGATGGCGATGCGCGAGGCGCCGTCGAGCACGCCGCCTTCGTAGTCCACGCCGATGCCGCGCCACAGGGTGAAGCCCTCGGCATAGTTCTGCGGCGGCCACCACTGGCTGACGCAGCGCGGGAAGTTGTCCAGCGAGGCGCTGCCGCCGCCGCAGGCCAACGCGGCGTAGTTGGCGCTGACCCAGCCGCCCAGCGCGATCTGCAGCACCAGCAGTGCCAGCCCGGCGCGCAGCCACCAGCGCAGGCGCGGCGCCTGCGCCAGGGTGATCGGCAGGTGCGTGGCCTTCCACGCCATCCACACCAGCAGGCCGAACATCAGCATGCCGCCGAGCAGGTGGCCCATCACCACGATGGGCTTGAGCAGCCAGGTCACCGTCCACATGCCCAGCAGTGCCTGGAAGATCACCACCGCCAGGGTCAGCACCGCCGCGCGCGACAGGTCGATGTTGGACCAGCGCAGCGCGGCCAGCAGCAGGATCGCCTCGCCGCCGATGGCCAGCACGCTGGAGGCGACGTGTTCGCCGCGCATGTACAGGGGAATGGCCAGCGCCACCAGTACCGAGGCGGTGACCACCTGCGCCACGCCCCACCTGCGGCGGCGCGCGGCCAGCAGCGCCAGGGTCAGGATCTCCACGCCCAGCAGGCCGGCCAGGAAGCGGTGCACCTGCTCGCGCCAGGCCTTGTGGCTTTCCAGCGGGCGGATCTCGCTGGCCACGTGCTGCGCGGCTTCCACCTGCGTCTGCGGCCAGGTGACGCGGCCGTAGCAGGTCGGCCAGTCGGGACAGCTCAGCCCGGCATCGGACAGCCGCACGAACGAGCCGAACATGATCGTGCTCGCGGTCATGATCAGCGCGAACCACGCCAGGCGGTGGAAATTGCGGTGCAGCGCCGGGCGCGCGGGGGCATTCATCGGATGGAACTCACTTCAGTTTCAACAGCCTGGAAAGGTCGGTGCGCAGGCCGCCCGGGTCGAAGCCGGGCGCATAGCGCAGTACCACGAAGCCGTTGGGATCGATCACGTACACCGGGATGCCGGAAGGGTCGTCCACCCCCGGCAGCTTCGCGCGGACCGCCGGCGAGGGCTGCAGCACCTTCAGCGCCGGCGAGGCCGCCACCTGTTCCGGCGGCGTGCCCAGCCACAGTATCTCGACATTATCCGCGTTATGGCCGAACAGCTGCCACACCGTGTCCAGCTGCTGCGACAAAGTGACGCAGGCCGGCGCGCAGGCGGCCGGCGGCGCCAGCACGATGCGCCAGTGGCGGGCGCCCGGATTCCACGCGTAGGCGCTGCCGTTGGCCAGGTGCAGGCGTTCCTGGCGCAGGTCCACCGGCGGCTCGAACAGCTGGCCGTGGTTGCGGTTCACCTGCGGCATCCAGCCGGAAAAGCGCAGGATGCCGGCCAGCGCCATCGACCCGAAGAACATCGCGAAGATGAGCAGCAGCACGCGGCGGCCGCGCTTGCGGATGACGAGTTGTTCCGGAGTCAGGGCATTCATGTACGGCATTTTCCCATGGCTTTGCGTTCAGCGCCCGCGGCGGCGGCGCCAGTGCAGTACGGCGGCGATCGCCAGTACCGCCAGCGCCATGGCGAACCATTGCACCGCATAGCCGAGATGGCGCGAGGGCGGCAGCGTATTGGGCAGCAGGTCCAGGTCGCGGGTGTAGCCCAGCGGCGAGGCCGGATCCAGCCGCAGCACGTGCCCTGCCAGCGCGTTGGCCGGAAGCCCGAGGCGTGCGGCGATGGCGGGGAAGTCCAGGCGCGTGGCCAGCCACACCTGCGGCTGCGGTGTCTCCACCAGCGCCGACCCCAGCGCAAGGCCGGACGACGGCGGCGGCGCCCACAGTCCCTGCACCTCGATGCGGCCCTGCAGCGGCGCGATGCGCGGCAGCCGGCGATCGGCCGGCAACGGCAGCCAGCCCAGATCGACCAGCACCGCGCCACCGTCCGCGCGCGCGGCCTGGTACACCTTCACGCCGGCGCGGCCGTCGCGCAGCTGGTTGTCCAGCAGCACCGTGGCGGAAATGAACTCCAGCCGGTCATGCACCCAGTGCAGCGTTTCCGGCACGCGCAGCGCCTGCGCCAGGGCCATCGCCTCGCTGCGGTCCGGCGGCACCTGCGCCAGCAGCGCCTGCTTCTCGTGCATGCGCTGCAATTGCCAGACGCCCAGCGCGCTGAACGCGGCGGCGACCACCAGCGCCAGCAGCCAGCCGAACAGACCCGTGTGCTGTCGCGTCATGACAACTGCGCCGCGAGCAGGTCAGATAGCACCGCCTTCCCACTCCTCGAGCCGTGCATGAATGATTCGTTGAAGACACTGCTGGTGATCGCGTTCCTGATCGTCATCGTCTGGAATCTTGGCGCCGGGCTGTACTACCTGATGATCGATCGTGGCCAGACCAAGCGCACGGTCAATGCGCTGACCCGGCGCATCGTGCTGTCGGTGGTGCTGATCCTGCTGGTCGTCCTGGGCATCTACAGCGGCTGGATCAAGCCGCACGGCGTAGGCGGCTGAAGGTCCGGCAGGTGTCCGCGAAACAATGAGGGAGCGGGGTACCGGGATGCGATCCCGATGCTCCGCTCCCTGCGTCTTTCCCGTCGCTTACAGCACGTAGACGAACAGGAACAGCATCAGCCACACCACGTCGACGAAATGCCAGTACCACGCCGCGGCCTCGAAGCCGAAGTGGTTGTCGCGGGTGAAGTGGCCCTTGGCCGAACGCAGCCACATCACGATCAGCATGATCGTGCCCAGCAGCACGTGCGCGCCGTGGAAGCCGGTGAGCATGAAGAAGGTGGAACCGTAGATGCCCGAACCCAGGGTGAGGTTGAGCTCGCCATAGGCGTGCATGTATTCCTCGGCCTGGAAGAACAGGAACACGCAGCCCAGCAGTACCGTGGCGCCCAGCCAGATCAGCAGCTGCCTGCGGTTGCCGGCCTTGAGCGCGTGGTGGGCGATGGTCAGGGTCGCGCCGGAGGTCAGCAGGATCAGCGTATTGACCAGCGGCAGGCCCCATGCCGGGATGGTCTGGAACATGCCGCCGATGCCGCCCGGGCCGTTGGTCGGCCATGCGGCCGAATAGCCGTCCCACAGGATCTCGTTGGTCGCCACCCCGTGGCCTTCGCCACCCAGCCAGGCCAGGCCGTAGACGCGGGTGTAGAACAGCGCGCCGAAGAAGGCGCCGAAGAACATCACTTCCGAGAAGATGAACCAGACCATGCCCATGCGGAACGAGCCATCGACCTGGCGGTTGTAGTTGCCGCCGACCGACTCGCGGATCACGTCGCCGAACCACAGGAACAGGGTGAACACCAGCATCGCCAGGCCGATGAAGAAGGTCCAGCGGCCCCAGCTGGCGTCGTTGAGCCAGCTGGCCACTCCGACCATCAGCACCAGCATGGAGATCGAGCCGACGAAGGGCCAGCGACTCTGGCTCGGCACGAAGTAGACGTTGGCATCAGGCGTGTTGTGGGCCATGGCTTGCTTCCGGATCCGTGGTCAGGGGGCCGCGTGCGACGAGCCGCCGGCCGAGGCCGGTGCCAGCTGCGCCGTCAGCGCGTCGTTCTTGTAGAAGGTATAGGACAGGGTGATCGTACGGACGTCTGCGGGCAGGTCCGGATCGACGATGAAACGCACCGGCATCTCGCGCTGCTCCCCGGCCTGCAGGGTCTGCGCGGTGAAGCAGAAACACTCGGTCTTGTTGAAATAGCCGGAGGCGCGCGCCGGCGCCACCGACGGCACCGCGCTGCCGACCAGCGCGTGCTCGCTGTCGTTGCGGGCGAAGTACAGCGCTTCGTTCAACTCGCCCGGCACCACGTCCATCGTCAGCTTTTCCGGATGGAAGGCCCACGGCAGCTTGGAATTGACGCCGCCGTCGAACTCGACCCGCACCACGCGCCTGTCGTTCGCCGCCCCGGTGGCGGCCGCCTGGCTGGCGCCGCGCTCAAGACGTACGCCGAACACCTTCTCGCAGGCGATGCGGTACAGCGGCACCAGCGAGAAGGTCAGCACGAACACGCCCAGCGCCACGCCGAGCAGCCGGACGATGCCGGCATTGCGTTCGGGCCGGGGCGCGGGCGTGGTCAATGCGCCAGCACCCCGGACAGGATGAAGCCGGCGTAGATCGCCACTGCGATCACGCCCACCACCAGCGCCGTGCGCCGCGAGCGGCGGCGGCGCAGGGCCAGTTCATCGGGTTGCCAGTCGGGACGGCTCATCGACGTGCGCCTCAGTGGGTGACGTCGTCATGGGCCAGGTCGCCCGGCTGGATCACCGGCGGCACGGTGAAGGTATGCGCCGGTGCCGGCGACGGCACGGTCCACTCCAGGCCCTTGGCGCTTTCCCACGCACGCGCTTCGGCGCGCTTGCCGCTGCGCAGCGACGACAGCAGGATGCCGGCCATCAGGAACGGGGTGACGAACATGCCGAACGCGCCGATCGAGCTGACCAGGTTCCAGTCGGCGAACACCGGGTTGTAGTCGGGGATGCGGCGCGGCATGCCGGCCAGGCCGAGGAAGTGCTGCGGGAAGAACAGCAGGTTGACGAACACCATCGTCCACCAGAAATGCACCTTGCCCCAGAACTCGTTGTACATGCGGCCGGTCCACTTCGGCCACCAGTAGTAGACCGCGGCGATCAGCGCCAGCACCGCGCCGGTGACCAGCACGTAGTGGAAGTGCGCGACCACGAAGTAGGTGTCGTGGTACTGAAAGTCGGCCGGCACGATGGCCAGCATCAGGCCGGAGAAGCCGCCGATGCTGAACAGCACCACGAAGGCGATCGAGAACAGCATCGGGGTCTCGAAGGTCAGTGCGCCCTTCCACATCGTGCTGACCCAGTTGAACACCTTCACGCCGGTCGGGATCGAGATCAGCATGGTGGCGAACATGAAGTAGATCTCGCCGCCCAGCGGCATGCCCACCGTGAACATGTGGTGCGCCCACACGATGAACGACAGGAACGCGATGGCCGCGGTGGCGTAGACCATCGCCTGGTAGCCGAACAGCGGCTTGCGGCTGAAGGTGGGGATGATCTCGCTGATCACGCCGAACGCCGGCAGGATCATGATGTAGACCTCCGGATGCCCGAAGAACCAGAAGATGTGCTGGTACATCACCGGGTCGCCGCCGCCGGCGGCGTTGAAGAAGCTGGTGCCGAAGAACTTGTCGGTCAGCAGCATGGTCACCGCGCCGGCCAGCACCGGCATCACCGCGATCAGCAGGAAGGCGGTGATCAGCCAGGTCCAGCAGAAGATCGGCATCTTCAGCAGGTCGATGCCCGGCGCGCGCATGTTGAGCACGGTGGCGATGATGTTGATCGCGCCCATGATCGAGCTGATGCCGGCCACGTGGATGGCGAACACGCTGAAGGCGACGTTGTAGCCGCCCTGCAGCGACAGCGGCGGGTACATGGTCCAGCCGCCGGCGGGCGCGCCGCCGGGCAGGAACAGGGTCAGCAGCAGCAGGGTGAAGGCCACCGGCAGCAGCCAGAACGACCAGTTGTTCATGCGCGGCAGCGCCATGTCCGGCGCGCCGATCTGCAGCGGGATCATCCAGTTAGCCAGGCCGACGAAGGCCGGCATCACGCCGCCGAAGATCATCACCAGCGCATGCACGGTGGTCATCTGGTTGAAGAATTCCGGCTTCATGTGCTGAAGCCCGGGCTCCATCAGCTCCCAGCGGATCAGCACCGACATGAAGGCGCCGATGATGAACATCAGGAAGCTGAAGAGCAGGTACAGCGTCCCGATGTCCTTGTGGTTGGTGGAGAAGAACCAACGCTCGAAGAAGCCTTGCTGGTGGCCGTGATGGTCGGAGTGGCCCACTGCGGAGTTCGCCATTGCAGCTATACCTCGTTATCCAGTTTCCAGGCGTCGCGCCGGCGCGGGCCGGCGCGCAGCGGTATCAGGCGCCGGCCGCCGCGGGCGCCGGTTCCGCGGCGGGCGCGGCCTCCGGCTGCGGGGCGTCGATGGCGGGCTCGGCGGCAGGCGCGGGTTCGGCCGCGGGCTTGCGCGAGGCCAGCCACGTCTTGAATTCTTCCTTGGACACGGCCTTGACCACGATCGGCATGAAGCCGTGGTCCTTGCCGCACAGTTCGGCGCACTGTCCGCGGTACACGCCTTCCTGCTCGATGTTGGTCCAGCGCTCGTTGATGAAGCCCGGCACCGCGTCCTGCTTCCAGCCCAGCGCCGGCACCCACCAGGCGTGGACCACGTCGTCGGAGGTGATGACGAAGCGCACCTTGGTATCGACCGGCAGCACCAGCGGGTTGTCCACGTCGAGCAGGTAATGCGGGTCGGAGGCCATGGTCGGCACCGCGCCGCTCTGCCGCACCTGGTCGGACTTGCGGTCCAGGCGGCTGGTGAACGCCACGTTCTCGCCCAGGTACTCGTACTTCCACATCCACTGATAGCCGGTGATCTTCACCGTCATCTCGGAATCGCGGGTGTCGTACATGGCGATCAGCTTGGCCGTGGCCGGCCACGCCATCACCACCAGGATGATGATCGGGATGACGGTCCAGATGATCTCGGCCTTGGTGTTGTGCGAGAACTGCGCCGCCACCGCGCCCTTGGACTTGCGGAACTTGAAGATGGCGTAGGCCATCGCGCCGAACACCAGCACGCCGATGACCGTGCACACCACCAGCGCCACCATGTGCGCGTCCCACGCCATGCGCGCGGTATGGGTGACGCCCTTGCCCATGTTCAGCTGCCAGCGCTGCGGATCACCCGCCTGCGCCCATGCCATCGGTGCCGCCAGCGCCATCGCCGCCAGCCCGAGGCCGTTCCTGCACCACATTCCCCACTTGTTGCTTTGCTTCATTGCCTAGACCCTTGACGTCATCGGTTGCGGCCGTCGTTGGCCGCGAGCAAGCCTTCCAGCGTCGCCGCCAGTTCCCTGCGTTCGGCGGGCGCGAGGAGACTCCCCACTTCGACCCGCTTCCCGCTGGAGACCAGCACGACCCGTTCTTCCTCGGCCACCACGCGCACCCAGTAAGGATGGGCGCGGAAGACCGGCGGACACCCGGCCGCGGGGATCACCTCCACGCAGTCCGGTCCAACCCGGATCTCTTCCCGGCGTTCGCCGCCGCGCCATGACGCGCGCAGGGCCGCTCCCACCAGGAAGCAATGCAATACCGCGAAGACGGGGGCGAAAACGTTTCCAGACAGCCAGCCCAGGCCCGCCGAGAACACCATCAACCCTGCCAACGCAACGAACAACAGGACGAACTGCCGGGCGCTGAGCGCCCGTGGTGGGTGCAGCACCAGCTGCGCACGTGAGCCGTCGGAAACCAGCCGAAGCATCTCGATCATGTCGCAACCGCGTCCGTACCGCGGAAAACGGCTTCGATGGTAGCCCCGCCCAATCACCCCGGCAAGCTCTCATTCATCAATGTCGTGATTGCTGCACCGCACACTGGACCTGCGCTCGACCAAATCGACATCGGCGGATAATTTGCCGGATTCAGCACAAACTTCCGAGGCTTGCTGATTTTCTCCGGATCGCCCGTGTACCAATGGTTGCACCCTGTCCCGGAGGCTGCCTGGAGGGCTGGGAAATCCGGCGCCAAGGATTAAAATGGCCGAATCCCAACGTGTCCCGATGTGGTCGTGCCCATGAATGCAACACCGTCCACCCATCCCGCCGCGGCCCGGCCGCTGCTCACGCCCGAACTGCCGCCGGCACCGCCCGCGCTGCGCCAGGCCATCACCGATGCCTGGCTGAAGGACGAGGCCAGCCACGTGCGCGAGCTGCTGGAACAGGCCCGCCTGCCGGCCGCCGAACAGGCCCAGGTCCAGGCCACCGCCGCCGACCTGGTGCGCCGGGTGCGCGCCCGCGCCAAGGACCAGGGCGCGATCGAGGCCTTCATGCGCCAGTACGACCTGGGCAGCGAGGAAGGCGTCCTGCTGATGTGCGTGGCCGAGGCGCTACTGCGCATCCCCGACCAAGAGACGGCCGACAAGCTGATCCGCGACAAGCTCGGCGAGGCCGACTGGAAGCGGCACATGGGCCAGTCCGACTCGGTGCTGGTCAACGCCTCGACCTGGGGCCTGATGCTGACCGGCCACCTGGTCGACCTGGCCGACGACACCAAGCGCGACGTGCATGGCGCGTTCAAGCGCCTGATCGGGCGCGTCGGCGAGCCGGTGATCCGCCTGGCCGTGCGCCAGGCGATGAAGATCATGGGCCACCAGTTCGTCATGGGCCGCACCATCGACGAGGCGCTGGCGCGCTCGCACAAGGGCGACAACGGCAGCTACCGCTATTCGTTCGACATGCTCGGCGAGGGCGCGCTGACGATGAAGGACGCGCGCCGCTACCTGGAAGACTACAAGCGCGCGATCCACGCCATCGGCAAGGACAACCTCGCCCGCGGCGGCAGGGCCGATGGCGACGTGACGAAATCGCACGGCATCTCGATCAAGCTCTCGGCGCTGTATCCGCGCTACGAGCACGCCAAGCGCGAGCGCGTGCTGGCCGACCTCGTGCCCGGCGTGCTGGAGCTGGCGCAGCTGGCCAAATCCTATGGCATCGGCTGCACGGTGGATGCCGAGGAAGCCGACCGCCTGGAACTGTCGCTGGACATCATCGAGCGCGTGGTCAGCGATCCCTCGCTGAAAGGCTGGGAGGGCTTCGGCATCGTGGTGCAGGCGTACCAGAAGCGCACGCCCTACACCATCGACTACCTCGCCGACCTCGCACGGCGCATCGGCCATCGTTTGCAGGTGCGCCTGGTCAAGGGCGCCTACTGGGACGCGGAGATCAAGCGCGCGCAGATCGACGGCCTGCCCGGCTACCCGGTGTTCACCCGCAAGCAGAACACCGACGTGTCGTACCTGGCCTGCGCCAGGCGCCTGTTCGGCCACGGCGACGTGCTGTACCCGATGTTCGCCACCCACAACGCGGCCACCATCGCCGCGGTGAAGCAGATCGCGCAGGGCCGCACCTACGAGCACCAGAAGCTGCACGGCATGGGCGATGACCTGTACGCCGAAGTGATCCCGGCCGACCGTCTCGACGTGCCCTGCCGCGTCTACGCGCCGGTCGGCTCGCACGAGGACCTGCTGCCCTACCTGGTGCGCCGCCTGCTCGAGAACGGCGCCAACTCCAGCTTCGTCAACCGCATCACCGACGAGGACGTGTCCATCGACGACCTGATCCGCGACCCGGTGGAAGCGGTGTCATCGTTCGCCTCCATCCCGCATCCCAAGATCCCGCTGCCGGTCGACCTGCTGCGCAGCCAGAACCACGACAGGAACAACTCCATGGGCATCAACCTCGCCAACGACAACGACCTGCGTGCCCTCGCCGAGCAGCTCAACGCCGCCATCAAGCCGTGGCAGGCCGCCCCGCTGGTGCCGGGCGCGACCGGCACCGGCGCCTCGCTGCCGGTGGCCAACCCGGCCGACAGCCGCGAGGTGGTCGGCCACTGGCAGGCCGCCGACAGTGCCACCGTGCAGAAGGCGCTGGCCAATGCCGTGGCCGCGCAGCCGGCCTGGAACCGCACCCCGGCCGCCAGCCGCGCCGCCATCCTCGAACATGCCGCCGACCAGCTGGAAGCGCGCATCGCCGAGTTCATGGCGCTGTGCGTGAAGGAAGCCGGCAAGAGCCTGCCCGACAGCGTCGCCGAAGTGCGCGAGGCCGTGGACTTCCTGCGCTACTACGCCAAGCAGGCGCGCGAGCAGTTCGGCACCGCCGAGAAGCTGCCCAGCCCGACCGGCGAAAGCAACGAACTGCAGTTGCATGGCCGCGGCGTATTCGTCTGCATCAGCCCGTGGAACTTCCCGCTGGCGATCTTCCTGGGCCAGGTCAGCGCCGCGCTGGCCGCGGGCAACAGCGTCATCGCCAAGCCGGCCGAGCAGACCAACCTGGTCGGCTACCACGCGGTGAAGCTGCTGCTCGACGCCGGCGTGCCGGAAGGCGTGCTGCAGTTCCTGCCGGGCGACGGTGCCACCGTCGGCGCCGCGCTCACCGCCGACCCGCGCGTGGCCGGCGTGGCCTTCACCGGCTCCACCGAGACGGCGCGCGCCATCAACCGCGCGATGGCCGCGCGCGATGCCGCCATCGGCGTGCTGATCGCCGAGACCGGCGGCCAGAATGCGTTCATCGCCGACTCCTCGGCACTGCCGGAGCAGCTGGTCAAGGACGCGATCGGTTCGGCCTTCACCTCCGCCGGCCAGCGCTGCTCGGCCGCGCGCGTGCTGTTCGTGCAGGACGACATCGCCGACAAGGTGATGGGCATGCTGGCCGGCGCGATGGCCGAACTGAAGGTCGGCAACCCGGGCGAGCTGTCCACCGATGTCGGCCCGGTGATCGACGCCGACGCGCTGCGGATCCTGGAGGATCACGCCGCGCGCATGGACAGGGAGGCGCGCCTGATCGCCGTCGCGCCGCTGTCCGACGCCGCCGCGCACGGCACCTTCTTCGCGCCGCGCGCCTATGAACTGAAGGATCTGGGCCAGCTGCACAAGGAGATCTTCGGGCCGGTGCTGCACCTGATCCGCTGGAAGGCCGACCAGCTCGACGCGGTGATCGAGCAGATCAACGCCACCGGCTACGGCCTGACCCTGGGCGTGCATTCGCGCATCGACGAAACCGTCGACCGCATCGCCTCGCGCGTCAACGTCGGCAACGTCTACGTCAACCGCAACCAGATCGGCGCGGTGGTCGGCGTGCAGCCGTTCGGCGGCCAGGGCCTGTCCGGCACCGGGCCGAAGGCCGGCGGCCCGCACTACCTGCTGCGTTTCGCCACCGAGAAGACGGTGACGGTGAACACCACCGCCGCCGGCGGCAACGCCTCGCTGCTGACCCTGGGCGACTGAGCCAGGGCGCCCCCTGCGGCAAAACAGAAACCCCGCGAAAGCGGGGTTTTTCATGGGTCAATGCGATGCGGCCGGCGGAGCGCGCCGGACAGCGCGATCGATCAACCGTCCATGCCTCTCGCCACGGGCAGAACGCAGGCCGTGCACGACCGGCTCAGATGGCGGCAGCGGCCGTCGGCTCCGATGCCTGCGCGCGCATCAGCTGCCGCCAATGGCGCAGCGCCACCAGCGCATTGATCCAGAAACCGACGTAGAGGATCGAGGTCAGGTGCAGCCCGCGGCTGTAGTACAGCGGCACGGCGATGCTGTTCACCAGCAGCCATACCCACCACGATTCCAGCTTGCGGCGCATCATCAGCACCTGCGCGATCATGCTCAGCACCAGCACCGCCGAATCGACATACGGCGCATAGGCATTGGTCAGGCGGGTCAGCATCCAGCCGTAGCCGAAGGTGGCCGCCACCGCCAGCGGCAGCAGCCAGCTCCATGCGCGCGGACGCAGGGCGGTGATCGGCAGCGGCGCGCCATGGTCGCCACGCAGCCACTGCCACCAGCCGAACACGCTGACCGCGATGAAGAAGAACTGCAGCGCCATGTCGGCGTACAGGTGCGAGCGTTCGAACACGATGGCGAACAGCGCGCAGCCGACGATGCCCAGCCACCAGGTGTGCACGTTGTTGCGGCCGGCCAGCAGGATCGAGCCGGCGACGGCGGCATTGGCGGCCAGCTCCAGCTGGAACGCGGGGTCGGACAGGTTCATGCGCCATTGTCGCCTGCGCCGCGTGTCCAGGCCACGGCATCGTCGCCGTGCGGCGGACAGGCGCGGCCGCGCCGGCGTAAAAAGAAAGGCCCCGCTTGCGCGGGGCCTTCCGGGTTGCAGCGTCAGGCCAGGCCTGGATCAGAACTTGTAGTTGATCGAGGCGGCAAGGATGTCGCCGCCGACCTTGTACTTGCCCTGCAGCACGTTGCCGGTCGCCGAGGTGGCGTTGATCGCCGGCTCGTTGGTGAACAGGTGGGTGTAACCGAAGTTGAACTCGGTGTTCTCCTTGGGGGTCCAGCCCAGGCCGAACGACAGCCACTTGCGGGTCACGTCCGGCACGCGCACGTCGCGGTGGCCGTAGGTGGTCGGGGTTTCGTCGTAGGCCACGCCGCCACGCAGGGTGACGGTGTCGGACAGCTTGTACTCGGTACCGATCGAGCCGAAGGTGGTGTCCCTGTAGCCGAACACCAGCGTGTTGTCGGGCTGGTTGGACGCGAAGTCCACGGTCACCTTGTCGAACGCGGTGGCCCAGGCGGTGCGCGACACGTCGCCCATCACCGTCCAGCGGTCGTTGATGCGGTGGGTCACGCTCATGGTGAGCGAGGCCGGCAGGGTCACGGTGGCCTTGCCGCTGGTATCGACGAACAGGCCGCTGGCCGGCTGGCCCAGCGCCGCCGCCACGTTGCCCGGAACGGTGAAGTCGGCCTTGCCGCCGGTGATCTTGTGTTCGACCTTGGAGCGGTAGCTGAAGGCGATGTTGGTGTTCTCGCTCGGGCTCAGCGTGGTGCCCAGCACGTAGCCGAACGCGTTGTTGTCGCCTTCGATGGTCACCGAGCCGTCGGCGCTGCCCGGGTAGAAGCCCAGGGCGGCCGCCTGCTGGGCGCCCTGGCCGCGCGCGGCGCGGATCTGCGCCGCCGTCGGGTTGGCGACCAGCTGGCGCAGCTGGGCTTCGGCCTTGTCCTGGGCGCCACCGCTGACGACGGCGCCCATGTCCAGGGCGTTGCCCAGTTCGATGGTCAGGTGCTCGACGAACACGCTGGCGCCGAAGGACACGTACGGGTTGACGTCGTAGGAGAACGCCGCGCCCAGATCGATGGCCTTCAGGTCGGTGGTGGTGCCGTGGTAGCGGCCCACCCAGCCCTTGTCGTAATCGGTCTTGAAGCCGAACGGCGCGGTCAGCGACAGGCCGAAGTGCATGTTGTCGTTCTCGCCGAACGGCACGTGGAAGTAGGCCGCCGGAACCGGGGCGATCATGCCCGCATCGCCGCCGTTGCCGCCGGAGATCGGCGTGCCGGTGCCGGCGCCGGTCGCGCCGGCGTTGCGGGCGTTGTAGACGTCTTCCATCTTGGCCGAGAAGCTGATCGCGCTCAGGTCGGCCTGGAACTGGCGGCCGTTGAGCAGGCGCATCGAAGCCGGGTTGGTGGCGACCACGGAAGCGTCGTCCCAGGCGGAGGTGGAGCCGGCGAAGGCACGGCCCAGGCCCTTGGCGCTGTTTTCCTTGAGCTGGAACGCGGCGGCGTCGGCGTTGCTGAAAGCCAGGGCACCAGCAATGCCGACGGCCAGGGCGGTGACGCGTGCGAGGGTGGAAGCAGTATGCATGTTGGAAGCTCTCTCCGTAGGCGGTGATGATTCGTTGTGCGCCTGCACCGCGAGGCCTTGGCAGCCCTGCGATGCGCCGGAGTCCCCTCCCGACATACGACGCCGTATGCAGTATCCATGAAGCTTGTTAACTAAACAATAACGCCACCCGCATTCATTTCCTCGCGCTCCATCACCCTGACCCGAGCCTTCGCGGGGTAGGCTTGCGCGCCGATGTTCATTTCCCTGCCCTCCCGCCATAAACCCGGACCGCGCTGGGCGGTGCCGCTGGTGTTCGCCGCGATCTGGCTGGCCTTCCTCTGGTCGATCTCGCGGCCGGACGAGGCCCGGCGCTCGCTGTGGATGGACTGGGGCGCACTGTCCACCGGCCTGGGAAATCCCCAGGACTGGTGGGCCGCACTGCGCGACGGCAGCGTGCTGCGCCTGTTCACCGCGCTGTTCCTGCACGCGGACTGGTCGCACCTGCTCGGCAACCTGGTGTTCCTGCTGATCTTCGGGCTGCCCGCCGAGCGGGTGCTCGGGCCGTGGCGGTTGCTGCTGCTGTTCCTGCTGGGCGGGGCGGCCGCCAACCTGACCGCGCTGTACGCGATGGAATCGCCGGACCAGATCATCATCGGCGCCAGCGGCGCGGTGTCGGCGCTGCTGGGGGCGTACCTGGCGCTGTTTCCCGGCGCGCGGCTGGGCGTGGTGGTGCCGCTGGGCCTGTTCCTGGAGTTCGTGCGCGCGCCGGCCTACCTGCTGATCGGAGTATGGGCGGCACTGCAGGTGGTGTTCGCCTACATCGGCCCGAGCTTCGGCATGGTCGCCTGGTCGGCGCACGTGGCCGGCTTCCTGTTCGGCATCGTCTACGGCCTGTACATCCGCGCGGCGATCGCCCGGCGGTTGCGCAAGCGCCACGGTTTCTAGCCTTCGGCGGCCCCTCCGGCGCTCCTTATAATCGGGCGATGAGCAACAGGCCCCTGTACAAGATCACGTTCCTCAACCACGGCAAGGTGTACGAGCTGTACGCCCGTCGCGTTGGCAGCAGCCACCTGTGGGGATTCAACGAAGTCGCCGAACTGGTGTTCGACCTTCACGACGGGCTGGTCGTGGACCCGACCGAAGAGCGCCTGCGCGAGGAATTCGGCGACACCAAGACGCTCCATCTTCCGATGCAGAGCATCGTGCGCATCGAGGAAGTGGAGAAGAAGGGCCAGTCCGCCATCCGCGACGCGGCCACGGGGGAAAAGGTGGTCACGCCGTTCCCGATGCCGGCCAAGCCGCGCTGAACGAACCTCTCTCCCTCTCAGGGAAGACGCGTGGCTGGCGAACTCCCGCCCATGCACGCATATGTCCGGTGCTCGGCAGCGAGCCGGGACGTGGTGGCGCTGAACGCCGGGGAGAAGACGCATGAAGTTTCGCGACAGGCGACGCTCGTAAGGGCTTTCCGACCTTTACCCCAACCCCTCTCCCGGTGGGAGAGGGGCTTTCAAGGACACGCCAACGCGCGCTGTCACTTGTCGCTGTCGACGGTTTCCGGCTTGGCATCTTCCGGCTTGGTCGGCACGGTAACGCCCGCAGGCGGAGCCTTCGCTTCCGGCTTTGCCGCAGTCGCCGGCCGCGCCGCCGCGGGCCTGGCCGCAAGCGAACCTGGCTGCTTGAGCTCGCGCAGCGCCGACTGGATCGGCCCGTCGCCCGGCAGCACCACGCCGCTGGCGACACCGGCCCCCTCGTCGTCGCCGCGCAGGTGGCCCGGCAGCTTGGCTTCGCTGAAATCGGCCAGGGCGGCCGGCATGTCCTTGGCGGCGTTGGCCGGATCGGGCGCCAGCTCCACGTCCGGCACGATGCCGGTGGCCTGGATCGAACGGCCGCTGGGCGTGTAATAGCGCGCGGTGGTGAGCTTGACCGAGTCGCCGTTGTCCAGCGGCAGCACGGTCTGCACCGAGCCCTTGCCGAAGGTGCGGCTGCCGATGATGCGGGCGCGCCGGTTGTCGTGCAGGGCCCCCGCCAGCACTTCCGACGCGCTGGCCGAACCGGCGTCCACCAGCGCCACCACCGGTGCGCCCTTCATCAGGTCGCCCGGCGTCGCCTCGAACTTGGCGTCGCTGACCGAAATGCGGCCGCGCGTACTCACGATGCCGCCCTTCTCCAGCAGGTCGTCGGCCACCTGCACCGCCGCGGTGAGCAGGCCGCCGGGATTACTGCGCAGGTCCAGCACCAGGCCCTTCAACCTGCCGCCGGCCTGCGCCTGCAGCTGGGCGAGGTGCTTCTGGAAATCGGCACCGGTATCGGCCTGGAAGGTGCTGATGCGCACGTAGCCGTAACCGGGTTCGAGCATCTTGCTGCGCACGCTGGTGACGCGGATGGTCTCGCGGGTGACGGTGACGTCGAACGGCTTTTCCTCGCCGCGCTCGATGGTCAGCACCACCTGGCTGCCGGCCGGGCCGCGCAGCGGCTCCATCGCCTCGATCGCATCGATCGGCTTGCCGTCGATGGCCACGATCAGGTCGTTGGCGCGCAGGCCGGCACGGGCGGCCGGGGTGTCGTCGATCGGCGAAACCACCTTGAGTACGCCGTCCTGCTGCAGCAGTTCGACGCCGATGCCCTCATAGGCGCCGGTGGCCTGCTCGTCGAACGCTTCGGCGTCGGCCTTGTCGAAGTAGGTACTGTGCGGGTCAAGGTCCAGCAGCAGGCCGCGGACCGCCGACTGCATCAGCTTCCTGTCGTCCACCGGGTCGACATAGGCCGCGCGCACCGCGTTGTACACGGCGACGAAGCGGCGGATCTCCTCCAGCGGCACCCGCGAGGTGACCGATTCCTTGGCATCGGGGTCGTCCGCCCCGGGCGTCTTGTCCGGGGCGCCCTGTGCCAGGCCGACGGCCGGCGAAAGCGCGAACAGCAGGGCAGCAGCAAGGCCGGCTACACGCATGAACCACTCCATGAAAAACGCATGCGCACCATGCGCGTCGGAACCGATTATGCGCGAAGCCCGGCCGAATTCCCGTTGAACGGCGGGGCAGCGGACCGCCGCCCGCTCAGCCGGCGGTCACTGCCGCTGCAGCCAGGTGGACGGGTCGACCGGCTGGCCATTGCGGCGCAGCTCGAAGTACAGCGCCGCCACGCCCTGTCCGCCGGAATTGCCGACCCGCGCGACCGCCTCGCCGCGGCGCACGCGCGCGCCTGCATCGCGCAGGAGCGTGTCGTTGTGGGCATACAGGCTCATGTAGCCGTTGCCATGGTCGACGATCAGGATCATGCCGTAGCCGGTCATCCAGTCGGAGAAGACCACGGTGCCGTCGGCGACCGCGGTCACCGTGGTGCCCGGAGGCGCGCCGATCAGCACGCCGCTGCTGGTGCGGCCATCGGGCAGGCGCCCGCCGTAGCGCGCCAGCAGGTTGCCCGACAGCGGCCATCCCAGCCCGCCGACCTTCGGCGCGGGGGCATTGGCGGTGACCCGCGGCGGCACCTTGCCCGGCGCGGGCCGCGCCGTTCCCGAGGCGGCCTGGCGCGCCTGTTCGGCCTCGGCCCGGCGGGCGGCCGCGCGGCGCTCGGCTTCAGCGCGGGCCGCTGCCGCACGCAGATTGGACAGCAGCCGCTCGAGCGCGCGCGCATCCTTGCCCAGCACCTTTTCCCGCTCGCTGCGGTCCTGGTAGCGCTGGTCGAGCTCGGCCGCCACCTGTGCGCGCCGGCGGCGGTCCTCGGCCAGCGCCGCCGCCTGTTCGCGCTGCTGCGCGCGCGCCTGTTCCAGCTCGCTGCTGCGCGCCAGGATCTCCCGTTCGTTCGACGCCAACGCCTGCAGGTCGGCGGTAAGCGAACCGATGGTCCTGGCCCGTTCGCGCTGCAGGTAACGGTGATAGGCCAGGTCGCGGTTGGCATCGGCCACCCGGTCCTGCGACAGCAGCAGCTTCAGCGGGGCATGGTTGCCCAGCTGGTAGGCGCTGCGCAGCAGCGCGGCAAGCTGGCGGCGCTGCTTCTCCCTGTTGGCTTCGAGCGAAGCCCGGCGCTGCTGCAGTTCGGCCAGCGCCTGCTGTTCGCGGCGCATCGCCGCTTCGGTATCGGAGACCGCACGGCCGCTGCGGGCCACCTTCTGGTCGGCTTCGCGCAGGCGCCGGGACGCCGCGTCGCGCTCGCCCTCCAGGCGCTGCCGCTCCTGCGCCACGTTCTTCAGCTCGCCCCGCACCTGCTGCAGCTTCTTCTCCGCATCGCGGCTGTTCTGCGCCTGCGAGACGGGGACCGCGAAGGCGAGCGCCAGCAGGCAGCCGGCCACCCAGGACGGCAATGCCGGAGGGCAGGCGGTCGGGCGGCGGCGGCGATACGGTCGCAATGGCGTTCCAGTGACTTCAGGCAGATGCGGATTGTACCCAGCCATGCTGCCATCCATTCTCGCCCACAGGAATTCCCCGACGGAGACGCACGATGAAACGATTCCTTCTTCTGCTGGCCCTGGGTCTGTCCTGCCCGCTGGCGATGGCCGCCGACGACATCAGCAAGGTGAACGGGAGCATCCGCACCGAGGCCGGCACCGCATACCGCGACCTGGACACGGTCAACGGCAGCATCCACCTGGCCAAGGGCGTGCAGGCCCGTGGCGTGGAGACCGTCAACGGCAGCATCAACGCCGACGAGAACGTGCAGGCGCGCAGCCTGGAAACCGTGAACGGCGCCATCCGCGCGGGGCGCGGGCTGGTGCTGTCCAGCGGCGTGGAAACCGTCAATGGCAGCATCTTCATCGACCAGGGCGGACGCATCGGTGGCGGCGTGGAAACCGTCAACGGCGGCATCGGCCTGGTCGGCACCGAGATCGGCCGCGATGTCGAGACCGTCAACGGCGACATCACCGTGGGCATCGGTTCGCACGTGAAGGGCGGCATCCGCGTGACCAAGCCCTCGTTCGGCCTGTCGCTGACGCCGCCGCGCAAGCCGCGGATCATCATCGGCCCCAATGCGGTGGTCGACGGGCCGCTGAACTTCGAACGCGAAGTGACGCTGTACGTACACGACAGTGCGTCCATCGGCACCGTCAGCGGCGCCACCGTGCGCCGCTTCGACACCGAGGCCGCGCCGAAGGATTGAGCGCATCCGAAAGCGCTTGCCTAGAATCGGGCTTCGCCCTTCATCGGAGCCCGTTTCAATGCCCCGCAAGATCGTGTTGTACCTCGTCGCGGGCGCGGCGCTGGCCGCCTGCAGGCAGGAAGCCGCTTCTCCACCGGCTCCCGTACCGGTGCCGCCAACGGCGCATGCTTTTTCCAGCGGCATCGATGCCGCCGACTTCGCCGAGCTGGTGAAGACGCTCGCGTCGGACGCGTTCGAGGGACGCGCGCCCGGCAGCCACGGGGAAACGCTGACCGTGGAGTACATCCGCGACCAGATGCAGCGCATCGGCCTGCAGCCCGGCAACGGCGACAGCTGGTTCCAGGACGTGCCGATGACCGAGACCATCGCCGATCCATCGACGGTGCTCACGCTCCGCCATGGCGATGCGAGCCGCACGCTCGACTTCGGCGACGACATGGTGATCGGCACCCGCACCGGCCAGCCGGAGGTGAAGATCGATGCCAGCGAGATGGTATTCGTCGGCTATGGCGTCGATGCGCCGGAGCAGGACTGGAACGACTACGCCGGCCAGGACTGGAAGGGCAAGACCGTGGTGATGTTCGTCAACGACCCCGGCTTCCACGTGGACGACCCGCGCCTGTTCGAAGGCAGGCGCATGACCTACTACGGGCGCTGGACCTACAAGTTTGAGGAAGCCGCGCGCAAGGGTGCAGCCGCGGCGCTGATCGTGCACGATACCGCCGGCGCCGCCTACGGCTGGGACGTGGTGAGGAATTCCTGGGGCGGGCCGCAATACGACCTGCCGGCTGACCAGGACAAGGAGCCGCGCCTGCAGGCGCAGGGCTGGCTCAGCGCAGATGCCGCGCGGCAGGTGTTCGCCGACGCCGGTCTCGACTTGGACAAGGCCTACCGCGACGCCAACCGGCGCGGATTCAAGCCGGTGCCGCTGCGTACCACGTTGTCGCTGGACCTGAAGAGCAGCATCGCAGAGAAGAAATCGCGCAACGTGGTCGGCGTCCTGCCCGGCGGGCAGCGCGCCGACGAGGCCGTTCTCTACATGGCGCACTGGGACCACCTCGGCAAGCACGAGGGCCAGACGCCGGACACGGCCGGCGGCGACAGCATCTACAACGGCGCGGTGGACAACGCGACCGGCGTGGCCGGGATCCTCGAGATCGCCGATGCGATGGTCCACCAGCAGCCTGCGCCACAGCGCTCGGTGGTCTTCCTCGCCGTGACGCTGGAAGAATCGGGCCTTCTGGGCTCGCAGTACTACGTCAACCATCCGACGTTCCCGCTGGACAAGATCGCCGGCGTCATCAACATCGATGCGATGTCGGTCAACGGCCGCGCCCGCGACATGACCGTCACCGGCTACGGCAGCTCCGAAATCGAGGACATCCTCGAGCCATTGGCCGCCGGGCAGAAACGGCGGCTGCATGCCGAAGCGTCGGTGCAGAGCGGCTTCTACTTCCGTTCCGACCATTTCAGCTTCGCCAAGGCAGGAGTTCCCGCGCTGTATGCCGGCGGCGGCCAGGATCTTCTGGACGGCGGCGTCGACGCGGGCAGGAAAGCCGCCCAGGCCTACGGACGCGACCGTTACCACAGCCCACGCGACGAGTACGACCCCGCCACGTGGAAGCTGGACGGCATCATGGAGGACCTCGCGCTGCTGTACGGCGTGGGCAGGGAACTGGCCGGTGGCGACAGCTGGCCCAACTGGCACGAGGGCAATCCGTTCAAGGCCAGCCGCGACCGCATGATGGAAGGCCGGCGCGCGGGCAGCGACTGATGCGTTCTTGCCGGCAAGGTCATCCTTGCAAAGCCGAGTGCGCCACGATTTTCAGTCTTCTGATCCTGTGACGCCCACCGCGACGGTCTCGGCCAACCTGGCCACGGCCTTCAGCATCAAGGGCGTGAGCTACTCGCTGTCCGCGGCGTGCGCCACCTCGGCGCACTGCATCGGCGCGGCAGCGGACCTGATCGGCCACGGCGCGCAGGACATCGTGTTCGCCGGCGGTGGCGAGGACCTGCACTGGTCGATGAGCGTAATGTTCGACGCCATGGGCGCGCTGTCCACCGGCTTCAACGACACTCCCGCCCAGGCTTCGCGCCCTTATGACGCCAACCGCGATGGTTTCGTCATCGCCGGCGGCGCGGGCATGCTGGTGCTGGAAGAGTATGAGCATGCCGTCGCGCGCGGCGCACGCATCCACGCCGAGCTGATCGGCTACGGGGTGACGTCCGACGGTGCCGACATGGTCGCCCCGTCCGGGGAGGGCGCGGTGCGCTGCATGAAGATGGCGCTGTCCGGTATCGATCGCCCGATCGACTACCTCAACACCCACGGCACCTCGACGCCGCTGGGGGATATCACCGAGCTGGGCGCGGTGCGCGAGGTATTCGGGGACAAGGTGCCGCCGATCTCCTCGACCAAGGCGCTGTCGGGCCATTCGCTGGGCGCGGCGAGCGTGCACGAGGCGATCTTCTGCCTGCTGATGCTGCGCGACGGCTTCATGGCCGGCTCGGCCAACATCGAGACGCTGGACGAGCGCGCGGAGGGCTTTCCGATCCTGCGTCAGACGCGCGAGGCACAGCTGGACACGGTGATGTCCAACAGCTTCGGTTTTGGCGGTACGAACGCCACCCTGGTATTCGGCCGGGTGTGATCTTCGCGTTCGAGCGGTAGTGATTGAAGCAACGGCGCCAATTGGCGCCGTTGTCGTATGCGCGGCCGGCGTGGATCCACCGCCAAGGCTTCATCCCGCCTGTCTTTGCTTGCGAGAATCCTGTTCCGGCCCAGTGGCCAAGCCTGCAGGTGTTGGCTATAGGCCCGACCATGCTGTCTGCAAGCGGCTGCATGCACCGTCGCAACGCTCCCTGGCCGTGCGTTAGGCGCGGTCGGCGCAGCTTGGCTTGGAGCGGCGCTGAGTGCAGGACTCCAAGAATCCGCCTCTATTCCGCCCAAAAGCAAACCCCCGCTGCATGAGCAGCGGGGGTTTGGGGATAAAAACCCTGGCGATGACCTACTCTCGCATGGCTTGAGCCACACTACCATCGGCGCA
>NZ_WIDL01000058.1 GCF_009496535.1 Stenotrophomonas sp. MYb238
TTGAAAGCCTAAGAAGGGATATCCCTTTGCTAATGCAACCAAGGGATGAGATGCCAGCTGAGCATAGGTTCGCTCAGAACTTCAGCACTCATCTCAGTAATAAAAACAGTTGGACATCCCTGGGGAAAGTACACCCTATGAAACCACAAACAATAAAGTGGTATACAGACGGATCCCTCACCGACGAGGGTAGTGGGCTGGGGGTTGTAGGCCTCAGGTTGAAATACCACGAATCAATGGGCAGATACACCAGCATTTTTCAAGCTGAAGTCTGTGCTATTGGACGCTGTGCGGAGTTTAATCTGCAAAGGAACTATCGTGGCAAGGACATTGCTATACTGTCTGATAGTCAAGCAGCCATAAAGGCGCTCAGCAAAGCTAAGATAACATCTAAGCTAGTAAATGAAGTGAGGACAGCCCTAGACAAACTAGGAGCTGTCAACAAACTCACAATAAGGTGGGTCCCGGGACACAACATCATCCCGGGAAATAAGCTAGCGGACAACCTAGCCAGGAAAGGGCAGAGAACCCTCTAATTGGGCCCGAACCCTTCTGGTGTGTTGGTCACCACAGAGTACGGGGCTTACTAAAGTCACTAGAGGAAGAAAAACGTCTGTCCTTCTGGGAACACCTACCAGGACTTAGGCAGTCTAAGATTCTCCTCCGTGAATATAACCATAAAAGGTTCAAGACCTTAATGACACACACCGTGCGCATTTTGACTGGCCTTCTTACGGGGCACTGCCGACTTCGCATTTGCATAAGATTGGCATTGCAGACAGTGAACTCTGTCGCTTCTGCTGCATGGAGGAGGAGAGCTCTGCACATATTATATGTGATTGCATGGCGCTTTCCATCAGGAGGAACAGACTCCTGGGCATGTATGTAGTCCCACGGGAAACAATTGCAGCCCTGAACCCCAATAAAATTCTGGCATTTATACAGTGCATTGGACTTCAGGGGGATCTTTGAGTCATGAAGGGGTAGTACAATAGATCCGACTGGGTCGCAGTACACCTACAAACCCACTTAATAATAATAGACATTGTGAAAGCAGACCCTCTACATAGCTCGTCAAACGGTCAGGTGGAACGGTTCCACAGCACCTTGACAGAAATCGCCAGGTGTCTTAAACTAGACAAGAAAATCAGCGATACGACAGAGTTAATCTTAAGGGCAACGGTAGAGTACAATAAGACCCTACATTCTGT
>NZ_WIDL01000059.1 GCF_009496535.1 Stenotrophomonas sp. MYb238
TAGTAAGGGTTTTCTACTATATGCGGTATAAACTATAATTTGCTTCTTTAAACAATCGCACACCACGATGTGATGCTGTACATGCGGTGTCTGAAACCATTTGTACAGTCTGTACAAATCCATGTTAGAAATACACATTCTATTTGAAAGAGTACGAACGACAGACATTTATTTTTAGTTTAACATATTTTTTGGGAGTCCCGACCAATAAAATTAAATACTTTTTGAAAATCTTCCTCCTTTTAAAAACTGAATGGTGGTCCTGAAAAGGACCGATTGCTTAATAGGGGTACACAGGATGTACACTTTTTAACCGCCAAATCCGTAGAGGGTGCGGCCTTGCCTCTTCAGAGCGTACACAACATCCATGGCTGTAACTGTCTTCCTCTTGGCGTGTTCCGTGTAGGTCACGGCATCACGAATTACGTTCTCCAAGAAAACCTTCAGAACGCCACGCGTTTCCTCGTATATGAGTCCAGATATGCGCTTCACACCGCCTCGACGGGCCAAACGGCGGATAGCAGGCTTCGTGATACCTTGGATGTTATCACGCAGCACTTTGCGATGACGCTTGGCGCCACCCTTTCCCAAGCCTTTGCCTCCTTTACCACGACCAGTCATTTTTCACTGTTCTATACTATTATACACGCACAGCACGAAAGTCACTAAAGAACTAATTTCAACGTTTCTGTGTGCCCCTATTTATAGGTAAAACGACAAAAACCCGAGAGAGTACGAACGATATGTTCGTTCGCTTTTCGCTCGTCAAATGAAATGGCCTCTGTTTTTCTCTCTCTCTCTCTCTCTCTTTCACCGTCCACGATTGCTATATAAGTAGGTAGCAAATGCTCTGATCGTTTATTGTGTTTTCAAACGTGAAGTAGTGAACGTGAACTTTAGTGAAACCCAAATCGGAGATGGCTCGTACCAAGCAAACTGCTCGCAAATCGACTGGTGGAAAGGCGCCACGCAAACAACTGGCTACTAAGGCCGCTCGCAAGAGTGCTCCAGCCACCGGAGGTGTGAAGAAGCCCCACCGCTATCGCCCTGGAACCGTGGCCTTGCGTGAAATTCGTCGCTACCAAAAGAGCACCGAGCTTCTAATCCGCAAGCTGCCTTTCCAGCGTCTGGTGCGTGAAATCGCTCAG
>NZ_WIDL01000060.1 GCF_009496535.1 Stenotrophomonas sp. MYb238
GAGTACAAGAGTTACCGGTGACATCAATAAAGTGATGTACTTTAGAGGTAACAGACCCAATAGAGGATACGGAAATGCCAATAGAGGTAGTAACCGCGGTAGAGGCTTTAATAACAATAGTATTAGAGGCAACTACCATAACGGTTACCAAAATAACGGTTACCAAAATAACGGTTACCAGAATAACGGTTATCAAAACCGCTATAATGGAAATAATAACCGTTATAATGGCTATAACAGAGGCCGTTATAATGGAAACAGAGGCCGTAACAACAGTCAGAACAACTACAACAGAAACAATGCCAATGTACGAGTAATCCAAGAACAGGGAAACTCGCAACAGCCTTTAGGTACTCAGTAGAAGAAGATCGTAGAGTATACACCATCAATTATAATCTCAACATATTTTCTACATTCATTCATGCCAAAACAGGCGTAAAACTAGTTTTTCTACTTGATACAGGTGCAGATATCTCTATTCTCAAAGAGAACTCTGACAAATTTTCTAATATTCAAATAACCAATAAAATAAACATTCAAGGCATAGGCCAACAGAAAATTCAGTCTCGAGGACAGACTTTTATTGAGATACAGACAGGTAAATACGTTATCCCACACGATTTTCATTTAGTAGATAAAAACTTTCCAATACCGTGTGATGGAATAATCGGAATAGATTTCATAAAAAAATATAATTGCCAAATCGATTTAAACCAAGAAGAAGATTGGTTTATAATTAGACCAAACAATTTGAAATTTCCAATATATAACCCCATAGCATACAGCTCTGGTATTAACACAACGTTATTACCAGCAAGATCCCAAGTTGTCCGAAGATTAATAGTATCATCAAAAGATGATAACATTTTAATTCCAAACCAGGAAATTCAAACTGGTATTTATGTTGCAAATACAATCGCAACATCAAGTAATACATTTGTCCGAATTTTAAATACAACCGATTCCGACCAATTAGTCAATATGGACACTCTAAAATATGAGCCACTTTCGAACTACAATGTAGTTCAGGCAAATAGTGAACACAG
>NZ_WIDL01000007.1:0-126034 GCF_009496535.1 Stenotrophomonas sp. MYb238
GGCGGGTGGGCGGGGTTTGTGGCGAATTTGAAGCGGGGGTGAAGCGGCGGCGCCAACGCCGGACGCGCACGGTCGCCCCGCGCCCGCCATCCCGACGCCCTTGCGTCGCACCGGCCAGTTGCGGACGCATGCCGCGGCATAGTATGAATCCGTGTTCATCCGCGGCCCGGCGTCCACCGGCAGCGCCGTGCCATTCCCCCGAAGGAACACTACGTGCTGCACGCCCGGTCGCGTACTTCGCTGATCCACCGGCTGTCCCTGAGCATATGGGGACTGTTCCTCGCCCTCCTCCTGCTGCTTTCCGCGCTCGGCTACCTGGCCATGCGGGTGGTGACCGACCGGGTGGTGCCGATGGTGGCGCAGCGTACGGTCGACCTGCGCGCGCGGGCCAACGAAGGGCAGTTCCTGCAGGCCGAGCAGAGCGTGCTGCGCCTGCAGCGCGAACTGCTGTGGCGGCTGGACCGTGCCGACCGCGAAACCACCCTGGCCCGTTTCGACACGCTGTTCGCGCGCAGCGCCGACGGCCTGTGGCGCTTGCGCGCCGACCAGGTGGATACCGAGCGCGCGCCCACCCTGTACCTGCACCAGCCGCCGCAGGGACTGGACGAATCCACCCGCCTGCGCGCCGTGGTCGCCTACGACCTGCTGCGCGAACAGGGACCGGCGCTGGCGCCGCCGTTCTTCTCGGTCTACATGGACTTCGTCGAGGATGGGCTGATGGTCTATGCCCACGGCATGGACTGGGGCAGCAACGCGGATGCGACCGCGACCAACGCCGGCTACCCGACGATGCAGGGCTCGGACCCGCGCCGCAACCCGCAGCGCAAGGTGTTCTGGACGCCGGTCTACCTGGACCGGCAGGCCGATACCTGGATGGTGTCGGTGATCAAGCCGCTGGACTGGCAGGGGCGATGGGTGGGCACGCTCGGCCACGACGTCTCGGTCCAGAGCCTGATCGACCGGACCGCCAATGCCGACGGCGAAGGCGTGCAGCTGGTCATGGGCGCCGACGGCGCGCTGATCGCGCACCCGCAGTTCCGCCGGCGCATCGCCGCGGCCGATGGCCAGCTGAAGCTTTCGGCGCTGGACGATCCGCTGCTGGCGCAGGTGCACGGCATGATCACCTATGGCCACGCCGACAACGGCGTGGCGCGCTCGCCGGACGGTACCCACTGGGTGGCATGGTCGAAGATCCACGGCCCCGGCTGGTACCAGATCTTCCTGCTGCCGCAGGCGCGGGTGAACCACGTATTGATGTGGGGCCTGCTGGCCGTGTCCGGCTTCGGCATCCTCGGCCTGCTGCCGGCGATGTGGCTGCTGCGCCGCCGGGTCGGCTCGCTGTTCGCGGTGCCGCTGCGGCGCCTCACCCAGGCGGTGGACGAACTGGGCCAGGGCGGCGCGCCCACGCCGATCGCCATGCGCGGCGACGACGAGCTGGGCCGCTTGGCCGGCGCCTTCGACGACATGGTCGAGGAACTGGTGCAGCAGCGCGCCCTGCAGTTCGCGCACGCGCAGGCGCTGCAGACCGAGATCGACGAACGCCGCCAGTTCATGACCCGGCTGGAGGAAGAACGCGCGCGCCTGCTGGCGCTGCTCGGCGCGATGAACCTGGGCATCCTGTTCGTCAGCGACGAGAACCGCGCGACCTACTGCAACGCCGCCTTCCTGGCCATGTGGGATTTTCCCGAGGACGGCACCGTCGTCGGCAGCAGCACCCACCAGTGGCTGGAGACCTCGCAGCGGCTGATGCTCGATCCGCAGGGCTTCCGTCGCCACCTGGACGAAGCCATCGTCTCGCCGGACCTGCACAAGCGGCTGGAGATCCGCCTGCACGACGGCCGCATCGTCATGCACGACGCCTATCCGGTCTGCGACGCCCAGGGCCACCACATCGGCCGCCTGTGGGTGCAGGAGGACGTCACCCACGAGCGCCAGACCGCCGAGCAGCTGGTGCGGCTGGCCCAGCACGATCCGTTGACCAGCCTGTACAACCGGCGCCGCTTCGAGGACGACCTGGCGCGCTTCTTCCATGCCGCCGAACGCACGCCCAGCCAGGCCGCGCTGCTGTTCTTCGACCTGGACGAGTTCAAGTACATCAACGACACCTTCGGCCACCGCGCCGGCGACACGGTGCTCAACCGCATGGCGATCGAGATCCGCACCCTGATCCGTTCCGACGAGACCCTGTTCCGGCTCGGCGGCGACGAATTCGCCGTGCTCATGCCGCATGCCAGCCTGGACGACGCCCAGCACCTGGCCGAGCGCGTGGTGCAGCGGATCTCGCAGACGCCGCTGTGCCTGCACGAACAGACCGTGCGCCTGACCACCAGCCTGGGCATCGCCCATTTCCCCACCCACGCCGACAATGCCGAGGACCTGGTCGCCCACGCCGACGCGGCGATGTACCAGGCCAAGCACACCGGCAAGAACCGCTGCAACGTCTACCGCCCGGACCGCGACAGCTCGCGCGAGATGGCGACCCGGCTGGCGTGGAACGACCGCATCGCGCGCGCGCTCGAGCACGACCTGCTGCGCCTGCATTTCCAGGGCGTGCACCATGCCGGCGACGGCCGGCTGGCGCACCTGGAAGCGCTGATCCGCATGGAGGACGAGGCCAATCCCGGGCAGCTCATCATGCCGGCGCAGTTCATCGAGCCGGCCGAGAAGAGCGGCAAGATCCTGGAGATCGACCGCTGGGTGATCGCCCGGAGCATCCGCCTGCTGGCCAGCCACCCGAACCTGCCGGCCATCGCCGTCAACATTTCCGGGCGCTCCTTCGACGACCCCGAGCTGCCGGCCTGGATCGGCGGCCAGCTGCGCCAGCAGCACGTCGCCCCGCGGCGCCTGCTGGTGGAACTGACCGAGACCTCGGCGGTGTCGGACATGGGCGATGCGGCGCGCTTCATCGCCGCGCTGCGCGACACCGGCTGCCCGATCTGCCTGGACGACTTCGGCACCGGCTTCTCCTCGTTCGCCTACCTCAAGAACCTGCAGGCCGACGTGCTCAAGATCGACGGCATGTTCATCCGCAACCTGCCCAGCGAGCGCGACAACCAGGTGTTCGTGCGCGCCATCATCGAAGTGGCGCGCGGCATGGGCAAACTCACCGTGGCCGAATTCGTCGAGGACGAGGCCACCTTGCAGATGCTGCGCGGCATGGGCGTGGACATGGTGCAGGGCTACCACCTGGGCCGGCCGCGCGCCGACCATCCGGCCCTGGCCGATTGACCTTGGCAGATGCGGGCCCCGCCCCGCATGCGGCCTTTCCCTGAAGCCTTCGCGGCGAACGCCGTGCTACAACGCCGGCAGCCAGAGCGCGGCGCGCGCGCCGCCGCCTTCGCGGTTCTCCAGGCGCGCATGGCCGCCGTGCAGGCGCGCCACCTCGGCCACGAACGGCAGGCCCAGCCCCGAGCTGCGCTGCCCGCTGCCCGGGCGGGCCAGCGAATAGAAACGCTCGAATACCCGTTCCAGCGCGTAATCCGGCACGCCCGGGCCCTGGTCGAGCAAAGCCACCTGCCACCCCTCCTGCTCGGCGCGCAGCCGCAGCGCGATCCGCCCGCCCTCCGGCGAGAACGCGATGGCGTTGTCCAGCAGGTTGCCCAGCGCCTGCCGCAGCAGGAACGCGTCGCCCTGCACTGGCGCCCGATCGGGCAGTTCGCAGTGCAGCGACAGCCGCGCCGCCTGCAGCCGCGGCCCGGCGTCCTCGCCCAGTTGCCGGCACAACGCGCACAGGTCCACCGTGGTGCGGCGCTGCAGCCAGCCGTGCTGTTCCACTTCCGCCAGCCGCAGCAGCTGGTCGATGGTCTCGGTCAGGCGCCGCTCCTGCTGGGCGATGTTGGCGGCGAAGCGCTGCCTGTCGGCTTCGGGCAGGGGTTCCTGCAGCAGCTCGGCCGCGCCGCGGATCGCCGCCAGCGGGCTCTTCATCTCGTGCGTGAGCGACTGCACGTACTGCTCGACGTAGGCCTTGCCCTCGAGCTTGCGGCGCATGGTCTCCAGCGCCCGGCCGAGATCGCCGATCTCGTCGCTGCGCGGCTTCGGCGGCAATACCGGCTCGCCCGCGCTGACCGCCTTGGCATAACGGCTCAACCCGCCGATGCCGCGCGCCAGCCACCAGGTCATCAGCAGCCCGATCAGCGCCGCCGAACCGATCAGCCAGGCGCCGCGCGCGACGATGGCGCGCTGGCTGGCGGTGATGAACGGATCGATGCTGTCGTTGGGCTGGGCCAGGGTCAGCACGCCGATCAGGGTGCGCCCGTCGGCCGGATCGTAGACCGGCGCGGCCACGTGCATGACCGTGCTGTCCGCATCGCCCGGCGTCCCCGGGCTGGAGCGCGCGCCGTACTGGCCGCGCAGGGTGCGGTAGACATCGTTCCAGCGCGAGTTGTCGCGGCCCACGTCCTGCCCGCGCGAGTCGTAGACGACGATGCCGCGCGCATCGGTCACGGTGACCCGGTAATCGATGCTGCGCTTGGGGAAGCGCCACACCATCGCGCGCGGATCGCGGCGCTGCGCGGTGGCCACCTGCGCGGCGAAGCGGCCATCGGCGATGCGCCCGGCCTTCAGGTCCGGCCCGGCCATCACCGCCAGCACGTTGGCCGCGTCCACCAGGGTGGACTCCATCGCCTGGCGCACGCCCGGCTTGACCTCGTCGACGAACACGCGCATCACGAAGAACGCGGCGATGCCGACGATCAGGAAGAAGCCGAGGAAGAGTTTCAGGCCGAGGCGCATTTATTGCTGCCTTCGTTTCCTGGAGCAAAGCTTTCGCTGCCCTGCGGGGAGCGAGTTACTTCTCTTTGCTCGTGCAAAGAGAAGTAACCAAGAGAAGCGCTTTCCCAACAGCCGAATGGCTGGTCAACACGCCCCTGCCTCCGCGCCCGATGCGCAAGCGCATCGGGTCCACTCCGCCGGCGGGATTTTTCTACGCGACACAGCCGCGATGCAGCTGGGGCCGGTGCAACCGCCTCACGGCGCCTGCCCACGCACCGGGGCGAAGCAGTGCTTCGCCTCTTTCCGGTTCGCCCCTGTCGCGTAGAAAAACGACATGCTCGTCCGCTTCGCGGTCGAGTCCGGGGCAGGTGCCGTGCGTCGCCTGCCCGTCCGGCGGGGCTAAGCAGTGTTTCGCCTATTTCCGCCGAACCCATGCACGTCGCCCTTCGGGTTTTTCCCGCCAGCTCCGTCGCTGCGGAAGGGGATTCTGAAAGGCAAAAGCAACTACCGCTACTCCGCCGTTTTCGGCTGCAGTCGATCAGCATTACCTTCGGGCCGTTGTCGTGATTGTGCTTTTGCTCTTGGCTTCTGACTTCCAACGGCCGTAGAGCGAGCCGAGCACCGCAGCGGGTCGAGGGGCGAAGAGGCGCACGTGTCTGAGCGAAGCGAGTTGTGCGCCGTCCCCTCGACACGCGAGGAGCGCAGGGGACCGATGCGGCACAGCCGCATCGGCTCGCGTCCGGCGCGTGCTTGACCAGCCGTTCGGCTGTTGGAAAAGCGCTTCTCTTGGTTACTTCTCTTTGCACGAGCAAAGAGAAGTAACTCGCGCCCCGAAGGGGAGCGAAAGCCTTTGATGTACCTATCAATCCCACATTCGGACTCCGTCGTCCCTCTCCCCAACCCCTCTCCCACAGGGAGAGGGGCGTTGAAAGCAGCGCCTCCAGCCCATGGAAACCTCAAACATCCAGCGCATACCCCACGCCCCGGTGCGTGCGGATCGGATCGTCCTGCGCACCCGCCGCGCGCAGCTTCGCGCGCAACGTCTTCACGTGCGTATCCACCGTGCGGTCGGCGCTGTCGCTGGCATGGTCCCAGCCGCGCTCCATCAGCTGCGCGCGGCTGAGGATCGCCCCCGGCCGCTGCAGCAGCGCCGCCAGCAGCGCATATTCGTAACGGGTCAGGTCCAGCGGCGCGTCGCGGAAGCGCACCCGCCGCCCCTCGCGGTCGATCGCGAACGCGCCCTGCCGTACCCAGCCGGCCTCGGCCGGCGCCGCCTGCGGTGGCCGCCGCAGGCGCGCGCGCACCCGCGCCACCAGCTCGCGCGGCGAGAACGGCTTGCCCACGTAATCGTCCGCGCCCAGTTCCAGGCCCAGCACGCGGTCGAACTCGTCGTTGCGCGCGGTGAGGAAGATCACCGGCACCTGGCTGAACGTGCGCAGCTGGCGGCAGACCTCGAACCCGCCCAGGTCGGGCAGGCCCACGTCCAGCACCACCACGTCGATGCCGCCCTCGCGCAGGCGGTCCAGCGCCTGCCGCCCCAGCGCGCAGTGCTCGGCCGCATGGCCCTCGCTGCGCAGCGCGTACAGGACGGTATCGGCGATGGCGGCCTCGTCTTCGACGACGAGCACGCGGGCGGGCTGTTCGGACATGGCGCCAGCATAGCCGCCCCCGGGCGGCGCCCGTACACTGCGCCGATGAACTACCGCCACGCCTTCCACGCCGGCAACCATGCCGACGTGCTCAAGCACACCGTCCTGCTCGCCCTGATCGACGCGCTCAGGCGCAAGGACGCGCCGTTCTTCGTGCTCGACACCCATGCCGGCCGCGGCCGCTACCTGCTGTCGACCGAGGAAAGCCGCAAGACCGCCGAGGCCGACGAAGGCATCGGGCAGCTGATGGCCTCGCCGACCCTGCCGGAAGTGATCGAGCGCTATCTGCGCGCGATCCAGGCCAACAATCCCGTCGGCGGGCTGATCGCCTACCCCGGTTCGCCGCTGCTGGCCGCCCAGGCCATGCGCGAGCAGGACCGCCTGGCCGCCTGCGAGCTGCAGCCGGAAGAGGCGGCGGCGCTGAAGGAGCTGTTCGCCCGCGACCGTCGCGTGCAGGTGCTGGCCGCCGACGGCTACGACAGCATCCGTGCCCTGCTGCCGCCCAAGGCCGGCGGCAGCAAGATCGGCCGCGCCCTGGTGCTGATCGACCCGCCCTACGAGGCGCAGGACGCCGAATACCCGCGGATCGTCGCCGCCCTGCGCGAGATCCTGACGCGCATGCCGCAGGCCCAGTGCGCGGTGTGGTACCCGATCAAGCAGCGGCGCAGCCTGCTGCCGTTCTTCCGCAAGGCCGCCGCTCTGCCGGCCAAGTCGGCGCTGGTGGCCGAACTGATGGTGCGCCCGGACGACTCGCCGCTGCGCCTGAACGGCAGCGGCATGCTGCTGCTCAATCCTCCCTGGCAGTTCGACCAGGTGCTGGCTCCGGCGCTGCCGGTGCTGCAGCGCGAACTGGGCCAGGCCGGGGCATCGACACGGCTGGAGTGGCTCAAGAGCGGGGATTGAGCCCGCCGGCCATGGCTCGCCGCAGGAGGCGAGACGGCCCGCGCCTGGGCCTCTTCCGGCGTGGCCGATCGCGCTGGACAGCGTTCCCGCAGCGGAAAACCGCTGCTCCCGGCCTGTCGCCACGGTTGAATCGCGTTCACAGAACCTCACGCTGCAGGTGCAAGAATCGGTGGACTCTGGAGGACCGCAGTCATGGCTACCCGCAACCGCATGCCCCCGTGGCATGAAAACTTCAAGGCTCCCAGCGGCCGGGAACTGCTCATCCGTCCCATCCGCCCCGAGGACGGCGCACCGCTGCAGGGCGCGTTCGCGCTGTTCGGGCCGGAGGAAGTGCGCGACCGCTTCCTGCAGGCCGTGGACGTGCTTTCGGACGAAACCGCCCAGCGCCTGACCCACCCGAACCCGAAGACCGAGATCTCGCTGGTCGCCGCCGAACCGCTGCCGCCGGGCGAAGCCGTGGTCGGCGCGGTGGCGCGGGCCTCGATCATCCCCGGCACCCGCGACGCCGAATACGCCATCCTGGTCAGCCGCTTCCTCGCCGGCCAGGGCCTGGGCCGGCAGCTGATGCGCAAGCTGGTCAAGTGGGCGCGCGGCAAGTACCTGGACCGCATGTACGGCGACATCGCCCAGGACAACGAACCGATGCTGCAGTTGGCCGCCTCGCTGGGCTTCAAGCAGGTGCCGCACCCGTCCGGCACGCCGGGCCTGGTGCGCATGGTGCTGGAACTGGGCAGCTGAGGCAGGCGCGCGCCCCGGTGCGCGACAGGGCTTTGCACTCCGGATTCCCGGACAGGGACACGGATGCCGCCGCAGATGGGGCTGCATGAAAGCCCCGTCGCGCACCCAGGTGCGCTCCTACCTTAAAATCGGCGGTCTCATGCCGCATCACGCCCCCTACCCCGTTCCGCCGCTGCCCCGTGCGGGCCAGCTCCGCGCCTGGTGGCGCGCCCCCGCATCGACCAGCGCGCTGGCCTGGCACGTGGCCCGCGCCGCGCAGGCGCATGGCAAACCACTGCTGCTGGTCGCCCGCGACAACCACGGCGCGCAGCAGCTGGTCGCGGACCTGCAGACCCTGCTGGGCAGCGAAACCACGCTGCCGGTGCTGCCGTTTCCCGACTGGGAGACCCTGCCCTACGACCAGTTCAGCCCGCACCCGGACATCATTTCCCAGCGCCTGGCCGCGCTGCACCGCCTGCCCACGCTGGCGCGCGGCATCGTCGTGGTGCCGGTGCAGACCCTGCTGCAGCGGCTGGCGCCGCTGAGCCACATCGTCGGCGGCAGCTTCGACCTGCAGGTCGGCCAGCGCCTGGACATGGACGCGGAGAAACGCCGGCTGGAAAGCGCCGGCTACCGCAACGTGCCGCAGGTGATGGACCCGGGCGATTTCGCCGTGCGCGGCGGCCTGCTCGACGTCTATCCGATGGGCGCCGGCGCGCCGCTGCGCATCGAACTGCTGGACGAGGACATCGACTCGATCCGCGAATTCGATCCCGAATCGCAGCGCTCGCTGGACAAGGTGAGCGCGGTGAAGATGCTGCCCGGCCGCGAGGTACCGGTGGACGAGGCCAGCCTGTCGAAGGTGATGGCCACGCTGCGCGAGCGCTTCGACGTCGATACCCGCCGCAGCCCGCTCTACCAGGACCTGAAGGCCGGCGTGCTGCCGTCGGGCAGCGAGTATTTCCTGCCGCTGTTCTTCGCCAGAACGGCGACGCTGTTCGACTACCTGCCCGAGGGCTTCCTGACCGTGGTCGCGCCTGGCGTGGGCGAAGCGGCCGACGCGTTCTGGGAGCAGACCCGCGGCCGCTACGAGCAGCGCCGCCACGACATCGAACGGCCGCTGCTGCCGCCGGAGGAGATCTACCAGTCGCCGGACAGCCTGCGCGAGCAGTTCAACCGGCAGCCGCGCGTGGACGTGTGGCCGGCCGAACATCCGCGCATCGCCGAGGCGCAGGCGCTGGGCGACCAGCCGCTGCCGCCGTTGCCGGTGGCGGCCAAGGACGCGCCGGCCGGGCAGGCGCTCAAGTCGTTCCTCGACCACTACCCGGGCCGGGTGCTGATCGCCGCCGATTCGCCGGGCCGCCGCGAGGCGCTGCTCGAGGTGCTGCAGGCGGCGGAGCTGCGGCCGCCGGTGGTGCAGAGCCTGCCGGCCTTCCTGGCCGACGATGCGCCGCGCCTGGCCATCACCGTGGCGCCGCTGGACGACGGCTTCGCCCTGGCCGAACCGCCGCTGGCGGTGCTCACCGAGCGCCAGCTGTTCCCCGAACGCGCGGGCCAGACGCGCCGCACGCGCCGCGCCGGGCGCGAGCCGGAAGCGATCATCCGCGACCTCGGCGAGCTGACCGAGGGCGCGCCCATCGTGCACGAGGACCATGGCGTCGGCCGCTACCGCGGGCTGATCGCGATGGACGTCGGCGGCATGCCCGGCGAGTTCCTCGAAATCGAATACGCCAAGGGCGACCGCCTGTACGTGCCGGTCGCGCAGCTGCACCTGATCAGCCGCTACTCCGGCGCCTCGCCGGAAACCGCGCCGCTGCATTCGCTGGGTGGCGAGCAATGGGCCAAGGCCAAGCGCAAGGCCGCCGAGAAGGTGCGCGACGTCGCCGCCGAGCTGCTGGAGATCCAGGCACGGCGCCAGGCCCGCGCCGGCCTGGCGCTGGACATCGACCGCGCGATGTACGAGCCGTTCGCCGCCGGCTTCCCGTTCGAGGAAACGCCCGACCAGCTGGCCGCGATCGAGGCCACGCTGCGCGACCTGCAGTCGTCGCAGCCGATGGACCGCGTGGTCTGCGGCGACGTCGGCTTCGGCAAAACCGAGGTCGCCGTGCGCGCCGCCTTCGCCGCCGCCAGCGGCGGCAAGCAGGTCGCCGTGCTGGTGCCGACCACGCTGCTGGCCGAGCAGCACTACCGCAATTTCCGCGATCGCTTCGCCGACTATCCGCTCAAGGTGGAGGTGCTGTCGCGCTTCAAGAGCACCAAGGAGATCAAGGCCGAGCTGGACAAGGTCGCCGAGGGCGGCATCGACGTGATCGTCGGCACCCACCGCCTGCTGCAGCCGGACGTGAAGTTCAAGGACCTGGGCCTGGTCATCGTCGACGAGGAGCAGCGCTTCGGCGTGCGCCAGAAGGAAGCGCTCAAGGCCATGCGTGCCAACGTGCACCTGCTCACGCTCACCGCCACGCCGATCCCGCGCACGCTCAACATGGCCATGGCCGGGCTGCGCGACCTGTCGATCATCGCCACCCCGCCGCCGAACCGGCTGGCGGTGCAGACCTTCGTCACCCAGTGGGACAACGCGCAGCTGCGCGAGGCGTTCCAGCGCGAGCTCGCGCGCGGCGGCCAGCTGTACTTCCTGCACAACGACGTGGAGAGCATGGGCCGCATGCAGCGCGAGCTGTCCGAGCTGGTGCCCGAGGCGCGCATCGGCATGGCCCACGGGCAGATGCCCGAGCGCGAGCTGGAAAAGGTGATGCTGGATTTCCAGAAGCAGCGCTTCAACGTGCTGCTGGCCAGCACCATCATCGAATCGGGCATCGACATCCCCAACGCCAACACCATCGTCATCAACCGCGCCGATCGCTTCGGCCTGGCCCAGCTGCACCAGCTGCGTGGCCGCGTCGGCCGCTCGCACCACCGCGCCTATGCCTACCTGCTGGTGCCGGACAAGCGTTCGATCACGCCCGACGCGCAGAAGCGGCTGGACGCCATCGCCTCGATGGACGAGCTCGGCGCCGGTTTCACCCTGGCCACCCACGACCTGGAAATCCGCGGCGCCGGCGAACTGCTCGGCGAGGACCAGAGCGGGCAGATGGCCGAGGTCGGTTTCAGCCTCTACACCGAACTGCTGGAACGCGCGGTGCGTTCGATCCGTTCCGGCAAGCTGCCCGACCTGGATGCCGGCGAGGAAGCGCGCGGCGCCGAGGTCGAACTGCACGTGCCGGCGCTGATCCCGGAGGATTACCTGCCCGACGTGCACACCCGCCTGACCCTGTACAAGCGCATCAGCTCCGCGCGCGACGGCGCCGCCCTGCGCGAACTGCAGGTGGAGATGATCGACCGCTTCGGCCTGTTGCCGGATGCGGCCAAGCACCTGTTCGCCATCGCCGAACTCAAGCTGCAGGCCAACGCACTTGGCATCCGCAAGTTGGAGCTGGGCGAGAACGGCGGCCGCATCGTGTTCGAGAGCAAGCCGGACATCGACCCGATGGCGGTGATCCAGCTGATCCAGAAGCAGCCCAGGCTGTACCAGATGGACGGCCCGGACAAGCTGCGCATCAAGCACCCGCTGCCGGAAGGCGCGGACCGCTTCAACGCCGCGCGCGCGCTGCTGACCACCTTGCGGCCGGCGTGAGCGGGCGTGAGGTTTGCCAGGAAAGAAGGCGGCGGGGACAATGGCCGTCCTTCTCCCGGCCTGGCCGTCTTTCCCGCGGTGCGGCGCTCCATGTTCTCGATTCCAACGTCCCCGGGCCTGTCCATCCCGCCTGAAAACGAAACCTGCGGCATCGCCGTGCTCGCCGCCGCGCTGGACGAGCGGGACAGCTACACCGACCAGCACTGCGACCGTGTTTCGCTGCTTGCCCATGGCCTGGGCGAGCGCTGCGGCCTGTCCGGCACGCAGCTGGAGCAGCTGGCGCTGGCCGCGCGTTTCCACGATGTCGGCAAGATCGGCATCCGCGACGACGTGCTGCTGCATCCCGGCCGCCTGGACGAACCGCGCATGGAAAAGATGCGCACGCACCCGGAGCGCGGCGCGCGCCTGTTCGCGGCCACCGGCCGCGACGATGCCGCCGCCGTGGCGCGGCTGATCCTGCATCACCACGAAGCCTGGGACGGCAGCGGCTATCCGCATGGCCTGCAGGGCGAGGACATCCCGCTGGGCGCGCGCATCCTGGCCATCGCCGACGGCTACGACGCGCTGACCTCGCACCGTCCCTACCGCGGCCCGCTGGAGGCGGACGATGCGCTGGCCATCCTCAACCGCGAGAAGAACCGGCTGGTCGATGCGCGCCTGTTCGGCGAGTTCCGCGGCCTGCTGCGCGGGCGCGCCCTGCCCGTCGCCTGACCGACGGCGCGCTCACAGCACCGGCGACATCATCGCCACCGCGTTCTGCACCAGCCGCGTGGCGAACGACCAGCCCCCGACCTGTTCCGGTGTCACCCGCGCCGACACGGACAGGTATTTCTCCTGGCGCCGGCGGAGGGCGGCGGTGACGCCCGCGTCGGCGACCAGCAGGCTGTTCTCGAAGTTGAGCTCCAGGCTGCGCCGGTCGATGTTGGCCGAGCCCACCAGGCTGATCTGGCCATCGATGGTCATCGACTTGGCGTGCAGCAGGCCCAGCGGGTACTCGTGGACCTCGACGCCGCATTGCAGCAGGTCGGCATAGGTGCTGCGGCTGGCCTGGCCCACCAGCCACGAGTCGTTGCGGCGCGGCAGGACCAGCGCCGTGCGCACGCCGCGCCGCGGCGCCGCGCAGATCGCGCGCAGGATCGATTCGTCCGGCACGAAGTACGGCGTGGTGATCACCAGCTCGCGCCGCGCGGCGTAGATGCAGGCCACGAACATGTCGGCCATGGCGTTGTGCCGCGCGATCGGGCCGGTCTCGAACGCGGCGGCGACGCATCCGCCGTCGTGCCATGCCGGCGCGGCCGCGGCGGCGTAGCCGTCCAGCCCGGTCTCGCCGGTCTCCGGGATCCAGCCGCTGAGGAACAGGAACTGGATCTGCGCCACCACCGGCCCCTCGCAGCGCAGCAGCAGGTCGATCCACGGCGCGTAGGCGGACTTCACCCGGAACTCCGGATCGGCGCAGTTCTGGCTGCCGCTGTAGGCGATGCGGTTGTCGATCACCGCGATCTTGCGGTGGTCGCGCAGATCCATGCGGCTGAACGCCATGTGCTGCAGGCGGTTGATGTCGTCCAGCGTCTTCAGCCGCTTCACCCCGGCCTGGCCCAGCTGCTTCCAGCGCGACCCTTCGATGAAGGCGCGCGAGCCCAGCGCATCGACCATCACCCGGCACGCCACGCCGCGCCTCGCGGCGGCGGCCAGCGCGTCGGCCACGCGCCCGCCTGCGCCGTCGTCCAGCCAGATGTAGAAGGCGATGTGCACGCTCTCGCGGGCCTGCTCGATGTCGGCCACCAGCGCGTCCAGCGCGCGGCGGCAGTCGGCTTCCGGCGCGTCGGCGGGGCTGTCGGCGTCGCCCAGCAGCGTCACGCGGTTCCCGCCCACCGCCGGCAGGCCGTTGATGGTGCGCGCCAGTTCCAGCAGCGGCACCGCGCTGTCCGCCACCGCGACGGGGGCGGCCGGCGCCATCGCGGCCGCCGCCGCTCCCATCCGCCGCAGCGCCTGCTCCACGCGGCGGAAACGCGCGCGGCCGATGCTGGTTTCGCCCAGCAGCAGGTAGGCGACCATGCCCACCACCGGCGCGAGCATCACCACCGCCACCCACGCCGCGCGCGAGGCCGGCGTGCGGTTGGCGCGGGTCAGCGCGCGCGCGGCGACCAGCAGGTGCGCGACGAACGCGACGGCGGTGATTCCCCACTGCAGCGGAGCATGCGCCCCGCCCACTTCCGGCCCCATGCGGCCTCCCGGTGATCGACGATCCGCCGTCCCGCGGCGTGGCGGATCAATAGCACGGCCGCCCGTTTCCGGCATCCCCGGCGAACGAACGCATCCTGCCCGGCGCCCCATTGGCGTGTTCCCGCCGCACAATGGGGGAACATCAATGGAACGTGCCGTCAGGAGCTGATGGCCGCATCCGGCCCCGCCACCAGGCTGTCGGACCTTGAGGGAGAACCATGAAGACCAGAATTTTCCTGTCCGTGTCCCTGTCGCTGTTGCCGCTCGCGGCCTGCGCGGGTGACGGCGCGACCGCGGTGCCGGATCGTTTTCTCGGGCACTGGGCAGGGAGCCCGGAATCCTGCGCGTCGGAAGCGGACGATCTGATCCTGCGCATCGCTCCGCGCCACATCACGCACTGGGAGAGCGAGGGCCCGATCAAGGCCGTCGTGGTGCGCGGGCATTCGGAGATGGCACTGATCTGCGAGCTGTCGGGCGAGGGCGAGACCTGGCTTTCCACCGTGAAGTTCACGCTTTCGCCAGACGGGCGCCGGCTCATCGACAACACGACCGTGCCGGGACGGGAACTGGTACGTTACAGATGCGCGGACACGGCCGGCACACGGCCCGGCAACGCATCCGTGCCGGCGCCGCTTCGCGGCGCGCTCCAATCCAGGTCCCGGAGCCCATGAAAAGCAAGCCACCGCTGCCCCTGGTCATCATCGCGATCGTCTATCTGGCCTATCTGGCAGGGCTGCTGGCAACCGGTTTCACCGCTGTCGTCGCAGGGCGTTTCGCCCTCTCTGCCCTCCTGTTCTTCTTCCTGTTCCGCGGCAGCAGGACGGCGGGAAACATCCTGGCCGTGCTGAGCGCCATGAGCGCCATCGTTCTGCTGGTTGCCGCTGTTGCCACCTTCCCGACGGCCGCCCTTGGCGCTGTTCTTTTCACGATCATCGCGGGGCTGCTGGCGGCGTTCGCCGCGTACCTGGTCTTCAGTCCGGCGGTTCGCGCCTTCCAGGACAAGGCAGGCCGGACACCCGCCCCCTGAGCGCCATCCCTTCACGCTGGACCGGCTCCATCGTCCGGCGCCAGCAGTTCCAGAGCGGAGACAACGTGCGAATCATCTACCTCCTTCTCTGCATCGCCGGTACGGCCCTGCCCCTCTGGCAGTTCGTTCCGTGGCTTTGCGCGCACGGCCTCGACGTGCCGCGCCTGGTGCAGCAGGCCACATCCGGCCACATCGCCGCATTCGCGTGGTCGGACGTGCTGGTTTCAGGCATCGTCGTCGCGGCATTCGTAATCGCCGAAGGACGCAAGCTGGCGATGCCGCGGCTGTGGCTGCCACTTTCGTGCCTCGTGGTGGGCCCCTCACTGGCGCTGCCTTTTTTCCTGCTTCTCCGGGAGCGGCATCTCGCAGCGGCGGGGCTTCGCGCATCGGCGTGATGCGCCGACGGCACGCGCCAGCGCCTGAGTGGAGGCTGCCGGAAACCATCGGCCGATCCACCGGCCCGTCGGTCGGACACCCGTGATCCCGTTGGCTGGACCGGTACGCGCGCGCCGCACAGTGGCGGAAACGAAAAGCCCGGCATCGGCCGGGCTTTCCGCTTGTCGCCGGCCGTGGTGCCAGCCCGTTACCAGATGACCACGCGCTTGTCGTCGCCGCGCACCATCGCATCGCCCGCCTTGCACTGGAACGCCGCGGCGAAGGACGGCATGTTCGACGGCGCGCCGTTGGCGCGGAAGTTGGCCGGCGCATGCGGATCGGTGTTCAGGCGCACGCGCAGTTCGCCCTCGGTGAAGTTGCGGCGCCACACCGTGGCCCAGTTCATGAAGAAGCGCTGGTCCTCGCTGTAACCGTCGACGGCCACGTTCTTCGAGGGATCTTCCTTGAGCGCCATCTGCAGCGCGTCATAGGCCACGGTCAGGCCGCCGAGGTCGCCGATGTTCTCGCCCAGGGTCAGCTTGCCCTTCACGTTCACGCCCGGCAGCGCCTCGTAGCCGTCGAACTGCGCGACCAGCTGGTCGGTGCGGCCGGTGAACGCGCTGCGGTCGGCGTCGGTCCACCAGTTGTCGAAGTTGCCGTTGGCGGCGAACTGGCTGCCCGAATCGTCGTAGCCGTGCATCATCTCGTGGCCGATCACCGCGCCGATGCCGCCGTAGTTCAGCGCCGGGTCGGCCTTGGCGTCGAAGAACGGCGGCTGCAGGATCGCGGCCGGGAACACGATCTCGTTCTTGGTGGCGTTGTAGTAGGCGTTGACCGTCTGCGGGGTCATGCCCCACTCGGTGCGGTCCACCGGCTTGCCGATCTTGTCGAGCATGTAGCGATAGTTGAACGCGCGCGCGGCCTGCATGTTGCCCAGGTAGCTGTCGCCGCTGGTGGCCAGGCCCGACCAGTCGCGCCACTTGTCCGGGTAGCCGATCTTCGGGGTGAAGCTGGCCCACTTCTCCAGCGCCTTCTTCCTGGTCTCCTCGCCCATCCACGGCAGGTTCTCAAGGCGCGCCTTCAGTGCGACCGACAGGTTCTCCACCAGGTGCTGCATGGCCACCTTGGATTCGGCCGGGAACACCGCGTCCACGTACAGCTGGCCCAGCGCCTCGCCCATCGCGCCGTTCACCGATTCGAGCACGCGCTTCCAGCGCGGCTGCATTTCCTGCTGGCCGCGCAGGGTCTTGCTGAAGAAGTCGAAGTTGGCCTGCTCGAAGGCCTTGCTCAGGTACGGCGCGGCGTTGTCCACGGTGTGGAAGCGCAGGTAGGCCTGCCAGGTCGCGGCCGGCACGTCGGCGAGCATCTTGTCCACTTCGCCGAAGAAGCCCGGCTGCGCCAGCGAGAACCTGTCCTTGGCCGGCACCTTCAGCGTGTCGAACAGCGCGGTCCAGCTGAAGTTCGGGGTCTGCTTGTCGGCGTCGGCGGCGCTGACCGGGTTGTAGCGCTTGGCCGGGTCGCGCAGTTCGATGCGCGACAGCGAAGCCTTGGCCAGGCGCGTCTCGAATTCCATCACCGCCCTGGCCTGCTCCTTGGCCTGGGCGGCATCGACGCCGGACAGGGTCAACAGCTGCTCGATGTAGGCCACGTAGGCCTCGCGGACCTTGGCCTGCGATTCGTCGAAGTAATAGCCCTTCTCCGGCAGGCCCAGGCCGCCCTGGCCGACGTAGGCGATGACGTTGGCCGAATCCTTGAAGTCCGGGCTGGCATACAGCGAGAACAGGAAACCCTGGCCCTGCGCATAGGCCTGGCGCAGGTAGGCGGCGATGGCGGCGCCGTTCTGCAACGCGGCGATCCTGTCCAGTTCGGGCTGCAGCGGCGCAATGCCGGCGGCCTCGATGGCGGCCTCGTCCGAACCGGTCTTCCAGATGTCGCCGATCTGCGCCTGCACCGTGCCGGCCTTGGCGTCGGCCGCGGCGGCCTGCTCGACCAGCGCGTGCTGCACTTCCAGCGAGCGCTCGCGCAGGATCTCGAAGCTGCCCCAGGTCACCTGGTCGCCCGGCACCGGGTTGGCCTTGAGCCACTTGCCGTTGACGAAGCCGTTGAGGTCGGTACAGGCGGATACGGCCGGGTCCACGTCGGCGGCGTTGAAGGCCACCGACGGCGTGGTGATCCTGGACAGGTCGAAGGCCGGCTTGGCGGCCTCGGCCTGCGCGGCCGGGGCTTCGGTCTTGCCGCAGGCGGCCAGCGAGGCGGCGATGGCGACGGTCAGGGACAGCGGGACGAGCTTGGAAAGGGTCATGCGGAATCTCCGGCCTTGCAGGGAACACCGCGCAGGCGCGCGGCCAATCCCCGAGCGTAGGCGATGCCGCACCGTGCCGGATAGGCCGAAGGTCATGCGCCGGCATGCGCCGGCGCACGGCCCGCTGGGTCAACCGCGGCGCGCCGCCTCGATCGCGGCGATGTCGATCCTGCGCATGCCCATCATCGCCTCGAACGCGCGCCTGGCCGCGGCCGGATCGGGATCGGCGATCGCCTCGGTCAGCGCGCGCGGCGTGATCTGCCACGACAAACCCCATTTGTCGCGGCACCAGCCGCAGGCGCTTTCCTCGCCGCCGTTGCCGACGATCGCGTCCCACAGCCGGTCGGTTTCGGCCTGGTCATCGGTGGCGACCTGGAACGAGAACGCCTCGCTGTGCCGGAACGCGGGACCGCCGTTCAGGCCCAGGCACGGGATGCCCATCACGGTGAATTCGACCGTCAGCACGTCGCCCTGCCGGCCGGCGGGATAGTCGCCGGGCGCGCGCTGCACGGCCCCCACCCGGCTGTCGGGAAAGGTCGCGGCGTAGAAAGTGGCCGCCTCCAGGGCGGTGCCGTCGTACCAGAGACAGATCGTGTTCCTGCTGGTCATCGCGCTTGTCCTCGTTCGGGAAGGCACGCCGGCGGAAGAACGCGTACGCGCCACGGCGCCGGGCGCGGGGGATCGTAGCGCGGCACCCGCCCAGCCGCCGTCACGGCGACCGCGCCGGCTGCCGCCCGCGGGTTCAGGCTGCCGGCCGGGCGCGCGGGCCGGGCAGCAGCGCCGCCACCATGCCCAGCAGCGGCAGGAACGAGATCGCCTTGTAGACCCACACGATGCTGGTGTGGTCGGCCAGCACGCCCAGCACCGCCGCGCCCAGTCCGCCCATGCCGAAGGCGAAGCCGAAGAACAGGCCCGACACGGTGCCGATGCGGTGCGGCATCAGCTCCTGCGCGTAGACCAGGATGGCCGAGAACGCCGAGGACAGGACGAAGCCGATGACCAGGGTCAGCAGCGTCGTCCATTCCAGGTTGGCGTAGGGCAGGATCAGCGCGAACGGCGCCACGCCCAGGATCGAGGCCCAGATCACCGGCTTGCGGCCGATGCGGTCGCCCACCGGACCGCCGATCAGCGTGCCCGCCGCCGAGGCCAGCAGGAAACCGAACAGGTGCAGCTGCGCGCCCTGCACCGACACCCCGAACTTCTGCATCAGATAGAACGTGTAGAAGCTGCTCAGGCCGGCGATGTAGAAATACTTGCTGAAGATCAGCACCAGCAGCACCGCGATCACCCAGGCCACGGTGCGCGACGGCAGCCGCGCCTCGGCGGCGGCCGCGCGCGGCACCGGACTGGCGGCGACGGCACGCAGGTGCTGCTGGTACCAGCGCCCCACGTAGCACAGCAGGCCGATGCCCAGCAGCGCCGCGCCGCCGAACCACGCCACGCTGCGCTGGCCGTTGGGCGCGATCACCGCCGCCGCCAGCAGCGGGCCAATGGCGGTGCCGGCGTTGCCGCCGAGCTGGAACACCGACTGCGACAGGCCGTGGCGCCCGCCCGAGGCCAGCCGCGCGATGCGCGAGGATTCGGGATGGAAGATGGCCGAACCGATGCCCACCAGCATCGCCGCCGCCAGCACCGTGGCGAAGTTCGGCGCGTAGGCCAGCAGCAGCAGGCCGCACAGGGTCGAGGCCATGCCCATCGGCAACGAATACGGCGCCGGGCGGCGGTCGGTGCGCAGGCCGATCAGCGGCTGGAACAGCGAGGCGGTGAGCTGGTAGGTAAGGGTGATCAGGCCGATCTGGGCGAAGCTCAGGTGGAACTGGCCCTTGAAGATCGGATACAGCGCCAGGATCAGCGACTGCATCATGTCGTTGACCAGGTGCGAGCCGCTGATCGCGGCCAGCACGCCCACCGCCACCGGGCGGCGTGGGGGCGTGGCGGTGACGGCAACGGGAGCTGCGGAGGACATGGCGGTACCGGGCGGAGGGGAGCGGCGCGCATGGTAGAGTCGCCGGCCACGCCCTTCCTGCGCGATCCGGTCATGCACCCTCTCGAAAAGGACATCGGCGGCCGCAGGGGCCGGCGCCTGCCGCTGCCCGCCGGCCCGGAGACGGCGGTGTACTGCAAGGCCCGGGACTACGCGCCCGACACGCTGATTCCGCTGCACCACCACCCCGACCGCCACCAGCTGGTGTATGCCGAAAGCGGCGTGCTGGTCGTGCGCGCCGGCATGGGCCGCTGGGTGGTGCCCAGCACGCGCGCGATCTGGATTCCCGCCGGCACCGGCCACGTGGTGCACTGCATCGGCCTGGTGCGCATGCGCAGCCTCTACGTCGCGCCGGCCGCCATGCCGCAGGCGCCGGCCGGCGCCTCGGCGGTATCGGTCACGCCGCTGCTGGCGGCGCTGATCCGCGCCGCCGCCGGCGTCGTCCAGCCCTACCGCGAGGACTCGCGCGACGGCCGCCTGATGCGCCTGGTCCTGGACGAGATGCAGACCCTGCCGGTGCTGCCGCTGCACCTGCCCGACCCCGCCGACCCGCGCCTGCGCGCGATCGGCCGGCAACTCGAGCGGCACCCGGACGATGCCTCCACCCTGCAGGACTGGGCCGCGCGCCTGCGGGTGGACGTGAAGACGATCCAGCGCCTGTGCGCACGCGAACTGGGCATGACCTTCGGCCAGTGGCGGCAGCAGGCGCGGCTGCTGCGCGCACTGGAACGGCTGGCGGTCGGCGAGAAGGTCATCGACGTGGCGCTGGCGCTGGGCTACGAAAGCCCCAGCGCGTTCGCCACCATGTTCAAGCGCCGCTTCGGGCTCACCCCGAGCCGCTTCTTCCGCTGAGCGCCGCGCTCAACCTTCCGCCGCGGGAATCCGCACGTAGCGCTCGCCGTCGAACTCGAAACCGAGCACCCGCCCGTCCGCACCGCGCTGGAAGCGCAGCGGCTCGGCGGCATCCAGCGGCCCGGCCTGCGCGCCGAACAGATCGACCGCCGCCGGCTGCAGCCCGCGTTCCAGCACGCCGATCCGCAGCCGCAGCCCGTCCGCGCCCTCGGCCACGAGCGCCTCCACCGGCAGCCGTTCGCCGCGGAAGCGGCCCGCGTAGGCCGCGCGCGCCGCGCCATCGGGATGCCACGCCCATCCCTGCCAGAGCGGCTGCGCGCGCACCTGCGCCTGGCGCGTGCGCTGGTCTGCCAGCTGCCCGGCCACCCGCTGCGGGTAGACGCGCTGCCGCGTGGCCGCCCACGACGCTGCGTCGGGGTGGTCCACCAGGTACTGGAAGTACTGCACCACCGTGCGCGAGGTGAGCCAGCCGGTGGCGTTGTCGGCGTTGGCGAATACGCCGATGCCCACGCCCAGGTCCGGCGAGAACGCCATCATGCTGCGCGCGCCGGTGTAGCTGCCGCCGTGGATGTAGAGCGTATGCCCTTCGAAGTCGCAGACGTTCCAGCCGAAGGCATAACCCACGCACGGCAGCTCGTAGGCATTGCGCGCGCCGCGGTCCAGCTGCACGCCGATGGCGTGCGCCGCCTCGACGGCCACTGCATCGAACCCCGCCGGCGCCGCGCCGCCCAGCTGCAGGCGCAGCCAGCGGCCGAGATCGCGCGGCGAGGTCATCATGCCGCCGGCCGCGTGCATGATCGCGTCGGGCTTGGGCGCCACCACCCGCCAGCCCTGTTCCGGCCCCAGCCATTGATGGTTGTAGGCCAGCTGCGCCGGATCGAAGGCGGAGGTGCGCGCGGCGGTGTCGCCCATGCGCAGCGGGACGAACAGCTCGTCGCGCAGCCAGTCGCGCCAGGAACGGCCGGTGCGCTGCTGGAGGATGGCGGCGTAGATCGTGTAGCCCAGGTTGTCGTAGTCGAAACCCGCCGGGCGCGCGCTCGCCAGCGTGCCGAGCAGCTGCGGGTACAGCGCCGGGTCGGGAGCGCCGATGTAGGCGTCCAGCGTGGTGAGGGCATCGGCGCTCAGCGGCACGCGATGGTTGAGCAGGTCGGCCAGGGTCCAGGCGGCCGGATCGACGCCGCCGGGCAGGCGCAGCTGCGGCCAGTGGTCGGCCAGAGTGCCGTCCAGGCGCAGCACCCCGCGCCGGTCCAGCAGGTGCGCCAGCAGGCCGATGTACGACTTGGTCTGCGAGGCGATGTACATCGGCGTGTGCATCGTCAGCGGTTCGCCGCTGGCGGCATTGCGCTCGCCGCGCGTGTAGCCGAGCAGTTGCCGGTCGCGGTCCACGACCACCACCGCGTAGCCCGGCCCCAGCCCGGGAACGCCGTCGAGGAACTGCCGCAATTGCCGCGCCGCCTGCTCGGCGGTGGCGGCGTGCGCCGCGGACAAGGGCAGGACGAGGGCGAGCAGCAGGCCGGGCACGATCAGGCGCATGGCGCGGTTCCGGAGGGAGGAGCGGCCATGCTCGCGCGGGCGCAGCCGCGCTTCTTGCACGGATTGAACCTGCTCACGCCAGCAGCGCGCGCAACCGTGCCGGCGCCGCGCCGCAGTGCTGGCGGGCGACGCGGCTGAAATGCGCTTGGTCGGCGAATCCGCCATGCAGCGCCGCCGCGGCCAGCGGCGCGCCCGCCGCCACCTGCGCCAGCGCGCGCTGCAGTTGGGCGCGCGCACGGAACACCGAGGGCGGGCAGCCCACCCAGCGCGCGAACGCCCGGGCGAAATACACCGGATGCACGCCCTGCTCCGCCGCCAGCCGCGCCAGTGGCGCCGCTTCCTCGTGCAGGCGCTCGCAGGCGCGCACGACCCAGCGCGGGGGCGTCCCGGCGCGACCGTCGGCGCAGCCGGCCATCGCCGCGAGCAACTCCCATGACTGACCTTCGATGCCGTCGGGTGCGCCGTCGCCGGCCGCCAGCGCCGACAGCAGCAGCCGCCCCTGCGCCAGCAGCGGCGGCGCCGGCCGCGTACGCCAGCGCCAGGCCTGCGCCAGCCCCAGCTCGCGCGACAGGTCGATGTCGGCCGGCAGGTCGATGCCGAGCACCAGCGCACCGGCCGGCCCGTAGTCGTTGGCATGCGCGAGCCCCGCCGGCTTCACCCCGACCGCCGGCAGGCGCAGCCGCACCTCGTCGCCGTCCCCACGCTCGGCCAGCGTGCCGGTCAGCAGCAGCGACACCTGGTGGCAGTCGTGCGCATGCCGCTGCATGCGCGAGCCCGGCGCATACCACGCCACCCGCGCCGACAGCCGCTCGCCGGCGAACAGGATGCGGCCGCGCGCCGTGCGCGCTGGTCCGGGTCCACCGGCTGGCGTGGGAGGCATCGGCGATCCGCCTGGGGGTTCAAGGCAGTCTAGCGGCTACGCCGGCTGCGACGCCTGCCATTGGTGGGGGTGTCGATGGCGGTACCGCGAGCGGCATGGAGCCACCTGCCGCCGTGCCGGTCCGCTTCGCGGCCCGGACGCTCGGGGCCGGTCAGCCGTGCCGCATCAACGCGCCCAGTTCGCGTTCCAGCAGGGCCGGATCGGCGGCATTGAGTTCGATCAGGCGGCGCAGCGCGGTGATGCTGTCCAGGTCGATCTCGTCGCAGCGCAGCCCGATGTTGCGCCCTTCCACGTGCACCACGGTGGCCTGCATGCGGATCGGCGTGTCCTCGGACAGCTCGACCTGCAGGTGGCAGCGCTCGTCCAGCCGGCAGTCGCCGCCGGCGTCCACCTCGAACAGCGCCCCCTTCAGCGACACATCGTGCACCTGCCCGGCATGCACGCTGCCGTCGGGACGGACCAGGCGGGCCGGCGAATGGAAGGGCGCGCGCCAGAAATGGCGTCGCTCCGTGGACGTGTTCATGCGGTTCCCCTGTGCGTTGGATGGAAGCCGGCCGCGCAGCCGTGGCCGAAGCATAGCCCGGCCGGCGGGCACCGGCACGGCGGCCGGTCACCCGCCCTGCAAGGCATTGATCGGCAAGGCCTGTCGTGATTGTGGCGTGTCGCTGTCGTGGTCCAACGCGGGGCATCGCGGCAACGTGCCGGCTCCCTTACCATCGCGGAGCGGACACAGTGCACGAGGAACCGATGAAGATCGACGCCAACCGGATCAGGACCTTGCGCGAGGCGCGCGGCTGGTCGCAGGAACACCTGGCGGCCGTGACCGGGCTCAGCCCGCGCACCGTGCAGCGGCTGGAAGCCGAGGGCAAGGCCTCGCACGAATCGCGCATGGCGGTGGCCGCGGCGCTGGGCATGGAACCGGAGCGATTGCTCGAAGCCGATACGGTTCCGGCACAAGCAGCGCCTGCTTCAATCCAGAACGCGAACCATCTTGCCAAGATCCTCCCCCAGGTCATGCTGCTTCTGCTGGCATTGGCCTGGTTCGGCTACAACATCGGCAAGGACATGGCCCTGCGCGACAACGCGCGCTGCGCCGACAGCCCGGTCCAGTGCAGACGCTGAGCTGCATGCGGCACCGCTCGCCCTGTGTCGAAGCTGATGGTTCATCGCCGGGCCGCGGGGACGTTGGATAGCCGGCAAAAGTGGGAGCCCAAAACGAAAACACCCGGCCGAAGCCGGGTGTTTCGATGCTTCAAGCAAGCCGGCGTTACTTCGCCTTGCCCTGGTTGGCCACGGCCTCGGCCGCCTTCTTCGCCGCTTCCGGGTCGCCCAGGTAGCGGAACGACTGCACGGTCAGGTCGTCGTTCAACTCGAACAGCAGCGGGATGCCAGTGGGGATGTTGAGCTCGAGGATCTCCTCGCGGCCGACGTTGTTGAGGTACTTGTACAGCGCGCGCAGCGAGTTGCCGTGGGCGGTGACCAGCACGGTCTTGCCGTCCTTGAGCTGCGGGGCGATGGCGTCGAACCAGTACGGCAGCACGCGGTCCAGGGTGGTGGCCAGCGATTCGGTAGCCGGCAGCGCGTTGCGGTCCAAGCCGGCGTAGCGGCGGTCGTGGATCGGGTGGCCCGGGTCTTCCAGGTCCATCGGCGGCGGCGGGATGTCGTAGGAACGGCGCCACACCTTGACCTGCTCCTCGCCGTGCTTGGCGGCGGTCTCGGCCTTGTCCAGGCCCTGCAGGCCGCCGTAATGGCGCTCGTTGAGGCGCCAGGACTTGGCGACCGGCAGCCAGTCCTGGCCCAGTTCGGCCAGCGCGCCCTGCAGGGTGTGGATGGCGCGCTTGAGCACCGAGGTGTGGGCGACGTCGAACTGCAGCCCTTCTTCCTTCATCAGCCGGCCGGCGGCGGCGGCCTCGCGGCGGCCCTGCTCGGTCAGTTCCACGTCCACCCAGCCGGTGAAGCGGTTGTCGAGGTTCCACTGGCTCTGGCCATGGCGCAACAGCACGAGTTTGCGGGTCACTGCGAAAGTCTCCGGATCGGGGGGAAAGGGAACCGGCCGATTGTAGCCGCATCTCTCCGCGCCCCCGCCTGCACTGCGCGCCCACAACGGAAATGGCAGGCTTGCCCCATGCGCTTCCTGCCCCCTGCCGATATCGCCCCCGCCACCCTGGCCGAGCTGCGCCGCCAACAGGTCGAACTGGCCGCGCGCGTGGAGCTGGACGACCGCCTGTCCGCGCTGCCGGCGCGCGTGGCCGGCGTGGACAGCGGCTTCGAGGACGAAGGCCGCATCACCCGCTCGGTGGCGGTGAGCGTGGATGGCTTCAGCCTGCAGCCCGTCGAATCGACGCTGGCGCGCCTGCCCACCGCCCTGCCCTACATCCCCGGCCTGCTCAGCTTCCGCGAACTGCCGGCGGTGCTGCAGGCCCTGCAGCAACTGCGCGAGGCGCCGCAGCTGGTTTTGGTCGATGGCCACGGCATCGCCCATCCGCGCGGGCTCGGCATCGCCGCGCACCTGGGCGTGCTGACCGGGCTGCCCAGCATCGGCGTGGGCAAGAGCCGGCTGGTCGGCGACTACGCCGAACCCGGTCCGGAACGCGGCGACCACACGCCGCTGTTCCACAAGGGCCGCCAGGTCGGCTGGGTGCTGCGCAGCAAGCCGCGCTGCAATCCGCTGTTCATCTCGCCGGGCAACCATGTCTCCGTGGAGGCCTGCCTGCCGCTGGTGCTGGCCTGCCTAACCCGCTACCGCCTACCCGAGCCCACGCGCCTGGCCGACCGCATCGCCTCGCGCCGCGACGGAAGCGCCTGATCCCACGCGGCAACAGTCCGTTACGGCGCGGCCGCCGGCACAGGCGCGCGACGCATGCCATCCTGCCCTCCCGCACTGGAGCCCGCCCATGACCACGATCATCAGCCCCCGCGTCCACGACCTGGGCGGCTTCCAGGTGCGCCGCGCCGTGCCGACGCTGCAGGCGCGCAGCGTCGGGCCGTTCGTGTTCGTCGACCACATGGGCCCGGCGGTGTTCGCGCCCGGCCAGGGCATCGACGTGAGGCCGCATCCGCATATCGGCCTGGCGACCGTCACCTTCCTGTGGTCCGGCGCCATCGGCCACCGCGACACGCTCGGCTCGGAACAGGTCATCCGTCCCGGCGACGTCAACTGGATGACCGCCGGCCGCGGCATCGCCCATTCCGAGCGCACGCCGCCGCCCGAACGCGAGCACGACCACCCGCTGCACGGCATGCAGACCTGGGTGGCGCTGCCGAAGGCGCACGAGGAAACCGCGCCCGCGTTCCACCACTTCAGCGCCGCGCAGCTGCCGCAGCAGCGCCGCGGCGGCGCCTGGCTGCGGGTGATCGCCGGCCGTGCCTATGGCGAGGAATCGCCGGTACGGGTGTTCGCCGACACACTCAACGTCGCCATCGACCTGGAACCGGACGCGGAGATCGACCTGGACACCTCGCACGTGGAGCGCGCGCTCTACGTGCTGGAAGGCCAGGCCCAGCTCGACGGCGTGGACATCCCGGTGCAGCACCTGGTGATCCCGGAGCCGGGCGCGCGCGGACGCCTGCGCGCCAGGACCCCGCTCAAGGCGATGCTGATGGGCGGCGAGCCGCTCGACGGCCCGCGCCACCTGTGGTGGAACTTCGTCTCCAGTTCCAAGGAGCGCATCGAGCAGGCCAAGGACGACTGGCGCGAAGGCCGCTTCGGCGCCATCCCGGGCGATGACAAGGAATTCATCCCGCTGCCGGGCTGAGGCGGCCGGTTAACGATTTCGATACGTCGCCGTCACGGTTCTTGGTTATTTTCCCCTGTGCCCGTTCCGGGCCACTACGGGGAATACACCATGAGCATGGGGAAGCGACTGGCGGCCGAGTTTCTCGGCACCTTCTGGCTGGTGCTGGGCGGCTGCGGCAGCGCCGTGCTGGCGGCCAAGTTCGGCGGCGACGGCAATCCACTGGGGATCGGTTTCCACGGCGTCGCGCTGGCCTTCGGCCTGACCGTGCTGACCGGCGCCTACGCGTTCGGGCACATCTCCGGCGCGCACTTCAACCCGGCGGTCAGCCTCGGCCTGTGGGCCGGCGGCCGCTTCGCCGGCAGGGACCTGGTGCCCTACATCGTGGCGCAGGTGCTGGGCGGCATCCTCGCCGCCTTCATCCTGCTGCAGATCGCGCAGGGCCAGGCCGGGTTCGCCATCGACGGCAGCCAGGCCGGCGCGTTCGCCAGCAACGGCTACGGCGCGCTGTCGCCCGGCGGCTACAGCGTGGCCGCCGCGTTCCTGTGCGAGGTGGTGATGACCGCGATGTTCCTGGTGGTGATCATGGGCTCCACCCACGGCAACGCGCCGACCGGCTTCGCGCCGATCGCCATTGGTCTGGCGCTGACCCTGATCCACCTGATCAGCATCCCGGTCACCAACACCTCGGTGAACCCGGCGCGCTCGACCGCGGTGGCGCTGTTCGCCGGTCCCGGCGCGATCGGCCAGCTGTGGCTGTTCTGGGTGGCGCCGTTCCTGGGCGCGCTGATGGGCGGCCTGGCCTACAAGTGGATCGGCAGCGGGCAACGCTGACCCGCCCGCACCGCGTTCCAGCGACGGCCCCCTCGCGGGGCCGTCGCCTTTTGCGCCGCCGCCCGGTTTGCCGCGCCCGGCATTTTTGTAATACCGTGGAAACACAGCTGGCGCGCAACGGGGACGCGCGCATCGGGCAGGGGCAACAACGCCCGCAGGTGGAATCCGTTACCGACAACACTGCCGTCGCGCCCGCCGGGGCCGACGTTCCGGGGGAACGCATGCTCAAACACATCCGTAGGGTCGCCTGTGTACTGCTGCTGTCCGGCAGCGCCGCCGCGTCCGCGCAGCAAGCCGCGCAATGTCCGTCGCTGCCGCCGGGCAGCGGCCTGCAATGGCAGGAGCAGGCGCAGAACGACTTCATCGTGTGCAAGGCCACCACCGCCGACGGCCGCACGGTCCTGAACGTGATGCTGACCGCGCGCGACCCGGCGCTGGCCCTGACCCGCGCCCTGCGCGCGGAGAAGGGCCGTTTCGCCGGCGAGGACCTGTACTGGTACAGGCTGGACATGGGCGGACGCGACCTGCCCGGGCTGGAGGCGCGGCGCATCACCACGGTGAAACTGGCAAAGAACCGCTTCGCGCAGATCTGGATCGACGCCGGCGACGTCGCCGAACTGGCCAGCCTGCAGCAGCTGACCGGCGGCCTGGACGATGCCACGGCCAACTTCGCCGGGAAGTAGCGCGTCCTACCGCAGGAGCGCCGCAAGAACGCCGTAGGAGCGCACTTCAGTGCGCGATGAGGCTTTGCCGGAAAGGCCCCATCGCGCACTGAAGTGCGCTCCTACACGAATATCAGAAGCGCCCTTCCTGGTAGTCGATGAAAGCCTGCATCAGCTGTTCGCGGGTGTTCATCACGAACGGCCCGTGGCGCGCCACCGGTTCGTGCAGCGGGCGTCCGGCCACCACGATCAGGCGCGCGCCCTCCGCGCCGGCCTGCAGGCGCAGCCCGCGGCCGCCGCCCAGCACCGCCAGTTCCTGCCGCGCCACCTCGCGCGCGGCCTCGCCGCCGCCCAGCGCCAGCCCGCCCTCGAACACGTAGGCGAAGGCGTTGTGCCCGTCCGGCAGTTCGTACGACCACCCGCGCCCCGGCGCCAGTTCCACGTCCAGGTACAGCGGATCGGTGGCCGGCTGCACGATCGGGCCGTGAACCTCGCCCACCTGCCCGGCGATCACCCTGACGGTGACGCCCTCGGCCGGCGCGACCTGCGGGATGCGGTCCGGGGCGAATTCCTGGTATTTCGGCTCGGTCATCTTGTCGCGCGCCGGCAGGTTCACCCACAGCTGGAAACCGCGCATGCGCCCGGACTCCTGCTCGGGCATCTCCGAATGCACCAGGCCGCGGCCGGCGGTCATCCACTGCACGCTGCCGGGCGTGAGCAGGCCCTCGTTGCCGTGGTTGTCGCGGTGGCGCATGCGCCCGTCGAGCATGTAGGTGACGGTCTCGAAGCCACGGTGCGGATGCTCCGGGAAACCGGCGATGTAGTCCTCGGCGCGGTCGGTGCCGAACTCGTCGAGCATCAGGAACGGATCGAGGTCGGGCAGCGCCGGGGTGCCGATCACCCGGGTCAGGCGCACGCCGGCGCCGTCGGACGTGGGCATGCCGCCGATGGTACGCAGCACGCGCGCGAGGTTCTGGTCGCTCATGGTCAAGCCTCCCTTGGAATGCATGGACAATGGGTGCCACGCGCGGTCGCGCCAATCGCCACCGCCGCAACCGATCGTTCCAGCGCCGGTGTCGGCGTCGTGTCGCCCATGCCCGGACGCGTCGGCGGCGCGCCGGCCTAAGACCAAAGTCGCACGTTTCCGGCCCGCCGGAGCGTTGACCCCCGGCCGCCGCGGGAGGACTCTTGCAACGGTCTTCCCGCGAGGTGACTCGATGAAAGGTTTCTCCAAGGCCGGATGGGCGTTGCTGTCCCTGATCGGCGCGTTCTGCCTGGGTGTCGTGGCGCTGCGCCGCGGCGAACACATCAATGCACTGTGGATCGTGGCCGCGGCGGTCTCGCTGTACCTGGTCGCGTTCCGCTACTACGGGCTGTTCATCGCCAACAAGGTGCTGGGCGTGGACCCGACCCGCGCCACCCCGGCGGTGATCCACAACGACGGCCTGGACTACGTGCCGACCAACAAGCACGTGCTGTTCGGCCACCACTTCGCGGCGATCGCCGGCGCCGGCCCGCTGGTCGGCCCGGTGCTGGCGGCGCAGATGGGCTACCTGCCCGGCACGCTGTGGCTGATCGCCGGCGTGGTGCTGGCCGGCGCGGTGCAGGACTTCATGATCCTGTTCATCTCCAGCCGCCGCAACGGCCGCTCGCTCGGCGACCTGGTGCGCGAGGAAATGGGCCCGGTGCCCGGCACCATCGCCCTGTTCGGCGTGTTCATGATCATGATCATCATCCTCGCGGTGCTGGCGATGATCGTGGTCAAGGCGCTGGCCGACAGCCCCTGGGGCATGTTCACCGTCATCGCGACGATGCCCATCGCCATCCTGATGGGCCTGTACATGCGCTACATCCGCCCGGGCAAGATCGGCGAGATCTCCATCGTCGGCCTGGTGCTGCTGCTGGCGGCGATCTGGTACGGCGGCAGGGTCGCCGCCGACCCGGTGCTGGGGCCGATGTTCACCTTCACCGGCACCCAGATCACCTGGATGCTGATCGGCTACGGCTTCGTCGCCGCGGTGCTGCCGGTATGGCTGCTGCTGGCACCGCGCGACTACCTGTCCACCTTCCTCAAGATCGGCACGATCGTCGGCCTGGCGATCGGTATCCTGATCGTCATGCCGGAGCTGAAGATGCCGGCGCTGACCCAGTTCACCGACGGCACCGGCCCGGTGTGGAAGGGCGGCATGTTCCCGTTCCTGTTCATCACCATCGCCTGCGGCGCGGTGTCCGGCTTCCACGCGCTGATCTCCTCCGGCACCACGCCCAAGCTGCTGGCCAACGAGGGCCACGCCGCCTACATCGGCTACGGCGGCATGCTGATGGAATCGTTCGTGGCGATCATGGCGATGGTCGCCGCCTCGATCATCGAGCCGGGCATCTACTTCGCGATGAACAGCCCGGCGGCGGTGATCGGCACCGACGTGGCCAACGCCGCGCAGGTGGTCAGCAACTGGGGCTTTGCGATCTCGCCCGAACAGCTGACCGCCACCGCGAAGGAAATCGGCGAGAACACCATCCTCTCGCGCGCCGGCGGCGCGCCGACGCTGGCGGTGGGCATCGCGCAGATCCTGCACGCGGTGCTGCCGGGCGACGGCATGATGGCGTTCTGGTACCACTTCGCGATCCTGTTCGAGGCGCTGTTCATCCTTACCGCGGTGGACGCCGGCACCCGCTCGGGCCGCTTCATGCTGCAGGACCTGCTCGGCAACTTCGTGCCGGCGCTGCGCCGCACCGATTCGTGGGTGGCCAGCTTCATCGCCACCGGCGGCTGCGTGGCGCTGTGGGGCTACTTCCTGTACCAGGGCGTGACCGACCCGCTGGGCGGCATCAACATGCTGTGGCCGCTGTTCGGCATCGCCAACCAGATGCTCGCCGGCGTCGCCCTGATGCTGTGCACGGTGGTGCTGTTCAAGGCCAAGAAGCAGCAGTACGCATGGGTGCCGGTCATCCCGGCGATCTGGCTGCTGGTGTGCACTACCGCCGCCGGCTTCATCAAGATCTTCTCCAGCGAGCCGGCGGTGGGCTTCCTGGCGCAGGCGCACAAGTACCGCGACGCCATCGCCGCCGGCAACCTGCTGCCGCCGTCCAAGGATTTCGGGCAGATGCAGCAGGTGATGGTCAACAACTACATCAATGCCGGGCTCACCGCGCTGTTCCTGTTCGTGGTGTTCGCGGTGCTGGTGTATTCGGTCAGGACGATCGCCGCGGCCCGCCGCTCGCCGGTGCGCACCGACCATGAAACGCCGTACGTGGCGCTCAAGCCGCACGAGGTGGACCTGTAATGGGCACCGCCCTGGTCCCGGTCGGCCAGCACCAGGCGTTCCGCCGTACCTGGCGGCGCTTGGTGCAGACCGCGCGGCTGTGCTGCGGCGTGCCGGACTACGACAACTACGTGCGGCACATGCGCGAGAAGCATCCCGAACGCGAGGTCATGGACTACCGGACCTTCTTCCGCGAGCGGCAGGAGGCGCGCTTCGGCGGCGGCAAGGGATTCCGCTGCTGTTGAGCCGGCGACGGTGCAGGAACGCAGAAGGCCGCCGAAAGGCGGCCTTCTGCTTGATGTCATGTAGGAGCGCACCTTGGTGCGTGGGAGGCTTTCCCGGTGATGCCCCATCGCGCACCGAGGTGCGCTCCTACGAGGATGGCGGGCGCTCAGGCGCCGGCCATCCACTTGAGCATCAGCCCGGTCATGTAGGCGATGACCGTGCCGGTCGCATAGCCCACGGTGCCCAACAGCACGCCCACCGGCGCCAGCGTCGGGTGGAACGCCGCGGCGACCACCGGCGCCGAGGCCGCCGCGCCGATGTTGCCCTGCGAACCGATGGCGAAGAAGAACAGCGGCACCCGCAGCAGCCGCCCGACCAAGTACAGCAGGCCGATGTGCACGCCCATCCAGATCACGCCCAGCAGGAACAGCCACGGACGGTCGACCAGCGACAGCAGGTCCATCTGCATGCCGATGCAGGCGATCAGGAAGTACAGGAACAGCGTGCCGACCTTCGACGCGCCGGCCGCCTCCAGGTTGCGCGCGCGGGTGAAGCTCAGCAGCAGGCCGGCGACGGTGGACAGCATCACCACCCAGACGAAGGACGAGTTGAGCGAGGCCTTGCCTGCCCAGCTCACGTTCGCCTCGAACCACGTCGCCAGCGGCGTCGCCAGCGCATGCGCCAGTCCCACCACGCCCAGGCCGACGCCGACGATGACCATCAGGTCGGTCAGGCTGGGGTTGCGCGCGCTCCTGGCCTCGTACTCGGCGATGCGGCGCTTCATGTCGTCGATGGCCGCAGTGTCGGCGCCGGTGCGAGCATCGATGGCCTGCGAGCGTCCGGCCAGCCACAACAGCACCGCCATCCACAGGCTGGCGCAGGCCACGTCCACCACCGCGAACTGGCCGAAGGTGGTGGCATCGACGTTGAAGGTCTCGCGCATGGCGGCCATGTTGGCGCCGCCGCCGATCCAGCTGCCGGCCAGCGCCGCCATGCCGGCCCAGGTATCGCCGGCCACGGTCTCGGGATGGACCAGCCGCATGATCTGGAACGCCACCGCCGCGCCGAGCACGACGCCGACGGTGCCGGTGACGAACATGACCAGCAGCTTGGGGCCGAGCCGGGCGATGCCCTTCAGGTCGATCGACAGGGTCAGCAGCACCAGCGCGGCCGGCAGCAGCACGTCGCGGGCGATGGGGTTGTAGAGCTTCGTGCCATGACCGTCGATCAGGCCGGTGGTGTTGTAGATCGCCGGCACGAAATAGCACAGCAGCAGGGCCGGCACCCAGGCGAAAACCTTCTTCCAGAACGGGGTCGGCCCGCTGGCCAGCCAGAAGATCAGTGCCAGCGTCGCGGCGATCAGGCCGAGGCCGACGATGTCGTTGGTGATCAGAGCGGTGGTGCGTTCGGTCGGCATAGGGCCCGTTCCTGTCGATCGAAGGGAAACAAAAACGCCACGTTGGTGACGTGGCGTGGGAAGACGAAGCCTAGCATGGGCCGGCAGGCGAAGGGGCGGGCCCGGTCGCGCGGGCAACCTGCCTGTAGGAGCGGCTTCAGCCGCGAAAAGCGCCATGTCGGGGGAGCGCGGTTTCGCGGCTGAAGCCGCTCCTACGGGGGCGCTGTTACCCCGCGCCGGCCATCGCCCGCAGGGTGATGCCGACCACGTAGGCCGCGCCCGTGCCCACCGCATAGCCCAGCGTGCCCAGCAGCACGCCCACCGGCGCCAGCGCCGGGTGGAATGCCGAGGCCAGCACCGGCGCGGAGGCCGGGCCGCCGATGTTGCTCTGCGAGGCGATGGCGAAATAGAAGAACGGCACGCGCAGCAGCTTGCCGGCCAGCCACAGCAGCACGATGTGCACGCCGATCCACAGCACCCCGAGCAGGAACAGCCAGGGCTTCTCCAGCAGCGCCAGCAGGTCCATCTGCATGCCGATGCAGGCGATCAGGAAGTACAGGAACATCGAGCCCCACTTGGAGGCACCCACGCCTTCCAGTTCGCGCGCGCGGGTGAAGCTCAGGCCCAGGCCGATGAAGGTGGCCAGCAGCACCACCCAGACGAACGGCTTGTCCAGGCTGACGGACGAGGACCAGCTGAAATGCGCGCCGAACCATCCGGACAACGGCCCGGCCAGCGCATGCGAGATCGCCACCGCGCCGAACGCCACGCCGGCCATCACCATCAGGTCGCCCAGCGCCGGGATGCGCGCGTGCTGCGCCTGGTAGCTGGCGACGCGGTCGCGCAGCTCGTCCAGCGCGGTCGTATCGGCGCCGCTGCGCCTGTCCATCGCCGGCGCGCGCGAGGCGAAGAAGATAAGCACCGCCATCCATACGTAGCCCACGCCGACATCGACCACCGCGAACTGGCCGAAGGTGGTCGCATCGACCTCGAAGATCTCCTTCATCGCCAACATGTTGGCGCCGCCGCCGATCCAGCTGCCGGCCAGCGCGGCCATGCCGCCCCAGGTACTGCCGGTCACCGTTTCCGGGTGGATGAAGCCCATCAGCCAGAACGCCGCCACCGCGCCGAACATGATGCTCAGCACCGCCGCCACGTACATGGCCAGCATCTTCCAGCCCAGGCCGAGAATGCCCTTCAGGTCGATGGACAGGGTCAGCAGCACCAGCGCCGCCGGCAGGAACACGTCGCGCGCGATCGGGTTGTAGAGCCGGGTGGTCTCCCCGTCGATCAGGCCGAAGGTGTTGTAGATGCCCGGGATGAAGTAGCACAGCAGCAGCGCCGGCACGAAGCCGTAGAACTTCTTCAGCAGCCGGTTGCTGCTGGTCGAGGTCCAGAAAATGGCGCCCAGCGTGGCGGCGATCAGGCCGAACACGATGATGTCGTTGCTGATGAGGGCGCCGGAGGCGGCTGCGGTCATCGTCTCTCCCCTTGATGCGTGAGTGCCGGGAATGGCTGCCTCCGGCCCTGCCCCTGTTCCGGAAACGGAACGCGGACGCGCGCGATCGCAGCCAGCTTGGATCGCCCCCTTAGCCCGTGCGGGAAAGAGGGCCGGAAACCGGAGAGCGGCGGCATCCCCGCCGCCGCTCCGAAACGCCAAGGGCATGCCGGTGGCATGCCCTTGCCCTGCATCACTGGCCGATGTGCTGCTTCAGCCAGGCGTTGACCGTGTCGTGCCACTGCACGCTGTTGTGCGGCTTGAGCACCCAGTGGTTCTCGTCCGGGAAATACAGCAGCTTCGATTCGATGCCCTTGCGCTGCAGCGCGGTGAAGGTGGCCAGGCCCTGTTCCACCGGGATGCGGAAGTCCTGCTGACCCTGCACCACCAGCATCGGCTTGCTCCAGTTGGCGACGTGGTTGACCGGGTTGAACTTCTCGTAGTTCTGCGGGACGTCGTACGGGGTGCCGCCCTGCTCCCACTCGGTGAACCACAGTTCCTCGGTGGCGTAGCCCATGGCGCGCTGATCGAACACGCCGTCGTGGTTGACCAGGCACTTCCACGGCTCGTTCCAGTTGCCGGCGATCCAGTTGACCATGAAACCGCCATAGCTGGCGCCCAGCGCGCAGGCCTTGCCGCCGTCGAGGAAGCCGTACTTCTGCTGCGCGGCGGCCCAGCCCTTCTGCAGGTCTTCCAGCGGGCGGTCGCCCCAGTGCTGGCTGATCGCGTCGGTGAAGGCCTGGCCGTAGCCGGTGGAGCCGTGGAAATCGATCATCACCACCGCATAGCCCTGGCCGGCGTAGGTCTGCGGGTTCCAGCGGTAGCTCCAGCCGTTGCCGAAGCTGCCCTGCGGGCCGCCATGGATCAGGAACGCGACCGGATACTTTTTGCCTTCCTGGTAGTCGTGCGGCTTGACCACGTAGCCGTGCACGGTTTCGTCGTTCCAGCCCTTGAACGAGAACTGCTCGAAGGCGCCGAATTTCACCTCCGGCAGCATTTCGCCCGCGCTGGGAGTGATCGCGCGCAATGTCGCCCCGACGTCATCGGCAGTGGCATAAATCACGTCACCGGACTTCAATGTATTTCGCGACAGCACCAGCGTCCGACCGACCATATCGAACGCCGAAACGCTGCCGTCTCCGACGATCTTGCGCGTTTCGCCGCTCTGGATCTCGATCGTGAACAACGGGTGTTCGCCCATGTCCTGCGCGGTGGTGTAGATCCTTTCGCCGTCATCCGAAAGCACGATGCCATCGGCGCTTCTATCCCAATCGGGCGCGATCTCGCGGACTTTGCCATTGTCCAAATCCAGCGCCATCAGGCCGAAGCGGTCGGCCTCGAAGCCCGGGCGCTTCATCGCGCGGTAGTACAGGGTCTTGCCGTCGGCGCTGAACACCGGGCCGGCGTCCCAGGCGGGATTGCCGGCGGTCAGGTTGACCGGTGCGGCCTTGCCGGCGGCGTCGAGCCGGTACAGGTCGAAGTTGGTCGACCACGGCTCCTGCCTGCCCTGCACGCGGATGCTGGCCACCACCGACTTGCCGTCGGGCGACCAGACGAAGTCGTCATTGCCGCCGAACGGCTTGGACGGCGCATCGCCAGCCAGGGTGGCGCTGATCGCCGAGGCGCCCTTCACCGCGGCGGCACCCGCCGCCGGCAGCGGCGCGACGAACAGGGTATTGCGGCGGCCGTCGGCCCAGGTGTCCCAGTGGCGCACGAACATGCCGTCGAACACGACGCCGCTGTTCTTCGCCGTCTCGCGCGCCTTCAACCGCGTCGCGGTGCAGGCCAGGTCCGAGCCGCAGTCCTGGAACGCGCCGGTGCTGAACAGCACGCGGTCGCCCTGCGGCGAGATGCGGTAGCTGTCCACGTCCAGCGCGAAATCGGTCAGCTGGCGCGGCGCGCCGCCGGCCACCGGCATCGCGTACAGCTGCTGGCTGCCGTTCTTGGCGCTGAGGAAATACACGGTGCGGCCATCGGCCGACAGCGCGGCCGAGTTGACGTTCCAGCCTTCCGGCGAGAGCTGCTTCGGCGGCGCCATGTCGCCGCTGCGCAGGTCGCCGATCCACAGGCTGCTGCTGGCCTTCAGGTCGGCGTCGACCACGCGCTTGGCGAAGACCACCTGCGCGCCGTCGGCGGTGAGCAGCGGCGCGGACACGCGGTCCAGCTTCACCATGTCGCGGACTTCGAAGCCGCGCGCGCTGGCCAGCGAGGGCAGCGCGGCGAGCAGGCACAACGGCAGCAGGGCGTGACGGAGCTTCATGGGATTCTCCCGGAACAAGGCAAACCACGGATGGTAGGCGGGGCCGGCTGCGCGGTGCAAAGGCTTGAAGTCATGCCCCGCCTGCCGCCCGCAAAGGCAAAGCCCCGCCGGAGCGGGGCTTTGCGCGTGGAACCGGAGGGGCGGGCCGGAATCAGCCCTGGTCCGGAGCGGCCTGTTCGCCCTTCTTCCCGACCCGGTACAGCAGCCAGCCGACCAGGAACAGCACCGCCAGGCCCACCCACTGCGCCGCGGCGCCCAGGCTGAACGGCAGCGCCAGCACGTCCGGGTTCTGGGTGATGACGATCGGCAGGGCGATGGCGATGCCCATCAGCGCCTCGCCGGTGATCAGGCCGGCGGAGAACAGCACGCCGGGACGATGCACGCGGTCCAGGCCGGCCTCGTCGTCGGGATGCACCTTGTGGAAGCGCGCGACCAGGTGGGCCAGCAGGCCGCCGAGGAAGATCGGCACCATCAGCTCCAGCGGCAGGTAGATGCCGATGGCCGCCGCCAGCACCGGCACGCGGAAGCGCTTGCCGGTCTTCTTCAGCCAGCCGTCGATGGCGATCACCACCGCGCCGATGACGCCGCCGATGATGATCATGGTCCAGGGCAGATCACCGCCGAACAGGCCCTTGGCCACCGAGGCCATCAGGTTGGCCTGCGGCGCCGGCAGGGTCTTGGAGCCGATGCCGTAGGCCTCCTGCAGCAGGTTCAGCACCGGCGCCATGATCAGCGCGCAGGAGAACGCGCCGATGCCCAGCATCAGCTGCTGCTTCCACGGCGTGGCGCCGACCAGGTAACCGGTCTTGAGGTCCTGCAGGTTGTCGCCGCCGACCGCGGCCGCGCAGCACACCACCGCGCCGATCATGATCGCCGCCACCGCGCCCAGCGGCGCGCCGCCGACCTGCACCTTGCCGCCCTCGCCCAGCAGCATCAGCAGCACCACCGAGGCGAACAGGATGGTGGCGATGGTGATGCCCGAAACCGGGTTGTTGGACGAGCCGACCAGGCCGGCCAGGTAGCCGGACACCGAGACGAACAGGAAGCCGGCCACGATCATGATGATCGTCATCGGCACGCTGACCAGCCACTGACCGACGATGGCCTGGTACAGGGCCAGCAGCGGCAGCACAAACAGCACCAGCGCCGCCAGCATCCACTTCATCGGCAGGTCGCGCTCGGTCTCGGCCAGCGGCATGGCGCCGGCGCTCTTGCGCGCGGCGGCGAAGCCGCTCCTGATGCCGGCCAGCAGCGACTTGCGCAGCGAGAACAGCGTCCACACCCCGCCCACCAGCATCGCGCCGACGCCGAGGAAGCGGATCTTGGACGACCAGATGGCGAAGGCCGCGTCGGCTGCCGGCGCGCCGGCGATGCCGGCGGCCAGCTGCGGGTCGCTGCCCAGGAACAGGCCGTGGTACAGCGGGATGGCGATGTGCCAGGACAGGATCGCGCCGGACAGCACCACGATGCCCACGTTCAGGCCGACGATGTAGCCCACGCCCAGCAGCGCCGGCGACAGCCCGGTGCCGAGGTAGCCGATCACCTTGTTGTTGGCGAAATAACCGGCGACCGCCCAGCTGTCGGGAATGAACTTCAGGCCGTTGGCGGCCGCCAGCTTGACCACGCCGCCGATGGCGGCGGAAATGCCGAGGATCTTCAGCCCCGGCCCTGGGTTCTCGCCGGCCTTGAGCACTTCGGCCGCGGCCTTGCCCTCGGGGAACGGCAGCGGGTCCTCGACGATCATCGAGCGCCGCAGCGGCACCGAGAACAGCACGCCCAGCAGGCCGCCGAGGCCGGCGATGCCCAGCACCCACCAGTATTTGAAGTCCGGCCAGTAGCCCATCAGGATCAGCGCCGGGATGGTGAAGATCACGCCCGCGGCGATCGACGAACCGGCCGAGGCGCCGGTCTGGACGATGTTGTTCTCCAGGATGGTGCCGCCGCCGAGCAGGCGCAGCACGCCCATCGAGACGACGGCCGCGGGAATGGCCGTGGCCACGGTCAGGCCCGCGAACAGGCCCAGGTAGGCGTTGGCGGCGGACAGCACCACCGCCAGCACGATGGCCAGGACCACCGCGCGGAAGGTGAGCTGCGGAGGTGCAGCATTGTTCATTGAAGGTTTCCCGCTGGCAAAAAACGCTGCAACGCTAACGTCCGCTTAACGGCAAGTCCAGTCATGTTGCAGCATGCGGCCGGCGGCGCGGGCAGACCCCGTAGGAGCGGCTTCAGCCGCGAAGGGGTTTTACCGGGAAAGCTCCATCGCGGCTGAAGCCGCTCCTACCGGGCGCCAGCCGGGTCGCTTTCCCCTGTCCAAGAGGGCACCACCATGATCATCGGCTTCACCCACACCCACGCCTACCCGGGCGCGAAGGCCAGCCTGCACGAGGCCGGGACGCTGGCCGCCGGCCCCTGCACGGTGGAGTTCAGCGACGGCACGCGGGTGCCGGCCGCCCTGCACCGCGCCGGCGAGAGCTGGGAACTGGACGTGGCGGCGTACCGCACCGCGCGCGGCACCGCCATCGCCGGCAAGCGCTGGCGGATGCGTGCCGAGGGCGACGGGCTGAAGGTGATCGCCCGCGCCGGGGACTGAACGCGCCACCGCGCTCCGTATACTGGCCGCCGCTCACAACCGGCGTCCCGATGCACGCGTCCACCGTTCCCGCGGCTTCCCCGTCCAGCGACTTCCTCGGCCACCCCAAGGGCGTCTACGTCTGCTTCTTCACCGAGATGTGGGAGCGCTTTTCCTTCTACGGGATGAAGGCGCTGCTGCTGCTCTACCTGACCAAGTACCACCTGTTCGGCGACAAGGCCGGGCTGGACCTGCTCGGCGCCTACGGCGGGCTGGTGTACTGCGTGCCGGTGTTCGGCGGCCTGCTCGCCGACCGCTGGCTGGGCATGCGCAAGGCGGTGGTGTTCGGCGGCATCCTGCTGGTGCTGGGCCACCTGGGCATGGCCTTCGAAGGCCACGCCGCGCACCGTGTCGGCGGCGAGGTGGTGCGCGACGACACCGCGCTGGGCGCGACCTACCTGTCGCTGGCGCTGATCGTCATGGGCGTGGGCTTCCTCAAGCCCAACATCTCCACCATCGTCGGACGGCTCTACCCGGAGAACGACCCGCGCCGCGATTCGGGCTTCTCGCTGTTCTACGCCGGCATCAACCTTGGCGCGCTGTTCGCCTCGCTGGTGTGCGGCTTCCTCGGCGAGGCCTACGGCTGGAAATACGGCTTCGGCGCCGCCGGCATCGGCATGCTGGTCGGCCTGGCGATGTTCCTGTGGGGCCAGAAATACCTGCAGGGCCACGCCGAACCGCCGCAGCCGGCGGCGCTGCGCGAGCGCGTGGCCGGACTGCCGCGCGAGTGGCTGATCTACGCCGTCGCCATCGCCGGCGTGCTGCCGGTGGCGGCGCTGATGTGGGCCGCGGCCAATGGCGCGTTCGCCCTGGGCGGCGAGATCAGCCTGGCGCTGATGCTGATGATCGTGGTGCTGGGCGGGGTGCTGCTGTGGTTCGCCTGGTTCACCGGCACCCGCTGCACGCCGGTGCAGCGCCAGCAGATGATCGCGCTGATGGCGCTGATCTTCATGGCGCTGGTGTTCTTCACGATGTACGAGCAGACCTACGGCTCGTGGGTCACCTTCACCGACCGCCTGCTGAGCAAGGACCTGGTGCCGTCGCTGGTGGTGCGCGAAGGCACGCCGCTGCCGTGGTCGATCGCCTCGCTGCTGCTGGCGCCGCTGGGTTTCGTGGTCGCCGCGCGCCTGTCCGAGTGCGATGCGGCCTCGAACGCGCCGCGCGTGCTGTTCGCCGTCATCGTCGCGGCGATGCTGGTGATGCTGGTGCGCGACTGCCTGGTGCTGCCGCAGACCGCCGGTTCGCTGACCTACCTGGGCGCGCTGTTCCTGGTGCTGCTGGCGCCGCTGTTCGCCGCGCTGTGGGCATGGCTGGACCGGCGCGGGCTGGATCCGTCCAAGCCGGTCAAATCCTCGTTCGGGCTGGTGTTCGGCGCGTTGTCGTTCGTGCCGCTGGCGCTGGCCGCGCAGCATGTCGGCGCCACCGGGCAGATGGCCAGCGTGTGGTGGCTGGTGCTGGCCTACCTGGTCCTGGAGATCGGCGAAATGTGCCTGTCGCCGGTGGGCCTGTCGGCCGTCACCCAGCTGGCCGCGCCGCGCGTGGTCAGCCTGATGATGGGCACCTGGTTCCTGGCCACCGCCTTCTCGGAAACGCTGGCCGCGCTGTTCGGCAAGCTCGCCGCCATCGACGTGCCCGAAGGCGAGGCGATGGACATCGTCCAGGCCGCCGCCCGCTATGAGCACCTGTTCTGGCTGCTGATGTGGATCGGCCTGGGCTGCGCCCTGATCGCCCTGCTCGCCTCGCCGCTGCTGAAGCGGATGATGCACGGGGTGCGCTGAGCCGCCGGCCAGCGGTGGAAACGACGACGGCGCCGGAAGGCGCCGTCGTTTTTCCGGCCATGCTTCGGATCAGAAATCGACGTCGAGGTTCACGTAGACCGCGCGGCCCTGGATGCCGTAGATGTTCTGGTAGAACGGGTACCAGGTCATGCTCGTGTCCTTCGGCCCGTAGCGGTCGAACAGGTTGGTCACGTCCACGCCCAGGCGCAGGTGGTCGGTGATCTTCTTCGACAGGCTGGCGTTCCACTGTACGTACGCCGGCAGGTGGGCGCTGGCCTGGTAGTTCACCCGCGCGCCGTTGCGGTAGCCGTACATGCTGGCCGACCAGTCGCCGCGGTTCCAGCCCAGCGTCCAGTTGGTGCGCGAGCGGAAGGCCAGCGGCTGGTCGCCGCAGCTGTAGGTCGCCGCGTAGGAGCAGCCCATGTAGTCCTGCCACGGGTCGCCGGCGGCGATCTGCACGTCGTAGCCCAGCGTGCGGCTGTAGCCGGCGTTCAGGCTGAAATCGCCGAACCTGTCCCAGCTCCAGGCGTACTTCAGGCTCGCGTCCACGCCCTTGGTGCGCACGCCGGCCTGGTTGATCGCGTCGAGGAAGTATTCGGTGACGCCGCCCGCCGCGTCGCGCTGCACATAGCTCAGGTAGATCGCGCATGCGCCGGAATTGGGGTCGACCGGGGTTCCGTCCACGCGCCGTCCCAGCAGGCAGCTTGCGTTCTCGCTCATCAGGGTCGCGGTGTCCAGGTACTGGCTCTTGCCCTTGAGCGTGATCTCCCAGTAGTCGGCGCTGAGCGACAGCCTGTCGGTGACGTCCCAGACGATGCCCAGGCCGTTGGAGGTGGCGGTCTCCTCGTGCAGGCGGCTGTTGTTGCCGCCTTCCACGTACCAGGCGCTCTCGTGGTGGTCGGTGGCGCACTGGGCCAGCCCGGCGGTGGTGGTCAGGTCCAGGCCGTCGACGCGGCACAGGTAGTAGTTGGTGATGTAGTCGTCGTAGTTGGTCACCGGCTCGCCGTACAGCCACATGATGTTCGGCGCCATGAAGCTGGTCTGGCGGCTGGCGCGCAGCAGCAGGTTGTCGAACGGCCGCCACTCCAGGCTGGCCTGCCAGGTGGTCGCATCGCCCACGTCGGAGATGTCGTCGTACTTGTCCCAGCGCCCGGCCACGTTCGCCACCAGCCGCTGCAGCAGCGGGATGCGGAACTCGACGCCGGCGCCGTAGCGGTCGCGCGGCCCGCCACCGGATACGCCGGTGTGGTTGAAGGTCTTGTCGGCGCCGGTGTAGGTGCTCAGGCTGCGCCGGTCCGGGCGCAGCTCGTACTTCGAGTGCGAGGCTTCGAACACCGAGGCCATCTCCACGTCGCCGGCCGGCAGCGCGAACAGCGCGCCACCGAGGACGAACTGCGCCTGCGCGGTCTGCGACAGGTTGCGGTTGCGGATGGTGTCCACCATCGACGCGTACTGCTGCGGCGTGATCGGCCCGAACAGCACCGCAGGATCGATGCGGTACAGCGGCGCGCCATCGACCTCGCCCAGCGCCTGGCCGAACAGGTAGCGGTGCACGCGGTCGGTGATCAGCTGCTTCCAGCTGCTCTTCATCTCGTCGCGCGACAGGCTGAGGCTGGCATCCCAGTCGAAACGGCTGCCCAGGGTGCCGCGCACGCCGGCGTTGGCGCTGATCGTGGTCTCGTCCCACACCCGCATCGGTGCGCCGCCGATGTCGTTGGGATCGAGCGCGCGCCAGTATTCGAACTGGCCGATCTCCACGTCATGCGCGTTGCCTGCGTTGTACAGGTACATGCTGGTGCGGTGCGCGGCCTCGCTGCGCGAGCGCTGCACCAGCAGCTGCCCGTAGGCCTCCACGGCGTCGTTGAAGCGGAAACTGCCCGACACGTAGGCCGAGGTCTTGTCGTACTTGTTGGCCAGCGTGTCGCCGTCGTAATAGTTGGCGTTGCCGCAGGCATAGGGCCGCTCGGCGCTGGCCGAGCCGTACATCGGGAAGTAGTTGCGGCCCATGGTGCGGCAGGTGCGTTCCAGCGCCGCCGCGGCCGAATCGGCATCGACGTCGCCGGCGTAAAGCAGCCGGCCGTCCTGGCCCAGCCAGTAGTAGTCGTTGTAGCCGGCGTCCATCAGCGCGCTATCCAGCCCGAAGGTGGGGCGGCTGGTTCCGGCGTTGCCCGGCGCGTTCATGCCGGTGCGGATGATGTTGCCGCGCTGCCAGGAGAAGATCGGCTCGCGGTTGAGCTGCTCGAACGCATAGGTGACGCTGCCGCGGTCCCAGGCCTTGCCGCCGCTGAACTGGAACTGCCCGGTATCGCCGCCACCGCGGGTCGTGGTGCCGCCGCGCACGCGCAGGTGGTCGCCTTCCCAGTTGTCGCGGGTGACGATGTTGACCACGCCGGCGACCGCGTCGGAGCCGTAGATCGCCGACGCGCCGCCGTTGAGCACTTCGATGCGCTCGACCACCACCGCCGGGATGCTGCCGACGCTGACGCCGGTGGAGGCGGCGCCGGAACTGGCCGCGTACTCGGTCATGCGCTTGCCGTTGAGCAGGATCAGCTGGTAGCCCACGCCCAGGCCGCGCAGGTTGAGGAACGCGGCGTCGGGTTGCGAGGAACTGGCATTGAATTCGCCACCGACGACATCGCCGTTGAACTGGGTGAGGGTCTGCAGGGTTTCGGCCACGGTGCTGTAGCCCTGCTTGCGGATGTCCTCGCTGGTGATCACCACCACCGGCGACGGGCCTTCGACCTCGGCGCGCTTGATGCGCGAGCCGGTGACCTCGACCTTGTCCAGGGTGCGCGCGGCAGCGCCGCCGTCGCCATCCTCGCGCGTCGCGGCCTGTCCTGCCTCCTGCGCATGCGCGGCATCGGCCGCCGTTGCCACGAGCGCAGCCGCCAGGGCCATGAGGAGAGCCGCGCCCAGGCGGCTGCGCTGCGGTTGCTGGTGGCGAAGGCACGTCATGGTTCGTCTCCCCGGTTGCTCGGCATGGATCGGCTGGATGGCACTGCGGCGATGGCGATATGTGGCGAAGGACGGCCCTGTCCTTTTCCGGGCGCGGCGACGGCCGTCGGCGGTGCGCGGGGCAACGCCGGGCGTGATGCCGTACCCGGAAGCGTTCCGGTCGCGTGGCGGCCCTGCGGGCGCGCTTTCCCGGAACATGCCATCGATCCTAGGCGCGGCCGGACCCGCCACGCATCGGGAAAAACCCCGATTCTTCGTGCGTGCGGGCGGCTTTTTCCGGCGCCGTTCCGTCACATCGGAAACGATGGAAAACAGCTTGAAAAAAGCATCTTCAAACCGCTTTCATGCACGCGCGGATGCGCTATGGTTGCCGCGGCCGGCGTGCATCGCAGAGTCACGCGATTCGTCCATGACACCCTGCGCGTCGCGCCTGCGGATCGCTCCGCACATGCAGGCGCCGCGATGCGCGCCAGTCACCGCCTTTCCGAACAGACCGGGGAAAAGATGAAGATCCAGGCACCTCGCACGGCCGTTCTTGCGCTCGCGCTGTTTTCCATGGGCGAGGCGCATGCGCAGCCCGCCGCTCCAATGTCCATCGCCCACCATGGCTGCAGCGCGTCGGCGGCAGCGGAGACGGGCGATGCGCGCGCCTGCCGCGAAGCGTTCGATGCGGCGATGCGCGCGAACGGCATTCCCGGCGCACAGCTGATCCACACCCGCGCGGGAGTCTCCGAAGCGTATTGCCATGGCGTACTGAAGAACGGCGCGGCGGCGAAGGTCGGCGACGACACCGTTTTCCAGGCCGCTTCGCTGTCCAAGGTCGTCGCCGCCTATATCGCGCTGCGCCTGATGGACGAAGGAAAACTCGATCTCGACACGCCGCTGTGGGACTACTGGCATTCGCAGAGGACGAAGGACAACCCGCTGGCGCGCAGGATCACCGCTCGCATGGCGCTCAACCACACCAGCGGGCTGCGCAACTGGCAGATATCGCCATCGGACCCGGCAATCGACCGCACGCCGCTGGAAAGCAGATTCGCGCCCGGCGAGCACTACGCTTATTCCGGCGAAGGCTTCTACCTGCTGCAGCGCACGCTCGAACACATCACCGGGTCAAGCTGGAACGCGCTGGCCGCGCGCGAGGTGTTCTCGCGGTTCGACATGCCCAGCAGCAGTTACCTCACCGACCCCGCCTTCGACGTGCGCAACGCGTCAGGCCACGGCAAGGACGGCACGCCCGAAGCGGACCGGGTGTTCGCGTGGGAGAACACCGCATGGACGCTGGTCACCAATGCCCACGACTACGACAACTTCATCCAGGGCGCGCTGTACCGCGGCGAAGGACTGACGCCGGCCACGCACGCGCTGATGTCCGCGCCTTCCAGCGATGCCGACGACCCGGCCTCGCCCAGCCCGGCCGATCCGTTCATCGCCTGGGGCCTGGGCGTCGGCCTGCAGGAGGCCGACGGCCGGCGGCTGGTCTGGCACTGGGGCGACAACCCCGGCTTCAAGGCCTTCTTCATGCTCGATCCGGCCAGCGGCGAGAGCCTGGTGCTGTTCACCAACAGCGAGAACGGGCCGGCCGCCTACAAGCAGGTGCTGCGCATGTTCATGGGCCCGGGCAGCTACCCGGCGGTCGACTGGTCCAGTGCGCAGGACTGAAGCCGCCGGCGAAAGGCCGGTCGCGGAGACGCCGCAACCGGCCCGGTCGTTGCGATCAGGTCGCGCTCAGCCCCATACCGCCGGTTCCGGCATCGCCATGCGTCCGCGCAGGTAGACGATGCCGCCTGGCCAGTCCTCGGCCTGCAGCCAGGGGCCGTCCAGGTCGCAGACCTCGCACAGCTGCGCCAGCACCATGCCCGGCGCGACCGACACCGAGCCGCCGAGCATGCAGCCCACCATCAGCCGGAAGCCCGCCGCGCGCGCCGCCGCGGCCAGTTCCAACGCAGCGGTCAGGCCGCCGGTCTTGTCCAGCTTGATGTTGACGTACTGGTAGCACCCGACCAGCCCGGGAAGATCGTCCAAGGTAGACAGCGCTTCGTCGGCGCAGACCGGAATCGCGCCGTCGTAGCCGCGCAGGCCCTCGCTCTGCGCTACCGGCACCGGCTGTTCGAGCAGGTCCACGCCGTGGGGCCGCAGGGCCGGCGCGTACGCCCGCAGTTCGTCCACGCTCCACGACTGGTTGGCATCGACGATCAGCCGCGCCCGCGGCGCGCCGCGACGCACCGCGGCCACCGCATCCAGCGGCGAGCCCGTGCCCACCTTCACCTTGAGCCACGGGTAATCGGCATGCGCGCGCGCGGTGGCTTCGTAGGCGGCGATGTCGCGGATGCCGATGGTCACCGCGCTGTCGACCGGCTGCCATTGGCGGATGCCGGCAAGCGTCCACGCCGGCACGCCGCTGCGCCGGGCCTCCAGGTCCCACAGCGCCGCGTCCAGCGCATGCCGCGCACCGCCGGCCGGCAGCAGCCGCAGCAGGTCACGGCGGTCGCAGCCCTGCTCCATTTCCATGCGCACCTGCTCGATCTGCGCGAGCATGCTTTCCGGCGTCTCGCCCTGGTAGGCGATGCCGCCGGCCTCGCCACGGCCGACCAGGCCATCTTCGTGCAGCTCGACGATGACCACGCGCGCCTCGCTGCGCACGCCGCGGGCGATGGCGAACGGTTCCCTCAGTTTCCAGGCATGCGGCCTGGCGTGCAGCGTGCGCGCCATGGCCGCCTCAACCCATGATCGAGGCGACCACCTGGTCCAGGCGGCTGCGCATCGGATCGAAGGCGGGCACGCCCAGTTCGCGCCCGGCGCGTTCCAGCGCTTCCTGCGCGGCGGCATCGTCCATCGCCGAGGTATTCAGGCTCACCCCCACCAGGCGCGCGCCGGGATTGGTCAGGCGCGCCGCCTGCAGGTACAGGTCGCGCGCCACCGCCAGGCCCGGCACCGGGTAATCCGGCCAGCTGACCAGGTGCGTGCGCAGCGGGTCGTGGCACAGGACCAGGCCGTCGGCCTGCGAGCCGTGCAGCAGGCCGAGGGTGACGCCGGCGTAGGCCGGATGGAACAGCGAGCCCTGGCCTTCGATCAGGTCCCAGTGCCCGGGCGCCGCATCGGGCGAGATGCACTCGGCCGCGCCGGCGATGAAATCGGCGATCACCGCGTCAACGGCGATGCCGGCGCCGGCGATCATGATCCCGGTCTGGCCGGTGGCGCGGAAATCGGCGTCCACGCCCTGCCCGCGCATCGCCCGCGCCAGCGCCAGCGCGGTGTATTTCTTGCCCAGCGCGCAGTCGGTGCCGACCATGGCCACGCGCTTGCCGCTGCGCCGCTTGCCGGTGGCGCGCGGCAGGTTGTCCGGCGGACGGCGCACGTCCACCAGCCGCGCGCCCGAACGCGTCGCCGCCGACGCGAGGCCGGGCACCGATTCCAGCGGCGTGTGCAGGCCGCTGACGATGTCCAGGCCGGCTTCGACCGCGGCGATCAGCAACGGACTCCAGTGTGCGGGAATGCGTCCGCCGACCGGAGTGACGCCGATCACCAGCGAACGCGCGCCAGCGGCGGCCGCGGCGGCGGGGTCCATCTCCGGCAGGCCCAGGTCGATGCTGCCGCCGGGCAGCCGCGTCTGGCCGATGCAGTCCGGTGCGCTCCAGTCGCGCAGGCCGAAGGCGGTCTTGGCCTTCAGCGGGTTGGTCTCCTCGCCCAGGAACAACAGGTAGGGCATGCGCAGGACCAGCCTGCCGGCCGCTGCGCTCATGGCCTCGCCTCCGGTCCCATCTGCCGCTGTTCTTTCGCATGTCGCATGGCTGCCCTCACCTTTGCCCGAGCCGGTCTGAACCGAAGTCATTCGACCATACCGTGCATCGCCCGCGAATCGGGAAAAACCCGGATATCGGCGGCCCGCGCCGGCAACGGCCGGCGGCATGCCGGTCATCGCCCGCGCTACTTGCCAGTACGCGGGGTCGCTGCTACATAACGGCGAACGCGGGTCGTCGCCTGCATGCCGTCCATCGCGATGTCCGCCGCTTCCGGGAGATGCCCATGTTGATGCTCGATGCCACCTGCGCATCCGCCGCGTCGGACGGCCTGGCCGTCGAACGCGCGGCCGTGGTCAAGGCGCTGGACATGGCATCGCTGTGGCAGGCCTGCGCGGCGCTGATCAACAAGGCCCTGCCCTGCCACTCGTGCAGCCTGCTGTTCGACATCGACGGCTACCAGCCGCTGCAGGGCCGCCATCACCTGGCCGACGGCGGCGACGACGGCAGCCGCCTGGTCACCAGCCTCGAGGTGGCGGCGCCCTACCTGGACGCGAACCCGCGGATCCGCTGGTATACGTTCTCGCAGATCGCCTCGCAGGACGCGCACGCGCCGGAACGGCTCAAGGCGCAGAACCCCACGCCGGGCTGGCGTGAGTTCATCCACCTGGCGTTCTGGGAGGGCACGCGCCTGGAAGCGGTGCTGAGCATCCGCATCCTCACCGCGCACGCCGAGCTGTCCGACGCCGAACTGGCCTTCCTGGCCGACCTGTATCCCCTGCTGGACGCCAGCCTGCAACGCGTGCGCATGCTCGAATCCGACCGCCTGCGGCACAAGGCCGTGGAAGACCTGCTATATGAGCTGCCGCTGGCGGCGGTGCTGGTGGACCAGACCCTGGCGCCGTCCTACATGTCGCGCGAAGCCAAGCGCCTGTGCCGGCGCTGGAGCGCCGATGCAGAGCGCAGCGGGCGGCTGCCGCACGCGATCGAGGCGCCGTTGCGCCGCTGGATGGCCGATGCGGCCGGCGCGGCCCCGTCTCCCGGCAACCGCGCCACCTTCGCCATCGCGCACCCGCAGCGCCCGGGCGAAACGTTGCGGGTGGAGATCAGCTCGGCGCCGGGCAATTCGTTCCGCCATGCGCAGCACCTGCTGATCCTCGTGCCCGACGGCGAGGCGCAGGACGCGGCCGACGCCCTCCCGGCACGCGCCCTGCCGCTGCTCCAGTGCCTCTCGCCCAGCGAACGCAAGGTCGCCGGGCTGGTCGCGTCCGGACTGCGCAATGACGCCATCGCCGAACGCCTGTGCCGTTCGCGCAAGACCATCGAATCCCAGATCAGCTCGATCTTCCGCAAGTTGAACGTGGCCAACCGCACGCAGCTGGCGCGGCTGCTGAACTGAGCGCATGAGGCGCGCGGACGTTCGCCTCACTCCTGCGGAACGAACAGGAAGTAGTCGTAGGCCGCGCGCGCGACCTGCGCGATCATCCGGTCCCGGGCCTGGTCGCTGGCGCCGGAGACGAGGTACACCGCCACGACCACCTCGCCCCTGCCGCCCGGCAACACGATCACCCCCACGTCGTTGATCACCTCGTCGACCGTGCCGGTCTTGTGCGCGACCGGCGTGGCGTCGGGCAGCATGCCCTTGAGCCGTGCCTGCCCGGTGCGGCAGTCCAGCAGGATCGCCTTGAGCACGGCGGTGGTATCCGGGCGCAATGCCCTGCCCTCCCAGATGCGCCGCAGCAGCGCGGCCATGCCCGCCGGCGTGCTGGTGTCGCGCGGGTCCGCGTTGTACAGGCGGGTGAAGCGCCGTTGTTCCTCGACGCTCCTGACGGTCGCGTCGAGGGCGGCATAGCCGGCGTGGCTGATCGGCCTGTCGGCCGACACCTCGAGCTCGCCCATGGAGTGCGCGAGCATCTCCCAGATGTAGCGGTCGACGCGGATGCCGTCGATGCCCAGCGCGCGCATGCGTGCGTCCACCGCGGCCGGGCCGCCGCCGAGGCGGATCAGGATGTCGGTGGCGTTGTTGTCGCTGACGGCCAGCATCATGTGCAGCAGGTCGCGCACGGTGATGGCCGAACCCGCGGTCAGATGGGTATCCATCGGCCCGCCCATCGCCGGGTAGATGTCGGACGCCTGCAGCACGACCTGCTGGCGCAGGTCGAGCCGGCCCTCGTCGACCACGGCGAGGATGTGCACCGCCACCGGGACCTTGACCGTGCTGGCCATCGGGAAACCGGCATCGCCGTTCACCTGCGCGTGGCGGCCACTGCGCAGGTCCAGCACGTAGGCGCCGACCTTTCCATCAAACGGCGCGACGAGGCGCTCCAGTTCCCGCTGCAGGCCACCGGCCTCCACCGACGTGGACGCGGCGGAGGCTGGCGCCACGCATGCCGGCAGCAGTGCGAAGGCGAACAGGACGGCTGCCCACGGGAACCGGCGGAAGGGCGGCAAGGCGGCGATCAACACGTGCATGGTTTCTCCATCGGCCGGGGCGACCGCGGTAACGGCGGCATCGCCGCGCCCCTGCGATGCGCCGCGGCCGCGTACATCGGGGGTGTCAGGGCGACGCCGGTACCGCGACCTTCGCGCGCCGCACCGCCTCCAGCACCGGCTCCAGCGGCAACGCCGCCGCGGTGCCGCGGTGTCCCTGCACGGTATGGGCGCGGAACAGCGAATTGACGATGGCTTCCTCGGTCGCCTCGGCGGCGGCCTGGAACAGCGGCGACATCGCCTCGCCGGCGACACTGCGCGCCGGCTGCGCCGCCACCTCCGGATCGCGCCGGTTTCCCTTCGCGGTGGAGAAGGCGATGACGTAATCGCCCGAGCCGTTGGACATCACCGAACCGGTACGCGCCAGCCCCACCAGCGCCCGCTTCGCCAGCCGCTGCAGCTGCGCCGCGTCAAGCGGGGCATCGGTGGCCACCACCATCATGATGCTGCCGTCGCCGGTACTCGGCGGCGGTACCGCCAGGCTGCGCGCGTAGGCCGCCGGCTCCGGCAGCGCCTTCCAGACCGGCACGCCGGCGATGGTGAGTTCGCCGCCGAAATTGCTCTGCACCAGCACCCCGACCGTGTAGCCGCCATCGGCCGCGGGCAGGTGCCGCGAACTGGTGCCGATGCCGCCCTTCCAGCCGAAGGCGACCGTGCCCGCGCCGGCACCGACATCGCCTTCCTCGACCTCGGCATAGGACGGCGTGGTCAGGGCGCGCTCCACCAGCGCCGGCGTCAGCGGACGCGCGCGGATGTCGCTGAGATAGCCGTCGTTGGTCTCGCCGACCACCGGATTGATCGAACGCACCTGCTCCATGCCCGACTGGCGCAGCAGCCAGTCCACCGTCGCGTCGGCGACCTTCCAGGTGCTCAGCGTCCCGGTCAGCAGGATCGGCGTTTCCAGTTCGCCCAGTTCCTGCACCTGGGTGATGCCGGCCAGCTTGCCGTAGCCGTTGCCGACGACGATCGCGGCCGGCACCCGCTGCCGGTACAGGTTGCCGGCATGCGGCAGGATCGCGGTGACGCCCGTATGCAGGCGCGTGCCCTCGCGCAGCGTGGCATGGCCGACGCCAACCCCGGCCACGTCGGTGATCGCATTGCGCGGCCCGGTCGGCAGCGTGCCGATCACCACGCCGGCCTCGCGCGCGCGCGGCCGCTGCTCGGCCGCGACCGTGGCCGACGCCGCGCCACCGGCAACCAGGGCGAACAGCAGGATGGACCAGCGCTTCATCATTCGACGACCTCCAGCAGGGCACGGGACATGGCGGCAAGGTACAGGAAGCTCTTCCCGCCCCACAGCGCGATACGGGCCCGGCGCGCCGGCCCCATCGCCTGCGATGCTGCCGCGGATGCGTTGCCGGCGCATCGGGAGAAATCCCCATTCCTGCCTCGGTGATCAACGCAAAAACAAAGAGCCCCGAAGAATCGGGGCTCCTGGACGTCGAGACTGAAGGCGCTGTCCGTCAGAACGGGATGTCGTCGTCGGCGAAGTCGTCCATCGGCGGCGCGGCCGGCTGCTGGGCGGGCGCCTGGCGCTGCGGGCGCTGGCCGTAGCCGCCGCCCTGGTCCTGGTTGCCGTAGCCGCCGCCACCGCCCTGCGGGCGCGGTGCCGACTGGCGCTGCGGGCGCTCGCCGCCGCCGTAACCGCCACCACCGCCGCCACCCTCGCCACGGCCGCCGAGCATCTGCATCTCGTTGGCGACGATGTCGGTGGTGTACTTCTCCACGCCGTCCTGGCCGGTGAACTTGTCGTAGCGGATCTCGCCTTCCACGTAGACCTGCGAGCCCTTGCGCAGGTACTCGCCGGCGATCTCGCCGAGCTTGCCGAAGAATACCACGCGGTGCCATTCGGTGCGCTCCTGGTTGTTGCCGTCGCGGTCCTTGCGCACGCTGGTGGTGGCCAGGCTGATGCGGGTCACGGCCATGCCGCTCTGGGTGTACTTCACGTCCGGATCGTTGCCGAGGTTGCCGACCAGGATGACTTTGTTGATGCCGCGGGCCATGGGATTCGCTCTTTGCGTTGTGTGCCGGGAATGCGCCGGCTCCGCTGCGGACCGGCGCCCGTGGTCCCCGGCGCAGGCGCCAGAGGACGGGACGGGAGATAGTAGCATCGCCCTCCGCGATGCCCGCTGCCCGCCTTCAACCCGCGTCGTGCGCCGACAGGCTGGCGAGGTAATCCCTCACGTCGGCCGGCCATTGCCGGAGGCGCTCGGCGAAGCCGGCCGCGTCGCCGGCAAACAGGGCGCGGCTGGCCTCCTCGAAGCCCGGCAGGTCGCCGGCCAGCGCCAGCATCGCCCGGTACTGCGCCTCGCGGCGCTGGCGCAGGTCGCCGGCCCCGCCATCGCGCCGGCGCGCCTCCTCCACCAGCCTGCGCAGGGCCGACGAGGCCCCACCGGGCTGCGCCGCCAGCCATTCCCAGTGGCGCGGCAACAGGGTCACCTCGCGCGCCACCACGCCCAGCCGCTGCAGCACCTGCGCGGCATCGCCGCGCAGGTCCAGGTCCAGGCTCTGCCCGGTGCGGTCGTCCAGCAACAGCAGGGGACGCCCGTCCGCGGCCACGCCCGCGCGCACGGCGGCTTCCCGTACCACCTCCCGCAGTTCGCCGCGGGCCAGCAGGCGGCTGCCATCGAACAGGGCGTGGGGCGCCTTCAGGGGATCGTTCATGCATCGGCTCCATATTTGACCCGGGTAATATTGCCATCATATTTTTACCCGGGCAATATGTAACTTTCCTTTCAGGACCGTCTTCCCATGGACAAGCATCAACGCCGGCAGCAGATCGCCGACTACAAGCGCCGCGCGATCCGCAGCGGCATCTACCGCGTGCGCTGCACCGCCAGCGGCGAGAGTTGGGCCGGGCCGGCCAGCGACCTGTCCACCATCGGCAACCGGCTGTGGTTCACCCTGCGCCTGGGCAACCACCCGCACCGGCAACTGCAGCAGGCCTGGAACCTGCACGGCGCCGATGCGTTCGAGTGCCACGACGCGCGCGTGCTGGAGCACGACCCGGAGCTGCACGACTTCGAGCGCGCGCGCCTGCTGCAGGACGCACTGGCCGAGGTGTGCCGGCAGACCGGCGCCACGCCGCTGCGCTGACCCCACGGGCCGGCGCCCTCGCTGCCGCCGCGTGGCATGATGGCCGGCACCTTCACGCTGCCGGTCATGATGGTCATCAAGGGCAAAGCCACGTCACTGGACATCGCGCACATGGCCGGCGTTTCGCAGCCGACGGTGTCGCGCGCGCTGCGCGGCAGCCCGATGGTCAACGCCGAAACCCGCAAGCGCATCCTCGAGATCGCGCGGCAGCTGAACTACAAGGTCGACAAGAACGCCTCCAGCCTGCGCTGCCAGCAGTCCGGCACGCTGGCGCTGCTGTTCTTCGAGGACCCGACCCCGGACGACTCGCTGATCAACCCGTTCTTCCACTCGATGCTCGGCTCGATCACCCGCGCCTGCGCGCTGAAGGGCTACGACCTGCTGGTGTCGTTCCAGCAGCTGTCCAGCGACTGGCATGCCGATTTCGAGGACAGCAACAAGGCCGATGGGCTGATCCTGCTGGGCTACGGCGACTACCTCGAGGCCGAGCAGCGGCTGCAGCGGCTGGTCGAACAGGGCACCCACTTCGTGCGCTGGGGCGCGGCGCTGCCCGGCCAACCGGGGGTGTCGATCGGCTGCGACAACTTCCAGGGCGGGTTCGACATCACCACCCACCTGCTCGAGCAGGGACGGCGGCGGATCGCCTTCCTCGGCCACGCCTCGGAGCATTACCCCGAATTCCTGGAACGCTACCGCGGCCACGCGCAGGCGCTGCGCCAGGCCGGGATCGAGCCCGTCACGGCACTGCAGGCCGATGCCATCACCACCGAGCAATCCGGCCACGAGGCGGCCAACGCGTTGCTGCAGCGCGCCGGGCAGTTCGATGCGGTGTTCGCGGCCAGCGACCTGATCGCCATCGGCGCGATGCGGGCCTTGCGCGAGCATGGCCTGCGCATCCCGCAGGACGTGGCGGTGGCCGGCTTCGACGACATCCCCATCGCCGGCTCGGCGGTGCCGCCGCTGTCCACGGTGCAGCAGGACACCAAGCTGGCCGGGGCGATGCTGGTGGACAGCCTGATCGCGCTGATCCACGGCCAGCCGGCAGAGAGCCACAGCATTCCGGTCCGGCTGGCCATCCGCGGCTCCTCGGTCGCGGCCTGACCCCGGGCCGGCAACGGCGGCATGGCGCCCTCAAACGGGAATGATTACCATCTACGCGCCATGACGGGCGGCTTCCGCGCCCGCCGACCCCATTCCCAGAGAAACCCCATGCACGCCCTTCCCCGCTCCCTGCGCCGGCCCACCCGCGGCCCCGGCCACCGCCTTGCCGTCGCCGTCCATCTGGCCCTGCTGGCCGCCCCGGGCCTGGCCCTGGCCCAGCAGGACGCCCGCACCCTGGACGCGGTGCAGGTCACCGCGCCCATTCCCAAGGCCACCGGCACCGCGACCAAGACCGCCACGCCGCTGGTCGAGGTGCCGCAGTCGATCTCGATCGTGACCGCACGCGACATCCAGGACCGCGGCCAGCACGGCGTCGAAGAAGCGGTGTGGTACACCGCCGGCACCCAGGGCGGCGGCTACGGGCCGGACACCCGCAGCGACTGGCTGCTGGTGCGCGGCTTCACCCCGGCGCGCTACCTCGACGGGCTGGCGCTGCCGGAAGGTACCTGGACCGGCGCCACCCGCGTCGAGCCGTACGGGCTGGAGCGCATCGAAGTGCTGAAGGGGCCGGCCTCGGTCAACTACGGTGCGATGCCGCCCGGCGGCCTGCTCAACTACGTCAGCAAGCGCCCGCGCGAAGACATGCTGCGCGAGGTCGAGGTGCAGGTCGGCAGCGACAACCTGAAGCAGGCCGCGTTCGACCTGGGCGGCAAGCTCAACGATGAAGGCACGCTGCTGTACCGCCTCACCGGCCTGGCGCGCAACAGCGACACCTTCGTCGATCAGATCCACGACGACCGCTACTACTTCGCCCCGGCGCTGACCTGGAAGCCGGACGAGGCCAACGAGCTGACCGTGCTGGCGCGCTGGCAGAAGGCCGACACCAAGGCCGGTGCCGGCTTCCTGCCGCCGGAAGGCACGCTGCTGCCCAACCCCAACGGCAGGATTTCGCCCAGCCTCTACACCGGCGAGCCGAACTCCAACGACTACGTCAAGACCGTCGCCTCGCTGGGCTACGAGTTCAGCCACGACTTCGGCGGCGGCACCTCGTTCCGGCAGAGCGCGCGCGTGGTCGATGCCACGCTGGAGCCAAACGTGGTGGTCGGCACCTTCGGCCTGCAGGCCGACAAGCGCACGCTGACCCGCTACCTGTTCTCCACCCGCGAGGACGAGAAGACCTTCGGCATCGACAACAACCTGCAATGGCGCTTCGACGCCGGCCGCGCCGAGCACGTGCTGCTGGCCGGCCTGGACTACCGCCGCTCCAACCGCGACTACGCCTCTGACTTCGCCTTCACCGCCACCTCGCTGGATGCTTACGCACCTGTGTACGGCAGCATGCCAAATCTGCGGCCGGCGTTCACCAGCTTCACCGACCAGCGGCAGTCGCAGCTGGGCCTGTACATGCAGGACCAGATCAAGCTGGACCGCTGGGTGTTCACCCTCGGCGGACGCCAGGACTGGGTCGGCACCGACACCAATGGCGCGCACCAGAGCGACGACAAGCTGTCCGGCCGTGTCGGCGTCAACTACGTGTTCGACAACGGCTTCGCGCCGTACGTGAGCTGGTCGCAGTCGTTCCAGGCCGCGGTCGGCAGCGAGCACCCGGACCGCGGCGGCCGCGCCTTCGACCCGACCACCGGCGAGCAGGTCGAGGCCGGCATCAAGTACCAGCCGGCCAACGGCAATGTGCTGGTCACGCTGGCCGCCTACGAGATCACCCAGAACAACGTGCTGGTGGTTGATCCCGACCACACCCTGTATTCGATCCAGCAGGGCGAGGTCCGCTCGCGCGGCGTCGAGCTGGAAGGCCGCTGGAACATCGCCCGCAACTTCAGCGTGCACGGTGCCTACGCCTACATCGACTCGGAAGTGACCCGCACCACCGACGCGGCCACGCTGGGCCGGGAAATCCCGCTGCAGCCCAAACACACCGCCTCGCTGGGCGGCGACTACACCGTCACCGCCGGCGCGCTGGCCGGGCTGGGCTTTGGGCTGGGCGTGCGCTACGTCGGCGCGCACTACGGCGACAGCGCCAACCTGTGGCGCACGCCGTCCTACACCCTGTTCGACGCCGCGGTGCACTACGACCTCGGCAACTGGCGCTTGCAGCTGAACGCGCAGAACCTGGCCGACAAGGAATATGTCAGCACCTGCGATTCGGCGTTCTGGTGCTACTACGGTTACCCGCGTTCGATCACCGCCAGCGCGCGTTACCAGTGGTGAGCCACGAGCGCACCGCATGAGTCCGTTCCTGCCCGGCCTGTTCGGCACGGCCGCGTCGCTGCTTTCGGCGGCGCTGCTGTACGCCGGCTCGCGCCACTGCCGCTGGTCGTTGCCGCTCCCACTGCACAGGGCCGGCACCGGCCTCGGCCTGCTGGTCGCCGCAGCGGCACTGGCGCTGTGGATCGGCGCGCTCGGCGTCGGTGCCGGGCTGTGCGTGATGCTGGCCAGTTGGTCGCTGGCGGCCATCGCCCTGCCGGCGCTGGCCGTGCTGGGCGGTGCGCCGGCCCGCCTGCCGGAAGGGAAAGGCTGATGTGGGCGCGGGCGCTGGCCGGGATCGTCGCCGGCTTTTTCCTCGCCGCCGCGCTGACCGGGCTGGGCTGCTGGCTGGCCCCCGGCCCGTGGCAGCAGGCACTGGTGCCTTCGCTGGTCGCCTTCATCCCGCTGTGGATAGCCGCGGCCACGGCTGCGTTTGCGTTCGGCAATGGGCGTCGCGCCTGGGCCGGGTTGGGGCTGGCGGCCGTGACCGGTTTCGCGCTGCTGTGGCTGCTGCGCGGCAGCGGGCTGGCACAGTGAGCACACTCCGATGAAGTTCAGTTCGCAGACGCTGCGCACCTTCACCACGCTGCACACTTGGGTCGGGCTGGTGGCCGGGCTGGCGCTGTTCGTGGCGTTCTACGCCGGCGCGATCACCGTGTTCCACCACGACCTGCCGGCGTGGCAGGGCACGCAGGCCGATGCCGCGCCGCAATCGCTGGACGATGCGCAGCACCTGCTCGACGGCGTGCTCGCGCGTCATCCCGAAGCGCGCAACCACCTCGGCATGACCTTCCCCGGCGCGGAAATGCCGCAGGCGCTGGCCTACTGGCAGGACGCCGGCGGTGGCTGGCGCTACGCCTGGAGCGGCCAGCTCGAAGGCAGCCCGACGCCACCGCAGGCCGGACTGGCCGAACTGGTCAACGAACTGCACTACTCGCTGGGCCTGCCGGTAGCCGGTATCCAGCTGATGGGGCTGGTCAGCCTGCTGTACGGCGTGGCGATCCTGTCCGGGCTGGTGATCCACCTGCCGCGCCTGTTCAAGGACCTGTTCGCGCTGCGGCCGGGCCGCAACACCAAACAGCTGTGGCAGGACGCGCACAACCTCGTCGGCGTACTCAGCCTGCCGTTCCACCTGCTGTTCGCCGTCACCGGCGCGCTGCTGTGCCTGCTGTCGCTGCAACTGGCCGTGCTCAACCCTTTGGTGTTCGACAACCGGCTGATGCAGGCATTGCCGGCCGCGCTGGACACGGCCCCGGTACGCGCCGGCACCGGCACCCCGGCCATCTCCGGTTCGCTGGCGATGTGGCACCAACGCGCGGCCGAGGCAGCCGCCGAACAGGGCATCGCCTCCTTCGAGCCGGCCTACCTGAAACTGGCCAATGCCGGGGACACCAACGCTATCGTCGAAATCACCGGAGAATCGCCGCGCGCGCTGGGGCCGCTGGGCGCGGTGGCGCTGGACGCCAACACCGGGGACGTGCTCGCCAGCCAGTTGCCGGGCCGGCGCGACGCCAACCACGCCACGCTCACTGCCGCCTATGCCCTGCACTTCGGCGAATACGGCAACGCGCTGGTGCCGTGGCTGTATTTCCTGCTCGGTCTGGGCGGCAGCTTCCTGTTCTATTCGGGCAACCTGCTGTGGATCGAGTCGCGGCGCAAGCGCCGGCAGGTCCAGCAGGGACGCGCGCAGGTGAACATGGCGCTGGCCACGGTCGGCGTGTGCATCGGCCTGTGCGTGGCGGTGTCGGCAGCGTTCGTTGCTGCGCAGGTGTTGAAGACCTATGCGCCGGAACTGGCCGACCGCGGCACGCGCTGGGCCTGCTTCCTGGTCTGGGGCGGCTGCGTGTTGTGGGCGGCACTGCGCACGCCTGCGCAGGCTGCGCGCGAACTGCTGTGGCTCGCGGCGGCGGTCACTGCACTGGTGCCGCTCGGCCACGGGCTGATGACCGGGCGCTGGCTATGGGCTACCGCCGCATCCGGCCAGTGGGCATTGTTCTGGGTGGATGGCGTGGCCCTGGCGATGGCGCTGGGCTTTGCCGCGCTGGCGCGGGCCACCGCGCGACGGGCGCACATGGGCGATCCGCATAGCGTCTGGGCCGACCGGGTGAGGCCGGGCTGAGACCGCACCACGTCGGTCCGCTTCCGGTCCGCCTGCCCGGAGTTTTTTTCCGGGAGCGCGGATTTCAGGTGAAGTCCTTGAGGATTTCGCCCACACCCGACGGTGAAATTTCAAACCCCAACGTGGTGCCGGGGTTGACCGCCACGCCGTAACCGCCCGGTACGCGGCGCAATACGTCCAGCATCGGCCAGCGCAGCGTGTGCGGCGCCTGCTGGGTGTGGAAGCCGACACGCGCCCTGTCGGTGAACACCGCCACGTGCAGCACGCCCCGCTTGTCGAACAGCAGCGGGTCGAAACCGCTGCCGTCGGGCGTGACCAGGCTGCCGGTCAGCAGCACCACCTCGGAGGCGACGAAGGCCTGCATGAAGGCCTTGATCGGCACCGCACCGTCCATGGCCGCCTTCAGCAGCGTTTCGAGCGGGGTCTGCGGGGGAAGCGTATCCATGGCGTGCGGTATCCGGCGGGGCGAGGATTGTACCGTCGGTGCCGCACGGCAACCGTAGGAGCGGCTTCAGCCGCGATGGGGCTTTCCCATCTGAATCCCCACGCGTGGACATGCGGGCCGGGAGGATCCGCGGGCAGGCCCCTTCGCGGCTGAAGCCGCTCCTACCAAGCCGGTGCGTCAGCGCTGCAGGCGCGCGGCGCGGGCCGCCTGGCCGGCCATCGCACCGCGTCCAGCTGCGCCTGCAGCGCCGGCTGCCGCACGTCGGCGTCGAGCACGAACACCTTCGCGCCATGCGCGGGCACCGTCGCCGTCAGCACGTCGCGCACCGTACGCGAGCCGCCATCCAGCGCGTCGCGCCAGGTACCGGGCTGCAGGTAGCGGCGCACCTCGAAGGTCCGCGCCGCGTCGCCCTTGTTCAGCAGCACCAGCGCGGTCTGCGCGGTGCCGCCATGCTGCAGCACGCGGTAGAACACCGCCTGGTCGCCGTGCAGGCGCTCGTTGACCTGCAGGCCGCGCTGCAGCGCCGGGGTGGCCTCGCGCAGGCGGGCGATACGCTGCAGCGGCGCGAAGACCGGACTGCGCGGCGCCGCGTCGATGCGTTGCTGGCCGAAGTAGGCGCGGTTGCCGGCGTGCTCGGCGCGGCCGCGCATGAAGCCGGTTTCCGAGCCGTAGTAGATCACCGGAATGCCGCGTGCGGTGAACAGCCAGTTGTGCGCGTCGATGAAGCCGGTGTCGCTGGCGTCCAGCCGCGCCATGTCGTGGTTGTCGTAGAACGTCATCAGTTCGTACGGGTTGGCATACGGGCCGCCGCTCAGGTGCAACGGTTCGGCCAGCGTCTCGAAGCCCTTCTGTTCCTTGCCGAACGCCGCCGACAATGCGCCACGCAGCGGGAAATCCAGCACGCTGACGTTGGCGTTGGCCGGCCAGGTGTGCTCGGCGATCCTGCCGGCGTCGTAGTCGAAGGCCTCGCCGAACATGAACATGCCCGGATGCTCGGCGCGGATACGGCCGACGAACTCGTGCCACCACGGGTGCGGCAGCCAGCCGATGGTGTCGATGCGCAGCGCGTCCACGCCCTGCGCGGTCCATTGCAGGTAGGCACTGACCAGGTAATCCATCACCGCCGGGTTGTGCTGGTTGAAGTCGGACAGCTCGGCGAGGTTGCCGTCGAAGATCGAGCCTTTTTCGCCATCGACCGGGCCGATGGTGTTGTAGAAGGCGTGCAGCGGGTTGTGCTGTGGGTCCAGCTGCTGCGGCGGCAGGTTCTGATGGTCGGCCACCAATTTGCCATCCTTGTCGAACAGCTGGCCGAACTGCGGCTGGGCGACCGGCATCGTCCACGCCGGCGAGCCGTGGTTGCCGACGATGTCCAGCACCACCTTCAGCCCGGTCGCGTGCAGGCCGCGGGTGAGACCGGAAAAATCCAGATCCCTGCTCGGCAGGTGTTCGTCGAGCTTATAGAAATTGATGCCCCAGTAACCGTGGTAGCCGGTCTTGCCGCGATCGGTCAGGCTGCTGTTGCAGCTGATCTCCTTGCTGCCGGTGAACGCCTCGTCCGGATTGTCGATGATCGGCGTGATCCACACCGCGCCGAAGCCGAGCTTGCGAATATAGGCGGCGTTGTCGAGCACGCCTTTGAAATCGCCGCCGAGGTAGCCGATGTTGCCGTCGATGCCGTCCGCGCAATGCACCGGGATGTCGAAGGTGCGGTGTTCGCCGCCCTGGTCGCGATGATCGTTGCTTTCGTCGCCATTGACGAAGCGGTCGGTGACGACAAAATACACCGCGTCGCCGGCGAACGGCTCGGTGGTGCCGACGTAATCGGGGCGCTGGCCGGCGAAGGTCGAGCCGGCGAGCAACGCAAGGGAGACTGCAACGGACAGACGCACACGCATCACACCACCTCCGGACGCGACGGAACCCGCAGCACGCACAGGCCGGCGACGAACAGGCTGCACCCGCCCAGCACCAGCACGTGCATCGGCACGCCGCCCAGCCACGCGCGCAGCGCGAAGCCAAGCGCACTGGCGGCCACCAGCTGCGGGATCACGATGAAGAAATTGAAGATGCCCATGTACACGCCCATCTTCTTCGCCGGCACGCTGTCGGACAGCAGTGCATACGGCAGCGACAGGATCGAGGCCCAGGCGAAACCGACGCCGAGCATCGACAGCAGCAGCCACTGCGGATCACGGATGAACATCAGCGACACCAGCCCGATGCCGCCCAGCCACAGGTTGAGCAGGTGGCTCCAGCGCAAGCCAAGCGCCCGCACCATCAGCGGAATCAGCAGCGCCGCCAGCGCGGCAAAACCGTTGTAGGCACCGAACAGCACGCCCACCCAGTTGGCGCCCTCGTTGTAGGCCGCCGACTGCGGATCGATGGAACCGAAGTGGGTGCCGGCCACCGCAGCGGTGGTGTAGATCCACATCGCGAACAGCGCGAACCACGAGAAGAACTGCACCCATGCCAGCCGCCGCATCGTCAGCGGCATCGCGCGCAGGTCGCCGACGATGGCCGCCAGCATGTGCGTGCCCGGCAGCACCCGCGCCAGCATCAGCAGCACGCCGTAGGCGGCGCACAGGCCAGCCAGCACGTAGAGCATCCTGTCGCCCTGCCGCCATGCGATCAGCACTGCCAGCACCACGCCCAGCAGCAGCCAGAAACCGGCCTGTACCCACGACGGTACGCCCTCCGCGGCAACCGCGCGGTGTTCGGCGGCAGGCTCGGCATCGTCGAACGCGGCCAGCTCGGCCGGCGAATATTCGCGCGTGCTGAACACCGTCCACGCGATCGCCGCCAGCAGTACCGCCGAGCCGAAGTAGAACGCGTAGCGCACCGTGTCCGGCACTTCGCCCGGCGCGGCGGTGTTGGCCACGCCCCGGTGCGCCAGCAGGTAGGGCAGCAGGCTGGCGACGATGGCGCCGACGCCGATGAAGAAGCTCTGCATCGCATAGCCGGCCGGGCGCTGGCGCGGCGCCAGCTGGTCGCCGACGAAGGCGCGGAACGGCTCCATCGACACGTTGATCGAGGCGTCCAGCACCCACAGCGTGCCGGCGGCGATCCACAGCGTCGGCGAATTGGGCATCAGCAGCAGCGCCAGCGTGGTCAACACCGCGCCGGCCATGAAGAACGGCCGGCGCCGACCCCAGCGGGTCCAGGTGCGGTCGGACAGGTAGCCGACCACCGGCTGCACCAGCAACCCGGTCAGCGGCGCGGCGATCCACAGTCCCGGCACCGCCTCCATCGATGCGCCCAGCGTTTCGAAGATGCGGCTGGCATTGGCGTTCTGCAGCGCGAAGCCGAACTGGATGCCGAGGAACCCGAAACACATGTTCCAGATCTGCCAGAACGACAGCTGCGGTTTGCTTTTCATCAAGCGCTTCCCCCCTCCGGGAATCACGGATGCGATGTGCGGCGCCGATGCGCCCGGGCCATGGTAGAGGCCGCCCGGCGGATGCGCACTGCCGGTGCATACGTATTCAGTGCCGCTACCGTCAATGACGCTCCGCACCAACTGGAATAGTGGCGGCACCTGCTTCCCGTTCCTGCATTCCGGAGTCGCTACCCGTCATGGCCGCGCCAAGCCCGTCCTCCCGTCTTTTCCGCATGAAACTCGCCTCCGTCCTGCTGCTGGCCGGCCTTCCCGCCGCGCATGCAGCCGATCTGGCCCGCGTCGGTTCGCCCGGGGAGGTGCTCGCGGTCGCGCTCGAATCGCAGCACGAAGGGCGCATCGCCTACCGCGTCGAACGCAGGGGCCAGGCGGTGATCGCGCCGTCGCGGCTGGGCTTCCTGCTCGGCGACGGGCGGCTGGAGCGCAACCTCGAACTGGTCGGGCAATCCCGCCGCAGCGTCGACGAAACCTGGGAACAGCCCTGGGGCGAGCGCCGCCTGACCCGCAACCACTACAACGAACTGCGCGCCCGCTTCGCCGAGAAGCCGCTGGATGCGGCCCATCCCGGGCGCCGCTTCGACGTGGTGTTCCGCGTCTACGACGACGGCGTCGGCTTCCGCTACGAATTCCCGCAGCAGCCGGCGATGCGGGAAGCGCACATCCGCGCGGAGTTGACTGAGTTCGCGCTCGCCCGCCCGGCCACCGCCTGGTGGATTCCCGCCTTCGAGTGGAACCGCGAGGAATACCTGTACCAGCGCACGCCGTTGAAGGAAGTGGGCACGGCGCAGACGCCGCTCACCCTGCGCGACGACAGCGGCCTGCACGTCTCCCTGCACGAAGCGGCGCTGGTGGACTACGCCGGCATGAACCTGGCCCGCGGCGATGGCGACGTGCTGCGCGCCGCGCTCACGCCCGGCAGCGGCGATGCAGCGGTGGTGCGTGCGCTGCCGTTCGAAACCCCATGGCGCACGATCCAGATCGGCGAACGCGCCGGCGACCTGGCCGAATCCAGCCTGATCCTCAACCTCAACGAGCCCAATGCCATCGGCGACGTGAGCTGGTTCACGCCGGCCAAGTATGTGGGCGTGTGGTGGTCGCTGCACCTGGAGACCGAGACCTGGGCGACCGGCCCGAAACACGGCGCCACCACCGCCAACACCCGGCGCTACATCGACTTCGCCGCCGCCAATGGCTTCCGCGGCGTGCTGGTGGAAGGCTGGAACCCCGGCTGGGACGGCAACTGGTTCGCCAATGGCTGGGGCTTCGACTTCACCCGCCCCACCGCCGACTTCGACCTGCCGGGGCTGGCGACGTACGCCGCCGGCAAGGGCGTGCACCTGATCGGCCACCACGAAACCGCCTGCGCGGTGAGCCATTACGAGCGCCAGCTGCCGGCCGCGCTCGACCTGTACGCGCGCAACGGCGTGGACGTGGTCAAGACCGGCTATGTCTGCGATGCCGGCGACATCCAGCGCCAGGACCGCGCAGGCGGCCCGGTCGTGCGCGAGTGGCACGAAGGCCAGTGGATGAGCAACCACCACCTGCGCGTGGTCCAGCAGGCGGCGCAGCGGCACATCGCCATCAACGCGCACGAGCCGATCAAGGACACCGGCCTGCGCCGCACCTGGCCGAACTGGGTGTCGCGCGAGGGCGCGCGCGGCATGGAGTTCAACGCCTGGGGCGATCCGCCGAATCCGCCGGGCCACGAGGCCACGCTGGCGTTCACCCGCATGCTGGCCGGGCCGATGGACTACACCCCCGGCATCCTCAGCCTGAAGGGCCGCAACGGCCTGCCGCTGCGCAGCACCCTGGCCAAGCAGCTGGCGCTGTACGTGGTGCTGTACAGCCCGATCCAGATGGTGGCCGACCTGCCCGAGCACTACGCGCAGCACCCGGACGCCTTCCGGTTCATCAGGGATGTGGCGGTGGACTGGGAGGAAAGCCATGTACTGGACGGCGAGGTCGGCCAGTACGTGACCTTCGCGCGCAAGGCGCGCGGCAGCGGCGAATGGTTCATCGGCAGCGTCGGCGACGATCACCCGCACACACTGGACACGCCGCTGTCCTTCCTCGAACCGGGCCGCCGCTACCGTGCCGAGATCTACCGCGACGGCGACGGCGCCAACTGGCGCGACAAGCCGTTCGCCTTCGTGCGCGAGACCCGGGAAGTCGCCAGCGGCGACCGCATCACCTTGAACCTCGCGCCCGGCGGCGGCGCCGCGATCCGCTTCGTGCCGCTGGACTGATGCGCACTGCCGCGCAGGAGCGCACGTCGGCGCGCTCCTAAACACACCAATCCCATGACCGTCCCACCACCAACGGCGCCCTCGAGGCGCCGTTGCCATCGTTGTCATGCGAAAACCCGGCGCATGCGGCGCAGACCGGCGCATTGAATACGTATGCAGGCCGATTCCACGCCGTTGCCTGCTGATTACCATGCATGACAGTCGCAATCAGGCCGCATCGCATCGGCGACGAACGACCGGAATCCAATCCGGCGCACGCACGCAACAACCAAACGACATCACCTGGGAGAGGGGAGAATGTTGAACACCAAGCGCAACCTGCTGAGCGTGGCGCTCGCGTCCGCGCTGGCCCTGCAGGCCAGCGGCGCCTACGCGCAGAGCACCACCGACGATGGCCAGAAGAAGGCCGACGCCGTCGACCTGGACACCGTCACCGTTACCGGCATCCGCCGCGGCATCGAGAGCGCGATCTCGGTCAAGCGCGATTCCACCTCGATCGTCGAGGCCGTCTCGGCCGAGGACATCGGCAAGCTGCCGGACGTGAGCATCGCCGAGTCCATCGCCCGCCTGCCCGGCCTGGCCGCCCAGCGCGTGGCCGGCCGCGCCCAGGTGATCAGCGTGCGCGGCCTGTCGCCGGACTTCGCCACCACCCTGCTCAACGGCCGCGAGATGGTCAGCACCGGCGACAACCGCAGCGTCGAATTCGACCAGTACCCGTCCGAGCTGATCAGCGGCGTCACCGTGTACAAGACCCCCGACGCCGGCCTGGTCGGCCAGGGCCTGTCCGGCACGCTGGACATGCAGACCGTGCGCCCGCTCAGCTACGGCGAGCGCGTGATCGCCGTCAGCGGCCGCTACCAGAAGAACTCGCTGGGCAAAGCCGCCGGCGTCGACCCTTACGGCAACCGCTTCAACGTCAGCTTCGTGGACAAGTTCGCCGACGACACCCTCGGACTGGCCGTCGGCTATTCGCATTCGGACATGGCCAAGCAGGAGAACCAGGTCGGCCTGTACGAGCCCTGGCAGGCCATTGGCGACAACTGGCGTCCGGGCGTGGCTGCCGGCACGTTCTATTCCGACGGCATCAAGGCGCTGCGCCGCACCGGCAACGCCAGGCGCGACGGGGTGATGGCCACCGTGCAGTTCCGCCCGAACAACGCCTGGACCAGCACGCTCGACGCCTTCTACACCAAGGCCAAGGAATACGACACCGCCAACCAGATGGAAATCCACCTGGGCGACTACAACGGCGGCTATGACCGCCTGCAGGTCAGCGACGCCCTGATCAAGGACGGCACCTTCGTCGGCGGCACCGCGCACAACGTCTATCCGCTGGTGCGCGGCATGTACAACCACCGCGAGGACAGCATCAAGGCCTTCGGCTGGAACAACGAATTCACCTTCGGCGAGGTGCGCCTGGTGGCCGATGTCAGCTGGTCCAAGGCCGAGCGCGACGAGATCAACCTGGAAAACAACCTGCAGTTGCTGCCGGCGCCACAGCTGGATTCGGTGAAGCTGAACTTCGCCGGCGGCAGCTTCCCGCAGTTCACCCCGGGCCTGGACTATTCCGACGCCAGCAAGCTGTACCTGACCAACACCATCTACGGTTCGGGCTATGGCAAGACACCGCATGTGGACGACGAACTGAAGGGCTTCAAGCTGGCGGTCAACTTCCCGGCACCGGCAGGCTTGAGCTGGTTCACCGACGTCGATGCAGGCGTCAATTACGCCGACCGCAGCAAGGACAAGACCCAGGCCGAGGGCAACATCAACCTCGGCGCGCAGGGCGTGACCAGCATCGCATCCGAATTCCAGTACAAGCCGGTCAACCTGGGCTTCGCCGGCGCCGGCTACATTCCGGCCTGGAACGTACCGGCCGCCGTCGCCAAATACATGGTGTTCAATCCGACCACCACCGAGAGCTACCTGATTCCCAAGCAGTGGACGGTGGACGAGGAGATCACCACCACCTTCCTGCGCGCCAACATCAGCACGCAGATCGGCTCGGTCCCGGTGCGCGGCAACATCGGCATCCAGGCGCAGCACGTGCGCCAGTCGTCCAGCTCGAACTACTGGGATGGCGGGCAGCCGGTCGGCAGCCAGGTCATCCCGATCAACGAAGGCAAGAGCTACCTCGACTTCCTGCCCAGCCTGAACCTTGCCTTCGAGCTGCCGGCCGAGAACACGGTCCGCTTCGCGATGGCCCGCCAGGTCGCGCGCCCGCGCGTGGACGAACTGCGCGCGTCGATGGAATTCGGCGTGGATACCAACACCGGCAAGCCTGGCGCCAGCGGCGGCAACCCCAACCTGGACCCGTGGGTGGCCAACGCGGTCGACCTGTCCTGGGAAAAATACTTCGGCAACAAGGCCTATGTGGCCGCCGCGGTGTTCTACAAGGACCTGAAGACCTACATCTACACCGAGAAACGCGACGGCTACGACTTCACCCAGCAGGTCGACGCGTGGCTGGAAGCCAACGGCGTCACCCTGCCGCCGGGCATCGTGGTGGACAAGACCGGCTACTACACCGCGCCGTTCAACGGCAGCGGCGGCAGCCTGCGCGGCGCGGAACTGACCGCTTCGCTGCCGCTGGACCTGTTCACCGATGCCCTGCGCGGCTTCGGCATGGTGGCCAGCGCCAGCTTCAACGACAGCGACATCACCATCCCGCCGGATCCGGGCACAGTCTCCAGCGTCGGCAGCGATCCGATCATGCTGCCGGGCCTGTCCAAGCGCGTGTACAACTTCACCGCCTACTACGAGAACGACGGCTTCGAAGTGCGCCTGAACCAGCGCAGGCGCTCGGACTTCATCGGCGAGATCGGCAACTTCAACGGCAACCGCACCCTGCGCTACGTCAAGGGCGAGAACGTGCTGGACGCGCAGATCGGCTACAGCTTCGGCGACGGCACGATGTTCAGGGGCCTGAGCCTGTTCCTGCAGGCCAGCAACCTGACCAACTCCAGATACGAGACCTATGCCGGCAGCAAGGACCGCCCGCTGGAAACCGTGGAATGGGGCCGCAGCTACCAGATCGGCGTGAACTACAAGTTCTGATCCGCCGCCGGCTGTTCCGCGACACCACGGCCCGCTGCGCAAGCAGCGGGCTTTTTCGTGCCCGGTGTGTGTGCCATCGAGCCATCGAACGGATGCGAACCGTCGCCCCATGTTCTTCCGTAGGAGCGACTTCAGTCGCGAAAGAGCCTTCCGCGCGATGCCCCGGTCGCGACTGAAGTCGCTCCTACGAAGAGCACCATTGCCTGCACGGGTCCTATCCGTGGCCGACGCGCAGGCAGCAGACCTTTTGTGCGTGGAGTGCTGGATGCGGAGAATGCCTTGGATTGGACGCCGCAATATCCAACGAAGATGCCAGCAGATAGAGCAGCAACTGGCTCACCTTCCCTGCCCTCGTAGGAACGACTTCAGTCGCGAAGGAGCCTTCCACGCAATGCCTTGGTCGCGACTGAAGTCGCTCCTACGAAGAGCGCCACCGCCTGCACCGCTCCTATCCATGGCCGACGCGCAGGCAGTAGACCATTCGTGCGTGGGTGCTGGGTACGGAGAGTACCTTGGATTGGACACCGCAATTTCCAACGAAGATGCCATCAGATAGAGCAGCAACCGGCTCACCCTCCCTGCCCTCGTAGGAGCGACTTCAGTCGCGAAGGAGCCTTCCGCGCAATCCCCCGGTCGCGACTGAAGTCGCTCCTACGAAGAGCGCCATCGCCTGCACGGGTCTTATCCGTGACCGACGCGCAGGCAGCAGACCTTTCGTGCGTGGAGTGCTGGATGCGGAGAATGCCTTGGATTGGACACCGCGATATCCAACGACAAGATGCGGCACACAGAGCAGCACCCGGCTCACCCTCCCTGCTCTCGTAGGAGCGACTTCAGTCGCGAAGGGGCCTTCCGCGCAATCCTCGGTCGCGACTGAAGTCGCTCCTACGAAGAGCGCAATCACCTGCACTGGCCCTATTCGTGACTGCCATGAAGGCAGCAGGCCTTTCGTGCGTGGGGTGCTGGGCACGGAGAGTGTCTTGGACTTAACACCGCAATATCCAACGACAAGACGCGGCAGACAGAGCAGCGCCCGGCTTCGCCCTTCCTGCGTTCGTAGGAGCGACTTCAGTCGCGAAGGAGCCTTCCACACAATCCCCGGTCGCGACTTAAGTCGCTCCTACGAAGAGCGTGCCATCCGTGCACCCACGTGCGTTCCAAGCGACGCCCAGCAAAATGGGCGGAGATCGCTCTTCGCCCTGCTCCACCGCGTCGTCTATCGAACCGGTCAGCCTCGCCGTGCGCAGTACACCGCGTGCGCCGGCAACACCAGTTCGCCGCCATCGGCACGACCAGAGACGGGGCCGGGCACGTGCAGCGCCTGCCATCGGCCGGCCGGCAGCGCGTGCCGCACCGGTGCGGACGACAGGTTGAAGGCCAGCAGCAGGGTCTCGCCGTCCAGCGAGCGCTCGAACAGCAGCACCGGTTCTGCGCTGTCGAGGAAACGGATCGCGCCGCCCGTTAGGGCGGGCTGCGTGTGGCGCCAGGCCAGGAACGCGCGGAAGGCATTGAGCACCGAATCCGGGTCGGCTTCCTGCGCCTGAACCGACAGCGCGCGGTGCTCGGCCGGGATCGGCAGCCATGGCCGGCCGCTGCTGAAACCGGCCAGTTCGTCGCCGGTCCATGGCATCGGCGTGCGGCAGCCGTCGCGGCCCTTGAAGTTCGGCCAGAAGGTGATGCCGTAGGGATCGCGCAGCGCCTCGAACGGCACGTCGGCTTCACCCAGGCCCAGTTCCTCGCCCTGGTAGATGCAGACCGAACCGCGCAACGAGCACACCAGCGCGGCCAGCATCTTGGCCATCGCCGGCTCGGCCGAGGTGCCGGCCGGGCGGTTGCCCCAGCGCGTCACCGCGCGCTGCACGTCGTGGTTGGACACGGCCCAGCACGGCCAGCCATCGCGCATCGTCGCTTCCAGCTTCTCCACCGTGGCGCGGATGTAGCCGGCGCTGTAGTCGTCCACCAGCAGCTCGAAGCTGTAGCCCATGTGCAGGCGGCCCGGCGCGGTGTATTCGGCGGTGGTCGCCAGCGAATCCTCCGAGGAAATCTCGCCCAGCGTCACCGCGCCGGGGTACTGGTCCAGCAGCGCGCGCAGGCGCTCGAGGAAGCCGACGTTCTCCGGCCGGGTGTTGTTGTAGTAGTGGTACTGGAACGCATACGGGTTGTCCGGGCTGAAGCCGCGGCCGACGCGCTCGCTCTCCGGCTTGGCCGGGTTGTCGCGCAGCTGCGCGTCGTGGAAACAGAAGTTGATCGAATCCAGGCGGAAGCCATCGACGCCGCGGTCCAGCCAGAACGTCACGTAGTCCAGCGTGGCCTGCTGCACCGCCGGGTTGTGGAAGTTCAGGTCCGGTTGCGAGGACAGGAAGTTGTGCAGGTAGTACTGGCGCCGGCGCGGCTCCCACTTCCAGGCCACGCCGCCGAAGATCGACAGCCAGTTGTTGGGCGGCGTGCCATCGGCGCGCGCGTCGGCCCACACGTACCAGTCGGCCCTGGGGTTGTCGCGGTTCTGCCGGCTTTCGCGGAACCAGTCGTGCTGGTCGGAGGTGTGGCTGAACACCTGGTCGATCATCACCTTCAGGCCCAGCGCATGCGCCTTCGCCAGCAGGCGGTCGAAGTCGTCCAGGGTGCCGAACAGCGGATCGACGTCGCGCTGGTCGGCGATGTCGTAGCCGAAATCGGCCATCGGCGAGCGGAAGAATGGCGATACCCAGATCGCATCCACGCCCAGCGAGGCGACATAGTCGAGCCGGTCGATGATGCCCGGCAGGTCGCCGACGCCGTCGCCGTCGGTGTCCAGGAAGCTGCGCGGGTAGATCTGGTAGATGACGGCGCCCCGCCACCAGGGAGTGTTCGACATCGAGCGCCCCTCCGGGCTGTGCGTGCCCGCGGCGGGGCATGGATGAACCCGGCCAGCTTAGCTGCGGCACCGGAGCCATGGAGCGCTGTGCATACGTATTCACGGCCGCGCGGGCGCTCACGCCCGGTCGTCGGCGGCACCGCCTATAATTCCCCCACGCCCCCCGACGCTACCGCATGAGCATCGCCGAAGACCTCCGCCCCGCGCTGGGCCTGCCCGCCATCCAGACCCTGGCCGCTCCGGACATGGCCGCCGTCGATGCCCTGATCCGCCATCGCCTGTCCTCGGACGTGGTGCTGATCAACCAGATCGCCGACCACATCACCTCCGCCGGCGGCAAGCGCCTGCGGCCGATGCTGGTGATGCTGGCCGGTCACGCCGCCGGCGGCGCCGGCCCCGAGCACCACCAGCTGGCGGCGATCATCGAGTTCATCCACACCTCCACCCTGCTGCACGACGACGTGGTGGACGAGTCGGACCTGCGCCGCGGGCGCAGCACCGCCAACGCGCTGTGGGGCAACGCGCCCAGCGTGCTGGTCGGCGATTTCCTGTATTCGCGCAGCTTCCAGCTGATGGTCGAACTGGACCGCATGCCGGTGATGCGCATCCTGGCCGACACCACCAACCGCATCGCCGAAGGCGAGGTGCTGCAGCTGCTGCACGTCCACAACCCGGACACCGACGAGGCCGCCTACCTGCGCGTGATCGAGCGCAAGACCGCGGTGCTGTTCGCCGCCGGCACCCGCCTGGGCGCGCTGGCCAGCGGCGCCGGCGAGGCCGTGCAGCAGCAGCTGTACGACTACGGCATGGCCCTGGGCTATGCGTTCCAGATCGCCGACGACGTGCTGGACTACTCGGCCAACGCCGAGGAGCTGGGCAAGAACCTGGGCGACGACCTGGCCGAGGGCAAGGCCACGCTGCCGCTGATCCACGCGATGGCGCACTCGGATGCCGCCGTGCGCGGGCGCCTGCGCGAAATCGTGCAGGACGGCGATGCCGAGGCGATGCCCGAAGTGCTGGCCGCGATCCGCGCGACCGGCGGCCTGGAATACAGCCGCCAGCGCGCGGTGGAATACGCCGATGCTGCCGAGCGCGCGCTCGACGGCCTGCCCGAAAGCGACGCGGTCGCCGCCCTGCGCGGCCTGGCCCGCTACGCAGTCGAACGCAGCCACTGACCCCGCTTCCGTAGGAGCGGCTTCAGCCGCGAAGAGGCTTTCCCCGGATACTTCCCGAGAGCCGGGTTTTGTCGAGAAAGCCCCTTCGCGGCTGAAGCCGCTCCTACGGGAACTCCCACGGGAAGCATCGATCATGTCCAATGGCTTCAGCGACGACGAGCGTGCGGTACTGCTGGCGGTGAAAGGCGTCGGCGCCACTGTGGTCGCCCGGCTGGAACAACTGGGCTTCGCCTCGCTGGCGCAGCTGGCCGGCGCCGAGGCGGCGGATATCGTCAGCCAGGCCTCGGCGATGCTCGGCAGCAGCTGCTGGCGCAACAGCCCGCAGGCGCGCGCCGCGATCGAAGGCGCGATAGAAGCCGCCCGCCGCCACGCCTGCCGGTAAGAGCGCCATCGGTCGCAACGGCAAAAGCCTGCCAGCGCCCCGTCGGCGCAGGCTCAACCTTTCGCCATGAGGCCTGTCTCCTGCCGGTAGAGGAATCGGGATGGGGGATAACGATCCGCCGATGCCCAAGGCATCACGGACGCCGCTCTCCGGCACCGGGCTTTGCAGGTCAGCTCGCTCCTAACCCGCTCCTAACCCGCTCCTAACCCACTTCACCCCATCTGCCGCATCACCTGCCCGGGCGTGATCCCGAACCGCCGCTTGAAGGCCGTGCAGAAATTCGCGCTGCTGGTATAGCCGGCATGCTGCGCCACCCACGCGAGGCTGTCCCTGCCCCGCAGCAACCGCTCGTGGGCCTGCTGCAACCTGCGCTCGCGCAGGTAGGCCACCACCGTGATGCCGAAGGTGGCGCGGAACGCCTGCTGCAACGAGGTCGGATTGCTGCCGACGTGACGCGCCATGCGCTGCAGGCTCCAGCCATCGGCTTGCCCGCTGTCGAGCAGGGCGCGCAGGGCCTGCAGGCGCCGCCGCTGGCCCGGGCCGGGAGCGGCCGCGGCCGGTGCCTCGCCGGCAATGACCGAACATGCCTCGGTCACGATGTCCAGGCAGCGCGCCTCGCGGTGCATGTCCAGCAGGCAGGGCAGCAGCGGCGGCGGGCGCAGGATGGCCTCGGCGGCGGACAGCGCATGGGCGCTGGGCGTCCACGGCGTCGTGGCCATGTGCTCGCGCAGGAAACGCTGCAGCGCCTTGCCCGCGTCGGCGGACAGCAGGCCGCTGGACGCTATCCACTCCGGCTTGAGCGTGATGACCACCTTGCGCTCGGCCCTGCCCGCCTGCCAGCGGCGGCGGAATCGGTCCGGCTCGGCGAAATTCACCAGCGCCCCGGCGTTGCCGCCGCGCGGCCGCCCGGCATCGTCGCAGGGGCCCAGGCGGAAACGGTGGCTGCCATAGCCCAGTTCGCTGGCGCCATCGACCAGCAACGCGATCTTGATCCCCGGCCAGTTCTCCGCCTCGGTCTCCAGGGTCTGCAGGTCGTGCGCCTCGGTGCAATGCAGTACCAGGCCGTTGCGCAGTTCGCGGGTGCGCATGCGCCCGGCCAGCAGCGGCAGGTCGTCCTCGGGCTCGCGGCTGAACAGGTAGCCGCTGCCGAGCAGGTCCATGCCTGTCAGCAGGTCGTCGCGGCGCACGACGTCGCCTTCGTCCCCATCCCGATCCATTGTCTTGCGCAAAGAATTTCCTGCTTCCGGCAAAACCACCGGTTGCCCGCGGTGGCTAGAGTAGCCGGCCCCGGCACCAAATGCGAATCAAAATCATTTGGACATGTCGGAAATTTTCCCGGAAACCAACCGAATCTCCCGATGAAGCACACCCTCCGCCTCACCCCGCTGGCGCTGGCCTGCCTGGCCTGCACCGCCCCCGCCCTGGCCCAATCCCGCGACGACCAGACCCGGTTGCTGGACGCCGTCGTGGTCACCGCGAGCCTGGGCGAGGAACGCGCCGACACCGCGCCGGCCTCCATCACGGTGGTGACCGGCGAGCAGATCGAGCAATCGGCGGCCACCAGCCTGGCCGAGGTGCTGGGCAGGACCGCCGGCGTGCAGAACTACAACGGCGGCGGCCGCGAGAAGCTGACCATCCGCGGGGTGCGCGAATCCAACGGCATCTACACCCTGCTCATGGTGAACGGGAAACGCATTTCCTCCACCGGCGCGCTGTGGCGCGATTCGGACCTGGACATCAGTTCCATCCCGCTCGCCAGCATCGAGCGGGTGGAGATCATCCGCGGCCCGATGTCCGCGCTGTACGGCTCGGACGCCATCGGCGGCGTCATCAACATCATCACCAGGAAGCCGACCCGCGAGTGGCACGGCATGCTCAACGCCGACTACCACCACCTCGACCGCGGCGACGGCAAGGGCCAGTACCGCATCGGCGCGGCGGCCTCCGGTGCCCTGGGCGATACGCTGGGCCTGTCGGTCGCGGCCGAACAGTACGACCGCGACGCCTGGTTCTCGCACGGCAAGGACGCCAGTCCTGCCTATTACATCGAAGGCAAGAAGACCGGCAACCTGCGCTCGACCCTGAGCTGGGCGCCGAGCGAACGCCAGAGCCTGGATCTCGACCTGGGCTACAACAGGGACAAACGCCCCTACGGCGTGACCGACTACCAGTACTACCCCGCCTGGGACTACCTGTACCAGGCCTTCGCCAGCCAGCGCATCGAGCGCCGCAGCTACGGCCTGACCCACTACGGCCACTGGGGCTGGGGCAACACCACGGTGTCGGCGCAGCAGGAAGACAGCGACATCCACGACTACGACTCCGATTTCGACGCGCCGCAGCAGCGCACGCTCGGTGAGAAGAACACCAACCTGCGCGTCCATGCCAACCTCGACGCCGGCATGCACGGCCTGGTCGTCGGCATGGAAACCAACCGCCAGGAAGTGAAGGACGCGGTGTCCTACCAGAACTCGGGCAGCGCATCGGTCGATACCACCTCGGTGTTCGCGCAGGACGACATGCACCTGGCCGAGCGCTGGACGCTGTCGCTGGCCGGCCGCTACGACGACCACGAGGTCTTCGGCGGCCATTTCAGCCCCAAGGCCTACCTGGTGCATGAAATCGGCCCTTCCATCGTCGTGAAGGGCGGCTACGGCCAGGCCTTCAAGGCACCGTCGCTGGCGCAGATGACCCGGGACTACGGCATCGTCAGCTGCGGCGGCGGCTGCACGCTGTGGGGCAACCCCGGGCTGAAGCCGGAGACCAGCGAGAACTACGAACTGGGCATCATCCTGCGCAAGCGCTCGTGGAATGCCGGGGCCACCGTGTTCCAGAACGAGATCGAGGACATGATCAGCCGCACCATCACCTGGGATGCGAACGACAACCCGGTCGCCGCCGAATGGGCCAACCTCGACAAGGTGAGGATCCGCGGCCTGGAGGCCACTGCCGGCGTGGAGATCCTGCCGGCGCTGTCGCTCGATGCGAACGCCACCTGGCTGGATGCGAAGAATCGGCAGACCGGCCTGCGGCTGGAAGAACGACCGCGGCTGCAGGCCAACGCCAGCCTCAACTTCCGACCCAACGACCGGCTCGGCTTCACCCTCGGTACAAGCCACCTGCACGACCAAGTGTACGGCGGCAGGCAACTGCCCGATTACACGCTCGTCAACCTCGGCATGTCCGTCATGCGGGACAAATTCACCGTGAGTGCCGGCGTACGCAACCTGACCGACGTCGATCTGGAGAAGAAGGGAGCCGGTGCCGGCGTGACCTACAACGGCAAGGAACTGGGCCGCAATTACTACCTCGGCCTGAGCTACGACTTCTGACGGCCCGCCCATGTCCCGATCGAACCCACGGCAACCGGCCCGAGTTCGTCCTGCCGGCCGCTGGCTGCTGGCCTTGCTGTCATGCCTGGGCGCCGCCGGCGCGCTGGCGGCGGACTACCCCGTCGCCAGCGCCGTGCCCGCCGACCCACGGCTGCAGGCACTGCTGGCGACGCCGGAGGACGCGCGCGCGGCACGCATGCCCCGCTTCTGGGAAGAACTGCGCGACCTCGGCACGCCACTGCGCACGCCGCTGCCCGCCGGCACGACACGCCTGACCTTCCTGTGGCGCGGGCAGGCCGATACCCACAACGTGCGCCTGTCATGGCCGGCGCAATCGGCCCACCTGCAGGCGTTCACACCGGTGCCCGGTACCGATGCGTGGTTCCTGGAGCTGGAAGTCCCGGCCGCCACCCGCGCCTCCTACCGCATCGCCCCCAACGTACCGGCCGGCGACCGGAGCCTGATGCGGCAGGCGCTGCTCGACAACGCGCAGGCCGACCCGCTGAACCCACTGCGCTGGCAGCATGCCTCGCACGAAGGCAAGCCCGAGATCGATTCCCTGCTGGAACTGCCCGACGCGCCAGTACAGCGCTGGAGCAGTGGCCCGCCGGCCACGCCGGCAGGCCGCATCGAACAGCACTGGATCGAAAGCCAGCGCCTGCACAACCGCCGCCGCCTCGATGTCTACCTGCCGCCCGGCCATTCCCGCGGACGCAGTTACCCGTTGCTGCTGGTGTTCGATGGCGGCGCCTACCTGCACGAAGCCTCGCTGCCGGCCACGCTGGACCGCCTGATCGCCGCCGGCGCCATCCCGCCGCTGGTGGCGGTGCTGGTCGACAATCCCTCGGCCGAAACCCGCTCGCGCGAGCTGCCCTGCAACCCCGTGTTCGCCGACTTCATGGCCGATGAACTGTTGACCTGGCTGCACCGGCGTTGGTCCTTGAGCACGGACCCGCGGCAGGTGGTGCTTGCCGGCAGCAGCTACGGCGGCCTGGCCGCCGCCTGCACCGCCTGGCGACACCCGAAGGAATTCGGCCGCGTGCTGGCGCAATCCGGTTCGTTCTGGTGGGGACCGAACGCCTTCGACCCGGACCCGGCGAAGAACGACGGCGGCTGGCTGGCACGGCAATTCGCGCACTCCCCGCGCAGCGAACTGGCCTTCCACCTCCAGGCAGGCGTGCTGGAAACCCGCCTGCCCGGCGACGCGACCGACGGCATCCTCGAATCCACCCGCACGCTGGCGCGCACGCTGCGGGCGCGCGGCTACCGCGTGCAGCTGGACGAATACGCCGGCGGCCACGACTTCGCCATCTGGCGCGAGGGCATCGCCGAGGGCCTGATCGACCTGCTCGGCGACTGAGCCGCTCAATCGCCGAGGCGTTCTTCCAGGAAGTTGCCCAGCATCTTCCACGCCCGCTTCGCCGCACGCGGGTCGTACACGCAGCCCGGCGGGCTGTTGGCGTCGGATTCGGCGAAGCAGTGCACCGCGCCGCTGAAATTGACGAACTGCCAGTCGGCGCCGGCCGCGTCCATTTCCCTGCCGAAACCGGCAATGTCCGCGGCCGTCACGCCCTGGTCGGCGGCGCCGTTGAGCACCAGCATCGGCACCTTGCCGCTGTGCGCGGCGGCCGGCGCCGGCGACGCCAGCCCGCCGTGCAGGCTCACCACGCCGGCCAGCGGCATGCCCGCGCGCGCCATTTCCAGCACCGTGCTGCCCCCGAAGCAGAAGCCGACCGCGGCGATGCGCGAGGCGTCCAGCGGCGCCTTGCCGGCCTGCGCCTTCAGTGCTTCCAGCGCCGCCTGGGCGCGGGCGCGCAGGCGGGCGCGGTCCTTGAGCAGCGGCTGCGCCGCGGCGGCGGCCTCGGTGTTGTCCTTCGGCCGCACGCTGCTGCCATAGACATCGGCCACCAGCACCACGTAGTCGTCGCCGGCGATGCGCCCGGCCTTCTCGATCGCCGAAGCATTCACGCCACGCCAGTTCGGCACCATCACCACGCCCGGGCGCCGCGCATCGCCCTTGTCGTCATAGACCAGCACGCCGCTGTAGCGGGTGCCGTCCAGCTGCCATTCCACCGGCCGCTGCTGCATCTTCGCCAGCGCCGGCATCGCCGCCGACGCGCACACCACCAGTAACGCCACCTGCCACTGCCGAACGGTTCGCATGGGGCCACTCCGGTTGGGGAATGCCGCGAGTCTATGCCTCATGCGGCATGAAGGGGACAGCGCTGCGGAGACTTCTCCAGGAATGCCCCGCCGGGCGATGCCCGGCGCTATAACCCCTGCGGCCTCTGTAGAGCGGGGCAACGCCCCGCTGGAGCTTTACCGGAACGCCCGCCGGGCGCTGCCCGGCGCTACAGAGCCTGCACTCCCCGGCAACCGTGCGTACCGGGGATCGCCGCACCTGCGGCTTGTGGCGCAGACATGGCAGGGGTTCGGGATGCCGCCCCGGCCGGTGCCATCAGGCGATGCCCAATCCCGGGATCGCGCTGATGCTGTCCGGATCGAACCCGGCCAACGCAGCGAAATGGCGGCCACGCGCCACGTAGTCGCGGTAGGCGCCGAAGCTGGGCGCGCCCGGCGACAGCAGCACCACCCCGCCCTGCGCGCCCAGCGCGGCGCGCGCCAGCGCGACCGCATGCGGCAGGTCGCCGGCGGCATGCAGGTCGAACCGGCCTTCTTCGGCCAGCGGCTGCAGCAGGGCGTGGATGCGCGGGCCGTTGCTGCCCATGGTGACGATTTCCACCGGCGCGTCGCCGCGCATGTGTTCGGCGAAGTCGTGCCAGTCCAGGCCGCGGTCGTGGCCGCCGACCAGCAGCGCGATGCGCTGCCCGGCGAAGCAGTCCAGCGCCGCCAGCGAGGCGTGCGGCGTGGTGCTGATCGAATCGTTGACCCAGCGCAGGCCGTCGCGCTCGCCCAGCAGCTGCAGGCGGTTGGGCAGCGGGCGGAAGCTGCGCACCGCCGGCGCCAGCGCCACCGCGTCCAGCCCCAGCGCCTCCAGCGCCGCCAGCACCGCGCACAGGTTGCCGCGGTTATGCCGGCCCGGCAGAGGCGTATCCGAGGTGTCGAATACCGGCTGCGCGCCGCGGTGCACCACCTCGCCGACCATGTGCCAGCCCTCGGGCTGGTTGAACCACACGACCTGGCTGTGCGGCAGCCGCAACGCGCGCAGATGCGCGTCGGCGGCATTGAGCACCGCCACGCGCGGATGGCCGCCGGTCACCAGCGACAGCTTGTCATCGATGTAGCGCTGCTCGCTGCCGTGCCAGTCCAGGTGTTCCGGGAAGATGTTCAGCACGATGGCCACGTCCGGCCGCGCGCCGCTGCGCGCGACTTCGCCGGTCTGGTAGCTGGACAGCTCCACCGCCCAGTATTCCGGCGCCGGTTGCGGGTCCAGGACTTCCAGCAGCGGCAGGCCGATGTTGCCGGCCAGCCCGGTACGGTGCCCGGCCGCGCGCAGCAGGTGCGCCAGCAGCGAGGTGGTGGTGCTCTTGCCCTTGGTGCCGGTCACGCACACCGTGTCGGGCAGCATGCCGTCGGCGCGCGCGTGCTCGCCGAACCACAGCGAGGTGCCGCCGATGAACTGCGTGCCGCACGCGGTGGCAGCCAATGCCTCGGGCTTGTACGGGCTGATGCCCGGCGATTTCACCACCACGTCGAAACGCGACAAGGCGGCGCCGGTCGCGTCGGTTTCCACCTGCAGCGCACCGCCGCTCTCGGCGCGCGCGCCTTCGGCTTCGGCCTCGGGGCAGAACAGCGTCAGCGGCAGGCCCGGCAGGCGCTCGCGCAGCGCGTGGAAGGCGGCGCGGCCTTCGCGGCCCCAGCCCCACAGCGCGACGCGCCTGCCCTCAAGCTGCGAAATCCGCACGCAGGCGCTCCCACAGGGCGGCCGGGATGCGGTGCTCACCGTCGATCACCAGCAGCGGGTCGATCTTCAGCTCGTCGGTCGCCAGCGTCGGCTGGATCAGGCTGGCGAACCGCTTGACCAGCGCGTCCTCCTTCCACTCCGGGCGCGCGGCCAGCGTGGCCATCGCCGCGCGCGATTCCCTGCCCTCGCCCACGCACTCGAACGGCTTGTGGTCCTGGAATTCCAGCAGCGCGTCGAAACCACCGGCCTGGTCGCCGTCGTCGAGCAGGTTACGGCCGAAGATGCGCACCAGCCGGGTCTTGGGCATGAACGGCGCCAGCGCCAGGAACACGAAATGGCACTTCGGGCAGACGCCGCACCAGCGGTTCACCGGGCGCTCGCCGAGGATGTGGAAGTTGCGGTTGCAGCTGGAGAAATGCGCGTCGTAGTAATCGGTCCTGGCGAACTGCCGCGCCACCGCCAGCTCGGACAGCGGGCGCAGCAGCGAGTAGTAGTGCAGGTCGGCGGCGATATGCCGCTGCACGTGTTCGCCGAACGCCTTCTCGAACGCCCAGCCCTTGGACCACTGGTGGTTGACCTCGCCGGTACCGGCGATCTGGCTGCCGTAGCTGGCCGAACGCTCGTTGGAGAACACCACCTGGTCCACGCCCTGCACCAGCGCGGCCAGCACCATGATCGCCGAGTTCACCGCGGTCACCGGGATGTGGCCGTTCCACGCGCCCTGCCGGTTCAGTTCGAACAGCTCCGGCGCCAGCGTGCGGCCGATGTTGAGCATCGGCAGGCCGGTGCGCTCGGCGCAGGCGCGGATCAGCTGCGAGCCGCCGATCCAGGTGACGGTCTCGGCAACGCCGGCGTGGCGCAGCGCTTCGATGCTGACCAGCGAGTCCTTGCCGCCGCCGATGGCGACCAGCGCGTGTTCGCGCAGGCCCAGCGGTTGCGCCGGCTCGGCCTGCGCGTCCGCCGGCAGCCTGAAGCGGCCGCGCAGGTTCAGGCCGTTGCGGTAGGCGAATTCGCCCAGGCCGTTGAGGTAGACCATTTCCACCAGCGCCGCGGTATCGGCGTCGATGGCGTAACTGTCGATGGACACCTGCGCCGGCACCGCCGCCTTGTAGTAGCTCACGCCGGCGATCAGGTGCAGCAGGCGCAGGGCGCGCTGCACCGCCGCCGCGCGTTCGCCGTCCAGCTGGAACGGCGCGCCCGGCACGGTCACGGTTTCGGTCATCTCCGGGCCGTCGTCGAAGGCGTACACCAGCCGCGCCACGCCGGTATCCGCGGCGAAATCGCAGCGGACGAAACGGAAGCGGGAAACCTGGTCTTTGTCGAAAGCTGTCATGGCGTATCCGGAATCAAGCGGGGCGCCGCGTGCGGTGGCGGGCTGGCGCGGCAGAATGAAGGGGCATGCGGGGTACGGACATCATGGCGCATCGTCGATGATGTCCTCGCGCGGCAGCGCGCGGTGGTTGTAGTGGCTGGCCATGCTGAAGCCGTAGGCGCCGGCGTCGGCGATCAGCATCACGTCGTCCGGCACGGTGGTGGACGGCAGCTTCACCCGCTGCGCGAACACGTCGCTGGATTCGCAGATCGGGCCGACCACGCTGAAATCCGCGTCGCGCGCGTCGTCCAGCCGCGACAGGTTGGCGATGTCGTGCCAGGCGTCGTACAGGGCCGGGCGCAGCAGCGCGTTCATGCCGGCATCCAGGCCGATGCGGCGCACGCCGTCCTTCTCCACCACCTGCGTGGTCCGCGCCAGCAGCACGCCGGCTTCGGCGACCAGGAAACGGCCCGGTTCGACCGCCAGCTGGAAAGCCGGGTGCACCGCCTTGATCTCGGCCAGGCCGGTGGCCCAGGCGTCGAGGTCGAACGGTTCGTCGTCGTCGCTGTAGGGCACCGGCAGGCCGCCGCCGATGTCGAGGATCTCCACGCTGCCGATGCGGCGCGCGAAACCGGCCAGCTCGTCGACCATCTGCTTCCAGTGGCCGCTGTTCTCCACGCCGCTGCCCAGGTGCGCGTGGATGCCGATGATGCGCACGCCGAGGCCGCGCGCCACGTCGAGGAACTCGTCCACGCGCTGCGCCGACAGGCCGAACTTGGCCTCCTTGCCGCCGGTGTTGACCTTCTTGTGGTGGCCGTCGCCATGGCCCAGGTCGATGCGCAGCCACAGCGCGCGATCGCGGAAAACATCCGGCCAGCGCCGCAGCAGCTCGACGTTGTCGACGGTGACGGTGACGCCGCGCGCCAGCGCGGCCGCGTACTCGGACACCGGCGCGAAGCTCGGGGTGAACAGCACGCGCGACGGCGGCAGGTCCGGCAGCGCGGCGAACACGTGCTCGACCTCGCCCAGCGACACGCATTCCAGGCCGAAGCCTTCCTCCACCAGCGCACGCAGGATGGCCGGGTGCGGGTTGGCCTTGATCGCGTAGTAGCGCCGGTCCAGCGCCGCCACCGCCTTGAGCTGGCGGGCGCGCTCGCGCACCGTCGGCAGGTGGTAGACGTAGCGCGGCGTGCCCTGCGCGGCCAGTTCCAGCAGTTGCCGGCGCTGCTGCGGCGCGCGCCACCACGGCGTCGCGCGCGGGCGCACATGGCCGATGATCTCGCGCCAGCGCGGGCCGAACACCTGCTCCTCGTATACCGGCATGGCGCCGCTGTCGATCAGTTCGTCGTGCAGGATCGGCAGCAGGCCGTCGGCGTCGGCCTCGTCGATCACGAAGGTCAGGTTCAGGTCGTTGGACGACTGCGAGATCATGTGCACGCGCTCCTTGCCGAACGTGGCCCACACGTCGGAGAGCTTGTACAGCAGCGAGCGCATGCCGCGGCCGACCAGGGTGATGGCCGCGCACGGCACGATCACCTTGACCTTGCAGATTTCCGACAGGTCGGCCGACAGCGCCGCCAGCACGTCGGTGCTGACCAGGTTCTCGGACGGGTCGAGCGAGACGGTGACGTTGGTCTCGGCCGAACCGATCAGGTCCACCGACAGGCCATGCCTGCGGAACAGGTCGAACACGTCGGCCAGGAAGCCGACCTGCTGCCACATGCCGATGCCTTCCATCGACACCAGCACGATGCCGTTGCGGCGGCTGATCGCCTTGACCCCCGGCACCGGCTCGGCGCTGCCGTCGATGCTGGTGCCGGGCATGTGCGGGCGCTCGGTGTCGAGGATGGCCATCGGCACGCCGGCGTCGCGGCACGGCTTGATCGAGCGCGGATGCAGCACCTTGGCGCCGGTGGTGGCGATTTCCTGCGCCTCGTAATAGTCCAGCCGGGTGAGCAGGCGCGCGTCTGGCACGTCCTTCGGGTTGGCGCTGAACATGCCCGGCACGTCGGTCCAGATCTCCACGCGGCTGGCGCGCAGCAGCGCGCCGAAGTACGCGGCCGAGGTGTCCGAGCCGCCGCGGCCGAGGATCGCCGTGCCGCCGTCGCCGTGGCGGGCGATGAAGCCCTGGCTGATCAGCATGCGCGTGGGCTGGGCGTTGAAGCGCTCCTGGAAGCCGGCGTCGCCCTGCCACTGGCAGTTCACCGACAGGCGCTGCGACCACTCGGTCTGGTTCGGCGCCGGCGGCTGCGCGTGCAGCCACTGGCGCGCGTCCATCCAGCCGAAATCCAGGCCGTTGCCGCGCAGGTAGGCCGCGCCGATGGTCGAGGACAGCAGTTCGCCCTGGCCCAGCACCTCGGCCTGCCAGTCCAGCGGACGGCCGGCCGCGCGCGGGTCGTCGAGCAGCGCCTGCAGCGCCGCCAGCCGCTCGGCCAGCACCTCGGCGCCCAGTTCCAGCTCGGCGAGGAAGTCGTTGTGGCGCGCGACCAGCGCGGCCATCCGCTCGCGGCTGTCGGCGGCGCCATCGGCGATGGCGGTCAGTTCATTGGTCACGCCCGACAGCGCGGACACCACCACCAGCACCCGGCCACCGGTCTCGTCCGCACGTTTTTTCGCCAGTTCCCCGATCGTGTTCCAACGATGACGACGCGACACCGAGGTGCCACCGAACTTGAGAACGATCCAGCGATCGACGAGGGGGGAAGAGGACATTGGCGTGGAGGTTCACGTTGGGGAGAAAGACCCGACGGGCGGGCGGAACCGTCGATTCTATAGCCATGCCCTGCCCCGCGGAGCCGCCGGTTCCGGGCGACAGCATGGCATTGCCGGCGCTGCCGCCGCCCGCCGGCGCATGCCCACGTCCCGGCAACGCTCGCGATGCGGGCGCACCCGGCCTATGCTGGCCCGCCCTCGCCTCTGCTGCCGCCATGACCGCACGCCGTTACCTGCAACTGGACGTCTTCGCCGCCCACCCGGGGGCCGGCAACCCGCTGGCCGCCGTGATCGACGCCGACGGCCTGGACGATGCCGCCATGCAGGCCATCGCCGCGTGGCTGAACCTGTCCGAGACGGTGTTCTTCCTGCCGCCGCAGCCGGGCGCGGACTACCGCATCCGCATCTTCACCCCGAAGATGGAACTGCCCTTCGCCGGCCACCCCAGCGTCGGCGCGGCCTGGGCCGCGGTGGAACGGGGCCTGGCCACGCCCGACGACGAAGGCCGGCTGGTCCAGCAGTGCGCCGCCGGCCTGCTGCCAGTGCGCGTGCAGGGCGGCGGCCGTTTCCGCCTGCTGCATGTGCGCAGCCCGCGGGCGGTGCAGCGCGACACCGCCGCACCGCCGCTGCCGCCCGGCCTGGCCGCGCTGGCGCACCCGGGCGCGGAACCGGTGCTGTGGAACAACGGCCCGGACTGGTGGCTGCTGGAAGCGGCCGACGAAACCGCGCTGCGCCGCTACAGGCCGGAACTGGGCGCCATCGCCGCCCTGCCCGGCAACGGCAAGCTCGCCGTGTTCGCCGCCGCAGCGCGGCCGGACGTGGGCTACCAGTACGCGGTGCGCGCCTTCGCCCCCGGCGTGGGCGTGGACGAGGACCCGGTGACCGGCAGCGCCAACGCGCTGGTCGCCGCGCACCTGCTGGCGCAGGGCCGGCTCGCGCCGGGGCAGCAGTACCGCGCCAGCCAGGGCCGCGAGCGCGGCCGCAACGGCGAGGTCCATGTGCAGGTGGACGCCGAGGGCCACGTCTGGATCGGCGGCGAGGTGCAACCGGTCATCGACGGTCATATCGCCTGGTGACAGCCCCGGCATCGCCTCTGTAGGAGCGCACTTCAGTGCGCGATGAAGCCTTCTTGGTGAAGCCCGTCGCGCACTGAAGTGCGCTCCTACACACACATATCTCCCACATCCGTTGGAATCCTCCATGACCACCCGCCGCTTCCTGCAACTGGACGTCTTCGCCCCGCGCCCCGGCACCGGCAACCCGCTGGCCGTGGTGCTCGACGCCGACGGCCTGGACGATGCCGCCATGCAGGCCATCGCCCGCTGGACCCGCCTGCCCGAAACCACCTTCGTCTTCGCCCCTACCGCGCCGGGCAGCAGCTACCGCATCCGCATGTTCGCGCCGCAGAAGGAAGTGCCGTTCGCCGGCCATCCCAGCGTCGGCAGCGCGCACGCGGTGCTGGAATGCGGCCTCGCCACGCCGGTCGGCGGCCTGCTGGTGCAGGACGGCATCGCCGGCCAGCTGCCGCTGCGCGTTGACGAGGCCGACGGCGTGCGCCGCATCGCCATCCGCACCCCGCGCGCCTCGGTGGCCGAGGTCGTGGACGCCACGGACGCACGCCTGCGTCCGGCTATCGCCGGCTGGGCGCTGGGCGCGCTGCCGCCGGTGCTGATGGACGGCGGCCGCCGCTGGTGGCTGGTGGAACTGGCCGACGAGGCCACGCTGCGCGCCCTTGCGCCCGACTGGGATGCCATCGCCACGCTGGCCGAAGCCACCGGCGCGATGGGCGTGTTCGCCTACGCCCGCACCAACCACCAGGCCTACGATCTCGCCGTGCGCGCCTTCGTCGGCAACGGCCGCCGTTTCGAGGACGCCGCCTCCGGCGCCGCCAACGCCGTGCTAGCCGCGTGGCTGGACGAACGCGACGCCCTGCCTGGCAGCGGCAAGCGCTACACCGCCAGCCAAGGCCGCGAGGTCGGCCACGACGCGCTGCTGGAACTGCGCATCGACGAACACGGCGACGTGTGGTCCGGCGGGCAGGTGCAGACGGTGATCCGCGGAACCATCGACTGGTAAGGTCCGCCAATGCTCTGGACATGCCATATCCATTTGACCTCCCCGCCTCCGCTCCGATGAGGAGATCGTCGATGATGCAATGGTCATTGCCGCTGGCGATGCTGGGCCTGTTGGCGGGATGTGCCTGCAAAGCACCGGCCAATCACGCTGATGCGAACGTGGACGTGAACGGTATCGAGCGCGTCCAGATCGAATACCGCCACATGGGCTGGGACAACATCGAAGAACACTACACGCTCGTGCCGCGCGGGGAAGCGTTCGTATTGCGTTCCAGCTATGAAGGTCGAAACCACGTGCAGCGCGGCGACTTGCGAACCGTACCGGCCGCCAGGGTTCGCGATCTCGTTGCGGCCGTCAAAGCGTCTGCATGGACGCGCCGGCAGAGCATGCATCAGTTGGCCATGCGGATCAGTGCCAGGCAATTGCTCCCCGGAAGTGAGGGCGACTGGTACACGTCAACCGACTGCGGCAAAGCAGAACAACGGGTTCTGGCCGGGCAGTACATGAAACACAGCGGTCCCGTCGAAATCCTGGATGCCTTCTATGCAGAGACCCTCCGCTGGACTGACGACGACCCCCAGGCGCTGGTGCGGATATTCCACAGGAATGGAACCCGGACGGTTTTCCATTCCGACTCGCAGAAAGCGTTGATGCTTCCCTGGGTCATCGGCGAACGGGAAGAGCCTCCATCAGCCACCACGGAGAACTGGTCCATTCCCATGACTACCACGCTGCGAGCGCTCGTTCCTCCGGATTCCCGCCTGCACGAGCGGCTCGACGGCGTGAACTCAACTGCTCGCGATATCCGATCGCATATGGCCTGGGAAGCCAGGGAGCGGTGCACCGCCCTGAGACAGGGCCTGCCTGCTTCGTACCGATTCCAGTGATTGCCGGCCCCAACGAAGGCATTCCCGCCACAGTCCCTGCCGGGCAAGCCCGGCACCTGCAGACAGGTCAACGCGAAGTGCGCAGCGCCTGCTGTTCGACCAGGGTGAGCGCGACGTTGTCGCGCAGGTAGGCCGGCTGCACCAGCTCCGGGGCGATGCCTTCGCCACGGGCGAAAGCCGGCACGGCGATCTTCAGCACGTCCGCGGCGCGCGGTAGCGCCTGCGCATCGACCGACGACAGCCGGGCCTGCAGGCGCGTGGCGAGCAGGCCTTCGGCCGCGCCGAAACCGGTGCCGACGCCGGCCCAGCGACTGCCGTTGTCGGGCAGCTGCAGCGCGTCCGGTGCGATCACCACTTCGGCGCCCTGCACCTGCATCACGCCTTCGGCGTCGCGCACGCAGCGCGCGGCGTAGACCTCGCCCATGCGCGCGTCGATGCTGGCCAGCGCGTGGCGGGCGTCGTCCGGCGCCTGCAGCGCCAGCACCTGCAGCGTGGATACCGGCAGCAGCGGGCGGTCCAGCGCCAGCGCGATGCCCTGGGCGATGGCGATGGCCAGGCGCACGCCGGTGAAGGCGCCGGGGCCGCGGCCGAGGGCGATGGCATCCAGCTGCGCGCGGGCGATGCCGGCTTCGGCCAGCAGTTGTTCCGCCCACGGCAGCGTCAGTTCGGCATGCCGACGCGGCGCGATCTCGAAACGTTCCAGCACCTGCCCATCGACATGCAGAGCGACGGAGCAGGCTTCGGTGGCGGTTTCCAGGGCGAGCAGCTTCATGGGGCAAAGGACAAGAAAACAGGGAGCAAGGGTAGCACTGTGCCCATGCGCACCTTTCGATCGGACGGGTCCCTTCCCTTCTCCCATCGGGAGAAGGCGGCGCGCAGCGCCGGATGAGGGCAAGGGCGCAGCCTCATGCGATCGTGCCTCAGGAAGGCTTCGCCCCAGCCCTCACCCCGACCCCTCTCCCGCGAGGAGAGGGGCTTCGAAGAAGGCCTGCACATCGGCCAGCTCGCGGGTGCGGCGGAACGGCGGCAGCGAATCGAGGAATACGCGCCCGTAGCCGCGGCTGAGCAGGCGCGGGTCGCACAGCACCAGCACGCCGCGATCGGTCTCGCTGCGGATCAGCCGGCCCACACCCTGCTTGAGCGCGATCACCGCCTGCGGCAGCTGTTCGTCGCGGAACGGGTTGCCGCCGTCGCGGCGGATCGCGTCCAGCCGCGCCTCGTACACCGGGTCGTCCGGCGCGGCGAAGGGCAGCTTGTCGATCACCACCACGCTCAGCGCGTCGCCGGCCACGTCCACGCCTTCGCGGAAACTGGCCGAGCCGAGCAGCACGCCGTTGCCCGATTCGCGGAACCGCTGCAGCAGGCTGGCGCGCGGCGCCTCGCCCTGCACGAACAGCGGCCACGGCCCGCCGCGCAGCGCATCGGCGGCCTCGCGCAGCGCGCGGTGCGAGGCGAACAGCAGGAAGGCGCGGCCCTGCGAGGCTTCCAGCACCGGGCGCAGGGTGGCGATCAGCGCCGCGCCGAAGCCGCGCGCGGCCGGATCGGGCAGCTGCCTGGGCAGGTAGCACAGCGCCTGTACCGGCCAGTCGAACGGACTGGGCTGGACCAGCGTGTCGGGGTCGTCCAGCCCCAGCCGCGCGGCGAGATGGCCGAAGTCGCCATCGACGGTGAGCGTGGCCGAGGTGAATACCCAGGCCGCGTGCGAGCGCTGGCGGTGCTCGCGCAGCGGCCCGGATACATCCATCGGCGTGCGCTGGCAGCGGAAGCCGCGCGGGGTGAGTTCGTACCAGAGCACATCGTTGCCGTCGGCCGCGGCCTGCCCGGGGTCGTCGGACTCGAAATCGGGCAGCGGCGCATCCTCGCCCAACCAGCGCGCCAGCCGCGCGGCGCCTTCGCGGGCGCGGGCATGGCAGGCATCAAGCCCCGGCGACGCTTCGCGCACACCCGCCAGCGCATCGCGCAGCTGCGCCAATGCCGCGCCCAGCACGTCGAACCCTTCGGCCACCTCGGGCACCGCCAGCGCGCGCCATTGCGTGCCGCGCGGCGGCAGCTGTTCCATCGCCGCGCGCAGTTGCCGCAGCGCCATTTCCAGCGTCGCCACCGGCTGCTGCAGCGCCGGCTGCGCGCCGGCCACGCCGCGGCATTCGGCCAGGCAGTCGCGCGCCAGCTCCTGCCACGGGCGCATGCCGAAGCCTTCGCCGAAGAAGTTGGCCGCCAGTTCCGGCAGCTGGTGCGCCTCGTCGATCACGAACGCCTGCGCGCCCGGCAGGATCTCGCCGAAGCCTTCCTGCTTGAGCGCCAGGTCGGCCAGCAGCAGATGGTGGTTGACCACCACCAGGTCGGCTTCCTGCGCGCGCTGCCGCGCCTGCACCACGAAGCACTCGCCCCAGAACGGGCAATCGCTGCCCAGGCAGTTGTCGACGGTGGAAGTGACCATCGGCAGCAGCGGCGAGTCGTCGGCCAACCCGTCCAGTTCGGCCACGTCGCCGAACTGCGTGCGCCCGGCCCAGGCGACGATGCGCTGGAACTGCGCGGCCTGTTCGGGCGAGGCGAAGCGCGGCTCGCCGCGCGCCTGGTCAAGCCGGTAGCGGCACAGGTAGTTGGCGCGGCCCTTGAGCAGCGCGCTGCGGTGGCCGACGCCGAGCGCGGCGCGCACGCGCGGCAGGTCGCGCTGGTAGAGCTGGTCCTGCAGCGCGCGGGTGCCGGTGCTGACGATGGTCTTCAGCCCGGACAGCAGCGCCGGCACCAGGTAGGCGAAGGTCTTGCCGGTGCCGGTGCCGGCCTCGGCCAGCAGCACGTCGCGCTGTTGGAAGGCGTCGGCGATGGCCTCGGCCAGCCGCAGCTGCGCCGCACGCGGAGCGAAGGCGTCCAGCTGCCGCGCGAGCGCGCCGTCCTGGCTGAGCGCTTCACGACTGGCGGCGGCTAGGGAAAGCATGCGGAAGCCGGGAACAGGGACAAGGGGTCAGGAAATGGAAAATGGCCGGCAACCGCAGGGGACAACGGGACGAGCCAGGCGTCCATTCCCCGCTCCCCGTTCCCCCTTCCCCGCCTTCGATCAATACCGCTTGATCCCGGGCACGGTGCACCCTTCGATCTGCGCGTGCGCCGAGGTGGCGTTTTCCTTTTCGCCGCGCGCCAGGTGCGCCTGCTCGACGGTGGCCCAGTGGCGGCGGCACAGCGGGCCGGTGCGCGAGCCGAGCGAGACCGCCTTGCGCGCCAGCGTCTCGGCGCGCGCCCAGTCGCCCTGCAGCAGCGCGATCTCGGCGCGTTCCTGCAGGATGCCCGGGTCGCTCTCGACCAGCGGCAGCGCCTGGTCCAGCGCCTCGGCGGCGCCGGCCAGGTCGCCGGCCTCGCGGCGCTCGGTGGCGACATGGCGCAGGTCGTCCACCTGCGGGTCGCGCAGCGGCTGCACCGACAGTTCCTTGTCGTCGGCGCCGGCGGCGGCCTGCACCGCGGCCATGCGCTGCGCGGGCGTGGTGGTATCGACCGCCGGCGGCGGCGGGGGCGGCGTGCTTGTGCAGGCGGCCAGGGCTAGGGAAGCGGCCAGGACGGCCAGGGCGCGGCGGATCGGAAGCGGGCTGTTCATGCGCGGCATTATCGCGCAGGCGCGTCTGAAGGCGTGCTGGACGCCGGCGCCGGTTCCTTGCGGTCCAGCCCGAACCAGCTGCGCCAGCCGCCGCCTTCCTGCGTCTGCTCTTCCGGCACCGCCTGCGGCGCACAGGGCACGTAGGCCGGGGCGAAGCCGGCCACGAACGGCAGGCGGCGCGCGCCGGGACAGCCTTCGTCGGTGCTGCCGTTGCCTTCGGCCGCCACGTACTGCCAGTCCAGGCCCTTGCTGTTCACCCGCAGCGGCTTGCTCGGCAGGTTGCGGAAGATGCCCGCCCACACCCGCATCGCGGCGGTGGCGCCGTACAGGCCGGCCTGCTCGTTCTGGTCGTTGCCCATCCACACCACCGCCAGGTGGTCGCCGGTATAGCCGGCGTACCAGCTGTCGCGGCCGTCGTTGGTGGTGCCGGTCTTGCCGGCCGGCTGCAGCCGGCCCAGGCCGTCGGCGTTGAGACCGGCCGCGGTGCCGCTGGCCACCACCTGCTGCAGCGCCACGCTGATCAGGTTGGCGGCGATCGAATCGCCCTCCTGCGCCGGCGCCGGGGTCTTGTCGTAGCGCTTGAGCAGCTTGCCCTGGGCGTCGACCACGCCGCGCACGGCGTGCAGCGGCTGGATCTCGCCGCCGGAGGCGAGGAACTGGTACAGCTGGGCCATGCCGTAGGGGCTCTGGTCGGTCGAGCCCAGGATCACCGCCGGGTTGGCCTCGGCCTTGAGCCCGGCCAGCACGTGGATCAGCTGGGTCAGCCGTTCCGGCCCGACCTGCATGCCCACGCGCACGGTGGCCTGGTTGTAGGAACGGGCCAGCGCGTCGATCAGGCGCACCGTGCCGTGGCTGCGGTTGTCGGCGTTGCCCGGCGTCCAGTTGCGCCCGCGGCTGAGCTGCACCGTGACCGGGGTGTCCTCGACCCAGGTCGCCAGCGACCAGCGGTCCGGCTGCGCCAGCGCCAGCAGGTAGACGAACGGCTTGAGCAGCGACCCGACCGGGCGCTGCGCGTCGATGGCGCGGTTGAAGCCCGGTTCGGCCACGTCGCGGCTGCCGACCACCGCCAGCACATCGCCGTTGTGCACGTCGGTCAGCACCATGCCGGCCTGCAGTTCCGGCCGGCGCTTGCTCTCCAGCGACTTGACGGTATGCGCCACCGCGCCTTCGGCATAGGCCTGGGCCGAGGGCGACATGCCGGTGAAGACGTTCAGGCCGGCGCCCTGCAGGGTGCTCTCCGGATAATCGTGGCCGAGCTGGCGGCGCACCAGGTCGATGTAGGCCGGGAACCGGTTGGCCGCCACCAGCCCAGGCACCTTCGGCACGCCCAGCGGCGCCTTCAGCGCGCGCTGGTACTCGGCCTGGTCGATCAGCCCGTTCTCGTGCAGCTTGCCGAGCACGAAATCGCGCCGATCGCGCGCGCGCTCGGGGTTGCGGCGCGGGTCGTAGTACGACGGCCCCTTCACCAGCCCGATCAGCAGCGCCACCTGCTCGGTGGTCAGCGAATTGAGGTCGCGCCCGAACCAGAACTCGGCGCCCGAGGCCACGCCATGGATGGCCTGGCTGCCGCGCTGGCCCAGGTAGACCTGGTTGAGGTAGGCCTCCAGGATCACCGGCTTGTCGTAGCGTGCCTCCATGATCAGCGCGTACAGCACTTCGTTGAACTTGCGGGTGAGGGTCTGTTCCTTGCCGATGCCCAGCAGGCCGCTGCGCGCCAGCTGCTGGGTCAGGGTGCTGGCGCCCTGCCGCACCTTGCCGCCGGAACGCACCGTCACCCACACCGCGCGCGCGATGCCGCTCAGGTCGATGCCGTGGTGGCTGTTGAAATCCCGGTCCTCCACCGCCTGCAGGCCGGTGACGAGCAGCTCGGGCGCCTCGGCGATGCGCACCAGCCGCCGCTCTTCCTGCTTCTGCCCGTACAGCGTGGCGATGCGCGCCGGGTCCAGCCGCGCGGCCTTGAGCGCCTTGCGCGCGGCAGCGTCGCGCAGCGAGGCCACCTGCCCGCCGGACACGGCCACTTCCACCTGGCGCGGCGCCACCCGCCCGTCCACGTCGATGTAGCCGCGGCTGGAAATGGTGAAGCGGCCGCCCTGCAGCTTGTAGGTGCCCGGCTGGCTGCCGGTGCCGTCGTCGCGGTAGCTGGAAGCCGCCAGCTCGGTCTTGAGCGTGTCCGCGTCCATCGCCAGCCCCGGCGCCAGCACCAGCGGCCGCGCGTAGACGCGGGTCGGAATCTGCCAGCGCAGCTCGCCGAAACGCTGGGTCACCTGCGAGTTCAGGTACAGCGTGTAGGGGATCAGGAAACCCAGGCCCAGGGCCACTGCCGCCAGGCCCCAGGTGATCAAGCGGCTGCGCCAGGGCGCGCCGAGATCGTCGGTATCGTCGTCCAGTTCGTCGGAATCGTAGCGTCGCGGCACGGGGATGCGAGAATGTAGGTTCAGGCGAGTCTAACGCAGCCTTGCGCCACGGCACGGCTGCCGGCCCGCACCTGCTTAAGCTGGAGTTGCAACCGAATGTCGATGTCCCCGACCGATGCGCGCTACCACCTGGATCGCATCGTCGGCCTGATCCGCCGCGGCCTGGCCAGCCTGCGCACCCGCGGCTGGCGCGCGACCCTGCAGCGCGTCGGCGTGCACCTGCGGCGGCAGCCGCCGCCGCGACGCGAACCGCTGTTCGCGCCCGCCGGTGGGCCGTTCGCGCCGTTCGCCGTGCCCGCCGCCGCGCAGCCGGTGGCCAGCATCGTCATCCCGGTCTACAACCATGCCCGGCACACGCTGGCCTGCCTGCGCGCGCTGGCCGCGCATCCGCCGGCGACGCCCTGCGAGATCCTGGTGATCGACGACGGCAGCAGCGACGACACCGCCGCCTGGATGGCGCGGATCGACGGCCTGCGCTATTACCGCCGGGAGGAGAACGGCGGCTTCATCGCCGCCTGCAACGACGGCCTGCGGCTGGCGCGCGGGCAGTACGTGGTGCTGCTGAACAACGACACCGTGCCGCAGCCGGGCTGGCTGGACGCCCTGCTCGACACCTTCGCGCATGTTCCCGAGGCCGGCCTGGTCGGCGCGCAGCTGCTGTACCCCGATGGTCGCCTGCAGGAATCGGGCGGCGTGGTGTTCGACGACGGCAGCTGCTGGAGCTACGGCCGCTTCGAGTCGGCCGAGGACCCGCGCTACGCCAGCCTGCGCGATGCCGACTACTGCTCAGGCGCGGCGCTGGCCATCCCGCGCGCGCTGTTCGAGCAGCTCGGTGGGCTGGACACGCGCTATGCGCCGGCCTACTACGAAGACACCGACCTGGCGTTCAAGGTGCGCGCCGCCGGCCGCCGCGTGCTGGTGCAGCCGGCCAGCCGCGTGGTGCACGACGAGGGCACCAGCAACGGCACCGATACCGGCAGCGGCATCAAGGCCTGGCAGGTGCGCAACCAGCAGGTGTTCGCGGACAAGTGGCGCGACGCGCTGGCGCGGCAGCTGCCGGCCGGCAGCGTTCCCGGCCCCGCGCTGCTGCACCGCGGCCAGCGGCAGATCCTGATCGTCGACGAGGCGGTGCCGCGGCCGGACCGCGACTCGGCCTCGCTGCGCCAGTTCAACCTGATCCGCATGCTGCTGGCCGGCGGCGCGCACGTGGTGTTCCTGCCGACCCGCGGCGGCCACGGCGGCGCGGCCACCGAGGCGTTGCAGGCGCTGGGCGTGGAGGTGTGGCATGGGCCCTGGATGAAGGGCGTTGGCGGCTGGCTGCGCACGCACGGCCCCCGCTTCCAGGTGGTGATGCTGGTGCGCCACCACGTCGCCGGCGTGTGCCTGCCGCTGCTGCGGCGCCATGCGCCGCAGGCGTGCACCGTGTTCGATACGGTGGACCTGCACTACCTGCGCGAACGCCGCGGCGCCGAACTGGCCGGCGATCCGCGTCTGGCGCGCAGTGCCGAACGCACCCGCGCCAGCGAGCTGGCGGTGATGGCCGCCACCGACGTCACCCTGCTGGTCAGCGCCGCCGAGAAGGAGCAGCTGGCCGCCGACGCGCCGCAGGTGAAGGTGGAGCTGCTGTCCAACCTGCACGAAGTCGCCGGGCAGGGGCTGGACTGGGCGCAGCGGCACGACCTGGTGTTCGTCGGCGGCTTCCGCCATCCGCCGAACCTGGATGCGATGCAGTGGTTCATCGGCGAGGTGTTCCCGCGGATCCGGCAGCGCCTGCCGCAGGTCCGGTTCCACTGCATCGGCGCCGACGTGCCCGACAGCCTGCAGGCGCTGGCCGCCGGCCAGCCGGGCGTGCAGGTGCACGGCTACGTGCCCGACGTGGTGCCGTGGATGGCCGGCGGCCGCATCGCGGTGGCGCCGCTGCGCTTCGGCGCGGGAGTGAAGGGCAAGATCAACCTGAGCATGGCCCACGGCCAGCCGGTGGTGGCGACCTCCTGCGCGGCCGAAGGCATGCACCTGCGCGACGGCCAGGACGTGCTGGTCGCCGACGGCGCCGAGGCCTTCGCCGAGGCGGTGGTGCGGCTGCACGACGACGAAGCCCTGTGGCGGCAGCTGTCCGGCAACGGCCTGCGCAACATCGCCCGGCACTTCTCCATGGACGCCGCACGCGCGACCGTGGCGCGGGTGTTCCTGGAGCAGGAGTAAGCGAGGAGACTTCGTCCAGCCGGGGACGCGTCCCGGGGTGCCGGAGCCAGGAAGAACCGATGCCCTGCCGGGGCAATGCGTTCCCCAGTCCTGCGTAGGAGCGACTTCAGTCGCGATGGGGTTTTACCCATGTCTCCAGGCAGAACAACGGGAAAGCCCCATCGCGACTGAAGTCGCTCCTACGCAGAGCACGTACATGTAAGAGGTCCGCGCCCGGTGCCTGCCTGCGCGCAGGGCCCTCACGCCCCTGCCTAGCGCTTCGCATTGCCCAGCCGCTCGGCGAAGGCCGGCAGCTCCGGGGTGGCCGCATCCAGTTCGCGCGCCTGCTCCAGCGCGCGGCTGGCGAAGGCAATGTCGCCCGCGCCCAACCGCTCGCTGCCGACCGCCAGCCAGCGCTGCGCCAGCCGGCGCCGCGCCGCCGGCAGCAGCGGATCGCCCGGCGCCAGCGCCTGCCAGGCGTCCAGGCAGGTGCGCGCCGCCTGCAGGCGGTTGCCCTGCAGGTTCACCTCCAGGCAGTCGCGCGCGGCGGGCAGGATGCGGGCGCCGGCCCGCTTCACCCGCGCATCGCGCGGCGCCAGCGCCTGCGCGGCCTTGAAGCGGTCGTAGGCGCTGGCGCCCGGCGGCAGCAGCCACTGCCCCTGCGCGGCGGCGCTCTCCACCTGCGCCAGCAGCGCGCGCACCCGCCGTTCGCGCTCGGCGGCCGGCAACCGGGTTTCCAGCGCCTGGCGCGCGCCCTGCGCGCGCTGCAGCGCCTGCGCCGCGGCCGCCACCTCGGGGCTGTCCGGCGCCAGCGCGCGCGCCTGCTCCAGCGCCTGTCCGGCCTGTTCGAAATGGAAATCGCCGGCCAGCCGCGCCGCTTCGCCGGCCCAGGCGCGCGCCACCTGCTGCAGCCCCTGCCTGGCGGCGGGATCGTCGGCCGCCGCCAGCACCTGGCGGTATCCATCCGCGGCCTTGTGCAGGCGACCGCGCGCCAGATCGCGCGCGGCCTGGGCGCGGCGGCGGTCCAGCGCGGCGTTCAGCGCGGCGCGGGCGGCCGGCAGTTCGGAATGCCCGGCGTCGTAGCCCTCCACCTGCCGCAGCAGGCGTGCGGCCGTGTCCGTCTCGTTCCGCTGCGCCGCCGCCACCGCCTCGGCCAGCAAATCGGACAGGGCATCGTCCTTGCCCTGCAGCGCCCGCAGGTGGTCGGGCCGCACCGCGAGCACGCGCTGGTACAGCGGCAGCGCGCTGTCCGGCCCGTCGTCCAGGCGCCCTTGCGCCTGCGCGTCCTCGGCGCGGCGCAGCAGGTCGCCGACGGCATCGTGCTCCTGCCCCTGGTGGCGCAGGCGCGCGGCGATGGCCTCCAGCTCGGCCTGCGGCACCTGCAGCTGCCCGGCCAGTTCCAGCGCCTCGCGCGCGGCGTTGGCGTCGCCCGCCGCCAGCCGCTGCCGCGCCTGCTCCAGCGCTTTCTTCCCGGTGTCGGCCAGGGCATCGCGCACGTCGCCGCGGTCCGGGTCCAGCGCGGCGGCCGCTTCGAACAGTTCGCGCGCGCCGCTGCCGTCGGCAGCGGACAGATGGCCCTGGCGCAATGCGTGCCGGCCGTCGTCGAGCAGTTGCTGGATCCGGGTTTCCGGCCACAGCAGGTTGGCCAGCGGCTGCCGGAACAGGGTCAGCAGCACCGCCAGCGCCGCGACCCCGATGGCGATCGAGCGCCAGGCGCGCGGGCTGTCCCAGCCACGCGCCACCCACCAGCGCCCGTAGAGGCGCAGGCGGCCGACGGCCAGCGCCAGCCATCGCGGGAGGTGGGGGTGCCCGTTGTGCATGCGGCCAGCCTAGCAGTCCGCCATGACGCCGCGCGTCGCCGCCGCCCTCAGCCCATGCGGCGCGCCTCGTCCACGCCCGGCAGGGCGTCGAGCTTGCCCAGCAGCGTGGACAGCTGGCCGTAGTCGCTCACCTTCAGGCGCAGGCGCAGCTGCATGCGGCCGCTGTCGCGCAGCGGGTCGCTGTTGATGTCGAGCACGTAGGCGTCTTCCTGCGCGATCAGGTTGGTGATGTCCTTCAGCAGCCAGCGCCGGTCCATCGCGCGGACCATCACGTCCACTTCGTAGCCCGACCCCGTGCGCCCCCACTCCACCGGCAGCACGCGCTCGGGGTGCGCGGCCGACAGCCGCGCCAGCGCCGGGCAGTCGGCGCGGTGCACAGTGACGCCGCGGCTGCGGGTGAGGTAACCGGCGATGGGTTCGCCGGCCACCGGCTGGCAGCAGCGCGCCAGCTGCACCAGCAGGTTGCCCACGCCCTGCACGGTGAAATCGGAGCGGCCGATGCTCTCGCGGCGCGCGGTCGGCCGCGGCAGCGGCGGTGTCGCCGGCGCCGGCTGGCTCTTCTCCTTCTCCGCCTCCAGCAGTGCGCGGCTGACCTGGCTGGGCCCGGTGTCGCCGAGCGCGACCTGGATGTACAGGTCGTCGATGCCGTCGGCGTGGAAACGCTTCGCCGCCACCGCCAGGTCGGCCTGCTGCAGCCCCAGGCGCTTGAGCTCGCGGTCCAGCAGCTCGCGCCCGGCCTGCACGTTGCGCGCGCGGTCGAGCTTGTGGAACCAGGTGCGCACCTTCTCGCGCGAGCGACTGCTGGCGAGGAAGCCGTTGGCCGGCAGCAGCCAGTCGCGGCGCGGGTCGGCTTCGCGCGCGGTCATGATCTCCACGCGGTCGCCGCTGCGCAGGCGGTAGGTCAGCGGCACGATGCGGCCGTTGACCTTGGCGCCGCGGCAGCGGTGCCCGACCATGGTGTGCACGTGGTAGGCGAAATCCAGCGGCGTGGCGCCGGCCGGCAGGTCCATCACCTCGCCCTTGGGACTGAGCGCGTAGACCCGGTCCTCGATCAGCTCGGCGTCCAGCGCGCCGGCCAGGTCCTCGGGATGGGCCGCGTCCTGCGCCTGCTCCAGCAGCTGCCGCATCCAGGTGATCTTGCGGTCGAAGGCCTTCTCCGCGCCCTTGCCGCCTTCCTTGTACTTCCAGTGCGCGGCCACGCCCAGTTCGGCCTGCGCGTGCATCTCGTGGGTGCGGATCTGCACCTCGATCGTGCGCCCCTCAGGGCCGATCACCGCGGTGTGCAGCGAGCGGTAGTCGTTGGCCTTGGGCCGGGCGATGTAGTCGTCGAACTCGCTGGGGATCGGCGTCCACAGCGCATGCACCACGCCCAGCGTGGCGTAGCAGGCGCCGATGTCGTCCACCATCACCCGCACCGCGCGCAGATCGTAGAGCTGGTCGAAGGCCAGCTTCTTCTTCTGCATCTTCCGCCAGATGCTGTAGATGTGCTTGGGCCGGCCGCTGACCTCGGCGCGGATGCCGTGCTCGCCCAGCGCCGCGGACAGGCGGCGCTTGACCGCCTCGACGTAGCGCTCGCGCGCCAGCCGCGTCTCGTCGACCTCGCGCGCGATGTGGCGGTAGGTCTCTGGTTCGAGGAAGCGGAACGCCAGGTCCTCCAGCTCCCACTTCAGCTGCCAGATGCCCAGGCGGTTGGCCAGCGGCGCATGGATGTCGCGGGTCAGCTGCGCCAGCGCGCGGCGCTGTTCGTCTGGCAGCTTGTCGGCCGCGCGCATGCAGGCCAGCTGCCGCGCCAGCAGAATCGGCACCACGCGCAGGTCGTGCACGATGGACAGCAGCAGCCGGCGCAGGCCTTCGCTGTTGCGCCCGGCCTCGCGCCCGGCATGCAGCGCCCATACCTGGTCGGCGGCGTCCTGCCCGTCGAGCAGGCCGCGCAAGGCCGCGGCCGCATGGCCCAGCGGCAGCTCCGGCAGCCGCGCGCGCAGGCCCGGCAGATCGAACAGCAGCGCGGCGACGATCACCGCCTCGTCGGCCGACAGCAACGCCAGCGAGTCCAGCGTGTCGGCCAGCACCGGCCACGGCAGGCGCGGCTGCGCCCCGGTCTCCGGCTGCTGCCACGCGGCCAGCAGCGCCTGCCGCAGCGGATCGGAAAGGGCGCCGCAGGACGGGCGTTGCAGCAGGGCTTCCAGGCCGGAGAGGGAGGAACGGTTCACAGCGGTCGATCGCGGGCGGATGCCCCTACACTAGCGCCCAACCATCCACGGGAACAATCGCCCATGAAGCCCTCGCGCCTTTCCGTCCTGCTCACCGCCGCCCTGGCGCTTGCCCCGGTCTTCGCCGCGCAGGCGCAGCGCGTCGTCGACGGCGACCTGCAGCAGCAGATGTCGGCCGAGGAATTCAAGGCCGCCGGCCTGGACAAGCTCTCGGCCGGCGAACTGGCCGCGCTCAACGCCTGGCTGCAGGGCAAGGTGCAGCAGGCCACCGCCACCGCGGTGGAACAGGCGCGCGAGGAAGGCCGCCAGGAAGTGATCGTGAAGAACCGCGGCTTCTTCGACTTCGGTTCCAAGGACCCCATCGAGGCACGCCTGGAAGGCGAGTTCCGCGGCTTCGGCAAGGGCCGCCAGTACACGCTGGACAATGCGCAGGTATGGGAACAGACCGACGATGCCAGCGTCGCCGGCGTGCGCAAGCAGGCGCCGGGGGTCAAGATCGCGCCCGGCCTGCTGAACGTGTGGTACCTGCAGGTCGAAGGGCTCAACACCCGCGCCAAGGTCCGCCGCATCAAGTAACAGGAACCGTCCGCCCCGGTCCACACCGGCCGCGGGCGGATGCAGACCGGCAGGCCAGCGCGATCCGCGGCGGCCTGCCGCCCCGGGCCGCCGCGCCTGCTCCCGACGACCGTCCACCATGCCCGCCATCGTGTTGCTCATATTGCTGCTCCTGCTGCCGGCCGCCGCGTCGGCGCAGGTCTACAAATGCAAGGGGAAGTCCGGCGAAACGGCCTACTCCGAACACCCCTGCGATGCCGGCGCGCAACCGATGAAGCTGCGCGAGGAGCGCCCGGCCACGCCGCCACCGCCGATGGAACCGGCCATACAGGAAACCTCTCCGCTGCGCGAGAGCGATACCGCGCCGGCGCCCGCCGCGGAGCTGGACCGCACCGCCGAACGCGAGTGCATCGCCAACGCGACCGCCTCGATCTATGGCCCGTCCAACGACCGCGTGGCGACCTTCCAGCAGCAGATGGCGATGCTCAACGAGCAGCTAGCCAACGCGCCGGACGCGCAGCGCAGCCAGGCGCTGCGGGCGCGCATGGCCAACCTGCGCCAGGCCATCGGCCGCGAACACGCGCACGCCCACGAACAGGTCAACGCCGCGCGCCGGCGCTGCGTCGACCAGCACCGCGCGATGCCGTAGACACGGTGCCGGCGCACGCGGGCATCGCCGGGCGAAGCCAACGCCGGCAGGCCCGGCCGCCAGCAGCCTAGCCGCGCAGCGCGGCGACCCGCTGCGCCAGCTTCTTCGGCGAGACGCCGGAGCGGAAGCCCAGTTCCTGCGCGAACAGCGACACCCGCAGTTCCTCGATGTCCCAGCGCAGCGCCGACCACTCCGGCTGCGTCGCGCGCCCCTGCAGCCGCGCTTCCTCCAGCGCATCGACGAAGGGCGTCAGTTCCAGCATGCGCGCCTGGTCGCGCGGCGGATCGCGCTTGGCGCGCTCGGTGCGCAGGATCATCGCCTTGAGGTAGCGCGGGAACTGCGCCAGCGCATCGGCCGGCGTTTCGCGCAGGAAACCGGCGTGGATCAGCGAGGCCAGCTGCCGCTCCATGTCGTCGAGGTTGCCGCGCGCCCAGCCCATCAGCGGTGCTTCCAGCAGCGGTTTGAGCTCGCCGGCCAGGCCGAGGATGGTCTCGGCCAGCCGCAGCCGTTCCATCGCCTCGCCGAACAGGCGCTTGCCGGCATCGGCACGGCGCTGCTCGAACGCATCGGGCGCACGGATATCGCCCAGCCCTTCGGCCAGCACCGCGTTCATGGCGGCATCGACGAGGTCGCCGCGCAGCCTTTCCTGCGACTCTATCGCCGCGTACAGCAGCCCGGTCTTGGGCGACACCGGCAGCTGCTTGCGGGCCTGCTTGACCTTGTCGGCCAGGGCGATTTCCAGCAGCCGCCGCACGCCGCCCGGGTGCGCCAGCCGCGCGGCGTTGCGGTCGGCGAAGATGCGCAGCGCCGCCGCCTCGCCGGTGTCGACCAGCGCCGGGTACGCCGGCACGCCGGCTTCGCCCGGCACCTGTTCGGGGATGGCGGTGGCCGGGAATTCGCGCAGGCCCTCGGCCGCCAGCGCCTTGCCGGCGCGCGCGGCGAACGCCTGGCCGGCGCGCTCGCCGTAGCGCGCGCGCAGCGCGTCCAGATCGCGCGACATCTCCAGCAGCCTGCCGTCGCCCTCGGCCAGGCGCAGGTTCATGCGCAGGTGCGGTTCCAGCGCCGTCTCGTCGAAATCGGTGGCCGCCACCGCCGCGCCCGTGGCCTTGGACAGGAACCGCGCCAGTTCGCCGCGGATGTCGTCGGCCGACGGCTGCGGCCAGGCCTCGGCGAAGGCGCGGCCGAAGTCCGGCGCCGGCACGTAGTTGCGGCGCATCGCCTTGGGCAGGCTGCGGATCAGCGCCGCCGCCTTGTCGGCGACGAAGCCCGGCGCCAGCCACGACAGCCGCGCCGGGTCCAGCGCGCCCAGCAGGTGCAGCGGCACGTCGAGGGTGACGCCGTCGTCCTGCGCGCCGGGCTCGAAGCGGTAGTGCATCGCCAGCCGCGCGTCGCCCAGCGCGAAGTACTTCGGATAACGCTCCTGCTCGCTGCCTTCGCCCGGCAGCAGGTCGGCCAGCGACCAGCGCAGCGCGCGGTGCTGCTCGGCCGGCAGCGCCTTCCACCACGCATCCAGCCCGCTGGCCGAATGGATCTCCGCCGGGATGCGGTCCAGGTACCAGCGCGCCTGCCAGTCCTCGTCGGCGACGATGCCGGCGCGGCGCAGCTTGGCCTCTTCCTCGCGCGCCTGTTCCAGCACCTTGAGGTTGTCGGCGACGAAGCCGGCGCGGGTGTTTATCTCGCCGGTGACCAGCGCCTGCCGCACGAAGATGTCGTGCGCCTCGCCGGGATTGATGCGGCCGTAGTGCACCGGCTTGCGGGGCGCCAGCACCAGCCCGAACAGGCTGATCTGCTCGGCGGCCAGCACCTGCCCCTGCGCGCGCGACCAGTGCGGGTCGAAATGCTTGCGCGCCAGCAGGTGCGGCAGTTCGGCGATCGCCCAGTCCGGCTCGATGGCAGCGTTGGTCAGGCCCCATACGCGCTGGGTGTCGAGCAGGGTCGCGCTGAGCACCCACGGCGGCGGCTTTTTCGACAGCCCCGAACCGGGGAAGAGATGGAAACGGCGCTGGCGCGGCGCCTGGAAATCGCCCTTGTCGGTGCGGTGGCCGATCTGCGTCGGCAGGCCGGCGAGGATGGCGCGGTGCAGCGCCTGGTAGGCGGCGACGCGGGCCTTCTCGGGAATGGAGGCGGCATCGGAGTCGGGTTTCCCCCGGCCCTGCCGGGTCGCTGCGTTTTTGCTGGAGGAAGCCTGCGCGGCTTCCGGCCTGGCGCCTTCGCGCGCCAGCCGCGCCGCCTTGTGCAGTTCGCCGCGCGTGGCCTTGCGCCTGGCTTCGCCATCGCCGCCTGCCGGCAGCGCGGGCGGCGCGGCCAGCAGCGCCTTGCCGAACGCGCCGTCGCCGGCGCTGTCCCAGCCCAGTTCCTCGCACAGCAGGCGCAGCTGCCGGTGCAGCTCGCGCCACTCGCGCATGCGCAGGAAGCCGAGGAAATGGCGGCCGCACCAGTCGCGCAGCTTCGACTGCGTCAGGTCCTCGTGCGCGACCCGGTAGCCCTCCCACAGGCGCAGGATGCCGAGGAATTCCGAGCGCGGGTCGGCGAAGGCGGCGTGCGCGTTGTCGGCGGCCTCGCGCGCTTCCGGCGGCCGCTCGCGCGGGTCCTGGATGCCGAGGAAAGAGGCGATCACCAGCATCTCGTGCAGGCAGCAGGCCTTCTGCGCGGCCACCAGCATGCGCGCCAGCTTCACGTCCACCGGCAGCCGCGCCATCTGCCGGCCGATGGCGGTGAGTTTTCGCTCCGTGTCGATCGCGCCCAGCTCGGCCAGCTGCTGCCAGCCGTCGGCGACCGCGCGCTCGTCCGGCGGCTCCAGGAACGGGAAATCCTCGATCCGCCCCAGGCCCAGCTGCAGCATGCGCAGGATCACCCCGGCCAGCGAGGAGCGGCGGATTTCCGGGTCGGTGAACTCCGGGCGCGACTGGAAATCGGCCTCGGCGTACAGGCGGTAGCACACGCCCTCGGCGATGCGCCCGCAGCGGCCCTTGCGCTGGTTGGCGCTGGCCTGCGACACCGGTTCGATATGCAGCCGGTCGAGTTTCTGCCGCGGGCTGTAGCGCTTGACGCGCGCGTAGCCGGGATCGACCACGTAACGGATGCGCGGCACCGTCAGCGAGGTCTCGGCGACGTTGGTGGTCAGCACCAGGCGCCGCTTCGGCCCCGGGTTGAACACCCGGTCCTGGTCCTTGGCCGACAGGCGCGCGTACAGCGGCAGCACCTCGGTCTCGCGGTACTTGCGCCGTTCCAGCGCCTGGTGCGCATCGCGGATCTCGCGCTCGCCGGGCAGGAACACCAGCACGTCGCCGCGCGGGTCGGTGCGGGTGATCTCGTCGACCGCGGCGACGATGGCGTCGTTGACCGACACCGGGTCCGACTCGGCGGCGTCGCCGCGTCCACGGCCGCCGCCCCTGCCATCGGCGGCCGGCGCGGACCTCGCCTCGTCCAGCGGCCGGTAACGCACCTCCACCGGATAGGTGCGGCCCTCGACGCTGACCACCGGTGCGTCGTCGAAATGGCGGGAGAAGCGCTCGGTGTCGATGGTGGCCGAGGTCACCACCAGCTTCAGGTCCGGGCGCCTGCGCAGCAGCTGCTTGAGGTAGCCGAGCAGGAAATCGATGTTGAGGCTGCGTTCGTGCGCCTCGTCGATGATCAGCGTGTCGTAGCGCGACAGCCAGCGGTCCGAGGCGATCTCGGCCAGCAGGATGCCGTCGGTCATGAACTTGATGCGGCTGTCCTCGCCCACCTTGTCGGTGAAGCGCACCTGGTAGCCGACCACCGAGCCCAATTCGCTCCCCAGTTCCTCGGCCACGCGCGTGGCCACCGCGCGGGCGGCGATGCGGCGCGGCTGGGTGCAGCCGATCATGCCGGCCTGGCCGCGGCCGGCGGCCAGGCACAGCTTGGGCAACTGCGTGGTCTTGCCCGAACCGGTCTCGCCGGCGATCACCACCACCTGGTGGTCGCGGATCAGCGCGGTGATGCGTTCGGCTTCACGCGCGATCGGCAACGCCTCGTCCATGCTGACGGCGACCGGCTGCGCCGCGCGTTGCCGGCGCCGGTCGCGCGAGGGTTCCAGCAGTTGCCGGAAAGCCGTTTCGGCGGTGGCGTCGGCCGGCCTGCCCTGCCAGCGCGACCACAGCCCGAGCAACCGCCCGCGGTCGCGGCTCATGGCTCCGTCGATGGCCTCGCGGGCCTCGCGCAGGCGCGCGGCAGTGTCCTTTTCGATAGCGCTCATCAATCGTTCAACGAGAAAACTTGAAATACCGGTATGGTCCCGATGGCGCTATTGTGAAGCCATTCAACCCGCCAAGGAGAACGCAGCATGGCCAAGGCCAAGAACAGCAGCAAACCCGAGACCGGCAGGAAGAAGCTGGCGGCCGCCGCGCCGTCGGCACCGGGTATCGATATCGGGATCAAGGATGCCGATCGCAAGAAGGTGGCCGACGGCCTGTCGCACTTCCTCGCCGACGCCTACACCCTGTACCTGAAGACCCACAACTTCCACTGGAACGTCACCGGGTCGATGTTCAATTCGCTGCACACCATGTTCGAGGCGCAGTACACCGAACAGTGGACGGCGCTGGACGAGATCGCCGAGCGCATCCGCGCGCTGGGCTTCAACGCGCCGGGCTCCTACCGCGAGTTCGTGACGCTGACCTCCATCGCCGAGGAGCCGGGCCTGACCGACAGCGCCGACTGGCGCGAGATGGTGCGCCAGCTGGTGCAGGGCAACGAGGCGGTGTGCCGCACCGCGCGCAAGGTGCTGGAACAGGCGGAAAAGGCCGGCGACGCACCCAGCGAGGACCTGCTGACACAGCGCCTGCAGACCCACGAGAAGTACGCCTGGATGCTGCGTTCGCTGTTGCAGTAAACCCTTTGGGGCTTGCGCCCCTGCGGGTTTTCCAGGGTTCCGCTTGGCGGAACCCTGGACCCTGCCTCATCTGCCTGCCAGATCCCCCCGCCTTCGGCGCGCCCCCTTGACTCAAGGGGGCTCTTCTCCAGGTGGATCGTTGCGACGTGTGGACTGGCGCGGCTCGCGAGGTTCGCCTGCGGGCGTTCGCCTTCTGGTTTTGAGATTCCACTTGGCGGAACCCTGGACCCTGCCTCATCTGCCTGCCATATCCCCCCGCCTTCGGCGCCCCCTTGACTCAAGGGGGCTCTTCTCCGGGTGGATCGTTGCGGCGTGTGGGCTGGCGCGGCTCGCGAGGTTGGCCTTCGGGCGTTCGCCTCCTGGTTTTCCAGGGTTCCGCTCGGCGGAACCTTGGTCCCTGCTTCATCTGCCTGCCAGATCCCCCCGCCTTCGGCGCGCCCCCTTGACTCAAGGGGGCTCTTCTCCAGGTGGATCGTTGCGGCGTGTGGGCTGGCGCGGCTCGCGAGGTTGGCCTTCGGGCGTTCGCCTTCTGGTTTTCCAGAGTTTCGCAGGCGGAGCCTTCGGGGCTTGCTCCATCTGCGGGCCGGCTGCGGCGCCTTCGGCGCATCCTTCACCAACGTGGCTCTTTTCCGGGCGCATGTAGTACGCGTTCATGGCGCGGTGCCGGTCGGTGGCGGGGTTTCCTGTCTCCGGAACCGGAGATTGTCTCGTTCAACTCTTTGCCGGTTCTGGCCGATACTGCCGGGATGATCCGGCGTCCGTCCGTCCTTCTCCTGGCCGCATTGCTCTGTTGCCCGTCGCTCGCGCACGGGGAACGCCTGGGCGCAGCCATCGACGGCCTGCTGGCGCGCGGCTACTCCTCGCCACTGGCGGCGGTCACCCGGCTACAGGCCGTCGAGGACCGGCCCGCGGACGACGCGCCGCTGGCGCAGCGCCATGCCTACCAGGCCGCCGTGGGCCGTTATGCCGCCCAGGAACGCCGCCCGGCCATGGCCGCGCTGGCGCAGCAGGCCAGTGCCGCGCTGGAGAAGATGGCCCGCGACGAGCAGTGCCGCGCCTGCGCCATCGACCAGCATCTGATCCAGGCGCGCTGGGCGCTGACCCAGCGCGTTGCCGACCGCGCGCAGGCCACGCTGGACCGGATCGACACCCTGCCCGGCCGCATCAGCCCGGCGCAACAGCAGCAGTTGCACTACCTGCGCGCGCGCCAGTACCAGCTGCAGAGCCGACTGGACATGGGCATCCGCGAGGCCCTGCTCGCCATCGAACTGGCCGGGCAGCACACGGCGGACCAGCTCATGGCGCAGAACCTGCTGGCGGTGCTCAACGTCTACCTCGGCGACTACCCGCGCACCATCGAGATCAGCCAGGGCACCTACGCCCGCGCCGAACGGATGGGCTTCACCCAGGTCATGGCCGAATCCAAGCTCAACATGGGGTTCGCCCATCTGCGCGACGGCCGCCGCGACCTGCAGCTGAAACTGCTCGAGGACGTGCTCGCCCTGACCCGCGACGACGAGGGCCTGGCCATCATCCAGAGCACCGCCGTCTCCAACCTGGCCGACTACTGGCTCAGCCAGCGCGATTACGCCAGGGCGCTGGCGTATTCGGAGCAGGCGGTGGAGTTGGCGCGGCGCATCGACGACCCGCTGACCCTGGCCTATGCCCTGATCAACCGCGGCGCGGCGCAGGCCGGGCTGGGGCAGGCCGAGGCCGGCGTCGCCGATGCCCGCCAGGCCATCGCCCTGACCGACCGGATCGGCGCCAGGACCGACCACATCGGCATGCTGCAGGAACTGGTCAACATCCACGAGCACGCCGGCGATTACCGCAACGCCTTCCTCACCCTGCGCCGCGTCGAAGGCCTGCAGCAGGAGATCACCCGCCAGGCGCGCGAGAAGGCGGTGCTGGACCTGCAGGAGAAATACGCCTCCGAAAGCCGCCAGCGGGAAATCGAACGGCTGGCCGCGGCCAACCGCCTCAAGGAAGCCGAACTGGCCACGCAGGCGGTGCGGCGGCAGATGTGGGCCGCGTTCTCGCTGGCCCTGGTGCTGCTGGCGGTAGTGCTGGTGCAGTGGCTGCACCGCAGCCGGCGCGCGAACCGGCGGCTGTCCCGCGACGTGGCCAACCTGGCCGAGCAGTCGATCCACGACCCGCTGACCCGCGTCCACAACCGCCGCCACGGCCAAGCCCTGCTGGCCGGCTACGGCCGCAGCGTCGAAGACGCCCCGTCCGGGAATCCGCCCTTGCTGGGGCTGATGCTGCTGGACATCGACTTCTTCAAACAGGTCAACGACAACCACGGCCATCCGGCCGGCGACAAGGTGCTGGTGGAGGTCGCGCACCGCCTGCGCGCCCTGCTCCGCGAACAGGACGCGGTGGTGCGCTGGGGTGGCGAGGAATTCCTGCTCCTGCTGCCCGGCCTCCAGGCCACCGCCCTGCCGGCGCTGGCCGATCGCCTGCTGCGCACCATCGGCACGCTGCCCATCGCCCTGCCGGGCGCGGACATCACGCTCACCGCGTCGATCGGCGCGATCGGCGCGCCGTTCGCCGGCAGCACCGATACCGATGCGCTGATCCAGCTGGCCGACCTGGCGCTGTACCGGGCCAAGGCGTCGGGCCGCAACCGCGCGCTGTGCATCACCGCGCTGCAGGAGGGCCTGGACCCGGTGGCGCTGGCGCGCGACCTGGCCGCCGCGCAGCAGGCCGGTCAGATCGGGATGACCGTCGTTTCCGGCCCCGTCTAGAAGACCGGGACCGGGGCACTTTCACCGATGCGCTGATCCAGCTAGCCGACCTGGCGCTGTACCGGGCCAAGGCGTCGGGCCACAACCGCACGCTGTGCATCACCGCGCTGCAGGAGGGCCTGGACCCGGTAGCGCTGGCGCGCGACCTGGCCGCCGCGCAGCAGGCCGGTCAGATCGGGATGACCGTCGTTTCCGGCCCCGTCTAGAAGACCGTGGCACTTTCGTTCCGGCCATCCGGACGACCCGGAAAACAAGGGCGCAACCGCCCCCGACCGAGGCTTTTCCGACCCGTTCGCGGGAAGCAGGCGGACAGCGAGGCTTGACCGGGCAGTTATCCTAGGCGGCATGTCTTCCCCCGCCCACGAACTGCTGAAGCGCGTCTTCGGCTACGACGCCTTCCGCGGCAACCAGCAGGCCATCGTCGAACACGTCACCGCCGGCAACGATGCCCTGGTCCTGATGCCCACCGGCGGCGGCAAATCGCTGTGCTACCAGGTGCCGGCGCTGCTGCGCGAGGGGTGCGGCATCGTGGTTTCGCCGCTGATCGCGCTGATGCAGGACCAGGTGGAGGCGCTGCGCCAGCTCGGCGTGCGCGCCGAGTTCCTCAATTCCACGCTCGATGCCGAGAGCGCCGGCCGGGTCGAGCGCGAGCTGCTGGCCGGCACCCTGGACCTGCTCTACGTCGCGCCCGAGCGGCTGCTGACCGGGCGTTTCCTGTCGCTGCTCGAGCGCAGCCGCATCGCCCTGTTCGCGATCGACGAGGCGCACTGCGTGTCGCAGTGGGGCCACGATTTCCGTCCCGAATACCGCCAGCTGACGGTGCTGCACGAGCGCTGGCCGCAGATCCCGCGCATCGCCCTGACCGCCACCGCCGACCCGCCCACCCAGCGCGAGATCGCCGAGCGCCTGGACCTGGCGCAGGCCGAGCACTTCATCAGTTCCTTCGACCGCCCCAACATCCGCTACACCGTGGTGCAGAAGGACAACGCCAGACGCCAGCTGCTGGATTTCCTGCGCGGCCACCGCGGCGAGGCCGGCATCGTCTACTGCATGTCGCGGCGCAAGGTCGAGGAAACCGCCGACGTGCTGCGCGCCGAGGGACTGGACGCCCTGCCCTACCACGCCGGCCTGCCGGCCGAGGTGCGCGCGGCCAACCAGCGCCGCTTCCTGCGCGAGGACGGCATCGTCATGTGCGCCACCATCGCCTTCGGCATGGGCATCGACAAACCCGACGTGCGTTTCGTCGCGCACACCGACCTGCCCAAGTCGATGGAAGGCTATTACCAGGAGACCGGCCGCGCCGGCCGCGATGGCGAACCTGCCGAGGCATGGCTGTGCTACGGGCTGGGCGACGTGGTGCTGCTCAAGCAGATGATCGAACAGGGCGAGGCCAGCGCCGAGCGCAAGCACCTGGAGCGCGCCAAGCTCGACCACCTGCTCGGCTACTGCGAATCCATGCAGTGCCGCCGCCAGGTGCTGCTGGCCGGCTTCGGCGAAACCTACCCGCAGCCCTGCGGCAATTGCGACAACTGCCTGACCCCGCCGGCGGCATGGGACGCCACCGTTGCCGCGCAGAAGGCACTGAGCTGCGTCTACCGCAGCGGCCAGCGCTTCGGCGTCGGCCACCTGATCGACATCCTGCGCGGCAGCGACGGCGAGCGCGTGCGCCAGCTCGGCCACGACAAGCTCAGCACTTTCGGCATCGGCAAGGATCTGGACGCGCGCAACTGGCGCGGCGTGTTCCGGCAACTGGTCGCCGCCAGCCTGCTGGAAGTGGACCCGGAGGCGCATGGCGGCCTGCGCCTGACCGACGCCAGCCGCGACGTGCTCAAGGGCCGCCGCCAGGTGATGATGCGGCGCGAACCGCCGGCCACGCGCGGCGAGCGCGACCGCAGCGGCACCCCGCGCACCGGCGTGGCGGTGCAGCCGGAAGACCTGGCGCTGTTCAACGCGCTGCGCGGCCTGCGCGCCGAACTGGCGCGCGAGCAGAACGTGCCGGCCTTCGTCATCTTCCACGACAGCACCCTGCGCAACATCGCCGAGCAGCGCCCGACCAACCTCGACGCACTGGGCCGGGTCGGCGGCATCGGCGGCAGCAAGCTCGCCCGCTACGGGCAGCGGCTGGTGGAGATCGTGCGCGAGCAGGGCTAACTGCGATCTCTCAGCAGGTTGTGTTCATCCGGGGTGGTCCCGGAAGACTGGAGGTGCGACCCAACCAGCACCCCAGGAGCCCCGGATGAACCTGCATGAACATGCCCGTTTGAGCCCGCGCGATCGAGTCCTGCTTGTGGACCGCTTCCTCGTGCAGGGCCTGCGCATCGAGGAGGCCGCCCACGCAGCTGGCGTGAGCGTACGCACGGCCTACAAGTGACTGAAGCGATACCGGGAGGAAGGCCCTGCTGGCTTGGTTGACCGCAGTTCCCGGCCGCATGCCTGTCCCCATGCCACACCGTCGGCCATCGTGGCGCAGGTGATGGAGCAGCGTCGCTTGCGCCAGACCTATCGCCAGATCGCCCAACGGCTGGCCGTGGCGCCAAGCACCATCGCCCGGCTGCTGCGCCGCGCCGGGCTGCATCGCCTGGCCGAGTTGGAGCCGGCACTGCCGGCCGCGTCGCTTCCAGCGTCTGGTCCGTCGCCTCGGCCTGCGCCACCTGCGCACGCGCCCCTACACCCCGCGCACCAACGGCAAGGCCGAACGCCTGGTGCAGACCAGCCTGCGCGAATGGGCCCATGCCCGCGCCTACGACAACTCCGGGCAGCGGGCCTGTGCCCTCCATGACTGGCTGCACCACTACAACTGGCACCGACCTCACGCCAGCCTCGGCTACAAGCCTCCCATCTCCCGCATACCACTGAACAACCTGCCGGGTTTACGCAGCTAGCCACGGGCCAGCAGCAGCAAGCCGTCGAGCCGGCGCCGCCAGGGCGCGCCCTCGACCTGCAGGCGCGCGAGCGTTGGCGCCGCCTGCCGCAGCGCTTCCAGCGCCGGTTGCCGGTGTCCCAGCCAGAGCAGGGTTTCGGCCAGTTCGATGCGGCAGGTCGCCGTTTCGACCTTGCCGTCGCCATGCAGCGAGCGCGCATGCTCCAGCGCGGTCCTGCGCAGCGCCAGCGCGGCGGCGCCTTCGCCGCGGCGTTCGGCCAGGTCCGCGCGGGTGCGCAGCAGGCGCAGCTGCAGCGGGGTCGGAACGCGGCCGCCGAGTTTCTCCAGCAGCGCCTGCGCCTGCGTGGCGTCGCCCTGCAGGATGTGCCAGTCGATGCGGTTGAGCCGCGCCTCGATGCGCCCCGGCGCGTCCGGCGGCAACGCCGCGTCCAGGCCTTCGTCGGCATGCAGCAGCAGCCACCCCGCTTCGTCCATGTGCCCCTGGCGCATCAGCAGCGCACCCAGCCCCGATTCGGCGCGCAGGCTGGTGGGCGACTGCCCGCCAAGCCGCTCGCGGCGGATCGTCCATGCCTGCCGGTAGAGCTGCTCGGCCTGCGCGACGTCGCCGCGCAGCTCCTGCAGGTCGCCGTAGTTGTACAACCCCATCGAGTACTCCACCGAATCGGTGCCGTCGATGATCCCGCTCAGGCGCTGGCGCTGCCGGTACTGGCGTTCGGCCGCGGCGTAGTCGCCCGAGTCGCGGTACAGGTCGGCAAGCCCGTCGTGCTGCATCAGCACGAAACTGCTCTCCGGCCCATACAGTTCCTCGGCATGGCGCAGGCCCGCCTGCAGCAGCGGCAGGGCCTGCGCGAACCGCCCCTGCTCGCGCAGGATCTGCGCCAGGCGCATTTCCGTGGCCAGCGCCATGCTGGTGCCGCGCCCCTGCGCGCCGCCGAGCACGTGGCGGAACTCGCGCTCGGCCGATGCCAGCCGTCCCCAGCGCAGGTACATCAGTCCCTTGTTGTAGGACAGGGTCAGGGTTTCGGTGGCGACGCTGTCGGTCGGCAGCCTGGCATACAGCGCCATGGCGGCATCGAACGCGGTTTCGGCGTGGTCGAAATGCTGCTGGTTGACCAGCGCCAACCCGCGCGCGCCGTGCAGCCGCGCCCGGATCGCGGTGGCGCCGCGGGCCGGCAGCAGCGCCATCCCGCGCTCGGCCAGCGCCTGGCCCAGCATGCCGTTGCCGCCCTGGGTCTTCTGCACGGACAGTTCCGCCAGCACCGCCGCCGCGTCCACCGGGCGGTTGACCCGCGGCTCCATGAACCCGTCGTAGGCCTGCTGCAGCAGCGCCTCGGCCTGCCGCGGGACGCCGGAGTTGCGGTAGGCCGTGCCCAGCACCGCGCGCATCCTGGCCAGCTGCGCCGGGGCGTCGGCGAGGTCGCGCGCCACGCGCAGCGCGGCCTGGTCCAGCAGCTGCCGCGACGAACGTTCCTCCTGCCCGCGCTCGGTGCGCAGGAACGGATCGGCGGTCTCGAACACGCCCACCATGAAGTCGCCGACCTGGCGGGCGACGGCCGCTTCCTCCTCGGCCTGCCGCCGCGCCTGCATCAGCCCGGTCACGAACAGCACGGCCAGCGCGAAAGCGGTCGTGCCGGCCGCGAGCCCGCGCCAGTTGCGCTGCATGCCGCGCGCCAGCCGGTACATGCGCCCAGCCTGGCGCGCCGTCACCGGCTGCCGCTCCAGGTAGCGGGCGACATCAGCCATCAGCGTTTCCACCGAGCGGTAGCGGCCGCCGACCTCCAGCGCGCAGGCCTTGGCGGCAATGGCGTCCAGGTCGCCCGCCAACGCCCTGCGCCAGCGCAGCCCGGCCGGCGCGTTGGCCGAGGGCAGGATCACCGCCGCCTCGCTGTCCTGCACGCCGCGCGCGCACGGGCGCGTGGACAGCAGTTCCACCAGCAGCACGCCCAGGCTGTAGACATCGCTGGCCACGCCCACCGGCTCGCCGTGCATCAGCTCCGGGCTGGCGTAGGCCGGCGTGCAGTAGCCGGCCTCCTGGCGGTCGCGCGCGTCGTTGAGCAGGCGCGCAAGGCCGAAGTCCAGCAGCACCGGACGGCCATCGGGCCGCACCAGCACATTGCCCGGCTTGAGGTCGCAGTGCAGCACCAGGCGCTCGTGCGCCGAACGCACGATCGCGCAGATGTCTAGGAACAGGCGCAGCCGCTGCTCCAGGCCGGGCGCATGGCTGGCGCAATGGCGGTCCAGCGGCAGGCCCTCGACGTATTCCATCACCAGGTACGGATAGCCGTCCGGCGTCGTGCCGCCGTCGTAGAGCCGGGCCACGTCGGGCAGGTTCAGGCCGGCCAGCACCTGCCGCTCGGCCTGCAGCCGCTCGACCTCGCCGGGCCCCGGCAGGCCATGCAGCAGCTTGATCGCCACCGTGCGCCGGTAGACGCCGTCGTCGCGCTCGGCCTTGAACACGGTGCCCATGCCGCCACTGGCGATGCGCGCGGTCAGCCGCCACGGCCCCAGCCGCCCGCCCACCGCCAGTTCCGGGGTGAGCGCGCGCGCCAGCGCGGTGTCCAGGCGGGTGCTGACCCGGCTCAGGCCGCGGGTCTGCGACTGCAGCAGCTGCAGTACCTCCTCGACCAGCGCGGGATCTTTGCAGCGCGCCTGCACTTCCTGCCGCCACTGCGCGCGCGGCAGGTCGCAGACGGCGTCGAACAGTTCGCGGATCTGGCGCCAGCGCGCCGCGTCCGCTGCCTCCTGCGCGTCCGCCATCAGGCCAGCTGTCGGTTGAGCCAGGCCCGGGCGAAGCGCAGGTCGCGGTCCACGGTGGGCGCGGAAACGCCCATCACCGTGGCGATCTCGTCGCGGCTCATGCCCCCGAAATAGGTCAGTTCGACCATGCTCGCCGCCCTGGGCTCCAGTTCGGCCAGCTGGTTCAACGCCTGGTGCAGCGCCATCACGTCGTAGGCGCTGCCGTCGTCGTCGGGAATGTCGCTGGCGTGGGACAGCGTCAGCTGCACCAGGTTGCCGCCGCGCTTGTCCGCCGCGCGCGCACGCAGGTGGTCGACCAGCACCGAACGCATCTTCAGCGCCGCCACCGCGATGAAATGGGCGCGGTCCTTGTAGTCCGCTTCCGCTCCCAGCAGCCGCAGCAGCGATTCGTTGACCAGCGCGGCCGGCTGCAGCGTGCCGCCGCTGTTGTTGAACAGGCGGTTGCGGGCGACCAGCATCAGGTCCGAATACAACGCTTCGAACAGCTGTTCCCGCGCCTGCGCGTCGCCACCCTGCCAACGGCGCAGGAGTTGCGTGATCTGGGTGCTCAAACGTCCCCCGTACTGCCGAAAACTGGGCGGCCCCATGGTAGGACCGGCCCGGCCCCCTGCCAACCTGCAGCAGGTCACGGAATCCGCACGAGGCCCGCAAACGAAAAGGCTCCGGACGATGCGGAGCCTCTGCGCGTTCATGGTGGGCCGTGAAGGATTCGAACCTTCGACCAAAAGATTAAAAGTCTTCTGCTCTACCGACTGAGCTAACGGCCCAAACAAAGACCCGGCATGGCGCCGGGGTGCGCATTCTAGCGCAACACGCCCGAAAACAGAATTCGGCCGCGGCCCGTCGGCCGCCGCCGGCAATGCCTGGCAGGCGTCCGCGGATGAGGTGGGCGTGCCGCGGCGGAGGCGCCGAAGCCGTCACCCGCCGCGCGTGCCGCAGCAGGCGCGATGCGCATGCGAACGGCGCACGGCAGGACGACGGCTCAGGCGTAGCGGGTCGGATCGGCCAGGCCGGCGGCGGCGAAGCCGTCCGCGCGCAGGCGGCACGCATCGCAGTGGCCGCAGGCGCGCCCCTGCGCGTCGGCGCGGTAGCAGGACACGGTCAACGCGAAATCCACGCCCAGCCGCGCGCCTTCGCTGGCGATCTGCGCCTTGCTCAGGTACTGCAGCGGCGCGTGGACGCGTATGCCCGCGCCCTCGACCCCGGCCTTGGTCGCCAGGTTGGCCAGCGCCTCGAAGGCGGCGACGAACTCGGGGCGGCAGTCCGGGTAGCCGGAGTAATCGACCGCGTTGACGCCGCAGAAGATGTCGCTGGCGCCCAGCACCTCGGCCCAGCCCAGGGCGAGCGAGAGCATGATGGTGTTGCGCGCCGGCACGTAGGTGACCGGGATGCCTTCGCCGCCGGCGTCGGGTACCTCGATGTCGGCGGTCAGCGCCGAACCGCCGATGCTGCGCAGGTCCACGTCCACGACCTTGTGCGCGGCCACGCCCAGCGCCTGCGCCACCCGCACGGCGGCATCCAGCTCGGAGGTGTGACGCTGGCCGTAGCGCACGCTGAGCGCGTGCACGGTGTAGCCCTGCTCCTGGGCCATGGCGACGACGGCGGCCGAATCCATGCCGCCGGAAAGAAGCACGACTGCCTTCTTCATGTATGAGAGTCCGGTTGGGGAAGGAATGCCAGCACGCTGTCCCGCGCCGGTGACAGGCCCACGGAAGCGATCCGGGGCATGACGGGCGGCCATCGGCTCGGGGGTCGGCGGCGCGCCGGGCCGGAGTGTACAGGGCGCGCGGGCGGATTCCGAGCACGCCCACGGGCATGCGGCGGCGTGTACCGGCCGGCGTTACCTGCCGGGCTCGTCGTTCCAGAGGATCTTGTGCAGCTGCATCTGGAAGCGCACCGGCAGGCGGTCGGCGACGATCCAGTCCGCCAGTTCGCGCGCGCCGAGCCGGTCCTTGCATGGCGAGAACAACACCATGCAGCGCTCGTGCAGGCGCTGGTCGGCGACCATGTCCCGGGCCCACTCGTAGTCGGCGCGGTCGCACAGCACGAACTTGACCTGGTCGCGCGCGCTCAGCAGCGGCAGGTTCTCCAGCCGGTTGCGCGCCATCTCTCCCGAGCCGGGGGTCTTGAGGTCGACGACACGCGACACGCGCTGATCGACGCCGCCGATGTCCAGCGCGCCGGAGGTTTCCAGCGATACGTCCAGCCCCGCGTCGCACAGCGCGCGCAGCAGCAGCAGGCAGCGCTTCTGCGCCAGCGGCTCGCCGCCGGTCACGCAGACATGGCGCACGCCGTGGCCGCGCACCTCGGCGACGATCTCGTCGATGTCGCGCCACTGCCCGCCGTGGAAGGCGTACTCGGTGTCGCAGTAGCCGCAGCGCAGCGGGCAGCCGGTCAGGCGCACGAATACCGTCGGCCATCCGGCGGTGTCCGCCTCGCCCTGCAGGGACAGGAAGATCTCGGTGATCTTCAGCCGCGGCAGCGGCGACTGCACGATCTCGCTGGGCGTGGCGGCGGCGCTGGAAAGGGAAACGGCGGTCATGACGGGAACTTCTGGTGGGCGGGCGGTTTCACCGCCCCCTTAACGAACACAGCCGGGCATGGCCCGGCTCTGCGGAAAACGCGTCGCCGGCGCTCAGCGGATCTGCTGGCCGAGACGGATCGACTGCAGGCGGTCCTGCGCAGTGCGCGCGGCATCGCTGCCCGGGAAACGCGTGGCGACCTGCTCGAGCGTCTGCTCGGCCCTGGACGCATCGCCCTGGCCGAACTGGGACAGGCCGAGCTTCAACAGGCCGCCGGCGGCCTTGTCGTGGGTCGGGTAGCGGGCAACCAGGTCGCGGAACTGCGCCTCGGCCAGCTGGAAATTACGGGTGGCGTAATAGCTCTCGCCCAGCCAGTACAGCGCGTTGGGGGTATAGACGCCATCGGGATACTGCTCCAGGAACCCCTGGAAAAGACGGGCCGATTCGTCGTACTTGCCCGCCTTGAGCGCGTCGAACGCGACGTTGTAGGTGGCGCGCTCATCGCCGGCCGCCGCGACCGCGCCGGCATCGCCGCGCACGGTCGGCGGTTTCTCGGCCGCCGCCGCGGGCTTGGCCGCCGGAAGCGCCGGCAACGCGGGCGTGCCCGCCGGTTCCGCGCCGCCCTCGAGGCGGTTCAGGCGCCCGTCCAGGTCCAGGTACTGGTCCCGGTTGCGCTGCTTGAGCTGTTCGTTCTCGTGCTGGAGCTGCTCGATCGTGCCCTGCAGCGCCTGCATCTCGCCGCGCAGCTGCTGCAGCTGGTTGAGCATGTCGGTGTTGGCCTGGCTGTTCTGGACCTGCTGCTCCAGCGCGCCGACGCGGTCGGCCAGGCTCTGCCGCTGCGCATGAGCGGGTGCGGCAGCCACGAGGGCTGCCGCAACCACGAGCATCATCGCCTTGATGCCGGTACGCATCGATTACTGCGCGGTGTAGACGATTTCGACGCGGCGGTTCTGCGACCAGCAGGACTCGCTCGACTCGGTGCAGACCGGACGCTCTTCGCCGTAGGACACGACGGTCAGCTGCGAAGCCGAACCACCGTTGGCCTGCAGCGCCGAGTTCACGGCATTGCCGCGACGCTCGCCCAGGGCCTGGTTGTAGGCGCGGCTGCCGCGCTCGTCGGTGTGGCCCTGCAGGGTGATGCGCGAGGACGGACGGTCGCGCAGGTACTTGGCATGGCAGGCCATGATCGCCTGGAACTCGGACTTCACTTCTTCCTTGTCGAAGTCGAAGTAGACCACGCGCTGGCGCAGGCAGGCGTCGGTGTCCAGGTCGCCCGGGCCGTACAGGCCGGAGGTCGACGGGGCACTCGGCTGGGTGGTGGCGGAACCGTTGTCGACCGGTGCAGCCGGCTGCTCCTTGACCTTCTTCGAGCAGCCCGCCAGCGCGGCGACCGACAGCAGCGAAACAAGCAGAACACGGGTGGACTTGTTCATGGGGTTACCTGAGGCTCCTGAGCCAATGATTGGGATTAATGCGGGTGGGATATTAACATTTAATCAACGCGCGGTACGGTATGGGCCCCATGCGGGCTCGCGCACATCGCCGTCCGCCAGGACCAGACGCTGGCGTACCCGCGCGTCGGCCGATACCGCATACAGCACACCACGTCCGCCCTCGCGGGCGGCGTACAACACCATGCCCGCGTTGGGCGCGAAGCTGGGCGATTCGTCCAGCGAACCCGGCGACAGCGTGCTCCAGCGCGGCGAGCCCAGGCTGCTGTCCATCAGCGCGATCTTGTAGGTGTTGCCGCTGCCCTGCGCCATGGCCAGCTTCTTGCCGTCGTAGGACACGGACACCTTGGCGTTGTAGTTGCCCTGGAAGGTCACGCGGCTGGCGCTGCCGCCGGCGGCCGGCACCTGGTAGATCTGCGGGCGGCCGCCGCGGTCGGAGGTGAAATAGATGGTCTTGCCGTCGGCGCTCCAGGTCGGCTCGGTGTCGATGGCGAAATGGCTGGTCAGCTGGGTCAGCTGCTTGCTGCCCAGGTCCATCACGTAGATCTCGGGGTTGCCGCTGCGCGAGAGGGTCAGCGCCAGACGCCTGCCGTCGGGGGAGAAGGCAGGCGCGCTGTTGATGCCGCGGAAGCTGGCGACGAGATCGCGCGCGCCGGTGGAGATGTTCTGGATGTAGATGGCCGAATTGCCGCGCTCGAAGCTGACATAGGCCAGCTGGCTGCCGTCCGGGCTCCACGAGGGCGACAGCAGCGGTTCGGCCGAACGCACGATGGTCTGCGGGTTGTAGCCGTCCGAGTCCGCCACCATCAGCGCGTAGCGCATGGCGTCGCCGCGGCCGCTGGCGGTGATGTAGGCGATGCGGGTCCAGAACGCGCCGCGCACGCCGGTGATCTTCTCGTAGATGGCGTCGGCCATCTGGTGGGCGACGTCGCGCATGGCATTGGAGCGGGCGGTCATCGCCAGGCCGAGCATGCGCTCGCCCTTGGCCACGTCGAACAGCTCGTACTCGACGCGGTAGGTCCCGGCGCCGGCGTCGAGCACGCGGCCGACGACCAGGTAGTCCTGCTTGAGCGCGCGCCAGGTCGGGTACTGCACCTCGCTGCCGCGGGTCGGGCGCTGCACGATCTGCGCCTCGGGCAGCGTGCGGAACTGGCCGGAACGGTCCAGGTCCGAACGCACCACCGCCGCCACGTCCGTGGCCGGCGCACCGGCGCTGCCCTGGTAGGGCATGGGCACCACGGTGATCGGCAGGGCCGAGGCGTTGCCGCCGATGATGTCGATTTCCAGCCCCTTCTGCTGCGCCATCGCCACGATGGGCAACAGCAGTGCGGTCAGGGCGGCCAGCCAGCGAAGCGGTTTCTTCATGGAGTGCTCAACGTGCGGATGAACAGGGGAACAAGGGATAGCAGCAGGCGGATGAACATTTTCGCAATCGTGAACGAAAATCACGTGAAATCCAGCCCTCGGCAGCGGAGTGGCATCAAGAACCGAGGCGGGAAGACGTCACCGAGAGTGCCGATGGCGGCGTGAAGCCGCCGCGATTCAGCGGTCCTGCGCCTCGAAGGTGAAGTTCAGCGTGCGCTGGAACACCGACTCGAAACCGCGGTACGGCAAGGGTTGCGCCCGCAGCACCGCCGCCTCGACCGAGCGCCGGCCGGCGTCGTCGTAGGGGCAGCCGGCGGCGAACTGCACGTCCACCACCTCGCCGCCGGGCAGCTGGCGGATGGTCAGGCGGCAGCGCTGGCCGCGCGGGATCGTATCCGGACGCACCCACTGGTTGAGCACGGCCTGCTGGATGGCCGCGGCGTATTTGGCGGTGAGGTCGTTGCTGGTGCCGCCCTGCCCCGGCGAGGCCTGCGGCGTGCCGCTGCTTGGCGAAGCGCTGGCGGATGCGGCCTGGGCGCGCGCCTGGGCGTCGGCCACCTGGCGCTGGCGCTGCTCGGCGAGCTTGACCTCGCGCTCGGCCTGCTCACGCTTGCGGCGGATCTCGGCGATCTTCTGCTGGCGCTCCTGCTCGGCCTTGGCCTCACTGGCCTTGCGCTGTTCCTCGGCCAGCTTCTTCTGCCGGTCGGCCTCTTCCTGCTGTTTGGCCAGGCGCAGCTTCTGCTCGGCCTCTTCCACGCGCTTGCGCTCGGTCAGGTCGATCTGTTCCTGGCGGCGCTTGGCCTCCTGCTCCTGTTTGGCCTTCTCTTCGGCGATGGCCAGCGCGCTGACCCGCTCCTGGTCGATCGTGTCCGGCTGGGCGATGCGCTCCTGCGCGTTGTGCTGCTGCAGCGTGGGCCCGTCCTGCGGCCGCGGCTCGGGAATCGGCTGCGGCGGCGGGATGGTGTCCTCCGGTACCGGTTCGGGCTGCACGTCCTGCACCGGCTCGGGCAACGGCGGCAGCTTCTCCGAGGCGCGCAGCGCGCTGCGCGCGGCCGCGGCTTCGGCCGCCGACAGCTGCAGGCTGGCCTCCACCGCCGGGTCGCCGGCGGCGGCCTCGGTGCTGCGCGAGGGCGACCACAGCCAGGCGACGATGAACAGCAGCGCGACCAGCACGTGCACCAGCAGCGCCAATACGACGGGCATGCCCCATTCGTTGCCGGGGTCGCGCGGCGGCGGCAGGGCGTCAGCGTGCATCGGTCGCCAGACCCACCTTCTCGATCCTGGCCGCCTTGATCACGTCCATCGCGGCCACGACCTTTTCATAGGCCACGGCGCGGTCGGCGGCGACGATCACGCGCAGGTCCTTGTCCTGCGCGGCCATCGCGCCCAGCTGCGCCTGCAGCGTGGCCGCGTCCATGCGCTCGGGGCTCTTGGCGTCGGGCAGCTTCAGGCTCAGCTGCCCGTCGGCCATCACCGAGACGACGACCGGGTCCTGCCGGCTCTCCAGCGCCTTGGCGTTGGAAGTGGGCAGGTCGACCTCGAAGCTGAGCGTCAGCAGCGGCGCGGTCACCATGAAGATGATCAGCAGCACCAGCATCACGTCGATGTACGGCACGACGTTGATCTCGGACTTGAGCTTGCGGCGCTTGCGCCGGGAAATGCCGGAAATCATGGGGAGCTGTTCCTGTTGGATCCCCGCGCGGGAATGCGCGGGCGGTCGCGGTGGACCCGCATCACTCGTCGGCGCCGGACTGGCGCTGCAGGATCGAACTGAACTCTTCGGCGAAGGTCTCGTAGCGCACCGACAGCCGTTCCACGCGGGTGGTGAAGCGGTTGTAGGCCCACGTCGCCGGGATCGCCACGAACAGGCCGATGGCGGTGGCGAACAGCGCCTCGGAGATGCCCGGCGCGACCGAGGCGATGCCCGCCTGCTCGCCGCTGCTGATCATGTCGTGCATGGTCACCATGATGCCGAACACCGTGCCGACCAGGCCCACGTACGGGGCGTTGGAGCCGATGTTGGCCAGCAGTTCCAGGTTGCGCTCCAGCCCGTCGACCTCGCGGGCGAAGGTGGTGCGCATGGCGCGCTGGGTGCCTTCCAGCTGGGTGCGGCTGTCCAGCCCGCGGCGGCCGTTGAGACGGCTGTATTCGCGGAAGCCGGATTCGAAGATCGCTTCCAGCCCGTCCACGGTGCGGTTGCGGTCGGCGGCCGAGGCGTAGAGCTTGGCCAGGTCGGCGCCGGACCAGAAGCGGTTCTCGAAATCGTCGGCGGCGCGGTCGGCGGCCTTGAACACGCGCGCCTTGCGGAAAATGATCACCCAGCTGATGAACGAGCCGGCCAGCAGCAGCAGCACGATCAGCTTGACCGGGATGCTGGCCTTGAGCATCAGGTCCAGGTAGTTGATGCCGCCATGGCTGGCGCGGGCGACGGTCTGCGCCGCGGCGGCGCTGACATCCGCCGGCAGTGCCTCGGTCACGGTGGCCTGCAGGGCCAGAAGCAAAGCGATCATCCGATGTTCCTCAATCTTGCGCGTGTTGGGTTTCGAACTGTTTGAGCGTGGCGTACAGCGTGTCGTCCATGGCCTGCGGGCGGAAGTCGCGGGCGCCGACCGCGGCCAGTCGCACCTGCGCGGTCACCAGCGGCTGGCCGTCGCGCAGCACCGCCTGGCCGATCACCAGGCTGGCGCGACGGCACCGCTGCAGTTCCACCGTGGTCTGCAGCGCATCGTCGAGCCGGGCCGGCTTCAGGAAATCCAGCGTCATCGCGCGGACCACGAACACCTGCCCGTCGCCGCTGCGCATGGCTTCCTGTCCATAGCCCATCGCCCGCATCCATTCGGTGCGCGCGCGTTCCATGAAGGCCACGTAGCGGGCGTGGTAGACCACGCCGCCAGCGTCGGTATCTTCCCAATAAATGCGTGTCGGCCAACTGAACCGGGCCTCAATCGACATCGGGCTGCTCCACGAACAGGTCGGCCGGCGCGGCCTTGGGTTTCAGGCCCATGTGCCGGTAGGCCTTGTGGGTGGCCATGCGCCCGCGCGCGGTGCGCACCAGGAAGCCCTGCTGGATCAGGTAGGGCTCGACCACGTCTTCCAGCGTGCCGCGTTCCTCGGACAACGCCGCGGCCAGCGACTCGATGCCGACCGGGCCGCCGTCGAAATATTCCACCAGGGTGCGCAGCAGGCGCCGGTCCAGTTCGTCGAAGCCTTCCGGGTCGACCTTGAGCATCTGCATCGCCGCCTGCGCCACGGCATCGTCGATGTGGCCGCCGGCCCTGACCTGGGCGTAGTCGCGCACGCGCCGCAGCAGCCGGTTGGCGATGCGCGGGGTGCCGCGCGAACGCCGCGCGATCTCGCCGGCGCCCTCGGCGCTGCAGTCGATGCCGAGGATGGCCGCCGAGCGGCGCACGATGCGGGTCAGTTCCTCGGCCGAGTAGAACTCCAGCCGCTGCACGATGCCGAAGCGGTCGCGCAGCGGCGCGGTCAGCAAGCCGGCGCGGGTGGTGGCGCCGATCAGGGTGAACGGCGGCAGGTCGAGCTTGATCGAGCGCGCGGCCGGGCCCTCGCCGATCATGATGTCGATCTGGAAGTCTTCCATCGCCGGGTACAGCACTTCCTCGACCACCGGCGACAGGCGGTGGATCTCGTCCACGAACAGCACATCGAACGGCTGCAGGTTGGTCAGCAGCGCGGCCAGGTCGCCGGCCTTCTCGATCACCGGGCCGGAGGTCACGCGCAGGCCGACACCCAGTTCGTTGGCGATCACGTGGCTCAGCGTGGTCTTGCCCAGCCCCGGCGGGCCGAAGATCAGCACGTGGTCCAGCGCCTCGCTGCGCGACTTCGCCGCCTGGATGTAGATGTCCAGCTGCTCGCGCACCGGCGCCTGGCCCAGGTAGTCGGCCAGGCGGCGCGGGCGGATGCTGGCATCGGCGGCGTCGTCCTCGCGGGTGGCGCCGGCGGCGATGATGCGGTTGTCGGTCATGCGCGGATTATGGCGGAGAAGCGGCAACGGCGCGTGGACCGAAGGTGGCGGGCCACGCCTTGGCAGCGCATGCCGCGCCCGCTGTCCTGCGCCATCAGATCTCCACCTGCGCGCCCAGTTCCACCAGCCGGTTTCCGGGAATGCGGAAGAAGTTGGTGGCCGGGGCGGCGTTGCGGTGCATGAAGGCGAACAGCTTGTCGCGCCAGACCGGCATGCCGCGGTTGGCGCTGGCCACGATGGTCTCGCGGCTGGCGAAGAAGGTGGTGTCCATCGGGTCGAAGTAGACGCCGCCATGGTCGCAGGAGCGCATCAGCGCCAGCGGCACGTCGGGCGTCTCCATGAAGCCGAAGCGCACGTAGATGCGGTAGAACTCGTCGCCCACCGGCTCGATCCGCAGCCGCTGCCCCGCCGCCGCGTAGGGCACCGGCAGGGTTTCCACGTGCAGGAACACGTTGCGTTCGTGCAGCACCTTGTTGTGCTTGAGGTTGTGCATCAGCGCGTGCGGCACCACCGTCGGGTCGGCGGTCAGGAACACCGCGGTGCCCGGCACCCGCACCGGCGGGGCCAGCATCAGCCCCGGCAGGAAGGTGTCGATGCGGATGCCGTCCTTGCGCACCTCGTCGCGCAGCAGCTCGCGGCCGCGGCGCCAGGTGCGCATCATCGTGAACAGCACGATGCCCAGCACCACCGGGAACCAGGCGCCCTGCAGCAGCTTGGCGCCGTTGGCGACGACGAAGCCCAGGTCGATCAGGAAGAACACCACGCACAGCGCCAGGATCCAGCGCTGCGCGCGCGGCCACAGCACGCGCGCCACCAGCGCCAGCAGCAGGGTGTCGATCAGCATCGTCGCCGACACCGAGATGCCGTAGGCCACGGCCAGGTTGCTGGAGCTGCGGAACGCCAGCACCAGCCCGAACACCATCAATGCCAGCCCCCAGTTGATACCGGGGATGTAGATCTGGCCGATGGTGTCGTGCGAGGTGTGCAGGATGCGCATGCGCGGGATGTAGCCCAGTTGCATGGCCTGGCGCGAGACCGAGAACGCGCCGGTGATCACCGACTGGCTGGCGATCACCGCCGCCATCGTCGCCAGCACGATCATCGGGTACAGCGCCCAGCCCGGCACCGCCTCGAAGAACGGGTTGGCCACCGCGTCCGGGCGCTGCAGCACCAGCGCGCCCTGCCCCAGGTAGTTCAGCACCAGGCACGGCAGCACGAAGAAATACCAGGCATGGCGGATCGGCGGCGCGCCGAAATGGCCCATGTCCGCGTACAGCGCCTCGCCGCCGGTCACCGCCAGCACCACCGCGCCGAAGATGAAGATGCCGTGCCAGCCGTGCTCGATGAAAAAGCGCGCCGCCCACCACGGGTTGAACGCCTTGAGCACCTCCGGCGCGGCCAGCACGTTCCACATGCCGATCGCCGCCAGCGACAGGAACCACAGCATCATCACCGGGCCGAACACCTTGCCCACCTTCTCCGTGCCGAAGCGCTGCGCGGCGAACACCGCCGCCAGCACCACCAGGGTGATGGGCACCACGAAATGGCCCAGCGCCGGCGCCGCCACCTGCAGGCCCTCGACCGCGCCCAGCACCGAGATCGCCGGGGTGATCACGCCGTCGCCGAAGAACAGCGAAGCGCCGAAGATGCCGAGGATGCCGACCACGTAGGCCGAGCGCGAGCCGTTGCGCAGGGTGCGCTGGGCCAGCGCCATCAGCGCCATGATGCCGCCCTCGCCGTCGTTGTCGGCGCGCATGATGATGGTCACGTACTTGAGCGTGACCACCATGTTCAGCGCCCAGAACGCCAGCGACAGTACGCCCAGCACCGTGTCGTGGTCGCTGTCCAGGCCGTAGTGCGGCGAGAACGCTTCCTTGAGCGTGTACAGCGGGCTGGTGCCGATGTCGCCGAACACGACGCCGATGGCGCCGACGATCAGCGCCAAGCCGCCGGCGGCGCCGGGACTGCCAGGGTGGTGGCCGGAGGTTTCAGGCTGGGAAGCGTGGGACATGGTGGTCTCGATCGCCCGTGAAGGGGGAATGCGTCAGCGCAGCGCCGATTGCAGCGCCTTGCGGATCACCGTGGCGACATCGTCGCCCTCGGTGGCCGCCTCGCGCGCCATCTTCGCCGCCTCGGCGGGTTTGTAACCCAGTTGCTGCAGGGCCACCGTCGCCTCGGACACCGGATCGGTGGCCAGCGGCCCGGTTACCGGCGAGCCGCCGCCGGCGAAATCGGCCGCCTTGTCGCGCAGTTCCACGATCATGCGCTCGGCGGTCTTCTTGCCGATGCCGGGAATGCGGGTCAGCGCGGTGATGTCGCCGGCCTGGATCAGCCGGCCGAACTCGTCCACGCTGGCGCCGGACAGCACCGCCAGCGCGATCTTCGCGCCGATGCCGGTGACCTTCTGCACGTCGCGGAACAGCCGCCGCTCGCCCTCGCGCAGGAAGCCGTACAGCGACACGCTGTCCTCTTTCTGCGCGTAGTGGGTGAACAGCACCACTTCGCGGCCGATGTCGGGCAGGTCGTAGAAGGTGCTCATCGGCGCCTCCAGTTCGTAACCGACGCCGCCCACGTCGATCACCAGCCACGGGGGAGCCTTGTGGGCGAGGATGCCGCGCAGACGACCGATCATGGATTTCCCTGGAAAGATGGAATGACGAAGACCGCCGCCAGGTACAGCGCGCCGGTCAGGCAGGCCAGCAGCATGGCGAAGAACAGCAGGAACAGCCAGTAATCCACGGGCTGCCGGTCGCGCGCGTACGCCTGCGGGTGCGCGAAGCGCAGCCCCAGCGAGGAAACGATCGCGCCGCTGCGCAGGTACGCGTACAGCACGAAGCACGCCGACAGGCACCAGCCCGCGCCCGCGGTGACGGCCAGAACATGCGCCAGCCCCTGCGGCAGGCCGGTAATGGCGCAGGCGGCCAGCACCACGATGCACAGCAGCAGGGCTGCTCAGGGCGCACAGGCCCGCCAGCCGCTGCATCCGCCGGTCGCGGACAGGCAAGCCGGCTTCGGCGTCCAACATGCGCCGGCGCAGCCCGCTCACTTGCGGCTCCAGGCCACGCGCGCCGCTACGCCCAGCCGGTTGGCGGTGGCGCGCACGTGCGCATGGGTGATCGCCACGGCCAGCGCGTCGGCGGCGTCGGCCTGCAGTTTGCCCTGCAGGCCGAGCATCAGCCCGACCATGTGCTGCACCTGCTGTTTCTCGGCGCCGCCGCGGCCCACCACCGCCAGCTTGATCTCGGTGGCGGCGTACTCGCTGACCGGCAGGTCGCGCAGCACCACCGCGCACAGCGCCGCGCCGCGCGCCTGGCCGAGCTTGAGCGCCGAGTCGGGGTTCTTGGCCATGAACACCTTCTCGATGGCCACTTCCTGCGGCTGGTACTCGTCGATCAGCGCGTGCACGCCGTGCACCAGCCGTTTCAGGCGCTGGGCGAAGTCCGCCGCGCCCAGCAGCACCAGCGGCTGGTGGTGGACATGGCGGGCGCGCCCGCCGG
>NZ_WIDL01000007.1:126044-167957 GCF_009496535.1 Stenotrophomonas sp. MYb238
CTTCCTGCGGCTGGTACTCGTCGATCAGCGCGTGCACGCCGTGCACCAGCCGCTGGTGCTGCTGGGCGCGCCCGCCGGCATCGATCTCGATGATGCCGATGCCGGTGCGCTGCGAGCCGGGGTCGATGCCGAGGATGCGGGTCATTGCCGTGGCGGCCGGGAAGGAACGGCGGCCATGATCGGCGGCCGCCGTCTCACAGGACGGGACGCGGGCGCGCCGTCAGGCCTGCTCCAGCCCGGCCTGGTCGACGTTGGAGTACACGTCCTGCACGTCGTCCAGGTCCTCGAGCATGTCCAGCAGCTTCTTCACCTGCAGCGCCGTGTCGCCGGCGACGGCGATGTCGTTCTCGGCGCGGAAGGTGATCTCGGCGTGGCCGGCGGCCAGGCCGGCGGCGTCCATCGCGTCCTTCACCGAGGAAAAATTCTCCGGGGCGGTGATGACGTCGATGGAAGCGTCGTCCGGGTACACCACGATGTCGTCGGCGCCGGCCTCGATGGCCGCTTCGGTGATCTTCTCCTCGTCGGCGCCCGGCGCGTAGCTGAGCACGCCCAGCCGCTTGAACATGAAGGCCACCGAGCCTTCGGTGCCCATGTTGCCGCCGCACTTGGAAAAGGCGTGGCGCACGTCGGCCACGGTGCGCACGCGGTTGTCGGTCAGGCAGTCGACGATGACCGCCACGCCGCCCGGCGCGTAGCCTTCGTAGCGGATCTCCTCGTACTCGACGCCTTCCAGCTCGCCGGTGGCCTTCTTGATGGCGCGCTCGATCACGTCCTTGGACATGTTCGCGGCCAGGCCCTTGTCCATCGCCACGCGCAGCCGCGGGTTGTTGTTGGGGTCGCCTCCACCGCCGCGGGCGGCCACGCCGATCTCGCGGATGATCTTGGTGAAAATCTTGCCGCGCTTCGCGTCGGACGCGTTCTTGCGGGCTTCGATGGAAGGACCTCTACCCATGGGGATCTACCGTACATCTGTCGGGAACAGGGGGCGGATTCTACCCGATCCCCGCACCGCGGCCCGTCATGCGGCCCGCTGCGCGGCCCCTGCGCCGAAGCGCCCGTCGCGCAGGAACGCGGCGGTCAGGACGGCCACCTCCGGCGACAGCACCAGCCCGCTGTGGCTGACCGGCACCACGCAGTGGTCGGCCAGGCCCGGCAGGCGGGTTTCGGCCAACGCCACGGTGCCGTCGGAGTCGCCGTGCAGGGCTCCCATCAGCGCGCCCAGACCGTGCGGCACGCTGCCGGCCACGAGCCCCACTTCCGCCCGCCCATGCCATTCCGGCAGGCCATGCAGCAGCAGGCCGCCGCTGCGTCCCAGCGCCGCCGACCAGCCGTGCCCGGCCAGCGTCCGCGCGGTCTCGCTGCCGCACAGCGGCGAGCCCAGGCAGACCACCCGCGGCACGTCCAGCCCCGGTTCCTGCCGCAGCGCCTCCAGTGCCACCAGCCCGCCCAGGCTGTGCCCGACCAGCGACACCCTGCCCCGCCCGCGCAGGCGCTCGATCAGCGACGGCACCGCCACGTCGGGGCCGCCGAACACGCTGGGATAACCGAAGGCGCTGACCTGGAAACCGCGCGCGCGCAGGCGCCACGCCAGCGGCCCGACCCAGGCGCGGGCGTTCCAGATGCCATGCAGCAGCAGCACGCGATGCGTCATGCCTTCCATCCTGCGCCGGAGCGGCGCCTCGATCATGCCGGGATTGAAGCCGAATGTTCCGCAACGGCGGGTGAAGCGACGCGGTTCCGCCGCTGCCTCGCCGTACCGCTTGCAGGAAGGTACCGCGGCCTCAGGGCCGGCGGCGCAGGATGAATTCGCGGTCGCGCGTACGGCCGACCGGAAACTCGTATTCGCCGACCCGGTCGAAGCCGTGCCGCGCATAGAAGCGCTGCGCGCCCGGGTTCTCCGACCAGACGCCGATCCACAGGGTGCGCGGGCCGGCGTCCAGCAGCCACCGCTCGGCCTGCGCGAACAGCCTGCCGCCCCAGCCGCCGTTCTGGTGGCCGCGCAGCACGTACAGGCGTTTCAGTTCGCCGTCGCCCGGACGGACCTCGGCATGCGGCAGGCCGCAGGGGCCGGCGAAGGCGAAGCCGACCGCCTCGCCCTCCACCTCCAGCAGCCATGCGGCGTAGTCGCCCGATTCCAGCTGCCGGCGCTGCTGGTCCGGCGGATAGGCGCCAGCCAGGTAGTCGGCCAGGTCCTGCGGCGGGTACAGGTGGCCGAAGGTCTCCACGAAGGTGCGTTCGGCCAGCGCGCACAACAGCGCGGCATCGTCGGGGGTGGCGCGGCGGATGGTCATCGGCGGGAATTCCGGGGCATGGAAACGTAAAAAACCAGGAACCGGCGAAAGCCCGTGGCTTCCTCCAGTTCCTGGCTCAAGGCCGGCGACGCGGCGGCTTACTGCGCCTTCGGGCGGACCTGCACGTGCACTTCGGCCAGCTGCGCGTCGGCGATCGGCGACGGCGCGTCGGTCATCAGGCACTGCGCGCCGGTGGTCTTCGGGAACGGGATCACGTCGCGGATCGACTCGGTGCCGGCCATCAGCGCGGCGATGCGGTCGATGCCGAAGGCGATGCCGCCGTGCGGCGGCGCGCCGTAGTTCAGCGCGTCGAGCAGGAAGCCGAACTTCGCGCGCGCCTCCTCGGCGCCGATGCCGAGCAGCTCGAACACCGCGCTCTGCATTTCCGGGCGGTGGATGCGGATCGAACCGCCGCCGATCTCGTTGCCGTTGAGCACCATGTCGTAGCCGCGCGATACCGCTGTCCTGGCGTTGGCGCGCAGGTCGGCCACGTCGTCCACCGCCGGTGCGGTGAAGGGATGGTGCAGGGCCACGTAGCGCTGCTCTTCCTCGTCCCATTCGAACATCGGGAAGTCGGTGACCCACAGCGGGCGCCAGCCCTCGGCGACCAGGCCGAAGTCCCTGCCGGCCTTCAGGCGCAGCGCGCCCATGAAATCGGACACCTTGTTGTAGCCGCCGGCGCCGAAGAACACGATGTCGCCGTTGCCGGCGCCGACGTGGGCGACCAGGGCTGCGAAGGAGGCCTCGCTGAAGAACTTCTGGATCGGCGAGCTGACTTCGCCGTTGTCGGCGATCTTGATGTAGGCCAGGCCCTTGGCGCCGTACTTGGCGGCGTGCGCGGCGTACTCGTCGATCTGCTTGCGCGACAGGGTGGCGCCGCCCGGGATGCGCAGCGCGGCGACGCGGCCGTCGGCGTCATTGGCCGGGCCGGTGAACACGGCGAACTCGCTGTCCTTGACCAGTTCGGCCACGTCCACCAGTTCCAGCGCGATGCGCAGGTCCGGCTTGTCCGAACCGTAGCGGCGCATCGCCTCGGCCCAGGTCATGCGCGGGAACTGCGGGTCGAGTTCGACGTCCACCACTTCCCGGAAGATCGAGCGGATCATGTCCTCGACGAAATCCTGCACGTCGCGCTCGCGCACGAAGGCGAACTCCATGTCCAGCTGGGTGAATTCCAGCTGGCGGTCGGCGCGCAGCGCCTCGTCGCGGAAGCAGCGGGCGATCTGGTAGTAGCGGTCGAAGCCGGCCACCATCAGGATCTGCTTGAACAGCTGCGGGCTCTGCGGCAGGGCGTAGAACTCGCCCGGGTGCATGCGCGCCGGCACCAGGAAGTCGCGCGCGCCTTCCGGGGTGGCCTTGGTCAGGATCGGGGTCTCGATGTCCTGGAAGCCGCGCGCGTCCAGGTGGCGGCGCAACGCCTGCACCAGCTTGATGCGGGTGCGCTGCATGCGCTGCATCTCCGGGCGGCGCAGGTCCAGGTAGCGGTACTTCAGGCGGGTGTCCTCGCCCGGGTTCTCGTGGGCGTGGAACGGCAGCGGCGCGGCCTTGTTGAGCACGGTGATGCGGCTGGCGATCACTTCCACCCTGCCGGTGCGCATCTTGTCGTTGACCGCGTGGCGGGCGCGCACGACGCCTTCGACCTGCAGCACGTCCTCGTAGCCCAGCGAGGCGGCCACGGCGAACACCTCGGCGTTGTCGATCTCCACCGTCACCTGCACGATGCCTTCATGATCGCGAAGATCGATGAAGCAGACGCCGCCCTGGTTGCGGGCGACGTCGGTCCAGCCGGCAAGGGTCACGGTTTGGCCGATCAGGGTCTCGTCGACCAGGCCGCAGAAGTGGGTACGCATGGAGGGGCTCCGCAGGGGCAATACCGGCACGGGAGGACGCCGGCGAGCCGGCTATTCTGCGGCCGCCCGGCGAACGGGGCAAATCCGTCCGCAGTCACGCCCGCTTAAGCCGGACTCTCCCTATAGTTCGCTCCATCCAAACCTGAACAGGGACGCCGCCATGAACCGCCCGCTTCTGCTCGCCGGACTTTCCGCCCTCCTGCCGGGCGCCTTCCTCGCCACCGATGCCGCCGCGCAGTCGCCCTATGGCAACGGCCCGGGCACGGTGGCCGCAGTGCGCTGCGAGAGCGTCAACAACCGCCAGCAGGTCTGCAATACCGGCTGGCGCGACGCCATCATCGTGCGCCAGCTGTCCAGCACCCGCTGCGTGGAAGGCCAGAACTGGGGCAGCCGCGACGGCACGGTGTGGGTCGGCAACGGCTGCCGCGCCGATTTCGGTCCCGGCCGCGGCGGCTGGAGCAACGGCGGCGGCAACGGCAACGGCGGCACCCTGCGCTGCGAAAGCAACGACAACCGCCAGCGCGTGTGCAACACCGGCTGGCGCGGCGCCGTGCTGGTGCGCCAGCTGTCCAATACCCAGTGCATCGAGGGCCGCAACTGGGGCAGCAACAACGGCGCGGTGTGGGTCAACAACGGCTGCCGCGCCGAGTTCGCCGAAGGCCGCGGCGGCTGGAACGGCGGCAACGCCGGCGACGGCCAGACCATCCGCTGCGAGAGCAACGACAACCGCCAGCGCGTGTGCCGCACCGACTGGCGGCGCGCCACCTTGGTGCGGCAGCTGTCCAAGTCGCAGTGCGTGGAGGGCCGCAACTGGGGCAGCAGCAACGGCGCGGTGTGGGTGAGCGACGGCTGTCGCGCCGAGTTCGCCGAGGGCCGCGGCGGCGGCTGGGGCGGCGGCAACGGCGGCAACTGGGGCGGTTCCAACTACAGCATCGAATGCAGCAGCGACGACAACCGCATGCGCTCGTGCGCCTGGGAACGCCGCCAGGGCCGGCCGGTGCTGATCCAGCAGCTGTCCAAGACCCAGTGCGTGGAAGGCCGCAACTGGGGCTACAACGGCAACAGCCTGTGGGTGAACGGCGGCTGCCGCGCGCGCTTCGGCGTCCGCTGAAAACCGCTGTCCCGCGGCAAACGGAAGGGCGCCGGTCAGGCGCCCTTTTCCGTGGCGGGCATGTCCGCGCCCCATGGCGGTGGCGGCGCGTCGACCGGGCGTGCCAGGTCGAACTCGACCTGGAACAGGCGGCCGTCCGGGCGCGCCAGTTCGTAGAGGAAACGCCTGCCCGGCTCCACTTCCATCGCCCAGACATTGCGCACCGATCCGGCCAGGCCAGCGCGCTCGAACATCGCAACGGATTCGGCATCCACCGGGAATTCCTGGCGCAGCGCGGTGCCGGCCTCGCGCGTGTCGCCGCCGTAGAGCGTGACCGCATCCGGGCTGCCGTCGGCATGGCGGTGATCGTGCTTCAGGCGCAGGCGGTCGCCGATGCGGGTCAGCACCCATGTCCGCGAGCGGTCCTCGCCGACATGGAACGGCACGCGCAGCTCCTGCTCCGGCGCCTCGCAGCCGCGCACGTGCATCACCAGCGCCTTGCCCTCGAACGGATCGGGCGCGGCGCTGGCCGGCCGGTTGGCCACCACGCGGCCGGCGAAGGCCTGTCCGCAGTGCTGCGCCAGCGCGGCCAGGAAGGCGGCGGCGCCAGTCTCGTCGGCGCTGCGGGAAACCGGGGCCGCCATCGATGTCGGCGGAACGAGGAACAGCGGCAGGAGACCTGCGAGCAGGAAACGTTTCATGCCCCGACCCTAGCCGCTGCCCCGGGCCCGGACAAGCGGTACAGGCTCATCGGCGCGCCTGTTCCAGGCGGCGCAGCAGCGGGCTGCCGGCGGCCAGCTGCGCCCTGAGCACCGGCAGCGCCTGCGCGGTTTCACTTTCGCCGCGCTGCCCGGCGGCGACCAGGGTATCGGCCAGCGCAACCTGCGAGCGCGCCGTCCAGGCCGACTGCGCGCCCAGCAGGCGCGTGCTGGCGGCCACCACCTCGCGCCACGCCGCGACCGCCGCTTCGCCCTCGCCCCGGCGCTGCAGCAGCATTGCTTGCAGCGTCTGCTGGCGAAGCGCGGTGTCCGGACTGGCCGCCGCGGCATCGGCGCGCAACGCCGCCAGCGCGGTATCGGCTTCAGGCAGGCGGCCGTTCCGCAGCAGCCACTCGGCCCACCCCTGGCGCAGGCGCAGCCCGTTGGCGCTGCTGGCCGGGATGCGCGGCGACCATGCCTGGTGCGCGCGCCGCACCAGCGCGTCGCCTTCGCCGCGTCCCTGCCGGGCCAGGAACAACCCCAGCTGCAGTTCCAGATCCAGGGTGTCGGGATGGTCGCCGCCGATGGCCGCGCGGCGCACCGTCAGCGCCCTGCGCCAGGCGGCTTCGGCGGCGGGCAGGTCGTCGCGGGCCTCGGCCAGCTGCGCCGCCGTTTCCAGCATCAGGGAGTAGTTGAAGCTGTCCTGGCCCATCACCGCGGCGGACAGGCGCAGCGCGGTGCGCACGTGCTCTTCGGCCCGCAGGTAGTCACCCTTGCGGATCAGCGCGCCGGCCAGGCGGTTGTTCTCGCTGATGTAGTACACGCTGCGCTCGCCGAAGATGCGCGGCGCGCGGGCCAGGTTGGCCTCGAACGCGGCGATGGCCTCGTCCAGCCGCCCCTGGTCGAGCAGCACCAGGCTGCGTTCGCTGTGGCTGGCCCAGTAGTCGTAGGACATCGGCCCGAACATGCGCAGGAAGATCGGCGTGGAACGCTCGAACATTGCCGCAGCGTTGGCCAGCTCGCCCTTGCGCCGGTACATCATGCCCAGGTTGTCCAGGGTCACGCCGATGAACTGGTCGCGTTTGCCAAGCTCGTGCCGCTGCAGCGCCTGTCGGAAGGCCCGTTCCGCTTCGTCGTAGCGCTGCTCGGACAGCAGCGACAGCCCGAGCGAGTTGTAGGACTGCGCGACCCGGAAACTGTCCGCCGGCTGTCGGCCCAGCAGTGCCAGCGCGCGCCGGGCCAGCGCTTCGCCTTCGCGGCCGTTGCGGTTGTTGGCATGGCTGCCGGCCAGCAGGTTGAACTGGCGCGCGGCCTCGTCGATGTTCCTGGCGCCGCCGCGCGCGGCCAGCGCCTCGGCCGACGCGCGCATCATCGGATTGGCGCGCACCAGGTCGCCCATGTTGCGGTAGGCCAGGCCGATCACGCCCTTGAGCCGGGCCTGCACCTCGGGCGAAGCCTCCAGGTCGGCATCCACCCGCGCCGCGGCGCGGTCGAGCACTTCGCGCGCGGTGATGTCCACGCCGGCGCGCGCGCCCTTTTCGCGCGGGTCTGCCGCCTCGAACATCGACACCAGGAACGCGCTCACCTGTTCGGCGACCTGCGCCTGCCGTTCGGCCTCGGCGCGGGCATCGGCCAGCCGCCAGACGAAAACACCGGCCAGCAGCACGACGCCGGCCAGCGCGGCGGCGCCCTTCCAGTTGCGCCGCAACCAGCGCCGGCCGCGATAGAAACCGCCGCCACCGCGCGCGGCGACCGGCCGGTGCTGCAGGTAGCGGCGCACGTCGGCCGCCAGCGCCTCGACCGAGGGATAGCGCGCCTGCGCCGACGCGGCCACCGCCCGCATCACGATCGCGTCGAGGTCGCCGCGCAGTGCGCCGCGCCAGGCGCAGCGCGCGTCCGCCAGCTGGCTGGGCGCCGCCGGCGCCTGTCCCGTGGCCAGCCCGTGCGCGGCATCCTGCGCGCACAGCAGGCCGGCCAGGACCACGCCCAGGCTGTAGACGTCGCTGGCCATGCCGGCGGGTTCGCCGGCGCGCAGTTCGGGCGCGGCATAGCCGGGAGTGAAGAACTGCACGCGTCCCTGGCTGCCGTCGTTGCCCATCAACCGCGCGATGCCGAAATCCAGCAGCACCGGCCCGCCGTCGGCGCGCACCAGGATGTTGGCCGGCTTGAGGTCGCAATGCAGCACCAGCCGCGCATGCGCGGCCTGCACCGCCGCGCACACCTCCAGGAACAGGGCCAGCCGCTGGCCCAGGTCCAGGCGCCGCTTCCGGCAGTACGCATCCAGCGCCTCGCCGCGCACGTACTCCATCACCAGGTAGGGCTGGCCGCCGGCGGTGGTGCCGCCGTCGTAGAGGCGCGCGATGTTCGGATGCTGCAGGCCGGCGAGGATGCGCCGTTCGGCGGCCAGCCGCTCGGCGATGCGCGGATCGGGCGCGGCGTGCAGCACCTTGATCGCCACCTCCTGCGCGTACAGCCCGTCGGCGCGCTCGGCGCGGAACACCACGCCCATGCCGCCGCTGGCCAGGCGTTCGCACAGCCGCCAGGGCCCCAGCCGCTCGCCTTCGGCCAGCTCCGCGCGCACGCCGGCATCCAGCAGTTCCCGCAGCGGCGGCCGCGCGCGCGACAGGTCGGCGGTCTGCGCCTGCAGCAGTTCCAGCGTCTCGGCCACGACCTGCGGATCGGCGCTCAGGCGCGCCAGTTCGGTCCGCCACTGCGACGGATGCAGGTCGCAGACCGCATCGAAGAGTTCGCGCACGCGCTGCCAGTTGTCGCTGTCCACCCACCTGCCCCGTGTCGATGCGCCGCCCACGGCCGGACGGCTTCCCGGGCGCGGATGATAGCCGCCCCGCGCGGCCTAGCCGGAAGGCGGACGGGCGGCGTCGATCGCCGGCGATGCGTCCGGCGACGGCGCCGTGGCCGTTTCCTGCGCCACCGCCGCTTCCTGCGCCGCCTCGTTGCGCAGCGGATCCACGTCCAGCGGCGCGCGGAACACCAGCGACGGCAGCAGCGTGTTCAACGCCGCGTACAGCAGCAGCGCGCCGTACAGCACCGCCGGCGCGTCGAAGCGTTCGCGCATGATGGCGGCCAGCACCAGGGTGAAGATCAGGGTCGGCGAAAGCGCCAGCGACACCCGCAGGCTGGACTGGAAACTCTCGCCGAACAGCACCCGCCGCTGCAGCCAGACCACCGCCACCCGCAGCGGCAGCACCACCAGGGTGATCACCAGCCCCAGTCCCAGCGCCTGCAGGCTGAGCGCGTCGCCGGGCACCTTGGTGCCGGCGTTGAAGAAGTAGAACGGCACGAAGAACGAGGCGAACAGGCGCAGCGCGTGCAGGTTCTCGTGCGAGGCCAGCAGCGGCATGCGCTGCTGCAGCAGGCGCGCGACCAGGCCGGCGATGAACGCGCCCACCAGGTAGTACACGCCCAGCGAATAGGTGATGTAGGCCGCGAGCAGGCCGACCATCACCAGCAGCGAGAACTCCGAGCCCGGCGCGTGCGGCGCCACCCAGCGGCCGAGCCCGACGAACAGCAGCGGCAGGCCCACCATCATCGCCAGCAGGGCCAGGCTGGACAGCGCCATGTGCCCGGGATCGCCGGCCTGCAGCACCACGAACAGCGCCGCCAGCGCCAGCAGCTCGCCGGCGATGGCCTTGCTGCTCACCCAGAACCGCTCGGCTTCGTCCAGGCCCAGGCGCGCGAGCGAATCCATGATGAAACCGGTCGACGGCGTGAGCAGCGCCAGCGCCAGCAACCCCGCGGCCTGCCATTGCAGGTCGCCGTAGCGCCAGCCCAGCCAGGCCACGCCGGCCAGGGTCAGGCTGCGGATCAGCAGGTGCACCAGCAGCGGCCACATGCCGCGCCGCAGGTCCTGCAGGTCCACCTCGAGCCCGGCGAACAGGAACAACGAGGAAATGCCCAGCGTGGCCAGCAGCCCCACCACCGGGTCGTGCGCGCCGTCGCCCAGCCACAGCATGGCGCCGATGCCGAACGCCAGACAGGTCAGCGGCGCCGGCAGACAGAAGCGCTGCAGCGCGCGCGGGATCACCAGCAGCGCGAAGATCAACGACAGGTAGACCAGTTCGCGGCTCATGCGCCCGGGTTCCGTTCCGACGAGGCGCACAGGGTACACGCGCGCCTTCCGCTGACGCACCGCCGGATGCCGGCGCATCGCCCGGCCATGCCGGCGCCGCCACGGCTCAGCGCAGGTGCGCGGCGGCCAGTTCCCCGACCCGGCGCAGGATGCCGTTGCGGCCGTCCTCGTCCAGCGTCGAACCCTGCAGGTAGCTGGTAAGCACCCACGGCGGGCCGCCGCGTCCGGGCCACAGCACGGCGATGTCGTTGGTGGTGTCGCGGCCGTTGCTGCCGGTCTTGTCGCCTACCCGCCAGCCTTGGGGCAGACCGGCGCGCAGCCGCGCGTCGCCGGTCTGGTTGTCGATCAGCCAGTCGGCCAGTTGCCGGCGCGAGGCCTCGTCCAGCGCATCGCCGAGCACGAAACGCTGCAGGTTGCCGGCCATCGCCGCCGGGCTGGTGGTGTCGCGCGGGTCGTCCGGCGCGAAGCGGTTGGCCTCCGGCTCGTAGCGCGCGGCGACGGTGACCGCATCGCCCTGCGCGCGCAGGAAGGCGGTCAGCCCGGCCGGTTCGCCGACCAGCGGCAACAGCAGGTTGGCCGCGGCGTTGTCGCTGGTGACCAGCGTCGCCCGGCACAGGTCGCGCACCGTCAGGTCCTTGCCGGCATGGCGCACGGACCGGGGAGTTGCCGAGCATGTCCGACTCACGCACCGGCACGCGCCGGTCCAGCGACAGCCGGCCCTGCCCGGCACGGTGCAGCACCGCGGCGGCAAGCAGGAACTTGAAGGTGCTGCACATCGGGAAACGCTCGTCCATGCGGTGGCCGAAACGCGCGCCGCTGGCCGGATGCCACAGGCACACGCCCAGCCGCCCGCCGCTTCCGGCCTCCAGCGCGGCGAAATCGCCGGCCGCGGGGACAGGAGCCGCCGTGGCGGCCGCGTGGGCCAGCGCGGGCACGGCGACGACGCCGGCAAGGGCGGCGCCACCGAAGGCGAGGAACTGGCGACGGGCGATCATGCGGAAGCTCTCCTTGGGCGTTGGATGGCGCCGATTATTGGAAGCCGCGGCCGCACGCCACCAGCACGAAAAACCATCGGCAGCCATTAGATTTATTGGCAGCAAAGCCCACGCTTCCGCCGTTCCATGCAGGAATAATGGCGCCACCCATCACCTGTCGTCATGGCTCAGGCATGATCCGCCCCCAGCTCCCGCTCAACGCCCTGCGCGCCTTCGAGGCGGCCGCGCGCCACCTCAACTTCACCCGCGCGGCGCTGGAGCTGTGCGTCAGCCAGGCCGCGCTGAGCCACCAGATCCGCACGCTGGAGGACCGCCTGCAGGTCGCGCTGTTCCACCGGCTGCCGCGCGGCGTGGCGCTCACCGACGAGGGCGCGGCGCTGCACCCGGTACTCACCGAGGCCTTCGACCGCATCGCCATCGCCCTGGACCGTTTCACCGGCGGGCGCCTGCGCGAGGTGCTGACGGTGGGCGTGGTCGGCACCTTCGCCACCGGCTGGCTGCTGCCGCGGCTGGCCGATTTCGAGGCCGCGCACCCGGACATCGAGCTGCGCCTGCAGACCCACAACAACCGCATCGACCTGGCCGGCGAGGGCCTGGACCTGGCAATCCGCTTCGGCGACGGCGACTGGCAGGGGCAGGAATGCACGCCGATCGTCGAGGCGCCGTTCGCGCCGGTGTGCGCGCCGGCGCTGGCGCGGCGCCTGCGCCAGCCGCGCGACCTGGCCGGCGTGCCGCTGCTGCGTTCCTACCGCAACGACGAATGGCCGCGCTGGCTGCGGGCCGCCGGCGTGGCCGGCGTGGAGGCGCGCGGCCCGGTGTTCGACTCCTCGCTGGCGCTGGCCAGCGCCGCCGCCGCGGGCGCCGGCGTGGCGCTGCTGCCGCTGCGCATGTTCGAGCAGGACCTGGCCGATGGCCGCCTGCTGCAGCCCTTCCCGCAGACCCTGACGCTGGGCCGCTACTGGCTCGCGCGGCTGCGCTCGCGCCACGAGCGCGAGCCGCTGCGGCGCTTCCGCCTGTGGCTGCAGGCGCAGGGCGCGTCGTAGGCGTTTGTCGTAGGAGCGGCTTCAGCCGCGATGGGGACTTACCGGTGAAGCCTCTTCGCGACTGAAGTCGCTCCTACAAGAGACAGGCGGCGCGGTCTAGTCGAGCAGCTCCATCCATGCCGCTTCGGCCTGCTCCAGCTGCTGCGCGAGCACGTCGCGCTCGCCGCCGAGCCGGGTCATCTTCGCCGCGTCGGCGTAGTTGGCCGGGTCGGCCAGCTGGCGGTCGATGTCGGCAAGCGCCGCGCCGAGCTGCTCGACCTTCTTCTCGGCCGCTTCCAGCTTGTGCGGGTTGACCGGCTTCTTCGCCGCGGCCGGCCCGGCCGGTGCGGCCACCTGCACTGGAGCGGGCGTTTCCACCTTCTCCACGCGATCGGCCTTGCTGCGCGCGCCCTGCGCGCTGGCGCGGGTGCGCAGCCAGGCGGCGTATTCGTCCAGGTCGCCGGCGAACGGCTCGACCACGCCGTCGGCCACGCGCCAGAAGGTGTCGCAGACCAGGCCGATCAGGTGGCGGTCGTGCGAAACCATGACGATGGCGCCCTCGAACACGCTCAGGGCCTCGGCCAGCGCCTCGCGCATTTCCAGATCCAGGTGGTTGGTCGGTTCGTCGAGCAGCAGCACGTTGGGCTGCTGCCAGGCGATCAGCGCCAGCGCCAGGCGCGCGCGCTCGCCGCCGGAAAAACCGTCCACCGGCTCGAACGCGCGGTCGCCGGGGAAGTTCCACTTGCCGAGGAAGTCGCGGAAGTTCTGGTTGACCCCGTCCGGGTCGATCTCGCGGAAGTGGTCCATCGGCGTGGCGCCTTCGCGCAGCGATTCCACCGTGTGCTGGGCGAAGTAGCCGATCTTCATGTCCGGATGCGCGCTGCGCTCGCCGGCCAGCGGCGGCAGGTCGCCCACCAGCGTCTTGACCAGGGTGGTCTTGCCGGCGCCGTTCGGGCCGAGCAGGCCCACACGCTGTCCCGCTTCCAGGCCGAAACCGACATCCTTCAGGATCACCGCGTCCTGGCCGTAACCGGCGACGACGTGGTTCAGGCGGATCAGCGAGAACGGCAGCTTGGCCGGCTCGGAGAACTCGATGCGGAACTCGCGCTCGGCGCGCACCGCCTCGGTGCCGGCCATCTTGGCCAGGCGCTTCATCCGGCTCTGCGCCTGGGTGGCCTTGCTCGCCTGCGCCTTGAAGCGGTCGATGAAGCTCTGCAGGTGGGCGCGCTCGGCCTGTTCCTTCTCGTGCGCGATCTGCTGCTGGCGCAGGTGCTCGGCGCGCTGGCGCTCGAAGTCGGTGTAGCCGCCGGTATAGAGCCTGGCGCTGCCGCCGTGCAGGTGCAGGGTGTGGGTGGCGACGTTGTCGAGGAACTCGCGGTCGTGCGAGATCAGCAGCAGCGTGCCCGGATACTTGAGCAGCCACTGTTCCAGCCAGTACACCGCGTCCAGGTCGAGGTGGTTGGTGGGCTCGTCGAGCAGCAGCAGGTCGCTGGGCATCATCAGCGCACGGGCCAGGTTCAGGCGCGCGCGCCAGCCGCCGGAGAACGCGGCCACCGGGCGGGAATGGGTCTCGGCCGGGAAGCCCAGGCCGTGCAGCAGCTTGCCGGCGCGCGCCTCGGCGTCGTAGGCGCCCAGTTCGGCCATCTTCGTGTGCGCCTCGGCCACCGCCTCCCAGTCCTCGCGCGCGGTCGCGGCGGCCTCCTCGGCCAGCACCGCGGCCACCACGTCGTCGCCGCCGAGCACGAAGTCGATGGCGCGGTCGGGCAGCGCCGGGGTTTCCTGGGCCACGTCGGCGATGCGCACCTTGCCGGGCAGCGACACGTCGCCCTTGTCGGCCTCCAGTTCGCCGCGCACCGCGGCGAACAGGCTGGACTTGCCCGCCCCGTTGCGGCCCACCACGCCGACGCGGTAGCCGGCATGCAGGGTGAGGTCGACGTTGGACAACAGCAGGCGCTCGCCTCGGCGCAGGGCGAAATTACGAAGGGAAATCATGAGGGGATCCGTTATAACGAAAAGGAATGTGCACGTAAGCAACATTCCTGCGACGCGATTCTAGCGTTAACGAATACTTGACCGACGCTTTCCCCGCGCAGGAACTCCACGCCGGGATGCCCTCCCCCACCCATGCCCGCGCTCCGCATGCCGGTCGAAATGCTTTCAAAAGCAACGATATGGGCATGCCGATGCGCATTTGACACCACGTAAAAATTCCATTAATCCATGATGGCGCACCGCACCACCCCTCCGTGACAGGCAACCCCCTGTCCGCCGGTGCCGCCCATTCATACCGGAGCTGCAATCTGATGAACCGCAAGTCCAGTACGCTCGCCGTTGCCGTCGCCATCGCCCTCGGCCTCCCGGTTGCCCCCGCCTTCGCCCAGTCCGGCGCGCAGACGCTCGATACCGTGATCGTGACCGGTACCCGGGTGGCCGACCGCACCGTGGCCGAGTCGCAGTCGCCCATCGACATCATCACCCCCGAAGCGCTGCAGGCCACCGGCTCCACCGAACTGGCCACCGCGCTGTCGCGCGCCCTCCCCTCGCTCAACTTCCCGCGCCCGGCCCTGACCGACGGCACCAGCGGCGTGCGCCCGGCGCAGCTGCGCGGCCTGTCGCCGGACCAGGTGCTGATCCTGATCAACGGCAAGCGCCGGCACCTGTCCGGCCAGCTCAACGTCAACGGCAGCATGGGCCGCGGCTCCTCGGCGGTGGACCTGAACACCATCCCGGTGGCCGCGATCGAGCGCGTGGAAGTGCTGCGCGACGGCGCCTCGGCCCAGTACGGCTCGGACGCCATCGCCGGCGTGGTCAACATCGTGCTCAAGGGCGCCGGCAGCGGCGGCAGCCTGGCGCTGGACCTGGGCCAGTACTCGGCCGGCGACGGCAAGCAGTACCAGCTCTCCGGCGACACCGGCGTGGGCTTCGCCGACGGCCGCGGCACGGTGCATCTGGCCGGCCAGCTCACGCACCAGGACCGCACCAACCGCGCCGGCCCGTTCAACGCCTACGGCCTGCCGGGCAACCCCACTCCCAATACCGTCAACTGGCCAAGCGTGGGCGTGAAGGCCTTCGTGGTCGGCGACCCGGAAGTAGACACCCGCGCCGTGTCGGGCAACGCCGGTTTCGATTTCAGCGACAACCTGCGCGGCTACGCCACCGCCATCGCCAGCAACCGCGACATCACCTCGTTCGCGTTCTATCGCTCGAAGAACCACAACGCGGCAACCTCGCTGCTCTATCCCGACGGCTTCGTGCCGGAGATCAACCAGTACCTGAAGGACCGCTCGCTGGTCGCCGGCCTGAAGGGCGGCACCGACGGCGGCTTCAACTGGGACGTGAGCTACAACTACGGCTACAGCCGCATCGACTTCGCCACCCGCAACACGATGAACTACACGCTGGGCGCCAACAGCCCGACCAGCTTCCACGACGGCGCGCTGGAGTACACCCACAACATCGTCAACGCCGACTTCTCGCAGGCGCTGGACTGGGGCCTGGCCTACCCGGTCACGCTGTCCTTCGGCGGCGAGTACCGCCAGGAGAAGTGGAACCAGTCGCCGGGCGAACCCAACTCCTACCTGGGCAGCGGTGCGCAGGGCTTCGGCGGCTTCACCCCGATCAACGCGGTGCATGCCGACCGCCACAACTACGCGTTCTACGCCGGCCTGGAAGCCGACCTCACCGACAAGCTGTCGGCCGGCGCCACCGCGCGCTACGAGGACTATTCGGACTTCGGCAGCAAGACCTCGGGCAAGCTCTCGGCGCGCTATGCGTTCACCGACGCCGTGGCCCTGCGCGCCACCGTCTCCAACGGGTTCCGCGCACCGTCGCTGGCACAGCAGAGCTACCAGGTCATCACCAGCAACTACTCCAACGGCGTGTTCGTCGAGTCGGGCACCTTCCCGGCCACCAGCACCGTGGCGCAGGCGCTGGGTTCCAAGCCGCTGCAGGCCGAAACCTCGACCTCCTACAGCCTGGGCCTGGTGCTGCAGCCGGCCGAGCGCCTGTACCTGACCATCGATGCGTTCCAGATCGACATCGACGACCGCATCCTGCTGTCCTCCACCATCAACACCAACGCGGCCACCAACGCGCTGTTGAACTCGCTGGGCATCAACAACGTCACCGCCTTCCGCTACTTCAACAACTCCGCCGACACCCGCACCCGCGGCGTGGACGTGGTGGGCAGCTACAACATCCCGCTGGCCGCCAGCGCCCTGGACCTGACCGCCAGCTACAGCTACAACAAGACCGAAGTGACGCGGCTGGCGCCCTCCCCGGGCGTGCTGACCAGCCTGGGCCTGACCACGCCGCTGGTGGCGCGCGACGAGATCGGCCGCCTGGAAGACGCCTTCCCGCGCGACAAGGCCATCCTCGGCGGCACCTGGACCTCGGACCAGTGGACGCTGGGCCTGAACGCCACCCGCTACGGCAAGTTCACCGTGCGCCAGACCAATGCCGCGCTGGACCAGGGCTACGACCCGCAGTGGGTGCTGGACGTGTCGGCCAGCTTCAAGCCGAGCGAACAGTGGACGCTGACCGTGGGCGCGGACAACGTGCTGGATTCGCACCCGGACAAGGTCGACCCGGCCTTCACCGGCGTCAACGCCTGGGGCCAGATGCCGTACAGCAACTATGCGCCGGCCGGCTTCAACGGCGCCTACGTGTACGGCCGCATCGGCTACAAGTGGTAAGCCACGCGTAATGCGTTAGCGTGTCGCGCCGATGCCCGGGGAAACCCGGGCATCGGCGTCTTGGGGCACCATCCGGCGATGCCGGGCGCCGGCAAGAAGTCGTCCCGTGGTGCCGGCCGGCGGCACGTCTTTTGCGGCACCATGCAGCGACCGGCACTGCGGCTCGGCTGCGGCCGATGCCGTGGGCGGACACTCCCGCCGCTTCGCGCCGCCGGCACGATCAACGACCGGGTGCCACCGGTGGGGACGCATTGCGGAGCGGCGGAGCGACGGAACGCTGCAACGCGGGCAGGAAAGCAACGGCGCGCCCGCTTCCCCTTAGAATCGGAACACCCCCTTCCCCTGCGAGTCCCGATGCACCATGACACCGCCCTGATCAACATGGTCGCCATCGGCCTGGGCCTGGCCTTCGTGTTCGGCGCCCTGGCCAACCGGCTGCGGCTGTCGCCGCTGGTGGGCTACCTGGTCGCAGGGGTGGTGGTCGGGCCGTTCACGCCGGGCTTCGTCGCCGACCAGGCGCTGGCCAACCAGCTGGCCGAGATCGGGGTGATGCTGCTGATGTTCGGCGTCGGCCTGCATTTCTCGCTCAAGGACCTGATGGCGGTGAAGGCCATCGCCATTCCCGGCGCCATCGGCCAGATCGCGGTGGCCACCGTGCTGGGCTGGGGCGTGGCCACGCTGATGGGCTGGCCGGCGCTGCACGGGGTGATCTTCGGCTTCTCGCTGGCCACCGCCTCCACCGTGGTGCTGCTGCGGGCGATGGAGGAGCGCCGCCTGCTGGAAACCACCCGCGGCAAGATCGCGGTCGGCTGGCTGATCGTGGAGGACCTGGCCTGCGTGCTGGCGTTGGTGATGATGCCGGTGATCGCCGGCGTGTTCGGCCCCGAGGCGCAGGGCCAGCACCACAGCGTCGGCAGCGTGCTGGCCTCCATCGGCTGGACCTTCGTGCAGTTGGGCCTGTTCGTGGCGGTGATGCTGGTGGTCGGGCGCCGGGTGATCCCGTGGATCCTGGAGCGCATCGCCGGCACCGGCTCGCGCGAGCTGTTCACCCTGTCGGTGCTGGCCATCGCCCTGGGCGTGGCGTTCGGCGCGGCGGCGCTGTTCGGCGTGTCGTTCGCGCTGGGCGCGTTCTTCGCCGGCATGATGCTCAACGAGTCGGAACTGAGCCACAAGGCCGCGCACGACTCGCTGCCGCTGCGCGACGCGTTCGCGGTGCTGTTCTTCGTCTCGGTGGGCATGCTGTTCGACCCGATGATCGTGGTCGAGCACCCGTGGCAGGTGCTGGCGACGGTGGCGATCATCATGTTCGGCAAGTCCGCCGCGGCATTCCTGATCGTGCGCGCCTTCGGCCATTCCAAGGCCACCGCGCTGACCATCTCCGCCTCGCTGGCGCAGATCGGCGAGTTCGCCTTCATCATCGCCGGGCTCGGCGTGGCGCTGAAGATCCTGCCGCCCACCGGGCAGTCGCTGGTGCTGGCCGGCGCGCTGGTGTCGATCATGCTCAACCCGCTGGTGTTCGGCCTGCTCGACCGCTGGCAGGCGCGGCACAAGGAAACCCAGCCGGTGCCGGAGACGCCGGACATCCCGCCCGGTCCGTCGCTGGACCTGCACGACCATGCCATCGTCATCGGCTACGGCCGCGTCGGCAGCACCCTGGCGCAGGTGCTGCGCGACCGCGGCGTGCCGGTGCTGGTGATCGACGACAACCGCGACCATGTCGAGCGCGCGCATGCCGCCGGCATTCCCGGCATCCGCGGCAGCGCCGCCGCCGACCGGGTGCTGGCCGAAGCGCATCCCGAGCGCGCCAAGATCGCCATCCTGGCGATCCCGCAGCCGCTGGAAGCCGGCGAGGCGCTGGCCAAGCTGCGCGCCATCAATCCCGGCCTGACCCTGCTGGCGCGCGCGCACAGCGACGCCGAGGTCAAGCACCTGCTCGAACACGGCGCCGACGGCACGGTGATGGCCGAACGCGAGCTGGCGCATTCGCTGGCGGAAATGGTGATGGCCACGCCGCCCTACCGCGCGATGCGCGCCGGAGCCGCTCCGGCCTGACTGCGCCGCCGCGGCCGCTCAGGCCGCGGGATCGGCGGCGCCGGGAATGCGCGACAGGTAGCCGCCCAGCAGGTCGATCGCCTGGCGGACCTTGGCCGGCTGGGTCTGCCGGTGCGGCGTCACCGCCCATACCGGCAGCGGCGGGAGATCCCACTCGGGCAGCAGCCGCACCAGCCGGCCGTCGGCCAGCAGCGGCATCACGTCCAGGCAGGTCAGCACCGCCACGCCCAGTCCCGACTCGCACAGCTGGCGCACCGCCGGCTGGTTGTGGCTGACCAGGCGCGGGTGCGCCGGCACCTGCCGTTCCTGTCCCGACACCCGGTGCCGCCACGCCAGCCCCGGCACCTGCGCCAGCCCCAGCCAGTCGCTGGCCGGCACCTGCAGCGGATCGGACGGCGCGCCATGCCGCTGCAGCCAGTCCGGCGCGGCGCAGGGCCAGCGCCGCAGGACGCCCAGCCGCTGCGCCATCCAGTCGCTGTCCGGCAGCCGGCCGAAACGCAGCGCCAGATCGATGCGCGCCTGCACCAGGTCGGTCCAGCCGTCCTCGAAATGCAGGTGCAGGCGCAGCTGCGGGTTGTCGCGCAGCCAGGGGCCGAGCGCCGGCCCGATGTGGTCGGCCATGCCCAGCGGCGCGGACAGGCGCAGTTCGCCGCTGGGCGCGTGGCGCGCGGCCGACAGTTCGGCCTCGGCCTCGCCGGCCGCATCCAGCAGCCGCGCGCAGGCCGCGTAATAGCGGCCGCCCACGTCGGTCAGCGACAGCTGCCGGGTCGACCGGTGCAGCAGCGCCACGCCGGCCTCGTGCTCCAGCGCCCGCACCTGTTGGCTGACCGCCGAGGTGCTCATGCCCAGCGCGCGCGCCGCCGCGCTCATGGAGCCGTGCTGGACCACCTGCGCGAACAGCGCCATGCGCCTGAGATTCTCCATCGCCCCCTCCTGTCGGCCAGCCGTCGTGAAGCGTGGCTTCAAGGTGATTGTGGCCCCCGGAGACTGCCGCCGTCACCGGGCCGGGAGGACACTGGCGGCCTCTTCCCCCGCGAGGAATCGCCATGAAAGTCGCCCTGATCGGCGCCACCGGCTTCGTCGGCCGCGCCCTGCTCGAAGAACTGCTGGCCCGTGGCCACGCCGTCACCGCGCTGGCCCGCCACCCGGAAAAACTCGCCGCGCGCGACCATCTGCGCGTGGTCCGCGCCGACGTGCAGGACGCCGCGCAGGTACAGGCCGCGGTGGCCGGCAGCGACGCGGTGCTCAGCGCCTACAACGCCGGCTGGGGCAACCCGGACATCTACCACGACTTCATGCAGGGCTCGCGCGCGATCGTTGCCGGCACCAGAGCCGCCGGCGTGAAGCGCTATCTCGTCGTCGGCGGCGCCGGCAGCCTGTACACCGCCGACGGCGTGCAGCTGGTGGATACGCCTGACTTCCCGCCCGCCTTCCACGACGGCGCCCGCGCCGCGCGCGACGCGCTGGAAGACCTGAAGGGCGAGTCCGTGCTGGACTGGACCTTCCTCAGCCCGCCGGTCGCCTTCCACGCCGGCGGCCCGGACGAACGCACCGGCCATTACCGCACCGGCACCGATACGCCGCTGATGGCCGCCGACGGCCCCGGCACGATCAGCGCGGCCGACCTGGCGGTGGCCCTGGTCGACGAGCTGGAGCAGCCGCGGCACCTGCGCCGGCGCTTCACGGTCGCGTGGTGAAGCCGGCCTGCGCTGCGCGCGCCCCTTACCCCACCCCCTCTCCCGGAGGGGCTCGGATCGCGCCGGCAGGCAACGCACTGGCCTCCCTGCCTTTGGGCGAGAAGGCACAGCCTGAGCGCCACTGGCGCGCGTAGTTTGGAGCGCCCACGCCACTGGCGTGCGCCGCGCCGCGGCGCGGGCGTCGGCCCCCGCCGTCCTCAGGCCTTCGCCAAGGCCTGTTCCAGGTCGGCCAGCAGGTCGTCGATGTGCTCGATGCCGACCGACAGCCGCACCGTGTCCAGCGTCACGCCCGCCTTCTCCAGTTCGGCCGCGTCGAGCTGGCGATGGGTGGTCGAGGCCGGGTGCGTGGCCAGCGACTTGGCGTCGCCCAGGTTCACCAGCCGGGTGAACAGCTGCAGCGCGTCGAGGAAACGCGCGCCGGCCTCGCGGCCGCCGGGCAGGCCGAAGGTCAGCACGCCCGAGCCCTGCCCGCGCAGGTATTTGCGCACCAGCGCGTGCTCGGGGTGATCCGGCAGCGCCGCGTAGTTCACCCACGCCACCTTGGCGTGCTGCTGCAGGTAGCTCGCCACCGCCAGCGCATTGCTGTTGATCCGGTCCATGCGCAGGGCCAGCGTCTCGATGCCCTGCAGGATCTGGAACGCATTGAACGGCGAGATCGCCGCGCCGGTGTTGCGTAGCGGCACCACGCGCGCGCGGCCGATGTAGGCCGCCGGCCCCAGCGCCTCGGTATAGACCACGCCGTGGTAGCTGACGTCCGGCGTGTTGAGGCGCGCGAAGCGCTCCTTGTGCTCGGCCCACGGGAAGCGCCCGGAATCGACGATCGCCCCGCCCAGGCTGGTGCCATGCCCGCCGAGGTACTTGGTCAGCGAATGCACCACGATGTCGGCGCCGAAGTCGAACGGGCGCAGCAGGTAGGGCGTGGCGACCGTGTTGTCGACGATCACCGGCACGCCGTGCGCGTGCGCGATCCTGGCGATGGCCTCGATGTCGGTGATGTTGCCGCGCGGGTTGCCGATGGATTCGACGAACACCGCCTTGGTGCGCTCGTCGATCAGCGCCGCGAAGCCCTGCGGATCGCGGTAATCGGCGAAGCGGGTCTGGATGCCGAACTGCGGCAGCGTGTGCGCGAACAGGTTGTAGGTGCCGCCGTACAGCGCGCTGGAGGCCAGGATGTTGTCGCCGGCCTCGGCGATGGTCTGGATCGCATAGGTCACCGCCGCCTGCCCCGACGCCAGCGCCAGCGCGCCGACGCCGCCTTCCAGCGCGGCGATGCGCTGTTCCAGCACGTCGGTGGTCGGATTCATGATGCGGGTGTAGATGTTGCCCTGCACCTTCAGGTCGAACAGGTCGGCACCGTGCTGGGTGTCGTCGAAGGCGTAAGCCACCGTCTGGTAGATCGGCACCGCCACCGCGCGGGTGGTCGGGTCGGGACGATAGCCGCCGTGCACGGCGATGGTTTCGGGCTTCCAGTTCGGCTGGGACATCGCGGCATCCGCTCGTGAGGGCTGCTGACCATAGCCCAGCCGGTCCACACCACGGCCATTGGTTGCCCCGGTTACTTATGCCGGTTCGCCATCAGCCCATGCCGCGGGCGACGGACATGCCCAGTGGCGCCGGATCAGGCGGAGTTGGCCTGCGGCCGCGAGGCGGCGCTCGCGTCGGCACCGGCGCCGGCCGGAGTGTCGGCGCGCACCCAGCGCAGCCCTTCCAGCAACGGCATCGGCCGGGCGTAGTGGTAGCCCTGCCCCCAGTGCACGCCGAGCTTGTGCAGGCAGGCGGCGGTGTCCTCGTCCTCGACGTACTCGGCCACCACCTCGGCGCCGCAGGCGCGCGCCACCGCCACCGAGGCCTGCACCATCGCGTAGTCGCGGTGCTCGCGGGTGATGTTGCGCACGAACGACCCGTCGATCTTGATGATGTCCACCGGCAGTTCCTTGAGCCGCGCGAAACTCTGCATGCCCACGCCGAAATCGTCGATGGCGATGCGGCAGCCGCGCGCGCGCAGTTCGTCGAGCAGTTGCCCCGCCTGCTCGGCGCTGAAGATGGCCACGGTCTCGGTGATCTCGAAGCAGAGCCGCGAGAGCGGCAAGGGCGCCTGTTCCAGCAGTTCCAGCAGGCGCACGCGGAAGCTCTCCGACGCCAGGCTCTGTCCGGTCAGGTTCACCGAGATGTGGGCGCAGTCCACCGCCAGTTCCGGCACCTGCCGCAACTGCGCGAACAGTTCGGTCACCACCGCCAGGTCCAGTTCGGGACCGCGCCGCGCGGCCTCGACCGCCGGCAGGAAGCGGTCCGGCCGCAGCAGGTCGCCATGCTCGTCGCGCAGGCGGCACAGCACTTCGCCGACGGCCCCGCTCTCCGGCCGGCGCCTGCCCAGCGGCAGCACCGGCTGGAAGAACAGCACCAGCCCGTCGGGACGGCGCAGGTGCGCAAGCGCCGCGCTGGCCCCGTGCAGGCGCGCCTGCGCCTGCTGCAAGGTGGCGCGCTCGGCGTTGGCGAACAGCGGCTCGACCTCGTTGCTGGCGCGCGCCTCGAACGCCAGGCTGGAGGCCAGCATCAGCGCGCCGTCCAGATCCAGTCCGGTGTCGCCGCCGAAGCGCGCCACGCCCAGGTACGGCAACAGGCGCACGTTGCGCCCGTCCACGACGAAGCCGGGCTGTTCGATATCGCGCAGCAGGCCGGCCCAGTCGATCCGGCCGCCGCATTCGGCCAGCAGCGCGAACTGCCCGCTGCCCAGGTAACAGCAGTTCACGTCGTGGGCCTCCAGCCGCGCGGCGACCTCGGTCATCACCATCGACTGCGCGCCCAGGCCATACCCCACCGCCAGCGTGTCGGTCTGGTCCAGCAGCAGGCAGGCCAGGCCGCAGGCTTCCGGCCGCTGCGCGGCCTGCCGCCGCAGCGCGCGCAGGTTGGGCAGGCCGGTCAGCGAATCGTGCTGCGCCTGCTCGTCCAGCCGCTGCGCCATGTCCTCGCGGTCGCGGTTGGCCAACAGGTAATAGAACAACACCACCAGCACGATGCCCAGTTCCAGCGCGAGGTGCAGCAGGTTGAGGAAACCCAGCGGCGCATGGCTCAGCGTGGCGGTGTCGCCCAGGCGGGAGGCCATCAGCAGCAACAGGCCGGCCAGCATCGGCAACGCCACCACCAGGCGCAGGTACAACATGCACCAGGCCATCACCGCCAGCGCGGCGATGCGGTAGTCGCTCAATACCAGCCCGCTCGGGGGCAGCGTGCCGAACTCCGTCTGCACCCGGCGGCTCAGGATGACGCTCGAGGCCAGGCCCACGCCCATCAACAGCGGCCACAGCGCCCAACGCCCGCTGCGCCGGACCAGCGGCGCGCGATGGCGCTCGCTCCAGGCCACGACCAGCGGCAGGGTGAGCGTGGCCACGCCGAAATACTTGGCGAACAACGTCTGGATCAGGCCCCCGAGCTGGCCGGCCGCGCCATAGGGAAGCCCGTACAGCAGGCCCAGCAACGCGGACCCGACCGGATAGGCGAGCAACCCGATCAGCGCGAAACGCGGCAGATCGCCGCGCGACACGACATCCTGCCCCGGCACTCTCGGCCAGCCCATGCCCCGCGCGCACAGCAGCGTCCAGACCAGGCCGCCGGCGGAAATCACCAGGCCGATGCCGATCTGTACCGGCGTATAGGAAAAGGCCAGCGCGCGCGCAACCCAGCCCAGGGTGACCAGCAGGTAACAGCCCGGCAGCACCCAGCGGTCGCGTTCGAGCATGGCGATGGCCAGCAGCAATCCGGCGTGCAGGTGCACCAGCGAGGCCTTGGAGACATCGCCCCACAGCTCCAGCTGGTAGGGAACGGCCACCTGCTGCAGCAGCAGGCAAAGGCCACCCAACAGCAGAACCTTTCCCCCCCTGGTGGCCACCCATCGATGCATGCGCGGATCCCCTGTACGCCGTCCGGGATCGACCACCGGCGACGAGGACATGCTGGCACAAAAAGACCGCACCGGTTTCGTATCATCCGAAACCGGTTCAGACCTCCGGGGTACGGTCCAACCGGGCGCCGGAGGCCCATGCGGCCGTCATGTCCGCCTGGCAGGCCAGCATCTGCGCCAGCGGCGCGGGCCGCGCGAACAGATAGCCCTGGGCGAAGCCGCACCCCAGGCGCGACAGCAGTTCGGCCTGCGCGGGTTCCTCCACGCCCTCGGCCACCACCTGTACGCCGAAGCCGTCGGCGATGCGCAGTACCGCGGTGACGATGGCCGTGTCCGCCTGCGATGCCGGCAACCTGCGTACAAAGCTCTGGTCGATCTTGATGCAGTCAAAGCGCAGGCGGCTCAGGTACGCCAGCGAGGAGTACCCGGTGCCGAAGTCGTCGATGGCGATCTTCACGCCCAACGCCTTGATGGCGCCGATGCGCTGCAGGGTGGCGTCGCCGCCATCGAGCAGCATGGACTCGGTCAACTCCAGCGTCAGCATGGCCGGCGGCAGGGCGCTGGAGGTCAACGCCTGCTCCAGCGTCATGACGAAGTCGGACTGGATCAGCTCGCGCGCGGAAACATTGACGTGCAGTTCGAAGCCCGGCGGCAAGCGCGGCAGATGGGCGGCGATGTCGTGCGTGGCCTTGTGCAGCACCCAGCGGTCGATGCCCAGGATCAGGTCGGACTCTTCGGCCACCGGGATGAAGAGGCAAGGCGGCACCATGCCGCGCGCGGGGCTGGGCCAACGCACCAGCGCCTCGGCACCGCGCATGGTGCCCGTGGCCAGGTCCACCACCGGCTGGTAATGCAGCTGCAGTTCGTGTTTTTCCAGGGCCTGGCGCAGTTCCATGGCCAGGTGCCTGCGGCCATGCATGCGCTTGGCCAGTTCCGGTTCGTAGCGCACGCAGCGGCTGGCGCCGCGTTCGGCCTCGCTCAGGGCGATGCTGGCGTTGCGCAGCCATTCGGGCAGCGCGCCGGGTGTGAGCGTGCCCGTCACCATGCCGGCGCAGGCCTGCAGCAGGATGTCGTCTTCGCCCACGGAGAAGGGCCGGTCGAACAGTGCCAGCACCTGCTGGCCGTCGCTGCCGGCCTGTTCGCAAGCCGGCGCTTCCAGCCACAGCACCGCAAACTCGTTGTGGCCGGAACGGGCCAGCAGGGCCTGCGACTGCAGGTGCGCGCGCAGGCGATCGGCCACGGCCTGGAGCAGCTGGTCGCCGGTGTGGTGTCCCACGTCGTCGCGCAGGCTGCGGAAGTTCTGCAGCTCCAGCAGGCACAGTGCCGCCGGACGGGCACCGTCCGCGGTCGCGTCGTCGGCACGCTCGACCAGGCCCGACCGCGTCAGCAGCTGCGTCAAGCCGTCGAACTGCAGCAGCGCACGCATCTGTTCGAAGGACTGGTGCAACTGCTGGGCCATGTGGTTGAAGGCGTCCACCAGCGCGGAAAGCTCGATCAACGGCGTGACCGGCAACGTCCGGGCCGCGTCCCATTCGCCGCGGGCCAGGCGGTGCGCGGCCTGGGCGGTGACCTGGATCGGGCGTATCGCCCGTTGCAGCAACCACAGGCCGAACGCCAGGCCCAGGACCGCCAGCACCAGCGTGCTGGTCATGGCCTTGCGGCTGTCGGCGCGGATGCTGCTGACCAGGTCGGACTCGGGCAACACTGCCACGATGCGCCAATCTATGCCGCGCGGGTCGTGGAAAGGCGTGATCTGGGCGTGGTAGAGCTGGCCCTGCTCGGTGAAGCGCATGCGCACGGGGCCGTCGGCGGGCGCCGACCGCTCCAGCCAGCGGGCGGCGGCGCGCAGGGCCGCCGCCGGCGAATCGGACAGCCGCATGAGCGCCGGGGGCTGGTAGGCATCGCCCTTGCGCGCCAGCACCGACTGCGGCAGGGAATGGGCGACCAGCCGGTCCTGCGCATCGATGATCGCGATATAGCCATTGCCGCGCAGCGGCTGCGTGCGCAGAAAGCGGCCCATGGTGCTCAGCCTGAGGTCGGCCGCCGCGACGCCGACCATCCCGTCGGCGGTCTTCACCACGGTGGAAGCGGACATGGCCACGTCGCCGCGCTCGCCGGTCACCATGTAGATGGGCGACCAGCTCGTGCCTTCGGCCGTGGTGGCGTGCACATACCACGGCCTCACGCGCGGGTCGTAGCCGGGAAAGCTCCGCGCCGTGCCGGCAACCGGTTCGCGGCCTGCGAAGACCTGCAGGACGCCGTGGGTACTGTCGTCCTGCAGGATCAGGCGGTAGCGGCCATCGCTTTCGCGGCGCACGCCGGTGTATTCGCCGCCCACGCCACCGAAGCTCAGGACGCTGATCTGGTCGTACTGCGCATACAGCTGGGAAAAGGCGCGCAGCAGGTGCAGGTAGATGGGGCGCATGTCGCCCGGCGTGTAGAGCCCGGCCTGCCCCAGCGCCTGGGCCAGGGCATGCTGCACCTGCAGGGGCGTTTCCAGATAGTCGACCAGCTGTTGCCGCGATGCGGTGGTGATGGCATCCAGCAGGCGCATGCTTTCCTGGTTGATGAGCCGGTCCACCTGCCGCTGTTGCCAGAAAGACAGCAGGCCGACCGCCAGCGCAAAAACCGCGATGAACGGAACGATGACTCCGGTACGAAGCGAAATGCGGAAGGACGGCATGCGCAAGGAGGATGGCCCAGGTGTCGGTTCACCGGAGAGCGACACCGGCGGCGGCGTCATGCTGGCACAAAAACGGCGCCGCCGACTCCATGGCATCCGGCCGTGGCCGGGCCGTCCCGGCTACCGCAGGGACTCATGGGCGCAGGAGGGTAAACACCCTAGGTCGCCCATTCCCCGGAGCGACGCGGATGGCACGCGACAGGGGCGTGCCGGGACCATGGCCCCGGGCACGCCTGCTTCCCAGCTTCGGCCGGCTCAGCCCTTGGCGAAACGCAGCTGGCCGCTGCCGGCCTCGACGTGGATGGTGTCGCCGCTGGCGAACTCGCCGGCGAGGATCTTCTGCGCCAGCGGGTTTTCCAGCTGCTGCTGGATCGCGCGCTTGAGCGGACGCGCGCCGTACACCGGGTCGAAGCCGACGTTGCCGAGCAGGTCGAACGCCGAATCGGCGACCTCCAGCTTCAGCCCGCGCTCGCCCAGCCGCTTCTCCAGCCCGCGCATCTGGATGCGCGCGATCTGCCGGATCTGCTGCTTGTCCAGCGGGTGGAACACGACGATGTCGTCCAGGCGGTTGATGAACTCCGGGCGGAAGTGCGCCTGCACCACGCCCATCACCGCCGCCTTCATCTGCGTATAGGCTTCCGGCGAATCGTCCGCGCTCAGCTCCTGGATCTGGTGCGAGCCCAGGTTCGAGGTCATCACGATGACGGTATTGCGGAAGTCCACGGTGCGGCCCTGGCCGTCGGTCAGGCGGCCGTCGTCGAGCACCTGCAGCAGGATGTTGAACACGTCCGGGTGCGCCTTCTCGACCTCGTCCAGCAGGATCACGCTGTAGGGGCGGCGGCGCACCGCCTCGGTCAGGTACCCGCCCTCCTCGTAGCCGACGTAGCCCGGGGGCGCACCGATCAGGCGCGCGACGCTGTGCTTCTCCATGAACTCGCTCATGTCGATGCGCACCATCGCGTCGGGGCTGTCGAACAGGAAATCGGCCAGCGCCTTGGTCAGTTCGGTCTTGCCCACGCCGGTCGGGCCGAGGAACAGGAACGAGCCGCTCGGGCGGTTCGGGTCGGACAGGCCGGCGCGCGAGCGGCGCACGGCGTCGGACACCACGCGGATCGCCTCTTCCTGGCCGACCACGCGGGTGTGCAGCACGTCCTCCATGCGCAGCAGCTTGTCGCGTTCGCCTTCGAGCATCTTGCTGACCGGGATGCCGGTCCAGCGCGAGACGACCTCGGCGATCTCCTCGTCGGTCACCCGGTCCTGCACCAGCTTGAAATCCTTGCGCTCCACTTCCTGCGCGGCGGCCAACTGCTTGTCCAGGTTGGGCAGCAGGCCGTACTGGATCTCGCTCATGCGCGCGAAGTCCTGGCGGCGCTGCGCGGCCTCCAACTCGAGGCGGGCATGCTCGATCTGCTCCTTGATCCGGGTCGTGCCCTGCAGCGCGGCCTTCTCCGACTTCCAGATCTCGTTGAGGTCGGAAAACTCGCGCTCCAGCCCGTCGATGTCGGTTTCCAGGTCGGCCAGGCGCTTGCGCGAGGCCTCGTCCTTTTCCTTCTTCAGCATCTCGCGCTGGATCTTGAGCTGGATCAGGCGACGCTCCAGGCGGTCCAGTTCCTCCGGCTTGGAGTCGATCTCCATGCGGATGCGCGAGGCGGCCTCGTCCATCAGGTCGATGGCCTTGTCCGGCAGCTGGCGGTCGGTGATGTAGCGGTTGGACAGCGTGGCGGCGGCGACGATGGCCGGGTCGGTGATCTCCACGCCATGGTGCACGGCGTAGCGTTCCTTCAGCCCGCGCAGGATGGCGATGGTGTCTTCGACGCTGGGTTCGCCCACGAACACCTTCTGGAAGCGGCGCTCCAGCGCGGCGTCCTTCTCGATGTACTGGCGGTACTCGTCCAGCGTGGTGGCGCCGATGCAGTGCAGCTCGCCGCGCGCCAGCGCCGGCTTGAGCATGTTGCCCGCGTCCATGGCGCCGTCGGCCTTGCCGGCGCCGACCATGGTGTGCAGCTCGTCGATGAACAGGATGATCTGGCCTTCGTTCTTGGCCAGGTCGTTGAGCACGCCCTTCAGGCGTTCCTCGAACTCGCCGCGGAACTTGGCGCCGGCGATCAGCGCGCCCATGTCCAGCGACAGCACGCGCTTGCCGCGCAGGCCTTCGGGCACTTCGTCGTTGACGATGCGCTGGGCCAGGCCCTCGACGATCGCGGTCTTGCCCACGCCCGGCTCGCCGATCAGCACCGGGTTGTTCTTGGTGCGGCGCTGCAGGACCTGGATGGTGCGGCGGATTTCCTCGTCGCGGCCGATCACCGGATCGAGCTTGCCGCTCTCGGCGCGCGCGGTCAGGTCGATGGTGTACTTCTCCAGCGCCTGTCGCTGCTCCTCGGCGTTCTCGCTCTGCACGGTCTCGCCGCCGCGCAGCTTGTCGATGGCGGCCTCCAGCTTCTTCCTGTCCGCACCGGCCGCACGCAGCGCCATGCCCGCCGCGCCGCTGTCGTCGGTGGCGGCCAGCAGGAACCATTCGCTGGCGATGAACTGGTCGTTGTGCTGCTGGGCCAGCTTGTCGGTGGCATTCAGCAGGCGGCTGAGGTCGTTGCCCATCGACAGGTTGCCGGCCTGGCCGGAGACCTTGGGCAGCGCGTCCAGCGCCTCGCCCAGGCGCTCGCGCAGCAGCGGCACGTTGACGCCGGCCTGGGCCAGCAGCGGCCGGCTGCTGCCGCCGGCCTGGTCCAGCAGCGCGGCCAGCACGTGCACCGGCTCGATGATGCTGTGGTCGCGGCCCACGGCCAGCGACTGCGCGTCGGCCAGGGCTTTCTGGAAGTTGGAGGTGAGCTTGTCCATCCGCATGGTGGTCATCCCGAATCAGGGGCCGGCGCCGCCGGCGATACTCGTTCAGATGCGGTTGCGGCGGTGTGATTCAAGCCCGCCACCGACAGCCATTCAGCCGCAACCATCTTGATCTTTCCAGTATCAAACACGGCAGGTGCGACGCCTTTGATCCAGCGCAATCACCTTCACCTTCCGTGAACCGCGCCACGCCGCGAAGCCATCCCCGAACGCCCTCCCCCAGCGGAAACCTCCTGCAGTCGCACTCGTCGGCGGCCCACGCTGGTCAAGCAGCGGCAGCGCCGCCATAATTGATAACGATTCTCAATTATCACTCATCAACGGATCAGGCCACGCCACCGGAAGGTGAACAGGCGCCCCAGTCCCACTTCATGCGACCCTCATGGCGGCCCAATCCGAAACCCTCGTCACGCTCTACCGCGACCACCACGCGTGGCTTCGCGGCTGGCTGGCCGGACGACTCGGCTGCCGCGAAGTCGCAGCCGATCTTGCACAGGATACGTTCGCGCGGCTGCTGGCCGGGCGCGACCTGCAGGGCGTGCTGGAGCCGCGCGCCTACCTGACCACTATCGCCAAGGGCCTGATGGCCAACTGGTGCCGCCGCCAATCGCTGGAGCGCGCCTATCTGGAAAGCCTGGCGGCATTGCCCGAACCGAGCATGCCCTCGGCCGAGCATCAGGCGCTGGTCCGCGAGGCCCTGCACCTGATCGACACCATGCTCGACAACTTGCCAGGCGATGCCCGCCAGGTGTTCCTGCTGGCGCAGTTCGAAGGCATCGGCTACGACGAAATATCCCGCCGGCTCGGCATTTCCCTGAGTACGGTCAAGCGCCACATGAAGCGCGCCCTCGTCGGCTGCCTGGCCCATGTCCCCTGACACTCCCCATCGGGAAGACCCGCTGGAACCGGCCGTGCTGGAGCAGGCCGCAGAGTGGATGCTGCGCCTGCACGACGGTGCCGGCAGCGAGGCCGACCGCCTGGCCTGCGAGCGCTGGCGCAACGCATCGCCTGCCAACGCCCGCGCCTGGGCGCGGGTGGAGCGCCTGCAAGACCTGTTCGGCCAGGTGCCGCCCGCCATTGCCCTGCCGGTGCTGGGCCGCCCGGCCGACGCGGGGCGCCGCAACGCGATCAAGCACCTGGCGCTGCTGTTGAGCGCCGCACCCGGCGGCTGGCTGGGCTGGCAACTGTGGCAGCGCAGCGAATGGAGCGCCGACCAGCGCACCGCCACCGGCGAGCGCCGCCAGTTGCGCCTGCCCGACGGCAGCCGGGTCGAACTGGACACCGCCACCGCGCTGGACCTGCGCTTTGACGCCAGCGAACGCAGCGTGCGCCTGCGCGAGGGCCGGATCCTGGTGGAAACCGCCGCCGATCCGATCGCGCCGCCGCGTCCGTTCCGGGTGCGCACCGCCTTCGGCAACCTGCAGGCGCTGGGAACCCGTTTCGAAGTCCGCGCCATCGGCGGCCGCCACCGGATCATGGTGCTGGAAGGGGCGGTCCGCCTGGGCTTCGGCCTACCTACCGTGGAAACCCGGGTGGTCAACGCCGGGCAACTGGCATGGTTCGACGCCCACGGCTGCAGCGCACCGCTCGACGCCGACCCTGCGCAGGCGGCCTGGGTCGGCGGCATGCTCGCGGCCGACCGCATGCCGCTGGGCGAGCTGATCGGCGAACTGGCGCGCTACCGCAGCGGCCGGCTGCGCTGCGACCCCGAGGTGGCCGCGCTGGCCGTTTCCGGCGCGTTCCCGCTCGACGACATCGAGCGCAGCCTGGCGATGCTGGAAGCCATCTATCCGGTGGCCGTGCGCCGGGGCGCGGGCGGCTGGTGGATCACGGTAGGCCCGCGCGGGGCTTGAACCCCGGCCCTTCCGCGCCGCATCCGGCGGCGGCAAACGCGTCGAATGAAAAACGCCTGACACTTTTTGCGGTCTCGCGTGGCAAGCACTACGTATCCCCTTCATTCCGAACATTCCCCATGCGCCGACTGCCCTCCCCGTTCCGCGTCAGCCTGCTCGCGGCCGCCCTCGCCGCAACCCCGCTGTCACCCTTCATCCCCGCAGCCGTCGCCCAGTCCGGGACGAACGCCGAGCTGCCGGCCGGTCCGCTCGGCCGCTCGCTGGCCGCCTTCGCCAGCCAGCGCGGCATCGCCCTGGCCTACGAACCGGCGTTGACCAGGGGCCTGCAGGCACCCGCGCTGCGTGGCCAGGTCGGCGACCGTGAAGGGCTGGAACGCCTGCTGGCGGGCTCCGGCCTGCGCCTGATCGCCCTGTCCGACGGCAGCTACACGCTGGAAAAGGCACCGGCCGGCAACGGCACGATCCCGCTGGCGCCGCTGCGCATCGGCGCGCAGCGCGCCTTCCCCTATTCGGAAGGCGCCGTGCTGGACCAGGCCTACATCCAGGACACCAACAAGGGCAACGGCGATCTCGCCACCCTGCTGCGCATCAACCCGGCGGTGCAGTTCGGCGAAACCGCGCGCAGCTCGCGCAACGGCGGCGAAATCCGCCCGGCCGACATCAGCATCAACGGCGCGCCGTTCTACCAGAACGCGTTTCTGCTCGACGGCGTCAGCGTCAACAACGACATCGATCCGGCCAACGCCTTCACCGCCGTCGCCGACGTCAACAACATCACCGACGTGCCCAGCCAGTCGCAGGGCATCGCCATCGACACGGACATGCTGGAAAGCGTGACCGTCTATGACAGCAACGTGCCCGCCAGCTTCGGCAACTTCACCGGCGGCGTGGTCGATGCGCAGACGCGCAAGGCCGGCGATACGCTCCATGGCAAGGTCTGGTACCGCATGGCGCGTTCGGCCTGGGACGAGGTCATCATCCCGCGCGACCAGGAAACCACCTGGGACCAGTCGGCCACCTTCGCCTACCAACCCAGCTACGACAAGTACAAGTTCGGGGTGCGCCTGGAAGGCCGCACCGCCGCCGGCCTCGGCATGATCGGCACGGTCACCCGCACACGTTCGGACATTCCGCTGCGCGGTTACAGCGCAGGCAACGTCAGCGCCACCGATGCCAACAGCAAGACCCAGACCCGCGAAAACACCGCCGCCACCCTCAATCTGGACTGGAGCAACGGCGAAGGGCTGACGCTGGGCGCGAACCTGGTCCATGCGCCCACCGAAGACCGCTACTTCATCATGAACGCCAGGGACGCCTGGTTCGACATCAAGCAGGGCGGCCCCGTGTTCAGCCTGCGCGCCAACCTGGAGCGCGCCGCGTGGTCGTTCAACAACACGCTCAGCTACAGCGACCTGGAAAGCTCGCGCCGCAGCCAGGTGGACTACTGGAAGGCCTGGGCAAAATCCGAAGTCCACGACTGGGGCGTGAACAACAGCAGCTTCGAGGGCAGCTGGGGCAATGTCGACCAGCACGACCGCAAGCTCGGCTACCGGTTCGAGGCCAACCGCACGGCCTTCGACTGGGGTGCCAGCCGCCACACCCTGCAGTTCGGCGCGTCGTACCAGCAGCGCAAGGCCGACTACGAGCGCCTGAACGACCACCTCAGCTACCTGCAGCCCTACGCCACCACCAGTTGCGCCTTCAGCAACGGCACCGTGGACAGCGACGGCTGCTCGCTGTCGCCGGTGCAGGCCTCCACCGGTACGGTCGCTGCCCCCGTCCTGGTGGCCGGCCAGGGTCAGTACTTCCGCCGCCTGACCATCTACCACGCCGGCAGGTTCAGTGTCAGCGGCAACGAATGGGCCGGCTGGTTGCAGGACGACATCCGCATCGGCAACTGGAGCGTGCGCCCCGGCCTGCGCGTGGAGGACGACAACCTCTGGAACCGGACCACACTGTCGCCGCGCCTGGCCACGTCATGGGACATCCTCGGCAATCGCGAATCGGTGCTGACTGCCGGCGTCAACCGCTATTACGGGCGCAATTTCTTCAGCTACCTGTTGCGCGAAGGCCGCGAACGCCTGACCGAGATCAAGCTGCGCACCAGCAGCAGCACCTCGTGGGACAGCGTGACCGGAACCCTCGGCACCTCGACCAACCGCATCTCCGACGTGGACATCCCACACACCGACGAATGGACCCTAGGCTTCGACCAGCAATGGAAGGGCTGGGACGTCAGCCTGAAATACGTCAACCGCGACAACAAGGACGAAGTGCTGCGCCAATCGGTGCGCAGCGGCGACAGCAGCGGCTACTACTCCACCAGCGTCTACCAGTACGTCAACAAGGGCCGCAGCCGCAGCAGCATCCACACCCTGAGCGCCGCCCCGGCGCAGACGCTGGATTGGGGCCGCAGCCATACCAGGCTGCAACTTGCCTTCGACTACACCGACACCAAACGCAACTACACCGATTACCAGACCACGTGGAGCGATGCCAGCGACGAGCTGGTCCTGTACAAGGGCGAAGCGGTGTGGCTGTACGACCTGCCGGCCAAGGACTTTGCCCGCAAGTGGAGCGCGCGCCTGTCCACCCAGACCCGCCTGCCGCTGGGGCACGGCGAACTGCTGTGGAGCAATTTCCTGCGCTACCGCGACGGCTTCCGCGACATCGTCAGGGACGGCAGTGGCAACTACAACGGCGAGAGTCTGGCCGTCTACATCGACCGCGACTACCCGCGCGCCTTCACCTTCGACAGCACTTTCGAATACACCCTGGAGCTGCCACGCGAGCAGCAGGCCTATGCCCGCGTCGAAGTCGCCAACATCCTGAACCGCGCCAACAAGATAAGCGGCACCACCAGCAGCTCGATGTATTACGAGGCCGGCCGCAGCTTCTGGCTGGAACTGGGTTACAAGTTCTGACTGGAGGACGCAACCGATGAGCGCACCTGCCGCGTTGTACGTCCGGCTGGCCCGCATCGCCAACACGCTGGTGTGGGCGCCGTTGGCGATAGTGGCGTTGCAGATCGTGCTGCTGTTCCCGTTGGGCGCGTTCATTGGAAATACGCATGCCGGCAACGTGTTGGCCGGCGGCGGTCTGTTGTTGACTGCCGCCGGCCTTCTGCTCGGGCTGGTGTCGCTTCCCTGCGCAGACCGTATCCGGTGGCCGCTGCGCCTGCTGATGATTCCAGCCTGGCTGATGGTGGCACGCCTCTCCATGATCGCCAGCGGATTTTGATTCGAATGTCTCGCGTCCTTTCTCCATCACGCCTGCTGCTCGCCGCTCTGCTGTTGTGCTCGGTGGGCAGCCTGTACGTCGCCCAGGCGCAAACCAGCGCCAAGGCGCCGGACGCTGCGCCCACGCTGGAGCAATGCCGCCAGCGCATCTCACCGAGCGCGCCGAGCATCGATTTCGATTGCCTGCGCCGCGTCTATGCCCTGCCGGTCGCGCAATGGCCCGCACCCTACATCGACGACGGCGTGCAATGGCAGGAGCTGGCGCCGCTGCCGAAACAACCTCCCGAGCCGGCCGACAATCCCGGTACCCCGGAAAAGATCGCACTGGGCAGGAAGCTGTTCGAGGACCCTCGCCTGTCGCGCTCCGGGCAGATCGCCTGCGCCAGCTGCCACGACCGCCAGCTGGGCTGGGGCGATGGCCGCAAGGTGTCCTTCGGCCACGACCGCCAGGCCGGCAAGCGCAACGCGATGAGCGTGGCGATGGCCGCGTATGCGCATCCCCTGTTCTGGGACGGACGCGCCGCCACGTTGGAAGAACAGGCCGCGTTCCCGATCCAGGATTCCCAGGAAATGGCCTTCACCACCCGCGAGCTGGAGCGCCGCCTGAACCGCAGCAAGGATTATCCGGTCGAATTTGCCCGCGTGTTCGGCAACCGCAGGATCAGCGTGCGCGAGGTAGGCCAGGCCATCGCCGCCTACGAGCGCACGCTGGTGCCACGCAACAACCGCTTCGACCGTTTCCTCGAAGGCGACCGCAACCTGCTCGGCGACCAGCAGCTGTGGGGCCTGCACCTGTTCCGCACCCATGCGCGCTGCATGAACTGCCACAGCGGCCCGGCCCTGACCGACAACGGCTTCCACAACCTCGGCCTGCACTTCTACGGCCGCCCGCAACAGGATCTCGGCCGCTACGAAATCACCGGCAACCCCGCCGACAGCGGCAAATTCCGCACGCCTTCGCTGCGCAACGTAGGCAATACCGGACCGTGGATGCATACGGGCGGATTCACCCGGATGCGCGGCATCGTCAACATGTACAACGTCGGCATGCCGCGCCCGCAACCGAAGCCGGAACAGGCCGGCGACCCGTTGTTTCCGCAACCGGACCCGCTGCTGAAAGTGCTGGATCTGCACAAGACCGAGCTGGAAGCCATCACCGAATTCCTGCAAAGCCTGTAGCCTGCCTTCGCAACTCCCTCATTCCTTGCGGCCTGGCCGCACCCGGAGACTCCCATGCCTGACAACACCTCGACCTCCCGCATCCTCCGCTCGGCCCTGACCGGCAGCCTCGCACTGGCCGGCTCCACTTTCGCCGTGCAGGCGCTGGCCGGAGGCTACGCACAAGACGCAGCCGGCAGCCCGCAGGCTGCCCCGGCCGCGGCGAAGAAGGCCCAGGAAGGCAAGTGCGGCGAAGGCAAGTGCGGGGCCCACGCACCCGCTACCCCTGCCACTCCTGCGGCCGCCCCGGCTCCTGCTCCTGCTGCCAACGCCAAGCCCAAGTCCAAGTCCAAGCCGCAGCAGGCACAGCCCGCCGCGGATGCAGCTGCCGCCGCACCGTCGCCACGCGCCGGGCGCTGACGTTACGGCCTTCGGCATGCCGGTCCCCGCTTCCTCCCTGCCTGCCGCATCGGCCGGACTCGGCCTGCGGCGGGACCTGCTGGCGGATCTGGTCGCAGCACCCGACGGCGCCTTCGACTTCCTCGAATGCGCGCCCGACAACTGGATCGGCATCGGCGGCCCACCGGGCGAGGCATTGGCCGCGCTGGCCGCCCGTCATCCGCTGACGTGCCACGGCCTGTCGCTGTCGCTGGGCGGGCCGGAGCCGCTGGACCGGGAATTCCTCGCCCGCACCCGCGCCTTCCTCGACCACCACTGCGTGCGCCACTACAGCGAGCACTTGAGCTACTGCACCGACGAAGGCCACCTGTACGACCTGCTGCCGCTGCCCTTCACCGAAGCGGCCGTGCGCCATGTGGCCGCACGCATCGGCCAGGCCCAGGACCTGCTGGGACGGCGCATCGCCGTGGAGAACATCGCCTACTACGCTGCCCCCTGGCGCGACATGGACGAGGCGGACTTCATCAATGCCGTGCTCGATACGGCCGACTGCGACCTGCTGCTGGACGTCAACAACGTGCAGGTCAACGCCGTCAATCACGGCTATGACGCCGCCGAGTTCATCGCCCGCATGCCCTCCCGGCGCGTCGCGGGCTACCACGTCGCCGGGCATCTGGACGTCGCGCCGGATTTGAAGATAGACACCCACGGCAGCGCGGTGAGCGAGCCGGTCTGGGAGCTGCTGGCGCTGGCCTTCGGCCTCCACGGCGTACGCCCCACCCTGCTGGAGCGTGACTTCGGTTTTCCGCCGCTGTCCGGGCTGCTGGACGAGGTGGCGCACATCCGCCGCATCCAGGCCGCCGGCACGGCAGGACTGCCGCGATGAACCAGGACACGCTGCGCCGGCAGCAATTGCAGTTCGCCCACCATCTCCGCGACCCGGAACATGCCCCGCCACCGCCCGGCGTCGAAGCGCGCCGGCTGGCGCTGTACCGCGAGCTGGTCCTCGGCAACCTGCAACGCATGCTGGACGCCGCCTTCCCCGTCTGCCGGACCCTGCTCGGGGAAAACGCATGGCAAGCCTGGGTACGCCGCTTCCATGCCCGGCACCGCTGCCGGACGCCGCTGTTCGTCCGGATTCCAGACGAATTCGTCGCCTACTTGCAAACCCCACAAGCCGAAGCGCCGGCCTGGCTGGTCGAACTGGCGCACTACGAAACAGTCGAACTGACCTTGCAGACCGCCGACGACCCGGCGCCGGTGCACCTCGCGGAGGGGGACCTGCAAACTGGCACCCCCGTGTTGTCGCCATGGCTGCGCGTGCTGGCCTACCGCTGGCCGGTGCATCGCCTCGGCGGAGACCGCCTGCCCGAGGACACGCGCCCGGCCATGCCGACACTGCTGCTTGTCTGGCGTGCGCCAACCGGCGAGGTGAACTTCGCCGAGCTCAGCCCGGCCAGTTTCCGCCTGCTGGAATGGCTCGCCCAGCCACAACCGCCAAGCGCGGCCGAAGCGCTTGCCCGGTTGGCCGGTGAAACCGCCGCGCCCGATCCCGCCGCATTCATGGCAACCGGGTACGACCTGCTGCGGCACTGGCGGCAGCAAGGCGTCCTGCTCGGCATCCGGCCCGGCCAGGCCGGTTGACCGGGGCGGGCTTCGACGCCGCAAGAACCCTTGTGATCGGCACGGCATGGTGGAGCGCAGGAGACGCCCGATATGCCCGCACACGTCCGCCGGGAAGTGTCACGACAAGGTGAGCGGGTGTGCTTGCGGCCGCGGCAACGGTGCGGTGCCCTTCAGCGCAGGAAGAACTCCACCGGCACTTCCAGCTCCACCGGGTCGGGCAGCGAAGCCGGCGGCGCTGGCAACGGCTGCGCGCGATGGAAGGTCTGCAATGCCTCCTCGTCGAGGAGCGCGTGGCCGCTGCTTCGTTGCAACGCCGCCGACAACACGCGCCCCTGCCGGTCGATGCGCACGTGCACGTATGCCACCCCTTGTTGCCGCGCGACCTGTGCCGCACGCGGATAGCGGCGGAACCGCTCCAGCCGGGCCAGCACCTCGCCGGTCCAGTTCGCCTGCATTCTGCCGGCATGGCGCGGCGCCGGCGGCAGCGATGGGGCGGGCGGAGCCGCCTGCTGGCTGCGTTCGGCGGCGTCCGGCGACGCGGGCGATGAGGGCGGCTCCGGTATCGCTTCGGCAACCACGTCGGGAAACTGCGCGGCCGCAGGCATGGCCTCGGCCAGCGGCCGTTCGAAGGTCGGCGGCGCCAGCGCAGCAGAGGAGCGCGGAGGTGACGCCGTGCTGTCGGGGGTCGGCGTCGGTGCCTGCAACTGCGCCACCGGCATCGCCGGGGCCGCGGGCGGCAGCAGGTTTAACTGCACCCGCACGGTTTCCTCCGCAACCTTCGCCGGCACCGGCATCCGTGCCCAGCCACCCAACACGCCCACCGCTACAGCCAGGTGCAGCAGTACGGTACTTGCCGCCGCTAGCCAATGCGTGCGCCGCTCACGGTCGGCCAGCGTGCGTTTCGTACGCCTCATGCCAGCCCGGCCGAGCGGCCCGTTCAAGGCAGCACCTCCGGGGCACCTCCGCGTCGAGAGGACCTCGGCTGTCGCCGGCTCCCCATCAATCGCGCCGGCCACCATGGACATGATAATCATTCTCAAATTATACCCGGGACACGGACTCTCCACGCACATGCCCCAGTGAAGGCCCCGCAACCCGCCTGCTGTCCGGTGAAACGGATCCGTCGGCTAACCCGCGTGCATCGATGCCTTGGAAATCAACGGGAAAATCGTGAGCCCCCGTCGGTAACGCCAACCTCTCATCCGAAACGACGCGACAGCCCGGCAACGCCAATGGGGTAGCGCCTGCAATCCCGACTCACTCGCCTGGCCGCCTTGCCAGATACTGGAGGGCCCCTGCCCGCCACCCCGCTTTGCCCGACCTCCGCTCCGGATCATCCGGAACGCGAGGCCTGGCTTATCCATCCGCCCGGGTGTCCTTGCCTCCTGCCGGCTGGAGCGAACCGAGCAGGCCCAACACCGCCGCCAACGCCACGTAGGCGCCGGCGAACTGCCAGCTGATGCTGCGCTGCAGCCCCTGCAACGCCCAGGGCAGGTACACGCCGCCGCGCGGGTCGACCGAATGGATCAGGCCGAACAGGGTCAGCAGCGCGGCGACCAGCAGCAGCGCCGACGCGCGGTGCAGCCGCTGCTCGATCATCGCCACCACCGTGGCGATCCACAGCATCGCGGTGATGATGAATCCATTGCCCAGGGCGAAGATCACCGCCAGCTCCGGCAGGCCGTGGCCATCCACGGCGGTGGTCAGCTCCGCCAGCCGCTCCGGCGCGATCCAGCCCGGCGCCTTGATCGCCAGCAGGTAGGCTACCGACGGCAGGAAGCCGAGCACCATCGCCGCGGCGTGCCGCTTCGGCGTGGCCTCGAATGCCTGGGTGGTGATGTCGATGGCCACGTACACGATGATCGGCGCCAGCACCGCCAGCGGCAGCCACTGCACCAGCCCGGAGATCACCCCCAGCATGCCACCGATGCCGACGAACAGGCCGGTCAGCAGCGTGTAGCCGCTGCGCGCGCCCATGTGTTTGTAGGCAGGCTGGCCGATGTAGGGCGTGGTCTGGGCGACGCCGCCGCAGAGCCCGGCCACCAGGGTGGCCACCGCCTCGACCAGCAGGATGTCGCGGGTACGGTAGTCGTCGCCGGCCGCGCGCGCGCTCTCGGACACGTTGATGCCGCCGACCACCATCAGCAGCCCGAATGGCAGCAGCAGCGGCAGGTAGTCCATCGCCGCCGGCAGGCCGTCGATGAAACCCAGTGTCGGCAACGGCAGCACCATCTGCGGCGGCGTCCACTGCGGCAGCGTGAAGCCCGGCGCGCCCAGTCCGGCCAGCCCCAGCCCGTAGTACAGCGCGGTGCCCACCACGAAGGCCACCAGCACGCCCGGCGCCCGCACCGGCAGGCGGCCCTTGGCGACCAGCACGTACAGCAGCAGGCCAAGAGTGACGAAGCCCGCCACCGGCGAACGCAGCGCCTCCAGCAGCGGCAGCAGCCCCATCAGCACCAGCGCGATGCCGGCGATGGAGCCCAGCAGCGCGGCGCGCGGCAGCGCGCGGGTCACCGCCTCGCCGAAGAACGACAGCACCAGCTTGAACACGCCCATGATCACCAGCGCCGCCATGCCCAGCTGCCAGGTGGCCATCGCCGCGGCCTGCGGCTCCATGCCCTGCTGCCGGAAACCGGCGAAGGCCGGGCCCAGCACCAGCAGCGCCATGCCGATGCTGGTCGGCGCGTCCAGGCCCAGCGGCATCGCGGTGACGTCGTCGCGGCCGCTGCGCGCGGCCAGCCGCCGCGCCATCAGCGTGTACAGCAGGTTGCCGACCAGCACGCCGAAGGCGGTGCCGGGGAACATGCGCCCGAACACCACCTCGGCCGGGAACTGGAAGATGCCCACCAGCGCCATGGCGATGAAACCGAGGATGGACAGGTTGTCCACCACCAGGCCGAAGAAACCGTTGAGGTCGCCGGCGACGAACCAGCGCGGGCGGGGAGAGGCGGACGTGGAGGTCATGCGTGGGCCTGGGTGGTTGTTTCTGTCTTTTCGTAGGAGCGGCTTCAGCCGCGATCGGGCCTTACCGGTAAAGCCTATTCGCGGCTGAAGCCGCTCCTACCGGGTGCCGGGGTACTGCCGGTCAGAAGGAGACCTCGACCGCCTGCTGCGACCACAGCACCGACTGGTGGTGGGTGGCCTGCTTCCACGCCAGGCGGATCGCCTCGATGTCGTTGCGGCGCTGCGGCGTGTCCTCGTGCAACACCACCAGCACCTTGGTGCGCAGCCGGTTCGGTGCCGGCGCGCCGCGGAACAGCCATTGGCCGTAGGCGTCGAACACGGTCAGGCCGTCGGGGAAACGCGACGTCACTTCGCGGTCGAGGAAGGCGCGCCATTGCGCTTCGCTGATCGTGTCGGTCTGTTCGCGGCGGGAGTCGCCGTTCTCCTGGCCCACGCCGAAGTACAGTTCGCTGCGCACCCAGTGGGCGCCCTCGGCGGGGCGGGCGGCGTCGCCGTGCAGCGCGGCGGTGGGCGGCGGATCGGCCGCGGGAGACGCGGCGGAGGCAACCCCGCCCAGGCACAGCAACAACGGGAACAGCAAAGCGGAAAACTTCATGGATGACCTCTGTAGGGATCTGCAGGGTGGCATCCTTGTCACTGCGCCGGCATATCACGTTTGCGGATGAACTGATGCCGCGCGGGGCTTGCACCCGGGACCGGCATCACGCGAAGATAACATATCGCTCCATCCGGATGAATGTAACAAATCATCCGCCCCCCTCCCCCACGTCATT
>NZ_WIDL01000008.1 GCF_009496535.1 Stenotrophomonas sp. MYb238
GCCCGCCCGCTGCAGCCATTCCTGCAGCGGCGCATCCAGCTGTGCCAGCCCGGCATCGACTTCGCCGGCCGGCAGCGCCGCCAACGCCGGCGGCACCAGCGATTCCACCTTCACCTGCTCCGCTTCCAGCGCGATGCCGGCCGCGCGCGCCAGGATCAGCAGCTTGCGGCGCACGTCCTCGCCGGACAGGTCGATGCGCGGATCCGGCTCGGTATAGCCGGCCGCCGCCGCCTCGCGCACGCAGGCCGAGAACGGCCGGCTGCCGTCGTAACGATGGAACAGCCAGGCCAGCGAACCGGACAGCACGCCTTCGACGGCATGCACCTGGTCGCCGCCGGCCACCAGCGCGCGGATGCTGGACAGCAGCGGCAGGCCTGCGCCGACCGTGGCCGCATCGCCATAGCGCACGCCGCCGGCGGCCACCAGCCCGCCGATCTGCCGCGCGCGCGCCAGCGTGGTGCCGTTGCCCAGCTTGTTGGCGGTGACCACGTGGATGCCCCGCGCCAGCCAGTGCGCGTGCTCGGCGGCCACGTCCTCGCTTGCGGTGGCATCGACCACGATGTCGCCGGCCTGCAGGCGCCCGGCTTCCTCAGGGTGCGCCGGCGCATCGCCCTGCCGGTCGGCGAGGCGGGCGCGCGACAGCACGGCCTCGGGAGCGTCGCCGCAGGCCAGCGCGACGCGTGAGTTCGCCACCACGTGCAGCGACGGCAGCTCGATCTGCCGCTGCCGCAGGGCCTGGTAGCGGGCCACGAAGGCCGAACCGACGATACCGGTGCCCAGCAGCGCGAGCCGCGCCTGCGCTGCCGTCCGCGGACGCAGCTGCGCGCTCATGCATCCACCGTTTTTCGCTGGGCGTCGAGGCCGCGCTCGGCCAGCACGCGCGCGGCGCGCAGCAGGCCCGCCTGCAGGTCGGCCACCAGGTCCTCGCTGGCCTCGATGCCGACCGACAGCCGCAGCAGGCCATCGCTGATGCCGGCCTTGGCGCGCGCTTCGGGCGTCATCGCCGCATGGGTCATGGTGGCCGGATGCGCGACCAGGCTCTCCACGCCGCCCAGCGATTCGGCAAGGGTGAAATAGCGCAGGCCCTCGGCGAAGGCGCGCACCGCCGCGTGCGGGTCGGCGCCTTCGCACTGTGCCAGTTCGAAGGACAGCATCGCGCCGAAACCCTTCTGCTGGCGCGCGGCCACCGCGTGGCCCGGATGCGATTCCAGCCCCGGGTAATAGACGTTGGCAACCACGTCGCTGGCGGCCAGCACCTCGACCAGCGCGCGGGTGTTCTCCTGGTGCACGCGCAGGCGCGCATCGAGCGTGCGCAGGCCGCGCAGGGTCAGGAAGGCATCGAACGGCGAGCCGGTCAGGCCCAGCGCGTTGGCCCACCACACCAGCTGCTGGTGCACCTCGGGCTCGCGCGCGATCACCGCGCCGCCGACCACGTCGCTGTGGCCGTTGACGTACTTGGTGGTCGAGTGCAGCACCAGGTCGGCGCCGAAGGCGATCGGATTCTGCAGCGCCGGCGACAGGAAGGTGTTGTCGACCACGACCTTGGCGCCGGCCCTGTGCGCGGCGTCGATCACGAAGCGCAGGTCGGTGATGCGCAGCAGCGGGTTGGACGGGGTCTCCACCAGCACCAGCTTCGGCCCCTGCGCCAGCGCCTCGGCGAGCGCGCGCGGGTCGGTCAGGTCGGCGGTGATCAGCTCAAAGTGGCCCTTGGCCGCCAGCGCGTTGAACAGCCGCCAGCTGCCGCCGTACGCGTCGTGCGGCACCACCAGCTTCTCGCCGGGCTGCAGCAGCGCGTTGAGCACCAGGTTGATCGCGCCCATGCCGGTGGAGGTGATGACGCCGCCGGCGCCGCCTTCCAGCTCGGCCAGCGCCTCGCCCAGCAGGTCGCGGGTCGGGTTGCCGCTGCGGGTGTAGTCGTACTGGCGCTTGTTGCCGAAGCCGTCGAAGCTGAAATTGGACGACAGCACGATCGGCGGCGTCACCGCGCCGAAGGCGGTATCGCGGTCGATGCCGGCACGCACGGCCGCGGTGGCGCGGCAACAGGACACATCGGAAGCGGTGGACAGGCTCATGCGTTTTCTCCGGGAAGGCGTAGGGCGTTGGCGAGGATCGCGTCGATGCGATCGGTTTCTTTCAGGAAGGCGTCGTGGCCGTAGGGCGAGCGCAGCACGCGCAGGCTGCCGCGCGTGCCCAGGCCCTCGACCAGCGAGACGAGGTCGGACAGCGGCACCAGGCGGTCGCCCTCGACCGCGACCACCAGCGTCGGCACGCTGACGGCGGCCGGATCGACGCGGTGCAGGTCGATGGATTCGGACAGGCGCAGGTAGGCGTCGACGCGGGTGCGCGCCACGTACTGCGCGCCGGCGGCGTCGAGATAGTCCTCGGCGGCCACGCGCACGCGGCCGTTCACCACCTCCGGCGCGGCGTCGAAGCGCTCGCCGAATTCCTCGGGGGTGCGGTAGCTGAGCATGGCGAACTGGCGCGCCAGCGCCAGCCCGTGGGTTTCGGCGCATTGCAGCTGGCCGAGCGCGACCGCGCGCCGCTGCAGCGCGCGCCAGGCCGAGGCGTAGGGATGCGGGCGGTGCGCGCCGCTGACCGCGACCAGCCGGACCAGCCGCTGCGGGTGGCGGATCGCCATCTGCAGGCCGACCAGCGCGCCGTAGGAATAGCCGACGTAGCCATGCAGGCAGTCGATGCCCAGCGCGTCGAGCAGCGCGGCGATGGCGTCGGCCTGGTCGGCGGTGTCGATCGGCACGTCGAGGTCGCCGTCCGCGCCGATGAAATCGAAACCGAGCAGGCGCCGGCGCTGCGGGTCCAGCGCGCGGCCGCAGCCGACCAGCCCTTCGGCCCAGCCCTTCTCGCCGAACACGGCATTGGCGGCCAGGTGGCGGTGCGCGGAAATACCGCCGGCCACCAGCACCACCGGCGCGTCCGCCCTGCCGACCAGTTCGTAGCGCAGGCGCAACACGCGCGTGCCGGCATGGCGCATCGCCAGGCGTAGTTCGATTTCCCCGCGAACGGCAGCGACGGCATGCGACCCGCCCTCGGGCGCGGCGGCCGGAAATTCTCGGGTGGCGGTGGCGGTGGCGAAACTCATGGCGGTATCCGGTAAGGAGCAGCCATCGAGCTTCGCGGGCCCGTGTTCGCCGTGCGTGGCACGGATCGAACCATCTTTCGGCGGACACAGTGGTCACCGCAGGATTTGGCACCAAACACAGGCGCTTGCGCACCTGCTGGTTGCCCCGGCTTCAAAGGGCCTGTCCCTCTGCCGGTCTCGATGGTGGGCACACGATGCCAGCCGTTGCCAGCCATGTCAATCTCTTTATTCGGATGGAGCGATGGAGTTTCCACTGCAACCATGCCGGCATAATCCAGAACCCCTTGCCACCGCCGCCGCATGCGCCGCCTGCCGCTCCTGCTCCTGTCCGCGACACTCGCCCTGCCCGCCCTGGGCGAATCCCCGGCCTCGCGCTGGCGCCAGGGCTGGGGACTGGCCGGTACGGTCGCGGCGGAGAGCGGCATCGACGGCGACGGCCGCTTCGCCAGCCTGACCCTGCAGCGCCGCGCGGGCGGCCATGAAGCGCAGGTACGCAACCTGCTGGCCGGACCGGTGCAGGTCCGCCTGCGCGCTGGCGACGACGGCATCGCTGCGGTGCTGGCCGCCGGCGAACAGCGCCGCCTGGCGTGGCTGGCCGACGATGGCAGCCCGGTCCGCCTGCTGCTCGACGCCTTTCCCGGCGACCCGTCCGCCCGTCCGGCCGATCATCTCTACCGGCTGCCGTTCGACGGCGCGCCGGTCCGCGTCAGCCAGGGCATCGATGGCCATCGCAGCCACGGCGACGCGCAGAACCGCTACGCGATCGATTTCCCGCTGCCCGAGGGCACGCCGGTCCTGGCCGCCCGCGCCGGCACGGCGATGCAGGTGGTGTCCGACTCGGCCGGCGAGGGCTGCCTGGTCCGGGTGCTGCACGCCGACGGCAGCATGGCCCTCTACGCCCACCTGCAGGCGGGCAGCCTGTCGGTCCGGCCGGGACAGCCGGTCCAGGCCGGGCAACCGCTGGCCCGCTCCGGCAATACCGGCCACAGCACCGGCCCGCACCTCCACTTCGCCGTGCAGGCCAACACCAGCCTGGCGCTGGCCTCGATTCCGTTCCGCATGGCCGGCCCGCGCGGCGAGTTGCGCTTCGCCCGCCAGACGGGCGCCCCGCCCTGAGCGGCTATAATCGCCGGCTTCCCTTTCCCAATGCGCGCCCGCCGCGGGCGCAGCCGCCATGTCCGAAGTCGCCTCCGAAGCCGCGCGCCGCCGCACCTTCGCCATCATTTCCCACCCCGACGCCGGCAAGACCACGCTGACCGAAAAGCTGCTGCTGTTCGGAGGCGCGATCCAGATGGCCGGTTCGGTGAAGTCGCGCAAGACCAGCCGCCATGCCACCTCCGACTGGATGGCGCTGGAGAAGGAGCGCGGCATCTCGGTCACCTCCTCGGTGATGCAGTTCCCGTACGAAGGCAAGATCGTCAACCTGCTCGACACCCCCGGCCACGCCGACTTCGGCGAGGACACCTATCGCGTGCTCACCGCGGTGGACTCGGCGCTGATGGTGATCGACGTGGCCAAGGGCGTGGAGGAACGCACCATCAAGCTGATGGAGGTGTGCCGCCTGCGCACCACCCCGATCATGACCTTCATCAACAAGCTCGACCGCGAGGGCAAGGACCCGATCGAACTGCTGGACGAGGTCGAGACCGTGCTGGGCATCCAGTGCGCGCCGGTCACCTGGCCGATCGGCATGGGCCAGCGCCTGAAGGGTGTGGTGCACCTGCTCACCGGCGAGGTGCACCTGTACGAACCCGGCCGCAACTTCACCCGCCAGGATTCGACCATCTTCCCGTCGCTGGACGCGCCCGGCCTGGCCGAGCGCATCGGCGAGAAGATGCTGGCCGACCTGCGCGAGGAACTGGAACTGGTGCAGGGCGCCAGCCATCCGTTCGACAAGGACGCCTACCTGCGCGGCGAGCAGACCCCGGTGTTCTTCGGCTCGGGCGTGAACAATTTCGGCGTGCAGCCGCTGCTGGACTTCTTCGTCGAGCACGCGCCGGCGCCGCAGCCGCGCGCCACCACCGGCCGCGACATCGCCCCGCAGGAAGACAGGCTGACCGGCTTCGTGTTCAAGATCCAGGCCAACATGGACCCGCAGCACCGCGACCGTGTCGCCTTCATGCGCGTCTGTTCTGGCAAGTTCTCCGCCGGCATGAAGACCTTCCACGTGCGCACCGGCAAGGAAATGAAGCTGGCCAACGCGCTGACCTTCATGGCTTCCGACCGCGAGATCGCCGCCGAGGCCTGGCCAGGCGACGTGATCGGCATCCACAACCACGGCACCATTTCCATCGGCGATACGTTCACCGAGGGCGAGGCGGTCACCTTCACCGGCATCCCCAACTTCGCCCCGGAACTGTTCCGCCGCGCGCGGCTGAAGGACCCGCTCAAGCTCAAGCAGCTGCAGAAGGGCCTGGCGCAGCTGTCCGAGGAAGGCGCCACCCAGTTCTTCCGCCCGCTCATGAGCAACGACCTGATCCTGGGCGCGGTCGGCGTGCTGCAGTTCGACGTGGCCGCCTACCGCCTGAAGGACGAATACGGCGTGGAAGCCATCTTCGAGCCGGTCGGCGTGGTCACCGCGCGCTGGGTGCATTGCGACAACCCGAAGAAGCTGGAGGAGTTCCGCGAGAAGAACGCCAGCAACCTGGCCGTGGACGCCGCCGGGCACCTAGTCTACCTCGCCCCGACCCGCGTCAACCTGCAGTTGGCGCAGGAACGCGCGCCGGACGTGCGCTTCTCCGCCACACGCGAAGCCGCGCACACCGTCTCGGTGGAATGAATGCCGTGCCGCCTGACGCCATCCGGAACGGGCGCCAGGCGTACGGATGCAGCGGGTGCTGCATTGCGGTAACTTGCCGCCCATGCCTACCGTCGCCCCCCCGCGGCATCATGCCGCCGACATCCGCGAGGAAATCGCCAGCGCCCTGACCCATGGCCTGGGCGCGGTCACCGCGCTGGGCGCCAGCGCCGTGCTGATCACGCTGGCCGCCATCTACGGCGACGGCTGGCAACTGGCCAGCGCCATCGTCTTCGGCATCGCGCTGCTGCTGCTCTACACCGCTTCCACCCTGTACCACGCCATCCAGCACCCGGTGGCCAAGGGCCGGCTGAAGATCTTCGACCACTGCGCGATCTACATCCTGATCGCCGGCACCTATACCCCCTTCACCCTGATCGGACTGCGCGGGCCGTGGGGCTGGGGACTGTTCGCGGCGATCTGGACACTGGCCGTCGGCGGGGTGATCTTCAAGCTGTTCTACACCGGCCGCTTCAAGCGCCTTTCGACGCTGATCTACATCGCCATGGGCTGGCTGGTGATCGTGGCGATCAAGCCGATGTGGCGCGAACTGGATGGCTTCACCCTCGGCTGGCTGTTCACCGGTGGCGTGTTCTACACGCTGGGCACCTATTTCTATCACCGCGAATCGGTGCGCTATTCGCATGCCATCTGGCACCTGTTCGTGATCGGCGGCAGCGTCTGCCATTTCGTCTCGGTGACGGCGCAGATCCTCTAGTTCCCGATGCGCGCATGCCGGTGCGGGCCACGCCCCGGCAACGGAACCTGCACGCCGCGCGAATGAATGCTTCGCATCGCGTGCACGAGACGGCGGCAACCATGGCCGCGTGAATACTGCACCTGCCCCCGCTGCGCCGCGCACGTCGCGCTGGCGCTTCAGCCGCCCCGGAAAGCGTGGCCAGCGCTGGCTGGCGGCGTTCGCCCTGCTCGCCGCGGCCATCGTCGTGCTGCTGTTGCTCTGGGACTGGAACTGGTTCAGGGGTCCGGTGGAGCGCATGGTGCAGGCACGCACCGGCCGCGCCCTGCACATCGGCAATCTCGATGTCAACCTGGGCCGCACCAGCACCGTGCGCGCCGACCGCATCACCTTCGCCAACGCGCCCTGGGCGAAACGGCCGGACATGGCCCGCGCCGACCGGGTCGAGATCGACCTGCGCCTGTGGCCGCTGCTTCGCGGCAGCGTGCAGTTGCCGGAGATACGCCTCACCCGCCCCGACCTGCTGCTGCAGACCGCCCCCCGGCGCGGCGATCCCGGCAACTGGGCCTTCCTCACCGGCGGCAATGGCGGCCAGTCAGTGCAGCTCAAGCGCCTGCGCGTGGACGACGGCCGGCTGCAGTTCCAGGACGAAGCCGGTCGTACCGACATCCAGCTCGACGTCCGCAGCGGCACGGCAAAGCAGGCCACCGCGGCGCCACCGTTGCTGCTGGAGGGCAAGGGACATTGGCGCGGCGCCTCCTTCACCGTGCGCGGCGGCACCGAATCGCCGCTGGAACTGGCCGACAGCGACCATCCCTTCCGCCTGCACCTCGATGGCCGCGCTGGCGCCACCCATGCCGTCGCCACAGGCACGCTGACCAATCCGTTCCAGTTGCAGGTGTTCGACCTGCAGTTGCGGCTCAGTGGCCAGGACCTGGAGGACCTGTATCCGCTGGTCGGGCTCGCCCTGCCTTCGTCGCCGCCGTACCGGCTCGATGGCCGGCTCAAGCGCGACTACCAGGTCTGGCGCTACGAGAAGTTCAGCGGGCAGGTCGGCGACAGCGACCTGGCCGGCGACGTGCAGATCGACGTGGCCGGCGAACGCCCGCGGCTGACCGCCGCGCTGGTCTCGCGCCGGCTGGACTTCGACGACCTCGCCGGTTTCGTCGGCGCGCCGCCCAGGACCGGCGACGGCGAGACGGCCAACGCCGAACAGAAGGCCAGGGCCGCCGCGCTGACGGCCAAGCCCACGGTGCTGCCGGACACGCCCTACGACCTGGCCAAACTGCGGGCGATGGATGCCGACGTGCGCTGGAAGGCGCAGCGCATCAATTCGCCATCGCTGCCGCTGGACGACATGGATGCCCACCTGCTGCTCGACGACGGCCTGCTGCGCCTGGAACCGTTGAACTTCGGCGTGGCCGGGGGCGACATCCGCAGCACCGTGCGCATGGACGCGCGCCGCCCGCAGATCACCACCGCGCTCGACGCCAGCGTGCGCGGCGTGCAGCTGGGCCAGCTTTTCCCCGATGCCAAGCTCGCCGAACAGGCATCGGGCGGCATCGGCGGGCGGGTGCAGCTGTCCGGCACCGGCAATTCCATCGCCGCCATGCTCGGCAGCAGCGACGGCAACGTGGGGCTGGGCATGGGCCGCGGCCACGTCGGCAACCTGCTGATGGAACTGGCGGGACTGGACGTGGCGGAGTCGCTGAAGTTCCTGTTCACCGGCGACCGCCAGATCCCGCTGCGCTGCGCCTTCGCCGACTTCGGCGTGGAGGACGGCCTGATGGAGGCGCGTTCGCTGGCCTTGGACACCACCGACACGTTGATCGTGGGCGAAGGCAGCATCAGCCTCAAGCGCGAGGAACTGGACCTGCTGCTGCGGCCCCGGCCCAAGGACAAGAGCATCCTCGCCCTGCGTTCGCCGCTGCGGATCGGCGGCACCTTCAAGGACCCCTCGTTCCGCCCCGACTTCAAGGCACTGGGCCTGCGTGGCGCCATCGCCCTGACCCTGGGCAGCATCACCCCGCCGGCGGCGCTGCTGGCCACCATCGAAACCGGGCCCGGCAAGGACGCCGACTGCGGCGGCCACTACGCGAAGTAGCCGCCGTCGCCGGATCAGCCGCCGACGATGTACTGCTGCAGCTGCCCCAGTTCCTGCCGCTGCTGCTCGATCACCGACTTGACCAGGTCGCCGATGGAAATCACGCCCAGCACCGCGTCGTCCTCGACCACCGGCAGGTGACGGATACGGCGGTCGGTCACCAGTTGCAGGCAATCCTCCACCGTGTCCGTCGGCGTCACCGTGACCAGTTCGGCGGTCATGATCGCCGCCACCGGCGTATCGCGCGAGGAGCGGTCGCGCAGCACGATCTTGCGCGCGTAGTCGCGCTCGGAAAGGATGCCGGCTAGGCGCGCGCCGTCCATCACCAGCACCGCGCCGATGCCCTTCTCGGCCATCAGCCGGATCGCGTCGATCACCGCGCTCTGCGGCGCTACCGCGTGGATCTCAGGGGACTTGGTCCCGAGCAACTGACGAACGGTCTGCATGGCGTTCTCCCGTGCTGGCGGATGCGTGCGATAGTGCCACGCCGGCCGGCCGCCAGGTGTCAACCAGGTACAGCGGCCGCTGCTTGGCCTCCATGTACAGGCGCCCCAGGTATTCACCGATCAGCCCCAGCGCGATCAGCTGCACGCCACCCAGGAACAGGATCACCGCCATCATCGTCGGCCACCCCGCGACGCGGTCGCCATACAGCGCCGCCTTGCCCACCACCCAGGCGCCGAAGCCGAATGCCGAAGCGGCGGTCAGCAGGCCCAGGTAGGTCGCCACGCGCAATGGCGCGGTGGAAAAGCTGGTGATGCCTTCCAGCGCGAAATTCCACAGCTTCCAGAAACCGAACTTGCTGCGCCCGGCCATGCGCGGCGCACGATGGTACGGCAGCGCCACCCGGCGGAAACCGACCCAGCCGAACAGCCCCTTCATGAAACGCTGCCGTTCGCGCAGCTGCCGCAGCGCGGCCAGCGCGCGCGGCGACAGCAGCCGGAAATCGCCGGTATCGGCGGGGATGGGCGTTTTCGACAGGCGCCCGATCACCCGGTAGAACGCCGCCGCGGTGGCGCGCTTGAGCCAGCCCTCGCCGTCGCGCACCAGGCGCGTGCCGTAGACGTCGTCGTGTCCCTGCCGCCACAACGCGACGAACTGCGGGATAAGCTCCGGCGGGTCCTGCCCGTCCGCATCCAGGATCAGCGCCGCGCCGTCGTCCACCAGATCCAGCCCGGCGGTGAGCGCGGCCTCCTTGCCGAAATTGCGCGACAGGCGCAGCGCGGCCACCTGCGGGTCGGTCGCCGCCAGCTGCTGCATCAACGACCAGGTGGCGTCGGTACTGCCGTCGTCCACGTAGAGCACGCGCCCGTCGATGTCCGGCAGGCGCTCGAGCTCGGCGCGGACGCGCGGGTGCAGCAACGGCAGCGCGTCCTGCTCGTTGCAGGCGGCGATGACGATGGTCAGCCGGTCGCGGGATGTCATGCGCGCATTCTACGGAATCCCGTCGGCAAGCCCGGCCCTCTCCCGCACGCAGCGGCTTCAGTCATCGCCTACCGCGTAGCCGGAGCCGCCCAGTTGCCGCGCCTGGCGCTGGATCCAGGCGGCACGGCGCTGCACGAACGGGCCGGGCTGGGTCGCGCTGTAGCGGCGCGGCGACGGCAGCACCGCGGCAAGGCGCGCGCTCTCGCCCGCCGACAGCCGTCCCGCGTCCTTGCCCCAGAAACGCCGCGACGCGGCCTGCACGCCGTAGACGCCGTCGCCGAACTCGGCGACGTTGGCGTACATCTCCAGGATCCGCCGCTTCGGCCAGAGCGCTTCGATCAGCACCGTGTACCAGGCTTCCAGCCCCTTGCGCAGCCAGCTGCGGCCCTGCCACAGGAACAGGTTCTTGGCGACCTGCTGGCTGATCGTGCTGCCGCCGCGCAGGCGCTTGCCGCTGGCGTTGTGGTCCATCGCCTTCTCGATGGCCTCCAGGTCGAAGCCGTTGTGCAGCGGGAAGCGCTGGTCTTCGGCCGCCACCAGCGAGATCGGCACGCTGGCCGCCATCGCGTCCAGGTCGCGCCATTGGTAGTGGATGCGGAAGCCCCAGTCGCCCTGGCCCCAGGCTTCGGCTTGGCGCAGCGCCATCACCGTGGAAAACGGCGGGTCGACGAACCGCAGCACCGCCACCTGCACGACGCTGAACGCCGCCAGCGCGCAGGGCGTGATCCACAGCCATCGCCGCCACCTGCGCCGTGGCCGCACCTTGCGCTCGTCCCGCTCCGTCCCCATCTGCATGCCTGACCCATGAATCCCGACAGTCGGTGCATTATCCGGCACCGGCGTCCCCACACGTGCAGATTCCCATGACCGAAACGTCTGACCTTCTCGTCCGCTTCCTCCTGCCCGAGGCCGGCGTGCGCGGTGTCCACGTCCAGCTCGCCGACAGCTGGCGCGAAATCCTGTCCCACGGCGGCTACCGGCCCTCGGCCATGCGCCTGCTGGGCGAGGCCTGCGTCGCCTCGGCCCTGTTCACCGGCCACATCAAGATCGACGGGCGCCTGTCCATCCAGCTGCGCAGCGGCTCCCCGCTGCGCACGCTGTTTGCCGAATGCACGTCGGCCGGCACCCTGCGCGGCATCGCCCAGGTGGAGGATGGCCAGGATGCCCCGGCCGACCTCTCCCAGCTCGGCGAAGGCGCGCTGCTGGCCATCACCATCGAGAACCCGGGCCTCGACCCGCGCGAACCGCAGCGCTACCAGAGCCTGGTGTCGCTGCAGGGCAGCAGCTTGGACGAGGCGTTCGAGGACTACTTCCGCCATTCCGAGCAGTTGCCCACGCGCCTGCTGCTGGCCGCCGACGGCGACCGCGCCGCCGGCCTGCTGCTGCAGAAGCTGCCCGGCGACCAGGGCGACGACGATGGCTGGGCCCGCGCCGGCGCCCTGTTCGACACGCTGGGCCGCGACGAGCTGCTGGCCGTGGCCGGCCCCGAGCTGCTGCACCGCCTGTTCCATGAGGAACACCTGGAGACCATGGGCGACAAGCCGCTGCGCTTCGGCTGCTCCTGTTCGCGGGAGCGGGTCATCGGCATGCTGCAGTCGCTGGGCGAGGAAGAAGCCCGCACCGCGGCCGCCGAAACCGGCCAGGTGGACGTGCGCTGCGAGTTCTGCGGGCGCGAATATCACTTCCCTTTGACCGAATTCGGCGTATTGTTCGCAGCTACACCAGCCAGCCAGGCCGCTCCAGAGCGGCTGCAGTAACGGCACCGACGAGCTGCGTTCCGGGGAGGACGGAGTCTTGTTAAGAAAACATAAACAACATACGATCAGATTCTCACGCACCGGGAACTTCCCGGCCTTGGCCCTGTCTGATTGAGTCCATGAACGCCTTCCTGCGCCTGCCGCTTGCCTTGCTGATCGCCCTCGGGGTGACTGCGGGCGCGCATGCGCAGGCCAAGCCGCGCGCCACACCGGACAGCACCGTGCTCCCGGTATGGAACAAAGGCAGCGGCAAGGTCGAAGCGCTGCTGTACCTCGAGCCCACCGGCGAACAGGTGGCCGGCGCGCGCTGGCATTTCGGCCGCAACTCCCTCGATGCCGCCTTCGGACTCTCGTCCGGCGATTCGCTCGGCCTGCTGTGCAACAGCAACCGCGGCAGCAGCATCAGCGGGCTGGCCAGCCACTGCATGCTCGCTAGCCTGGGCGATGACGACGATGCGGGTAACGGGCGCCACCTGTCCGCGACCACCGCCTTCAACCGCCCCGGCGGACGCCTCGGCCTGAGCGCAGGCACCGGCCGCGACACCCTGCCGGCCTGGCTGTCCGGCAACGTCAAGGCGCCGGCCGCGCGCATGGAACAGAACGACCTGACCGTCTTCGGCCAGAAGAACATCGGCCGCGAAGGCTTCGTCTCCATTGGCGGCACCTACGCCAAGGCGCGCCTGGTGCCGCTGAGCGATGCTTCGCCCGCGCTCGTCGACCAGTGGGACAGCAAGAGCCTGAGCATCGGCGGCGGCTACGGCCCCTTCAGTGCCAACATCATCGGCCGCGTCGTCGATGCCCCGGGCCAATCCGGCAAGTGGGAAGGCATCGGCCTAGGCCTGACCTGGCGCACCCCGTGGAGCGGCCAGCTCACCGTGGGCGCCGAAAACGTCATTACCCGCGGCAAGAATCCGTTCTCTCCACGCAATGAGAGCAACGACGAAGGGGCTATTCCCTACGTCCGGTACGAACAGGACCTATAAGGGCCAACCTCCAGAGCAGTCACCAGAACGCCTCCGAAAGGAGGCGTTTTTGTTGCAATTGCAACAATACTTTGCCGTATTTCACCAATTCCATGCAGTTCATTAACGAAGCTTTAATTTCAGAAGAGACGGAAGTACTATCGGATCAGCCTCGCGGCTTTGGGACCGCATCTTTCGCTCCTACCGCGCAGGCCATTCCACTTGTAACTACCAAGATCACTTGGAGAGAGAGCCCATGTATTGCAAGTCCAACAAGCTGCGTGACGCAGTGGTGCTGGCCCTGGTCGCCGGCGCCGCCGGCACCACCGGCGCCGCCTTCGCCCAGGATGCCGAAGGCGCCACCAACCTTGACCGCATCGAGGTGACCGGTTCGCGCATCAAGCGCGTCGACGTGGAAGGCCCCAGCCCCGTCACCGTCATCTCGCGCCAGGATATCGAAACCGCCGGCGAGATCTCGGTTGCCGACTTCCTGCGCAACAACGTCTACAACTCGTTCGGCTCCGTCCGTGAATCTTCCGGTTCCGCTACCGGTTCGCAGGCCACCATCAGCCTGCGTGGCCTGGGCTCGGAGTACACCTTGGTGCTGCTGGACGGCCGTCGCATGACCAAGTCCGCCGCTCTGGACGGCGGCTCTGCCAACATCAACCTGATCCCGACCGCCGCGGTCGAGCGCATCGAGATCCTGCGCGAAGGCGCCGGCGCCGTGTATGGCTCGGACGCGATCGGCGGCGTGGTCAACGTCATCCTGCGCAAGGACTACGAAGGCCTGAGCTTCTCGGCGGGCTATGAGTCGCCGAAGATCGGCCCGAATGGCAGGACCGGCAGCATCGCCGGCGGCATCAGTTCCGATCGTGGCAACGTCACCTTCGTCCTGGACCACCAGGAACGCGAGATGATGTACAACCGCGAGATCAAGAACCTCATCACCGGCGCCGGCCTGACCTGGGGCACCAGTGCCTTCAACTCGTCGGCCAACTTCTTCAGCCCGTCCACGGGCCTGGTCGGCGTCGCCAACTGCGACACCTTCGAGAACAGCATCCGCACCAGCCCCACCACCTGCGGATTCGACCACGGCGCGACCTCGGCCAACGAGGCTTCGCTGTCCCGCGACTCGCTGTTGGTCAATTCCAACTACCAGCTCACCGACAACACCTCGTTCTTCTTCCGTGCCATCGCCTCGGATACGAAGAGCGTGGGCGTGTATGCCTCGGCACCGGTGGATTCCTATCCGACCATCGCGGCCGACAACCCGTACAACCCGTTCGGCGTGGACGGCACCCTGTACTACCGCTTCACCCCGCTGGGTACCCGTGACGCGATCCGCAAGGACAGCTACCGCGATTACTCGTTCGGCCTGCAGGGCAACATCGACCTGTTCGGCAAGAGCGCCGATTGGGAAGTATTCGCAGGCCACGGACGCGTCAGCCAGAGCAGCGTCAACTACAACTACGGCCTGAGCAGCGCGCTGCAGGCTGCGATCGACTCGGGCAGCTACAACCCGTTCGATCCCACCTCCCCCAGCGTTGCGGCCGCCGCTCCGTCGGTCGGCCACACCGTCTATGTGGAGAACGAGCAGCGCACCGTCAACGTCGGCGGCAACATCTCCTTCGACCTGTTCGAGATCGGCGGCCGTCCGGCCGGCTTCGTGACCGGCTTCGAGTACCTGGATGACCGCCTCAAGATGGTGTACGACGCCCAGAGCGCCGCCGGCAACGTGTTCGGCTCCGCGGGTGCCGGCAGCGGCGGCTCGCGCGCGTCCTACGCCGCGTACTTCGAAACCCTGCTGCCGCTGCTCGATACCCTGAGCCTGACCCTGGCCGGCCGCTACGACTCCTACAACGACGTCGGCAGCAAGTTCTCGCCGCGCGCCTCGTTCGAGTTCCGTCCCTTCGAATCGCTGCTGGTCCGCGGCTCGTGGGGCAAGGGCTTCCGTGCGCCGACCCTGCCCGACCTGTACGGTGCTCCGTCCACCACGAACCTGAGCAGCCCGCCGCTCTCCTCGGCCGGCCATCCGGGCGGCGACGAGCTCGCATGTAAGGCGCTCCAGGCCGTCCAGGCCACCCCGGGCAATGCCAACTACCAGCCGTACCCGGTCGACCCCTGCACCAGCAAGGACCAGTACCAGTGGCTGGTCTCGTCCAATCCCTTCCTGAAGCCGGAAGAGTCCGAGAACTGGGGCGTGGGCTTCGTCTGGAGCCCGATGAGCAATCTGTCCTTCGCGGTCGATTACTACGACGTGAAGCTCGAGAACGTGATCTCCACCGTTCCGCGCGCGCTGGCATTCCGCTACGGCGACCAGGGCGTCCCGGGCTACGGCGTGGATCGCACCGCCAACATCGTGGCCCCGAACGGCGCCATCCTGCCGGGCGTAGCGCAGCAGATCCTGCTGCCGATCGACAACGGTGCATTGCAGACCGTCCGCGGCGTCGACGTGGAAGCCTCCTACCGCTTCGAAACCGATGCAGCCGGCAACTTCACCACCAAGCTGTCCTGGTCCCACCAGTTGGAGTTCGACTTCACCGCCATTGCGTCGGACAAGCTGGAGCGCGGCGGCACCGCTGGTTATCCGAAGGATCGTGCACAGCTGATGCTGGGCTGGGACAAGGGCGACTTCAATGCCGCCGTCATCACCAACTACATCAGTGACAGTTCGAACGGCACCCCGGCGACCTCCCTGCCGTCGTGGACCACCTTCGATGTCCAGGCCAGCGTCGCCCTGCCGTGGAACGGCAAGGTCACCCTGGGTGTCCGCAACCTGGGCAACAAGATGCCTCCGTTCAACTCCACGCTGTACAGCTTCCCGTACTACGACAACGATCTGTACAACATCTGGGGCCGTACCCCGTATATCCGCTACGAGCAGAACTTCTAATCCAGTCCTGCCCGTTTGAGGGATCGAGGCGACCCGCGTAATGCGGGTCGCCTTTTTTTGGAATACGTGAGCGACTCCTTGATTCTTCCGGAACATGCAGGGAACCTGTCCGACATGGAAAGCCCATGGCATCCGCACCCTGATCCAGGCCTCGAGGCGTTGTTGCAGTCGGACGATGCGGTGGCCCTTGCCGCCGCGCTGCCGCACCCGCGGATTGCGAACGACCCCTATGCGCGCCTGCGCGCGCTCGACCAACTTCATCGACTGGCGCCGCATTCCAGCGAAACGCAGCACCACTGGCTCCAGGCGATGCTCCTGGGCAATCGCCCGCAGCCGGTCTGGAACTGGTTCGATGACGCACTGCAGACCGGCACCTTGAGCGACCAACACCTGCTGCTGGCGGCGCAGGTCGCGCAGGTATCGGGAGCCAGGGACAAGGCAAGGGATCTCTATCTGCGACGGATCCGGGACCATCCGATGGACGTCGACGCATGGCAGAAATACGCCGAGTTCGATGCTCCCCATCTGTCTCCGCATGCGCTGGCGGATCGGCTGCGCGACCTGCTCGCGCGCGTTCCCGATGCCTACAGCGCGGAAAAGCTCCAGTTCGCCTTGTCCGCCTGTCTGCTCCAGACAGATCCGCAACAGGCCTTCGCTCTGGCAAGCGCCGCCCAGCAGCTGAAAAGGAAACGCCTGCCCCACTGGCGGGCCGACCAGGTGCAACAACGCCTGCGCAACGACCTGCAACTCGCCCAGTCCTGTCCCCGACCACGCGCCCTCGCGAAGCCAGGAATGGTCTTCATCGTCGGCATGCCGCGCAGCGGCACGACGCTGCTCAGCTCCTTGCTCGGCGCCCACAGCGCCATGGGCAATGTCGGCGAACAGAACCTCGTGCCGTCGCTGGCCATGCGCACGGTCGGCGAGAGCGCCACGCCGCTTTCAGCGGCCTTCGTCGATTTCGCCAACAGGTGGTACAGGGCGGCGACCGCCGATCTCTGCCCTGACGGCACCATGAGCGTGGACAAACTTCCCTCCAACATCGAGCATTGCGGCTTCATTCTTGCCTGTTTCCCCACGGCCAGGATCATCCACATCCGCCGGGAAACGCACGATTGCGCCGTCTCCATCCATCTGCGCGATTTTGATTTCGGCTGCACATACGCCACCTCGGCCGATGACATCGCCCGCTATCATGCGTTCGTTTCCGACCACGCCCGGCATGTCGCCCGGCTGCATCCCGGCCGCATGGCGACGGTCGACTTCGAGGATCTGGTGTCCTCTCCCGAACCAACCCTGGAGACGCTGCTGGGGCAGCTTGGCCTGGACTGGGAACCGCGCATTCTCGATTTCTGGAAAAAGACACAAAGCACCGCCACGTTCAGCGAATCGCAGGTGCGACGCCCTCTCAACGCCGATGGCCTGGGCCTGGCGCGAAGGGTGGGCGATGCTGCCGCGGACTTCCTGCGCCGCCACGACCAAGCCCATGCCAACACATCTTCAGCCCCATGACTTCGACTAGTCCTTCCGACCTCCATTGGACGGCACTTTGGCAGGCCGGCGTCCTGCACTCGTGCAACTCCGCGATCCAGGGCAACTACGACGGGCAGATACGGGAGTTCTGGAAATCCCGCTTCCAGATGCTGCACCCTGGGCAACAGGTAGTGGATTTGGGCACCGGCAACGGGGCGCTTCTCCTGCTCGCCAAGACGACCACCCCCGGGCTCATCCTGCACGGGATCGACAGCGCCCGGATCGACCCGGCCAAGGTAATGGGCGGCGAAAAGTACGACTACGACGGTATCTGCTTCCATGCGGGCTGCCAGATGAGCTCGTTGCCGTTCGGCGATGGCAGCACCGATCTGGTCACGTCGCAGTACGCCTTCGAATACGCCCCCATGCAACCGGCGCTCGCTGAGACGCTGCGCATCCTGGACCCCGTATCCGGGCGCATCGCCATGGTGCTGCACAGCGAGGATTCCGAAATCTCCCGCATGACGGCCCGCCAACTGCAGGGCCTGGATCTACTGTTCGCGGATCTGGATATCTTCGGCAAGGCGCGGCAGCTCGCGACGGCATTGCGATCCCATCCGAACGGCGCCGAGCAGGCACGGACCAAGTTCAACAGTTCGGCGAGCCTCCTGATGCAGGAACTGTCGTCCGGCACGCACGCCCCCATCGTTGAAAAAGCCTACGCACTACTGCACGGTGCACTGGCTCAGTTGGCCCGCTCGCCCACCACAACGCTGGACATGCTCGACCGGGCGGAGACCCATCTCCGGCACGAGCGAAGGCGCCTGGAGGACATGCAGAAGGCCGCCTATGACCAAGGTCAGCTGCAGGCCCTCGCCGGAAAGCTGCAGGCCACAGGCATGAAGGTGCAGACAGGGGAGCTGCGGCAGGACGGGACCACAATGGGCTGGACGCTGGTCGCGCACCATGAATGAAGGCGACCTCGCACGCAGGCTGCACCAGGCAGGACGGCTGGCCGACGCCGAAGCCGCTTACCGAGCCGCGCTGCAACGCGCGCCGGAGGATGGCGCCCTGCTCAGGGACCTGGGAGTGCTTCTCATGCAATCCAGGCGTCTGTCGGATGCGCTCGTGCAGTTCGCGCGCATACCCCTTCAACATCCCGCCCATCCCTCGTCCCTGGTTCCCAGGGCGCTGTGCGAGCGCGACAGCGGCTTGCCTGGCGATGCGCTGGCAAGCGCGGGCGTGGCCATCGCCGCGACACCTGGCGATCCCTTGGGCTGGCTGCTTCATGGCAGCCTTCTCGTGGCCACCGGCGCCATCGAAACGGCGGAGGCGTCCTTGCGGCGGTGCCTGCACCTGGCGCCCGGGATGGCCGAAGCCCACCACTTCCTCGGCGAATGCCTACAGCGGCAGGGGCGGTACAGGGAAGCCATCGCCGAGTACCAGCACGTCTTGCGGAGCAAGCCGCAAGAAGCACTGAACATCGCGCAATGCGCCGAGTCGCTGGGGGATATGGCGCTTGCTCGTCGGTATTACGAGCATGCCGTCCAGGCGATACCCGCACACCTCCACGCCCATGCGCGCCTGCTGCATGTGCTTTCGTTGACCTGCGATTTCCCTGCCCGCGACGCGCTCAGGAGAAAGCTTGGCCTTCTGCTCGAGCAGCCACTGGCCGACGGCGACAGGCCCGAACCGTTCCATCTCTGCTATCAGCAGCTGGCCCCGGCAACCTACCGGAAGGCGCTGGCCCACTATGCGGCTCAACACCGTGCACGGATCAGGCCTACCAACAGCGCACTTCGCCGCAGCGGCGAACGGATCCACATCGGCTACCTGTCGGCGGACTTCGGCAACCACGCCGTGGGTCATCTGATCCAGGGCCTGCTCCGGGCCCATGACCGTGATGGCTTCAGGATCTCGGCCTTCTCCCTTGCCACCGCGCCGCAAGCGGCGACGCCGATCGTCGAGCATGGTATCGAGGCGTTCTTCCCGCTCGGCGGGCTCTCCGATACCGAGGCGGCCGCGCTGATCGCCGCCCAGGACGTCGATGTCCTGTTCGATCTCGGCGGCTACACCAAAGGTTCCCGCCCCTCCATCCTTGCGCTCCGTCCCGCCGGCATCCAACTGGGTTGGCTTGGTTTCATAAGCCCCCATGAGGCGCCCTGGCTGGATGCGCTCGTCTTCGACGATGTCGTCCAGCCTGAAGATGAAGACTGGCTGTTTTCCGACCATGTCGTCCGGCTGCCTTCCCCTTTGCTGCCTGGCACCGGGCCGGCGACCATCGCTCCGGCTACCCGCGCCGACTTCGGCCTTCCGGAGGTTGGCCCCGTGCTGGCCAGCTTCAACAACACCTACAAACTGAGCGCTGACCTGATCTCGGCATGGGCAGCCATCCTGAGCGCCTGTCCCGACACCCACCTGGCCATCTACGCGCCGGACCATGCGCGCGAGGGCTTGACCACGCATTGGCAGGTCTGCGGCGGCGATGGAAGCCGCCTGATCTTCCTCGACAACATCGACCGGGCCTCCAATCTGGCGCGGATGCGGTGTTGCGACCTGATGCTCGATGCCTTCGACTACAGCGCCGGGGCCACGGCAATCGACGCGCTGGCGGCGGGCCTTCCTGTGCTTTGCAGTACGGGGACGAGCCCGGTATCGCGCCTTTCCGCAAGCATCAACCGCTTCCTGGAGCTACCGGACTTCATCGCGGACTCACCGGCCGACTACATCGAAAAGGCCATCGCGATCATCAACCGGAAGGATGGACTTGCGCAGGCCAGGCAAGCCCTGCTCGCCTCGCCGAAGCGCGACGAACTGCTGGATCCGCGCAGGACGGCAAGGGAGATCGAGGCTCTTTGCCGCGGGCTCCTCCGCGAGGAGGCCACTCCATGACGCCTGCCGATCTGCTTGCCAGCGCACGCCGGCATCTCCATGAAGGACAGCTTGAGCGCGCCATCGCCGGCTACGAGGCCTGCCTCCACCACCACCTGCCCGTGCATGAAGAATATGCGGGGATCCTCTATGGCAATGCCCGCTTCCAGGAGGCCGCGGCGATCATTTCCCGGGCGCTGGACACCACGCCGGACAACCCCCACCTGCACTTCCTGCGGGCCTTGTCGCTGCTAGCTGACGGACGGAGTTTCGCCGCCCTTGCGGACCTTGACGCAGCCCTCCGGATCAGCCCGTCCAACCTCGACTACCTGCGGAAGCGGGCTGCCGCGCAGGCCCAACTGGACATGCTCGACGCCGCGCTGGAGGATTTCAAGCGTGTCGTCCAGCTCACCCCTGGTGATCTGGACGCCGTAGGCAACTGCGGAATCATCCATCTCCGCCGCAACGAATATCCCCAGGCCGTCAACCTGCTGAGCCATTACCTGCGTTTCAAGCCCGGCAACGCCCAGGTGCTGCGCAGCCTGGCCAATGCGCATCGCGGCATGGGAAACAGCGGCATGGCCCTGCAACTGCTCGCGGAACTGGCGGGGAGAAACCCCACAGACAACGCTATCCAGACCGACTATGCCTTGACCCTGCTGGCCACAGGCGATTTCAAGCGCGCGCGAGAGTGCTATCAGAAGGTGGTGGATCGCTCCAGGCGGGATCAGTGGGCCTTGACGGGCCTCTATCTGGCCGACAGCGCCCTGGGAGATGCCGCAGCAGCGCAAGGCCTCATGCACAGGAATCTCGTCATCGAAACCGACGACGCGGACCTCGTGGATCGCGCCTCGCTACGGACAGCGGTCCTTTCCCATCAAGGCCTGCGTTGGGAACCCATAGGCAAATCCACCGCCGGCGGGCAGCAAACCACCCTGCTCGACCTGGCAACCCCATCCTTCGCGCAGCTGTCCGACCTCCTGCAGCAGCGGGTAGCGGAAGCCTTCCGCATCCATCTCGACTCCGCTCTCCCCGAGCACCCTTGGCACCGCGGACGCCCCGCTGGCTGGAAACTGCAGGTCTGGGCAACGGTGCTGCATGGCGAAGGCGGGCACCAACGTTCCCACATACATCCTGCCGGATGGCTGAGCGGCGTCTATTACCTGGACAGCGGCGATGGTGCCGATGGCGAGGGCCAGCTTGTGTTCGGCCACGCTCCGGACGAACTCCGGTTCGACCCGCCGCGGCACGATTTCAGCCATGCCCCCCGGACCGGCCAGATCCTGCTGTTCCCGTCCTTCTTTCTGCACCACACAACGCCGTACCGCGGCCGCAGCAAGCGGATCAGCATCGCGTTCGACGTTCTCCCGCTGGATTAATTGGGAATCAACGTCTCGATCACATGCTCGACGTAGGACTCGAATTCCTCGCGGGCCTGCTTCGGCTGCTGCAGCTGCAGGGAAAGCTGCAGGAAGCCGACATAGGCGGCGTAGGCCAGGCGCGCGCGGTGGCGGGCGTCGGTGGAGCTCAGGCCGGCCTGGCGGAACGAGGCCATCAGGTAGTCCAGGCGGCGCTGCGAGACGCGGTCGATCACCGGGCGCACCAGCGGGTTGTCCAGCGCCTTGAGCAGTTCGCTGTAGATGACGTGCGGGGTCACCTCGTGCGCGACGAGCTGGAACAGCGCGCGCAGGCGGGTACGCGGATCGGGCACTTCCTCCAGACTGCCGAACACCTGCTGCTGCTCGACCAGTTCCCAGCGCTCCAGCGCGGCCTGCAACAGGGCGTCGCGGGACGGGAAATGCCAGTAGAAGCTGCCCTTGGTGACGCCCAGCCGGCGGGCCAGCGGCTCCACCGCGACGGCGCCGACGCCCTGCTCCGCGATCAGGTCCAAGGCCGCCTGGGCCCAGTCGTCCGCGCTGAGGCGGCTGTTGCGTGTACCGCGGGGTTGCGCCGGAGAAGCTGAAGATTCGTTCATCCGCTGATTTAACCATACGCCGGGGACTGGTTGCAGTATGCCCACACAGTCGCCGACGCACGACCGGCGCCATGGCCTGCGCCCTGTGGGAGTAAAGGGCAGTCGATCCATACCCATCAGTATTGACAGGGGTCGTAACCAATCCATACCATCGGGTACGGTTTCATCTCCATGGCTCCCGCATGCACGTGCAAGACATCCGGCTGGACGGTGCCCACGGCATCGGGCTGGCCGCCTCGAAAACCACCGGCAGCAAGCCGCCGATCCTGTTCGCGCACGGTTTCGGCCAGACCCGCGGCGCATGGACGGCGACCGCCGCGGCGCTGCATGCCGCCGGCCACGCCACGCTGGCCTTCGATGCGCGCGGCCATGGCGGCTCGGACTGGAATCCGGCCGGGCTGCCGTATCACGGCGAACAGTTCACCGACGACCTGATCGTCGTTGCCGGCGAGCTGCCGCGGCCGCCGGTGCTGGTCGCCGCGTCGATGGGCGGGTTGTTCGGGCTGATGGCCGAGGCGCGCTGGCCCGGGCTGTTCGCGGCGATGGTGCTGGTGGACATCACGCCGCGCTGGGAAACGCGTGGGGTCGAGCGCATCCTCGCCTTCATGAGCGCGCATCCGGAAGGCTTCGCCTCGCTGGAAGACGCCGCCGACAGCATCGCCGCCTACCTGCCGCACCGCCCGCGCAAGAGCGAGGAGGCGCTGCGCGCCCTGCTGCGTCCCACCGCCGAGGGCCGCTGGAACTGGCACTGGGATCCGCGGCTGGTGGAAGAGCTGGCGCGCGACAGCGAACAGCACCAGGACGCCATCGCCGAGGCCGCGCGCCGCGTCGAATGCCCGGTGCTGCTGGTCAGCGGCGGCCGCAGCGACCTGGTCACCCCGCAGACCGTGGCCGAATTCCTGGCGCTGGTGCCGCATGCGAAGCACGTGCATCTGCCCGACGCCACGCATATGGTGGCAGGCGATGACAACGACGCGTTTACCGCCGCCGTGTTGAACTATCTGGACGCACTCCCCCCGGCTTCCGCCGCAGCGTCCGCCCGTACCGAGCACGTTACCGGAGCAAGTCCATGAGTATTGTCGTTCCCTTCCTGGCCCTGCTGCTGGCAGGCGCCTTCGTTGCCTACCACCGCATGCGGCTGCTCACCTGGACGGTGATCGGCGCGGTGCTGCTGGGCATCTGCTGGTTCGCCGGCGTCAACCAGACCGCGGTCATCGTCGCCGCGGCGATCCTCGCCGTGGTCAGCGCGCTGGTGCTGCTGCCGTTCCTGCGCAAGCCGCTGATCACTTCGCCGTTCATGGGCGTGTTCCGCAAGGTGTTGCCGCCGCTGTCCAAGACCGAGCGCATCGCGCTGGAGACCGGCTCGGTCGGCTTCGAGGGCGAACTGTTCACCGGCGACCCGGACTGGCAGAAGCTGCTGAACTATCCCAAGCCGCAGCTCACCGCCGAGGAGCAGGCCTTCCTCGACGGTCCGGTCGAGGAACTGTGCCGCATGGTCAACGACTGGGAAATCACCCACGTCCACGCCGACCTGCCGCCGGAGCTGTGGGCCTTCATCAAGAAGAATCGGTTCTTCGGGATGATCATTCCCAAGCAGTACGGCGGCCTGGGTTTCTCCGCGCTGGCGCACCACAAGGTGATCCAGAAGCTGGCCTCGATCTCCAGCGTGGTCAGCTCCACCGTCGGCGTGCCCAATTCGCTCGGCCCGGGTGAGCTGCTCAACCACTACGGCACGCAGGAGCAGAAGGACTACTACCTGCCGCGCCTGGCCGAAGGCATCGAAGTGCCCTGCTTCGGCCTGACCGGTCCGTTCGCCGGTTCCGACGCCACCTCCATTCCCGACTTCGGCATCGTCTGCAGGGGCACCTGGAACGGCGAGGAAGTGCTGGGCCTGAAGCTGACCTTCGACAAGCGCTACATCACCCTGGCGCCGGTGGCCACGCTGATCGGCATGGCCTTCCGTATGTACGACCCGGACGGCCTGCTCGGCGACACCAAGGACATCGGCATCACCCTGGCGCTGCTGCCGCGCGACACCGCCGGCGTGGAGATCGGCCGCCGCCACTTCCCGCTGAACTCGCCGTTCCAGAACGGCCCGATCCGCGGCAAGGACGTGTTCATCCCGCTGAGCCAGATCATCGGCGGCCCGGAGAAGCGCGGCCTGGGCTGGAACATGCTCAACGAATGCCTGGCCGTCGGCCGTTCGATCACGCTGCCGTCCACCGCTTCCGGCGGCGCCAAGGCCGGTGCGATCGTCACCGGCGCCTACGCGCGCATCCGCAAGCAGTTCGGCCTGTCGGTCGGCCGCTTCGAGGGCGTGGAGGAAGCGCTGGCCCGCATCGGTGGCAAGGCCTACAAGATCAGCGCGCTGTCGCAGGCCACGGCCGCGGCGGTGGACCGCGGCGACGTGCCGTCGGTGCCGTCGGCCATCGCCAAGTACCACTGCACCAACATGAGCCGCGAGTGCATCAGCGACATGATGGACATCATCGGCGGCAAGGGCATCATCCTGGGCCCGCGCAACTTCGCCGGCCGCAGCTGGCAGGCCGCGCCGATCGCCATCACAGTCGAAGGCGCCAACATCATGACCCGCAGCCTGCTGATCTTCGGCCAGGGCGCGATCCTGTGCCATCCGTGGGTGCTCAAGGAAATGAAGGCGGCGCAGGACGAGGACCGCACCGCCGGCCTGCGCGAGTTCGACCAGGCGCTGTTCGGCCACGTGCGCTTCGGCATCTCCAACGCCGTGCGGTCGTTCTGGTTCGGCCTGACCGGCGCGCGCTTCGGCGCCGCGCCGGGCGATGCCTACACCCGCCGCTACTTCCGCAAGCTCGACCGCTACTCGGCCAACCTGGCACTGATGGCCGACATCTCGATGATGACCCTGGGCGGCAAGCTCAAGTTCAAGGAATCGCTGTCCGGCCGCCTGGGTGACGTGCTCAGCCATATCTACATGACCAGCGCGATGCTCAAGCGCTACCACGACGAGGGCGCGCCGAGCGCCGACCAGCCGCTGCTGGCCTGGGCCTTCCACGACAGCGTGCACCGCATCGAGGAGTCGCTGTCGGCGGCGCTGCGCAACTTCCCGATCCGTCCGATCGGCTGGCTGATGTGGGCGCTGATCTTCCCGTTCGGCCGCCGCGCCGAGGCTCCCGGCGACCGCCTGAGCCGCCGCGTCGCCGCCACCCTGATGTCGCCCAACGAAGCCCGCGACCGTCTGGCCCAGGGCGTGTTCCTGACGCCCTGCGAGAACAATCCGGGCGGCCGCATCGCCAGCTACCTGACCAAGGCGGTCATGGCCGAGCCGGTGGAGCGCAAGTTCCTCAAGGCGCTCAAGACCAAGGGCATCGAGGCGCTCACCTTCCCGGCGCAGCTGGACGAGGCGGTGGCCGAGGGCGTCATCACCCAGGACGAGCGCACCCTGCTGGAGGAACTGCGCGCGATCACCCTGGACACGATCACCGTGGACGACTTCGAACCGCACGAGCTGCGCGCGGCTTCGTACTACGACCACGAAGGCCAGCGGCCTTCGCAGGTGGCCTGAGTCAGAGCAACCATCGGCAACCGGAAACGGCGGGCGCATGCCCGCCGTTTTCTTTCGCGGGGAAGGCATGACCGCCCTGTTGCGCCCGCTCTACCGGCGCCTGTCGCACCGGCCCTGCGGCCGCCGGCTGTTCGCGCGCGTGGTGTACTTCAAGGCGCCCTAGTTCGCCGCGCCAGGCAGGCAAGGAGACGCCAATGGAACCTGACGCGTCGACGCACGCCCTGTTGTAATCGGTCAAGAACGGTTGTTCTTCATGGAAGCAGGCCTGACCGGCAAATGCTCGTTCGTGAGCAAGCTCGCTCCCCGCAGGGAACGCAACCAGCGCGTCAACACACCCCAGGAACCAGCCAATGCAACTCGTGCAAGCAATCGCGCCATGCAATCTCGCCGAACCGAGCGCCGGGCTGAGGGTCCACGCTTCGGAACGCTCCATCACCAGCGCCACAACCGGTTACGAACTGCCGGTGCGGGCCGGCATCAGCGATGCCGCAATCGCGGAGGTGTTCGTCGCCCACATCGCGATGCGGGTGCCGCCGCGCCGCAAGCACGGCTGAGCCATGGACACCGCCGAACTGCTGATACGCCTGGGCGGCCTGCACAGCTTGGGCTTCGCCGCATTCCATCTGGCCTTCTGGAAGCTGTTCGACTGGAAACGCGATCTCGCCCGCAACAGCCTGGCCAACCGCGCGATCCTGCAGATCCTCAACCTGCGCCTGGTCTACGTGTTCCTGGGCATGGGCGCGGTGTCGCTGGCCTTCGCCCGCGACCTGCCCGCCACGCCGCTGGGGCGGGCGCTGCTGGGATTCATGGCGCTGTTTTGGCTGGGACGCGGCGTGGAGCAGTTCGTATTCCTGCGCATCGACGACTGGCGCGTGCACCTGTTGAGCGCATTGTTCGCACTTGGAACAGCGCTGTATGCCGTGCCGTTGTGGCTGGCCTGAGGCGCGCCGTCGATCCGCGCGCGTCCTGCGCCAGCATCAACGGGAAGGTGGCGCTTCCGGCGCGGACACGCCTTCGGGTCGGCGCGACAGGCGCCAGCCGATGCTGGCCGCGATCACCGCCGCGGCCGCGCTGACGCCGGCGAAACCGGCGGCGCCCACGCCAAGCAGACGCAGCCAGTTCATGCCCAGCGCGATGGACATGTCGCCGAACCGCCACACCGCGGTATCCACCGTGTTCTGGCCCTTGTAGCGCACGTTGCGCGGCACGCGCGTGTACAGGCTGTGCCTTGCCGGCTCGGCCATGCCGTAGGCCAGGCCGCGGCTGACGATCAGCGCGATCGCCACGGCCGGCATGCCCAGCAGCACCGGCGCGTGCGGATCGCGCGCGAACAGCACCAGCGCCAGCGCGCAGACGCTGACCAGCGCCCAGATCATGATGACGATGCCCGGCCCTTTCTTCGGCAGCAGCCAGCGGGTCAGCGTGAGCTGGGTGAGGGCGGTCAGCACGTTGCCGGCCAGGTCGATATTGGCGGCGAAACGCGTGCGCGCCACCGCATCGGCGAACGTGGCGCCGGAATAGTCGGTCACCAGCGCGTAGTTCACCGTGCCGATGCCGTCGGCCAGCAGCAGCAGGATCGACATGTTGCGGATGAACGGGTCGGCGAACACCTGCTTCAGGCCATCGAACATGCCGCCGCCGACCGCCGCCTCGTGCCCCGGCTCGTGGCGCCGCGCGCCATGCCGGCGCGCCCAGCGCCCCAGCGCGATCACGCAGCCCAGCGCCAGGCACAGCAGCGCCGCCGACACCACCAGCAGCGGCGCCACGCCGATCACGCCGACCAGCGAACGGGTCAGCATCGGCCCGGCGACGGCGCCTATCGTGCCGGCCACCGCGATGACCGGGAACAGGCGCCGCGACTGCTCGCTGTCCCAGATGTCGGACATGAAGCTCCAGAACACCGACACCACGAACAGGTTGAACACGCTGACCCAGACGAAGAACATCACGCCCAGCGTCTTCGGGGCGAGCAGGTCCGGCCAGGCGAACAGCGGCACGAAGCCGATCAGGCAGGCGATGAAGAACACGTAGACCACCGGCATGACCACCCGGCGCGGCCAGCGCGCGACCAGCGCGCCGAACAGCGGCGACAGCAGCAGGGTGCCGAGGAAGGTGGCGCCGTAGAACCACGGCAGTTGGGTCGAGCCGACGGCTGCGGCCAACTGCTCGCGCAACGGGCGGATCACGTAGTACGCGGCCAGCACGCAAAAGAAATAGGCGAAGGACAGCGCGACCGCCAGCCACTCCCCCGTCTGTACCCTGCCCTGACCCGACCGCATCGGCCTGTATCCGTCGCAACGAAGCGCGCAAGGTATCCGATGCACTGCAACATCGCCAGTGTGCGCAGGTCCGTACCTGCATGCGGCGCGCCGTTCCCCGTGCGATGCCGCGTCGCCGGTGACAGCGGCTGCAGGGCACGCGATGCGTGCCATTACCCGAGCACAGCGACAAAAATCAGGAATATCAACGCGATGCCCATTCATTTTCTTCTTGTTTGTGCAATCACGAAAAGCGGCGCTAGAATCGCCGACAGCCTCAGCTATCAGGCATCGGTCACGATGAAAGACAACAACAGGCGCCGGCATTTCCGTCCGGTGGCATCGGGATTGCTGGGTGTATTGATGCCCTTCGCGCTGTCATCCACCGCACAGACGCCCACCGCGCCGCAGGCGCTTGCCGAATCGGTCCCGCACCTACCGGCGAACCTGGAGAACGCGCCGCTGCCGTCGCCGACGCAGCCGATGCCCTACCGGGTCGCGCTGCGCCCGGACCAGGTGCAGGCGCTGCCGGACGGCTTCAACGTCGCCGCCATCGAATCGATGGCCGAGCAGCTCACCTACGGCAACCGCGTGCCCGGCATCGCCATGGCGATCGTGCAGAACGGGCGCGTCCTTTCCGCGCGCGGCTACGGCGTCACCGACATCGGCAATCCGCAGCCGGTCGATGCGCACACGGTGTTCCGCCTCGCCTCGCTGTCCAAGGCCTTCGCCGGCACCATGGCCGGGCTGCTGGTCAACGACGGCACGCTGCGCTGGGACAGCAAGGTCACCGACTACGTACCCGGCTTCCAGCTGGCCACGCCCGAGGCGACCGGCCGCTTGACCGTGGCCGACGTGCTGAGCCATCGCGTCGGCCTGCCGTACAACGCCTACGACCGCGACATCGAAGCCAACGCCGACTACTACACCCTGACCCGCAAGCTCGCCAATGCACCGCTCAAATGCGAGCCCGGCGACTGCTACGCCTACCAGAACGTCGCTTTCAGCCTGATCGGCGACGTGGTCTACGCCGCCTCGGGCAGTTTCTACGAGCAGGCGGTGGAACGGCGCCTGTTCAAGCCGCTCGGCATGAACGACGCCAGCCTCGGCCTGGCCGGCATCCAGGCCAGCCCGCGCTGGGCGCGCCCGCACGTGCGCAGCCGCAACGGCTGGGTGTCGCTGTCGCCCAAGCCCACCTACTACCGCGTCGCTCCCGCCGCCGGCGTCAACGCCAGCGCCAGCGACATGGCGCAATGGCTGCTGGCGCATACCGGGCATCGCCCCGACGTGCTCTCCGCGCCGCTGCTGGCGACGCTGCACGCGCCGTTGGTCAACACGCCCGGCGAGATGCGCTCGGGCTGGCGCCGCGAGCGGCTGGACTCGGCCGGCTACGCGCTGGGCTGGCGTGTGTTCGACTACGCCGGCCACACCGTGGTGTTCCATGCCGGCGCGGTGCAGGGCTATCGCGGCCTGGTCGCCCTGCTGCCCGAGCGCGACCTCGGCATCGCCGTCCTGTGGAATGGCGAGAGCAGCGTTCCCAGCGGACTGATGCCGACCATCCTCGACCGCGCCATCGGGCTGCCGACGCAGCGCTGGCTGGACGTGGACACCGACTTCGGCAGCGACAACCTGATGGCCGAGGATGCGCCGGCCGATGCGCCGCGCGGCAGGAAAGGCGTCGCCTCCGATCGCGCCACCGCCTCCCCGCGCTGACCGCACCGGGCATTCTTCGACAAGGCGGCTTCGGCCGCCTTTTTCATGGCGCACCTCCCTGCGCGCCCCCCGGGGCGGCTTCGCAGTGAAAAACGGTTGTCCTGCCGTTTTTCATGATGCACCCGGATACGCCACCCGTCCCCTGGCTTCGCCTTGAAAACACCGTCCTGCGGTTTTTCCTGCAGGCGCCGGACGAGCGGTCGCCTGTTCCGGAAGGAAATGGCGGATGTGTCGCCACGACGGAAGCCCTTTGCCTGCACCCGCCGTAGCTGAGGGATCAAGGCGCAGCCGATCCGCTCCAGCACCAACCTGCATCGGCACCCTGCAGGCGGTGAATACCTTCGCAACCGTCCCTTGCCACCCGCTCGGTATCCCTCGAACAGCGAAGCACCCTCACCCACACCGGCAGAACCGCCGGCGGCGAGCGCGCATAAAAAAACTCCCTCCCCGCTGGGCAGTCGGGGAAGGAGTTCCAGGTACAGCTTAGCGCTGGATCAGATCAGCGGCGCCGGGGTGGCCGGAAGCGCGACCGGAGCCGCCTTCTTCTTGCGGGCAGCCGGCTTCTTCTTGGCAGCGACCTTCTTGGCGGCCGGCTTCTTGGCAGCAGCCTTCTTCGCCGTCTTCTTCACCGCCTTCTTGGCGGTGGCCTTCTTGGCGACCTTCTTGACCGCCTTCTTCACCACCTTCTTGGCGGTGGCTTTCTTGGCGACCTTCTTCACCGCCTTCTTCGCGGTGGTCTTCTTGGCGACCTTCTTCGCCGCCTTCTTCACCGCCTTCTTGGCGGTGGCCTTCTTTGCGACCTTCTTCACTGCCTTCTTGGCGGTGGCCTTCTTGGCGACCTTCTTCACCGCCTTCTTCGCGGTGGCCTTCTTTGCCACCTTCTTCACCGCCTTCTTGGCGGCAGCTTTCTTGGCGACCTTCTTCACCGCCTTCTTGGCGGCCGGTTTCTTCGCAGCTTTCTTCGTGGCCATTGGATGGCTCCTCGTCAGTGATCTATGGAATTGAAATGCCCAGTTGAAGCAAATCCGCGGTGTATCGCGGAGGACCGACGATGCGTCAGACGCATCGTGACGGATACAGAAACACCCGCAACGATTCCCGCCACGGGTGCCATGTCTTGTTCGGGGGGTGTTTCGCGGAAGGAAGCGGCTCCTGCTCCACCATCAGCGCGCGCGTGGCGGATGTCCAGGTTGTGCTTCGCATCTGAATGTTGATCCGGCTCACTCGCTTCCGCAGCAATGGTCTGCTGGGCGAAACCTAATCACGGTTTTTTTTACTGTCAACTACCCGCGCGCAACTTTTTCCGGAAAGCTTCACGCCGTTCGCGTCCGCAACGTCCGTCGTCGCCCCGCGCGCAGCACCGGGCAACGGCAGGCGCAACGCGCGAGCGATGCACGCGCATGCGAAAAACACCATGAAAAAAGCACTATTCGTTTGCCGCACGCGCGCACGGCGCGATGGCGGGCAGGCAGGCGCGAGCACAGGCATGCGCCAACGGAGGCGTGAAAAAAAAAGCCGCCGGGAACTGAATTCCGTTCGCCGCGATCGCGTTTTCCCGCGTCGCGCGGAACAATTTGCGCAAACACTTCGCGCCCTTGCGCGGTCGTCGCGGCCTTCCAACGGCGACGGCGGCGGCACTGGAACAACCCTTCGCCGAACGTCCGGGCATCGCGCGCGACCATCGCCCGACACCACCGGCGGCAACCGCGCGCCTCCTTCCGGCGCCAGCTTCGCGAAAGCATCCGGCGGAGACGATGGCGCCGATGTTGCCCGGACCGCGAAACCGACTTCGCGGTGGCGCCGGTCCGGATACCGGAAACAGAAACGGCCGCACGAGGCGGCCGTCCTGTTCGTCCGGTGCGACCGGATCAGTGGTCGTCGTTTTCCAGCAGCTCGGCGTAGTCGTCCGGGCCAAGCAGTTCGTTCACCTGGTCCGCCTCGGACATCTCCACGACGAACAGCCAACCTTCGCCGTAGGCGTCCTCGTTGATGGTCTCCGGCTTGTCGGCCAGGGCCTCGTTGACTTCGACCACAGTGCCCGACACCGGGCTGTAGACGTCGGAGGCGGCCTTCACCGACTCGACCACGGCGGCGGCGTTGCCGGCCTGCACCGTGTCGCCCACGCCGGGCAGTTCGACGTAGACCAGGTCGCCCAGCAGACCCTGCGCGTGATCGGAAATGCCGACGGTGACGCGGCCATTGCCTTCGACGCGGGCCCATTCGTGGGACTTGAGGAATTTGAGGTCGCCAGGGATCTCGCTCATGGAACTGCTCCGGAAGAAACGGTGGACGGGATGGGGGGCTAGTTTAGCGGACCGCGGGGCGGATCAGGCGTCGATGCCGGGCTGCGGCTGGCCGTCGCGCACGAACGGGAACTTCACCACGCGCACGGGCACTTCCTTGCCGCGGATGTCCACGCGCACGTTGCCCGCCGCGCCCATCGGCATGTCGCCGGCCGGCACGCGGGCGAAGGCGATGGCCTTGCCCAGCGTCGGCGAGAACGTGCCGGACAGGATCTCGCCCTCGCCATTGGCGGTGAGCACCTTCTGCCCATGGCGCAGCACGCCCTTCTCGTCCATCACCAGGCCGATCATCTGGCGCGCGTTGCCGGCGGCCTTCTGCGCTTCCAGCACGCCGCGGCCGATGAAGCCGCGCGGCTTTCCATCGGGCTGGTCGTCCAGGCTGACGGTCCAGGCCAGCGCCGCTTCGAACGGGCTGACCGTTTCGTCCATGTCCTGGCCGTAGAGGTTCATGCCCGCTTCCAGGCGCAGCGTGTCGCGCGCGCCGAGGCCGGCCGGCTTCACGCCCGCTTCCAGCAGCGCGTTCCAGAACGCGACCACCGCCGTCTGCGGCAGCAGCACTTCGTAACCGTCCTCGCCGGTGTAGCCGGTGCGCGCGACGAACAGCGGCACGCCGTCGACCGAGGCGACGTCCAGCGCGGCGAAGCGGCCGAGTTTGTCCAGCGCGGCGCGGTCGGCTTCGGCGACCAGGCCGGCGACCAGCGCGCGCGCCTGCGGGCCCTGCACGGCGACGATGGCCAGGTCCTCGCGCTCGACGACCTCCACGCCGAAGGCGGCGGCATGCTGGCGGATCCACGCCAGGTCCTTCTCGCGGGTGGAGGCGTTGACCACCATGCGGAAGAAATCGTCGGCCAGGAAGTAGACGATCAGGTCGTCGATGACCCCGCCTTCGGCATTGAGCATGCACGAGTACAGCGCCTTGCCGGCGACCTTGAGCTTGTCGATCGAGTTGGCCAGCAGCTGGCGCAGGAACTCGCGGGTGCGCGCACCCTTCAGGTCGACCACGGTCATGTGGCTGACGTCGAACATGCCGGCGGCGCGGCGCACCAGGTGGTGCTCGTCGATCTGCGAACCGTAGTGGATCGGCATGTCCCAGCCCCCGAAGTCGACCATCTTGGCGCCGAGCGAGCGGTGGGTTTCGTTGAGGAGAGTCTTCTGGGTCATGGCCGTTCCACGGGAGGAAAGCGGCCATTATCCCAGATGGTTGCATCCAAAACCGCGGCGGCGCGGTGGCCGCGCCGCCGGGATGCTCAGGCGTCCTGCACCTTCAGCGTCATGCCGTCCACGGCGACCACCCGCACGTGGCTGCCCGCCGGCAGGTCGGGGCCGGCCACCACCCAGAACGCATCGTCCACCTTCGCCCGGCCGGTGCCGTTGGCGATGGCCTGGTCCAGCACCACCACCCGCCCGACCAGTTGCTCGGCACGGCGGTTGAGCAGCGGCTGGTCGCTGGGCCGCGCGCGCCTGCGGAACCAGGTGCGGTAGATCTGGATCGAGACGAAGCTGAGCGCCACGAACAGCACCACCTGCATCAGCACGGCCAGTCCGTCGTAGGCCCAGACCACCAGGAACACGGCGGCGGCGGCGAAGCCCATCCACAGCATGAAGGCGCCCGGCGCCAGCGCCTCGGCGGCGAACAGGATCACCGCCAGCGCCGCCCAGGCCACCACTTCCCAGCGCATGGCTCAGCGCCCCAGCGGCGGCGGGTTGCCGCGCGACGGCGATGCCTTGCGTTCTTCCTGCTTGGCGAACGCCTCCCGGGCCAGCTCGGCGACGCCGGCGATGGAACCGATCACGCCGCTGGCTTCCATCGGCATCAGCACCAGCTTCTGGTTGGGCGAGCTGGCCAGCTCGCGGAAGGCCTCCACGTATTTCTGCGCGACGAAATAGTTGATCGCCTGCACGTCGCCCTGGGCGATGGCCTCGGACACCATCGCCGTCGCCTTGGCCTCGGCCTCGGCCAGGCGTTCGCGCGCCTCGGCGTCGCGGAACGCGGCTTCCTTGCGGCCCTCGGCTTCCAGCACCGCGGCCTGCTTCTCGCCTTCGGCGCGCAGGATTTCCGACTGGCGCGAGCCCTCGGCCTCGAGGATCTGCGCGCGCTTCTCGCGCTCGGCCTTCATCTGCCGCGCCATCGAATCGACCAGGTCGCGCGGCGGCTGGATGTCGCGGATCTCGATGCGGTTGACCTTGATCCCCCACGGGTTGGTGGCATGGTCGACCACGCTCAGCAGCTGCGCGTTGATGGTCTCGCGCTGGCTCAGCGATTCGTCCAGGTCCATCGAGCCGATCACGGTGCGGATGTTGGTCTGCACCAGCGCGATCATCGCCACCTCCAGGTTGGCGACCTCGTAGGCGGCCTTGGCCGCGTCCAGCACCTGGAAGAACACCACCCCGTCCACGCGCACCACTGCGTTGTCCTTGGTGATGACGTCCTGGCTGGGCACGTCCAGCACCTGTTCCATCATGTTGACCTTGCGGCCGACGCCGTAGACCACCGGGATCAGGAAATGCAGGCCGGGCGACATGGTGTTGGTGTAGCGGCCGAAGCGCTCCACCGTCCATTCATACCCCTGCGGCACCATGCGCACCGTCTTGAACAGGACGATGGCGCCGGCCACCAGCACCACCAACGCGAGAAAGGCACCGCTACCCATCAGAACACTCCTTGTGAGAATCGATTCGCATGACTGTCGTCCGAGTATAGCCAGCCCGCCGGCGCTGGAACGGCAGCCGGCCGCGCAGCACGCCGGCGAACATCACCCCGTCGCCGGCGAAGGAGTACAGCGGATGGCTGAATGTGACCGGGCGGGGTTCTTCTCGAAGAACAGATGCCCCGCCCAGGCGAAGCCGCAGCCGCAGGACAGCGCCGCCAGCGCCCATTGTCAGCGCCCGGTCATGAAGGCCGCCAGCAGGCACAGCAGCGCGGCGCCGCTGCCGAGCACGTGCAGGCGGCGGCAGGTGCGGTCGCGGTGCTCGCGCGGGTAGAACGGATAGAACTCGCGGAAGCTGCCGAAACCGGCCATGGCGCATCCCTCGACGGGCGATGCGCGCAGCATAGCGCCCTAGACCGCGGCGCCGCGCGGGCCGGCCATGATCACGCCCATGCCCAGCAGGCACAGGCCGGCGCCGAGCAGGTCCCAGCGGGTCGGCGACACGCCGTCCACCCGCCACAACCACAACAGCGCGACGCAGACATAGACGCCGCCATAGGCGGCATAGACGCGGCCGCTGGCGGTCGGGTGCAGGGTCAGCAGCCAGGCGAACAGCGCCAGGCTGGCGGCCGCCGGCAGCAGCAGCCAGGCGCTGCCGTTCTGGCGCAGCCACAGCCACGGCAGGTAGCAGCCGACGATCTCGGCCAGCGCGGTCAGCAGGAACAGCGCCAGCGTCCTGATCACAGCGCGTCCTTTTCGTCGCGCTTGACCGCCTGCCACAGCGCTTCCTGCTGTTCCAGGTCCAGCGCGGCCATCGCCTGCCCGCGCGCGGCGGCCAGCGTTTCCATGGCGCGGAAGCGGCGCTCGAACTTCAGGTTGGCGCGGCGCAGCGCGCTGCCAGGGTCCACCTTGGCATGGCGGGCGAGATTGGCGCAGACGAACAGCAGGTCGCCGATTTCGTCTTCCAGCCGCGCATGGTTGTCCGAATACGCGGCGGTCTCGAACTCGGCCTGCACCTCGCCGATCTCCTCGCGCAGCTTGTCCAGCACCGGCGCGACGTCGGGCCAGTCGAAGCCGGTGCGCGCGGCGCGCTTCTGCAGCTTCAGCGCCCGCTGCCACTCGGGCAGGCCGCGGGCGATGCCGGCCAGCGCCGAGCCATCGGTATCGCCGGCATCGGCGCGCTCGCGCTGCTTGATCTGTTCCCAGTTGGCCACGACCTCGCCCGCATCGCCGGCGCGCGCGTCGCCGAACACGTGCGGATGCCGGCGCAGCATCTTGCCGCTGATCGCCGCGACCACGTCGGCGAAGGCGAACGCGCCCCGCTCGCTGGCCATCTGCGCATGGAACACCACCTGCAGCAGCAGGTCGCCGAGTTCGTCCTTGAGGTCGGCCAGGTCGTTGCGGTCGATGGCGTCGGCGACCTCGTAGGCTTCCTCGATCGTATACGGCGCGATGCTGGAGAAGTCCTGCTGCAGGTCCCACGGGCAGCCGTCGTGCGGATCGCGCAGGCGCGCCATGATCCGCAGCAGGGTGCCGATGTCGCCCGGCTCGCCCATGTCGCCGGTCCCGCTCACAGCCCGGCCACCCAGTCGCGCCAGGGCAGCGACGCATCGCCCAGCGCGACGAAGTCGCCATTGAGCAGGCGCGGGCGCCGGTTGTAGTGGAAAGGTTCGCCGGTGTCGGCCGCCAGCACCGCGCCGCCGGCCGCTTCCAGCACGCACTGCCCGGCGGCGGTGTCCCATTCGCTGGTCGGGCCCAGGCGCGGGTATACGTCCAGCGTGCCCTCGGCGATGCGGCAGAATTTCAGCGACGACCCCTGCGCGACCAGTTCGATCTCGCCCATGCGCGCGAGCAGTTCGACGGTGCGCGCGTCGCGGTGCGAGCGGCTGGCGGCCACGCGCAGCGGCAGCGCCGGCGGCCGCCGGGTCAGGATGGCGTCCTCGCGCCCGCCCTCGCGGCGCCATGCGCCTTCGCCGCGCGTGGCGTGCCAGGCGACGCCGGTCACCGGCGCCTGCACCACGCCGAACACCGGCGCGCCGTCGCGGATCAGCGCGATGTTGACGCTGAACTCGCCGTTGCGCTTGATGAACTCGCGCGTGCCGTCCAGCGGATCGACCAGCCAGTAGTCCTGCCACCGGCGGCGGGTTTCCCATGGCAGCTGCGCCGATTCCTCCGACAGCACCGGCAGGTCCGGGGTCAGGCGCGACAGGCCCTGCACGATCACCTCGTTCGCGGCCAGGTCGGCGCTGGTGAGCGGGCTGTGGTCGTCCTTGTGCTCGACGTCGAAGCCGTCGGCGTAGACCTGCATGATCGCCGCGCCGGCCTGCTGGGCGATGGCGATGACGGCTTCGCGCAGGGCCGCGTCCACTACGCTCATCGCGCCGCCCCCAGCCATTCGCGGGCGATGAACAGGGCCGCCAGCGAGCGTCCTTCGGAGAAATCCTCGCGCAGCATCAGTTGGTCCAGGTCGGCCAGTTTCCAGGGCACCACTTCCAGTTCCTCGGGTTCGTCGCCGGCAAGGCGTTCGGGGTAGAGATCGCGCGCCAGCACCAGCCACGACTGGTGGCTCATGTAGGTCGGCGCCAGGGTCAGCGCGCGCAGCACGTCGATGCGGCGGGCGCCGTAGCCGGCCTCCTCCTTGAGCTCGCGGTCGGCCGCCTGCTCCGGCGTCTCGCCGGCGTCGATGCGGCCCTTCACCAGCCCCAGTTCGTAGCGGTGCAGGCCGGCGGCGTATTCGCGCACCAGCAGCACGGTGTCCTCGTCCAGCATCGGCACCACCACCACCGCGCCGTGCCCGTGGCTGACCAGCCGCTGGAAGTGGCGGCGCTCGCCGTTGGAGAACTCCAGATCCAGGTGTTCCTGGTGGAACGGGCCGATGTCCTCTTCCCGCACGCGGTGGATGACCGGGAGCCGCCGGCTCATGCGCGGCACCGGGCGGAGGGAGGGCGGATCGCTAGAATGCGCGCTGGCAGATACGTTTCCATGAGTCCGAAATGCTAGCAGACCCCGCCGTCGCGCCGTTGCCCCCGCATCGCCGGAGCCGCGCATGCGCCTGACCCGCTGCCCCGTCGAACTGCCGCTGCACGCCGGGCAGACCCTGGCGCTGCCCGAGGAGGCCGCCAATCACCTGGTGCGGGTGATGCGCCTGCGCGAGGGCGATGGCTGCGTGCTGTTCAACGGCGACGGCAGCGACTACGCCGCGACGCTGGTGGCAGTGGGCAAGCGCGACGCACAGGTGCGCATCGACGCCGCGCACGCGCTGGACAACGAATCGCCGCTGGCCATCACCCTGCTGCAGGGCATCGCCCGCGGCGAGAAGATGGACCTGATCCTGCAGAAGGCCACCGAACTGGGCGTGACCGCCATCGTGCCGGTGAACGCCGAACGCACCGAGGTGAAGCTGGACGCCGCGCGCGCGGAGAAACGCATCGCGCACTGGCGCAGCGTGATCGGCTCGGCCTGCGGCCAGTCCGGCCGCGCCCGCATCCCGGCGCTGTCGCCGCCGCAGGCGCTGGCCGCCGCGGCCGCAGCCCTGCCCGCGCAGAGCCTGCGCCTGACCCTGGACCCGCAGGGCGAACACCGCCTGTCCGCGCTGCCGCCGGCGCCGGCCGGCGGCGTGGTGATCGCCATCGGCCCGGAGGGCGGCTGGTCGCCGCGCGACCGCCAGCAGCTGGCCGACGCCGGTTTCCAGGGACTGCAGCTGGGCCCGCGCATCCTGCGCACCGAGACCGCCGGGCTGGCAGCCATCGCGGCGCTGCAGGCGCGGCTGGGCGACCTGTAGGAGCGGCTTCAGCCGCGATGGAGCTTTGCCGGGAACGCCCCGTCGCGGCTGAAGCCGCTCCTACGGTGTCCGGGCGTTGCTGCCGGCGGGGGAATGCGGCTCAGATCACCGCCGCCAGCCTGGCCGACGCCGGTTTCCAGGGACTGTGGCTGGGCCCAAGCATCCTGCGCACCGAGGCTGCCGGGCTGGCGGCCATCGCGGCGCCACAGGCGCGGCTGGGCGACCTGTAGGAGCGGCTTCAGCCGCGATGGGGTTTTGCCGGGAACGCCCCTTCGCGGCTGAAGCCGCTCCTACGGTGTCCGGGCGTTGCTGCCGGCGGGGGAATGCGGCTCAGATCACCGCCGCCAGCCTGGCCGACGCCGGTTTCCAGGGACTGTGGCTGGGCCCAAGCATCCTGCGCACCGAGGCTGCCGGGCTGGCGGCCATCGCGGCGCCACAGGCGCGGCTGGGCGACCTGTAGGAGCGGCTTCAGCCGCGATGGGGCTTTACCGGGAACACCCCTTCGCGGCTGAAGCCGCTCCTACGGTGTTCGGGCGTTGCTGCCGGCGGGGGAATACGGCTCAGGCCACCGCCGCCAACTTGGCCGACGCCGGTTTCCAGGGACTGCGGCTGGGCCCAAGCATCCTGCGCACCGAGACCGCCGGGCTGGCGGCCATCGCGGCGCTGCAGGCGGGCTGGGCGACCTGTAGGAGCGGCTTCAGCCGCGATGGGGTCTTGCCGGGAACGCCCCATCGCGGCTGAAGCCGCTCCTACGGGTATCCAGGCGTTGCTGCCGGCGGCAGGATACGGCTCAGGCCACCGTCGCCAGCGCGGCGAGCACCGCGTTTTCGATCGCGTCCAGGTCGGGCAGCAGCGCGCTCTGCTCGCCCAGTAGCACGCGCATGTGCACGCCCTGCGGCAGGCTTTCCTCGGAGGCGTCGGCCAGCAGGCCGTCGCGGGGGACCGCGATCAGCTGCGGGAAGGACTGGGTCAGCAGCGCGAAGTACGGCATCTCCGGGTTGCCGCCCAGCGCCTTGAGCACCACCACCTTGTTGCTGCCGCCGACCGGTTCGTCGCCGCCGTTGAAGCGGGCGTAGGACAGCAGCGGCACTTCCCAGCCCTGCCAGGCGATGTAGCCGGCCAGCCAGTCGGGCGCGCCCTCGATCGGCTCCACCGTCACCCGCGACATCATTTCGGCGACGGTGGCGTTGGGCAGCAGCACGCGCTCGGCGCCGGCCTGGATCAGGACGCCGCGGACTTCATCGTTGCTTGCATAACTCATGGTCGGTTCCTTGATCGGTTGCGGCTCAGCCGGCGCTGCGCTGCGCGAGCTCGCCGGCGAGGTATTCCGGCGTGCCGGCCGGATGCCCGGCCACGGCCAGCTGGCTGGCGGCCTCCGGGTCGTAGCACCCTTCCCCGCTCTGCCCGGCGGCCCAGCCGCCGCGCTCGGCGAATGCGAACGCCGCCGGCACCAGCGACGGATCCGCGCCGCTCAGCATGACCACCGCCGACCGCTCGGCCGGCAAGGCCTCGAGCACCGGCGCCGCCCCGTCCACGAAACGCAGCCCGCCCGCCTGCGCGACCACGCCGACGCCGTCCTGGAGCACATAGACATTGCCGCCCTCCAGCGCCTGTCCGGCTTCGGCCAGCGCGACCGGCAGCATCGCCACGCGCGACATCTGCTTGACGAGATTGGCGTAGCGGCCGCCGTCCAGGCGCATCTGCACCAGTACCGGCAGCGCGTAGTCGTCCGGCAGCGCGCCCAGCAGGCGCCGCACCGCGTCCGGCCCGCCGATGCCGGCCAGCAGCAGCACCGCACCCGGCACGCTGGCGGCGGCTTCCGCGTCCAGCTCGACCAGCGACAGCGCGCCGGCGTCGAATCCGCCGGCATCGATGGCCTGCGGCGCATCGTCCACGGCCGGCGCGGCGACCGGCACCGGCGCGACGTAGGCGTCGTCCTCCACCAGCGACCAGCTGTGGAAGCTGCCGGGCAAGGGCGCGGCGGCGGCCGGTGCCGGCGCGGTGGCCGCGGGCGGCAGTTCCGGCGGCCCGGCCGGCGGCGCCGGCGCTGCTTCCGGTTCCGCCCGCGAGGGCGCGAGCGCCATCAGTTCCTCGAAGGTCAGCACTTCCGGCCGGTCGATGGCGGCCGGCGGCGCATACAGCGTGTCGGCCGGCACCTCGTCGATATGCAGCACGGCTTCGTCGACGTGGAACTGCAGCGGCGCATCGGCATGGCGTTCGGCCGGGCGTTCGGGCATGCCCGGCTCCAGCAGCGGCAACGCCTCTTCCTCGTGTCCGGGCGGCAGCACCTGGCCGTGTCCGTGCAGCTTGGCGGCAAGATGGCGCGTCCAGCGCTGCGCATCCCAGCCTTCGCGGCGCGCGGCCAGCTCGGCTTCCTCGAACATCAACTCCAGCTGCGGCGCATCCAGGGCCGGCGCGAGGCGCTCGAGCGCGTCCTCCACCGCCGGCTCCAGCGCCACCAGCACCATCGCCGGCCCGAGGGCCTGCAACGCCGCCGGCTCCAGCGCCTCCGGGTCCGCTTCCAGCACCAGCGCGCCGCCGGCGGCGAGCACGGCGTCCTTCAGCCGCTCGCGCGCGGCGCCGGGCCGCGCCAGCAGGGCGACCGGCCTGCCGCTGGAACGGTCACTCGCGGACACGGGCGATCCCCAAAAGGTCGTAGACATTGCGCATCAGATCCAGCTCCTGGTACGGCTTGCCGAGATAGCGCTGCACGCCGATCTCGAATGCGCGCTGGCGGTGCTTGTCGCCGCTGCGCGAGGTGATCATCACGATCGGCACTTCCCGGTAGCGCGGATCGGCGCGCATCGCGGTGGCCAGCTCGTAGCCGTCCATGCGCGGCATCTCGATGTCCAGCAACATCAGGTCGGGCACGCGCTCTTCCAGCCGCTCCAGCGCCTCGACGCCGTCGCGCGCGGCCACCACCTCGAAGTTGTGGCGCTCCAGCACGCGGCCGGTGACCTTGCGCATGGTCAGCGAGTCGTCCACCACCATCACCAGCGGCACGTGCCGCTGCTGGCCGACCACGGTCGCCTCCACCGGCTGCTGCGGCTGCGCCAGGTGGCGGCGCACCAGCGGCGCCACGTCCAGGATCACCACCACGTTGCCTTCGCCGGTGATGGTGGCGCCGTAGATGCCCGGTACCGAGGCGATTTGCAGGCCCACCGGCTTGACCACGATTTCGCGGTTGCCCAGCACCTGGTCGATGGCCACGGCCGCGCGCAGGTCGCCGGCACGCACCAGCAGCAGCGGGATCTGCGGCTGGCCCTCGGCCTTGGCCGCGGCCTGCCCCACCAGCGTGCCCAGGTCGTGCAGCGCGAAGTCCTCGCCGTTGTAGTGGTAGCCGCCCTGGCCGGATTCGAAGCGCTCGCGGGCGATGCGGCCGATGCCGCTGACCGAGGCCACCGGCACGGCGAAGGTGGTCTCGCCGATGCGCACGAACACCGCCTGGGTGACGGCCAGCGTCTGCGGCAGGCGCAGAGTGAAGGTCACGCCCTGCCCGCGCACCGAGTGGATGTCCACCGAGCCGCCGAGCTGGCGCACCTCGTTGCGCACCACGTCCATGCCCACGCCGCGGCCGGCGAGCTGGCTGACCTGCTCGCTGGTGCTGAAGCCGGAGGCGAAGATGAGGCTGTCCAGCTGCGTGTCGTCGAGCTGTTCGCCGGCCTGGATCAGGCCGCGCTGCTCGCCGCGGCGGCGGATCGCCTCGCGGTCGAGGCCGGCACCGTCATCGGCCACTTCCAGCACGATTTCCGAACCTTCGCGGCGCAGGCGCAGGGTGATGCTGCCTTCCTCCGGCTTGCCGGCGGCGACGCGCTGCTCCGGCGTCTCCAGGCCATGGGCCACGGAGTTGCGCAGCATGTGCTCCAGCGGCGCGACCATGCGGTCGAGCACGTTGCGGTCCAGTTCGCCGTGGGTGCCTTCCAGATTCAGGTGCACCTGCTTGCCGATGTCCTGCGCGGCCTGCCGCACCACGCGGCGCAGGCGCGGCACCAGGCCGTCGAACGGCACCATGCGCGCGCGCATCAGGCCGTCCTGCAGTTCCGAACTGACGCGCGACTGCTGCTGCAGCAGAGCGTCGTAGTTGCGCGACAGGTCGTCGAGCACGCCCTGCAGGCCGCCCAGGTCGGCCGCCGATTCGTTCAGGGCGCGGCTGAGCTGCTGCAGCGTGGAGAAGCGGTCCAGTTCCAGCGGATCGAACGCCTGGTCGGCCTGCTCCTGCTCGCGGCGGTAGCGGGCGACGATCTGCGCCTCGGTTTCCAGGTCCAGGCGGCGCAGCTGGTCGCGCAGGCGGGCGTTGGTACGGTCCAGTTCGCCCATGGCGCTGCGGAACGCGCCCAGCTGCTGTTCCAGGCGCGAGCGGTAGATCGCGACCTCGCCAGCGTGGTTGACCAGGCGGTCGAGCAGGTCGGCGCGCACGCGCACCTGTTCCTGCGTGCGCATCGCGCCTTCCTCGTCCACCGCCTGCGCTTCGACCACCGGCGCGGACAGCGGCTCGGCGGCGATGCCGGTGGCCGCCAGCGGCTGCGGCGCGATGTCCGGCAGGGCCTCGGCCGGCGCGGACGCCGCCACCGTCCCCGCGGACGCGTCCTCGATGGCATCGGCTTCGGCCGATGCCGGCTCCGTTCCGCCCTCGGTGGTTTCCGTTTCGGGCATGGCCTCGACGGCCGGCGCCACACCGGCGTCCAGCGCCGGCACCGACGGCGCGTACGCGGCCAGCGCCGCTTCCGGCGCGTCGCCGCGGCCGGCAGTGCGGGCTTCGAACGCCTCGATCAGGTCGACCGGCATCCGCACCGCGCGGTGCGCGCCGGTGCGGATCAGCAGCTGGTGCAGGCGGTCGAAACCGCGTTCGAGCAGCTGCACGTCGCCGCGGCCGATCTCGGTACGGCTGGCCGCCACCGCTTCCAGCAGCGATTCGATGCCGTGGCCGAGATCGCCGATGGCGTTGATGCCGGCCATGCGCGCGCCGCCCTTGAGCGTATGCAGGTCACGCTGCAGCCCGGCCAGCAGCTCGCGGTCCTCCGGCGCCGAGCGCAACTCGCTGATCAGGCGGTCGCAATGGTCGAGCAGGTCCTTGCCTTCCTCGACGAAGATGTCGACCAGTTCGCGGTCGAGGTCGTCGAAGTCGAGCGGGCCGGCATCGAATGCCGCCGCGTCGACGGCGGGCGCCGGCGCGGCCTCGTCGTCCACCGGCGCCGTCAACGGCGCAAGCGCCGCCGCTGCTGCGGCGAACTGGTCCGGCTCCGGCTTGGATTCCGCTTCGGATTCCGCTTCGGCTTCGGCTTCGGCTTCGGCTTCGGCTTCAGCTTCGGGTTCAGGTTCAGGTTCAGGTTCGGATTCGGCGGCAACATCGGCCGCAGCGACGTCGGCCGCAGCTTCGATCCGCTCGTCCGGCAGGTCCATCGATTCGGTCGCATCCAGCGGCGGCGCCGATACGTCGGCTGTTTCTTCGACCTGGAGCGGCTCCGAAATCGCGGCATCGAACCCGCCAGTCGCGTCTCCGTCGTGCTGCTCGTCCTGCGCCGCGACGGCTGCGTCCATCGCCTGCGCCTGTTCGTCCTGCTGCGGCTCCTCGTCGGCCGCAACGGCTTCCACCTCGTCGGAGAGCGGCATGGCGTCGGCCAGTCCGGCCAGTTCGGTCGGCTCGACGTCGGCCGGCGCCAGCTCCATCGCCGGGTCCGTCACGGACCCGGTGTCCACGGATGCTTCCAGCGCGGCGTCATCGCGCTCCAGCGCGGTGCCGGCAGCGTCCATCCCGTCCTGCGCGAGCGGGGTTTCCACCTCGTCCTGCAGCGGGCTGGAAATCTCCAGTTCCGCTTCGGTCTCGGTGTCGGCGTCTTCCCCGGCCGCGACGCCGGCTTCGGCTTCGTCCGGGGTCTCTTCCGGCCATTCGAAGACCTGCAGCGCGGCCGTCTCGTCCGCGGCGGCGGAAGGCGCATGCGGTTCCGTGTGCGCGCTTGCCTCCTGCGCCGGGACACCCGCGAACGAGGCCTCCAGAAGCGCCGGATCGAAATACGCGGAAAGATCGCCGATGCCGGCAAGTTCGCCTGCCACCGGCAGCGGTTCCGGCGCCTGGGTGTCGCCGGCTGCGGTGGCGACCGGCTCGTCCTCGTCGTCGATGTCCTCGTGCACCAGCGGCGGCCAGCGCACTTCCGGCAGCGCGTCGGCCAGCGCCTGCAGGCGCTCGGCCAGCGGCGCGAACGACGGGATCAGCGGCGACGGCGCCTGCAGCGCGGTGATGGTGGTGGCCACGGCGGTGGCGGCCTCGCCCAGCGCGGCGACGCCCTCGGCGCTCGGGGTGACGGCATTGGCGAGCGAGCGTTTCACGAACGACTCGACCGGCGCGGTCACCGCGGTGATCTCCGGCACTTCGGTCATCGCGAAGGCGCCGCTCATGGTGTGCACGGCGCGCAGCAGTTCCTCGCTCACCGGCTGCGGTTCGGGGCGCGACTGCGACAGCCACGCTTCGACCGTGGCCAGGTGCTGCCCCACTTCGGCTTCGAGGATCTCGCGCAGCACGCTGTCCACCGAGGCCGGCGTGCCGGTGGTGGCCGGCGTGGCCTCCGCCGGTGCGACGGTGGTGGCGGCCGGAGCGGCAGGGGCGCCGGCGACATGGAACGCTTCCTCGCCGGCGGCGATGCGGTCGGCGATGTCCTGCATGCCGAGCACGTCGGCATGGATGCGGCCGTTGTCGCGCAGGGCGGCGTTGAACTGCGGCAGCACTTCGAAGGCCTGGCCGACCATGGCCACCACCGCCGGGCTGGCCGGACGGCTGCCGTCGAGCACGCGGTTGAGCATGCTCTCGATCTTCCAGCTGAACTCGCCCAGCGTGCGCGCGCCGACCAGGCGGCCGCTGCCCTTGAGCGTGTGGAACACGCGGCGCACCGGGCGCAGGCGCTCCATGCTGTCCGGCGCCGCACGCCAGGCCGGCAGCAGCCGGCCCAGGTTCAGCAGTTCCTCATCGAACTCCTCGATGAATACATCGCGGATGTCCTGGTCGATCTGCTCGGCATCGTTGTCGAAACCGCCGTCCATGCCGACGCCCGCGTCCAGCGCCTCGGCGACGGGCGCGGGTGCGGCGGGCGCGGCTTCCGGTGCGGCCGGGGCCGCGAACGGATCGAAGGACGCGGCGGCCTTGTCCAGCTCGGCCATGAACGCCGCGATCTCGTGGTCCGGCGCGGGCGCTTCGGAAACCGGGCCGCCGCCGGCCGGCACGGCGGCGGCGACGGCCTGTTCCGGCGCATCCATCGCAGCCGGCGCTTCGTCCTGCTGCGCGGGGGCGGCGGCGGACACGTCCTCGCCCTCCACGCGCGCGGCGGTCGATGCATCTTCCTCGAGGGTGAACTCGAACGGCGCCGCATCGAACACCGGCGCGTCACTGGTGGCCTGCACGGCAGGCGCGTCGTCCGTCGGCCCCTGCTCGGCAGCGACCGGATCGAAGGTGGGAAACGCCCGGGCATCGGCCGAAGCATCGACGTCATCCAGCGGCGCGGACTCGCCAGCGGCGGGATCGGCCGCAAACGGTTCCAGCGTGATGCCGGCCTGCGGTCCTGCATCCCGTTCCGCGGCGACCGGATCGAAGGCCGCTCCGTCCACCACCGGTTCGTCGGTTGCGGCAGGTTTGCCGGCCGCATCGCCGGACAGCCATTCCGGCATCGAATAGAGCTCGCCCGCGTCCGAGCGCGGCGCCGCGAAGGACGGCGCCGGTTCGGCATCCGCCACGACGGAGTCGTCCTCGCTCGTACTGAAGGTCGGGACGGCGTCCGCAACGTCCGTGGCCGGCGCGATGTCGAGCGGCGGCAGCGGCGGCGGTTCGGCCGCTACCGGCGCCGGACGCGCATGGATGGCCTGGGCGAACACCAGCGGCCGGGCCGGCGCGGCAACGGCCTCATCGCTCGCCGCCTCCGGGGCATCGGACGTCGAGGCGACGGGCGCCGTCGCGACGGCCACGTCTTCCGGCGTATCGTCGGCGACCGCGGCCGCAACGGCCGGCGCCGCCATGGCGGGAGCGGGGATCGCGTCCTCCGGGGCACCCGCCGCGGGCACCGGCCAGTAGCGCAGCGCCTCCAGGCTGCTGCGGGTGATGTCCAGGATTTCCTCGCGGCCGGGGCGACGTTCGCGCAGCGCCTCGAGGTAGTACTCCAGGCTGGCCATGGCATCGGCCAGGGTGTCCAGCTGACGCCCACCGGGGACGCGCTTGCGCCCGATCAGTTCGACGCCGATGTACTGGCGCACGCCGTTCATGTAGTCCGCCGGCGTCTGCAGGTCGAGCATGCGCAGCGCGCCGGACACCTCGTCGAGCAGGCGCGGCACGTCCTGCAGGCGCGCGTGGTCCCAGTTGGTCTCGATGAAGGCGACGAAGGCTTCGCGCGCGGCACCGAAATTGGCGATGGCCTCGTGCGCCAGCACCTCCACGGTGCGCCGCGTTTCCACCGCCGCCGGATCCTCGTCGCCGTCCAGGGTGGCGCCGAGGTAGGCGACCTGGTCGTCCAGCGAGGCGTCGACGTAGAGCAGCGCGCCGGCGATGTCGAGCAGCAGGTTGTCGTCCAGCGGACGTCCGCCGTCCACCACGTCGCGCAGCGCGTCGCGCTGCTGCGCCACGACGCCGCGCGCCACGCCCAGCCCCATCACGCCCAGCGTGTCGGCCACGGCGCCCAGTTCGTTGACCTGGGTCTGCAGCCCGGCGGTCTCCCCGCCCAGGCGCACGTGCAGGTCCAGCGCATCCTTGATGCGCAGCAGTTCTTCCTTGACCGCGTTGCCGACGGTGTCCAGCAGCTCGCGGTTGCGCCCGCTCAGGCTGCCGCGCGCGTGCTCCAGTTCGGCTTCGCTGGCCTTGCCCGCCTCTGGGTCGAAGGCCAGCAGCACGCCCTCGTTGATGCCCTCGGCCGCGCGCGCGGCGCGGATCTCGTTGAGCAGCGGCAGCAGCACGATGGGGATGTCGCGGTGGCCGTTCTGCAGGCGTTCCAGGTAATCGGGCAGCAGCACGGTGCCGCGCATCAGCGTGGCGCAGGCCTCGTCGCGGTCCGGCACGGCGCCGTCGCGCACGGCGTCGGCCAGCAGTTCCAGTTCCTCGGCCACCATGGCCGGGGCATACAGCTCGACCATGCGCAGCGTGCCCTGCACCTGGTGCAGGTAGCCGGCGCAGAAGCGCATGCGGCTGCTGTCGGCGGGGTCCTCGACGAAGTACTCGATCTCGCTGCGCGCCTGGCGCAGGGTCTCGTCCAGCTCCGGCTTGACCCAGCCCAGCGCCGCGTGGCTCATCGCATCGCGCAAGGTACTCATCGCACTCCCCCGTGCAGCATCGTTCGCATGCCGTCCGGGCGGCCCTGTTCTGCGGTATGACGACACATCATCTGCTGGTTCCTTTCCATCCCCGCCCGTTCAACCGGTTCAGGCCGGAAGCTTGAAGTCGGCCACCGAACGGCGCAGGTCCGCGGCCAGCTGGTTCAGCTGGCCGAGCGAATCGGCGGTCTGTCCGGCACCCTGCGAGGTCTGGCCGGTGATCTGCCGGATCACGCCCATGGTCTGGGTGATGTCGGTAGCGGCGGCAGCCTGCTGGTGGGCGGCGATGGAGATGCTCTTGATCAAGGTGTTGAGCGCGTTGGACACGCGTTCGATCTCGGTCAGCGCGGTGCCGGCGTCCTCGGCCAGGCGCGCGCCGGACACCACTTCGGCGGTGGTCTGTTCCATCGAGGTGACCGCTTCGTTGGTATCGGCCTGGATCGCCTGCACCAGGCCTTCGATCCGTCGGGTCGCGCCGGAGGTGCGTTCGGCCAGTCGCTGCACTTCGTCGGCCACGACCGCGAAGCCGCGGCCCGCCTCGCCGGCCGATGCCGCCTGCACCGCGGCGTTCAACGCCAGGATGTTGGTCTGCTCGGAAATGTCGTTGATCAGCTCCACGATCGAGCCGATTTCCTGCGAGGACTCGCCCAGCCGCTTGATGCGCTTGGAGGTCTCCTGGATCTGGTCGCGGATCTGGTCCATGCCCTGGATGGTCTGGCGCACCACGCCGGCGCCCTCGGTGGCGATCACCACCGAGCGCTGCGCCACTTCGGCCGACTCGCTGGAGTTGCGCGACACCTGCTCGATGGAGGTCGCGATCTCGCCGATGCGGTCCGAGGCGCTGGTGATCTCGTCGGCCTGGTGGCCGGCCGCTTCGGCCAGCTGCATGGCGGTGGCCTGGGTTTCCTGCGCCGACACCGCCACCTTGCTGGAGATGTCGTTGATCGTGGTCACCAGGTGGCGCAGCTCGTCCACGGCGTAGTTGATGGCGTCGGCGATGGCGCCGGTCATGTCCTCGGTCACCGAGGCCTTCACCGTCAGGTCGCCTTCGCCGAGCGAGCTGATTTCGTCCAGCAGCCGCATGATCGCCTGCTGGTTGCGGCTGTTGAACTCCACCTGGGTCTGGTAGCGCAGTTCCTGTTCGCGCGAACGGCTGCGCACCGTGCTCCACACGAAGCCGATGATCGACAGCACCGACAGCGCGCCGAACACCACGCTCCACCAGAAGTTCGGGAAGATGCGGGTGTCGCGGGTGGAACCGAACGCGGAGAAGGCGTCGAACAGCTTGCGGCTGCTGTCCAGCATGCGGTCCGAACCGCTGGCCAGCGCCGCGGCCGAGGACTGCGCGGCGAACAGGTTGCGCGAGCTGGCCAGGATCGCGTCGGCGTCCTTCTTCATCTTGGTCCACTGGCTGGCCGACTGCTCCAGCGCCACCTGCGCGTCGGCGTTACGCACCGCGGCGATGCCCAGTTCCTGGTTGCCGGCGCGCAGGCCTTCGAGCACCTGGGTGAACACGGTCATGTCGCGCGCCAGCGCGTCGCCGGCGCCGCTGGCGCCGGGACCGCCTGCGCGGATCTCGGTGACGCGGCGGGCCATGGAGCCGACCACCACCACCTGCTGCAGGCCGTTGTAGATCTGCGCCGACTGCGCGCCGCCGGCGGTCATCGCGCGCACCACTTCGTTCAGCTGCGCCTGCAGCTGCGGCACCGCGCCGACGAAGCTGTCGGCGTTGCCGGCCAGCGCCAGCACCGCCGGCTCGCTGGCCACGATCTGCTCGGCGTTCTTGGACAGCGGCTGCCAGGTTTCGACCAGCTGGCGCAGCGGCGCGGCCACGCCGGCTTCCTCGCCGAAGCGGCCCTTCAGCTCGCCCACCGTGCGGTCGACCCGGGCGCGGGTGTCCTTGAACGCAGCGTAGGCCTCGCGGTTGCCGGCCACCGCCTCGCGGCCCTGGTTGGCCAGCTGCTGCGACAGCACCTGCAGGTCGGCCGCGCCGGTGCCCGCGCCGGCCAGGCGGCTGCCCTGCCAGGTCGCCACGCCGGTGTTGGCGCCGAATACGATCATCGACAGCACCAGCAGGCCCAGCCAGAAATTGGTACCCACGTTGCCAAGCTTGCCGGCCTTGGCGGCGTCCGGAGCAGTACTCATGTTTCGACCTCGGTATCCAATACGGAAAGGCGGGCCCGCGCTCAGGCGGCGGCCTGCCGGAATTCAGGCGTGCGCGAGAGCACGGAAAGCGAGAACACGCCCCAGTCGTGGCCGCCATCGTTGAAGGCGCGCTCGACGAAATGGGCGTAACGGCCCTGGGCGATGTCGCCGGCCGGGACCTGGCTGGACAGCTCGAAACTGCGCTGCCCATAGAGCTCGTCGATGCTGATGGCGACGTCGCCGCCGGTCTGGCGCATGATCAGCACGCGGTGGCCTTCCTGCTGGACGGTGCGCTGCCCTTCCAGGAAGTACTTCAGGTCCACCACCGGGAACAGGTTGCCGCGCAGGTTGCCCACGCCCAGCAGCCACGGCTGCGCGCCGGGCACCGGCGTGACCGGCGGCATCGGCACGATCTCGACCACCTCGCGGAAATCGGACACCAGGCGCCGGCTGCCGATGCGGTAACCCACGCCGCGCCACACGTCGGCGGAGAAATGCCGTTCCGGCAGCTGCACCGCGTGCGCCAGGCTGCGCCGCTCGTAGGCCTCGAGGATGTCGAAGGGAGATCGCATCAACCCACCAGTTTGTTGATCCGCGCGATCAGGTCGTCCTCGCGCGGCGGCTTGACCACGTAATCCGACGCGCCCTGGCGCATGCCCCAGGCCATGTCGGTCTCCATGCTCTTGGTGCTGACGATCAGCACCGGAATGCCGCGGGTGGCCTCGTCGCGCGACAGCGCGCGGGTGGCCTGGAAGCCGCTCATGCCGGGCAGCACGACGTCCATCAGCACCAGCTGCGGCGTCTGGCTGCGCGCCATCTGCAGGCCATCCTCGGCGTTGTCGGTGGCGAGCACTTCGTGCCCGGCCTTTTCCAGCCATTGCGTGAACACCGCCCGGTCGGTCGGTGAGTCCTCGATCAACAGGATTCGAGCCATGTGCCTTACCCCCTGGTCAGGCGTTGACGTATGTGCGGATGGCACCCAGCAGTTCTTCGCGCGTGAAGGGCTTGGTCAGGTACTGCTCGGAGCCGACGATGCGCCCGCGCGCCTTGTCGAACAGGCCGTCCTTGGAGGACAGCATGATCACCGGCGTGGACTTGAAGAGCTGGTTGCCCTTGATCAGCGCGCAGGTCTGGTAGCCGTCCAGCCGCGGCATCATGATGTCGACGAAGATGATCTGCGGCTGCTGGTCGGCGATCTTGGCCAGTGCCTCGAAGCCGTCGGTCGCGGTCACGACCTCGCAGCCTTCGCGCTTGAGCAGTGTCTCGGCGGTACGCCGGATGGTCTTCGAATCGTCGATGACCATCACCTTCAGCCCTGCGAGTTCCCCACCCGCAGCCATGTTTTCAACCATTGCGATTTCCCCGGGCGCGCAGCGCGCCATCTGTGCGTGGTGCTGCTGCGAAAGCGGTCTATATCCCAGTCCGGCCGCAAACTGTCAAGGGCCGCTACCAGCGCGGGGCCGTCGCCGCGCGCAGTGTGACCTCCATCGCAGTCGTTGCGCCGGGCCATTCAGCCGCGCAACGCTCCGGGCCGCGCATGGCGCTGGGCGCCCGTCGCGCCGGGAGGCTACCATCGCCGCCTGACCCGAAAGGCCGTGGATCATGCTGGACGTCATCGTGGTGATGGACCCCATCGCCCAAATCAAGATCGCCAAGGACACCACCTTCGCCATGCTGCTGGAAGCACAGCGGCGCGGCCACCGCCTGCATTACGTGCGCCCCGGCGGACTGGCGCTGGAAGGCGGTGCCGCCGTGGCCGAGACCGCACCGCTGCAGGTGCGCGACGACCCGGCCGGCTGGTTCACGCTGGGCGATTACGCCCGCACCGCGTTCGGTCCCGGCCAGATCGTGCTGATGCGCAAGGATCCGCCGTTCGACGGCGAATTCCTCTACGACACCCAGGTGCTGTCGGTGGCGCAGGCCGCCGGCGCCTGCGTGGTCAACGATCCGCAGGGGTTGCGCGACTACAACGAGAAGCTGGCCGCGCTGCTGTTCCCGGAGTGCTGCCCACCGACCCTGGTCAGCCGCAGCGCGGCCGCGCTCAAGGCCTTCGCGCTCGAACACGGGCAGGTCGTGCTCAAGCCGCTGGACGGCATGGGCGGGCGCTCGATCTTCCGCAGCGGCACCGGCGACCCCAATCTCAACGTCATCCTGGAGACACTCACCGACGGCGGCCGCCGGCTGGCGCTGGCGCAGCGCTTCATCCCCGACATCAGCGCCGGCGACAAGCGCATCCTGCTGATCGACGGCGAACCGGTGGACTACTGCCTGGCGCGCATCCCGCAGGGCGACGAGTTCCGCGGCAACCTCGCCGCCGGCGGCCGCGGCGAAGGCCGCCCGCTGAGCGAGCGCGATCGCTGGATCGCCGCCCAGGTCGGCCCGGAGATGAAGCGCCGCGGCATGCGCTTCGTCGGCCTGGACGTGATCGGCGACTACCTCACCGAGGTCAACGTCACCAGCCCGACCTGCGCCCGCGAGCTCGACGCCCAGTTCGGGCTGAACATCGCCGGCCAGCTGTTCGACGCGATCGAGGCCGGCCTGCCGCGATGAGCGCCCCCGCCGATGCCCTGCCGCCGCCGGCGCGGGTCACCGAACAACAGCGGCTGGGCGCCACGCTGGCGCTGTCGCTGCTGGTGCACGGCCTGCTGATCGCGGGCGTGGGCTTCGCGGTCGGCGGCACCGCGCCGCTGGTGCCGACGCTGGACGTGATCTTCAGCCAGACCAGCACGCCGCTGACGCCGAAGCAGGCCGACTTCCTGGCCCAGGCCAACCAGCAGGGCGGCGGCGACCACGACAGGCCGCAGCGTCCGCGCGACAGCCAGGCCGGCATCGTGCCGCAGCCCGAGGACGGACTGGCGCCGGTGCCGACCCGGCGCCGGGACGCGGCGGTTCCGCCGCCGCCGCAGGCGCGCGTGGTCAGCAGCGCGCAGGGCGAACAGGTCGTCGCCGAGGCGCAGTCGCGGCCGCTGCCCGAACGTCCCGACAGCAACGCGCCGATGACCGCGCGCGAGCAGCGCGACGCGGAAATGGCGCGGTTGGCCGCCGAAGTGCACCTGCGCTCGGAGCAGTACGCCAAGCGCCCGAACCGCAAGTTCGTCTCGGCCAGCACCCGCGAATACGCCTACGCCAACTACCTGCGCGCCTGGGTGGACCGCGCCGAGCGCGTGGGCAACCTGAACTACCCCGACGAAGCGCGCCAGCGCCGCCTCGGCGGCCAGGTGGTCATCACCGTGGGCGTGCGCCGCGACGGCAGCGTGGAAAGCAGCCGCATCCTGCGCAGCAGCGGCACGCCGCTGCTGGACGCCGCCGCGCTGCGGGTGGTGGAACTGGCCCAGCCGTTCCCGCCCCTGCCCCGCACCACCGAAGACATCGACATCCTCCAGGTCACCCGCACCTGGGTGTTCCTGCCCGGCGGCCAGCTGCACGACGACCGCTGAAGCGGGAGCGCCAGCGGCCGCCGGCGCTCCCGCGCTCAATCCGCCTGGCCGAGCAGCGTCTTCTTCCAGAACTCGATCCCGGCCCAGAAGATGTAATCGCGGTTCTCGCGCTTGTGGAAACCGTGGCCCTCGTTGCGTGCCAGCACGTGCCAGGCCTCGCCGCCCTGCCCGCGCAGCGCCTTGACGATCTGCTCGGCCTCGGAGGCCGGCACCCGCGGATCGTTGCCGCCGGCGGCGACCATCAGCGGAATGCGGATTTTCCCGACATTGCGCAGCGGCGATATCTCCGCGAGCCTGGCGCGCTGGGCCGGGTCGCGCTCGTCGCCGTACTCGACCCTGCGCAGGTCGCGCCGGTAGGTCTGGGTGTTCTCCAGGAAGGTGACGAAATCGGAAATGGCCACGGCGCAGCTGGCCGAGCGCAGGCGGTCGCTGTAGTGCACCGCCGCGGCGTAGCACATGTAGCCGCCGTAGCTGAAACCGTAGACCGCAAAACGGGCCGCATCCAGCGCCGGATCGGCCGCCAGCGCGTCGATGAACGCGCCCACGTCCTTGACCGAGTCCTCGCGTTTCCACGGGCCGTTGTCCAGGTCCAGGAAGCGGGTGCCGTAGCCCGAGGAGCCGCGCACGTTGGGCAGGAACAGGGCCACGCCCAGCTCGTTGACCAGGTAGTTGTCGGCCCCGAGGAAACCCGGCCGGCTCTGCCCTTCCGGCCCGCCGTGGATATCCATGATCAACGGGCGCTTGCCCGGGAAGCGGGCGGGATCGGGGCGGTACAGGAAACCGGACATCTTCTGGCCGTCGAAACTGGCGACCTCCACGAGCTCCGGCTCGCGGTTGCGCTCCAGGTCCAGGCCGCCGGCCTCGCTCCGGGTCCAGCGCCGGACCGCCAGCGTCCTGGCGTCGATCGAATAGACATCGCCGGGCACCTTTGCCGAGGAAAGGCTCAGGCCGATCTCGCCCCACGGCGCGATCTGCAGCAGCCGGCCGATGCTCCAGTCCAGCACGCCGTCCGGCAAACCCTCGACCTGCCGCACGTTGCCGCCCTGGCCGTCGCCCACGCGCAGCCGCGACACCCCGGCGTCGTTGATCGCATAGGCCAGCACCTGTTCGTCGTCGGACACCGCGTAGTCGGTCACGTCCCAGCGCGGCTCGCGGCTGACCGCGGCGAACGCACCGCTGCGCGGGTCCAGCTTGCCCAGCCTCACGAAGTCCGAGTCACGGTTGGACAGCACCCAGATCCGGCCGTCGCGGGCGTACTGCGCATCGGCGTAGGACGCGCGCCCGCGCGCCGGGGTCAGCACCTTCATCCCGCCCTTGCGCAGGTCGATCTCGGCCAGCACGGCATGGTTGATGGAGAGCCGGTTGATGGCCAGCGCGCGGCTGCCGTCGGGCGAGAAGTCGGAGATGTTCCAGCCGCCGCCGCTGACCTGGGCGACCATGCGGTCGCTGCCAGGCCGCGCCGGGTCCAGCACGTAGAGGTCCATGTCCGCGCCGTTGCGCCGCGAGGAGGCGTAACCGAGCAGGCGTCCGTCGCGGCTCCAGCTGCCGAACCAGTTGCGCGAGCTGCCGTCGGTCAACAGCTCCAGGCGGCCGTCCTTGAGCAGGTACAGCTGGAAGAACTCGTTGCCGCCGATGTCCTTCTGCACCACCAAGTGGCCGCTGTCGCCCGGTGCATGGCTGGCGAAGGGAACCGGCTCGGCCTCGAAGCTCAGCTGGGTACGCGCGGCGCCGGGCGAGCGCACGCTGTGCAGCTGGTCGGTGCCGCCGAAGCGGGTCTTCATCAGGACCGAGCGGTCCTGCGGGTTCCAGCCGAGGAACGCGGCGCGGCGGAACTCCAGGTAGCGGGCGCTGGCCTCGGCGGTCGCGTCGGGGATGGCGGGAACGCCGTCGGCATGGATCGCCGGCGGCACCGGAACCGCTGCGGCCGCATTGCCGACGACGGCCAACGCCGCCGCCAGCAGGTTACGGATTGCATGATTCATTTGTGCTCCTTGTCGGTTGGCGGCCAGGCCGCTCAGAACTTCACCCGCACGCCGGCGGTGTAGTAGGCGCCCATGACGTCGTAGTAGGGCGAGAACGTCGCGGCGATAGGCGCCTTCTTGTTGAAGACGTTGTTGGCGCTGGCGTACAGCTCGACCCTGCCCTCGCCGCCCAGTCGGTAGGCGCCGCCCACGTCGTAGTAGACGTAGCTGCCGATGCGGTTGTTGACGATGTTCTGGTTGCGGTCGTAGTCGCCGGCGGACAGGTAGCGGGCGCGCGCGTTGACCGAGAAGGCATCGCTGTCGAAGGCGATGCTGGACACCGCGCGCCACTTCGGCACGCCCAGGCCGAACGCATAGCCCTGCGAGCCCACGTACTCCATGCGCTTGACCCCGTCGTCGGTGCTCAGGCTGTTGACCCAGGTCGCCAGGGTGCGCAGGCGCAGCCGCCCGGGCACGCCGAACAGGCTGGCGTCGCGGCGGTAGGAAGCCTCCAGGTCGACGCCGTCGGTCTTGTACTGGGACAGGTTGGTGTAGGTGGAGACGATGCGGGTGATGTTTCCTCCCGCGTCGCGCTCGACCCGGCTGCACAGCTCGGCGTTGCCGGCGGCGCAGCGGCTGAGGATGTCCTGCAGGCCGATCGTGGTGATCACGTCCTTGATGTCGATGTTGAAATAGTCCACCGAGAAATCCAGCCCTTCGACCGCGCGCGGCGACCAGCTCAGGCCGGCGGTCAGGGTGTCGGCGGTCTCCGGCCGCAGTCCCGGGTTGCCGCCGCCGTTGCTCAACGCGTAGACGGTCTGGTTGTTGGTCGGGTCGGTGACGTAGCTCCAGCCGGTGGTCGTGGTCGTGAACAGCTCGCCCAGGTTGGCCGAGCGGATGTCGCGCGAACGGGCGATACGGCCGCGGAAGCCGTCGAAGAACTCGTTGGTGACGCCGAGCTTCCACGACCAGATCGAGCCGGTGGTGTTGTAGTCGGAGATGCGCGCGGCCGCGCTCAGGGCCAGGTTGTTCAGGCCCGGCACGTCCTTGACCAGCGGCACCAGCACTTCGCCGAAGGCCTCCTTGACGTTGAAGGAGCCCTTCATGGCGCTGAAGTTGAACGACCGGAACGCCTTGGCCGCGTCCAGCTCGCCGACGCGCTGGTCGATCGCCTCGCGCCGCCCTTCCACGCCGAACGCCACCGAGACCGCGCCGGCCGGCAGCTCCCAGGGTTCGCCGCGCAGGCTGGCGCCGAACACGTCCAGCGTGGTCTTGGCGCGCTGCTGCGGCGTGCCGGTCACGTAGTCGATGGCCTCCTGCGACGGCGCGCCCTCGCCGAACACGTTGATCGGCACGCAGTGCACCGCCGGGTTGCCCAGGCTGACGCGGCACACCGGCTTGCCGGTGGACGGGTCGATCACCGAATCGACCGCATTGGCCCAGGCGTCGCGCAGGATGAACCCGGGGGTGTCGAAGTTGGCTTCGGCCTCGCCATGGCTGTAGTAGGCGCTCCAGCGCCAGTCGCCGGCATAGCCATCGAGCGCGAGCGTGGCCTGGGTGGTCCTGCGCTCGAAATCGATGTGCGGGTAGTTGATGTCATTGTTGAAGCGGCCGATGCGCAGCTTGGTTTCGCCTGCCTGCTGCATCGCCTCGCGCACGTGTTGCGGCAGGAAGGCGTTGTCGATGCCGATGTCCAGGTTGTTGCGGTTGTGGTCGCCGAACCAGATGTAGTTGTTGTACATCCGCGAATGGCGGACCTCGGCGGTCAGGCGCACGTCGTCGTTCAGGTCGTAGCGGCCGCTGGCCAGCACCGAGTAACGTTTCTGCGGCGCGCTGAGCGGGCTGTAGTCGTCGTTCGACGGACCCTCGCCGCCGCTCATCAGCGCGCCGACGACATGGCCGTACTGGAAGTCGCGCAGCGAACCGTCCGGATTGAAGGCCTTGCCCTTGAGCACGCCGGACAGGATCAGGCCGCCATAGCCGGCATCGGAGAAACCGACATCGGGCATCAGCTGGAACTGGCCGTTGCCGATGGACAAGGTCGACCAGCGGCCGGCGCGGCTGCGCGAACTGCGCGGCACGATGCCGTCGTTGTCGAGGAACTCGCCGCCGACCAGGAAATGACCGCGCCCATCGGCGAAATCCGTGCCCCAGGCCGCCTCGAAGCGCTTCTCCCTGCCGTCGTTGTAAGTGGACTGCCCCGCCTGTGCGCCGGCCTTGAAGCCGACGAAGTCATGATCCAGGCTGATGTTGACCACGCCGCCGACCGCGCCCGAACCCCAGGCCGCGGACGCGCCGCCGGTCACCACGTCGACGCTTTTGACGACGATCGACGGAATCGTGTTCAGGTCGTTGTCGCTGGAGATGCGGCGACCGTCCTGCAGCACCAGGGTGCGCGAGATGCCCAGGCCGCGCAGGTCGACCGGCGCATTGCCGGCGCCGGTATTGGAACCGGTGGTCTGCGGCGAACTGGTGGCGCGGAACTGCGGCAGGTCGTTGAGAGCGGCACCGATGTTGGTGCGCGAATCGAGCTTCAGCTCTTCGGCGGTGATCGGCAGCGTCGGCGTCGGCGCCACCAGGTCGGGGCGATCGATGCGCGAGGCGGACACGCTGACCGCGGCGAGATCGCTGACCTTGCGGTCGCTGCCCTCATCCTTGGTCTGGGCATGGACGCTGGCCGAGGCGGTCATTGCCGCCAGGACGCACAACGTCAGGGGATGAAGCGGGAGTGGCTTGCGCATGTGTTCGTTACCCGAATTCGCAATGGCTGGGGGCGCCCGGTGTGCGGGCGCGCCGACAGTGCCAACTCGTGAAACAACAATGCGTAATGTCTATGAAAAGACGAACTTCATTACCGATGCAACGGGATGCGATCGCCGATCGCGGCATCGACGCGGGTGCATTGCATGCACCGGAAAGTGCTTGTTCCGCAGTGTGCGGCGCATCTTACGCGGATTCCATTTCAAAATCCGCCCTCTTTTTCGTCGGGTGAAATCCGTCACGCTCGACGACGCGGCGATGAACCCATCGTTTCTCCCGCAACTTCATCCGCGAGGCTGGATACGGCCCTCGATTGCGCAGGATTTCCCGCCCTCATGGTGAGGGCGGGCAGGCTGTCCCGGACATTTCAGCGCCAGTTGTAGTTGAACGAAACGCCGACGATGCGCGGCTCGTTGTAGACGGCCGCCATGTAGTTCTCGATCACGCCCTTGAGGTTCTTCTCGTTGGTGATGTTGCGCGCGAATGCCGCCACTTCCCAGGCGCCGTAACCGCCGCTGTAGCCGATCCGCAGGCCGCCCTCGAAGTTGCCGTTGGAATGGAACTCGTCGGTGCGGTACAGCACGAACTGGGTCCGGCCCTGCCTGTTCCAGTCGGTGGCGAAGAACACCGCGCCATCGTCGCCCACCGGGAGGTCGTAGCGCGCGGCGAGGTTGAGGTTGTACTTGGGCGCGTTCGGCAACGGGTTGCCGTCGATCTGCGCATAGACGCTGCTGCCGATCCTGATGGTCGGGTCCTTGACCGTGCACACGACCACGCCGTTGAGCGCGCAGACCTGCGCATACACGCGCTTGTCCTGGATCCGGCTGTGCAGCAGGCTCAGGCCGGCGCTCAGCGAGAGGTTCGGGACCGGACGCCAGTCCATGTCCGCCTCCAGGCCATAGGCGCGCGCCCTGTCGGCGTTGAACAGCACGCCGTTGCCGTTGGAATCGTTGCCGTTGAGCTGGATGTCGTCGACCGCATAGGTGAAACCGCTGACGTTCAGGCGCAGGCGGTTGTCGAACAGGCTGCTCTTGATGCCCGCTTCCCACGACAGGATGGTTTCCGAATCGGCGGTGGTGAAATCGGAATTGAACACCGCCGAACGGCCCTGGATGGTCGGCCCGCGGAAACCGCGCGCCACGCGCGCGTACAGGCTCAGCACCGGGCTCACTTCGTACATCGCGCTCAGGTCCCAGCTGGGCTGGGTATCGGACATCGCCACGTCGCGGCGGCCCCTGTAGGTCACCATCCCAGCGGCGGTGTCGGCGGTCTTGAGCAGCCGCGTGTTCTTCTCGTCCCGGGTCGCGCGCACGCCGGCGGTCAGGGTCAGCGCATCGCTGGCCTTCCAGCTCACCTGGCCGAAGCCGGCCCACGACGTGTTGATGTTGCGCAGGCGCACCCAGTTGTTCGGGTTGCGCGCCACGCCCTGCAGGAACCAGGCGCGCTGGTAGAAATCGGTGGTGTCGCGCCCGTCGAAATAGAACGCGCCGACCTGCCAGGACCACGGGGCGGTGGTGTTGCTGGCCAGGCGCAGTTCCTGGGTGAATTGACCGAGGTCGCGCACCTGCCCCATCGACTGGCCATAGCCGTTCGGCACGCCGTTGACGGGGAAATCCGCCGCCGCGCCGCCATCGGTATCGCCGCGACTGTAGCCGGAGGTGGTCTCGTAGGCGCTGATCGAGGTCAGCGTGGTCGCGCCGAAGTCGTAGACGGCCTTGAGCGAGCCGCCATGGGTCCGGTACGCCTGCGGATTGTCATAGGCCTCGTCGTAGGCGACCTTGTCGCGCGCCACGTCGACCTTGTTCGAGCCCTTGCGCATGGCGCCGCGCAGGAACAGCGTGGAGGTGCCGTCGTAGTCGCGGGTGTGCGCCGAGGCCAGCAGCGAGAACCGCTCGCTGGGCGTGTACAGCATCTGCAGGCGCAGGTTGCGGTCGTCGTAGCCGCCCATGGCGTTGTTCTTCGGGCTGACCGTGCCGTCGGCGCTGGGGCCACTGTAGGTATTGTCCACCCAGTCGCCGCGGTGCTGGTAGAGCGTGGAAACGCGGAAGGACAGCACGTCGTTGACCGGGCCGCCGAGGCCGCCGTCGATCGCCACCGTGTCGTGACTGCCGTAGCTGGCGTTGATCCGGCCAATGAACTCCCCGCCCGGCTTGACCGTGTCGAACTTGACGATGCCGGCAGTGGTGTTGCGGCCGAACAGCGAGCCCTGCGGGCCGCGCAGCACCTCCACCTGGTCCACGTCGTAGACCGGGTTGGACTTGAGCACCACGTGTTCGAGCACGACATCGTCCTGGATGATCGACACCGGCTGCGACGCGCCCAGGTAGAAGTCGATGTTGCCCAGGCCGCGGATGTAGAAGCGCGGGAAGATGCGGCCGGTGGTGGTCTCGGCGTAGAAGCCGGGCACCTTGCCGGACAACGCCAGCAGGGTGTCGTCGCCGCCTTCGGCATAGGCGCGCATCGCCTCGCCCTGCACCACGCCCACCGACACCGGCACGTCCTGCAGGTTCTGCTCGCGGCGCTCGGCGGTCACGGTGATCGTGTCCAGCGCGGTGGCGGCGCTGCGCGTGGCCGGGTCGGCCGCCTCCTCCGCCATCGCCGCGGTCGCGCCCATCGACAGCACGAGCAGGGCGCAGGCTTGGGAAAGAGTGGAACGGCGCAGGAACAAACGACGGGATGGGCTGCGGTCTACGGCACCGGAGCGGAAGCGGAGCTGCATGGAGTTCGCCTTGATGTTGGCGTGGTGGAAGCCCTCCGGCCGTGGCTGGCCCGATGGCGCGCGATTGAAGCGCGCAGAGCATGGGCAGCCAAGGTTGCAGCATGGTTTCAGCGCCGCGGGGCGATGGCCTCCGCGGCGCCGGGGGTACTTATCCCTCGTTGGCCGGCGGCGCGGCCTGGTAGACCGGTTCGCCGTCGACCCAGGTGGACAGCACCTTCAGCGTATCCAGGCGGCCGCCGGCTTCGTCGAGCGGATCGCGATCGAAGACGACGAAGTCGGCGCGCATGCCGCTGCGCAGGCGGCCGACCTGCGCCTCGTCGTGCCCGGCGTACGCGGCATCGCTGGTGAAACCGCGCAGGGCCTCGGCCGCACTCAGGCGCTGCTCCGGCTGCCAGCCGCCGGGCGGGCGGCCGTCGCGGTCCTGGCGGGTGACCGCCGCGTACAGGCCCAGGCGCGGATCGACCTGCTCGACCGGGAAGTCCGAGCCCAGCGCCAGGCGCGCGCCGCTGTGCAGGTAGCGCTGCCACGCATAGGCGCCCTTGATCCGCTCCGGTCCCACACGCTGCTCCGCCCAGCCCATGTCCGAGGTGGCGTGGGTGGGCTGCATCGAGGCGATCAGGCCCAGTTGGGCGAAACGCGGGATGTCCTCCAGCGTCACCACCTGCGCGTGTTCCACGCGCCAGCGGTGGTCGTTGTCCTTGTGCGCGCCCAGCACCTTCTCGTAGGTGTCGAGCACGATGCGGTTGCCGCGGTCGCCGATCGCGTGGGTGGCGACCTGCACCTTGCAGCCATCGGCCTTGCGCACCGCCGCTTCGAAATCCGCCGGCGAGGTCATCAGCAGGCCGCGGTTGTGCGGATCGTCGCTGTAGTCGGCCAGCAGCGCCGCGCCGCGGCTGCCCAGCGCGCCATCCATGAACAGCTTCACCCCGTGCATCTGCAGGCGCCCGCCCGGATGGGTGTACGGGCCGTTGGCGCACAGGTCGTCGAGCGCGCCGTGGTTGCCGTCGGCGTAGGCATCGATGCGCAGCGGCAGCCTGCCCTGGTCGGCCAGCCGCTTCATCACCGCCAGGTCCCCACGCGACACGCCCATGTCGTGCACGCCGGTGAGCCCGTTGCTGACCGCCAGTTGCACCGCGGCCTGCAGGCGCTTCTCGCGCACGGCTTCGTCCGGCGCCGGGATATGCGCGCCCACCAGCGACGAGGCGCCGTCCACCAGCACGCCGGTCGGCTTGCCGGCGGCGTCGCGCAGGATGCGTCCGCCCTCCGGTTGCCAGTCGCCGGACAGCGGCTTGCCGGCTTTTTCCGCGATCCGCAGCGCCGCGCCGTTCACCCAGCCGGCATGGCCGTCGATGCGTTCCAGGTACACCGGCCGCTCGGGGAACGCCGCATCCAGATCCGCCGCGGTCGGAAACGCCGTGTCGTCCCAGCGGTTCTGGTCCCAGCCCGCGCCCAACAGCCATTCGCCCGGCGCCAGCGTCTTTTCGAAGGCCTTCAGGCGCTCCACCACCTCGGTGCGGCTGCGCGCGCCAGTGAGGTCGGCCTGCGCCAGCGCATTGCCGAGGCCGACCAGGTGCGCATGCGCGTCGATCAGGCCCGGCACCACCGTGACCCTGCCAGCGTCGATGCGCGCGGCCTTCGGGTAGCGCTGCAGCACCGCGGCGCGCTCGCCCACCGCGAGCAGGCGGCCGTCGTCCGTGTCCCAGGCCAGCGCGCTGGCCGTGGGCTGCTGCGGATCGCCCGTGTGGATGGTATCGGCGAGCAGCACCCGCACGTCGGCCGAAGCCGATGCCGGATGCAGGCAGGGAAGCAGGACGGCGAGACAGGCGGCGGTACGGCGCATGCGGAGACACTCCTGGCCAACGGGAACGGCGACTATGCCGCCATCGGCCAGAGGTGACAAACCAGAGCGCGAAGCAGGCCGCGGCGCGACCTGCGCGAGGCCGGCGCGAAGTCCGCGGCCATCGCCAGCGGCGGACGGCGCGTCGCGGATCAGTCGGCGCTGACGTCCACGCGCACGCGGATGCGCTCGCCGGGGTGGTAGTCGCGGTGGGTGTGGTACTCGCGGCCGGCGTACTCGTAGGTGACGTCGTAACCGTCCACGCGTTCGCTTTCGTACCCATAGCCATCGCGTGCCGGTTCGCACACGCGCACGTCCGCGCGGCGGTAGACCGGACGGTTGTTCGCATCGTAGATCGCGCGCCCGGCGGCACCGCCGGCGACAGTGCCGATGGCCGTGCCCAGATAGCGCCCGTCGCCGCCGCCGATGCGGCTGCCGATGATGGCGCCGGCCAGGCCGCCGATCACCGTGGCGACCTGCCGCGCGCCTTCGTTGCCCTGGCGGTAGCCGCCTTCGTAACGGTCGTCGCCGTAATCGCGCACGTCACGGCGATCCTGCCGGTAGCCGTCCGCTCCGTAGACGTAATCGCCGTCGTTGCGCTCGTAGCACTGCCCTTGGCGGCCACCGTCGCCGACGATGACCGGATCCACCCGCACCACGCGGGCGTAGTCGTAGACCGGGCCGTTGTCGCCGTAGTAGCGGCCATCGTCCCGGCGCCAGTCGCCGGCGGCCGGCTGCGGGCGATAGCGGCCGTCGTCGTAGCGTTGCGCCGTGGCGGGCAAGGCCAGCAGGCAACCGAGTACCAGGACACCTGCAAGAGGCAACGATCGGGACATGGCGGCCGTACCGGCGGGGGGTGGGATGGATGGATGCTCCGGCGCGGCGCGTGAAACGCCCCTGAACCGGAACGCCGGGCCGGCGCGCACACCGGCCCGGCCGGCGGATCAGCCTTCGAATTCGGTCTCCAGGCTGATCGGCACCGCGCTCAGCGCCTTGGACACCGGGCAGTTCTGCTTGGCATCGTCGGCCACCGCGCGGAACTTCACCTCGTCCATGCCCGGCACCACCGCCTTCACCTTCAACCGGATCTGCGACAGCTGGGGGCCGCCTTCCATCGACAGGTCGACATCGGCGCGGGTGTCGAGCGAACGCGGCGGGAAACCGGCTTCGCTCAGCTTCGCCGACAGCGCCATGGTGAAGCAGCCGGCGTGCGCGGCGGCGATCAGTTCCTCCGGATTGGTGCCCTTCTCGTCGCCGAAACGGCTGGAGAAAGCGTAGCGCGTGTTCTCCATCAATCCGCTCTGCGGCGTGCTCAAGCGCCCCTGCCCGCTCTTGAGGTCGCCTTCCCAGTGCGCGGTGGCGTGGCGTGAAATACCCATGTGCGTCTCCTGTGCGTGGATGGTCACCGCAGCGTAGGGCAGCGCCCGTTAGCGTCTTGTGCGTCGCCGCGGCCGGGACCGCGCGGGTCGTCGGCCGCCCGGCGGAAACCTGCGCGGCCGCCGCATTTTCCCGCCCGCACCGCTCCATGGCCGGGCGGGAAAGTGGGGGAATGCGATTTTTATGGGGTTTTTGTGCCTTTCCCTATTGGCGATGCCCCGCGCATGCCCTACATTTCGCTTGCCGACGGGGTCGGCACGACCAACAACCAACCGTTCACGGAACAGGAAATCATGGCAAAGACCGCTAAGAAGGCTGCCCCGAAGAAGGCAGCGAAGAAAGTCGCTACGAAGGCAGCCGCCAAGCCGGCCGCTCCCAAGCCGATCAAGGAAGCCCTGACCAAGTCGGGCCTGGTTGCGCATCTGGCCGAAGCGACCAGCGTCGCCGCCAAGGATGTCCGCTCCGTCCTGGCCGCGCTGGAAGGCGCCGTCTCCGCATCGGTCAACAAGAAGGGCGCGGGCAGCTTCACCCTGCCGGGCCTGCTGAAGATCACCACCGTGAACGTGCCGGCCAAGCCGAAGCGCAAGGGCATCAACCCGTTCACCAAGGAAGAGCAGTGGTTCGCCGCCAAGCCGGCCTCCACCAAGATCAAGGTGCGCCCGCTCAAGAAGCTCAAGGACGCCGCGGTCTGATCCGCGCGCCCTTCGGCGAAGAAACGGGACGGCCCTGCCGTCCCGTTTTTTTTTGCGCCACCGATGGCGCTCCCGCGGACCATCGGCGAGCAACGCCAGAACCGCTTCCAGCGGCTTGCTGCACGGCCGCCACGGCAGGCGGCGTCTCTCCGAAAGCGGTTCGTTCATCCGCCATGGCGCAACCACAGGGACCACGACAATCCGTTGCCGGAATGGCTGCAATCCGTCTGGCGGCCACCGGGATGCACGTGGAGTGAGCCCCGTAAATGGGAGGGCGCGCCAAAGGGCGCGGGGTGTGGAGACCCATGAGACGGGCCCCACGATTGGCAGTGCAAACCGCGGGGCGCCAGCGCATCCGCACTGGAACACAGCGTCATGGGCCGGCGCCTCGCCCCCGTTGCGTGCCCGGCCTATGGTGGTCGCCAGTTCCCCCGTCGCGCCCATGCCATGTCCAGCAGCAAGCACCGCTACCGCATCACCGTCACGCCGATCGAGGCCGATGGCCTGCAGTGCAGCGGCCGTTGCACCATCGAATTCGAACAGCGCAGCCCCCGCAACTGGATGCGCGAACTGGAAGGCGCGCAGCGGCAGCGGCGGCTGTCCTGCAACGAGGATGCCGGCGTGGTGGTGGCCACCGGCCTGCTGGAGACGCTGGCCGCGGCGGCGCGCGAGGACGGCCACCCGCTGGCGGCGCTGCAACCGGAGCTCGACGGCCTGATCGCGAAACTGCAGGCGCTGCGCGACGCGCAGTGAACGCGGCGGCGGTGCCGCTCCGCTAACCGGCCATTCACCGTTTCCGGGTATCGTGCCTTCCTCCCGCCGCACTCACCCAGGCCGATCCGATGAACCTTCGTTCCCTGCTGCTGCCCGCCATCGCCTGCGTGGTCATGGCGACCAGCGCACACGCCTCGCCGCAGGTCAGCGGCCGCAGGCTCATGGTCGAGGCGGCCGACGTGCAGCATTACCTGGACGGCAACTTCCCGCGCTCGCAGAAGGCGCTAGGCGGCCTGCTCGCGCTGACGGTCAGCCAGCCGCGGCTGGCGCTGCCGGCCGGCAGCCGCCTGAACCTGCAGTTCGACCTGGCCATGGCCGCCGCCGGCGGCGCGCCGATGCCGGTGGGCAACGTGCAGCTCAGCAGCGGCCTGCGCTACGACGCGGCCACGCGCGGCTTCCACCTGGAACAGCCCACCATCGACACCTTCCGCCCGGCGATGGCCGGCGCCGAGCTCGATTCGGGCACGCGCAGCCTGCTCAACACCTGGCTGGCCGACTACGCGCGCCGCGAGCCGATCTACCGCATCGACCCGGCCATCGCCAACGTGATGGGCGCGCTGCAGGTGAAGTCGGTGGGCATCGAGAACGGCCGCATCGCGGTGGACTTCAACCAGGACCTCGGCAGGCTGCTGCCGCAGGGGCTGCCGGGCAATTGAGGCCAGCCTGGGAAGTGGGAAATGGGAAATGGGAAATGGGAAATGGGAAATGGGAAATGGGAAATCATCGTGTCGTGAGCACGAAACGCCTGGCGCACACCCCTTCCCCGCTCCCCTTTCCTCCTTCCCCGCTCCAGATCAACGCTTGGGCTGCAGCATGGTGCCGGTGCACTTGGGCGAGCCGCAGCGGCATTCCCAGATCTTCTTCAGGCGCGGGGTATGGCGCTCGGCCAGGGTGATGCCGTAGTTGTAGGTCAGTTCCTCGCCCGGCCTGATGGCGCGGATCGCCTCGATGAACACCTTGTCGGCGGTGCGGTCGTCACCCTCGGCTTCCTGGATCAGCGCCTCGCAGTTCGGGTCGCAGCTGTGGTTGATCCAGCGCGCGTCGTTGCCCTTGTGGTTGGCGTCGATGACGTAGTCATCGTTCAGCGTGAACAGGAAGGTATGGCCGCTTTCCACGTCGCCCGCATCGTCGGCGTCCACCTCGGCATGGGTACGGCGCAGGCCCTTGTACTCGATGACGCGCTCGCCCTTGGCGATGGCCGCCAGCGCGAACACGCCATTGCCGTGGATGGTGGATTTGCGCGCCTGGATCTTCTTGGGCATGTACATGGCCGGGAAACGATGGGAAGGGGGATTCTCGCGCAGTCGCGCAGGCTTCCCAAGCCCGGCGCCCGATCAGGGGCCGTTTGACCTGCATCAACGCCTCGCCACGGGCCGGGTTTGAGGCGCCGCGCACAAAAGCGTACAATTTCGGTCCACATTGATTTCCACGCCGCACCCATGCTCCGCGTCACCAAGCTCACCGACTACGCCAGCGTCGTCATGACCGTGCTCGCCACACGGCCGGACGAAGTGCTGAGCGCGACCGAACTGGCCGAGGCCGCCGGGCTGGAGCCGCCGACCGTCAGCAAGCTGCTCAAGCCGCTGGCGCAGGCCGGGCTGGTCGAGGGCCTGCGCGGCGTGCGCGGCGGCTACCGCCTGACCCGTCCGGCCACCGAGATCAGCCTGATCGAGATCGTAGAGGCGATGGAGGGTCCGCTGGCGATCACCGAGTGCAGCCAGGGCCAGAGCCAGTGCGGCATCGCCAGCCAGTGCGGCGTGCGCTCCAACTGGCGGCTGATCAACGACGTGGTCGCCGACGCCCTGCGCGGCGTGACCCTGGCGCAGATGCTGCACCCTCTCCCATTCGCTGACCGTCGCCGCATCGACGTCAGCATCGTTTCCTGAATTACGTAGGCAGCCTAATGGCCACCGAAACCATCGAAAATGTCGGCGACGCCGACACCCCCAACCGCGAGATCCACGAACAGCTGGGCCGCAAGTACGCGGCCGGCTTCGTCACCGACATCGAATCGGAGTCACTGCCGCCGGGCCTGGACGAGGACATCATCCGCGCCCTGTCGGCCAAGAAGGACGAGCCGGAGTGGATGACGCAGTGGCGCCTGGACGCCTACCGCCACTTCCTGACCATGCGCCAGCCGGACTGGGCCAAGCTGCAGATCGGCCCGATCGACCTGCAGGCGCTGAGCTATTACTCCGCGCCCAAGGGTCCGAAGTACAAGTCGCTGGACGAAGTGCCCAAGGAACTGCTGGACACCTACGACAAGCTCGGCGTGCCGCTGCACGAGCGCGCCAAGCTGGCCGGCGTGGCGGTCGACGCGGTGTTCGACTCGGTTTCGGTCGGCACCACCTTCCGCAAGGAACTGGCCGACAAGGGCGTGATCTTCTGCTCGATCTCCGAGGCCATCCGCGAATACCCCGACCTGGTCCGCCAGTACCTGGGCTCGGTGGTGCCGGTGGGCGACAACTACTTCGCCGCGCTCAACTCGGCGGTGTTCTCCGACGGCAGCTTCGTGTTCGTGCCCAAGGGCGTGCGCTGCCCGATGGAGCTGAGCACCTATTTCCGCATCAACGCCAACAACACCGGCCAGTTCGAGCGCACGCTGATCATCTGCGAGGACCGCGGCCACGTCTCCTACCTGGAAGGCTGCACCGCGCCGATGCGCGACGAGAACCAGCTGCACGCCGCGGTGGTCGAGCTGGTGGCGCTGGAAGATGCCGAGATCAAGTACTCCACGGTGCAGAACTGGTACCCGGGCGACGAGAACGGCGTCGGCGGCATCTACAACTTCGTCACCAAACGCGCCGAATGCCGCGGCGCCCGCGCCAAGGTGACCTGGACGCAGGTGGAGACCGGCTCGGCCATCACCTGGAAGTACCCGTCCTGCGTGCTGCTGGGCGACGATTCGGTGGGCGAGTTCCACTCGGTGGCGCTCACCCACCACCGCCAGCAGGCCGACACCGGCACCAAGATGATCCACGTCGGCAAGCGTACCAAGAGCAAGATCGTCAGCAAGGGCATCAGCGCCGGCCGCGGCCAGAACACCTACCGCGGCCTGGTCAAGGTCGCCGCCGGGGCCGATGGCGCGCGCAACTACACCCAGTGCGACTCGCTGCTGATCGGCAAGAAGTGCGGCGCCCATACCTTCCCCTACATCGAGGTGAAGAACCCCGGTGCCACCGTCGAGCACGAGGCCACCACCTCCAAGATCTCCGACGACCAGCTGTTCTATTGCCGCTCGCGCGGCATCGACCAGGAGAACGCGGTGTCGATGATCGTCGACGGCTTCTGCAAGCAGGTGTTCAAGGAACTGCCGATGGAATTCGCGGTGGAAGCCAAGAAGCTGCTGGAAGTGTCGCTGGAAGGCTCGGTCGGATGAGCCGCCTCGCGCTCCTGGCGGCCCCGCTCCTGCTGGGCCTGGCGCTGCCTTCGCTGGCGCAGCCGGCCTGCAACGCCGATGGCTCGCAGCTGGAAATGAACCAGTGCGCGTTCGACGACCTGGGCCGGGCCGATGCCGAACTGAACGCCACTTACGGGCAGGCCCTGCGTTCCATGAAGGACCAGCCCGTCGCCGTGGAGCGCCTCAAGGCGGCGCAACGGCTGTGGGTGCAGCTGCGCGACGCGGACCTGGCGGCGCAGTTCCCGCTGGCCGAGGGCCAGAGCGCGCAGGTCGAGTACGGCTCGATCTACCTGCTGGAATACGCCACCGCCCAGGCCGAGCTCACCCGCCAGCGCACCGCCTACCTGCGCGCGCACTTCCTTGCGGACGATTCCCGCTGAAGCGCGCGCCCGACCCTCTACGAACAAGACGACTACCCCCAATGCTGAAGATCGACAACCTCCACGCCAGCATCGCCGGCAAGGAAATCCTCAAGGGCCTCTCGCTGGACGTGAAGCCCGGTGAAGTGCACGCCATCATGGGGCCGAACGGCGCCGGCAAGTCCACGCTGGGCAACGTGCTGTCCGGCCGCGACGGCTATGAAGTCACCGACGGCAGCGTGCGGTTCGAGGGGAACGACCTGCTCGAGCTGGAGCCGGAGGCGCGCGCGGCCGCCGGCCTGTTCCTCGCCTTCCAGTACCCGGTGGAAATCCCCGGCGTCAACAACACCTACTTCCTGCGCGCCGCGCTCAATGCCCAGCGCAAGAGCCGCGGCGAGCCGGAACTGGATTCGATGCAGTTCCTCAAGCTGGTGCGGCAGAAGCTGGCCGTGCTGCACCTGAAGGACGAGCTGCTGCACCGTGGCGTCAACGAGGGGTTCTCCGGCGGCGAGAAGAAGCGCAACGAGATCTTCCAGCTGGCCGTGCTGGAGCCGAAGCTGGCGATCCTGGACGAGACCGACTCGGGCCTGGACATCGACGCGCTCAAGAGCGTGGCCGACGGCGTCAACGCGCTGCGTTCGCCGGAGCGCTCGTTCCTGGTCATCACCCACTACCAGCGTCTGCTCGACTACATCAAGCCGGACGTGGTGCACGTGCTGGCCGACGGCCGCATCGTCAAGAGCGGCGGCCCGGAACTGGCGCTGGAACTGGAAGCGCACGGCTACGACTTCCTCAAGGACCGCGTGGTGCGCGAGGCGGCCAAGTAATGAGCCCGCTCCTGCAATCGCTGGCTGCCACCTTCTGCGGCAGCGACGAGCGCCGCGAGGCGCTCGATGCCGCACTGCACGCCGGCCTGCCCGCCGCGCGCAGCGAGGCCTGGAAGTACACCTCGCTGCGCCAGCTCGAACGCCGCAGCTTCAGCGCCGCGCCGCTGCAGGCGCCGGCCATCGACGCCGCGCTGCTGGCCGGCATCCCGGCACCGCGCCTGGTGTTCGTCAACGGCCGCCCCAGCGACGCGCTCAGCGACCTGTCCGGGCTGGATGCCGGCGTGCGGGTGCGCACGCTGTCGGCCGCGCGCCAGGACGAGCCGGAGGCCCTGCGCTTCCTGCAACGCCGCTTCGACCGCGCCGAGGAGATCTTCGCCCAGCTCAACGCCGCGCTCGCCGACGAGGGCGTGCTGGTGCAGGTGGCCGAAGGCGCCGCCAGCGGGACGCCGTTGCATCTGGTGTTCGTCAGTGCGCCGGATGAAACCGACCGCGCCTGGCATCACCGGCATCTGGTCGAACTGCGCCGCGGCGCTTCGCTGAACCTGGTCGAGCACCACCTGCAGGCCGGCGACAGCGCGCACCTGGACAACACCCTGGTGCACGTCCACCTGGCCCAGGAGGCACGGCTCTCGCATGCCCGCGTGCAGGCCGACGGCGCCCGCGCCACCTCGCTGCTGCGCACTGACGCGGTGCTGGCGCGCGACGCGCAGTACCGCCGCATCGATCTGGAACTGGGCGCGGCGCTGACCCGCCACGAACTCAACGTGCGCCTGGAAGGCGACAACGCCAGGCTGGTCGCCAACGGCGTGCTGCTGGGCACCGGCCGCCGCCACATCGACACCCGCCTGGGCATCGAGCACATCGCCCGCGATACCGGCGCCGAACTGCTGTGGCGCGGCGTGGCCGCCAACCGCAGCCGCGTGGTGTTCCATGGCGGCATCCACATCCGCGAAGGCGCCGACGGCACCGATGCCAACCTGTCCAACAAGAACCTGCTGCTGTCCGCCGATGCCGAGATCGACACCCAGCCCACGCTGGTGATCGACGCGGACGAGGTCAAGGCCGCGCACGGCGCCACCGTCGGCCAGCTCGACGCCAACGCGCTGTTCTACCTGCGCTCGCGCGGCGTGCCGGCCGAGCAGGCGCGCGCCATGCTCAGCGCTGCGTTCTGCCACGAACCGCTGGCGGCGGTGGACGGCATCCTCACCGAAACGCTGGTCCGCCACCTGGACCAGGCGCTGCAGCAGGCGGGCATGGCATGAACCTTTCCTCTCCGCGCCCGATTTCCGGCAACGCCCCGGCCGCCGGCGGCGCCCCCGACTGGGAGCGCGTACGCGCCGATTTCCCGCTGCTGATGCGCGAGGTCAACGGCAAGCCGCTGGTGTATTTCGACAATGCCAACACCGCGCAGAAGCCGGTGCCGGTGATCGGCGCGGTGGACGAGTTCTACCGCCGCTACAACGCCAACGTCAGCCGCGCGGTGCATGCGCTGGGCACCGAGGCCACCGATGCCTACGAAGGCGCGCGCACCAAGCTGGCGCGTTTCCTCAACGTGCGCGCCAACGAGCTGGTGCTGTGCAGCGGCACCACCTTCGCCATCAACCTGGTGGCCTACTCGTGGGCGCTGCCGCGGCTGAAGGGCGGCGACGTGATCCTGGTCTCGCGCATGGAACACCATGCCAACATCGTGCCGTGGCAGCTGGTCGCCCAGCGCACCGGCGCGACCATCCGCGTGGCCGAGATCGCGCCCGACGGCAGCCTGGACATGGACGCGCTGCGCGCGGCGATGACGCCGGAAGTGAAGCTGCTGGCGCTGGCCCACGTTTCCAACGTGCTGGGCACGATCAACCCGGTCCGCGAGATCTGCCGCGAAGCGCGCAGGCGTGGCATCGTCACCGTCATCGACGGCTCGCAGGCCGCGCCGCACCTGGAGCTGGACGTGGCCGCCATCGGCTGCGATTTCTACGCCGTCACCGGCCACAAGATGTGCGGCCCGACCGGCACCGGCGCGCTGTGGGCCCGCCGCGAACTGCTGCAGGACATGCCGCCGTTCCTCGGCGGCGGCGAGATGATCAAGGAAGTCAGCTTCGACGGCACCGTGTTCAACGATGCCCCGCACAGGTTCGAGGCCGGCACGCCGAACATCGCCGGCTTCGTCGGCCTGGGCGTGGCCGTGGACTACCTGGACGGCCTGGGCCGCGACCATGTCGCCGCACGCGAGCAGGAACTGCTCGCGCACCTGACCGAGGAGCTGCAGCGCGCCGACGGCGTGCGCATCTTCGGCACCGCCCCGCACAAGGCCGCGGTGGTGTCCTTCCTGGTCGAAGGCGCGCACGCGCACGACCTGGCCACCCTGCTCGACCTGCAGGGCGTGGCGATCCGCTCCGGCCAGCACTGCGCGCACCCGTTGCTGCAGTACTACGGCGTGGCCGCCACCTGCCGCGCCTCGCTGGCGTTCTACAACACGCACGAGGAAATCGAGGCGTTCATGGCGGCGCTGAAGAAGGTGCGAGCGCTGCTGGGCTGACCCCGGCTCCCCGTAGGAGCGGCTTCAGCCGCGATGGGGCTTTCCCGGGAAGGCCTTTTCGCGGCTGAAGCCGCTCCTACCCGGAGCGATTGCGCCGCCGCCGGCAGGGCGTCGCTACAATTGCCGGCATGCATACCCTCACCTTCCGCACCGCTACGGCGGACGACGTCCCCGCGCTGATCGAACTGGTTACGTCCGCTTATCGCGGCGACGCCTCGCGCGCGGGCTGGACCACCGAGGCCGACATCCTCGACGGCCAGCGGGTGGACGCCGAAGGCATCCTCGCCGACATCGCCCGCCCCCGCAGCGCGATCCTGCTGGCCGAGCAGGCCGGCCGGCTGCTGGCCTGCTGCCACATCGCCGAGGAGGACGGCCACGGCTATTTCGGCATGTTCGCGGTCAGCCCCGCCGCGCAGGGCGGCGGCGTCGGCAAGCAGGTCATGCGGCAGGCCGAGCACCACGTGGCCGCGCAATGGCGGCTGGCGACCATGCAGATGACGGTGATCGACTGCCGCGACGAACTGATCGCCTTCTACGAGCGCCGCGGCTACGCACGCACCGGCATCAAGAAACCGTTCCCCTACGGCAACGAACGCTTCGGCATTCCCAGGCGCGACGACCTGCGCTTCGAGATCCTGGAAAAGCAGCTGGAGCCGGCGGCGTGAGCGGGGCCTGGACCTATGTCTGCGCCAGCGACGAACTGCTGCCGGGCGAAATGAAGACCGCCTTCGACGACGTCACCGGCGCGCCCATCGTGGTGTTCAACCTGGACGGCGAGCTGTACGCGCTGGAGGACCAGTGCACGCACGAGGAATTCGAGCTGTCCTCGGGCAACCTCGATCCGGCCGAGGGCAGCGTCGAATGCATCCTGCACGGCGCCCGCTTCGACATCCGCGACGGCCGCGCCCTGTGCGCCCCGGCCTACACGCCGGTGCCCAAGTTCCAGGTCAAGCGGGAAGACGGCGGGATCTGGGCCCGCGACGACCGCGATTGAGGCGGGCGCCCGGGCTCGCCACCCGGGCAGGCATCGCATGATCATGGACATGCGAATCATTATTGTTTAACTTAGCGTTATGCATCCGCTTCTCGACAGCTACCGGACGGTCTGCCCGACCGCCGGCCGGGGCCCGACCGCGCCATTCCGGCCGGCCGGGCGTCCATGGCTGTCGCTCCTTTTCGTACTGATCTGCGGCCTGGCCGCGCTGTGGAGCGGAACCGCATCCGGAGCCGTGCACGATGCCGGCATCCAGCTCCCGCCCACAGCCGGGCTGGACGGCTTTCCCCCGCCTCATCTGGATCTGCCGCTGCACCAGGTCGGCATCCCCGAATCCGATGGCGAGACCGGGCGCAGCACCCGCCATGCGGCTGCCATGCCGCCGGCATGGCACGCATGCGCCAAGCGCATCGACGGCGACGTCCCATCCGCCATTGCGTCCGTTCCACCGGCTCGCGGGCGGCCCTGCCACACGCCGCCCGCCCACGCCCCACCGGCCCTTCGCCGCGCCTGAATCCCGACCGGCGGACCCCCGCCGCTCGTCGCCCGCGCCTTGCGCGCCGCCGCGTTCCTGCCCTTCCCTCCTCCCTTTCCCGCCACGAATCCGTCGTACCGGCCCGCCCATCCCGGCAATCCGGTGCTGCTTCCGTGTTCCTACCAAGGCCTTTCCTTCATGAGTCACATCAAGAGCCGCAAGCACAACACCCCTGCCCGCAGCGCCAGCACGCTCGCCGCCGCCGGCCTCGTCACCGGACTGAGCCTGGCCGCGCTGCCAGGCTTGGCCAATGCAGAGGCCCCGGCCAACGCCCGCACCCTGGACCAGGTCCAGGTGCACGCGGCCCGCGGCTACAAGAACGAGAAGTCGGCCTCGCCGAAGTTCACCCAGACCCTGCAGAACACCCCGCAGACCGTCCAGGTGATCACCGGCGACCTGTTCAACCAGCAGGGCGCCACCACCCTGACCGAAGCCCTGCGCAACAGCGCCGGCGTCGGTACGTTCTATGCCGGCGAGAACGGCAACACCAGCACCGGCGACACCGTCTACATGCGCGGCTTCGATACGTCCAGCAGCATCTTCGTCGACGGCGTGCGCGATCTGGGCTCGATTTCCCGCGACGTGTTCAATACCGAGCAGGTGGAAGTGGTTAAGGGCCCGGCCGGCACAGACAACGGCCGCAGCGCGCCGACCGGCGCGATCAACATGATCAGCAAGCAGGCCAATCTGCACGACAGCATCTCGGGCAACGTCTCGGCCGGCACCGACGGGCAGAAGCGCACCACCGGCGACTGGAACCAGGTGCTGGGTGCCACCTCGGCGCTGCGCGTCAACGCGATGTGGCAGGACAGCGACGTCGCCGGCCGCGATCACGTCAAGGACAAGCGCTGGGGCATCGCACCGTCGTTCGGCTTCGGCCTGGGCACTGACACCCGCTACTTCCTCAACCTGTTCTACCTGAAGCAGGACAACATCCCCGACGGTTTCGTGCCGACCATCGGCCTGCCGGGCTGGACGCCGCAACCGGGGCTGGGGCAGCTCGCCGGCCACCCGGTCAACCCGGAAAACTTCTACGGCACCCGCTACGACCACGATGACGTCAGCGCGCAGCAGGCGACCTTCCGCTTCGAACACGATTTCTCCGACACGTTCACGCTGACCAACATCGCGCGCTGGGGCAAGACCGAGCAGGACTACCTGCTCACCGCCTTCATGTCGACCGGCGGCACGGCGGCCAATCCCCAGGCAGGCAACATCAAATGGACGGACATCAATGACCTGTCCACGTACACGATGGCCCGCAGCAACCTGACCTACAAGGACCAGGAAAACACCATCCTGACCGACCAGCTGAACCTGCGTGCCGACTTCGCCACCGGCCGCGTGCAGCACAACCTCAGCACGGGTGCCGAGTTCACGCGCGAACAGCAGCGTTCGTGGGGCAAGGCCGGTACCGTGGGCGCGGGCTGGACGCCCGCCAACCTGTATGCCCCGGACTGGAATGTCACCGGCCTGACCACCGCCCGCACCGGCGCCTACACCGACGGCAAGACCACCACTTCCTCGCTGTACCTGTTCGACACCCTGAAGTTCACCGAGAGCTTCCTGCTGACCGCCGGCGTGCGCGCCGACCACTACAAGACCGAGTACGCCAGCGCCTCGGTGTGCGGCGGCCGCGGCGGTCCGGCCTGCGGCAGCAACCCGGCCGGCACCGTGATCCCCAGCCCGACCCTGAGCGACTCGGACACCCTGATCAACTGGAAGCTCGGCGCGGTATACAAGCCCAACGAGGCCGTGAGCCTGTACGCCAACTACGCTGTCTCGCAGCAGCCGCCAGGCGGCAGCAACTTCCAGTTGAACGAGACCGCCGGCAACGCCAACAACATCAACATGGATCCGCAGGAAGCCCACACCGCCGAAGTGGGCACCAAGTGGAGCTTCCTTGACGACGCGCTGGCGCTGAACCTGGCGCTGTTCCGCACCGAGGTGACCAACGAGATCACCGGCAACGCCGCCGAAGGCTATTACCAGAACGGGCAGAAGACCGTGGAAGGCGTGGAGATCTCCACCGTCGGCCGCATCACCGACAACTGGTCGGTCTCTGCCGGCTACACCCACCAGAAGACCCAGGTGGACAAGGGCAGCCTGCTGACCGCCGATGGCAGCAACAACCTGACCTACACCCCGGAAGACGCCTTCACCGGCTGGACCAGCTACAGCTTCCCCTTCGGCCTGACGGTGGGCGGCGGCGTGCGCTATTCCGGCCAGATGCACCGCGGCACCGACGGCGCGATGGGCACCCCGGCGTTCACCAAGTCCTACACGGTCTACGACGCGGTGGCCTCGTATGCCATCAACGAACACCTGGTGCTGCGCCTGAACGCCTACAACCTGTTCGACAAGCAGTACGTGGCCGCGATCAACAAGAGCGGCTACCGCTACACTCCGGGTACCCCGCGCACCTTCCTGTTCAGCGCGGACTTCCGCTTCTGACACGTGGCAACCGCAGGCGCCTTCCGCAAGGGAAGGCGCCCGCGCATGGAGCCTTCGCATGCTGCTGCACATCCCCAATATCCTCGGCGCCGACGAAGTGGCGCACTTCCGCCGCGCACTGGACACGGCCGACTGGACCGACGGCCGCGAGACCGTCGGCGCGCAGGGGGCGCAGGTCAAGCGCAATGAGCAGCTGCCCGATGGTTCGCCGCTCAAGGCCGACCTGGGCCGGGCGGTGCTCGCGGCGCTGAAGCGCAATCCACTGTTCTTCAGCGCCGCGCTGCCGCTGAAGTACCTGCCCCCGCGCTTCAACCGCTACACCGGCGGCGGCACCTACGGCTTCCACGTCGACGGGGCGGTGATGAATCTTTCCCAGGGCGAGCAGCTGCGCTCGGACGTGTCGTGCACGCTGTTCCTCAACGATCCGGACGAGTACGACGGCGGCGAGCTGGTCGTCAGCGACACCTACGGCGAGCACGAGGTGAAGCTGCCGGCCGGCGACCTGATCCTCTATCCCTCCAGCAGCCTGCACCAGGTCACGCCGGTGACCCGCGGCGCGCGGCTGGCCTCGTTCTTCTGGGTGCAGAGCATGGTGCGCGACGACGCGCGGCGGCGGATGCTGTTCGAGATGGATACGTCCATCGAGACCCTGCGCCGCGGCGGCGCCGATGCCGGCGCGGTCCTGCAGCTGACCGGCGTGTACCACAACCTGTTGCGGCAGTGGGCCGAAGTCTGAGTGCGGCGCCCGACCTCCAAGTTGACCTGCGTCAAGCATAGTCAAATGGAATGAATTCTTATTTGCATGCGATAACGAATCCCAACTACAATTGAGCGTCAACACCGGCCTTCCGGCCGATTGTCTTGCGCCAACGGGGATTCGCGTGCGCCACCTGCTCCAGCCATGCCGCCTGCCAGCCATCGCGCACCTGCGCGCCGGCCTGCGTGCGCCGTTGCTGGCACTGCTGGCGATGTTCGCGATGCTGGCGCCAGCCTGGCAAAGCGCCGCCCTGTCGACGACGGTGGCCGGACTGGCCGCCCATGCGCCGGCCAGCGGCGAGGAAAGCCCGGCCGGCGAATCGGCCGAACGCGAAAACCCGGCCAAACTCCGCCGTGCAGCCCCGCTGCAGGCGCCCCGCGCGGCCTGGAACCGCCCTGCCCCGCCGCGATCGGCGGCATGCGCCGGCGATGAAACAGCAGTGGCCGTGCGCTCCACCGTGCCGGCCGTCGCGCCGGCGCCGCCGGCCGCCACGCCCGTGCGCTGGCGGCTGCAGCGCAGCCAGGCGCCTCCGCTGGCCTGATCCTCCGCCGCGACCCCCGCGGCGCGAATCCACGTCCCTTCATTCCTGCCGTGGCGCCCGTGTGCGCCACCGGCCAGCCACGTCTTTTCCCTTTCGTTCCCGAGGTCCATCCCATGGCTCTGCGCCATCGTTTCCGCGCGCCCGCCGCGCGCACCTGTCTCTCCCTCGCCCTGCTGTCCGCCATGTCGGTCCAGGCCCAGGCATCCGGCGTGCCGGCCGGCCAACCGTCCACGCTGGATACCGTCGTGGTCACCGCCTCGGGCTTCGAGCAGAAGATCACCGACGCGCCGGCCAGCATTTCGGTCATCACCCGCGAGGAACTGGCCAAGCGTCCCTACATGACCCTGCTGGACGCGGTGCGCGACCTGGAAGGCGTGGACGTGGGCGAAACCCGCGACAAGACCGGCCAGGGCACCATTTCCATGCGCGGCATGGGCTCGGACTACACCCTGATCCTGGTCAACGGCAGGCGCCAGAACAACCACGGCGACATCTACCCCAACAACTTCGGCGGCAACCAGTTCAACCACATCCCGCCGCTGGACGCGATCGAGCGCATCGAGGTGATCCGCGGCCCGATGTCCACGCTGTACGGCGCCGACGCCATGGGCGGGGTGATCAACATCATCACCAAGCGCACCCTCGACGGCTGGCACGGCTCGGCCAGCGTCGCCCGCACCGTCGAAACCGACGACGAGTTCGGCGACGACAGCACCGTGGACTTCTTCCTCACCGGCCCGCTGCTGCCCGGCGTGCTCAACCTCAGCGCGCGCGGCAGCTGGTACGACCGCAAGGCGTCCAACCCGACCTACGCGCCGGTCACCGATCCGGCCGGCGGCCTGCACACCCGTCCGCTGGGCTTCGGCAGCGGCGGCAAGACCGTGGACAACACCAACAAGGCCGGCGGCATCACCCTGACCTGGATGCCGGCCGACAACCAGACCGTGTCCCTGGACTACGACGCCTCGCGGCAGGAATACGACAACAGGATCAAGCTCAACGACAACGGCGTGGAGGAATACCCCGTCGGCACCGTGGACAACATCAACAGCGTCTGGCGCGCCTCCAACTTCTGCCGCGGCGCGGCCGGTGCCAACGCCAATGCCTGCCGTACGAACGGCGGCACCTGGGCGCGCCGCGCCGATCCGCGCGTCGGCTACAGCCCCTCGCAGGAATTCACCCGCGACGCCTGGGCGCTGACCCACGAAGGCCAGTGGGACTTCGGCAACAGCTTCGTCTCGCTGGCGCACGTGGCCACCAACAACGACGGCCGCACCCTGCCGTTCACCGTGGCCGAACGCGAGCAGCTGCTGGCGATGATCGACGGCACCGGCCAATACGCTGGCATGGCCCTGGCCGAACGCCGCGCGCTGGCCGAATCCACTTTCCTGCCGCGCCCCAAGCGCACGCTGGAAAGCGCGCAGTACACCCTGGACGCCAAGCTCGACATCCCGTTCCAGGCCGCCGGCGAGCACACCCTGGTGGTGGGCACGCAGGTAATCCGCGGCGAGCTGACCGACGGCGTGTTCGGCACCGAGAAGGGCACGCCGGGCCAGAAGCAGGAGCACGACATGTACTCGCTGTTCGTCGAGGACAACTGGAAGGTGAGCGCGCCGCTGACCCTCACCGCCGGCCTGCGCTACGACGACCATGCGGTGTTCGGCGACCACCTGAGCCCGCGCCTGTACGGCGTCTACACCCTCAACGAACAGTGGACGGTCAAGGGCGGCATCAGCACCGGCTTCAAGACGCCCAAGACCACCGACCTGTACGACGGCGTCACCGGTTTCGGCAGCCAGGGCACCTTGCCGTTCTTCGGCAACCCGGACCTGAAGCCGGAAACCAGCACCAGCACCGAGCTGGCGCTCTACTGGCAGCATCCGCAGGGCCACAACTTCAACGCCACGCTGTTCCACAACCGGTTCGACGACAAGATCGACAGCCAGCCCTGCGGCGCCGGCCTGGCGCTGAGCTGCACCAGCAGCGGCGAGTACGCCGACCTGGGCTATTCGAGCAGCAACAAGACGGTGAACATCGACGAAGTGGTGATCCAGGGCGCCGAACTGGCCGGGCGCTGGAAGATCAGTGAGGCCTTCGGCTTCCGCGCCAACTACACCTTCACCGACAGCGAGCAGAAGAGCGGCGCCGAGAAGGGCCTGCCGCTGGGCAACAGCGCGCGGCACATGGCCAACGCCACCTTCGACTGGCAGGCCAACGACCGCTTCAGCCTGTTCCTCACCGCCGAGGCGCGCTCCAAACGCTACCGCGGCCTCAGCGCCGTCACCGGCAACGAGCTGTACTACAAGGACTACACGGTGCTGCACCTGGGCGCGTCGTTCGAGGCCGCCCGCTGGCTGACGGTCAACGCGCGCATCAACAACCTGCTCGACCGCGACTTCACGACCTACCAGAGCGCGTTCAACGACCTCAACGGCAACGGCGTGTACGAGGACGGCACCAACGAGGTGCAGTTCCTGGACGACTACAACAACAAGGACAAGGCACGCAGCGTCTGGGTGAGCCTGAACTTCCGTTTCTGAGCCCTTGCGGCACCCGTTGGCCTGCCACGGGTGCCCGCCCGGTTCGCGGTGCTGGTCGCCGCGAGAGCGGCGCGGTCCAACTCGCGCCGCAGCAACGGCGGCGGTTGATACGCAACGGTACAAATTGCGAATCATTCTCATCAATGTTCTAATTCCATACCTTTCCTCCGCATCACGCACGTGTCCGCCGAACGCTCCCCCGCCGATCTCGTCCAGCAGCAGGCCAACCGCGGTTTCTGGCTGCGCACGCTGCACCAGTGGCACTGGATAAGCTCGGCGGTCTGCCTGGTCGGCATGCTGCTGTTCGCCGCCACCGGCATCACCCTCAACCACGCCGCGAAGATCGAGGCCAAGCCGCAGGTGACCCACCGGCAGCTGGAACTGCCGGCACTGCTGCAACAGGCGCTGGCGGCCGCGCACGAGGACGGCAACGCGCCGCTGCCGGCCAGGGTCGCCGAGTGGCTGTCGCGCGAGCTGGACGTGGCCATCGGCCGGCGCGCGGCCGAGTGGTCGCCCGAGGAGGTCTACCTGTCCATGCCCGGCCCCGGCAGCGATGCCTGGCTGAGCATCGACCGCGAAAACGGCGCGGTGGAGTTCGAACAGACCCGCCGCGGCTGGATCTCGTATTTCAACGATCTGCACAAGGGCCGCAACGCCGGTCCGGGCTGGGGCTGGTTCATCGACCTGTTCGCCGTGGCCTGCCTGGTGTTCTGCATCACCGGACTGTTCCTGCTGCACCTGCATGCGCGGCAGCGGCGCATGACCTGGCCGCTGGTCGGCCTGGGCCTGCTGATCCCGCTGCTGATCGCCCTGCTCCTCATCCACTGAACACGCTTCCCCTACGGAGTCGCACCATGCGCGTCACCCTGACCATCGCCCTGAGCGGACTGCTCGCCACCGCCCCGGCGGCCTATGCCGCGAGCCTGGACATCAATGTCGAGATCCCCAAGCTCAACGTGGCCGAGTACCACCGTCCCTACGTGGCGGTGTGGATCGAGGACGCCGGACAGAAGTCCGCCGCCAACCTGTCGGTGTGGTACCAGCAGACCTCCAACGCCGAAGGCCACGGCACCAAGTGGCTGCCGGACCTGCGCCAGTGGTGGCGCAAGAGCGGCCGTACCCTGCAGGTGCCGGTGGACGGCGTGACCGGCCCGACCCGGCCGGCCGGCAAGCATGCGCTGAGCTTCAGCGACAGCCAGCCGCAGCTGCGCAGCCTGCCCGCCGGCCAGTACACGCTGGTGGTGGAGGCCGTGCGCGAAGTCGGCGGCCGCGAACTGCTGAAGATTCCCTTCGAGTGGAAGGGCAAGGCCGGCAACGGCACCGCCCAGGGCCAGAGCGAACTCGGCCTGGTCACCCTCGCCATCAAGCCCTGACGTCCCGAACAAGGAGAGACACGCCATGAAACGCACCACCCTGCTCGCCGCGCTGATCGCCGCCGCGCTCCCGTTCTCCGCCCTGGCCCACAAGCAGTGGCTGCTGCCCTCGTCCACCGTGGTCGCCGGCAACGACGTGTGGGTCACGGTCGATGCGGCGGTGTCCAACCAGCTGTACTACCCCGACCACGTCGCCATGCGCCTGGACAACGTCACCATCGCCACGCCCGACGGCAGCGTGCTGCAGCCGCAGAACCCGGCCACCGGCAAGTACCGCAGCGTGTTCGACGTGCAGCTGGCGCAGGAAGGCACCTACCGCATCGCCAACCTCAACAGCGGCCTGTCGGCGCGCTGGGACACCCCCGAAAGCCTGGCCGCGGCCAAGGACAAGCCGGCGGCCGGCGGCATGGGCGGCCCCCGCGGCGGCTTCCTGCGCAACGCCACGCCCGAAGACCTGGCCACCAAGATCCCGAAGAACGCGAAGAACCTGGTGGTCACCGAGGGCATCGGCCGGGTGGAGACCTTCGTCACCAAGGGCAAGCCCAGCGCCATCGCCGCCGTCGGCAAGGGCCTGGAACTGGTGCCGGTCACCCATCCCAACGACCTGTTCGCCGGCGAGGAGGCCACCTTCAAGCTGGTGGTGGACGGCAAGCCCGCCGCCGGCCTGGAAGTGGAGATCGTGCGCGGCGCCACCCGTTACCGCAACGCGCAGGACGAGATCAAGGTGACCACCGGCGCCGACGGCAGCTTCAAGGTGACCTGGCCGGAAGCGGGCATGTACTGGCTGGACGCCTCGACCACCGACGAGCGGACCAGCGTCCCGCAGGCCAAGCAGCGCCGGCTGAGCTACGTGGCCACGCTGGAAGTGCTGCCGCAGTAAGGCAGGAACGAGGGAGGAACCAGGTACCGGCAGGGCAACGGCCGTTTTCCCATCCTCATGGGAACGGCGCCGTCCGCCGTACCTCGTTCCTCCCACTCCCGTCGCCAACGGTCGCCGCCTTCCCTGTTTCCCGGTTCCTCGCCACCAGTTCCCCGCTCCATGCCTCCCACCGACATCGCCGCCCTCGGCGGCCACACCATGGGCACCACCTGGAGCGTGAAGCTGGTGGCGCCGCGCGACCGCGACCTGCATGCGCTGCATGCCGGCATCCAGGCGCAGCTGGACCGCGTGGTCGCGCAGATGAGCACCTGGGAGCCGGACTCGGACATCAGCCGCTACAACCGCGCCGTCGCCGGCAGCTGGCAGCCGCTGCCGGACGATTTCTGGCGCGTGCTGCAGGCCGCGCGGACGGTGGCCGAACGCAGCGAAGGCGCCTTCGACCCCACCATCGGCCCGCTGGTGGCGCTGTGGGGATTCGGTGCCGACGCCCAGCGCCAGCGCCGGCCCGACGCCGCGCGGATCGCCGAGGTCGCCGCCCGCTGCGGCTGGCAGCGGCTGCGGCTGGACGCGCAGGCGCAGGCAGCGCTGCAGCCTGGCGGCCTGCAGCTGGACCTGTCGGCGATCGCCAAGGGCTACGGCGTCGACCTGGTCGGGCGATGGCTGCGTGAGCAGGGCATCGATGCCGCGCTGGTCGAGGTCGGCGGCGAACTGCATGGCCGCGGCCGCAAGCCGGACGGGCAGCCCTGGCGCGTGCTGGTCGAATCGGCGCCGGAGGAAGACGCCGGCGCCGACCATCCGCCGCGCGTGCTGGCGCTCGACGACCTGGCGGTGGCCACCTCCGGCGACCGCTGGCACCGCTACGAACACGACGGCGTGAGCTACAGCCACACCCTGGACCCGCGCCGGCAGGCGCCGGTGGCGGCTGCGGCCGCCGCGGTCACGGTGATCCACCGCGAGGCGATGCTGGCCGACGCCTGGGCCACCGCGTTGACGGCGATGGGCGCGGACGAAGGCCTGGCCTTTGCCGGGAAGCACGGACTGGCCGCGCGTTTCGTCCAGCGCGGCGCCGACGGCCCGGTGGAAACCCTGTCGCAGGGCTTCGCGCAGCATCTGCAGGCCGGCAACGCATGAACCGTTTCCGTTTCCCGCGCGCCATCGCCGGCAACCTCGCCGTCGGCCTCCTGCTGCTGGCCGGCGCCGGCCTGCTGCTGCGCCTGCACCTGGGCGAGGACTGGTGGCTGGCCGCACCGCTGCCGCCGCGGCGCTGGTTCGCGCTGGCCGCCCTGCTCGCCTACACCGCCTGGTGCGCGGCGCTGTGGTGGCGGTCGCGCCCGCGCGGGGACGACTCCGGCGACAGCGGCGTCCCGCCGCTGCTGGTGGCCTGGGCCAGCCAGACCGGTTTCGCGCAGCAGCTGGCCGAGCGCACCGCGCAGGGCCTGCGCGACGGCGGCCGCAGGGTGCGCGTGCGCGCGCTCGACCAGGTCGACGCGACGCTGCTGGCCGGCACGCGCGAGGCGCTGTTCGTCGCCAGCACCACCGGCGAAGGCGACCCGCCGGACCATGCGCTGGCCTTCCTCGGCCAGGTGATGCGACAGCCGCTCGCGCTGCCTGAGCTGCGCTACGCGGTGCTGGCGCTGGGCGACCGCAGCTACGGCCACTACTGCGCGTTCGGCCACCAGCTGGACGACTGGCTGCGCCGGCATGGCGCGCAGCCGCTGTTCGACACCGTGGACGTGGACAACGCCGATCCCGCCGCCCTGCGCCACTGGCAACAACTGCTCGGCCAGCTCGGCGACGGCAGCGTGCAGGCCGACTGGAGCGCGCCTGACTACCAGCCGTGGGTGCTGCGCCGGCGCAGGCAACTCAATCCGGGCAGCGTCGGCGGACCGGTGTTCCACCTGCGCCTGCAACCAGCCGATGGCGACCTGCCCGCCTGGCAGGCCGGCGACATCGCCGAGATCGGCCCGCGCCATGCCGCCGCCACGGTCGAGCGCTGGATGCAGGTCCATGGCTTGGACAGGCAGGCGACGCTGGCCGATGGCCGCGCGCTGTGCGACGTGCTGGCCGCATCGAAGCTGCCCGACGCCATCGATTCCGCCGATGCCGATGCCGTGGCCTCGACGCTGCAGGCCCTGCCGCACCGCGAATACTCCATCGCCTCGCTGCCGTCGGAGGGCAGCCTGCAGCTGCTGCTGCGCCGGCAGGCGCATCCGGACGGAACCCCGGGCCTGGCCAGCGGCTGGCTGTGCGACCACGCCGCCATCGGCGAGCGCATCGACCTGCGCCTGCGCGCGAACGCCAACTTCCACCCGCCGGCGGACGACGCGCCGCTGGTGCTGGTCGGCAACGGCACCGGCATCGCCGGCCTGCGCGCGCACCTGCGCGCGCGCATCGACGCTGGCGCGCGGCGCAACTGGCTGCTGTTCGGCGAACGCAACCGGGCCCACGACTTCCACTTCGGCGAGGAACTGGAGCAGTGGTGGCGCGAGGGCTGGATCGAACACCTGGACACCGTGTTCAGCCGCGATGGCGGACCCCACCGCTATGTGCAGGACGCACTGGCCGCGCAGGCCGGGCGGCTGCGGCAGTGGGTCGACGATGGCGCCACCCTGCTGGTCTGCGGCAGCCTGCAGGGCATGGCGCCGGCGGTGGACGCGGTGATCGCCCGGGCCTTGGGCGACGAACGCAAGGACCAGCTGGTCATGCAGCGGCGCTACCGGCGCGACGTGTACTGACCGCGGGGAACGGGCGGCGGCGCGTGCGAAGCCGACGCGTTCGCGGTGCCGGGCAGACGTCCCGCGAGATCTGGCTGGTATAGCGCTGGCGGCCATCGTTCCGCTCCATGGGGTTGCGGCAATTCACTGCCTGACCAGCGCCACCTGTCGGATCGCCGGTTCTCCTGCATCGCGTAAATCGAGCAGGGGACGGTCCGGCTCCGGGCCGGTGATAGGACCGGCCGGATCGACGGCGGCCGGTGCGTGCAAAACCGACACATTCGCGGCGCCAAGCAGACGCCCGGCGGGATCTGGCGGGTACAGCGCTGGCGGGCCATCGTTCCGCTCCATGGGGTTGCGCAATGCATTGCCTGTCCAACGCCACCGGTCGGATCGCCGGTTCTCCTGCATCGCGGAATTCGAGCAGGGAACGCTCCGGTCCCGGGCCGGCGATCGGACCGTCTGGATCGACGGCAGCCTTCGCCGGCAGGCACATCACGCCGGACCTGCACTGCCGCTGCACGGCCAAGTGCCCGGACATGCGGAAACGGGGGCGCGTTCCACCGGACCGCTCCGCTGATCGAGGATCGACCGCCAGCGGCGCGCAGTGCATGTACCGCCGGCGCCAGCAGGTGACCCGGCGCGCCGATGACCGCATCGACGTCCGACTTCGCGGCCCTGCCCTCGCTCCTGGCCGCGTCGCGCGCCTGCCCCGTACCGGCGATGCGTCAACCGGCGGCCGGCGTGACCCGTATCGCGAGCAACTCGCCACCTCCGCGCAGCGCATGGCGGCGGCGTTCGCCGGCGCCCAGCCAGGCGGTGTCGCCGGCCTGCAGCGGCGGCAGCGCCGCGTCCTCGAAGGCCGCCTGCCCGGCCAGCAGATGGATCGCCCACGCCGCCTGCGGCTCGGTGAAGAACAGCATGTTGCCGACCAGCGGCCGGTGCAGCAGTTCGGCGTGCAGGTCCGCGCGCCGCCACATCAGGTTGAAATCGCGGGTGACGCCATCGACCAGCTCGCCGGTCAACGCGTCCTCGCCGGCGAAGCGCAGCCGCTGGTGGGGCGGCAGCAGGGTCTGGCAGCGGCCATCGGCGAAGCGCAGGCGCAGGCCCTCGCCCTCCAGCAGCACCAGCTCGCGCTCGACGCCGGGAAACGCGGAGAACGCCGCATCCTGTTCGATCTCGGCGATGGACAGGCGCAGCTGCCAGTCGCCCTGCTCGGGCAGGCGCAGGATCTCGCGGGTCCAGCCCAGGCCGTTGCGCCACCGTTCGCGGTGGTAGCCGGCGGCCGGGATGACGCGGGACGGAGAGGTCAGGATTTCCATCGCGGCATGATGCCATCGCCGCCCCGTAGGAGCGCACCTTGGTGCGCGATGGGACTTACCGGGAAAGCCATCGCGCACCAAGGTGCGCTCCTACGGGGATGGCGGTTACTTCGGCATCGCCAGGTTTTCGGCGGTCAACGGCTTGCCCGCGCGCGGCGTGGTCTCGATCAGCGCATCAGCCGGCAGCGGCGTGCCCTTGTCCAGGCGCGCCTGCACGCGGTCCAGCGCGGCATACACGTAGGGCAGCAACGGCAGGTAGCGCGCGCCGTAATCGGGCAGGCCGAGGAAACCATCGAAGTGCTGCACGTGGCGCACCTGCCAGTAATTCACCTCGCGCCCGGCCGCCTTGGCCGCGGCCACGTACGGCGCGCTGCTGAAGGCCGGTGGGATCAGGCCATCGTCGGCGCCGTGCACCACCATCACCGGCAGGCCCTTGCGCGGCAGGCCGGCGCGGGTGGCCTGGATGCCGGCCTGCACGCGGCGGGCGTCCTCGCCCTGCCCATCCCACAGGCCGCGCAGGCATTTCAGCCCCGCGTAGGTCAGGTCGGGCAACTGCACCTTGCTGTCGAGCAGGCCGACGCCGGCGCCCGGCGGGATGCCGCCGCCATCGGCGATCCATGCCGCACGCTCGGCGGCGGTGGCCGCGCGCGGCGAGAAATCCGGGTTCTGCGCAGCGAAGCTGAAACCGCAGGGATGTTCGCCCACGCCGTAACGGCCATAGGCCGACGCATAGGTCGCGGCGACGGCGCGCCACAGGTCGAAGCCGGTGGACAGCGCGCCGGCGCGCAGCGCGGCGTCGGTCCAGCCCTTGCCCAGCATCAGCTCGTAGGCGGTCTTGGCCTGCGCCGCGGGCGTGGCGCCATCGATGACGCCTTCGGCCGCCAGCGTGGCGCAGCGCACGGTGGCGCCGGCCTGCAGCGCGGCGGTGAGCGGCGGCTGCGGCAGGTTGGCCATGTGCAGCTGCGCGCAGGGCATCAGCAAGGCGGCCTCGGTCGAATAGTCGTACAGCGCGCGGGCGCCGGGGCCGTCGGACAGCACGCTCGGCTCGCCGGCGACCACCGCGTCCAGCCAGTCGCCTTCCAGTTCGGCGGCGCGCAGCACCGCGCCGCCGCCGTTGGAAATGCCCACGGCGATGACGCGGGTATTGGCGAAGGTGAAGGGCGCGGCCTGCGGGAACGCCTGGTCCAGCGCCAGCAGCGCGAACTCGGCGGCCTGCTTCACGTGGCGGCCCCAGTCCGCCTCCGGGTTGTCCTTGGAATGGGCGTGCTTGAACGCCACGCCGGAAGCGTTGACCGGCGCATCCGGCACGAAGGCCAGGTCGGCGGCTTCGCCGAGCGCGCCGACCATGCCGTTGGCGCGCACGCCCATCTGCGCGTCCAGGTCGAAATAGTCGCTGCCCGCGCCCTTGTCGGTGTAGGCCACCGCGCAGCCCTTGGGCAGGCCCCAGGCCGCGGCCACCGACACCGCGCCGTAGATGCCGCGCGAGCCGGAGGCCGGCGCCACCAGCAGGCAGCGCTTGCCGGTGTCGAAATTGTCCGGCACCTGCGCCAGCACGCGGTGCGGCTGCTTGGCGCCGGGCAGGCGCGCATAGGCCGAATATTCGCGCCCCGGCGCCGGCGCCAGGCTGCCGAACAGCTCACCGTAGCCGCCGCCGGGCGCGAGGTCGGCGATGCCGCGCCAGCTGCCCCACAGCGCACGCCGGCGCAGTTCCTCCACGGTCGGCGCGCTGGCGTCGGCGAAGGCCGGCGGCGCCAGGCTGCGCAGTCCGGCCAGGCCGAGGCCGGCGGTCAACAGGTCGTCGTCGCCGCGGTGTTCGCTGCGCAGTTCGTTGCTGAACATGGAAGACTCCACGGACTTGGAGGCGGGGCCGCTGGCGCACGAGGCCAGGCCGAGTCCGACGACGAGGCCGCAGGCGGCGCGCAGGAGGGAAGTAGTCATGCCGGCACACTAGCAGAGCGTCTCGTCCGGCCCATCGTACTTTCGTACCACGCGGCGCTTACGTCCAGGCTGCTACGTTCTGCAGCCTTCCCCACACTGTTTCACGGAGTTCCCATGGACCGTTTCCTGCAGGGCCGCACCGCGCTGGTGACCGGCAGCACCTCGGGGATTGGGCTTGCCATCGCGCAGGCATTGGCCGCGACCGGCGCCCGCGTGGCGATCAACGGCCTGGGCACGGCCGAACAGATCAATGCCGCGCTCGCCAGCGTCGCCGCGACCGGCAGCGAATCGCGCCATTTCGGCGCCGACCTGCGCAACCCGGCCGAGATCGAGGCGATGATGGCCGCGGTGCAGGACTGGGGCGCGCTCGACGTGCTGGTCAACTGCGCCGGCATCCAGCACGCCGCGCCGCTGGCCGAGCAGCCCGCGCACAAGTGGGACGACATCATCGCCATCAACCTCAGCGCCGCCTTCCACACCATGCAGCAGGCGCTGCCCGGCATGGCCGCGCGCGGCTACGGCCGGGTGGTCAACATCGCCTCGGTGCACGGGCTGGTGGCGTCGAAGAACAAGGCGCCCTACGTGGCCAGCAAGTTCGGCATCGTCGGCCTGAGCAAGGTCGCGGCGCTGGAATATGCCGCCGCCGGCAGCCGCGACAGCGGCGGCGTCACCGTCAACTGCGTGTGCCCGGGCTGGGTGGAAACGCCGCTGATCGAGCCGCAGATCCAGGCGCACCGCAACGGCGGCAGCCGCGACGACGGCGTGCGCGCCCTGCTCGAGGAAAAGCAGCCGAGCCTGCGCATGTCGCTGCCGGAGGACATCGCCGCCATGGTGGTATGGCTGTGCCGCCGCGAGGCGCACAACCTCACCGGCGCCGCGCTGCCGATGGACGGCGCCTGGACCGCGCAGTAAACAACCGCCCCCGTAGGAGCGGCTTCAGCCGCGATGGAGCATTCATGCAAATCTGTCTGCAACGGGCCAATGCCCTGCATGCGGATGGGTTGATGGGAATGCCCCATCGCGGCTGAAGCCGCTCCTACCGGGACCGCTCAGCCACGCGGCGCCCATTTCGCGGACAATCGAGGCCTGTCCTCTCCACCATGCCCATGCCCAGCCTGCTGATCGCCGACGACCATCCGCTGTTCCGCGCCGCGCTGCGCCAGGCCGCGGGCGAGGCGGTGGCCGGCCTGCAGGTGCGCGAGGCCGAATCGCTGGACGGCGTGCTGGCCGCGCTGGACGCCGCGCCCGAGACCGACCTGATCCTGCTCGACCTGCACATGCCCGGCAATCATGGACTGGCCGGGCTGGCGGCGATCCGCGCCCAGCACCCGGGCGTGGCGGTGATCGTGGTCTCGGCCAACGACGACCCGCGCGTGGTGCGGCGCGCGCTCGACCACGGCGCCGCCGGCTACCTGCCCAAGAGTTCCGGACTGAACGAACTGCGCGAGGCGATCCGCAGCGTGATGGCCTGCGAACAGTGGCTGCCGGCCTCGCTGCGCGCGGCGGTGGCGCGCGCGCAGTCCTCCAGCCACGATAGCGAACTGGCCGCGCGCCTGGCCAGCCTGTCGCCGCAGCAGTTCCGGGTGCTGGCGCTGGTCGCCGAAGGCCTGCTCAACAAGCAGATCGCCGACCGCCTGGACGTGCAGGAACGCACGGTCAAGGCGCACCTGTCGGCGATCTTCGAACGGCTGGGCGTGCGCAACCGCACCCAGGCCAGCGTGGTGCTGCGCGAACTGGAACTGAGCGACCCGGCCAAGCAGGCCGTGTAGGAAACGCGGATCAGCGCCCGCGCAGCAGGCGGTGCAGCACCATGCCCGCCAGCATCGCCGGCACGAACCACAGCACTTCCGGCGACAGCACGCCCAGGCCCACCAGCGCCGGTCCCGGGCAATAGCCCGCCAGCCCCCAGCCGATGCCGAACACGCCCGCGCCGACCAGCAGGCGGGCGTCGACGCTGCGCAGCTGCGATACCTGGAACCGTTCGGCCAACAGCGGCGCCGGGCACCGCAGCACGAAGCGGAACAGCAGCATCGTGGTGCCTACCGCGCCGCCCAGCACGAACAGCAGCGTCGGATCGAACGCGCCGGCCACGTCCAGGAAACCGAGGATGCGCAGCGGGTCGGTCATGCCCGACACCGCCAGCCCCAGGCCGAACAACGCACCGGCCAGCAACGCCGCCAACAAGGTCCTGATGCCGCTCATGCCCCATGCCTCACGACCCAGGTGGTGGCGACCGCCGTCGCCATGAATACCAGCACCGCCGCCAGCGAGCGCGGCGACAACCGCCCCAGTCCGCACACGCCATGGCCGCTGGTGCAGCCATTGCCCATGCGCGTGCCGAAGCCGACCAGCAACCCGGCGGCCACCAGCAGGGCCGGCGGAAAGCCCTGCCGCGGCGCATACGCGCCCGGCACCCACCACAGCCACGCCGCGCCGGCCACGACCAGACCCAGCAGGAACGCCGCCCGCCACGCCACTTCGCTGCGCTGCGGCAGCAGTACGCCGCCGACGATGCCGCTGATGCCGGCGATGCGTCCGTTCAACCACAGCAGCAGCGTCGCCGCCAGGCCGATCAGCACGCCGCCGGCCAGGGCGGCGGGCCAGGCACTCATCGCGCGCCGCCCAGCTGGTCAAGCGGCAGGCGGAAGTAGCGGATGCCGTTGGCGTCCGGTTCCGGCAGGCGCCCGCCGCGAATGTTGACCTGCAGCGCCGGCAGGATCAGCCGCGGCACCGGCAGCGTCGCGTCGCGCTGCACGCGCTTGTGCACGAACGCCGCCTCGTCGACGCCGTCCATCAGGTGCGGGTTGTTTTCCTTCTGCTCGTCGATGCGGGTCTGCGGCAATGCGTCGCGGCGGTCGCCGGGATAGTCGTGGCACAGGAACAGGCGCGTGTCCTCCGGCAGCGCGAGGATCTTCTGGATGGAGGCATACAGCCGGTGCGCGTCGCCGCCGGGGAAGTCGGTGCGCGCGGTACCGGTATCGGTGGCGAACAAGGTGTCGCCGATGAAGGCGGCATCGCCGATCACGTAGGTCAGGCTGTCGTCGGTATGGCCGGGCGTGGCGATCACCCGCGCGTCCAGCGTGCCGATGCGGAAGCGGTCGCCATCGACGAACAGGCGGTCGAACTGGCGGCCGTCGGCGACGAACTCCTCGCCCAGCCCGAACAGCGCCTTGAAGCGCTCCTGCACCTGGACGATGCCGCGCCCGATCGCCACCGGCGCATGCAGGATGTCGGCCAGGTAGCCGGCGGCGCTGAGATGATCGGCGTGCGCATGGGTTTCCAGGATCCACTCCACCCTCAGCTGGCGTTCGCGCACGAAGGCCAGCAGCGCGTCGGCCGAGGCGGTGCCGATGCGCGCGCCGGCCGGCTCGTAGTCCAGCACCGGGTCGATGATCGCCGCCGAACCCGCCAGTTCGTCGTACACGACATAGCTGAAGGTTCCGGTGTCCTTGTCGAAGAAGGCTTCGACCCGGGGGGAAGACTGTGGAATCCGGTGCATGGGAATCACCGCCCTGTAATTTAGAATTTTCTAAACTAAACTCTCCCCGTGCAAACCACAAGTCTCCGCCCGGCACCGACCATGAACACGTCCGACCTGGACATCGCGCAGATGCAGGCCCATGCCGAACAGGCCGCGCAGCTGCTCAAGGCCATCGCTCACCCGGCGCGGCTGCGCGTGCTCTGCCGGCTGGTGGAAGGCGAGGCGTCGGTGGGCGAACTGCAGGCCGGCGTCGGGCTGTCGATGTCGGCGCTGTCGCAGCACCTGGCGGTGATGCGCGAGACCGGGCTGGTGACCACGCGGCGCGAGGCGCAGACCATTTTCTACGCGCTCGCCGACAGCCCCGCGCTAGGCGTGATTCAGGCGCTGCACGAGGCCTACTGCGGCAAACGCAAGCGCGGGCGCGCGGCGTAGACGGGAAAACCGCCGCTACGGCGATGGCGCCTGCGCTACCGCGCGCGCGGCCAACAGCCGGTCCATGATCGACTTCAGCGCCAGGGGGCGCACCGGCTTGTGCAGCAGGGTCAGGCCCTGCTCCAGCACTTCCCGGCGCGTGGCCAGGCTGTCGTCGGCGCTGAGGATCAGGGTCGGCCGCGGGCCGAAACGTTCGCCCAGCCGCGCCTGCAGCGCGGTGCCGGTGTCGCCGTCGTCCAGGTTGTAGTCGAACAGCCACAGCGCCGCCGGCGCGGCCTGCATCGCAGCGACCGCGTCCGCCTCGGCCGACGCCTCGGCGACGGCGTAGCCCCAGCCGCGCAGCAGCGCCGCCAGGCCGGCCAGTGCCGCCGGATCGTTGTCCACGACCAGCACGCCAATCGCCTCCCGTGCCTCGGCCGTCCTGCCCTTCACCGGCGCCGCCGGGGCCGCCGCGGGCAGCGCCGGCGTCGAAACCACGCCCACCGCCACCGAGAACACGGTGCCGCGCCCCGGTTCGCTGCGCAGCCGCAACGGCGCGTCCAGCAGGCCGGCGATGCGGTCGGCGATCGCCAGGCCCAGGCCCAGTCCCTGCCCGCCGCTGTCCTCGCCGCGCCGGAACTCCTCGAAGATGCGCCGCTGCTCGCCCTTGGCGATGCCCGGCCCGGTGTCGTGCACCTCGATGCGCAACCGCCCGCCGTCGCGGCGTACGCCCAGCAGCACGCCGCCGCGCGCGGTGTAGCGCACCGCATTGGCCAGGAAGTTCTGCAGCACGCGCCGCAGCAGCTGCGGGTCGCTGTCCACCCAGGCGCGGGTCGGCACGTAGCGGAAGGCAAGCCCGCGCGCCGCGGCCAGCGCACGGAATTCCGACGCGAGCGGGTCGAGCACTTCGGCCAGCGGCATGGCGCGTGGCTGCGGCACCAGCCCGCCGGCTTCCAGCCGCGACATGTCGAACAGGCCGGTCAGCAGCTGCGTGGTCGAATCCAGCGCGCCGTGGATCTGCGCCACCGCCTGCCGCTGCGCCGGCGCCTCCACCTGCTGGGCCAGGGTGTCGGTGAACAGGTGCGCGGCGTGCAGCGGCTGCAGCAGGTCGTGGCCGATGGCCGCCAGGAAACGGCTCTTGGCGTCGTTGGCGCGCTCGGCCTCGCGCTTTGCCGACTCCAGCAGCGCGGTGCGCTCGCCCACGCGCTGCTCCAGCGTCTCGTTGCTGCGCATCAGCTCCTGCTCGGTGCGGCGGAACTCGGTGACGTCGGTGAAGGTGGCGACGAAGCCGCCGCCGGGCATCGGGTTGCCGCGGATCTCGACGATGCGGCCGTCCGGGAATACGCGCTCGGTCAGGTGCGCGGTGCCGGCGCGCATGAACGCCAGGCGCCGGTCCACCGCGCGCTCGCCGCTGCCGCGCTGGGGCATCGCCTGCAGCGCCCAGCGGGTCAGGTCCACGATCGGCCGGCCGACCTGTAGCAACTCGTCGGGAAAACCGAACAACTGCGCATAGGGGCGGTTCCACGCCACCAGCCGCTGCTCGCGGTCGATCACGCTGATGCCCTGGCTCATGTTCTGCAGCGCGGCCTGCAGCACCTGCTGGTTGAAGCGCAGGTCCAGCGCGGCCTCGCTGACGATGGCCGCGACCGTGGCCAGTTCGCCGCTCTGGCGGCGCGCGGCGTCCAGCAGCAGCCGCGCCGAGGCGGCGCCGAGCACCGCGGACAGCTCGCGCTCGACGCTGGCCTCGATCGCCGCCGGCACCGGTCCCTGCCGCGGCGCATCGGCGAGCAGGCGCTGCACCTTCTCCCAGGGCAGGAAGCGGCGGCCGGCGTCGCGCAGCGCGTCGGCATCGAGATTGCGGCGGGTACGGTCGGGCGTATCGCGCCGCCAGACCATCGCCAGCAGGGTCACCGCCGTGCCGACGAACAGGCTGGCGCCGACCGCGCGCCCCAGCGGGCTCCAGCCGGTCAGGCCGAACAGCGCCTGCGGCGCCAGCCAGCGCCAGCCCAGCGGTCCCTCGGCCAGCCAGGCCGGCACCCGGCCGCCGCTTTCCAGCAGCGTCGGCAGCAGCAGCACCCAGGCCCAGGTGGCGAAACCGGCCAGCACCCCGGCGATGGCCGCGCGCGGTGGCGTCTGCGGCCGCCAGATCGCGAAGCCCAGTACCGGCACCAGCGTGGCCATCGCCGAGAACGAGATCGCGCCGATGTCGGCCAGCACGTTGCCGCCGCCGATCGAACGGCTGTACGCCCAGGCCAGCAGCATGATCGCGCAGATGCCGGCGCGGCGCAGCCACACCAGCTCGCGGCGGTGGTCGCCGCCGGCGCGCGCCCAGGTGCTGCGCAGCAGGCCCGGCGCGAACCAGTGGTTGCCGATCATCAGGCTCAGGGTCAGGGTGCTGACCACCACCATGCCGGTGGCCGCGCTCAGCCCGCCGAGGAAGGCGAACAGCGCCACCCCGGTATGCCCGGCCGAGAACGGCAGCGCCAGCGTGTACATGTCGCTGGGCACGCTGTTGCCCAGCAGCGCGCTGCCGGCGCGCGCCAGCGGCAGGATCGGCAGCGCGATCAGTAGCAGGTACAGCGGAAACAGCCAGCGCGAGGTGCGGATGTCGGCCGGGTCGCGGCACTCGACCACGCCGACGTGGAACTGGTGCGGCAGCAGGAACATCGCCAGCGCGCCGAGCAGCACCAGCGGCACGAAGCCGCCGGCCGGCGCCTCCGCCGCGGGCGCGGGCGGCGGCATCGCCACCCCGTCCAGCCCGAACCAGACGAAGGCGCCCAGCGCCAGCATCGCACCAAGCTTGAACAGCGATTCGGCGGCCATCGCCAGCACCAGCCCGCGGTTGTGCTCGGACACGTCGGCGCGGCGCGCGCCGAACAGCATCGCGAACAGCGCCATCGCCAGCGCTACGTACAGCGCACTGTCGCGCCACGGCGCCGCGTCCTGCGCCGCCTCGGCCGAACGCTGCGTGAGCATGCCGAAGCTCATCGCCACCGCCTTGAGCTGCAGCGCGATGTAGGGGATCAGCCCGAGCGCGGCGATCAGCGTCACCGTCGCCGCCAGCCAGGCGTCGCGCCCCAGCCGCGCGGCGATCAGGTCGGCCAGCGAGGTGGCGTTGGTCTCGCGCGCCAGCCGCACCAGCCGCACCATCATGCCGATGGCCAGCGCATAGAACAGGATCGCGCCGACGAAGGTCGGCGGCAGCGGCCAGCCGTAGCGCGCGGCCTGGGTCACCGTGCCGTAGAACGTCCACGAAGTGCAGTGCACCGCCAGCGACAGCGCATAGACATGGCGCCAGTGACGCGCGAACACCGCCGGCCGGCGCTCGCCGTACAGCGCGACGCCGAACATCAGCACCAGCCAGGCCACCCCGGCCAGTGCCACCGTCACCAGACTCAGCATGCGTATGGGTTCCCCGTGTGCATGGCGGGCAGGATACGGCGCGCGGCAAGCGCAGCGGAACCACACTGCGCACCGGTCCCTGTAGGAGCGGCTTCAGCCGCGATGAAGCATTCCCGATGAACCACCACGCACGCCAAGGCGGCAAGCAAAGAGGAACCGCACAACGCACCCGCTCCCGTAGGAGCGGCTTCAGCCGCGATGGCGCATTCCCGACGAACCACCACGCACGCCAAGGCAGCAAGCGCAGAGGAACCGCACAACGCACCCGCTCCCGTAAGAGCGGCTTCAGCCGTGATGGAGCATTCCTGATGAACCACCACACACGCCAAGGCAGCAAGCGCAGCGGAACCACACAGCGCACCAGCCCCCGTAGGAGCGGCTTCAGCCGCGATAGGGCATTCCCGATGAATCACCACGCACGCCAGCAAAGCTGTCTCCAGCAATTTCAGAAAAGCCCCTTCGCGGCTGAAGCCGCTCCTACGGGATCGTGCGAGGACGACGGGAAGGACGTGATCCATGGCAGAACCGCACGAACGGCGGCGCACGCCATGAAAAACCCTCCCTGCGGAAGCAGGGAGGGTTTGGATCCACGACCGGAGAGCCTGCACCTCAGAAGTTGTAGCGCAGCGACACGTACCAGTTGCGCGGCAGGCCGTAGTAGGCGGTCTGGATGTTGCCCACGCTGGCGAACTCCTGGCCTTCGGTCTTGTACTGCTTGTCGGTCAGGTTGCGCACGCCGGCGCGCACCTGCCAGGCCAGCTGCGGCGAATCCCACACGCCGTACACGCCCAGCAGGGTGTAGGCGTCCTGGCTCAGCACGTCGCGGTTGTCCACGCTCAGCCAGGTCTTGCCACGGTAGGAGACATCGCCGCCGAAGGTCAGCGCGCCGCTGTCGCCCAGCGCGAACACGTGCTGCAGCGCCACCCGCGCGGTCCAGTCCGGCGAGAACGGCACGTGGTCGTGGTTCACGTTCGGATCGAAGCCCGGGTAGGACGGATCCAGGCGGAAGTCCTCGAACCGGTCGTACCTGGCATCCATCCAGCCGACCTGCGCGCTCAGCGTGGTGGCCTCGCCCAGCAGCGCGCTGCCTTCCAGCTCGATGCCCTTGATGTTGAGCTTGGCCGCGTTGAGCACCGGGAAGGTGCCCACGTCCTGCGAGACGCGCGCCTGGAAGTCGCTGTAGTTGCTGTAGAAGGCCGCCGCGCTGCCGCGGAAGCGGTGGTCGGCCGAGCTGCCCTTCAGGCCCAGCTCGTAGGTCCATACGTATTCCGGATCGAACTTGGCGTGCTGGGTGTCGTAGACGGTGTTGGCGCGGCCGTTGAAGCCGCCGGACTTGAAGCCGCGGTTGGCCGACACGTAGCCCATCAGGTTGTCGCCGAATGCCTTCTGCAGGCTGACCGACGGCGTCACCGCGGTCCAAGAGGCATTGGCGGCGAAGGCCACGGTTTCGTTCAGCGCGGAGAACGGCGCGCCCCAGAAGGTGCTGGTGGAACGGTCGTAGTCCTTCTTGTCCTTGGTCCAGCGCACGCCGGCGGCCACGGTCCAGCTCGGCACGAACTCCCAGTTGAGGTGGGCGAAGGCGGCATTGGAGGTGGTGGTCAGGTCGTCGTCGATGGTGCGCAGGAACGGCACCTTCGCGCCCAGGAACGAGAACAGGTCGTCGGCGTAGGCCTCCTGGTACGACGGCACGTTCTCCTTCATGTAGTACGCGCCGAAGGTGGCGTGCAGGTTGGAGCCGTTGTCGTAGTGCAGCTGGAATTCCTGGCTGGTCTGGTCCTGGTCCAGCGCCACCAGCACGTCACCCAGCTCGTATTGGGAAGCGTCGATGTCGATGTACGACTCGGTCTTCAGCTTGCGGTAGGAAGTGATGCTCTTCAGCGTCCACTGCCCGTTGATGTCCCAGTCCATCGCCAGCGAGGCGCCGGAGTGCTTCAGGGACTGGCCCTGGCCATCGTCGAAGGACGTGCGCGCGCGGCGGTTCCATTCGCCGGTCTGGCCGGGCTGCAGCACGATCACGCCCGCCGGGGCAAGGCTGGTCTGGCGCAGGGCGGCCATCGGCCGGCCCATGGTCAGCGCGGCGTCCTGCTTGGTGGTGTCCACGCTCAGGGTGGCGCGGAAGTTGTCGGTCGGGTTCAGCGCCAGCTTGAAACGCAGCGCCTCGGTGTCGTCGTCGTTGTAGCGCCTGCCGGTGTCGGCGTCCTTCACGTAGCCATCGTTGGTGATCTTGGCGCCGGCGATGCTGGCCGCGACGGTGTCGCTGAGCTTGCCGGACACGTAGAAGCGGCCTTCCAGGCGGCCGTAGTCGCCGGCGGTGACTTCCACCGCGCCGCCCTCGTTGTCGAACGGGTTCTTGGTGGTCAGCTTGATCGCGCCGCCGGTGGAGTTCTTGCCGTACAGCGTGCCCTGCGGGCCGCGCAGCACTTCCAGCTGCTGGATGTCGAACAGCGAGAACAGCGCGCCGTTGATGCGCGAGTAGTAGACGTCGTCCACGTACATGCCCACGCCCGGGTCGAAGGTCTGCAGCGCGTCCGGCTGGCCGATGCCGCGGATGAACACGTTGACGCTGTTGGCCGAGCCGCGGCCCTGGGCGATGTTCATGTTCGGCACCGCGCCCTGCAGGCCTTCCACGGTGGACGCCTGCAGATCCCGGATCTGTTCCTCGCCGAAGGCCGACACCGCCACCGGCACGTCCTGGATGGACTCGGTGCGGCGGCGCGCGGTCACGGTGACTTCATCCAGCTGGGTGGCCTGCGGCTGGCCGGCCGGCTGCGGCTGTTCCTGGGCCTGCACGAACGCGGCCGGTGCCAGCAACGCACAGCCCACGGCCATGCTCAGATACTTGCGCTTCATTGGTCTCCCTCCTCCCGGGTATGACGCGGCGGCACACGGATGCCGCCCATGCTGCGCACGTTAGCCGGGCGCCCGGAGCCGGAGCATCGTCCGTTCGTACAGTGGGCCGGCCGGCCGCGGCTCCCGATACTCGCCGGCATCGTGTCTGGCCGGGAGCCGTGGATGTCGTTTCTGATCGTACTGGCGGCGCTGTGCTTCCTGATGTTCGTGGCCTACCGCGGCTACAGCGTGATCCTGTTCGCGCCGGTGGCGGCGCTGGGCGCGGTGCTGCTGACCGACCCGACGCTGGTGCAGCCGATGTTCACCGGCCTGTTCATGGACAAGATGGTCGGCTTCCTGAAGCTGTACTTCCCGGTGTTCCTGCTCGGCGCGGTGTTCGGCAAGCTGATCGAGATCTCCGGCTTCTCCAAGTCGATCGTCACCGCCACCATCCGCCTGGTCGGCGCGCAGCGCGCGATGCTGTCCATCGTGCTGGTCTGCGCCCTGCTCACCTACGGCGGGGTGTCGCTGTTCGTGGTGGTGTTCGCGGTCTATCCGTTCGCCGCCGAGCTGTTCCGCCAGAGCGACATCCCCAAGCGGCTGATTCCCGGCACCATCGCGCTGGGTGCCTTCACCTTCACCATGGACGCGCTGCCGGGCACGCCGCAGATCCAGAACATCATCCCGGCCTCGTTCTTCGGCACCACCGGCTGGGCGGCGCCGTGGCTGGGCGTGATCGGCACGGTGGTGATCCTGATCCTGGGCATGAGCTACCTGGAATGGCGCCGCCGCGTCGCCGCCGCCAAAGGCGAGGGATATTCCGGCGCCCACGAGGAACTGCGCAACGAGCCCGAGCCGTTCCAGGGCGACCGCCTGGCGCATCCGCTGGTGGCGGTGCTGCCGCTGGTGCTGGTGGGCGTGGCCAATTTCCTGCTCACCCGCTGGATCCCCGGGTTCTACGGCGAAAGCCAGTCGTTCGTGCCGGCGGTGATCGGCAACCCGGCGCCGGTGGTGCAGGAGGTATCCAAGGTCGCCGCCATCTGGGCGGTGCAGGGCGCGCTGCTGCTGGGCATCCTCAGCGTCATCGCCTTCGCCTGGAAGCCGGTGGTGGCCGCGTTCGCCGAAGGCACCAAGTCGGCCATCGGCGGCGCCATGCTGGCCTCGATGAACACCGCCTCCGAATACGGCTTCGGCGCGGTGATCGCCGCCCTGCCCGGCTTCCTGGTCGTGGCCAACGCGCTGGGCTCGATCCCCAACCCGCTGGTCAACGAGGCCATTTCCGTCACCGCCATGGCCGGCATCACCGGCTCGGCATCCGGCGGCATGAGCATCGCGCTGGCGGCGATGGCCGACAGCTTCATCGCCAACGCGCAGGCCGCCGGCATCCCGATGGAGGTGCTGCACCGCGTGGCGGCGATGGCCTCCGGCGGCATGGACACGCTGCCGCACAACGGCGCGGTCATCACCGTGCTCGCCGTCACCGGCCTGACCCACCGCCAGTCCTACAAGGACATCTTCGCCATCACCCTCATCAAGACCCTGGCCGTGTTCGCGATCATCGGCGTGTACTACGCCACCGGCGTGGTCTGAGACGGGGGAATCCCGGCCCTGCCGGCCGTACCGGCCGCAGGATGGTACCGCGCATCATCCTGCGTTCCGGCCGCCGCCGGAACACCCCATCGGCACCGCTGGGCGGACGCCGCAGGGGCCGGCTCCGCCGGAACGCGATCGAGGGAACTGGCGCGGGATGGGGAAGGGACGTGGAGCGGCAGGGAATCCACGAAACGGCGTCGCGCGACGGCAGCCGGACCGGCCACGGCCGGCACATCGTCAACGCGCGGCCAGTTGCCCGCAGTGGCCTTCCAGCAGTTGCGAATGCCGCAGCCACTCCGGGTCGGGGTAATAGGCGAATACCAGGGTGCCCCCGCGCAGGCTGTCGATCAGCGGACGCGCCACCGCTGGCCGTACCGCCGGGCATCCCAGGCTACGTCCCAGCCGTCCCTGCACGCGCGCGGCGACCGGATTCACATAGGGCGCGCCATGGATGACGATCGCGCGCTCGCGGGCGCGGTCGTTGAAACCGGGCTCCAGCCCCCGCAACCGCAGCGAGTACCCGTTGCCGCCGCTGTAGGTTTCCTGCGCGACGAACGCCCCCAGGCTGGACATGTAGCTGCCCTCGCGGTTGGAAAAACTGCGTGTCAGGTTGTCGCCGCTGTTGCGCCCGTGCGCCACCCACTCCTCGAACAGCAGCGTCTGCCTGTCCAGGTCGAACACCCACAGCCGCGGTTCGGTGGACGGGCGGGAGTAGTCGATCACGCCGAGCCGCCGCGGGTCCAGCCCCGGTTCGCGGCGCTGCAGGGCGCAGGCCATGGCACGCGCCGCCAGCGCCAGCACATTGCGGTCGGCCGCCGGCGCGGCCTGCGCCAGTTGTTCGACCCGCAGCGGCGGACCTTCGGCCAGCGCCGCAAGATCGGGGGCCGGCGCAGCGCGCGACGGGGCGGCGGGCACGGCCAGCAGGCAGGGCAGCAACAGGCGGAGATACGGCAATGGATTCATGGCGGGAGATGGCCGGACGCAGGCTCACTGGCTAGGGGCGGGCGGTGCCGATTCCAATACCGGCTGCATGTCCTGTTCAGCGCCGGTCGGCCGCACCGCCGGCAGGCTCGTGACCAGCAGGGTGGTGCCGGGCACCAGCACGTCGTACAGCCGGCGCGCGAAATCGGCCGGCAACTGCACCGGCAGCGACGGTCGCGCCAGAAGGTCGGGGATCTCCCCCGCCGCGGCTTCGCCCAGCAGCGGGTAGGCGGTCCAGCGGTGGCGGCCGCGCTGTGGGTCGAGCGGGCTGGGCGTGCCGTCCATCTCCTGCCCCATCACGAACAGGGTGGTGCCGGTGAACGCCGGCAGCCCCTCCATGCCCATCTTCGATTCGGCGATCGGCACCCCGTCGCGCAGCACGTAGATGCGCCGGTCGTGGGTGCTGACCAGGATGCCCACCTGTCCCTGCGGCGACAGGTCATCGTCCCAGTAGTGGTCCGGGGCGTCCGCGGCAGTGGCCATCGGCAAACCGCGGGCGGTGACCGGCGCCAGCACCGCCGGATAGACCAGCGTCATCGGGGAACTGCGGCCATCGGCCACCACCACCGTATCGCCGCGGCGGGTCTCGGCGAAAAGCTTCTGCGCGAACGCCTGCGGCAGGCGCACGCAGCCGTGCGAGGCCGGATACCCGGGCAGCGAACCGCCGTGCAGGGCGATGCCGTCCCACGTCAGCCGCTGCATGTAGGGCATCGGCGCGTTGTTGTAGAGATTGGAGCGGTGGTCCTTGTTCTTCTGCAGGATGGTGAAAACGCCGGTCGGCGTTTCATGCCCGGCCTTGCCGGAACTGATGGTGGTCATGCCGATGGCGATGCCGTTGCGATAGACGTAGGCACGCTGGTCGTCCAGGCTGACCACCAGTACGATCGGACCGGCCGGCGATATCTCCGGATGCCAAAGATATTGCCCCGGCTTCAGGTCCAAGGGATTTTCCGGCGTCGGTACCGGTTGGGCCGCAAGCGGCAGGGCAGCGGCCAGCACCAAACAGGCAGACAGCCAGAACCCGCATCGTCTCCAGTCCTTCATGTTTCCCGCCATCGTGCACCATGTCCGGATGCCGTCAGCGTAGCGCAGGCCGCACGGACCCTTCATCACCCCCCGCGGAGGGCAAGGGCAATGCCGACCCCATTGCCGGAATCCCATACATGCCCGGCAAGGCGGTCTCTCCCTTGCGGTACGCAGGCGCTGCTGTGCCATGGGACGAACTGGAGGTGCCCTCGAAACGCGGCACACCGGCTGCGGGGAACACGCCTGCCGCCGATCACCGACAGGCGAGCGACGTGACGCCCGCACGCCCGACGGTGGACGGCGGCACGCGGAGGCTGGAAAACGCACGCGCCCAAAAAGAAATCGCCCGGCTGCACGTCACTGTGCAACACCGGGCGACATTCACGTCCCTGTAGGCATCCTGCCTTCCCCAGCCTCCTGGCTATCCGGGGTTCTCCGTGTGGCCGTCATCCGGACGACGCACTTGTCGCGATTCCCTTCCGCTCAGCGCCTCTCGACCGGCTTGGTCGTTGCCGCCTTGGCGTTCCTGGCAGCGGAGGCGGTTCCTGCGCCCACGCCGATCAGGTCACGATTCCGTTCGACCGTCTTCAACCCGATGCCCTTGACCAGCGCCAGTTCCTCGACGCTCTTGAAGGGACCGTTCGCCTGTCGGTATTCGACGATCGCCTGCGCCTTGGCGGCGCCGACATTCACCAATACCCGGTCCAGCTCCGCCGCGGTGGCGGTATTGATGTCGACCTTGTCCGTGGCTTGCGCCGATGCGGTCAACAACAACGCCAGAACCAGTGACTTCAGCATCACGGTGAAAAGCTTCATCGCTGCAACTCCTTGTGGCTTGGACTGGAATGCCGGCATCCCCGCCGGCCAGACCAGTGTTCCGCGCCACATGAACACAGCCTATCCGCCACGCCTCCGGCCCACAGCCGGCAAACCGCCCGATTCTTTGTAGGAAAATTCCTACAAGAGGGACGGCGTAGAATGGGCGCATCTGAAACCTTGCAACCGGAGTTCCCGAATGGACAGCGCCAAGCTCGGCCAATTTCTCAGCGACAAATGGGACAACGACATCGTCCCGCAGCTGGTCGACTACATCCGCATCCCCAACAAGTCGCCGATGTTCGACGCGAACTGGGTTGCCAATGGCTATATGGACCAGGCCGTGGCGCTGATGGAAAACTGGGCCAAGGCGCAGAAGATTCCCGGCCTGCAGGTCGAAGTGGTGCGCCTGGAAGGCCGTACCCCTCTGATTTTCCTGGAAATCCCCGCCTCCGGCCCGGAAACCGGCGACGACACCGTGCTGCTCTACGGCCACCTGGACAAGCAGCCGGAAATGACCGGCTGGGACGCCGACCTCGGCCCGTGGAAGCCGGTGCTGCGCGGCGAAAAACTCTATGGCCGCGGCGGCGCCGACGACGGCTACGCCATCTTCGGCTCGCTGGCCGCCGTGCTCGCGCTGCAGGAGCAGGGCCTGCCGCACGCCCGCTGCGTGATCCTGATCGAGGCCTGCGAGGAATCCGGTTCCTACGACCTGCCGGCCTACGTCGACCACCTGGCCGCGCGCATCGGCCAGCCGTCGCTGGTGGTCTGCCTGGACTCGGGCTGCGCCAATTACGACCAGCTGTGGTGCACCACCTCGCTGCGCGGCCTGACCGGCGGCAACTTCACCGTGAAGGTGCTCAACGAGGGCGTGCATTCGGGCGACGCCTCCGGCGTGGTGCCGTCGTCTTTCCGCCTGCTGCGCCAGCTGCTCTCGCGCATCGAGGACGAGAACACCGGCCGCATCCTGCTCGACGGCCTGCACGTGGACGTACCGGCCGAGCGCCTGGAGCAGGCCAGGCGCGCCGCCGACGTGGTCGATACCGCCATCTTCGACAAGTTCCCGCTGGTGGACGGCCTCAAGCCGATGAACGAGGACCTGACCGAACTGGTGCTCAACCGCACCTGGCGCCCGGCGCTGTCGGTGACCGGCATCGGCGGCATGCCGCCGCTGGAATCGGCCGGCAACGTGCTGCGCCCGGAGACCGCGGTGAAGCTGTCGCTGCGCCTGCCGCCGACCGCCAACGGCAAGGCCTGCGGCGAGCTGCTGAAGGAAGCGCTGCTGCGCGACCCGCCGAACGGCGCGCACGTCACCCTGGACCTGGAAAAGGCCTCCACCGGCTGGAACGCCCCGGCCATGGCGCCGTGGCTGGAGCGGTCCATCGACGACGCCAGCCAGGCCTTCTTCGGCAAGCCGGCCATGTACATGGGCGAAGGCGGCTCGATCCCGTTCATGGGCATGCTGGGCGAGAAGTTCCCCGGCGCGCAGTTCATGATCACCGGCGTGCTCGGCCCGCATTCCAACGCGCACGGCCCGAACGAGTTCCTGCACATCCCGATGGGCAAGCGCGTCACCGCCTGCGTGTCCAAGGTGCTGTTCGACCATCACGCGGCCAGCCTGCGCGGCGAAACCAGCGGCTCGCCCGTGGCGGCCGACAGCGGCACCCGCCACGGCGGCCACGGCTGCTGCTGAGCGGCGCAATGACGACGCAGCCCGGCCTTGCTAGGCTGCGTTTTTCCTTGAGGCGGGTGGATCCATGAGCGGACTGTTTGGCAGCGACAGCTGGCTGTACATCATCCTGGTCGGCTTCGTGGTCGGCCTGCTGGGGCGCTTCTTCATGCCCGGCAACAACCGCATGGGCTGCCTGCTGACCATCGTGCTGGGCATCGCCGGCGCGGTGTTCGCCGGCTGGTTCGGCCGCTACATGGGCTGGTACGCCGCCGGGCAGCCGGCCGGTTTCGTCGGCGCCATCGTCGGCGCGATCGCCCTGCTGGCGCTGCTGCGGCTGGTCAGCGGCAAGCGCTGAACGTTCCACCCCTTCCCCTTCGAACACGGGAACGCCGCGGGGCCCTGCCGTCCTGCGCGCGCTCCATGGCACCTGCGAGCACGCTTCACCGATGACCCCGGACACCTCCCTGGAACCGCAGCGCGCGCGGCAGCGCCTGGATTGGGCCCGCCACCAGTTGGGCGACGGCGCGGCCGACATCGAGCGCGCCTCGGTGGACGCCGGTTTCCGCAGCTACTGGCGCGTCACCGGTGATGCCGGCAGCCACATCGTCATGGACGCCCCGCCCGGCCTGGAAGATCCGCGGCCGTGGCTGCGCATGCGCGAACTGCTGCTGGCGCACGGGCTGCGGGTGCCGGCCCTGCTCGCGCAGGACCTGGACGCCGGCTTCCTGCTGCTGGAAGACCTGGGTGCGCCGACCTTGGCGCGGCTGCTGGACGACGGCAACGCCGACGCGTGGTTCGACCGCGCCATGGAGCAGCTGATCCGGTTGCAGTCGATCCCGGTGCCGGAGGGCTTCGGCCATTTCGGCGAAGCCCTGCTGCAGCGCGATGCCGGCCTGTTCGACGAATGGTTCCTGCAGCGCCATCTCGGCCTGGCGCTGGACTGCGGCGAGATCGAAGGCCTGCAGCTGGCGCAGCGGCGGTTGATGGACAACGCGCTGGGCCAGGCGCAGCTGATGACCCACCGCGACTTCATGCCGCGCAACCTGATGCCGGTGGAAGATGGCCCGGCGGTGCTGGACTTCCAGGACCTGGTGCGCGGGCCCATCGCCTACGATCCGGTGAGCCTGTTCAAGGACGCCTTCCTGAGCTGGCCGCTGGAACGCGTGGACGGCTGGCTGGCGCGCTACCACGAACGCGCCCTCGCCGCCGGCCTGCCGGTACCCGACCGCGCCACCTTCCTGCGCGATGCCGACTGGATGGGCGTGCAGCGGCACCTAAAGATCCTGGGCATCTTCTCCCGCCTGCACTACCGCGACGGCAAGAGCCACTACCTGGAAGACGTGCCGCGCTTCGTCGCCTATCTCGACGAGGTGCTGCCGCGCCATCCGCAGCTGTCCGCGCTGCGGTCGCTGCTGGAAGACCGCATCAAGCCGGCGCTGGCCGAACGGGCCGCGCGGTGAAGGCGCTGGTTTTCGCCGCGGGGCTGGGCGAGCGCATGCGTCCGCTCACCGAGCGCACGCCCAAGCCGCTGCTGCACGCCGGCGGCCGCCCGCTGATCGCCTGGCACCTGGAAAAGCTGGCCGCGCTCGGCGTGCGCGACGTGGTGGTCAATACCTCCTGGCTGGCCGAACAGTTCCCCGAGGTGCTGGGCGACGGCAGCCGCTGGAACCTGCGCCTGCACTACGCCTGCGAAGGGCCGACGCCGCTGGAGACCGGCGGCGGCATGCTCAACGCGCTGCCGCTGCTGGGCGAGGCGCCGTTCCTGGTGGTCAACGGCGACATCTGGACCGACTTCGATTTCTCGCTGCTGCCGCGCGAACCGGCTGGCGAAGCCCACCTAGTGCTGGTGGACAACCCGCCGCAGCACCCGCAGGGCGATTACCGCCTCGACGCGCAGGGCGTGCTGCACCACGACCGCGACGCGCCCTGCCTGACCTATGCCGGCATCGGCATGTACCGCCCGTCGATCCTGGACGACTGGCGCGCGGTGATCGGCGATGCGCCCGGCAGCGAGCGCACGCCGCCGCGTTTCAGCGTGGTGCCGCTGCAGAAACACTTCATGGCGCAGGGCCGCATCAGCGGCCAGCACCACCGCGGCCGGTGGACCGACGTTGGCACCCTGCAGCGGCTGCAGGCGCTGGAAGAAGCCCTCTCGTAGGAGCGCACCTTGGTGCGCGATGGGGCTTCCCCGGTGAAGCCTCGTGCGGGGGCAAGCCCCGCACCTGCGGAAACCACTGCGCCAACGCTCCGTTCAACCACAGGCCGGGACTACGCTCCCGGTGCCGGCATTCAGCGCATCGGGGATAACCCAGGCCCACCTCGTTTCCGGGAGCAGGCTCCACTGGCGAGGGAACGGAGTCGTCGCAGGTACGGAGCTTGCCCCGTACGCCGCTTTCCCAGCGAGGCCTCGTGCGGGTCAAGCCCCGCACCTGCGCCAGCCGCTTGCCTCGTAGGGAACGCTCCTGGGTGAAACCCGGCAAGGCGGTAGCCGCACCGCTCAGGACGCGTCCAGCACCTTGCGCAGGAACGGCACGGTGATGCGCCGCTTGGCCGCGAGCGACTCGCGGTCGAGCCGGTCCAGCAGCACGACCAGTCCGCCCAGGTCGCGGCCGGTGCGGGTGAGCAGCCAGTCGATGGCCGCCTCGTCCAGCGCCAGCCCGCGCCGGATCGCACGCTCGCGCAGCACGGCGCCGCGTCCGTCGTCGTCCAGCGCGTCCAGCACGATGCGCCCGCACTGCGACAGCCGCGAGCGCAGGTCGGGCAGCACCAGCCCCAGCGCGTCGGGCGCGGCCGTGGCGGTATAGAGCAGGGTCACGCCCGCCGCGCGCGCGCGGTTGTGGAAGTCGAACAGCGCCACTTCGTCATCGCGCCGGCCGGCGATGGCGTCCAGGCCGTCCAGCGCGACCACGTCGCGCCCTTCCAGCGCCTCCAGCGCATCGCGCAGGCGCCCTGCCGCGGCCTGCAGCGGCAGGTAGGCCGAACCGCGCCCGGCCTGCTCGGCGGCGGCGCACACGGCCAGCGCCAGGTGCGTCTTGCCGCTGCCGGCCGGACCGACCAGATAGATCCAGTCGCGGCTGCCGCCGGTGGCGGCGGCGCGCAGCTGCGCCAGCGCCCCGTCCGGGGCGCCGATGAAGCTTTCCAATCGCTGGTCCGGCGGATAGCGCAGGGCCAGCGGCAACTGCGGCACGCTCACTTCGGTTCGACGTCCTTCGGCACGATGCCCAGGCCCGGCGCGGGCTCGCCGCTGGCGTGCAGCACGATGGTCGGGCCATGGCCGGCATACAGCTCGCTCTGCCGGTAGCGCTCGTGCGCGTAGCGCAGCAGCACGTTGATCACCGCCGCCGCCGGCAGCGCCAGCAGCATGCCGAGGAAGCCGAACAGCTGGCCGCCGGCCATCACCGCGAAGATCACCGCCACCGGATGCAGGCCGATCTTGTCGCCGACGATGCGCGGGGTGAGCACGTAGCTCTCCAGCAGCTGGCCGACGGTGAACACCACGCCGACCAGCGCCAGCAGCTTCAGGTCCACGCCCTGCGCCTGCACCAGCGCCGCCAGCACCGCCAGCACCACGCCGGTGGTCGCGCCCAGGTAGGGAATGAAGCTGATCAGCCCGGCGATCAGGCCGATCAGCAGGCCGAGGTTGAGCCCGACCAGCGACAGGCCGACCGCGTAGACCACGCCCAGCGCCAGCATCACCACGATCTGGCCGCGGATGAACGCGCCCAGCACCTCGTCGGATTCGCGCGCCAGCCGCGACACGGTCTCGATGTGGTTGCGCGGGATCATCGCCGCCACGCGCTCGACCAGCCGGTCCCAGTCGCGCAGGAAGTAATAGGCCAGGATCGGCAGCAGCGCCAGGTTCACCACCCAGGTCACCATCGCAAAGCCCGAGCGCGACACGTAGCCGAACAGCGTGGTGGCGGCGCCGCCGGCCTGCTGCCAGTGCGTACGCACCCACTCGAACAGGCGCTCGGGCGCCAGCCAGCTGAGGATCTCCACGCCGGTGCGCTGCTCGATCCACGGCAGCGCCGTGCCCATCAGCCATTCCTGCGCCTGCGGCAGCGAGGCGGCAAGGGTGACGATCTGGCGCTGGATCAGCGGCACCAGGATCAGCAGCGCCAGCGCCAGCAGCAGGATCATCATCGCGAACACCAGGATCACCGCGGTGTTGCGCGAACGCCCGCGCGCCTCCAGCCGGTCCACCAGCGGATCGCCCAGCCAGGCCAGCATCAGCGCGACCACGAACGGGGTCAGGATCGGCGCCAGCAGCCACACCACCCACAGGCCGAACGCCGCCAGCACGCCGCGCTGCAGACGGCGCAGGAACAGTGCGACTTCCGTATCCGCCGCAGCGCCGTTCATCGGACGCGGTACTCGGCCGGGCCGGAGGCCGGCGCGCCTTCGGCGGGCGGCGCAACCGGCTGCAGCGCGGCGTCCGCGCCGAGCATGCGGTTCAGCCCCTGCAGGCCGCTCATCAGTTCCAGGTCCAGCTCCAGGCGGTCGCTGGAGGCCTGCACCGGCACCATCGAACGCACCACCGCCACCGACTGCAGGGTCGCGGCCACGCGCAGGTAGTCGGCGGCGGTCCGCAGGCCGCTGATGCGGATGCGGTAGGTGCCGGCCGCGCCGGCCACCGGCGCCTTGGCATAACGCTTGACCAGCGCGTCGGCCGCGCCGTCGGCGCCGCCGGCCATCGCGCGGCGGGCATCGCCGTCGCGGGTGGTCCACTTGGCCAGTTCGCGGCCGTCGTCGACGAACACCCAGTCGGCCAGCCAGCCGCCGCCGCTGGCGCGGTACAGCTTGCCGACCAGTTGCATGGGCGGCGCATAGCGCGCCGAGGCGCGGGCGATGGCGGCGGTGTCCTGGCGCCAGATCGCACCGACCAGCGCCTGCTCGGCCGCGCCGCCGCCGGGCAGGCCCAGGCGGAAGCCGCGTTCGATGGCGCGGTCCAGCAGCGGACGCGCGGCGTTGGCCTGCTGCACCCCCACCAGACGCGGGCCGCTGCCGTCGTCGATCGCCATCCAGACCACCGGCTTGGGCCGCGGCTGCGGCCATATCGGCAGCCCCAGCGCCGCCACCAGCCCATCCACGTCGTCCTGGCGGAAGCGCGCCACCAGCATGGTGCGGAAGCTCGGCGCCCCGGACGCGGAGACGCTCTGGTCCTGGCGGTAGTCGTAGCTCTCGACCATGTCCCTGGCGCTGCGCAGCGCCTGCGCCACGCCCGGGCGGGTCATGGCGCTGCGGTCGCCGGACAGCTTGCCCAGCACCGCGCCCAGCGCGCGCGCCAGGGCGCCGTTGCGGTCGGCGTCGCCCTGGCTGTTGACCGGGACCTCGGCCTCGTAGGGGTTCTGCGCGCTGGCCACGTCGCCCTCGGTACGCATGCCGGACTGCGCATGCGCCGCCGGGACGGACAGGCAGAACGCCAGAAACAGGGAAAAGGCCAGGCTGCGACGCATTGAGGGTTCCATTGCTCGACGGTTCCGGTGGGAATTGTTGCCCGAATGCGGCCTTGGCGCCAACGTGGCCTGTTAAAATCGCCCGTTCCCCCCGCCAGTGCAGCCGCCCGTGACCAGTTCCCCGACTTCCGCCAACTCTCCCCTGACCTACCGTGACGCCGGCGTGGACATCGACGCGGGCAACGAACTGGTCGAACGCATCAAGCCGCTGGTCAAGCGCAGCTTCCGCCCCGAGGTGATGGGCGGCCTGGGCGGCTTCGGCGCGCTGTTCGACCTGTCGGGCAAGTACCGCGAGCCGGTGCTGGTGTCGGGCACGGACGGCGTCGGCACCAAGCTCAAGCTGGCCCAGCAGCTCGGCCGCCACGACACCATCGGCATCGACCTGGTCGCCATGTGCGTGAACGACGTGCTGGTGCAGGGCGCCGAGCCGCTGTTCTTCCTGGATTACTTCGCCACCGGCAAGCTGGACATCGACACCGCCGCGGCGGTGGTCGGCGGCATCGCCAACGGCTGCACCGAGGCCGGCTGCGCGCTGATCGGCGGCGAGACCGCCGAGATGCCCGACATGTACGCGCCCGGCGAGTACGACCTGGCCGGCTTCACCGTGGCGGCGGTGGAGAAGAGCGAACTGAAGGACGGCGCGGCCGTGCGGCAGGGCGACGTGCTGATCGGCATCGCCTCCTCCGGCCCGCATTCCAACGGCTACTCGCTGGTGCGCCGCATCTACGACCGCGCCGGCCAGCCGGCCGAGCTAGTGCTGGAAGACGGCGTGAAGCTGGTGGACGCGCTGATGGCGCCGACCCGCCTGTACGTCAAGCCGATCCTGTCGCTGCTCAAGCAGCACGGCGCCGCCATCCACGGCATGGCCCACGTCACCGGCGGCGGCCTGACCGAGAACATCATCCGCGTCGTGCCCGACGGCCTGGGGCTGGACATCGACGCCGGCAGCTGGACGCTGCCGCCGGTGTTCCAGTGGCTGCAGCGCGAGGGCAACGTCGCCGACAGCGAGATGTGGCGCACCTTCAACTGCGGCATCGGCTTCGTGCTGCTGGTGCCGGCCGACCAGGCCGCCGCCATCGGCGCCTCGCTGGACGCGCTGCAGCTGGCGCACTGGCGGATCGGCGAAGTGGTCGCCGCCAGCGGCGCCGAGCGCGTGCGCATCGGCTGACCCCGTCCGGCCGCAAGGTGCCACTCATGGATGCGCCGAACGCCCCCGTTCCGCCCCCCGCGCTGGGCGAGGACGACGCCAGCCAGCTGCGTCTCCTGTCGATCTTCCACTACGTGGTGGCGGCGATCACCGGGCTGTTCTCGTTGTTCCCCGTGCTGCACCTGGTGATGGGGCTGGCCATGGTCAGCGGCAAACTGCCGATGGACCCGGGCGCCTCGGGGACGGAAGCTTTCGGCCCGCAGCTGTTCGGCTGGTTCTTCGTCGCCTTCGCCAGCGTATTCATCGCCTGCGGCCTGATCCTGGCCGGCTTCATGGCCTATGCCGGCCGCTGCCTGGCGCAGCGCCGGCGCCACCTGCTGTGCCTGGTGGTGGCCGCCATCTCCTGCATGATGATGCCCGTCGGCACGGTGCTCGGCGTGTTCACCCTGATCGTGCTGGTGCGGCCTTCGGTCAAGGCGGCCTTCGCTTGAACGGCGCATCACCGCCCTTGTTCCCGTGCCCGGGCCGCGCCGCATGAGCCCCGCCAAGAAGGCCGCGTTCGCCGGCGTGCTGGCCGTGTTCCTGCTCACCTGGATCAAGCCGCTGTGGCCGCTGGAACAGGCGCTGCACAGTTCGCTGACCGTGGCCGGGCTGGCGGCGCTGTGGTGGGTGGACCGGCGCTGGCCGCTGGGCGGCGGCGCCTTCGCCGCGGTCTGCGGCTTCATCGCCCTGCACTGCATCGGCGCGCGCTGGCTGTATTCCAACGTGCCGTACGACGCATGGCTGCAGGCCCTGACCGGCTGGTCGCCGGGCGCGGCCTTCGGCTGGCAGCGCAACCATTTCGACCGGTTGATCCATCTCCTCTATGGCCTCTGCTTCACGCCCGCGCTGGCGCAGCTGGCGCGCCATGCCTGGCCGGCGCTGCGCGGCGGGCAGGCGTTCGTGCTGGCGGCGATGGCGGTCATGTGTTCCAGCCTGGTCTACGAGTGGCTGGAATGGGGCATCGCCCTGGCGCTGTCGCCGGAAGCGGCCGAGGCCTACAACGGCCAGCAGGGCGATGTCTGGGACGCGCACGCCGACATGCTGCTGGCCACCGTCGGCAGCCTGCTGGCATGGCCGCTGGCCAGGCGGGTGCCGCGATGAACGCGCCGGCGCGCATCGCCGTGCTCGCCTCCGGGCGCGGCAGCAACCTGCAATGCCTGCTGGACGGCGTCGCCGCCGGGCAGCTGCACGCGCGCATCGTCGGCGTGTTCTCCGACAAGCCCGGCGCCGCGGCGCTGGACAAGGTCGCCCCGGCGCAGCGCTGGGCGCGCCCGCCCAGGGACTTCGACAACCGCGAGGCCTTCGACGCCGCGCTCGGCGATGCGGTGGCCGCCTGCGCGCCGGACTGGATCGTCTGCGCCGGCTACATGCGCATCCTCGGCACCGGCTTCGTGCAGCGCTTCGCCGGCCGCCTGGTCAACATCCACCCGTCGCTGCTGCCGCTGCACAAGGGCCTGCACACCCATGCCCGCGCCCTCGAGGCCGGCGACGCGGAGCACGGCGCAAGCGTGCATTTCGTCGTGCCGGAACTGGACGCCGGCGCGGTGATCGCCCAGGCGCGGGTCCCGGTCCTGCCCGGCGACGACGCCGAGGCGCTGGCCGCGCGGGTGCTGGCGGTCGAACACCCGCTGCTGCTGGCGGCCGTGCGCCTGCTGGTCGAAGGACGCGTAACTGAACAGGATGGCAGGGTCCTGCTCGATGGTCAGTCCCTGTTTAGTCCGCTGCGCCTAGATTCCGCCGGAACGCTGACAGCCTGATCCGCACATGCCGCTGATGCGCAGGCTGGCATGATCCCCATTCCACCCCGCCCCGACCCGAGCATGACGACCGCCCTACTCAAACCGCTGCTGCTGGCGAGCCTGCTGACCGCGCTGCCGGTCGTGGCCCAGGAAGCCCCGCAGGCCGGCGCCATGGCGCTGCCGCAGGCCGAATGGGACCCGCCGGCGCTGGAGCCGTTCGTCGCCACCTACCAGGCCTTCTACAAGGGCAGGGAAGCCGGCGATGCGACCATGCGCGTGGTCCACAACGAAGGCAGCCGCTGGCGCGTGGACATGGCCGTGCGCGGCCGCCGCGGGTTCGCCGGCGTGCTCGGCCTGAACCTGGAGCAGAGCACGGTCTTCGACAACGAGGGCGCGGTATACGTGCCGCTGAGCCAGAGCACGGTGAAGAAGGCGCTGTTCCTCGGCAAGAAGGTCACCGGCACCTACAACTGGCAGGACGGCACCGCGCAGTGGCAGGGCGACCTGAAGAAGGAACGCCAGCGCCCGATCCCGCTGCAGCATGGCGACCAGAGCGCGCTGCTGCTCAACCTGTCGCTGATGCGCGACGCCCGCCCCGGCCAGCCGCTGCGCTACCGCTACGTGGACGTGGGCCGGGTGCGCCAGTACGAATACCAGGCCGCCGCCGGCACCGAGACCGTGCAGGTCGGCGACCTCAGCTACGACGCGCTGCGCGTCTACCGCACCAATGGCGGCAACGACGAAACCATCCTGTGGATCGCCAACGGCGTGCCGACCCCGGTGCGCATCCTGCAACGGGAAGACGGCGAGGATGCCATCGACCTGCGCCTGACCGAGTACCAAGGAGCCTGAGCATGAAACCCTTCCTGCGTCCCCTTCCGCTGGCCGTCGCCGCCCTGGCCGCGCTGGCCAGCGTGCCCGCGTTCGCGGTGCAGCCCTTCACCGCCAACTACCAGGCCAGCTACATGGGCCTGCAGGCCAACGGCATGATGACCCTGGCCGCGGACAGCGGCGGCAAGTGGCGCTACACGCTGCAGGTGAAGAACCAGCTGGCCGAACTCAGCCAGAGCACTCTGTTCGACGAGCAGAACGGCCGCCTGCGCCCGCTGAGCAGCCACGATGCCTCGGTGATCCCGTTCAAGCGCCGCACGGTCGAGGCGCGCTACGACTGGGGCAGCAACCAGGCCACTTGGAGCGGCGATGTGAAACCCGACCGGCGCGGACCCGTGCAGCTGCAGAACGGCGACATGGACGGCCTGCTGATCAACCTGGCCATCGCCCGCGACGTCGCCGCCGGCAAGCCGCTCAACTACCGCATGGTGGATGGCGGCCGGGTCAAGACGCTGTCCTACCGCGTCGTCGGCAAGGAAAACATGACCGTCGACGGCAAGGCCGTGGAAGCGACCAAGGTCTCGCGCGTGGATGGCGACAAGGAGCAGATCGCCTGGATCGCGCCGGGCCTGCCGGTGCCGGTGCGCCTGCTGCAGCGCGAAGGCGGCAAGGACGCGCTGGACCTGACGATCAAGTCGCTGCGCTGAGCCGCGGCCCCCCGTAGGAGCGACTTCAGTCGCGAGGGGCTTCACCGGGAAAGCTTCATCGCGACTGAAGTCGCTCCTACAAAAACAAAAGAGCGGCAGCGCACAAACGAAAAGGCCGCCTGAAGGCGGCCTTTTCGTTGCGCGTCGCGGCAGGTCTTACTTGACCAGCTTGGCGATGGCCGCGCCCAGGTCGCCCGGCGAACGCACGGTGACGACGCCAGCGGCTTCCATCGCGGCGAACTTGCCTTCGGCGGTGCCCTTGCCGCCCGAGGCGATCGCACCGGCGTGGCCCATGCGCTTGCCGGCCGGAGCCGAGGCGCCGGCGATGAAGCCGACGACCGGCTTCTTCACGTGGGCCTTGATGTACTCCGCACCGGCTTCCTCGGCGTCGCCGCCGATCTCGCCGACCATGATGATGCCTTCGGTCTGCGGGTCTTCGTTGAACAGCTTCAGGCAGTCGACGAAGTTCAGGCCGTTGATCGGGTCGCCACCGATGCCGATGCAGGTGGACTGGCCCAGGCCGACTTCGGTGGTCTGCTTCACGGCTTCATAGGTCAGCGTGCCCGAACGCGACACGATGCCGATCTTGCCCGGCTTGTGGATGTGGCCCGGCATGATGCCGATCTTGCACTCGCCCGGGGTGATCACGCCGGGGCAGTTCGGCCCGATCAGCACGGTGTCCGGGTGCGAGCTCTTCAGCACGTTGTCCACGCGCAGCATGTCCAGCACCGGGATGCCCTCGGTGATGCAGACGATGACCTTGATGCCGGCAGCGGCCGCTTCCAGGATCGCGTCGGCCGCGAACGGCGGCGGCACGTAGATCACCGACGCGTCGGCGCCGGTGCTGGCCACGGCATCGGCCACGGTGTTGAACACCGGCAGGTCGATATGGGTGGTGCCGCCCTTGCCCGGGGTGACGCCGCCGACGACCTGGGTGCCGTACTCGATCATCTGGGTGGCGTGGAAGGTGCCCTGCTGGCCGGTGAAGCCCTGCACGATCACCTTGGTGTTCTTGTTGATCAAAACGGACATTCGTTTGAGTCCTCTGAATCTCTTGCTGTTTATCGGCTTCGGAACCACGTGATGTTCCGCCATGCGAAACATCGCTCAGGCATGCCTCCCTATCCCCCGCATCGCCGCTTCGCGGCGATGCCGCCCCCTTGACTCAAGGGGGCTGGAGAAGCGCAGCCCGGTGCCCCGAAACAGGGAATGATCAGGCGGCGGCGTTCTTGACCGCTTCAACGACCTTCTTGGCGCCGTCGTTGATGTTGTCGGCCGGGATGATGGCCATGCCGCTGTCGCGCAGCAGCTGCTTGCCTTCTTCCACGTTGGTGCCTTCCAGGCGCACCACGACCGGGACCTTGACGCCTACTTCCTTGACCGCGGCGATGATGCCCTCGGCGATCATGTCGCAGCGGACGATGCCGCCGAAGATGTTGACGAAGATGCCTTCGACCTTGTCCGAGGACAGGATCAGCTTGAACGCCTCGATCACGCGCTGCTTGTTCGCGCCGCCGCCCACGTCCAGGAAGTTCGCCGGCTCGCCGCCGTTGAGCTTGATGACGTCCATGGTGGCCATCGCCAGGCCGGCGCCGTTGACCATGCAGCCGATGTTGCCGTCCATGGTGACGTAGTTGATGTCCAGCTCCGAAGCGGTGACTTCGGTCTCGTCTTCCTGGGACTTGTCGCGCATGGCGACCAGGTCCTTGTGGCGGAAGCTGGCGTTGTCGTCGCTGTTGAACTTGCCGTCCAGCGCGTACAGGTTGCCGTCGTCCAGGATCGCCAGCGGGTTGATCTCGACCAGCGCCAGGTCCTTCTCGTTGAAGATGCGGTACAGGTTCACCATGATGCTGGCGAACTGGCCGGCCTGCTTGGCGGTCAGGCCCATCTTGAAGCCGATGTCGCGGCCGTGGTAACCCTGCACGCCCTCGACGAAGTCGACGTTGAGGGTGTGGATCTTGTCCGGGGTCTCGGCGGCGACCTGCTCGATCTCCATGCCGCCTTCGGAGGAGGCGATGAAGCTGATGGTGCGGGTGCCACGATCCACCAGGACCGACAGGTACAGTTCCTTGACGATCTCACCGGCGGTGGTCACCAGCACCAGGTTGATCGGCAGTTCGACGCCGGCGGTCTGGTAGGTGGCCATCTTGGTGCCAAGCATCTTGGCGGCAGCGGCCTTCACGTCTTCGACGGTCTTGCAGAACTTGACGCCGCCGGCCTTGCCGCGGCCGCCTGCGTGGATCTGCGCCTTGACCATCCAGGGGCCCTGGCCCAGGGACTGGGCGACGGCAACCGCCTCGTCCGGGGTAGCCGCGACCTTGCCGGCCGGAACGGGAATGCCGTACTCGGCAAGCAGTTGTTTTGCCTGGTATTCGTGGAAATTCATGTGTCACCGTGGGAATGGGAACAACCGCCACGAGTCCACAGGGCCATCGGATGGCCTTCCTGCAGGGCGGGCGGGCCCACCATTGTCGCCGACCGCGGCCCGCGGCGCAAAAAAACCGCCAGGAGCGGTCTTTGACATCGCTTACAGATGGTCTGCAGGGTTTCCCCCAGTGATCGCGGAAACACAGCAAAGGCCTGCCCGGAACCACGGGAGGGGCGGAATCGCGCGCCATTTCAGCCACTTAACGACCTTGGCGCAGGGACCGCCGGCAACCCGCGGCGGCTCCCGCCGGCACCTATACTCCGTCCTGCCGCCCGCCGCCGGAGCCCGCGCTTGCCCTCCCGTTCCTCGCTGATCGACCGCATCGAATCGATACCGCGGCGCGAGCTGTACTTCTTCGCGCTGTACCGGGTGCTGATCGCCAGCCTGATTGCGGCGCTGGTATTCAGCCCGTTGAGCGGGCTGATGAGCGAAGCCCACCATCCGCTGCTGGCGCGCGCCGTGTCCGTCGGCTACCTGCCGATCGCGCTGGGCCTGCTGGTGTGGGGCCGCAACGAGCGCTGGCTGCAGCCGCTGGTGTTCTGGGGCGCGGTGGCCGACATCCTCGCCGCCACCCTGCTCACCCACGCGCTGCCCGGCGCCAGCGCCGGCATCTCGATGACGCTGCTGTTCAACATTTCCGCCGCGGCCATGCTGCTGCCGCTCTCGCGCGGCATGCTGGTGGCGGTGGTGGCCAGCCTGGCCACGGTGGCCGAGTTCGCCTGGCGCGAGATCGAGGGCGGGGACAGCACGCGCACCCTCGCCGAGCTGGCGATGTTCATCACCAGCTACCTCGCCCTGGCCTGGATCAGCTACCAGATCGGCAACCGCGCCCGCCGCAACCAGCAGCTGGCCGAACGGCGCGGCGCCGAGGTCGCCAACCTGTTCGAGATCAACGAACTGATCATCCGCCGCATGCGCACCGGCGTGCTGGCGGTCGACGGCGGCGGCCGGATCGCGCTGGCCAACGAGGCCGCGGCCGCGCTGCTGGGCGAGGCCGGCGACGGGCTGGCCGGCGGCGAGGCGCGGCTGGCGCAGGTCGCGCCCGAACTGGCGCGGCGCCTGCAGCGCTGGCGCAACGGCATGAACGAGGAGGAGCTGCCGCTGCGCCTGGCCGGCGACCTGCCCGAGGTACTGCCGCGCTTCGTGCGCATGCTTGCCGGCAGCGACCAGACCCTGGTGTTCCTGGACGACACCAGCGTGGTCTCGCGCCGCGCCGAATCGCTGACCCTGTCCACCTTGGGCCGGTTCTCGGCCAGCCTCGCCCACGAGATCCGCAACCCGCTGGCCGCGATCAACTACGCCACGCAGCTGCTGGAGGAATCCAGCGACCTGGGCGATGCCGACCGCCGCCTGCTGCAGATCATCCACCAGCAATGCCAGCGCACCAACGGCATCGTCGAGAGCGTGCTGGCGCTGGCCCGCCGCGAGCGCGCCAGCCCGGAAAACCTGGACCTGGCCAGCTTCGTGCGCCGCTTCGTGCTGGAGTACCGGCAGACGCTGTCCACCGAGACCGACGACGTGGAATCCATCATCCGCGAATCCTCGGTGCCGGCGCTGATGGACCCGCGCCACCTGCACCAGGTATTGACCGCGCTGGTGCACAACGCGCTCAAGTACGGGCGCACGGGCGACGAGCCGGCGCGGGTGCGCATCCGCGTCGCGTCGGCCGGGCGCCATGCGGTGATCGACGTGATCGACCGTGGCCCCGGCATCCCCGAAGCCGTCGCCGCGCAGCTGTTCCGGCCGTTCTACACCACGTCCGAACACGGCACCGGCCTGGGCCTGTACATCGCCCGCGAGCTGTGCCGGGCCAACCAGGCGCAGCTGGACTACATCGCCGTGCCCACGCGCGGGGCCTGCTTCCGCATCGTCATGGCGGCGCCGCACGGCGCCTTCGCCGCCTGATCCGCCGTGCACGAAGGGCGGAAGGTGACGTCCGGCGGCGTACTCGGCTATCGTTTTCGGCATGAACGTGACGCATAGCGCACTGGTCGTCGACGACGAACGGGACATCCGCGAGCTCCTGGTACTCACCCTGGGCCGGATGGGGCTGCGCATCAGCACCGCCGCCAACCTGGCCGAGGCCCGCGAACTGCTGGCCAGCAACAGCTTCGACCTGTGCCTGACCGACATGCGCCTGCCCGACGGCAACGGCATCGAGCTGGTCACCGAGATCGCGCGCGACCACCCGCGCACGCCGGTGGCGATGATCACCGCGTTCGGCAGCATGGACCTGGCGGTGGAAGCGCTGAAGGCCGGCGCCTTCGATTTCGTCAGCAAGCCGGTGGACATCGCGGTGCTGCGCGGCATGGTCAAGCACGCGCTGGAACTCAACAACAGCGAACGCGCCGCGCCGCCCGCGCCGCCGGAAAGCGCCTCGCGCCTGCTCGGCGACTCGCAGGCGATGGCCGACCTGCGCGCCACCATCGCCAAGGTCGCGCGCAGCCAGGCGCCGGTCTACATCGTCGGCGAATCGGGCGTGGGCAAGGAACTGGTCGCGCGCACCATCCACGACCAGGGCGCGCGCGCGGCCGGGCCGTTCATTCCGGTCAACTGCGGCGCCATCCCCGGCGAACTGATGGAAAGCGAGTTCTTCGGCCACAAGAAGGGCAGCTTCACCGGCGCCCACGCCGACAAGCCGGGCCTGTTCCAGGCCGCGCACGGCGGCACGCTGTTCCTGGACGAAGTCGCCGAGCTGCCGCTGCAGATGCAGGTCAAGCTGCTGCGCGCCATCCAGGAAAAATCGGTGCGCCCGGTCGGCGCGGCCACCGAGGTGCCGGTGGACGTGCGCATCCTGTCGGCTACCCACAAGGACCTGTCGACGCTGGTGCAGGACGGCCGCTTCCGCCACGACCTGTACTACCGCATCAACGTGATCGAACTGCGCGTGCCGCCGCTGCGCGAACGCCGCGGCGACCTGCCGCAGCTGGCCGCGGCCATCCTCAGCCGGCTGGCGCGTTCGCAGCAGCAGCCCACGCCGCTGCTGTCGCCATCGGCGCTGGACGCCCTGGCCGGCTACGCCTTCCCCGGCAACGTCCGCGAGCTGGAGAACGTACTGGAACGCGCGCTCGCCCTGGCCGACGGCGACAGCATCGGCGCCAGCGACCTGCGGCTGCCGACGCCGCGTACCGATGCATCCTCGGCGGCCAGCGAGGAAGCGGTGGTGGACATCGAACCGGGCAACGCCGCCCTGCCCTCCTACATCGAGCAGATGGAGCGCGCGGCCATTCAGAAGGCGCTGGAAGAGAACCGCTGGAACCGGACCCGCACCGCGGCGCAGCTCGGCATCACCTTCCGCGCGCTGCGCTACAAGCTCAAGAAGCTGGGGATGGACTGACGCGTGGATCCCCCCCGAACCGAGGGGGATACAACGAATCAGCCCCCCTCTCCCTCCGGGAGAGGGGCTGGGGTGAGGGTAAGAGCGAAGCCTCATGCAGCCGGGTATCGCAGGGGCTGCACCCACCCTTCATCCGCCTCTTCGGGGCACCTTCTCCCGCAGGGAGAAGGGATGCACGGCGCCGAGCGAGCCCCTCTCCCTGCGGGAGAGGGGTTGGGGTGAGGGCAAGGGCGAAGCCTCATCCGGCCGGGCATCGCAAGGCTTCGCCCCGCCCTCATCCGCCCCTTCGGGGCACCTTCTCCCGCAGGGAGAAGGGAGGCACGGCGCCCAACGAGCCCCCCTCCCTGCGGGAGAAGGGTTGGGGCGAGGGCAAGGGCGAAGCCTCATCCGGCCGGGCATCGCAAGGCGTCGCCCTACCCTCATCCGCTCCTTCGGGGCGCCTTCTCCCGCAGGGAGAAGGGAAGGGCGGAGCCCAACGAGTCCCTCTCCCTGCGGGAGAGGGGTTGGGGTGAGGGTAAGGGCGAAGCCTCATGCGGCCGGGCGAGGCCTCATGCAGCCGGGCAACGCAAGGCTTCGCCTAGCCCTCATCCGCCCTTAGGGCACCTTCTCCCGCAGGGAGAAGGAAATACCCCTACGACACTTCCGGCGACTGGGTCTCCGGCCGCTCGGGAGCCTGGCGCGGAATGTGCAGCGTGAAACAGGTACCCACCGGGCCGTTGCCCGGATCGCCCACGCGGCGGCTGCGCACCTCGATCCTTCCGCCCAGCACCTCGGTCACGATCTGGTGGACGATGTGCAGGCCCAGGCCGGTGCCGCCGCGGTTGCGCGCCGTCGTATAGAACGGTTCGAAGATGCGCGGCAGGTGCTCCGGCGCGATGCCGCCGCCATCGTCGGCCACCTCGATGCGCACCCAGGCGTCGCCGTCGCGGCGCGCCGACAGGCGGATCCGCCCCTCGCCGTCGCCGGGAAACGCGTGCAGCAGGGCGTTGTTGAGCAGGTTGGCCACCACCTGCTCCAGCGGCCCCGGGTAGGTCTCCATGGCGATGCCCGGTTCCAGGTCCAGTTCGAGCGCGATGCCGTCGACCGGTCCGCCGCGGCGCAGGCGCGGGTCGGCGTCGAGCAGCACCTCGGCCAGTTCGAAACGCCGGCGTTCCAGCGAAGCCCGGTCCACCGCCACCTGCTTGAAGCGCTGCACCAGCGCCGCGGTACGCCGCAGTTCGCCGTCGGCCAGCGTACAGGCCCCGCCCGCCTCGGCGAGGAAGCCATCCAGCTCGGAGCGGCGCAGCCCCGCCTGCACCTGTACCTGCAACCGCGCGATGCCGTCGCGCAGCGTGCCCAGCGCCAGCTGCGCGCTGGCCAGCGGCGTGTTCATCTCGTGCGCGACGCCGGCCACCATCAGCCCCAGGGAGGACAGGCGCTCGGCCCTGGCCAGTTCCTGCTGCGCCGCCTGCAGGTGTTCGTTGGCCAGCGCCAGCGCCTCGTTGCTGTCGCGCAGGCGCTGCATGTAGGCCAGTTCGCGCGCCAGGCCGCGCGCCTGCCCCAGCACCACCCACAGCACCAGCACGCCGCCCAGCAGCGCCAGGCCGCCGAGCACGGCCTTCCAGCGCGCGGCCGGCGGCCGCGAACGGTGCACCAGCAGCCGCAGCTGTCCCAGCGTTGGATCGGCGTGGGCCAGCAGGTCGCCTTCGGTGCCGCGCCATGCCGCCTGCAGGGTGGAGAAACTCCAGTCGTGCCAGTCGCCCGAGGGCCGGCGCTGCATCGCCGCCCACAGCGCCGGATCGAAATTGGCCACGGTGTGGTCGGCGCGGTCCAGCTGCCATCCCCAGGCATCGTCGGGCGCGGGCGCCAGCAGCCAGTAGCCCTGCGGATGGACCAGGTACAGGCTGAAACCCGACTGCGCCGCGCGTTCGCGCAGGCGCTCCAGCAGCACGTTGCCGTGCAGGTTGACCACGGCCACGCCGGTGCTGCCGTCGGCCAGCATGAACGGCGAGGAGGCGCGCAGGGTCGGCCGCAGCGGCTGTTCGATGCGCCCGTTCTCGACGTTGAGATCCAGCGGCGAGAGATGGATCTGGCCCGGCAGCAGGTGCAGCGCATTCTCGAAGAACGGCCGGCCGCGCTTGTCCTGCAGCGCGCGGCCGGGCACGCGGTGGATGCTGCCCGCATCCTGGTCCACGCGCAGGCGCTCCTGCCCGGCGGCATCCATCCAGCGCACCTTGTGGTAGTCGCGCCCGGCCATCAGGAAGCTGGTGTAGGTATCCAGCAGCTGCGCCTGCGAACCGGTCTCCAGCAGGCGCGGAGTCAGGAAGGCGAGAAACCGGGTGTCGTCGCGCAACCGTCCCAGCCGGCGCAGCATCGACTGCGCCGCGTTGTCCACCACGTCGTGCGCGGCCTGGCGTTCGGGCAGGCGCACGGCGCGGTCCATTTCGTACCAGAGCACCGGCAGCGCGGTCAGCAGGCCCAGCAGCCAGGGCGCGGCGATCAGCGTCACCCGCCACGGATGCGCGCGCAGCGCCGCCCAGGCCTCCTGCCAGCGCAGCCGCGGGGCCTGCCACAGCCGGCGCATGCGCTCAGCCCTGCCCGCGCAGGCGCGCGATGAAATCCTCCACGGGCTCGGGGCGCGCGAACAGGTAACCCTGCGCGCAGGGGCATTCGTGGCGCCGCAGCCATTCGACCTGGGCCGCGGTTTCCACGCCCTCGGCCACGATGTCCAGGCCGAGCCGGCGGCCCAGCGCGATGATCATGTCCGCCACGTTCGCCCCGCCCGCCTCGTCGCCGATGCCGACGCCGGCGGTGAACTGGCGGTCCAGCTTGAGCCGGGTCACCGGCAGCGAATGCACGTAGCGCAGCGACGAATAGCCGGTCCCAAAGTCGTCCACGGCGATGCCGAACCCCAGCCGCCGCAGGCGCGCCAGCAGCTCGCGGCCGTCCTGGTAGTCGCTCATCACCGCACCTTCGGTGATCTCGATCTCCATCCGCCGCGGCTCGATGCCATGCCGCGCCACCGTCGCGGCCAGTTCCTCGATGAACTCGCGGCGGCGCAGCTGCAGCGGCGATACGTTGACCGAGACCGGGACGTCCGGGAAGCCGGCCCGTTCCATCGCCCGCAACGCGTCGCAGACCAGCTCGATCACGCGTCCGCCCAGCGGCACGATCAGGCCGCTGGCCTCGGCGACCGGGATGAAGCTGGCCGGCGACATCGGCCGCCCATCCTCGCTCCAGCGCGCCAGCGCCTCGGCACCGACGATGGCGCCGCTTTCCAGGTCGACCTGCGCCTGCAGCACGATGCCGATGCGGTCCTCGCGCAGCGCGCGGTACAGCGCGCGCGATTCCAGGAAACGGCGCAGGTTCTCCTGCTCGCTCTCGATCTGGTACTCGGCCACGCCATGGCCACCGCTGGCGCGTATCCGGTTCACCAGCAGCAGGCCGGCCGCCAGCGCGCCGCCGGCGCCGCCGCGGTATTCGTCCAGGTCCACGCGGGCCGCGTCGACGCGCAGGAAGGGCAGTTCGCCGGCGTCCTCGCTCTGCTCCAGCGCGTCGACCGGATCGGCGGCCAGCCACCGCGACGGCCCGAGCACGGCGAAGGTGCCCTCGTGCAGGCGCGCGATGCGGCACGGCGGCGGGTACATCTGCGCCAGCCGTTCGGCCATGCGCTGCAGCAGCAGGTCGCCCTGCTCCGGGCCCAGCGCCAGGCTGCCGTCGGTGTATTGCCCCAGGTCGACCACCAGCAGGCTCTGCCCGCAGGGCCGCGGCTGCTCCAGCACCTGCCGCAGGTCGCGGCGCAGCGCATTGCCGTTGGGGATGTCCAGCAGGCTGTCGCGGTAGGCGACCCGGTCCAGCCGCGCCGCCAGGTCGACGTTGACCAGGCCGGCGTTGGCATGGGTGACGAACACCTGCAGCAGTTCGTGTTCCTCGGCATCGAGCGAGCGCTCGGTCGCCAGGTAGACCGCCATCGGCGGTACCGTGCCGTCGCCGTCGAGGTACAGCACCTGGCTGGACGGCATGCCGATGCTGGAACGGCGGGAGAACGCGTCCACCAGCAGGTCGCGGACCATCGGGTCGGCGATGTCCTGCACGGTGCGGCCTTCCTGCGCCTCGAAGCAACCATCGGCCGCGGTCACCACGGCGTCCTCGGCGGGCGTGTCGGCCGAGCCGTCGTGCACGCACACCATGCCGTCGAGCGGGACTTCCAGCAGCGCGGCCAGCTCGCGCAGCAGCTGCCGCGAGAAACCGTCCGGGTCGCGCAGCCCGGCCAGGCGGCTGCCGGCCTGCACGATGTGCTGCAGCCCGCGCTTGGCGCGCGCCAGCGCGTGGATCTCGCTCCAGGTGCGCAGCGAACCGGTGACGATGCCCTGCAGCCGTTCGCGGTAGAGATCGGTCTTGAGCCAGTATTCGCTGATGTCCAGCTGCTGCAGCGTCTTGCGCAGCGGCGCCATGCCGGGCTGGCCGGTGATCAGCACGATGCGCACTTCGGAATTGCCCAGCTGTTCGCGCACTGCGCGCACCAGCTGCAGGCCGGCGTCGTCGGTTTCCATCACCACGTCCAGCAGGATCGCGGAAATGCCGGGGTTGTCCTCCAGCACCTGGCGGGCTTCGCCGGACGAGGATGCGGTCAGCAGCCGCAGCGGGCTTTCGTTGAAGCGGAAATCGGACAGCGCCATGCGCAGCGACTGCTGGAAACCCGGATCGTCATCGACGCTCAACACGGTGAAAGGCGTGCTGTCCGGCGGCTGGCCGCCGTCGGCCAGTTCCTGGCGGAACTCGAACATCCTGTCGTCGCCCGACCATGCGCTACCGCTCATGCCCCTTTCCCCCAGACCCGGCTGTACTGGACCGACACGTGCCACGCCAGCCTAGCGCAATCATGCCCGGCGGTCGAACTGCCTCTGCCTGCCCCTCTGGTGGTGTATCGGCCTTCGGAGGCCGCGCTTGAGCGAGGCACACCCGGCGTTCCGCGGCGCAGCCGTCGCCCGTCGGCGTGCCGGAAGATGCGCCAGCGCGCCGCACCGGCGCCTCCACGCACGCACAGTCAGTACGCCTGCCGCAACAGGCGTACGGTGCGGCGGCGACTCAGTCCTTGGTGACGCGGTTGATCTCGGTCAGGCTGGTGATGCCCTGCGCTGCCTTGAGCAGGGCCGACTGGCGCAGGTCGTTGACGCCGATCTTCTGCGCGGCCTCGGCGATGTCCAGCGCGTTGCCGCCCTGCAGCACGATCGTGGCGATCTCGTCGGTCATCGGCATCACCTGGTAGATGCCGGTACGCCCCTTGTAGCCTTCGGTGCACTCCTCGCAACCGACCGGTTCGTAGAGCTGGATGCCCTTGTCGATCTGCGCCTGGGTGAAGCCTTCGGCCAGCAGCGCGTTGGCCGGCAGCTCGGCGCGGCGCTTGCACTGGCCGCACAGCCGCCGCGCCAGGCGCTGGGCGATGACCAGGGTGACCGAGGAGGTGATGTTGTACGGGGCGATGCCCATGTTCATCAGGCGCGCGATGGTCTGCGGCGCGTCGTTGGTATGCAGCGTCGACAGCACCATGTGGCCGGTCTGCGCCGCCTTGATGGCAATCTCGGCCGTCTCCAGGTCACGGATTTCGCCGACCATGATCACGTCCGGGTCCTGGCGCAGGAACGAACGCAGCGCCGCGGCGAAGGTCATGCCGCGCTTGTTGTTCTGCTGCACCTGGTTCACGCCGGGCAGGCGGATTTCCACCGGGTCCTCGGCGGTGGAGATGTTGCGGGTCTCGTCGTTGAGGATGCCCAACGCGGTATACAGCGACACCGTCTTGCCCGAGCCGGTCGGGCCGGTCACCAGCACCATGCCGTAGGGCTTGTGGATGGCTTCCAGGAACAGCCGCTGCTGCTCGGGCTCGTAGCCGAGCTTGTCGATGCCGAGCTTGGCCGCGCTGCCGTCGAGGATGCGCAGCACGATCTTCTCGCCGAACAGCGTCGGCAGCGTGCTCACGCGGAAGTCGATCTGCTTGGTCTTGGACAGGTTGAGCTTGATGCGGCCGTCCTGCGGCACCCGCTTCTCGGCGATGTCCAGCTGCGACATCACCTTCAGGCGCGCGGCGATGCGCTCGCGCAGCTTCACCGGCGCCCTGGCCACGGTCTTGAGCAGGCCGTCGATGCGGAAGCGCACCCGGTAGTCGTCCTCGTAGGGCTCGAAGTGGATGTCCGAGGCGCCGCGGCGGATCGCGTCCACCAGCACCTTGTTGACGAACTTCACCACCGGCGTGTCGTCGCCCTTGGCGTCGATGCCGGCATCGCCACCGCCACTCATGTCCTCGTCGCCGGCGGCGACCTCCAGGTCGCCCATGCCCTCTTCGTCGTCGCCCAGGCCGCCGGCCAGGCTCTCGTTGCTCGCCACCCACTGGTCCAGCGTGCGCCGGATCTGGTCCTCGTCCACCAGGATCGGCTCGACCACCAGGTTGGTGTGGAACTTGATCTCGTCCAGCGACTGGGTCGGGTTGCTGGTGCCGATGAACAGCTTGCCGCCACGTTTGAACAGAGGCAGCACGTTGTGCTTGCGCAGCAGTTCCTCGCTCACCAGCTTCATCGCGTTCTGGCCGGCATCGAACACCGAGGCATCCAGCAGCGGCATGCCGAACTCGACGGCGTTGGCCGCCGCCAGCTGCGCGGCGTTGACCAGCTTCTTCTCGGCCAGCCACTGCGCCAGCGGCACCTTGGCCGTCCCCGCCTGCGCCATCGCGTTGCGCGCCGCCGCCTCGTCCAGCGCCCCGTCCTGCACCAGGCGGCGTGCGATCCCGGTGATGCCCACGAGATTGGCGGTGACGGCTGTATTCATGGTGTTCCCCGGCATGGACGACATCGGGCGATTGTACGGGCAAGCGGGACGGCAATAGGAACGACTCCGGGCCCGGCATTCCCGCGTGCGATGTCGGGCCGGTCGCTTCGCCCGGGAGCGGCCGACCGCCGGATCCGTGCCGGCAAGAGAGAGTGGGAACGCGGCATGCTGCCGCGACCGGCGCCATTGGGGCATGCTGCACGCCCCGATACCTCCGCCACGCCCATGACCCGCTGGAAAGCCGCCGCCCTGCATGCCCTGGCCAGCCTGGTGCTGGTCGCCGCGATCGCCGCCATCGTCCTGCCGCTATGGCACCCGTGGGGCCTGTACCGCATCACCGGCGTGCTGCCGCTGCTGGGCCTGCTGCTCGGCGCGCAGCTGATCGCCGGGCCGTTGCTGACCCTGGTGGTCTTCAGGCCCGGCAAGAAGAGCCTGCGCCTGGACCTGGCCGTGGTCTGCCTGCTGCAGTTGGTATTCCTCGGTTTCGGCCTGCACCTGCTGTGGCAGACGCGGCCGGTATTCGTGGTCGCCAGCGACATGCGCCTGGCCGTGGTCCTGGCCAACGAGGTGGAGCCTTCCGACCTGGCGCGGGCCAGCGCTCCCGGAGGGTCGCATCTGCCACACGGCGCGCCGCTGCTGGTCGGCCTGCGGCCGGGAACCGCGCGTACCGACCATGCCTCCGCGCTTGCCGCCTTCCTCGATACCGGCATGGACCAGGAACGGAACCCGGCGTGGTACGTGCCCTATGCCCAAGTCGTGCCGCGGCTGGCCTTCAACGCCGCGCCCAGCACCGCCGACGGCCACCCTGCCGCCACCCCGGCGGACGCGCCGTTCCGCAGCCTGCCGATCGTGGCCCGGCACGGCGCCGGACGCTTGGTGCTCGACGCCGGCAGCCTGCAACCGGTACGGGTCGTCACCTACTGACGGACGCCCGCGAGCGCCGGCTCACCAGGGCTGCGCGCGATGCCAGCGCCAGGCACTCTCGATGATGGCCTCCAGGTCGGTCCAGGTCGGCGACCAGCCCAGTTCCGCCTTCGCCCGCCGGCTTGACGCGACCAGCACCGCCGGATCGCCGGCCCGGCGCGGCGCCATCTCCCAGGGCACGGCGCGACCGGTGACGGCAGACGCGGCGGCGATGACCTCGCGTACGGAAAAACCGCGCCCGTTGCCGAGATTGAACGCGTGGGCGCCGGGATGGGCGCCCAAGTAATCCAACGCCAGCAGGTGCGCCTGCGCCAGATCCTCTACGTGCACGTAATCGCGGATGCAGGTGCCGTCCGGCGTGGGATAGTCGCCGCCGAAAACCTTCAGCGCGAGCCGGTCGCCCAGCACCGAACGCAGCACGTTGGGGATCAGATGGGTCTCGCAGGCGTGCGACTCGCCGATGCGCGCATCGGCCGTCGCGCCGGCCGCGTTGAAATAGCGCAGCGCCACCGAATCCAGCCCATAGGCCGTCGCCGCATCGGCCAGGATGCGCTCGACCATCAGCTTGCTGGCGCCGTACGGATTGATCGGCTGGGTGGGATGGTCCTCGTCGACCATGCCGGTGGCCGGCTGCCCGAACACCGACGCGCTAGAGGAAAACACCAGCCGCCGCACCTCGTGCCGGCGCATCGCCTCGAGCAGGTTGAGCGTGCCAACGACATTGGTCGCGTAATAGTCGTACGGCCGGGCCACCGACTCGGCGACCAGCGAACGCGCGCAGAAATGGAACACGGCATCGAAACGCTGCCCTGCGAACGCCTCCTCCAGCGACGGCGGGTGCAGCACGTCCGCCTCCACCAGCCGCCCCCACTGCACCGCCTGCGCGTGCCCGCTGGAGAGGTCGTCCAGCACCACCACCTCGTGGCCCTGCGCGGCCAGCAGGCGCGCCATGTGGCTGCCGATGTAGCCGGCGCCGCCGCAGACCAAGGTACGCATCAGTGTTTCTCCCCCTCTGGCTTCAGCGACAATTCTGCCAAGAGGTCAGTGCAGCGGAAAAGCTTGTAAGTAACCGCCGTTTCGCCAGTCACCGGATCGGCAATCGTCCACTTCCCGACGGCATGCTGAGGCTGGTCGTACTGGAGTACAAGGTAGTCCGGGCGCCTCTCGGATGTCGCCCCGCAGGCCCGCAGCAACGCGCCATCGCTGATATGGCAATGCTCGCGCTCCTCGAGCGGCAACGACCGATCCCTGCATCGCCGCCCTTCTTCGATAATCGGCAGAACCCTCCCGAGCCGATTGTTGGTATCGACCGCGGTTTCCCGATTGAACACCAAGCCTGCCAAATGCCCGGGACTGAAATAGCTGACCCTCCTCAGCACCAGCCAGGGGCCGATCAACGAATCATCGTCCCAGAAGATCTGAGCATCGGCGGGCAATGATGTTCCGAATATGCCGCTGCGAAATGCCGCCTGCTCGATGGCACGATTGATGGGAGGACGTGAATCCCAGCGCACCAAGCTCACTATCAACAACGGAAGCAGCACGATGCATATGATGCCGATGCGGGTTCGCGACGACAGCTTCGACCAATAGACAACCATCGTCGCGGCCAAAGCCAAGGCAAACATCGGGAACGCAAGAACACGACGATCTATCGCATAGAGATCCAACCGGTAGTGCGCCATCCGGAAGAAGATCCACTCGGACAGAACGAAATTCCCGAAAACCACCAGGATGCCAAGCACGAAGAGACCGCTAAGCAGGCGAAGGAAGGCTTCGGATGATCGACTGCGCAGCTTGGACCAACCCAGGTACAGCGCTATGGCTGCGCACGAACCCAGGCCAAACCCACTCGCGGCAAACACGACGATCAGACACAGCAACAACGCACGCGGCAAATCGCGAGCCATGGCGTCGCGCCACAGGAATGCGCCAACGGTCGCCATTGCCAGCCAATGCAACAACCACTGTACTCGCCACAACTGCAGCCCCGCCGGCAATGCAAGGTGCAGAACATCCACCAGCACGTAGCTGGAAGCGATTCCCACCACCCCTCCGCATAGCGCGGCCAAGCACCATTGTCCCCAGGTCCCGCGCAGTGACCGCCAGCCATAGAGTAGAACGCCAAGATCAAAAGCCAGCAGCGCATACTCGCCGGGTCTCCAGCGGCTAACGAACAATTGCGCCGTGAAGCGATGCAGACTCTCCATCCATGGGGGATCCATTCGGACGAAGAGTCCGCCAAATGGAGACACACCCAAAGCCGCGAGCACGCCTACCGGCGCGAGCATCCATAGCGCATGCAGCCAGCGCCTGTCACGCTGTATCAGCCACATCCAGATGATGATAGAAGCGGCGATGGTCTGCAGCGGGTGCAGCATGATGGCTACTGCAAGCACACCAAATCCGATCACCCAGCGCCGCAGGGACAGCAGCCCGATTGCCAACAGGCAAAGTGCTTCCGCAAGCGTTCGCGGGGTAAAAAACTGTTCGCTATAGGCAAACATGCCAGCGAAGCCATACGAGGAAGGAAGGGTCAATACGGCCAGCCATGACCAGAACCGCTGTCCGGCCGGCATTGTGGCGCGCAGGCAGCACCAACTGGCCATACCGAACAGAAGCAGACTCCCCAGCGTCCCCAGAAGGGAAATCAATGGCGGGGGGGCAACACCAAAAGCCAGCGCCAGCAAACGGGGGAAAAGGCTGAACTTTTCCTGGCTTCCATGAGAGAAAAATGGATCGACGGAATAGATTTCCGGCCAACGGTGCAGCAGCCCCTGCCCCATGTACAAAACGGCATCGTGATTGATGCCGGCATAGCGGCGGATGTGCAGGAGCAGCACCACCCCCAACAAGCCGCCCGCGACCACAGCGGGCCAGTTCCGCGATAGCTTAGAAGCGCCGCTCATTGCTTTGCCTCCATCGTGAAACTCAACTCCCGGCAAGAATACAGGCGGTAGTCGATCACGCTGCTCTGCGTGTAAGGGTCGCGCATTGTCCATACTCCGAGCGCACGAACCCCTTGATCAAACGGCAGGACGAGGTAGTCGGGCGGTCGAGTCCCGCCAGGCCGGCCGTGAGCATCCGCACATGCCAGATGGATCGATTCGGCGGTGGCACGACAATCACGACGACTCTCCATATCCATATCACCGACCAGACATTTCTGGATATCCGCCATCAATGGAGCCATGCGCTGCAGGCGGCGGCGCCCTTCGAGAGCGATTTCACGACTGAACACCTGCCCGGCGATCTGACTGGCACTGAAATAGTTCGACCGCTGCAGAATCAGCCAAGTCCCCAACGGAGAGTCGTCTCCCCAGTAGACCAGCGCATCATTGGGAACATCCACACCAAAGATGTGCGGCTTGCCTGCAGCGCCCTCGAACAGCCTATGGAACGGCAAACGCGCATCCCATCGCATCGCCGCCATGACCAAAACGGGGGGCAGCAGCAAAGTAGCCAGCAGCACCTGGTGCCTGCACTGCCATCGCCTCCACAGCTCGAACAGCAAGACCGGCAGGCCCCACCCCAGCATTGGGAAGGCCAGCAACCTATGGTCGAGCGGGTACATGTCCCAGCGGAAATGCGACCGGGAAAACCACTTGAGCTCGTTGGTGACATGGCTCACCAGCAGCAGCAGCAGCATCAATCCGAATAGCCAGCCGAGCAGAGCACCCAGCCTGGCGCGTTGCTCCGCGACCAGCCAGGGCCAGGCCAGATACAGCACAGCCAGCCCCACCCATCCCCACTCGCTCTCGCCCCAGCCCAACTGCACGACCAGCGCCAACAACATCGCCTGCGGAATGGCACGGGCGCCGAAGTGATCGAACATCAGCACAGCAAATGCGGCTACCGCGAACCAATGCGCCAGCCATTGAACACGCCACAGCTGCAGACCGGTGGGTAGCACCAGATGCAGCACATCCACCAATAGCAGGCTGGTGCCCACTCCCAGCAACAAGCCGAGCAGCGCCGCACGACACCAGCTGCCAAACGCATCCTGTCTTCGGCGCCATGCCAGTGCGAGAAGAAAACAGTCCAGCAACAGGAATTTGTAATCGTTGGTCTGCCAATGGGAAACAAATAGCTGTGTGCTGGATTGCATGCTCTCCAGCCACAATGAATCCGCCGGGCGCAGCAGACCATCGAATGGGCGAACATCGACCAGTGCCAGGACAAACACCGGCAGGACCAGCCACAGTGCGTTCAGCCACCGGCGGTCGCCGATCGCCATCCACAACCAGACAATGATCAAGGCTGCCAACGACTGCAGCGGATGCAACAAAGCCGCCAGCGCGAACACTGCCGCGGCCAGAAGAAAGCGCCGTCGCGCCAGTGCAGCGAGGCCGAACAAACACAATGCCTCGGCAAAAGGCCTGGGCGTAAGGAATGACTCGGCGTAGCTGAAAATGCTGACCACCCCATACTGCGCAGGCAGGCAGAGGACTCCGATCCAGGCCCAGTAGCGCTGTACCGGGGGCAATACCGACTTCAAAGCATGCCAACTAGCGATGGCAAAAATCAGCAACCCAAGCAATGCCGCCCACATGAACAGACCAGGGGCCGGCGCGATCCGCAGTGCCTGACCCAATACCCATGGGAACAGGGTGTAGTGCTCCTGTCCCCCTCCCAAAAAAAGCAGATCGTGATCAAGCACACCCGGCCAACGATGCTTCAGCCCTTGCGCCAGATACAGGATCGCATCGTGATTGATCCCGGGATAGCGATGCAGGCACAGAATCAGAAGCAGCCCCAGGCCAGCCCCCGCAATCGTGGCGTACAGCCGTTTCAGGCTATGGATTGACGCCGGAATCATCTCCATCCCGTTTTTCCTCCATGCTTCATGGAAGGCGAGAAAGTACCCGGCAGATTGCCCCACTGGCACCAACAGTGGGCCGGCAGGTGGCTCACGCACACCAGGAACGAGATCTTCGTCCAGGCAGAGGTCATTGCCTGTTCACACCCAGAATCATCTGAGTACCCAGTAGCGATGAGTAAAGCTCCCGATAGGATGCAGCGCAACGATCCCATGACCACTGCCTTGCCATGCGCGCTGCGGGCATCCGCGCTCGACGCAGATGCCCAGGGTCGTCAATCAGCTTAGTGAGTGCATGCTTCACCCTACGCTCTGGAGCTGGGCCGGATATATCGACCTCGAAGACACAAGCCGGATCCCGATCGGGGCAGGCAGCGGCCACTTCCGTACTCACCAGCACTGGCGTACCACAGGCCAATGCCTCTTGAACGACGAGCGGAAAACCCTCCCCTACGCTGGGCAGAACCAGCAAGTCCGCCTGTCGGTACAGAGCAGCCAACCGGTTGGCGGTGGCATGGCCTTCCAGCACCGTCGAGGAAGGGAGCTCTGGCCAGGATGCAGGATCAAGCGGCCCTCTGCCGGCGAATGTCCAGGATGAACCTGGCAGATCCAGCGAAGAGCGCAGGAGGTGGATACCTTTCTTCTCTACGAAGCGGCCCACGAACAGCAGTCGCACAGGGGGTTTGCGATCTGCCACACCCGGCAACGGATGGAAAATTCCATGATCCACACCATTGGCTATCAGTCGCGGTGGCACCCTGAAACGAACGAACCGGGAAAAATAGGCCTGCACTGGAGCAGCGATGAAAACGACCTGGTCGGCGCGGCCCAGCATCCACCGGCCGATCGTTGCGTTGGCCAATTCGACCATCTTGGCTACGGCAAAGCTCCGGATCGGCAACTCGCCGATATGCTGAGTCAACACAACCGGCTTCCCCTGCAGCCGGGCAAACAGCATCGCAGCCATACACGGAAGATAAAGGACATCATGCAGCTGTACGACCCTGGACTGTCGCATGGCTGCCCACAAACCCCACAAAGCCGATGGATACCAAATTGACAGAGGCAGTCCCATCCGCTTCTCGAACGGGCTCCAGTATTGCCCCGCAAACCGATCAACCCCTGCGATCCGGGACATCGCGGAACGACGGGAGCGGCTCCCTGCGCACCAGGCGACACTCACCCCGGCCTGTGCCCAGGCATCAGCCAGTCGCCCAGCGACGATCTCTATGCCGCCCCCCTGCTCGGCAAAGAACGCCGATACCTGCAGCACATCGTACTTGCATGCATGGTCGCGATCGGGCCGCCGAAACGAAAAGACAGCGTGCCCGAAGAAATTCACCATCGACAACATGACAATCACCAACGCGCTGGCCCATAGGTAATGCATGGACAGCACGTCAACCAGAACATACATGAGCAGCAGGTTACCTCCCAGGCTGGCGCCCATAACGAGGTAATAACGACCCAACTCACCGAATTCCACCTTCCGTGACAGACGGAAAGTAAAAACCCGGTTCAGGATATAACTCATAAAGTTCAGCAGAAAAAACGAAACCACGCACGCCACCAGATAATTCAATCCAGCAACGGACACCAGCAATGCAAGAAGAAGTACATTTACTAAAGCAAAAAGTCCGCCAACCAATGCAAACCGAAGAAAGGCCTGGATGCTCACCATTTGATATCGCACGCCATCAACGCCGGATTGCATCGACCAACAGGCAGGCGCGCTTGGCATCACCAGTCTGCGCGGACGGATCCGCGCCAAGCAACGCAACATGTGACAGATGGGCCGCCAATCGATCAATGATCCCGGTACCCGCGCGCCGCATCCGCAGCGAACGCTGGATCTCGATCGGACGCGTCCTTCCACCATGCAACCGGTAAAGCAACCCACCGGTCATGTTGGAAAGCACCTCCCAGCGCCTGGTCTGTCGGCGATCCAGGTACTCCACATGGGCAACCACGTCGAACCCATGACGATCCAGGCACTCCTTCCATTGCGCCAGGGACCAGTAACGTTCATGTGCGCATCGCCTATCGACTTCCCGGAGATACTCCTCGGACATCCTTCCCATGATGGGGCCGCCAAGGCATTCATGGAATGATGACGCAGGAACGGTAAATATGAACCGCCCCGAAGACCGAACAAGTCTGGCAACCTCCGCGACAACCGGCTCGATTCCGGGAATATGCTCAAGCACAGAATTTGAGAATGCGTAGTCAAACGAACCATCTTTTTCTGGAATGCTGTCTCCGCCACAGACGTGCACCGCCTCATAGAGACCCACGCGCTCGGCCAACGAGGCTTCTTCCGGATCCGGATCTATGCCCACCCAACTACGCCCGGCTTCGCTGCTGAGACCCTGCTCCAACACTTGGGTCAGTTTTCCGTCGCCGCACCCCAGATCGAGTCCCCGCCCTTCAGGCAAACCATGCTGCCGAACCGCGTCCAGCTCAACTGCTCTCCAGTAGTTGGTCGCCGGCTGGTACGGCGAACTCGCAACCAGGTCCGCATAGATCTGCTTCGCCCTCATGGCATGACTCCCGCATCATCCTGGCGATCCCATGCGGGGCGACAACGCTCCAGTATTTCCCATTGCATCTGCAACACTGAAAGTGCATCACCGCCCGACACGCCGCCAGCCTCCCCACCGGATTCGATCGCATCGGCAAACCGTTGGAACACGGTGGGATTTCCATACAACAGGCGACCGGCAAGGTGATGAGGACCGTTGACCAAGTGCTGCCACCAGTGGGAACAGGTGGATAGAAGGGACGTCCTCAACACTTCCCACGTATCATGCCCCCCATCATTGGGAAGGCGCATATAGATATTCCGGAAAACATCCAATATTCCGGCACAGCGCTCACCCAAGACTGCAACATGCCATTCGCTCAATGGTGATTCGAACCGGCAGCTGACGGTAACCGGAATGGTTCCGTGTGCCGCTTGCGCCCTGAAATTCGCATCTATTGAAGCAGGCGTGCGCAACCCCCGGGAACTAGCGCACGCATCAACGCTCTGCAGCGTCAACGCACCCGGCGACAATCTCTTGATCAGGTAGAGCAGATGAGGGCTTTCGTCATAGAAAAGCCCTCCTGGCAACTGGTCATACCAGACTGGCAGTCTTCTTCTTGGATTCCCCCACTGAGTCGCAACGATAGCCCTTACCGGACCGATGACGCCATTCTGCATGTCGCTTTCGAGCTTGCGGAACGCCGATGAGAACTGAAAATTGTGCACGATGGCCAGCACCCGCTTTTCCTGCGCAGCCTTCGCAATGACATCTCGCCCTTCTTCGACGCTCATCGCGAACGGCTTTTCAGTGATGACATGCTTTCCAGCCGCAAGCGCATCGCAGGCAAGTGCATGGTGCGACATGGGCGCCGTGGCTATATCAACCGCATCGGCATCGCGCATCCAGTCGATGCCACCAACGGCATCGGCCACTGCATGAGGAACACCCAGCTTGCGCCCCCATTCCGCGGCAAGCGCGCCATTACGATCAGCCACGCCGACGATCTGGAAGCGGGAGTCGCAACGGATCGACGGAATATGGCGATGTGTCGCGACCCATCCAAGGCCCACGATTCCTATACGGATTGGCTTTCTACTCATACGCCCTCCGATTCCCGAACCACCGCCGCCCCGACCGGTATACGCAAAGCTTCGAAGAAGAACCCTGCCATGACGATCTCTCCGGAAAGGGCGAGAATCGTTACGGAAGGGACAACCCAGCGCATTGTGGCCCTTGGATCGAGAGCGCCATAATCCACGCTCGCCCATAGCTGCAACGCATGCATTGACAGCGCAAGGCCGGCCAGGAACATCGCGCCACCCAACACCAGACAGCATTCCAAGGTGAGATGGGACGACCACCGCTGTTGCCTGGGAGTCGCCGGCAGCCATCCAGCCCGCACTCCCATCAACTTGGTGAACGCCGCCAACAGCAGCATCTGGAAGCCCAGAACGATGGCGGCACCAGCGTAGGCCATCGTATGGATGTCCAGCGAGATCCAGTGGAACGCGATTGCAAACATCGCCATGCATCCAACAAAGAACAACAACCCACCAGGCAGCAGGAACAGCCATCGAGGACTGTACAGGAGCAGAAACTTGAGATGCCGCCAGCCATCACGCCAGGTTCGCAGATGGGGAGGGCGCGAACGCCCATCGGGCGAGAGCGTGACGGGCACTTCGGCGATCCGGAACTTGCGCAGCCCGCTTTTGACCACCATTTCACTGGCGAACTCCATGCCTGGCGTGGACAGCCCCAGCTTCAGCATGGAATCGCGCCGGAAGCCACGCAGCCCGCAATGAAAGTCACCAATGGGTATGCGGTAGAACAGTCGCCCGAGGAAACTCAGGACTGGATTGCCAAGGTAGCGATGCAGGAAGGGCATTGCCCCTTCCGCGATCCCACCCTTGAAGCGGTTACCCATGACGAGATCATTGCCCTCACGCAACTTGGCAAGAATCCCCTCAAGTGCAGAAAAATCGTAGCTGTCATCTGCATCCCCCATGACCACATAGCGGCCTCGCGCAGCGGCGATCCCACCGATAAGCGCGGATCCATAGCCTCGCGCGTCAACGGGTATGACACGAGCACCCATGCCGAGCGCAATCTCCGGCGAGCCATCCATACTCCCGTTGTCCGCTATCAGTATCTCGCCCTCAACCCCCTCCCTGGCCAGAAACATCTGGGCCTTCTCAATGCAGATTGCAAGTGTCTCCGCCTCGTTCAGGCACGGCATGAGGATCGTCAATTCCATCGATGGCTGGCTCACTGTCATTCGAAAGACCCGGCATGGTGCGGCAACATCCAAACAGAACCGCGCTCATCAAAACTCACACGAACAGCATCGGGCGAGATCCCTCTTGCGAGCACAGCATCCGCTTCCGGATCAGACCCCAGCATCCGCACCATGCGTTCACTGTCGCCGGGGTAGTTGCGAACAAGATCAGCCGTATAGAGCTGCTGCCGGTTGGAAATGAAAACCAATGAGCGCCCCTGCGCTGGCACTGTCGGTTGTTGGGCAATAGACAGTGCGATGGTTTGCTGCGTCAGCAACATAAACACCGGCGTTGCCAGAAGGCCGGCCCCGAGTACAGCGGACGCGAATTGCGTACGAGCGCCATTGTCGGCTACGGCAAATACTCCTGCGGTGATGGCGACTACTGCCCATGCATGATGGATATAGCGATACCCCCAGCCATGGCCTTGATCATGAGGGAAGAAAAAGTAGAACGCGAAACTGAGCAACAGCCCGGCAAGCAAGACCCGCTGGATATCAGAGCGCTGCCTTGCAAGCAATGCCACCAAAACCAGGCCAGGCGCCATCCAGATCAGCGCTTTCCATAGAGAATAGGCTTGGACACGAAGCAGGTTCGCGTCGGGAATGGCAAACGTCTGTCGCAGCTTCTGGCTCCACAACTCCACGAAACCCGTGGCGTTCTCTGCAGGCACCGCGACATGCAACCCCATGACATCCATCAGCATGGGCCATCCCAGGCACAACACCAGGACCAATGGAAGATAGCCCAGAGCCAGCGGCAAAAGGCGGAGTCGACGACGCCCATCCATCAACAGCCAGATACCGACAGGCATGGCAAAAAGAGCGTGCGGCAGCGGATTGTGCATTACCAGCGCAATACTACCCACCATGCCCGCGAGCAGCGCTGCACGCCACCCCGGGCGCAACAGCAGCCAGAAGAAGAGCAGATTCAGCGTCAATACCCCAGGCATTGCGTAGAAAGAGAGGGCGTTGACTGTGTACTGTGGACAGGCCAATGCGGCCAGCATTGCCCATCCCCGCGCCCCCGGCTGACCACTCGCCTTGGAAGCAAGATCACCAATCAACCATAGGCCGATCGCCGCCAGCGCGGGATTGAGCAGCCATTCCCCACCAAGCTTTGCAAATGGCGCCATCAGCAACGGCAACCCTGGCCAATAGATAGAGGCTGCCTGCCCCGTCTCATGGTTGACCAGAATGAAGTACCCCTGAAAACCGGGTGGAACCATACGGTCCAGGAGTTCAGGCGGATAACTCGCAACCAGTTGGCCGCTGGCAAAAACCCTAGCCTGCAGCAACTGTACATATTCATCCATCGCCAGCGGGAAGCCCTGGTAGACAATGCGAGCCATCACGGCGAAGAGCACGAATACGACAAGGCTCGCCCTCCCTGGATGCAAAGACATCCATCCCGCCAGGTGCGCGACCCACTCGCGTATTGGCCGTATCAGCAACATCACCGCCAACGCAAGCAACATCGCCAACGATCCGATCAGATCGTTGTAGAACAGCAAGCGGTAGAAGATCAGATAGTCGAACTCACCCATTCCAGGCATGCGTCCGAAGTACATGACCAACGGCGCCGCCATGGCCAATGCCAACGTCAGCACCGACAGACCACCCAGCCGATGGCCGCGACCATCTGCTCCAGCATCCCGGGAATCCAAACCGGATGTGCTCATCAACTCTTCTCTTCGTGGTACTCATCGTCCACGTTGATCGCCCAGATCCTGGCCTTGTCCACTTCGCCAACCACGATCTGCCGTACGGCCTCACGGGCGGTGAGCATGGAGTGATCCTGATTGTTGTAGCGGTGCATGCCATTGCGACCTATCAGAAAGAGATTCGCCACCCGATCCAACGCCGCCTGCAACACACCGAAACGCGAAAACGCATCACCAAAGTAGCCCGGATAAGCCTTGGGCACACGCAATACCACCGCATCGTCGGGCGATGCTGCATCCACCAGACCAATTTGCACCATCTCCGCATGCGCCATCGCCTTCAACGACGCATCGTCCATCGACCACAGCGCATCGTCCTCCCTGCAAAAGAACTCCAATCCGAGCCAGAGTGCAGATGCGTCAGCCACCATGTAGGGGCTCCAGTTGTTGAAGACCTGTACACGACCGACATTCACCCCCGGCTCCTGGATGTATATCCAATTGTCGTCCAGTCTCCGCGTGACGGCAGTACGTGGGTAAAGCAGCCCCACAGTGATGAAATCCCGGTAGGACAGGTGCCTGGCGATGTCACTCACCTCGGCCGTCCATGCCCCGGCCGAGGCTTCCACCAAATCCTTGATTGGCATGGTTGACAACAAATGGCTGCAGGCCAAAGCATGGTTGGAACCGACAGCATCCTCATAGACCACGCCGCGCACCTGCTCGCCGGCAATCTGCACCTGTTTCACGCGGCTTTGCATCAGCAGCTTTCCGCCACGCGCGACAAAACGCTCGGCTGCCGTCTCCCACATCTGACCAGGCCCATACTTCGGATACAGGAAACTCTCGATGAGCGAGGTCTGCTCCGCTTTGCCGCCCGCACCGATCATCCTGCGCAACGCGTGGGTGATCGCCTTGAGGATCGAAAGACTCTTGATGCGCTGCGCACCCCATGCAGCGCTTATCTGGCTACATGGCACGCCCCAGACTTTCTCGGTGTATTCCTTGAAGAACTGTCGATAGAGCTTCCGCCCGAAGCGATTGACGAGGAAGTCCTCCAGCGAGACCTCGGGGTTGCGCGGATGCAACCGGGCCCACAGATAGCTCAGGCCAAAGGTGAATGTCTTCCATGGCCCGAGCTTGAGCAGGGTACCCAGGTCGAGCTTGAGCGGATAGTCGAAGAACTGCTTGTTGAAGTAGATGCGCGACAGCCTGCTGCGCACCAGCATCACTTCGTCGTCGGTCTCGCTGGCGGTCGCCGCGGGAAGGCCAGTGCTGGCGCCCTGGTAACGCAGTTCCCGCGCATCTTCGGGATCGGACGGAGCCGCCACCGGCATCAGCTTCTGCCACCAAGCCATCACCCAGTCAGATTTGGAAAAGAAACGATGTCCACCGATGTCGATACGGTTGCCGTGGTGCCGTACGGTGCGGGAAATACCACCAACCTGCGCATCTGCCTCGATGAGGGTGATGTCCGTTATGCCGGCGTCCTGCAGTTCGAGCGCGGCCGTCAAGCCAGCCGGGCCGGCACCTACAATGATGATTGAATGACTAGTCAAACCAAGTCCTCCCCGCGGGCGATACACGAGCGGGCGATGAACAGCAGCGATCGACGCGCGAGGTAGTTGAAAAGAAAAGACGCTGCGGCCGCAGCAAGCTTGACCAATTCGGGCATGATCCCCAGCCCGGCAGTACCGAGCCAAAGCACGAACTGCGTAACTCCCAGGCCGACGACGCCTATGCCGACAAACCCAAGAAACTCAGCCCATGGCGTATTTGCCAGCGCCCGCTCACTGAACACCCAGCGAATGCTCAGTATATAGGCAACTACGGCGCCGGCAACGAACCCCGCCGTTGCAGCCCAAGTCAGGCTCATGTGGAGAAGGCGCAGCGAAAGCGAAAGCACTGCGACATCCAACAGCAGTGCAAGAAGGGACGCCACGAAATAGCGCAGCAGAGTGGATCGGTACAAACCTGAAATGCGCATTAGAGCAAGGCCGTGCGGATGTCACCGCTACATCATCAAGAATTCGAAGAATGTCGTTCGCAGCCCGGCATTCGTGTCGCAACTTGTTCTCATGGCGTAATCGTGCAGTTCGCCGTATCCATGCTGCAGGTCGTAGGCTTGAGGCCAGGAGAACGAGGCGTACCGGTGATGCTCACCCCGATGGAACTGGCATCGTCGGCCGAGACACACGCCTTCTTTGGTGCCCCCGCCGGGGCGCTCCCGTTGTACAGTGACGCCAAGGCGAAGTTTGCATAGTTCTTCATTTCCGCCTGACAAGCCCCCTCCGCGGCCTTGATCCTGTAATTGTTGTAAGCAGGCAGTGCGATTGCCGCCAGAATCGCAATGATGGCAACCACGATCATCAACTCTACTAGAGTGAAGCCCTGATTCCTTCCAGCGTTCATACCCCCCCCGTTGAAAGCAAATTGCGATTAGGGACAAGCCCCATTACACAGAACCCCGGGAATCCCGGGGTTCTGTGCATACTCCATCGTGCCTTGCGATGAGGCTAGCCAGACATGATCGCCTTACGGCGCGCCAGCGCCCGGCTTGCCGCAGGTGGCCGAGTCCGCCAGACAGATGGTGGCATTGGAACCAGGGTCGCGCGGCGAGAACGTGATCTGAGCACCAGAGGTGACGTTGGCCGAGGTGATCGCCGCAGTCGGAGCGGAGCAAGCCTTCGCCTTCGGCTCCGGAATCGACGACATGTCGCCCTGAATTGCGGCAACGGCCGAATTCATGTAAGCCTTGGCTTCAGCATTGCAGGCACCATCCGCGCCACGAATGCGGTAGTTGTTGTAGGCCGGCAGCGCGATGGCAGCCAGAATGGCGATGATCGCAACCACGATCATCAGTTCGATCAGGGTAAAGCCCTTCTGCAGCTTCTTCATTGGTACATCCCCTAGAGGTTTGGAGTGTGAGCTCGGAAGGGCCGTCGCCCGTCCGGGTATGGGTTTTACAGCAGGATGTGTGCCAAATGCCAGTCACCTACGGTAAGTCCCCGCGGCTATGATCGGCAGAGCGCGCATAAAAGGAAAGGACCGCTTGCTGAATCTGCGATCCATCCAGCAGGGTGACGCAGGACGTCACATTGCGCCCATTCAACAAGTCTGTGACCAGCCTTCCTCCCTATCCCGCCTCGCCTTTAAATGGTCGCCAGCGCTCTGATGAAACAGCAAGGCCACCAAGGAGCGTGACGACGGGCACGCTTGCCGATTGGCAAGGTGCCGTCCTTGAAGGGACCGGCTAACATGCGGATGTTGTCCGGCCCGGGGAGTGGCCGGAAGGGGAGAAGATCGATGTCCGCTACCCGTAGCGCAGTGAACAAAGAGCCCGTTGCACGTGGCACCAGCCAGATGCAACCGTTTGTCTGGGAGGGCACAGACAAACGCGGAGTGAAGATGAAGGGCGAGCAGGATGCTCGCAATGCCAACCTGCTGCGCGCCGAGCTGCGCAAGCTGGGCATCACCCCCATCGTGGTCAAACCCAAGCCGAAGCCGTTGTTCGGCGCGGCCGGCAAGTCGATCAAGCCCAAGGACATCGCCTTCTTCAGCCGCCAGATGGCGACGATGATGAAGTCCGGGGTACCCATCGTGAGCGCACTGGAGATCATCGGCAGCGGTCACAAGAACCCCCGCATGGCCAAGCTGGTTGGGCAGATCCGTTCCGATCTGGAAGGCGGCTCATCGCTGTATGAGGCAATCAGCAGGCATCCGGTGCAGTTCGACGAGCTGTACCGCAACTTGGTGCGCGCCGGCGAGGGAGCAGGTGTGCTAGAAACCGTGCTTGAGACCATCGCCAACTACCAGGAAAACCTGGAGACGCTCAAAGGCAAGATCAAGAAAGCTCTCTTCTATCCAGCCATGGTCATTGCCGTGGCCATCCTGGTCAGCGCGGTCCTGCTAGTCTGGGTCGTACCGCAGTTCGAGGATATCTTCAAGAGCTTCGGTACCGACCTGCCTGTTTTCACCCAGATGATCGTGGCAGCTTCGCGCTTTATGGTCGGATGGTGGTGGCTGCTGCTGCTCTTGGCCATTGGCGTGATCGGCGGCTGTGCGTTCGCTTACAAACGCTCGCCGCAGATGCAATATACGCTGGACAGAGTGATCCTAAAGGTGCCGGTCATCGGCCAGATCATGCACAACAGCTCCATCGCACGCTTCGCCCGGACCACGGCGGTGACCTTCAAGGCCGGCGTTCCGCTGGTGGAGGCCTTGGGCATTGTTGCCGGTGCCACCGGCAACAAGACCTACGAGGATGCGGTCTTCCGCATGCGCGACGACGTTTCGGTCGGCTATCCAGTGAACATGGCCATGAAGCAGGTAAACCTGTTCCCGCACATGGTGGTGCAGATGACCGCCATCGGCGAAGAGGCCGGCGCGCTGGATACCATGCTGTTCAAGGTGGCCGAGTACTTCGAGCAGGAAGTGAACAACGCCGTCGATGCCTTGAGCAGTCTGATCGAACCGATGATCATGGTGTTCATCGGCGTGGTCGTCGGCGGCATGGTCGTCGGCATGTACCTGCCCATCTTCAAGTTGGCATCCGCGGTTGGATAATTGACCCATGGCATTTCTCGACCAGCATCCCGGCATCGGCTACCCCGCTGCCGCCGGACTGGGGTTGCTGATCGGCAGCTTCCTGAACGTGGTGATCCTGCGCCTGCCCCGGCGCATGGAGTGGCAATGGAAGCGGGATGCGCGCGAGATCCTGGACGAACCGGACATCTACGAGCCGCCGCCGCCCGGCATCGTGGTCGAACCCTCGCATTGCCCGCACTGCAGGCACAAGCTGAGCTGGTACGAGAACATCCCGCTGTTCAGCTGGCTGGTCCAGCGTGGGCGCTGCCGCCATTGCCAGGCGCCGATTTCCATCCAGTACCCGCTGGTGGAGCTGCTGACCGCGGTGCTGGTGCTGGCCAGCGTGTGGCAGTTCGGCTTCGGCTGGCAGGGCTTCGGCGCGATCGTGCTGACCTGTTTCCTGATCGCGCTGTCGGGCATCGACCTGCGCACCCAGCTGCTGCCCGACCAGTTGACCCTGCCCCTGCTGTGGCTGGGCTTGATCGGCAGCATGGACAATCTCTACATGCCCGCCAAGCCGGCATTGATAGGCGCGGCGGTGGGCTACCTGTCGCTGTGGACCGTGTGGTGGCTGTTCAAGCAGCTCACCGGCAAGGAAGGCATGGGCCACGGCGACTTCAAGCTGCTGGCGGCGCTCGGCGCCTGGTGCGGGCTGAAGGGCATCCTGCCGATCATCCTGCTGTCCTCGCTGGTGGGCGCTATCATCGGTTCGATCTGGCTGTACTCCCGTGGCCGCGACCGCGCCACGCCCATCCCGTTCGGCCCCTACCTGGCCGTGGCCGGCTGGCTGGTCTTCATGTGGGGCGACCCGATGATCACGGCTTATCGCCAGTGGGCTGGCTTGGCGTGAAAATGATGGCGTCCCTGAAGCGCTCTATGGGCACGAAGTACCGTCCATGAGCGGCTTCATCGTCGGTCTTACCGGCGGCATCGCCTCGGGCAAGAGCGAGGTCACCCGCCGCTTCGAGGCACTGGGCATCACCGTGGCCGACGCGGATGTCGCGGCACGCGAGGTGGTGGCGCCGGGCAGCCCCGCGCTGGAACGGATAAGCGTACGCTTCGGCAGCGCGATGCTACTGGTCGACGGCTCTCTCGACCGGGCGCGGCTGCGGGCTCATGTCTTCGGCAACGACGAGGAGCGCAGGGCGCTGGAGGCCATCACCCATCCGGCGATCCGTGCGCGGGTGCGGCACATCTGCGAAACGGCCGGCAGCCCGTATGCCGTCGCCGCGATTCCCCTGCTGGCCGAAGCCGGCGGACGCGCAACCTATCCCTGGCTGGACCGGATCGTGGTGGTCGATGCGCCCGAATCGGTGCGCCATGCCCGTCTGCTCCAGCGCGACGCGATCGATACCGCCTTGGCGACGCGCATGATCCAGGCGCAGGCCAGCCGGGAACAGCGGCTGGCGCTGGCCGACGACGTGATCGTCAATGATGGGCAGCCGGAGCATCTGCAACCGCAGGTCGAAGCGCTGGATCGCCTGTATCGGCGGCTGGCTGCGGCGCGCGCATCTTGACGGTGACGGCAAGACACCCCGACTGACGTCTGGCAAGGCCCGTGCGGGCCGGGCTCCCGCTTATGGAGCGGCCGCGGGCGCGAAGATCAACATGCCGACCACGCCACGCTCCGCGCCCGGCCGGATGCTGACCTGCCAGCCGTAGAGCGTACACAGCCGGCTGACGATGGACAGGCCAATGCCGCCACCCTGCGAATGGCCGGCGTGGGTACCCCGGTAACCACGCTGGAACAGGCTGGCCGCATCCTTCTCGCTCAACCCCGGGCCGGTGTCGATCACCTCGACCGCATCGCCCAACACCCGCACCCGTACTTGGCCTTCCTGCGTGTACTTCACCGCGTTGCCTATCAGGTTGCCCAGCGCCACCGACAGGGCCGCTTCCGGGGCATCGATGACCAGGTCGCGCCCGCCTTCGAGCACCAGCTCCAGCGGCTTGCCGCCAAGCTGGGCACGGTGCGCCTCGAGCAGCTGCTCGGCGACCTTGGCGACATTGCTGCTGCCCTGCCCGCGTTCGTTGCGCGACAGCAGCAGCAGCGAGCCGATCAGGTCGCTGCACTGCTGTTCGGCGCGCTGGATGCGCTGCAGGCGCAGCAGCATCTTCTCGTCCAGTCCCGGACGCGCGAGCAGCAGTTCCGTCGCGCCACGGATCACCGCCAGGGGCGTGCGCAGTTCGTGGCTCACGTCCGCGTTGAACTCGCGGTCGCGCTGCACCACTTCGGTCAGGCGCGCCGAATAGTCGTCCAACGTCTCGGCCAACTGCCCGACCTCGTCGTCGGTGAAACGCGGCGCAAGTGGCTCGGGGTGGCTGCTGCCTCCTCGATAGGCCCGCAAGCGCGCGGCGAGATCCGATACCGGTCGCATCACCCGCGAAGCGGACCACCAGCCCAGCACCCAGGAAAGCAGACTGAACACCAGCACCGACAGAAAGAGCGCCCGCTTCAGTTGCTGCTCACCACGGACGGACTGGCTCATGTCATAGGCGACGAAGAACCAGGCATCGGGTGTCTTGCGTACCCCGACCTTGTAGGAGAACGCATTGCCATCGGCATCCTCACCGCTGAAATTATGGATGCCGTCCTGCAGGTGCTCCCACTCGGGATAATCGCGACGCAGCCCATCCAGCTTGTCCGGGCGATACAGGAATGCGCGCATCTGCTGCACCGGCGCAACCACTTCCCGGCCGCCGCTCTGCATATAGCTTTGCCAGGAAGCGTCCAGGTTGCGATTCATCACATCTTCGACAAGCTGGTTCTCCACCCGCGTTCGCGCCCAGTTGGTGGCGAACGCGAACAATGCCGTCAGGCAGAAGCCCAGCAGCACGAACGAGACGATGATGCGGCTGCGCAGACGGCGGCGATACCGCCCCTGCTTGCGGACGACCGCAGACGACGCGTTTTCAGGCATCGGGGACGGCGATCCGGTATCCAATGCCATGGCGGGTCTGGATCATCGGCGCGTTAAACGGCTTGTCCACCACCGCGCGCAGGCCGTGGATGTGCACGCGCAGGGAATCCGAATCGGGCAGTTCCTCGCCCCAGACGCGGGTTTCCAGTTCCTGCCGGGTGACCACCGCCGGCGAGGCTTCCATCAACGCCTGCAGGATCTTCAGCGCGGTCGGGTTGAGCTGCAGCAGCTTGCCCTGGCGCCGCACTTCCAGCGTGTCCAGGTTGTATTCCAGGTCGCCGGTTTCCAGCACGCGGGTGTGCCCGCCCTTGCCGCGGCGCGACAGCGCGTTGAGCCGCACCTCGACCTCCTGCAGCGCGAACGGCTTGATCAGGTAGTCGTCGGCGCCGGAATCGAACCCGGCGAGCTTGTTGTCCAGCGAGTCGCGCGCGGTGAGCATCAGCACCGGGGTCTGCTTGCGTGCGTCGTTGCGCAGCTTGCGGCAGACCTCGATGCCGTCCATGCCCGGCAGGTTGAGGTCGAGCACGATAGCGTCGAAATCGTGCACGACCGCCAGGTGCAGGCCGGTCACGCCGTCGGCCGCGAAATCCACCGTATGCCCGCGGTCTTCAAGGTAATCCCCGAGGTTGGCGGCGATGTCGCTGTTGTCTTCGATTACGAGGATGCGCACGTGGGAAGCCTTAATCTATTTTTGGTTTGGAAAGATCGCGCTGGTTGGCCTGCAGGATCTCGAAAGACTGCTCACGGATCTTGCGCCTTTCCGCGACTGTCAGGCACTGTGACACAGCACGATGTGAACCCACCGTTTTCTCGCGCTTGCACACGACACGACTGTCAGCGCGCGCCTTCGTCAGCACAGTATTGATCAGCTCCTGATCGTTGAAGAGCTGGACCTTGTCGGCCTCCTTCAACTTCGCGGCGTCGGGTTCATCGTGCATCAGCGCCTCCATGCGCTGAAGGGCATCGGCAACCTTCTGCCGGTCATCCTTGGAAATTTCGGAATAGGTGTCTCCATTCAGATCCGTCCGGATCTGCTGCGCCTGCGCCGAAAAAGGCAGGACGACATCGATGGCCTTGTCGGGCGTCGAATCGTTGGCGAAAGTCGCCAGCGGCCACATCAAACCGAGAAGTACATACTGAAGTTTCATACCAAGCCCCTTGGCCTTCGTTGAGTAGCATAGGCCTGCCACATTCGCATCGACGGACACCTGCTGCAAGTCTGTACTTGCGGCAGACAAAACTAGGCCCCGGCGAATCGTCGCCAGGGCCTGAAGATTCCCGATCACCGGACCCGCTGAGGAGGGCTGGTCGCAGTGAGGCAAGCGTAGGACCCTGGGAATTAAAGGTCCGTTAAAACCTTGCAAGCAATTCGGAATCCGGCCTCAGCGCTTGAGATTGGCCACGTAGTCGATCATGCGCCCGGCGACATCCCCGCCGGAAACGCTCTCGATGCCCTCCAGGCCCGGGGTCGAATTCACTTCCAGCACCAGCGGCCCACGCCGGGAGCGGATCATGTCCACCCCGGCGATGCCCAGCCCCAGCGCCTTGGCCGAGCGCACCGCGACCTGCTGTTCGGTCTTGCTGCAGACCGCCGGCGCGGCGCTGCCGCCGGCATGCAGGTTGGAGCGGAAGTCGCCCTCCTGGGCCTGGCGGCGCATGGTCGCCACCACCTGGTCGCCCACGACCAGGCAGCGCAGGTCGGCGCCCTGGGCCTCGGCGATGAATTCCTGCACGAGGAAGTTCGCATACAGGCCGCGCAGCGCCTCCACCGTGCCCTTGGACGCGCTGAGCTTCTCGGTGAGGATCACCCCCCGGCCCTGCGTGCCTTCGCTGAGTTTCACCACGTGCGGCGGCGGCCCCAGCATGGACAGCAGGTCGTGGGTGTCGTCCGGGTTGTCGCCGAACACCGTCACCGGCATGTCGATGCCCTTGGCGGCCAGCACCTGGTGCGCGCGCAGCTTGTCGCGCGCGCGCAGGATCGCGTCGGACGGATTGGGCGTGCGTGCGCCCATCATCTCGAACTGGCGCAGCACCGCGGTGCCGTAGCGGGTGATGGAAGCGCCGATGCGCGGGATCACCGCATCGAAGCCGGCCAGCGGCCGGCCCTTGTAGTGCATGCTGAAATCGCCCGCGGTGATGCGCATGTAGCAGCGCAGCGGGTCGAGGATGCGTACCGTGTGGCCGCGCGCGCGCGCGGCCTCTACCAGACGCCGGGTCGAGTAGAGCTTGCTGTTGCGGGAAAGGATGGCGAGCTTCATCGCAGAGCCTGATGGACAGGCCGGGCACATCACGCCCTGCCCTTGCCTGACGCCTCAGTGCCTGCGGGGCACCTGGAAGATGGAGCGGGTGAAGGGAATCGAACCCTCGTCGTAAGCTTGGGAAGCTTCTGCTCTACCATTGAGCTACACCCGCGCGGCGATGCGCAGTCTATGCGGGCGGAGGCCTGCCGCGCAATGGTGGTGCGGGCCACGGATCGCTCCGCGGCCCGCACGCGATGACGGCGCTACCGCACCGCTCCGGCAAGGAGCGGCGCCGCGAACGGCACCGCCCTGCCGGTTGCCGTTACCGGCTCAGAAGCCGGCGCTGAACGTGGCGAACACGGTGGCGTCGCGTGCCGACCGCTGCGCGGTGGTGGCGCTCACGCCGATGTTGCTCTGCAGCCCCCAGGCATTGACGCGCGCGCCGAGCACGGCGGTGGCGTAGTTGCGGTCGAACTGCAGGCCCGGGACCTTGTAGGCACCGACGTCGGCCATGGTCTGCAGCCAGGCGCTGGCCTGCGTGCCGTCCTCGAACTCGTGATCCCAGGTGACCTGCACATAGGGGCGGACGCTGCCGCCGTCGAAACGCGCCTGCCAGCCGATGCGGCCGACGGTGGAATCCACGTCCTGGTCGCCGTAGCCGAGCGCGGTGGCGCTGGCGTTGCTTTCGACGTAGCCGTCGAGCTTGACCTTCTGCCAGACCACGCCGGCCACCGGGCCGTGGCGGAAGCCGCCCTCCTGGCCGAACTCGTAGCCGGCGTCGAGCGCGGCGGTCAGGTTGCTGCCGTCCGGCGAGCCCTTGTGCTCGCGGGTGGCCGGGCCGAGCTGGACCTTGCGGGTGACGTCGTAGCCCAGCCAGCTGTAGCCGACCTGGCCGTTGACCCAGGCGTGCTCGCCGTACCAGCCGGCGAACAGGCCCAGCGTGGTGTCGGACTGGGTGAAATCGCCCTTGTTGTTGCCGAAATCGGCCTCCATGCGGCCATAGCCGGCGAAGCCGCCGACCACCAAGCCGTCGCGCGCCCAGTCGACGCCGAACAGGCCGGCCGGCGCCATGCCGTCGTACAGGTCGCCGTGGTCGTAGCGCTGCATGTCGCCGCGCACGTTGCCCCACCAGCCCATGCCGTCGGCCGGTCGGCCGGCCAGGTGGCCGCCGACCTGCGCGGCGCGCGCGCGGCCGGTGGTCTGCGCCGAATGGGTCAGTACCTGCTGCAGGCGCGGGGCCTCGAGCACCGAGATCGCGTACTGGCCCAGGATTTCATGCGCGGCGGTGGTCGGGTGCACGCCATCGGCGAAGACATAGGTGTCGGCCGCGCCGGGCGTGGTGTAGCTGAGCGGGTTGCAGAACAGCGAGGAATCGCCCTTGGGCGCCGGCTGCGCCTTGCAGGCCACGCCGCTGACGTTGGCGAAGCCGTAGGTGCCCGGATCGGCGACGATCTCCCGCAGGATGGTGAACGTATCGACCGGGATGACCTGCAGGCCGGCCTGCCGGAGCCCGCCGAACAGCGCGTCGTTGTAGGCCTTGGACAGGGCCGTGCCCTGCGCCATCCCGAGGGCGCCGCCGGCGCGGGCGGACGGGGTCAGGCCGATGTCGGGCAGGTTGGGAACCATCACGTACTGCGCGCCGGCGGCCTTCAGCATGCCCACGATGCCGACCTGGTCGGCGACCGCGCCGCCGATGATGGCCTGCGCCAGGGCCGGGGTGCGCTGCACCTCGAACAGGTCGTTGGCGCCGCCCCACACGGTGTACAGCGCGTTGGCGTCGGCCTTGCCGCCGTTGGCGGCCAGGTAGGTGCCGAGCTGGGTCTTGAGCGACGGCGTCGGGCCGAGCCCGCCCACCGTATCCACGCCGACGCGCGCGCCGCCGACGGCGTAGTTGTCGCCCTTCTGGCCATTGCCGTTGGGCGAGGCATCGGTGCCGTAATGATCGGCCAGGTAATCGGACCAGACCCAGCCCGGGTTGGTGGTGAAGCGGCCCACCAGGGAGGCATTGGGATCGAGCTGCATCAGCACCGGGCGGAAATGGCCGGTGTCGGTCAGGCTGTCGCCGAAGAACACGGTCTTCGAGAACGGGGACTGCGCCATGGCCGGGACGGCGGCGCAGGCAAGCGCCAGGGCAAGGGCCGAACGCAGCGGGCGGGTGGAAACACGCATGGGAAACTCCTGACGGACGAGGAAGGCGGCAGCGTACGCTGCCGCACGGTGTTAGTTTTTCATTGCCCCACGGCGGGCTCACGCTGCACCGCCGCATCGGGCTGGGATTTTCCACCCATGCTGGCGAAAATGCCCGCATGGACATCCAGCTCAATGGCGAACCGCGCCGCTTCCCGGCACCCCCGACCCTGGCCGACCTGCTGGCCGCCGAAGGCCTGGCCGAACGCCGCGTGGCGGTGGAGGTCAACGGCGAGATCGTCCCCCGCGGCCGGCACGGCGAGTGGCGGTTGAACGAGGGCGACGTGGTCGAGATCGTGCACGCGCTGGGCGGCGGCTGATTGACGCCGGGAAGGCTGACGGAGCGGCTTGCGCTGTGATGGATTTGACGAACTGCGGGCTTTGACGGCAAAGCCATCGCGGCTGAAGCCGCTCCTACAGGTGGGATTCATGGGAATCGCTCCACGGCGGAGGACGCAGCATCTGGCGCGATGGGCGATAATCGCCCCATGAACGCACACGTCCCCACCGATCCGCTGGTCATCGCCGGCAAGACCTATGCGTCCCGGCTTCTGACCGGGACCGGCAAGTTCAGGGATCTGGAAGAAACCCGCCTGGCCACCGAGGCCGCCGGCGCCCAGATCGTCACCGTCGCCATCCGCCGCACCAATATCGGCCAGAACCCGGGCGAGCCCAACCTGCTCGACGTGCTGCCGCCGGACCGCTACGCCATCCTGCCCAACACCGCCGGCTGCTATACCGCCGAGGACGCGGTGCGTACCTGCCGCCTGGCGCGCGAACTGCTCGACGGCCACAACCTGACCAAGCTCGAGGTGCTGGGCGACCAGAAGACCCTGTACCCGGACGTGGTGCAGACCCTCAAGGCGGCCGAGCAGCTGGTCAAGGACGGCTTCGACGTGATGGTCTACACCTCCGACGACCCGATCCTGTGCAAGCGCCTGGAGGAGATCGGCTGCGCCGCGGTGATGCCGCTGGCTGCGCCGATCGGCTCGGGGCTGGGCATCCAGAACAAGTACAACCTGATCGAGATCATCGAGAACGCCAAGGTGCCGATCATCGTCGACGCCGGCGTCGGCACCGCCTCGGACGCCGCCATCGCGATGGAGCTGGGCTGCGACGGCGTGCTGATGAACACCGCCATCGCCGGCGCACGCAACCCGGTGCTGATGGCCGGCGCGATGCGCAAGGCGGTGGAAGCCGGCCGCGAAGCCTTCCTCGCCGGCCGCATCCCGCGCAAGCGCTACGCCAGCGCGTCCTCGCCGGTGGACGGATTGATCGGCTGATGACCAATCCCTTCGACAGCGCCGGCGCCAAGGCGCCGCCCAAGCCCTTCACCGTCACCGAGGGCCGCCGCGAGATCCGCAGCTTCGTGCTGCGCCAGGGCCGTTTCACGCCCGCCCAGCAGCGCGCGTTCGACGAGCGCTGGCCGCGCTTCGGCATCGACTTCACCGGCGAGCCGCGCGATCTGGACGCTGTTTTCGGCCGCGCCGCGCCCAAGGTGCTGGAGATCGGCTTCGGCAACGGCGCGGCATTGCGCCATGCCGCGCGGTTCGACGCGACCAAGGACTACATCGGCATCGAGGTACACGCGCCCGGCGTCGGCCGCCTGCTCAACGCGCTGGCCGACGACGACGCCGGCAACGTCAGGCTCTACCACCACGATGCGGTCGAGGTGCTGGAGAAGGAAATCGCCGACGGCGCGCTGGACGAGATCCGCATCTATTTCCCGGACCCGTGGCACAAGAAGCGCCACAACAAGCGCCGCCTGGTGCAGCCGGCGTTCGCCGCTCTGCTGGTGCGCAAGCTGCGCCCGGGTGGCCTGCTGCACTGCGCCACCGACTGGGAAAACTACGCCGAGCAGATGTGGGACGTGCTCGGCGCCACCGAAGGCCTGGCCAACCGCGCCGGTCCGCGCGGCAGCGTGCCGCGCCCGGACTGGCGCCCGCAGACGCACTTCGAGACCCGCGGCCAGAAACTCGGCCATGGCGTCTGGGATCTGCTGTATGACAGGCAGGGAACGGGAACCGGGGAATAAGGGAATGTTGCCTCCACGCACAAGCGCATCCGGAGACAGCGCCAGGCATCTGGTGCGGAAGGCCGCTCCCTCCTTCCCCCGGCATGCCGCTTCCGGCGCCCGAAGCGGGTTGGCATGCGCCGTCGTCCCTCCGGGCCCAGGGACTGGCAGCGGGGTTTCACCGGCCGCACTCGCCACGTGCC
>NZ_WIDL01000009.1:0-57734 GCF_009496535.1 Stenotrophomonas sp. MYb238
CGGGCAGTTCTCCCCCCGGCGGCGCCGGCCCTCCGCCGGCGCCCGCCCCAGATTCCTGCAATGGCAGGGCACGAGGTACAGATTCGATGATCCAACTTGATGCCGTACAGACGATCGCCTTCGGCGGCCTGACCCTGTTCGCCGGCTATGCGCTGTGCCGCGCGATCCCGGTGCTGCGCCGCTACAACCTGCCCGAACCGGTCGTCGGCGGCCTGCTGGTGGCATTGCTGGTGTGGGCCGCGCATGCGCGCGACACCACCCTGTTCGAGCTGGACACCAGCCTGAAGGTACCGTTGATGGTGGCCTTCTTCACCACGCTGGGCATCAACGCCAGCCTGCGCCTGCTGCGCGTCAGCGGCCGCCAGGTGATGATCTTCCTGCTGCTGGCCAGCATCTTCGCGGTGGTGCAGAACCTGGTCGGCATCGGCGTGGCGTGGATGTTCGACCTGCACCCGATGTTCGGCGTGCTCGCCGGCTCGGCCACGCTCACCGGCGGCCCGGCCACCGGCATGGCCTTCGCGCCGCTGTTCGAGAAGGCCGGCCTGCAGGGCGCCGAGACCCTGGCGATCACCGCGGCGATGGCCGGCATCATCTGCGGCGGCGTGGTCGGCGGACCGGCCATCACCGTGCTGATGCGGCGCTTCGGCATCCGCGGCCCGGCCAGCAGCGCCGCGGGCGCGGACGGCGGCGAGGCCGACGAGAGCGTGCACGTGCACTTCCCCAACGAATCGGCGCGCGAGTTCGACGCGCTCAAGAGCATCGTCATGCTGCTGATGGCGATGTGGCTGGGCGCGTGGGTCAGCCGCGGCTTCGAGGGCATCGGCCTGACCCTGCCCTCCTACATCGGCGCGATGCTGGTGGGCGCGGTGATCCGCAACATCGACGACTACACCGGGCTGATCAGGCTGTCGGTGCCGACCACCGACCTGATCGGCAACATCTGCCTGGCGCTGTTCCTGGCGGTGGCGCTGATGGACCTGAAACTGTGGGAACTGGCCGGCATGGGCCTGCCGCTGGTGGTCAACCTGGTGATCCAGGTGTCGCTGGTGGCACTGTTCGCGGTGCCGATCTACTACGTGATGGGCCGCGACTACGACGCGGCGGTGATGGGCGGCGGCTTCATCGGCTTCATGCTCGGCACCACCGCCAACGCCATGGCGGTGATGCGCCGCCTGGTGCAGCGCTACGGCGTGGCGCCGCGCGCCTTCCTGGTGGCGCCGCTGGTGGGCGCGTTCTTCATCGACTTCGTCAACGCGCTGATCATCACCGGCTTCCTCAACTTCTGGCCGCACTGACGCGGCCCGGGCCGATCGACGAAGGACATGCGCAGGGCCGCCGTCATGGCGGCCCTGCCGTTTCAGGAAGCTGGATTCCCGCGGGCTTCCTTCGCGGAAAGGTGCCGGCCGGACAGACACGGCTGCCTGGAACCTTGCGACGCCGGGTTGCTCCGGCGCGTCGCCCTTGCCCTGCCCGCTTCGCGCCTCGGCTTCCGTTGGCGCGGGAGCGCCGAGGGGCGACGAACCGATGGCTTACGACCCCCCGCCCCGAAGAGCGGGAGGGTCCTGACACATCACTGCGCGGCCGCACCGGCCCCGGGCCGGCGCGGATCGGCCGCGCCCTGCACGCCGTCGTCGCCGACCAGCAGGGTCTGGGTGCTGCCGATGGTCTCGTCGCTTTCGATGCGATGGCCCATGCCGCGCAGCAGGCGCAGCGTATCGGGGCTGAAACCCGGCTCGATCTGCAGCATGCCGCTGCCCATGTCCTGGTGGATGCGCGGCCGGTGGGCGGCCTCGGCCGGGTTCATGCCGAAATCGACCACATCCACGATCGTCTGCATCACCGTACCGGGAATGGTATTGCCGCCCGGACTGCCAGTGACCAGCCACACCTTGCCGTCGCGCAGCACCAGGGTCGGCGACATGCTCGATACCGGCCGGCGCCCGGGCTGCAGCGCGTTGGCGACCACGCGTCCGGGTTCCTTGCGCGCGGCCAGCTGGGCGCGCAGCGAGAAGTTGCCGATCAGGTTGCCGAGCAGGAAGCCGGTGCCTTCGGCCATCACCCCGGCACCGAAGTCCGAGCCCAGGGTGAAGGTGTTGCTGACCGCGTTGCCGTCAGCGTCGATCACCGAGAAATGCGTGGTCTGCGGGCTTTCGTAGGGCGTGGGATCGCCCGCCGTCAGCGTGGTGGCATCGAGCGCGCGGTCGGGCGAGAACAGCTTCCAGCGCGTATCGGCGTACGCCTTGGACACCAGCCCGCGCACCGGTGCGGCGACGAAGGCCGGGTCGCCGGCGTGGCGCGCGCGGTCGGCCCAGGCCAGCTTGATCGCCTCGGCCATGGCGTGCAGCGCCGCCGCCGAGCCGGCGCCCTGCGCGGCCAGGTCCTCGTGCTCGAGCAGGTTGAGCATCTCCAGCACGCTGGCGCCGCCGCCGCTGGACGGCGGCATGGTCACCACCTCGCGGCCGCGGTAGGTGGTGCGCAGGGGCTCGCGTTCGATGGCGCGGTAGTTGGCCAGATCCTCGCTGGCGATCAGGCCGCCGTGCCGCTGCATGGCCGCCACCAGCCGCTGCGCGATCGGACCGCGGTAGAACGCATCCGCGCCGTCGCGCGCGATCAGCCGCAGCGACCACGCCAGGTCGGCCTGGCGCAGGCGCTCGCCTTCGCGCAGCGCGCTGCCGTCGGCGTGCAGGAACACGCCGGCGCCGGCCGGGCTGCGCGCCAGGCGCTGGCGGCCCCAGTCCAGGGCGAAGGCCTCGTCGCGGCTGAGCACCACGCCCTTGTCGGCCAGTTCGATCGCCGGCTGCAGCAACCGCGCCCACGGCAGGCGCCCGTGCTGGCGATGCGCCAGCGCCAGCCCGGCCACGGTGCCGGGCACGCCGGCGGCCTTCCAGCCGGCGGTCTCGCCGTCGATGCGGCCGTCGGCGCCGATGAAGCGCTCCAGCGTGGCCGCCGCCGGCGCCATCGAGCGGTAGTCGATGGCCACGCTGCGGTTCTCGCCGGCCAGGTGCAGCAGCATGTAGCCGTCGCCGCCGATGTTGCCCGCGCGCGGCAGCAGCACCGCCAGCGCGAAGGCCGTGGCCACCGCCGCATCCACCGCGTTGCCGCCGTCGCGCAGTACCTGCGCGCCGATCTCGCTGGCGCGCTGGTTCTGGCTGACGACCATGCCGCGGTCGCCATGGTCGGGCTTCTGGATCGCCTGGTAGTTGAGCAGCTCGCGCGCGCCGGCCGGCGGCGCCAGCGCCAGCAGCGCGCACAGCAGCAGCGCCATGCCACGGCCCGGGAGGGAAACGAGGGTTCGCAGGGTCATGCCTATCTCCGGTTTGCGGTTCGCGGGCGCAATGCCGGCCGTCGTCCGCCCGCGGCGGTGCCGATGGCGGCGGTCGCACTGGCCCATCCGGAAGCATGGCCGGCGGTGGCGCGACTGTCGCCCACATTTCATGGCCCACGGTATAGCTCGCGCGCATGGAAGCGCCGGCCGGCCGCGGCGCACCGCAGGGGACGAGCGCGGCATTCCATAGCTGCCGGTTAACACCTGCACCGCGATTGTGACTCCTGCTCCGGCATGGCCGGCGGTAATCTGCCGGCCATGCAGAAGCCCGCCCGTTCCACGTCCTCCCCCACGGCCAGCGCGCCCGCCGTTCCGGCGCGCTGGCGCCGGGCTGCCGGCACCCTGCTGCTGTGCCTGTCGCTCGCCGTCGCCGGCTGCGGAACCGCGCCGGACGCACGCGCGCCGGCAACAGCCGCCGCTCCCACCCGGAGCTCGCCGGCCATCGTCGTCGCCGCGCATCCGCTGGCCGCGCGCGCCGGCGCCGAGGTGCTCGAACGCGGCGGCAGCGCGATGGACGCGGCCATGGCCGTGCAGCTGATGCTCGGGCTGGTGGAACCGCAGAGCTCGGGCATCGGCGGCGGCACGGTGCTGCTGGCCTACGACGCCCGCAGCGGCGAGGTCAGCGGCTACATCGGCCGCGAGCAGGCGCCGGCGTCCGCCGGTCCGGGCTGGTTCGACGATGCCGACGGCCAGCCGCTGCCGCGCGCCGAGGCCATGCTTTCCGGCCGCGCCACCGGCGTGCCGGGCACCGTCGCCACCTTTGCCCTGGCGCTGCGCGAACACGGCCGGCTGCCGTGGGCGCAGCTGTTCGACGGCACCATCGCCACCGCCGAGCGCGGCTTCGCCATCACCCCGCGGCTGGAACGGCACATCCACGGCCAGTTCCCGCAGGCGGCGGCCGCCGACGTGCGCCGCTTCTTCGACGACGGCCACGGCGGCCTGCTGCACGCCGGCGACACGCTGCGCAATCCCGCCTACGCGGCCACGCTGCGCACGCTGGCCGCCGGCGGCGCCGAGGCGTTCTACCGCGGCGCGCTGGCGCGGGCCATCGTCGCCCGCACCGCCGAGGCGCCGCGGCCCGGGACGATGACGCTCGACGACCTGGCCGGCTACCGCGCCGAGAAGGTGGCGCCGCTGTGCCGGCCCCTGCGCGGCTACCGGCTGTGCTCGCTGCCGCCGCCGGCCAGCGGCGTGGGCGTACTGCAGCTGATGGCGCTGCTGGACGGCACCGACATCGACCGCCGCGACGCCGCCGATCCGCAGGCGTGGCTGCTGTTCGCCGAGGCCAGCCGGCTGATGTACGCCGACCGCGACCATTACGTCGGCGACCCACGTTTCGTCGATGTCCCGGTCGATGGCCTGCTGGCGCCCGCTTACGTGGACGCGCGCCGCGCCCTGATCGGTGCGCGCGCCGCCGCGCGGCCGCCGCGGCCCGGCGTGCCCGCCGGCGCACCGGCCATCGCCGCCGACGCCACCGACGAACCGGGCGGCACCAGCCATTTCGTGGTGGTGGACAACGACGGCAATGCCGTCTCGGTGACCACCACCGTCGAATCGTTCTTCGGCTCGGGACGCATGGTCGGCGGCTTCTTCCTCAACAACCAGCTCACCGATTTCGCCTGGGACCGCAAGGACGGACGCCCCGGCATGGCCAACGCCATCGCCGGCGGCAAGCGCCCGCGCTCGTCGATGTCGCCGCTGCTGATGCTCGACGGCGACGGCCGCCTGGCCGGCGCGCTGGGCTCGCCCGGCGGCTCGGCCATTCCCGCCTACATCGGCAAGACCCTGACCGGGCTGTTCTACTGGCATCTGCCATTGGAGCAGGCGGTGGCGCTGCCCAATCTGGTCGCGCGCGGCAGCCGGTTCGACGGCGAGGCCGAGCGTTTCCCCGCGCCGCTGCGGGCGGCGCTGCACGAGCGCGGCGTGGACATCCGCGCCGGTGCCGGCGAGGATTCCGGCCTGCATGGCGTGTTCCTGCGCGACGGGCGCTGGGAATGGGCCGCCGACCCGCGCCGCGACGGTACCGCCGCCTTCCCCGCCTACCGGACCCCCGATGCTTCCCGTTGAGCCCCACGGCGAACCCGCCAGCGCCGATCTCGTCGTGCTCGGCGCCGGCGTGGTCGGCCTCGCCACCGCTTACGCCGCCGCGCGCCGCGGCCTGTCCGTGCTGCTGCTGGACCGCGCCGACGGCCCCGTGCAGGGCACTTCGTTCGCCAACGGCGCGCAGCTGAGCTACGCCTATACCGACGCCATGGCCGGCCCTTCCACCTGGAAGCAGCTGCCGGCGATGCTGCTCGGCCGCAACGGCCCGTTCCGCACGCGCTGGTCGGCCGATCCGGATTTCTGGCGCTGGGGCCTGGCCTTCCTGCGCCAGGCCGGCGCCGCGCGGCTGCGTACCAATACGCTGGCCACCCTGGAACTGGCGCTGGAATCGCGCACCGCGCTGCACGCGCTGCTGCAGCGCCACCCCATCGCCTTCGACCACGCGGTGTCGGGCAAGCTGCACGTCTACCACGATGCCGCCGCCCTGCAGGGCGCGGCCGCGATGATGGCGCTCAAGCAGCCGTTCGGCGTCGAACAACGCCTGCTCGACGCAGGCCAAGCCATCGCCGCCGAGCCGGCGCTTGCGGCCATGCCCGGCATCGCCGGCGCGGTGCATTCGCCGCAGGAGGAAGCCGGCGATCCGTTCCTGTTCGGCACCGGCCTGCTGCAGGTGCTGCAGCGGCACTACGGCGCGCAGGCGCGCTTTGGTTTCGACGTCCGGCACGTGGTGCGGCAGGGCGACGGCTGGCGCCTGCAGCCGCGCGCCGGCGCGGCGGTGCAGGCGCGGCGGCTGGTGGTGTGCAGCGGCATCGACGGCGCCGCATTGCTGCGTCCGCTGGGCGTGCGCGTGCCGCTGATGGCGATCAAGGGCTATTCGTTCACCGCGCCCTGCGGCGCGCGCGCCCCCACGACCAGCATCACCGACACCTCGCGCAAGCTGGTGTTCTGCCGCCTCGGCGCACGCATGCGCGTGGCCGGCCTGGCCGACCTCAACCACTGGGATCCGCACCCGGACCCGGAGCGCATGGCGCAGCTGGTGGCGATGGCGCGCGCCTCGATGCCCGACGCGGTGGACTACGACAACATCGAAAGCCGCTGGGCCGGCCTGCGCCCGGTCACGCCCTGGTCCTCGCCCGAGATCCGCACCGTCGGCGACGGCCTGGTGTGCAACCTCGGCCACGGCATGCTCGGCTGGACGCTGGCGATGGGCAGCGGCGAACGCGCGGTCGCCCTGGCGATGGCGCGGTGACGCGCGCGCCGCGGCCGGTCGCCGGCGACGCCCGCATCGACTAGGATCGAGCCATGCGTCTGCGCCAGATTGAAGTCTTCCACGCGGTCTACACCACCGGCTCGATCAGCGCCGCGGCCCGTTCGCTGCATGTCTCGCAACCGTCGGTCAGCAAGGTGCTGCACCACACGCAGTACCAGCTCGGCTTCGAGCTGTTCAAGCTGGTGCGCGGGCGGCTGGTCGCCACCGACGAGGCGCACGCGCTGTTCGTCGAGGTCAAGGACATCTACGACCGCCTGCTGTCGCTGCAGAAGACGGTGGGCAACATCCGCGACATCGGCGGCGGCCACATCCGCCTGGCGGTGGTGCCCTCGCTCGGCCAGCACGTGGTGCCGGCGGCGATCACCGCCTACCGGCGCCAGCACCCGGAAGTCACCTTCGACGTGCAGACCCTGCACCACGGCGACCTGTTCCAGGCGTTGTACGAGCGCGAATGCGACATCGCCATCGCCTACAACCCGCCGCAGCACCCGCGCATGCAGCGCCGCGTGCTCGGGCAGGGCCAGCTGATGCTGCTGTTCGACACCGCGCAATGGCCCGACCCGCCGGAGGCGATCCCGCTGCGCTGGCTGCAGGACCGCGACATGGTCGGCCTGGCCAGCAGCGGCCCCATCGGCGACCTGTTCACCGGCGAACTCAAGCGCCAGGGCGTGAGCATGCGCGAGGTCGTGTCCAACCAGACCTATTCGCTGGCCGCCGCGCTCACCCGCTGCGGCGCCGGCATGAGCGTGCTGGACGAGTTCACCGCCTGCGCCAATGTCGGCGGCACCCTGCTCGCGCGCCCGCTGGAACCGGAGATCGGTTTCCGCATCGAATGCGTGTTCCTGGAGGATCGGCCGCCCTCCAAGGCCGCCACCGAATTCATCCGCCAGTTCCAGCGCAGCCTGGCCGAAGCGCGCGGCACCCCAGCCCCGTAGGAGCGGCTCGACGTGGCCTCGGGCCATCAGCCGCGATGGGGCTCTACCAATGAAGGCGCCGATTTCCTTCCAGGTTTGAAAGACCACGAACCGTAGTCCATGCGGTCCATGCCGCATGCAGGAAGCCCCATCGCGGCTGATGGCCCGAGGCCACGTCGAGCCGCTCCTACGATGGCCTGCTGGGGAATTTCGGGTTCAGCGCGCCCCAGATGCTGTACTGGTCGGCCAGGATCACGCCGGTCCAGGCCTCGATCTCGGCCTGGGTGATCTGCCCGTCGCCCTGGCGGCCGAACAGCACCACCTCGTCGCCGGCCTGCACGCCGGGGATGTCGGTCACGTCCACCATAGTGGTGTTCATGGTGACGTTGCCGACCACCGGCGCGCGGCGGCCGCGGACCAGCACGCTGCCCTTGTTGGAATAGGCGCGGCGGTAGCCGTCGGAATAGCCGACCGGGAGATTGGCCAGCAGCGAGTCGCGGCGCAGGGTGAAGGTGCTGTCGTAGCTCACCGTGTCGCCGGCCGGGAACGCCTGCACCGCCGCGACCTTCGTCTTGAACGCGGCCACGTGCGCGAACGGCGGCTTGGGCGTGCCGCCGTAGCCGTACAGCGCGCCGCCCGGGCGCACCATGTCCAGGCGCGATTCGGGAACGTGCTGCAGGGCGAACGAATTGGCCGCGTGCAGCTGCACGTCGCCGCGCCGCAGCGCGGTGTGGGCGAACAGCCAGTCGGCCTGCTGCTGGAAGGTGCGCACGCCGGCCAGCACCCCGGCCGGGTCTTCGCCCGGGAAATGGGTCATCAGCCCGACCACGCGCAGGCCGCCGGTACCGGCCAGCGCCACCGCATCGCGCCGTCCCTGCTCCGTGGCCAGCTCCAGTCCGTTGCGGCCCATGCCGGCCGAGTTCAGCGCCAGGTGCACCGGCAGCGGCCGGCCGCGCCTGCCGGCAAGCGCCGCCATCGCCTGCGCCATGGCCAGATTGCCGGTCAGCTCCTCGATCCGGTACGGCAGCGCGGCCTCGATTTCGTCCAGCGTCGCCGCGCGCACGCGCAGCACGCGCCCCTTGTAGCCGCAGGCCCGCACCATGCGCGCCTCCTCGGTGCTGGCGATGCCGACGCAGGGAACGCCCGCGGCGATCACGCGCGGGATCACCAGGTCCAGGCCGGTGCCGTAGGCGTCGGCCTTCATCACCGCGCACAGCTGCGCCGGGCCCGCCAGCGCGCGCACCCGCCGCAGGTTGGCGTCGAACACGTCCAGGTCGATCTCGAGCCAGGCATTGGGCGCGGCCATGCGCTTCTTGCCGGGCCGGCCCAGCAGCGGCGCGCAGTGCGCGTCGAGCGAGGCAGCCAGCGCCGTTGCCATCGCCGCGGCGATGAAGCCGCGGCGGCCGGGAGATGCGATGCCCGTATCCGTCATGGTGCGTCCCGATGCCGCCGGTCGCCCGGCGGCGTTGCTGGCAGGATCAATCGAAGCGGTACTCGACCTGCAGGTTGAACGAGCGCCCGCGCGGATCGGCCACGCGCGGCTCCCAGGTGGCGCCGGAGGCGAAGTCGACCTGGTGCGCGGTGAACGGCGGATCGGTATTGAGCAGGTTGCGCACCGCCAGGGTGAAGCGCGTGTTCTCCAGGCCGGTCCAGGTCAGGCTGTAGTTGTAGGTGATGTAGTCGTCCACGTCCGGGTTCCAGTTGGCCGGCGTGTAGAAGCCGCCCTCCACGCTCACCGGTTCCTCGTCCTTGTAGCCGGAACGGTAGACCTGGGTCAGCAGGTGCGCCCAGTCGCCGCGGGCCCAGCCCAAACTCAGCGTGTGCTTCCACTTCAGCGGCAGGTTGTAGAAGCGCACATATTCGCCGACCTTGTTCTCGCCGTAGGGCTCGTTGGCCAGCGACTTTTCCTTGAACGTGTCGATGTAGCTGCCGTTGAGGTTGACCTGCCAGCGGCCGCCGGCCAGCTCGCCGCTCAGGTTCGCGTCCAGTTCCACGCCGCGGGTCAGGGTGCCGCCGGAATTGATGTAGCGCTGGTCGATCGCGGTGACCTTGCCGCTGCTGTCGCGGATCCAGTTGTCCGGGAACAGCGCGTAGTTGGCGGTCAGCGTCGCCAGGTTGGGCACGCGGATGGTGTTGGTGCGCTCGATCTCCCACCAGTCCAGGCTCAGGTTGAAGGTATCCGTCGGCGAGAACACGAAGCCGATGCTCTTCTGCTCGGACTCCTCCGGCTGCAGGTCGGTCTTGCCGCCGGTGATGATCACCGGCTGGATCAGGTCGCAGCCCGGTATCGACGAATTGACCGAGCCGCCGGGGCAGCTGGCCGGGTCGACCAGGTCGCGGCCGAAGTAGTCCACGCGGTTGACGCCGGCGAACAGCTTGGTGAACTCGGGCACCTTGAAGCCGGTGCTGTAGGCGCCGCGGAACGCCAGCGACTCGATCGGCTGCCACTTGAACGAGTACTTCGGGTTGGTGGTGCCGCCGAAGGTGTCGTAGCGGTCGTGGCGCACCGCCACGGTCACGTCCAGGGTGTCAACGATCGGCAGGTACATCTCCGCGTACACCGCCTTGACGTCGCGGCGCACCTTGGGCAGTTCGCTGGTCTCGTCGAACGGCGCCTGGTAGATGGTGTTGTAGTTCAGCGGCAGGCCGTCGAGCACCTGCACGCCGCCGAACTCGAACTCCTCGCGCCGCCCCTCCACGCCGGTGGCCAGCTGCGCCTCGCTGCCCCACAGGCTGAAGCCGAGCCCGCCGCTGAAACTGGCGTCCACCGTGGTGACGGTGGACTTGCCGCCGTACAGGTGCACGCCGCTGGCCGAGGCGGCCTGCAGCGCGGCCATGCCCTGCGCGCCCTGCTGCTGGCCCGGCATCAGGAACGGATTGAGTAGGCCGCTGCCGAGCGCGTCCCTCAGCCCGCTGGAGAAGTAGTAGCCGCCGCGCAGGACCGATTCGGCCTCGTTGGAGGCGCGCGACACGCCCACGTCGTAGTCCCAGCTGCCGATGCTGCCCTCGATGCCGGCCAGCATGCGGTAGGACTTCGTGGTGGTGTCGATCTGGCGCGGGCCGCAGGCCATGCAGCGCCAGCGGTAGGGGATCGGGTTGCCGTAGGTCAGGTTGGCCGTGCCGAAGTAGGCGGCCAGCGCGTTGTAGACCTGGTCGTAGGTCTGCTTGGTGTAGTCGTTCAGCGGATACCAGGTGCTCGGGCTCATCACCGAGGTGGCCGAGGCGCTGGAGGTGAGCTGCAGCGGCTCGTACTCGCGCTGCGATTCCACCCGCGAGCCCATCGCCTCGGCGTAGAAGCGGTGGTTGTCGCCGATGCGGAAGGTGGCGCGGCCGAGGAACTGCAAGCTGTCCTGCGGCTGCTGCAGCGCCTGCGCGGCCGGGTAGTCCCAGGCGCAGGCGTACTTGGAGCTGCCGCTGTCCCACAGCCGGTAGTCGTACGGGCCCATCGCCGGGCCGCCGTTCTCGCAGCCGGCGCCGCCCGGCAGGTTGAGGATGTTGACGTAGTTCTGCTTGCTGCCGCCGTCCGGGTCGATCAGCGAGCCGTTGATGATGCCGCCGGTGGCGTTGGTCACGGTGGCGAACGGCGTGCCGCGCGTGTCCGGCGACACGCCGCGGTCGGGCTGGAAGCTGTTGGCGAAATCGCGCTGGTAGCCGCGCAGGAACTCGCTGCGCCGCCAGTTGACCGTGCCCCACACGTTCCAGCGGTCGGTGTCCAGGTCGCCGACGCCGCCGAGCAGGCTGTAGTTGTAGATGTTGCCGCCGCCGTCCTGGGTGACGTCGAAGCCGGCATTGACGGCGATGCCCCGGTAGTCGGTGCGGGTGATGAAGTTGATCACGCCGCCGATGGCGTCGGTACCGTACATGGCCGAGGCGCCGTCGCGCAGCACCTCGACCCGGTCGATCGCCGCGAACGGAATGGAGTTCAGGTCCACCGCCTGGCCGCGCAGGCCGTGGGTGGCGACACGGCGGCCGTTGAGCAGCACCAGGGTGGCGTCGCTGCCCTGCCCGCGCAGGTTGGCGCCGGACACGCCGGCGGTGCCGCGCAGCTCGCCCAGGTCCATGTCCACCGAGGCCGACACCATGCCGTCGGCGCCGTTGCCGGCGATGTTGAGGAAGGACAGCAGCTGCTCGGCCGAGGTGATGCCCTGCGCCTCGATCTCGGCCTTCTGCACGATGGTGACCGGCAGCGCGGCCTCCACGTCCACGCGTTTGATGCGCGAGCCGGTGACGTTGACCTTGTCCAGGGTGGTGGCCGCGGGCGCGGCGTCCTGCGCGGCGGCCGGCGCGGCCAGGGCCGCCAGCAACGCGGCGCAGAGGAAGTTCAATCGGGGGTCGGGCTGGCTACGCATGATGTCTCCAGGGGATGGGGGGACGGACGACCAAGCAGTACGGCGGTGGAACGGAGGCGGCGCGGTCAGCGCGGCGCAGGCGGGACTTCGTCGAGGAACAGCGCGCCGATCGCGCGCGCGGTGTCGTAGGGCGTGGGATCGTTGCGGTTGCTCAGCAGCACCACGGTCAGGTGCTGCTCCGGCCAGCGCACCAGGCTGTTGCGGAAACCGATGCTCTCGCCGTTGTGCCATTGCCGGCCCTCGGCGACGCGCCAGCCGAAGCCGTACCAGGTCGCTTCCGGCGCGGTCGCGACCTGCACCTGGCGGCCCAGCGCCAGCGCGCGCGTGGCCGCGTCGAACAGGCGGCCGTCGTACCAGGCGGCGTCCCAGCGGGCCAGATCGTCGATGTTGGAATAGATGCCGCCGTCGCCGAGCACGGCGCTGTAGATGTTCTGGTCGGTGCGCTCCCAGCCCTGCGCGGCCTGGCTGTAGCCCCAGGCGCGGTGCGGCACGTCCGGGCCGCCGGCGACGTAGGCCAGGCTGTCGCGCATGCCCAGCGGCGCGAAGATGCGGGTGCGCAGGAACGCCGGGAAATCCATGCCCGAGGCGCGCTCGACCACCAATGCCAGCAGCGCATAGCCGCTGTTGCTGTAGCGGTAGGTGCCGGGCGGGAAATACAGCCGGTCCTGGCGTTCCAGCAGCGCCAGCACGCCGGCATCGCGGATCTGCCCCTGCCAGGAAGCGCCCATCAGGTCTTCGTAGTCGAGCACGCCGGAGGTGTGCGCGAGCAGGTGGCGCAGGGTGATGGCATCGGCCGCGGGCGGCAGCGAGGGCAGCCAGCGCTTGACCGGATCGTCGATGGACAGCGCGCCGTCCTGCGCCAGCAGCAGCACCGCGGCGGCGGTGAACTGCTTGCTCACCGAGGCCAGCCGGTAGTTGGTGTCGGCGCCGGCGGCGATGCCGTTCTCCAGATCGGCGCGCCCGTAGCCGCGCCGCACCAGCGCCCTGCCGTCCTTCAGCACCAGCAGCGAAGCGCCGGGAACGTCGCCGTCGTAGGGCCGCATCAGGGCATCGAGCGCGGCCTGCCGGGCGGCCTCGTCGGCCGCAGTCGCCGCCGGCGCCGGCATCGCCAGCGACAGGAGCAGCAACGCCGTTGGCCAGGCCACAGCAATCGACCGCAGGCAGAACCGGTTGCGCATGCGTCCCCCGCATGGAAGAAGACAGGAGTGATGGAAAGCCGCCGCCGACGGGCCGGCGACCGGAATCCCGGCAAGCCTGCCCCCGCACTCCCTGCGCCTGTACCGGACTCCCCGATCCGGTCTCCCCTTCGCACCGCCCGTCGCGCCTTCACCTTGGCGCTTTCACCCCGGCAGCGTCAACGACATCGACACGACCTGCGGACCGGCGCCCGCCACGCCCGCGGGGCGCGCCGCACACCCACGCGCCGCCTGTCCGGGCACGCCCCGGACCCGGCGAAAACGCCCATCGAATCCAAGGCTTGGCGAGGGCGCGGACAGCGTGCGCGGCCCTGCCCGCCGGCGACGCCCGCACACGCGCCCGGGCACCATCCATAGCCTGCGGTTGTGGATCACCCAATCAATGCGAGGGGTTGGCCGTTGCATCCGAAACCAAAGCCCCGTACGCCCACCGGCTAGTCGTGATCTCTCAGCAGGTTTTCATCCGGGGGAGTCCCGGAAGACTGGACGCCAGCCTCGGCTGCAACCCTCCCCTCTCACGCATGCCACTGCACAACGCGCCGGGTTTACACGGCTAGTCGTCGATGCGGTCCATGCGGATGCGGTTGGCGAACAGCGAGAACGCCAGCGTGCCGGCCAGCCGGTTGGCGCGCTGCAGCCATGGCGGCAGCCAGCGCGGCGGCGCCAGCGCCCCGCTCTCGAACAGCGGCGCCAGCGCCTGCGCATCGTCCAGCGTCATCTTGCCGGCGAATAGCCAGTGGCAGTACCGCAGCTTCTCGTCGCGCAGCATCTGCCGGAAGAAGGTATGCACCGACACCAGCCCGCGCAGGTACACGGTGTCCTTGGTGAAGGCGCCGCCGCCGCAGGCCGGCACCCCGCGGAACACGCGCTGGGCCGAGGCGAAGCTCTCCTCGGCGGTCTGTCCCGCGTCGCGGAAGTAGCCGAACACCTCGACGAAATCGGCGCCGTCGCGCGCCATCGCGATCGCCTCGATGCGCAGGCTGATGCGCTTGAGCCGCTGGATGTCGATGCTGCCGGTGATCTGCTCGGCGAACGTCGCCAGTCCCTCCTGGGTGGCGGTGATGCGCGGCGAGGACAGCGCCAGGCTCGGTAGCACCGCCTGCCGGCGCCCGTTGAGCGCGGTCAGTGAATGCACCAGCGCCTCGTGGTGGAACAGCTGCGCGCGGTCGTAGACGCTGAAGCAGGCGCCGCTGCGCAGGCGGATCTGGGTGGCGCCGGCGGCGGCCTTGGCGATCAGGTCCGGGTCCAGCACCACGGCGATCACGCGCGACTCGAAGAAACCGTCCAGGTCGTTCTGCAGCTGCAGCTGCAGCGCGACGGCCGAGACCGGCACCTGTTCCTCCGGCGCCAGCAGCTCGTGGTCCAGTTCGTTGGCGATCTGGATGAAATGCCGCGCCGCCTCGCGCGCGGTCGGGCCGTGGCCGGGCATTGGCTGTTCCGGCGTGCCGAACAGCTGCGCCGACAGCGCATCCACCTCGCGCGTGCCCAGCGCCTCCAGCAGGCGCGCGGCCAGGTCCCAGCTGGCGGCCGAGTCGCGCAGGTAGCGCCCCAGCGGATGCCCCGGATCGGCCGCCGCGGCGATCGCCTCCAGCTCGCGCCGCGCCTGGCTGAAATCGTGCTTCGGATACGCCACCTGCGGCAGCACCGGATTGCCGCGGGCCACGCTGTCCAGGAACGGCGCCTGCGTCGACGCCGGCCAGCTCGCCAGGGTCAGCAGGCGGATGCCGCGCACCGCCGCCACCAGCCGCGCATCGAGCGCGGCGTGGTGGGCGATGGCCGGATCGGAGGAAATGCCGGTAGCGTTCATGTGCACACCCTGGTCAATCGTGCCCTGACGGATTGTCCGCGACACGGGCGTGCACCTACAGTCGCACGAACCCGCTGGAGCAAGGGATGATCCTGCCGACGTCGCGCCGCGCCCTGCCGCTGCTCCACCTGCTGCTGGCCTGCCTGCCGGCGCTTGCCGGCTGCAATACGGTTCCCTACGCCCGCAGCGGCGAACTGCCCGCCCGCATCGAGGTGCCCGATGGCTCCGCACAGCGCGCCGGATTGAACGCAGCAACCTACGACACCGCCGTGCGCCATGCGAGGCGGCTGTTCTACCGGGACCCCGCCGGCTTCACCCGCCTCGCCCGCGAACGACGCGCCGGCGCGGTCGCCCAGCCCGACGAGGACAGCTTCTACAGCGCGTTGAACCAAGTGCTCGCCACGCTCGGCGATGCCCACAGCCATGCCGTGGCGCCGGGCGAACGCGCCGCCAACGCCGCTGCCCTGCGCAATGGCGGCAGCGATGGCGGCATCGGCTACGGTTTCATGCGGGCGCAGTCCGGAAGGGGCGAATCCGTGCTGGCCGTCCTTCCCGGCAGCGCCGCATCCGCGGCCGGGATATTGCCGGGCTGGCAGCTCCTGGGCATCGACGGGCAACCGCCCTGGATGCACCGCAGGCGCGAGCGGCAACCGGCCCTGTTCCTGTTCAAGGACCGGGAAGGCCGCCAGCACGGGCACCGTCTCGTCCCCGGCCCGCTGCCGCCGGTGCGGATGCGGGAAAGCCGCTACCTGCCGGGCGGCCTGCTGTACCTGCACTGGAAGCTGTTCGACGACGACAGCCTGCAATGGCTGCGCGCCTCGTTCGCCGCCGCGCGCGAGCGGGACGGGCTCGAAGGCATCGTGATCGACCTGCGGGGGAATGCCGGGGGCATCGCCCGGGTCGCGGCCGAGGTCTACGCGATGCTCGATGGCGACGGCGTTTTCGCCTGGCTGGAGACGCGGCGGGGACGGGAAGCCGAAGGCCCGGCTTCGCCATCGTTGCGGTATGGCGACGGCCCGCTGCTGGTACTGGTGGATGCGGCCTCGGCAAGCGCGGCCGAACTGCTCGCCGCCCGCCTGCGGGAAAGCGGACGCGCGATGCTGATCGGCGAAACCACCGCGGGGGCCGTGGTCGCCTCGCGCGGAATCGACCTGCCCGACGGCGGCGAGCTTTCCATCGGCATGCAGGAAATCCGCACCGGCGGCGGGCAGGTGCTGGAGGGCAAGGGCGTCACGCCCGATCTTGCCGCACCCTGGACGCCGGAAGCGGTCAGCGAGGGCCGGGACCCGGCCCTGGACGTGGTCGCGAGGATTGTCGAAGAACTGGCGAAAGCACGCGCGGGCACGGGAGACGCCGAAGACGCCGGCGAAAAGCCGACAGCGGACGACAAGGACATCTGACTCCACGCCGGGTACACACCCGATACCGTCGCCCCGGTCGGCAACCCCATGCTTCCGCCATTCCTGCATTTGCCGGGCATGCCCGGCACCGGCCGGGCGGCGCCTCAACGCCGCTTCGGCTTCCCCGCCGGCCGCCACTGCGCGCCGCGGCCACTGCTCCGCCGCTCGGTGGCCTGCTCGGCCTGGCGCTGCGCCAGCTTGGCCGCGGCGGCGGCCACTTCCTCGCGCAGCTTGAGGTAGTTGAGCAGGCGGCTTTCGTCGATCTGCCCGAGTTCGATGGCCGCGCGCACCGCGCAGCCCGGCTCGTGCTGGTGCGAGCAGTCGCGGAAGCGGCACTGCTCGGTCAGCGCCTCGATGTCGGCGAAACCGCCTTCGGCCAGGGTTTCCTCGCCGGTGGGCTTGAGCTCGCGCATGCCCGGCGTGTCGATCAGGCAGGCGCCGCCGGGCAGCGGCAGCAGCGCGCGGTGCGTGGTGGTGTGGCGGCCGCGCGAGTCGCTGCCGCGCACCTCGCCGGTCTTCATGCGGTCCTCGCCGAGCAGCGTGTTGGTCAGCGTGGACTTGCCGGCGCCGGAGGAGCCGACCAGCACCACGGTGCGGCCCGGCCCCAGCCACGGCGCCAGCGCCGCGACACTGGCCGGGTCCTTGCCGTTGATCGCCAGCAGCGGGATGTCCTGCGCGGCCAGGTCTTCCAGCACCGCCAGCGCGTCGGCGCCGTACTCGGTCTGGTCGGCCTTGGTCAGCACCACCACCGGCGCCGCGCCGCCGCTGCCGGCCAGCATCAGGTAGCGCTCGATCCGGCGCGGGTTGAAGTCCGCGTCCAGCCCGCAGACGATGAACACCGTGTCGATGTTGGCCGCGATCACCTGCTGGTGGTAATGCTCGCCGGCCGCGCCGCGCTTGATCGAGGTGCGCCGCGGCAGGAGCGCGACGATGCGCGCCTCCTCCAGCAGCACCCAGTCGCCGACCGCCGCGCGCTCGTGGCTCGGGAAGCGCGGCCGCTGCCATTCCGGCAGCGACTCGGCCTTGAGCGCGGCGTCGGGCGCGTCGGCCACCACGTAGCCGGAACGGTGCTGCTCGACCACCCGCGCCGGACGCGCCTGCGGGTGCGCGGCGAGGGCGGCCTGCCATGCGGGCGCTTCGGGTGGGCCGGGCCAGGGCCAGCCGATGTGGCCCAGCGCGGTGAAATCGATGGTGTCGGTCATCGGCCAATTCTAAGCGGCGCGGCGTTCGCGGCCGCCTGCCGGGGCCGATTTCCGTTCCGCGCGGAACCATCGCCCCGCAACGCAGCAATTCCGCTACCATGCGGTTTCCCGCCCATGACGGCCCCACGCATGTCAAGCCCTGCCAAACCGCTGCCCACCCGCGAACGCCTGTCCGAAGTCCGCTACGAGATCCGTGGCGAACTGGCCCGACGAGCCCGCGAGCTGGAGGCCCAGGGCCGCAGGCTGATCAAGCTCAACATCGGCAACCCCGGCAATTTCGGCTTCCGCGCGCCCGAGCACCTGCAGCGCGCGATCGCCGACGACATGGGCCGCACCGACCCCTACACCCACCAGCAGGGCCTGCCGGTGGCGCGCGAGGCCATCGCCGCGGCCTATGCGCGGCGCGGCGCGCCCGACGCCCACCCCGACCGCGTGTTCCTCGGCAACGGCGTGTCCGAGCTGATCGACCTGTCGCTGCGCGCCCTGCTCAACCCGGGCGACGAAGTGCTGGTGCCCTCGCCCGACTACCCGCTGTGGTCGGCGGCCACCATCCTCAACGACGGCCGCCCGGTGTACTACCGCTGCGCGCCGGAGAACGGCTTCCAGCCCGACCCGGTGGAGATCGAGACGCTGGTGTCCTCGCGCACCCGCGCCATCGTGCTGATCAACCCGAACAATCCCAGCGGCGCCAGCTACCCGCGCGAGCTGCTGGAGAAGATCGTCGCCGTCGCCCGCCGCCACAACCTGCTGCTGCTGGTGGACGAGATCTACGACCAGATCCTCTACGACGGCGCCACCTTCCAGCCGGTCGCGCCGCTGGCCGGCGACCACCCGTGCCTGACCTTCAGCGGCCTGAGCAAGGTGCACCGCGCCTGCGGCTGGCGCGTGGGCTGGATGCTGCTGTCCGGCGCCGCCGAGCGGCTGGGCGAGTTCCGCGCCGCGCTGGACCTGCTCAGCGCGCTGCGCCTGTGCGCCAACGTGCCCGGCCAGTACGCCATCGAGGCCGCGGTCAACGGCCCGGACACCATCTCCGCGCTGTGCGCGCCGGGCGGCCGCCTGTACGAGACCCGCCGCGCCGTGATCGAGGCCTGTGACGCCAGCGAGCACCTGCGGCTGGTCGCGCCGGCCGGCGCGCTGTACGCCTTCCCGGCGGTGGTCGGGCCGGCCGCGCAGGGCTTCGACGACCACGAATTCGCGCTGGAACTGATGAACGACGAGGGCGTGCTGGTCGTGCCCGGTTCCAGCTTCAACGTGCCCTACCGCCACCACTTCCGCGTGACCCTGCTGCCCGAGGCCGCGACCATGCGCGAGGTGTTCGGCCGCATCGACCGCGTGCTGGCGCGCCGCGCCGAGCGGGTCACCAAGGTGGTGCCGCTGAAGACGCGCAGCGCGGTGGCCTGAGGCGCGTCGATGAGCGCGACCGGCGCCGCTTCCGCCCCTGCCCCGCGCTACCTGGCGCTGGGCGATTCCTACACCATCGGCGAAGGCGTGCCCGCCGCAGGCACCTGGCCGTTCCAGCTGGCCGCGGCGCTGCGCGCGCGCGGCATCGCGCTGGACGACCCGCAGGTGATCGCCACCACCGGCTGGACCACCGACGAACTGGCCGCCGCCATCGACGCGGATGCGCCGCAGGGGCCGTACGCGCTGGCGAGCCTGCTGATCGGCGTCAACAACCAGTACCGCGGGCGGCCGCTGGCCGAGTACCGCCAGCAGTTCGAACAGCTGCTGCAGCGGGCCATCGCGCTGGCCGCCGAAGACCCGCGGCGGGGGCTGGTGCTGTCGATTCCCGACTGGGGCGTGACGCCCTACGCGACCGCGCACGAGCGCGACGCCGCCGTGGTCGCGCGCGAGATCGACGACTTCAATGCCGCCGCCCGCGCCTGCTGCGGCGACTACGGCGTCGCCTTCGTCGACATCACCCCGGCCAGCCGCGCGCATGGCGCCGAACCGGCGATGCTGGTGGACGACGGCCTGCACCCGTCCGCGGCGATGTACCGGCTGTGGATGGAACAGGCGCTGCCGGTGGCGGCGGACCTGCTGGCGGACCTGCCCGCCACGTGAGCAGCGCAGGCGCCGCCGCGGCCATGCCCGCCCGGGACGCCCGGACCATCGCCCGCGCGTTCGCCCCGCGCCATCCCTGGGGCAACCGCTGGGACTACTGCTACGTGCTGTCCAAGCTGCGCAGCGACCCGCTCTATCCCGGCGTGCTCGATGCCCTACGCGGCAGCGACGCGCCGCTGCTGGACATGGGTTGCGGGCTGGGCCTGCTGGCGCATGCACTGCGCCACGACGGCCAGGCCCTGCCCTACCGCGGCGTGGACAACGACGCGGCCAAGATCCGCCGCGCCGCCGGCGTCGCCCGCCGCGCCGGCCTGGCCGCCAGCGACTTCGAGGTGATGGACCTGGCCACCACCCTGCCCGCCCACCGCGGCAGCGTGGCGATCCTCGACGTGCTCCAGTACCTGCCGGCCGAGGCGCAGTCGGCCCTGCTGCGGCAGGCCGCGGCCATGCTCGACGGCGACGGCCGCCTGGTGCTGCGCATGGCGCTGGCCGACGACAGCCGCCGCGGCCGCATCTCGCGCATCGGCGACCGCGCCGCCAACTGGATCGGCTGGATGCAGTTCCGCCCGCGCCACTATCCCGACGCCGCCACGCTGCGCGCGCTGCTCGAGCAGGCCGGCCTGCAGGTCAGCCTCGCGCCGCTGTACGGCAACACCCCGTTCAACAACTGGCTGCTGGTCGCCCGCCGCGCCTGAACCACGGCCGCGCCGTTTGCGCGGATAATCGCGCCATTCCCTGCCACCCGCCCGGGTCGGCGCCATGACGAGAACCCCGTGAGAAGAACCTACCGCCTCGACATCGAAGGCAAACACCCCGACCGCCTGCTGGAAGCCAGCAAGCACGACATCCGCAAGTACATCAAGCGCGAGCGCGGCAAGGCGCTGCCGGCCGGCGCCGACTTCTGGGATTTCGACAGCAGGGCCGGCGTCGACGAGGCCAGCGCGCAGGCCGTGCCGTTCCCCGAGCTGATCCGCGCGGTGGACGCGCTGGTCGCCGCCGGCAACAAGCAGTTCTACGTGGAAGTGCTGCGCAAGCCGGGCAAGCGCACGCCGCGCCCGGCGGCGGAACCGACCGTCGCAGCGGAAAGCGATTTCGAGGATTGATCCGCCGCGCCGGGCAATGCCCCAGCGGGGCGATGCCCCGCTCTACAAAGGGACCGATCGCTGCGGTTCTGTAGCGCCGGGCGACGCCCGGGCCTGCCCGGCAATGTCACAAGCGGGGCGATGCCATGCTCTACACGAGGGACGCATCGCTACAGCCCGGTAGCGCCGTGCGACGTCGGGCGGGGCCCGTCCGGCAACGCTCCAGCGGGCGTTGCCCTGCTCTACCGCTTCGATGCGCCGCCCAGCGACGCGATGTTCAGGACGGCTTCGCCTGCGCGGCAGCGCGCAATCTGTCCTTCTTGCTGGGCCGGCGCCCCTTGATGCCGCCGTTGCCATCGGCCACCGGCGGCGCCTGCTCCATATCCTTCGGCTCGAAACCGGGCACCACTTCCGGTTCCAGCCGCAGGCCATGGCGCCTGCAGATCAGCCGCCAGTGCGCCAGCGCGGCGGCCTCGACGAAGCTCACCGCCAGGCCGGTGGCGCCGGCACGGCCGGTGCGGCCGATGCGGTGCAGGTAATCGGCCGGCGAACGCGGCAGTTCATGGTTCACCACCACCGGCAGGCCGGCGATGTCGATACCGCGCGCGGCCACGTCGGTCGCCACCAGCACCTGCAGCTCGCCGTCCTTGAACGCCTGCAGCGCGCGCACGCGGCGGCCCTGCGACAGGTCGCCGTGCAGCGCCTGCACGGCAATGCCGCCCTTGCGCAGCGCGCCGGCCAGGCGGTCGCCCTCGCGGATGCTGGCGACGAACACCAGCACCTGCCGCCAGCGCGGATCATCCAGCAGCGACAGCAGCAGTTCGACGCGGCAGCCTGCATCCACGCGCAGCGCGCGCTGTTCGATTTCCGGCGGCGCCTGCGCATCGACCTGCAGCCGTTGCGGCGCGCGCAGGCCGGCGGCGGCCAGCGCCTCGATCTGCTCCGGGAACGTGGCCGAGAACAGCGCCGTCTGCCGCTGCGCGGGCAGCTCGGCGAGGATCTGCCGCAGTTCGTCGCCGAAGCCCAGCTCCAGCAGGCGGTCGGCCTCGTCCAGCACCAGCAGCTGCACCTGCCGCAGCGACAGCGCGTTGTGCGCCAGCAGGTCGAGCAGGCGCCCGGGCGTGGCTACCACCACGTCGGCGCCGCCGCGCAGCGCCATCATCTGCGGATTGATCGACACCCCGCCCACCGCGCACACCACACGCGGCTGCCGCGGCAGTTCCCGGCCGAGCGTGGCGAACACGTCGGCCACCTGCAGCGCCAGCTCGCGCGTGGGCACCAGCACCAGTTGCCGCAGCGCACGCGGCTTGCGCGGCGGGGCGGCGAAGAAACGCTGCAGGGCCGGCAGCACGTAGGCGGCGGTCTTGCCCGAGCCGGTCGGCGCCAGCGCCACCACGTCCTGTCCCTTCAGCAGCGCCGGCACCGCCTGCTGCTGGATCGGCGTCGGCGCGCCGTAGCCGGCCTGCCGCAGCGCGCGCTGCAGCGCGGGCAATACATAGGGAGACAGGCCGAGTCGGGAAAAGGGCATGGCGCGGTTCCAGGGGCCGCCGGCGGGGCGGCGAGTCTAAGCGGTTTCCGGCGGCAGGCGGGCGGGCAGTCCACGCGCCTGCAACTGCCGCAGCACCGATTCGATGATGGCCGGGTTGTGGCCGTGCGCGGCGCCTTCGTGCAGCAGCACGATCGCACCCGGCGCCAGCGTGCGCGCGATGCGCGCCACCACCGCGTCGGGCCGGCAATGCACGCCGTCGAACCCGCGCGCGCTCCAGCCCACCCGCGCCAGGCCATGCCGGCGCAGGGCCACGGCCACGAAGGGATTGGTCATGCCGACCACCGAGCGGTACCAGCGCGGCGGCGTGCCGGCGATGGCCGCCAGCGCCTGCTGGCAACGGCCGATCTCCCCGGCCATCCGCCGCGGCCCGAGGCGCCAGAACCACGCCTGCGGATGCGACTGGCTGTGGTTGCCCAGCCCGTGCCCGCGCCGCAGCACCTCGTGCACCAGCTCCGGCCGCGCCGCCGCGCGCTCGCCGACCATGAAGAAGGTGGCCCTGGCGTCGTAGCGCTCCAGCAGGTCGAGGATCGCCAGGGTGTCGTCGGACGGGCCGTCGTCGATGGTCAGCCAGACCGCCGGGCCGGGCAGGCGCGACAGTACCGGCGCGTAGAAGCCGCTGTTGGGCAGGAACACCGGCACCACGAACAGCGCGTGGCTGGCCAGCATGAGCGGCAGCCCGGCCTTCCAGCCCAGCCACGCCCAAGCCAGCGCCACCAGCGCCTGCGACAGCAGCAGCCAGCCGATCCAGCGCCAGGGATGGGTCGGCGTGCGATGCAGGGTTCCCGTGGCGGTCATGTCCCATGATGCCATGCGGCGTAGAATCGGCTCCGTCTACGACCAACCCCACGAGTTCACGATGTCCCTGGATCCCGCCCTGCGCGAACGCATCGAATCCATCCTCGGCGCCAACCGCGTCGTCCTGTTCATGAAGGGCCAGCCGGCCATGCCGCAGTGCGGCTTCTCGGCCAAGGCGGTCGGCGCGCTGCAGGACCTGGGCGTGGATTTCGCCCACGTCAACGTGCTGGCCGACGGGGAAATCCGCGAGGGCATCAAGGCCTATGGCGACTGGCCGACCATCCCGCAGCTGTACGTGGACGGCGAACTGGTCGGCGGCAGCGACATCGTGCTGCAGATGGCCAACAGCGGCGAGCTGAGCGCCCTGCTCGGCGTGGCGCCGCCGGACCGCACCCCGCCGTCCATCACCGTCACCCCGGCCGCGGTGGAAATGCTCAAGGGCGCGCTGGCCGACGCCCCGGGCGCCGCGCTGCAGCTGAGCATCGATGCGCGCTTCCAGCCGAACTTCCAGCTGGCCCCGCTGGATGCCAACGCCATCGCCGCCGAATCCAACGGCCTGCGCGTGCAGTTCGACGCGGCCAGCGCGCGCCGCGCCAACGGCATCACCATCGACTGGGTGGACGACATCCGCGGCCAGGGCCTGGCCATCGACAACCCCAACGCGCCAAAGCCGGTGCAGGAACTGGACGTGCGCGGCGCCGACGACCAGCTGCGCGCCGGCACCCTGACCCTGGTAGACGTGCGCCCGGCCGACGAGCGCGCCGTCGCCGCGATCAACGCCCCGTTCGAAACCTTCGACGGCGACACCCGCGCCCGCCTCGAAGCGCTGCCCAAGGACACCCCGCTGGCCTTCCTGTGCCACCGCGGCGGACGCAGCGCGCAGGCCGCCGAGCAGTTCCGCGCCCTGGGCTTCACCCGCGTCCACAACGTCACCGGCGGCATCGACGCCTGGGCGCAGGACGTGGACACCAGCGTGCCGCGCTACTGATCGGGCGGGCGCCACCGCGACAAAAAGAACGCCGGCGAAAGCCGGCGTTCTGCATGTACGCCCCGTAGGAGCGACTTCAGTCGCGAAGGGGCATTCCCGGTGAAGCCCCTTTCGCGACTGAAGTCGCTCCTACGAAGGGCGACGGGGGGACAACGCACGTCCCTCCCTCACCCGGCGAAACCGCCCTCGGCCAGGAAATGCAGTTCCTCCGCCGTGGGGATCCGGCCCAGCACGGCGTTGCGGTGCGGGAAGCGCCCGAAGCGGCGGATGATGTCGCGGTGCAGTTCGGCGAAGCGCAGGTATTCCAGGTCGCCGAGCACCTCGAACATCGCCACTGAGCGCTCCTGGTCCTGCGGGTCTTCCGAATGCTCGAACGGCAGGTAGATGAAGGCGCGCAGCTGCGGCGTCAGTTCGCGGTCCAGCCCTTCCTCGATGGTGCGGGTGGCGTAGTGCCGCGCCAGTCCGTCGGTGGCGAAGGCATGCGCGGTGCCGCGGAAGCAGTTGCGCGGGAACTGGTCGAGCAGGATCTGCAACGCCAGCGCGCCGTCGGCGCCGTGCAGCCATTCCTCGCAGCCGCGGCGCGCGGCCCGGTAATGCAGGTCCAGGAAGCGCAGGCGGAATTCGTCGTCGAAGGCGTCGTCGCGCGCGAACCATCGCCGCGGCCCCGCCGAACGCCAGAATTCCACTACTGTCTGTACTGCTTCCATCACTCCCTTTCCTGATCGCCCTTTCCTGATCGTTCCACCGGCCGCAAGGCCGCGCCGGCGGCGCGGGACGGGCCCGCGACGGTGCAGCTTAAGCGGCCGGCCCGTGTCTGGATACCACCGCGGCCCCGGCCGCCGGGCCGCGCACCGCCAGCCCGCCCGCGCCTGCATGCACGCCGCTCCATGCACTTGGCAGGAACCGGGACGGCCGCTAGCGTGCGCACACCATCCGCCGCACAGGGAGACCCCATGCGACATCGATTGCTGGCCGGGCTGGGACTGGCCCTGGCCTGCGCGCACCCCGCGCCCGCCCCCGCCGCCTCGCGCTTCGTGCAGGACCCCTACCCCAGCACCTACCGCCCGGTTCCCTCGGCGCCGGTGCTGATCAGCCACGCCACCGTGCTCGACGGCACCGGGCGCCGCCTGGAGGATGCCGACGTGCTGCTGGCCGACGGCCGCGTGGTGGCGGTCGGCAGCGCGCTGCAGGCGCCGGCCGGTGCGGTGCGCGTGGACGGGCGCGGCAAGTGGGTCACGCCGGGCATCATCGACGTGCATTCGCACCTGGGCGTGTACCCCAGTCCCGGCGTGCAGGCGCATGGCGACGGCAACGAGATGACTGCGCCGGTGACCGCCAACGTCTGGGCCGAACATTCGGTGTGGCCGCAGGACCCGGGCTTCGCCGCGGCGCTGGCCGGCGGCGTGACCGCGATGCAGGTGCTGCCCGGTTCGGCCAACCTGGTCGGCGGCCGCGGCGTGACGCTGAAGAACCTGCCCGCCACCACCTACCAGGCGATGAAGTTCCCCGGCGCGCCATGGGGGCTGAAGATGGCCTGCGGCGAGAACCCCAAGCGCGTGTACGGCGGCAAGGGCACCGCGCCGGCCACGCGCATGGGCAACGTCGCCGGCTACCGCGCGGCCTTCATCGACGCCAGCGAGTACATCGCCAAGAACACCGCCGCCCCGGTCAAGCGCAAACGCCGCTTCGGCGGCGGCGACAACGGCGACAGCTCCGGCGACAGCGGCGGCAAGCGCGACCTCAAGCTGGATACGCTGGCCGGCGCCATCCAGGGCGACATCCGCGTGCACATCCACTGCTACCGCGCCGACGAGATGGCGACCATGCTCGACCTGGCCAGGGAGTTCGGCTTCAAGATCGCCGCCTTCCACCACGGCGTGGAGGCCTACAAGCTGGCCGACCGCCTGGCCGCCGAGGGCGTCTGCGGCGCGCTGTGGGCCGACTGGTGGGGCTTCAAGATGGAGGCCTTCGACGGCATCCAGGAGAACCTGGCGCTGGTCGACCGCCCGGCCAACAGCTGCGCCATCGTGCATTCCGATTCGCCCGAGGGCATCCAGCGCCTCAACCAGGAAGCGGCCAAGGTCATCGCCAGCGCGCGCCGCGCCGGCATGGACGAGATCACGCCGGAACACGCCATCCGCTGGCTCACCGCCAACGCCGCGCGCGCGCTCGGCATCGAGCAACGCACCGGCACGCTGGAGCCGGGCAAGATGGCCGACGTGGTGGTGTGGAACGGCAACCCCTTCGGTTCCTACGCGCTGGCCGAGAAGGTCTATGTCGACGGCTTCCAGGCCTACGACCGCGGCGACCGCGGGCGGCAACCGCTGAGCGACTTCATGCTCGGCCAGGAGGCACTGCCATGAGCGCATCCATCCTGATCCGCCGGCTGGCGCTGCTGGCCGCCACCGCCGCCCTGCCCGTCCTAGCCGCCGCCCAGGACGTGCTGGTCCGCAACGCCACCGTGCACACCGCCACCGCGCGCGGCACGCTCAACGCCGCCGACGTGCTGGTGCAGGGCGGCGTGATCCGCGCCGTCGGCCCGGCGCTGGCCGCACCGGCCGGCGTCGAGGTGGTCGACGCCGGCGGCCGCCCGCTGACCCCGGCGCTGTTCGGCGGCATCACCGACATCGGCGTGGAGGAGGTCTCCGGCGAGGCCTCGACCGTGGACAGCGCGGTGAAGCTGGAGGAACAGCCGCAGCGTCCCGAGTTCGACGTCACCCTGGCCTACAACCCCGATTCGGTGCTGATACCGGTCGCGCGCGTGGAAGGCATCGGCTTCACCGCGCTGGGCGCCAACAGCGGCGGCGGCTTCATCGCCGGCCAGGGCGGGGTGCTGCGGCTGGACGGCAGCGCCGATCCGATCGGCCCGCGCATGCTGTTCGTGCGCATGGGCGCGGCCGGCTCCGAACTGTCCGGCAGCTCGCGCGCCGCGCAGTGGATGCTGCTCGACCAGATGGTGGCCGAGGCCCGCGGCCGCATCGCCGTCGATTCGCCGCACGCGCTGCTGACCCCGGCCGGGCGCGCCACCCTGGCGCGCTACCTGGCCGGCGCCGGTCGCATCGTGGTGCGGGTGGACCGCGCCGCCGACATCCGCCAGCTGCTGCGCTGGGCCGGACGCGAACAGGTGCGCATCGCGATTGCCGGCGGCACCGAGGCCTGGCGCGTGGCGCCGCAACTGGCCGCCGCCGGCGTGCCGGTATTCGTCGATGCGCTGTCCAACCTGCCGGCCAGCTTCGACCAGATCGGCGCGACGCTGGAGAACGCCGCGCGCCTGCACGCGGCCGGCGTGGCGGTGGCCTTCAGCCAGGACGGCGACGCCTCGCACAACGCACGCAAGATCCGCCAGCTGGCCGGCAACGCGGTGGCCAACGGCCTGCCCTGGGACGCCGCGCTGGCCGGCCTGACCCAGGTGCCGGCGCAGGCCTTCGGCGTAGCCGACCGCATCGGCAGCATCGCCGTCGGCCAGCAGGCCGATCTGGTGCTGTGGGAGGGCGACCCGCTGGACGTGGCCCACTACGCCGAACGCATGTGGCTGGGCGGGCGCGCGGTGCCGATGCGCTCGCGCCAGACCGAACTGCGCGACCGTTACCTGGGCCGGACGCCGGCGCTGCCGGCCTACCGCCGCTGACGTTTCCACGCCCGCTCCCGGCGCCGCCGCCGGGAGCGGGCGGCGCGCCGCGCGGCATTGTCCTACCTGCCCGGGGCGCGGTTTTGGGTTAGTGTGACCGCAGGCACACAACGCACGGGGAGGTTGGATCATGCGCATCGGGATCGTCGTGGATTCGGCCTGCGACCTGCCGGCCGACTTCATCCGCGAACACAGGCTGATACTGCTGCCGATCACGGTCCGGATCGGCGAAGCCGTGCTGGCCGACCACCGCGAGGAGGACGCCACCCTCAACTTCCTCGATACCCACGTGGCCGAACGCGGCGCCGAGGCGGAAACCATCCCCTTCAGCGTCAATCAGATCCGCGACCTGTTCCTGCAGCACCTGGTCATCGACTACGACCACGTGTTCTGCCTGACCATCACCAAGACCCGCAGCCCGATCCACGACAACGCGCTGCAGGCCAGCTTCGCCATCCTCAACGAGTACCGGCCGATCCGCCAGGCCGCCGGCCACAACTCGCCGTTCGCCCTGCGCGTGGTCGACACCCAGAACCTGTTCGCCGCGCAGGCGGTGACCGCGGTGGAAGCGGTGCGGCTGCGCGAGGCCGGCGCCAGCGTGGCGCAGATGCGCGAACGGCTGGAGGAGCTGGCCGGCAACGTGCACGGCTACATGGTCACCCGCGACCTCTACTACATGCGCGCCCGCGCCCGCCACAAGGGCGACCGCAGCGTCGGCCTGCTCACCGCCGCGCTGGGCAGCGCGCTGGACATCAAGCCGGTGCTGCACGGCTACCGCGGCGAGACCGCGCCGGCGGCCAAGATCAAGGGCTTCGACAACGCGGTGAAGCGGCTGTTCGATTTCGTCGGCCAGCGCGTGGAGCAGGGCCTGCTGACGCCGGTGGTCTGCGCCAGCTACGGCGGCCCGCTCGACGAACTGCGCGCCCTGCCCGGCTACGCCGCCCTGCGCGAGACCTGCCAGGCGCGCGGCGTGGCCCTGCTCGAAAGCGTGATGAGCCTGACCGGCATGGTCAATGTCGGCAAGGGCGCGGTGACGGTCGGCTTCGCCGACGTCCCGCACGAATTCGAGGCCTGATCCGCGCCGGCGTGTACGCGGACGCGACGCCGGCCACGCCACACTGTCTTTCCCAAGGAGACCTCCGCATGCCCGTGCACTACTCGATCTCGCTGCCCGACCCCGCCGCCGCCCGCGGCACCGACCCGCGCCTGTCCTTCACCGCCAACGGTGCCGATGCCTTCGCCGAACAGCTGCAGCAAGCCCTGCGCACGCCCGAACTGTTCGAGCGCTGGCGCGCCACCCAGGAAGAACCCGACGATGTCGACCCGAGCTGGGGCGCGACCGATCCGGACGCGACGGTGAGCGGCAGGCAGTCGGACCTGCGCATCGACCTGGTCGCCGTCACCCGCATTCCCGGCGACGTGCTCAAGCAGCGCCTGCGCTGGCTGGCCGGCAGCCATTGGGAACTGCGCGACGTGCGCTGAGCGGGTGATCCCCGTCCTGTTGTCCTGGAGCGGCGGCAAGGACGCCGCCTGGGCGCTGCATGTCCTGCGCCAGCGCGGCGACGTGGAGGTCGTGGCACTGCTCAGCACGCTGACCGAAGGCTACGACCGCTCCTCGATGCAGGGCGTGCGCGAGGCGGTGCTGCGGATGCAGGCCGACGCCGCCGGCCTGCCGCTGCTGCGCGCCTGGATCCCGCAGGACTGCGACAACGCCGGCTACCTGCGGCGCATGGCGCAGGCGCTGGACGGCGCGCGCCGGCGGTGGCCGGGGCTGCGCACGCTCGCCTTTGGCGACCTGCTGCTGGAGGACATCCGCCAGTGGCGCCAGCAGCAATACGCGGCACTGGACTGGGACTGCCTGTTTCCCCTGTTCGGGCGCGACACCGCCGCGCTCGCGCGGCAGATGATCGACGCCGGCCTGCGCGCGCGGCTGTGCTGCGTGGACACGCAGGTCCTGGATGCCGCCTTCGCCGGGCGCGCGTTCGACCACGCCCTGCTCGACGCACTGCCCGCCGGCATCGACGCCTGCGGCGAGAACGGCGAGTTCCATACCTGCGTCAGCGCCGGGCCGATGTTCCGCGCGCCGCTGGACCTGCGCGCGGGAGAGACGGTGCTGCGCGAGGCGCGCTACGCCTATACGGATTTCATGCCGTCACCGGACTGACATGCTGCCGGGTTGTCCTCCTTCTGCTTCTGCCAGGAGAGAGGCACAAACCGCGCAGGGGCCACGACCGGCGGACCAGGTTCAATCCACGCTGGACGGCGCGGGCAGGCTGATCGCCATGTCCTGCCCCGGCCCGGCTTCCACCCACGTTTCCACGCGGTTGCGGCCGGCATTCTTGGCCGCGTACAGCGCGGTATCCGCACCGGCCAGCAGTACTTCCGGTGGCTGTGGCCGCGATGGCCGCATGCCGGCCACGCCGACACTGATGGTCACCGCTTGCGGCAACACGCCCGCTGGAATGGCCTGCACCGCCGCGCGCAGGCGTTCGCCCAGTTCGCGCGCGCTTTCCGGGCACGTGGCCGGCGCCACCACCGCGAACTCCTCGCCGCCATAACGCGCCACCAGGTCGCCGTCGCGCGCCGCGGTGGCCTGCAGCATCGCCGCCACCTCGCGCAGGCATCGATCCCCCGCCGGATGGCCGTAGGTATCGTTGAACCGCTTGAAATGGTCGATGTCGATCAGCAGCAGCGACAGCGCGCTCTCCTGCCGGCATGCGCGGCTCCATTCGACCTGCAGCACGGCATCGAACTGGCGGCGGTTGGCAACGCCGGTCAATCCATCAAGCCGCGCGAGCGCGTCCAGTGCCGCCTGCCGTTCCAGCAGCCCGATCTGCAGCAGCGTGCTGCGCAGGCCGAAGCCCAGGATCGCCGCCATGAAGCCGGCCAGCGCCCAGTACCGGGCGTGATCCACCACCAGCGTGGCGACCACCAGCAGCAACAGCGGCAGGATCATCGGCCCGCCCGCCTGCACGGCATGCCGCAACCGCGGGCGCTCGACGGCAGGGACGGATCCGCGCGCGCGCAGTGCCAGCACCGCCAGCAGCAGGAAGGGCAGGTCGATCAGCAGGTCGGCGTACTGGCCGAACGGGATGTAGGCCGCGACGTGGTTGATGTAGCCGGCAACCGCGAGATAGGCCAGCGCGTAGATCGCCAGCACGCGGAAGAACGCGCGCCGGTCCGGCAGATCCATGCTGGCCCAGCGCAGCAGCGCGAATGCCGCGATGCAGGCGTTCTGGATGTCGAACATCAGGCGCAGGCCGTTCATGCCGGCATCGCCGGCGTTGGCGTGGTAGCGGGTATGCAGGAAGAACAGCACGCCCAGCAGGGCCGCCAGCACGGCGTCGATCAGGCTGATCGCCCAGCGCTCGCGCCGGGCGCGCGCCAGCACGAACACCAGCGGCACGCCGTAGGCCACATACAGCAGCAGGCTGATCTGCGGTGTGTCGGTGGCATCGCCCGCACGCACCGCATCGACCATGTTCATGGCCATGCCGCCCGCCCACAGCAACATGGCCAGCGCGGTGGCCCGCCAGCCCGGCGCGGCCCGCTGCTGCCGCCCTTGCCACAGGCATGCGGCGGCGGCCAGCACCGGCGCGGCGATGAGGAAGCAGAACGACAGGACGGTCGCCGATGCCGGCAGCATCGCCAGCACCAGGCCATGGCACAACACGAACAGGAGCGCCAGCACCCGCGGCATGCCTTCCCCTTGTCAGCGCCGAGGGTCCGACGATAACAAAGGCCCGCGTGTGGAACGCGCGACGATCCGCGCGCTCCTTCATCCTGCCGACGCCGGCTCAGGCCATGGCGCGGGCGTGATGGGCGATGTGCTCGCCGATGAAGCTGGCGATGAAGTAATAGCTGTGGTCGTAGCCCGACCGCAGCTGCAGCTGCAGCGGATGGCCCACGGTTGCGCAGGCCTCCTGCAGCAGCTGCGGGCGCAGCTGGTTGTCGAGGAACTCGTCGGCCCCGCCCTGCTCGACCAGCAGCGGCAGGCGTTCGGTCGCGTCCGCCACCAGCGCGGTGGCATCGTACTGCCGCCACGCATCGCGGTCCTGGCCCAGGTAGGCGGCGAACGCCTTCTCGCCCCACGGCACCTGCGACGGCGCCACGATCGGCGAGAACGCCGACACGCTGCGGTAGCGGCCCGGGTTGCGCAACGCGATCACCAGCGCGCCGTGCCCGCCCATCGAATGGCCGCTGATCGCACGCGCGTCGCCGGCCGGGAAATGCGCCTCGACCAGTGCCGGCAGCTCGTCGACCACGTAGTCGTACATCCGGTAGTGCGGCGCCCACGGCTGCTGCGTGGCGTTGACGTAGAAGCCGGCGCCCTTGCCCAGGTCGTAGCCTTCGGCGTCGGGCACGTCGTCGCCGCGCGGGCTGGTATCGGGCACGACCAGGATGAGGCCATGCTCGGCGGCGTAGCGCTGCGCGCCGGCCTTGGTGATGAAGTTCTGCTCGGTGCAGGTCAGGCCCGACAGCCAGTACAGCACCGGCAGCTTCGCCCCGCTTTCGGCCTGCGGCGGCAGATAGACGGCGACGCTCATGTCGCAGCCCAGCGTCTCCGAACGGTGCCGGTAGACATCCTGCCAGCCGCCGAAGCAGGCGCGGTGTTCAAGGCGTTCCATCGTCATCTCAGTCAACTCCCGATGCAGGCCAAAGGCGGATCTCGCAGGTCTTCAACACCTCCAGGTCGCCCTTCACCTCGATCCGCGAAGCGTTGGCCAGAGCGCAGACACGCGAAGCGTAGTACGCCTCGGGGATATCCTCATACTCGTCGGGCGCGGCGATCAACACGCCCGCGGTAACGAAGCCCGCGTTCTTCCATGCCCGGTCCAGCGACGACAGGATCAGCTGATCGATCTTCACCCGGTCGAACTCCTGCAGCCGCGCTACCGCCTCGCGCGCTTCCTGGCCATCGCCCATGCCGGCCAGCGCGGCGGCCAATCCTTCTTTATCGAACATCGCGCTCATCTCAGTAGTGGACCACCGAACGGATCGACTTGCCTTCATGCATCAGGTCGAAGGCTTCGTTGATCTTCTCCAGTTCCATCGTGTGGGTGACGAAGGGCGCCAGTTCGATGTCGCCCTTCATCGCGTCCTCGACCATGCCCGGCAGCTGGCTGCGGCCCTTCACACCGCCGAAGGCGGTGCCCATCCACCTGCGGCCGGTGACCAGTTGGAACGGGCGGGTGGAGATTTCCTGCCCCGCGCCGGCCACGCCGATGATCACGCTCTGGCCCCAGCCGCGGTGCGCGCATTCCAGCGCCGCGCGCATCACGTTGACGTTGCCGATGCACTCGAAGCTGTGGTCCACGCCCCAGCCGGTCATCTCCACGATCACCTGCTGGATCGGTTTGTCGTGGTCCTTGGGATTGACGCAGTCGGTGGCGCCGAACTGGCGGGCCAGCTCGAACTTGGACGGGTTGGTGTCGACGGCGATGATGCGCCCGGCCTTGGCCTGGCGCGCGCCCTGGATCACCGCCAGGCCGATGCCGCCCAGGCCGAACACGGCCACGCTGTCGCCTTCGGCCACCTTGGCGGTGTTGTGCACCGCGCCGATGCCGGTGGTGACGCCGCAGCCCAGCAGGCACACGTGCTCCGGATTGGCATCCGGGTTGACCTTGGCCAGCGAGACCTCGGCCACCACGGTGTATTCGGAGAAGGTCGAGCAGCCCATGTAGTGGTAGATCGGCTCGCCGTTGTAGGAGAAGCGGCTGGTGCCGTCCGGCATCACGCCCTTGCCCTGGGTGGCGCGCACGGCGGTGCACAGGTTGGTCTTGCCGCTCTTGCAGAACAGACACTGCCCGCACTCGGCGGTGTACAGCGGGATGACGTGGTCGCCCGGCTTCACCGAGGTCACGCCCTCGCCCACCTCGACCACGATGCCGGCGCCCTCATGGCCGAGCACGCACGGGAACAGACCTTCCGGATCGTCGCCGGACAGGGTGAAGGCATCGGTGTGGCAGACGCCGGTGTGGGTGATCTTCACCAGCACTTCGCCTGCCTTCGGCGGGGCGACGTCGATCTCGACGATCTGCAGCGGCTGGCCGGGACCGAAGGCGACGGCGGCACGTGATTTCATGGGGTTCTCCTGTAGCGGTTGTTCGTGGGTGCGTGCGTCCGCATGCACCGGTGTTTTTGCGCGAGCGGCTTCCGTTGCAACAGGGCCGTCGCATTCGGTTCCCATGCCGGCAGCCATGGGGATCCGCACGAAAGCCCTTCGCGGCTGAAGCCGCTCCTACTTCAGGTAGGAGCGGATCAGGCCGGACATCTCGGCCACGCGCGCGGCGCGCTGCGCGGCCGACTGCGCCGGCTGGCCGAATTCCTCGCGCAGATGGGCCTCCATCACTTCGGACATCAACCCGTTGACGGCACCGCGGATGGCCGCGATCTGCTGCAGCACCGGCCCGCAGTCGGCGCCGGCCTCCAGCGCGCGCTCCAGCGCATCGCACTGCCCGCGGATGCGCCGCACCCGCGCCAGCACCTTCTTCTTTTCCTCGGGGGAATGCGGCACGCGCCCGCTCCTATCCTGTACTGGGGGACAGTATATTGGAAAATCGTTGCGCATCCAGCGCGCGGCAGCGGCGCAGGGGATGCCCCGCCGTGCGGAGCCCGGCTGACGACGGGCAAAGCGTCATGCGGCCGCGCCGTCCGCCTTCACGGCCATGCCGGCGGCGGCTCCTGATCGCTTGGGGCCAGCCGCCATGCTCCTATCGGAGACATCGCCGGAACGGAGCATGGAGGGAGATATCCCCGGGATACGCCACGCGCATCTCGTTTCCGACATGGCGGAACATCCGCATGCCGAACCGGTCGGCAAACGGCGCCCCGGCCGTCATCCGCCCCGAAGCATGGAAAACATCGGACAGCGGCAGGTCGCGCATCCGTCCCACCCGGCGCAGCGCGGCGCAGCGCGGCGCGGCACAGGATCGCCCCGAAGTCGGCGAGCCCGCTTTCCAGCGCACGCATCAGGTCCGCATCTTCAAGCCAGGACGCAAGGCCGGGCCGTCGCGCCGCGACGGCTCAGCCGCCGCAACCGCCGCAGCATTCCGAAGGCACGCGCTCCAGCTGCGCGGCGGAGATCGGCAGCCCGCCGCGGCCCAGTGCCGGCAGCAGGCTGTGTTCGTCCAGCAGGGTCGAGATGCGCAGCACCCGGCTGAGCGGCTCGATGTCCAGCAGGACGGAAGGATCGGCATCCTGCAGCGCGTCTTCCAGCACCTGCAGGTCCGGCGCCGTGCCGGACAGGGAAATCCTGAATTGCGTCATCGACATGCTCCCGGGGCGATGCACGCGACCGGATGCCCGCCCCGCGGCCGTCCCGGCGGCGGGCGACCGTGCCCGCCCGCCGATACTGCGTGCCCGCAGCGGCGTCCGCCCTGACCGGGGTCAAGCCGCCGTGCGACCGCGCGGTCGGCGGCTCAGCCGCCGGCCACCAGCGCGTCGTCGAGCGCTGTGGCGCGCTGCCAGGCCGGACGCGCGCGCAGGCGTGCACCGTAGTCGGCGAAGGCCGGCCGCTCGGGCAGGGTCTTGAACATCATGCCCCACAGCACCTGGCTGCCCAGGTAGACATCGGCGGCGCTGAAACGTTCGCCAAGCAGCCACGGCGCGGCGCCGGCGACGGCCTTCTCCAGCGTGTCGACCATCTGGTCGAAACTGCCGTAGCCCACCAGGCCCGCCTTTTCCGGCGGCGCCAGCAGGCCCAGCGCCTTGGCGCTGGCCGCCGCCTCGACCGGGCCGGCGGCGAAGAACAGCCAGCGGAAGTAACTGCCGCGCAGCGGGTCGTCCAGCGCCGGCGCCAGCCCGGCCCGCGGGAAGACATCGGCCAGGTAGCTGCAGATGGCGGCGGCCTCGGTGACCGCCACGCCGCGATGGACGATGGCCGGCACCTTGCCCATGGGATTGATGGCCAGGTAATCGGCCGACTTCATGCCCTCGCCGTAGCCCAGCACTTCGGTGCGGTAGGGCTGGCCCGTCTCTTCCAGCATCCAGCGCACGATGCGGCCGCGCGACTGCGGGTGGGTATAGAAGACGATCTCGTCCGCGGTGTTGCCCATGCGCCTGACTCCGGGAAAGGAGCCGGCAGTCTAGCAACGCGGCCGACGCCGCATCAGTAGGCGAACTCGCCGAACACCGGATCGACGCTGCCGTTCCAGGCACCGTGGAACAGGTCCAGTTTGCGCTCGGCGGCGGTCCTGCCGGAATCGACGATCTCCTGCAGCACGTCGAGGAAACGCGTCTCGTCCTGGCCGTCGCCGTTGAGCGCGGCGCGGCGGCGCAGGCCTTCGCGCGAGATCTCCAGCGCGCGCCGCGCCAGGTCGCGCACGCTGCCGCCGCGGAACGGCAGGTTCATCGCCTGCCGCGGCACGCCGTCGCGCAGCGCATGGCGCTCGGCCAGGCTGAAATCCCGGACCAGGTCCCAGGCCGCGTCCAGCGCCGCGTCGTCGTACAGCAGGCCCACCCAGAACGCAGGAAGGGCGCAGATGCGGCTCCACGGGCCGCTGTCGGCGCCGCGCATCTCCAGGTATTTCTTCAGCCGCACTTCCGGGAAGGCGGTGGTCATGTGGTCGGACCAGTCGCGCAGCGTCGGCAGCGCGCCGGGCAGCACATCCAGCTCGCCCTTGAGGAACCTGCGGAACGACTTGCCGCTGGCATCGACATAGACGCCATCGCGGTAGGAGAAATACATCGGCACGTCGAGCAGGTAGTCGACGTAGCGCTCGTAGCCGAAGCCGTCCTCGAACACGAAGTCGAGCATGCCGGTGCGGCCGGCGTCGGTGTCGGTCCAGATGTGCGAGCGGTAGCTGAGGTAGCCGTTGGGCCTGCCCTCGGTGAACGGCGAGTCGGCGAACAGCGCGGTGGCGACCGGCTGCAGCGCCAGCGACACGCGGAACTTCTTCACCATGTCCGCCTCGGAGGCGTAGTCCAGGTTGACCTGGACGGTGCTGGTGCGGGTCATCATGTCCAGGCCGAGCGAGCCGACCTTGGGCATGTACTCGCGCATGATGCGGTAGCGGCCCTTGGGCATCCACGGCATGTCCGCGCGCGCCCATTTCGGCTGGAAACCCATGCCGAGGAAACCCAGCCGCAGCTCGCCGGCCACCTGCGCGACCTCGTTGAGGTGGGTACCGGTTTCCACGCAGGTCTGGTGGATGGTTTCCAGCGCCGCGCCGGACAGCTCCAGCTGCCCCGCCGGCTCCAGCGTCACCGAGGCGCCGTCGCGCAGCAGGGCGATGGTGTTGCCGTTCTCCTGCACCGGTTCCCAGCCGAAGCGGGTCAGCCCGGTCAGCAGCGCCTGGATGCCGCGCTCGCCCTCGAAGGTCGGCGGGCGCAGGTCGTCCAGGCGGAACCCGAACTTCTCGTGCTCGGTGCCGATGCGCCACTGCGGGCGCGGCTTCTCGCCGGAGGCGAGCGCCTCCACCAGCTGCGAGCGGTCGGTAATGGGCGTATCGGCGACGTGGCTGGGGCTCGACAAGGGCTGGCTCGCAGTGGACTGGCTGGAGAAATAGGGGGCTGCCCCCGGCATCACGGGAACCGGCCCGCGATCCGTCGCGCTCGTCCCGCCTCCCGCACGGCCGGCAATGCACGCGTATCGATACGCCGCGCTTGCTGCGCTCCGCCACGGGCCGCCGGCCCTCGCTCACGATGGATCGCGAACAGCTTCCGAGCGCGCACTATATCGCGGCGCCTCTTTCCGGCATGTCGCGGTGACGGTTTTCAGCATCCCACCGGCAGCGACTTGACCCTGGTTCGCAGCCGCGGCTGCGAGTCATTCCAGCTATGGCCGACCGGCCGCCCTACACTGGCGGCCATGAAACGCCCCCTGCACAAGGAAGTACACCGCTCCGATCGCGTCGGCTGGCTGCGCGCGGCCGTGCTCGGCGCCAACGACGGCATCGTCTCCGTCGCCGGGCTGGTGGTCGGCATCGCCGCCAGCGGCGCGCCGGCCTCGACCGTACTGGCCACCGGCGTGGCCGGCACGGTCGCCGGCGCGATGTCGATGGCCGCCGGCGAGTACGTATCCGTGCAGTCGCAGGCCGACACCGAGCATGCCGACCTGGCGCTCGAACGCCGCGAGCTGCACGAGGATCCGCATACCGAGTTGGAGGAACTGGCCGGCATCTACCGGCGCCGCGGGCTGACGCCCGAACTCGCGCACCAGGTGGCGGTGCAGCTCACCGCCCACGATGCGCTCGCCGCGCACGCGCGCGACGAACTGGGCATCACCGAGGAACTGCGCGCGCGGCCGTTGCAGGCGGCCGTGGCGTCGGCGGGCGCCTTCGTCGCCGGCGCGGCATTGCCTGTGACGACCGCCCTGTTCGCGCCGCACGCGCACGTGGCGCAGATCACCACCGCCTCCACCCTGGCCGGGCTGTGCATCACCGGCGCCATGGCCGCCCAGGCCGGCGGCGCGCCGCGCCTGCGCGGCGCGCTGCGGGTGATGTTCTGGGGCGCGCTGGCGATGGGCGCGGCGGCGGCCATCGGCAACCTGTTCGATACCCACCTCGCCGGCTGATGGCGCTCCTGCCGGCGGCGACCGCTTCCCTGCTCGCGGAACTGGCCACGCTGGCCGACTGCCAGCGCGCCGACGGCTATGCCTGCATCACCGCGCGACGCGGGCATGGCGCATCGTCGGTGGAAATCCCGCAGCCGCAGTTCGCCATCCTGCTGCAGGGACGCAAGCAGGCGCGCACCGCGCGGCAGGCGCTGGAGTTCGCGCCCGGCGACCTGTTCCTGGTCACCCGCCGCTGCCGGATCGACGTGGTCAACCTGCCCGATCCGCACAGCGGCCTCTACCTCAGCGCCATCGTGCCGCTGTGCGCCGAGGCGCTGTCCGCCGCGCGCACGTTGTGGAGCGGGCCGCTGCCGGACGCGGGCGAGGCGATGGCGCGGCTGCCGCTGGCCGACCATGGCGCGCACCTGCTGCAGTGGCGGCGGGCGCTGGAAAGCGGCGACTACACCGGCGCGCGGTTGGCGCTGGCCGCCCTGACCGTGGCCTTCTGCCGGCTGGGCCATGGCAGCCTGCTGGTCCCGCCCGAGCCGGGCCTGGGCGAACGCATCCGCGACCTCGTCGCCGCGCAGCCGGCACGCCACTGGCAATCGCGCGATTTCGAGCAGCACCTGGGCATCAGCGGCGCCACCCTGCGCCGGCGCCTGGCCGGCGAACGGCTCGGCCTGCGCGAACTGGTGGGCGATGCGCGCCTGGCGCATGCGATGCAGCTGCTCTACACCACGCGCCTGCCGTTGAAGACGGTGGCCGCGCGGGTGGGCTACCGCTCGCTGGCCAGCTTCAACCGGCGCTTCATGGAGCGCTACGGCATGGAGCCGTCGGCCATCGGCAACAGCTGAGGCCGCGGTGAGCGGATCGCGCCGCATTGCGAGCGGACCGCGCACGCACGCCGCGGCAGCATGACCGCTCCGCGGCAGCGCCGCCCTTCCGGGAACTCCCCATGCCCCGCATTCCCCTGCGTCCCCTGGCCATCGTCCTGCTGCTGGCGGCCGGTACCGCGCACGCCCGCACGTCCCACGTCCCGCACCAGCAGGTGCCCGGCATCTACCACCAGCAGATCGGCGACCTGCAGGTCACCGCCCTGTTCGACGGGACCGTCGCCCTGCCACGGCAGGCGCTGACCGGGCTGGATGCCGGCGCGGTCACGCGCCTGCTCGAACAGGGCTACGTCCCCGAGGATGGCAAGGGCCTGCAGACTGCGGTCAACGCCTACCTGGTGCAGCGCGGCGAACACCTGACCCTGGTCGATACCGGTGCCGCGCAGTGCTTCGGCCCCGGCCTCGGGCAGGTCCTGGGCAATCTGCGTGCGGCCGGCTACGACCCGGCCGACGTGGACGACGTACTGCTGACCCACGCCCATCCGGACCACCTGTGCGGGCTGCTCGACGCCCAAGGCGAGGCCGCGTTCGCCAACGCGACCGTGTGGTTGTCGCAGGCCGACGCCGCCTACTGGCTGGACCCGGCCAGCGAAGCGGGCGCGCCGCAGCCGCTGCGCTTCGCCTTCCCGATGGCGCGCAGCGCGGTGGCGCCCTACGCGGCGGCCGGGCGCCTGCGACATTTCGCCGCAGGCGATGCGCTGCCCGCCGGCGTCACCGCGCTGGACAGCCACGGCCATACGCCGGGCCACGTTTCCTGGAAGATCGACAGCGGCGATGGCCGGCAACTGCTGGTGTGGGGCGACGTCGTGCACTTCCATGCGGTGCAGTTCGCGCAGCCCGACGCCAGCTACGAAGCCGACAGCGACCGCGCCGCGGCCATCGCCAGCCGCCGCCGGATGATGGCCGACGCGGCGGCGGGCCGATGGTGGGTGGCCGGCGCGCACCTGCCGTTCCCCGGAATCGGCCACGTGCGCCGCGAAGGCGAGGCGTTCGCCTGGGTACCGGGCGAGTTCTCGCCGCTGATGTGACAGGCCATCGCTCCGCGCCGACGTCCCGCGGTTTGCGCCGCAAACCGCGGACCGCGCCCTGAATTAGGTAGCTTCGGTCACGCACGCCAATGCCGGCCTGCGGGGCCGGCATCTGCAGAATGTGGGAATGGGAGGCCGCCGGCCGGTCGCCGGCGTTACAGGCCCAGCCAGCCGCCGATCACCGCGCGGGCCTCGTCCACGCCCTGCTTCGACTCGCCGGAGAAGGCCTGCACGCTCACCGAGTCGCCGAACGCGTCGGCCAGATCCTTGCGCACCTTCTGCAGGGTCTGCGCCTGCTGGCCGCGGCCGAGCTTGTCGGCCTTGGTCAGCAGCGCGTGCGCCGGCAGGCCGCGCTGCACCGCGTAGGCCAGCATCTGCCGGTCGTAGTCCTTGAGCGGGTGGCGGATGTCCATCACCACGATGAGCCCCTTGAGCGCGTCGCGGGTGCGGAAATAGTTGTCGATGAAGGCCTGCCAGTGCGCCTGCAGTTCCTGCGGCACCTTGGCGTAGCCGTAGCCGGGCAGGTCGACGAGGTGCGCCTCGGGCGTGACCTGGAAGAACACCAGCTGCTGGGTGCGGCCGGGGGTCTTGGAGACGCGGGCCAGCGCGTTCTGGCGGGTCAGCGCGTTGAGCGCGCTGGACTTGCCGGCGTTGGAGCGGCCGGCGAACGCCACTTCGGCGCCCTCGTCCGCCGGCAGTTGCCGGGCGTTGTGGGCGGAAAGCAGGTAGCGGGCGCGTTCTAGGAGCTGTGACATGGGCATAGGATCGCATGCCCGGGGCTTCCCCGCCCGCCCCGTGCGTTGACCCTGCCATGAAACGGCGTGGATAATCCGGTCGATGCCGGCGCGGACCCGCCCGGCCCGTTCCACACGGAGCTTCTGCATGCGCCACGCTCGTGTCTTAGCCGTTTCTGCCCTCGCCATCCCGCTGATCGCCGTCGTCGCTTTCGCGCAGAGTTCGGTCACGCCCGTGCCGGACAACGCGCCGGTGCAGACCGCGCCGCTGGAAATCGACCTCAGCAAGACCATGCCTGGCGACGCCGAGGCCGGCGAGGGCAAGGCGCAGGCCTGCGCCGCCTGCCATGGCGCCGACGGCAACTCCGCCATCGAGATGTACCCGCGGCTGGCCGGCCAGAGCGAGCGCTACATCGCCCGCCAGCTGGCGCTGATCGCCGGCGGCCAGCGCACCGAGGGTGCGGTCGCCGTCATGCTGCCGTTCGTGCAGGGCATGACCGCGCAGGACATGCGCGACATCGGCGCCTTCTTCGCCGGGCAGAAGTCCGGCGCCGGCGTGGCCGACGACATGGCCGTGGCCGACGGCCCGTACGCGGGCATGAAGTTCTACGAGATCGGGCAGAAGCTGTACCGCAGCGGCGACGCCAGCCGCGAGATCCCGGCCTGCATGGCCTGCCACGGCCCGACCGGCGCCGGCAACCCCGGTCCGTCCTACCCGCATATCGGCGGGCAGCATGCCGGTTATGTCGCCCAGCGCCTGCAGCACTACCAGGCCGGCCAGACCCACGAAACCGATCCCTCGCAGTTCCGGATCATGGCCCAGGTGGCGAGCCGGCTGACCGAGCAGGAGATCCAGGCGCTGTCCAGCTACGTGCAGGGCCTGCACGCCCGGGCCGACGACATGGGCGTGGCCTCGGCGCCCTCCCAGCCCTGACGGTGCCGGTCGCCGCGGCGACGCACCCCGTTCCCCGGATACGCCGACCCCAGCGGTCGGCGTCTCTGTTTCCAGTCTGGAGACTCCCGATGAAGCATTTCCCGCGCCTGTTCCTCCTGCTGCTGGCCCTGCTGCCGCTGGCCGCCTGCGCCGCCGACACCGCCGCGCCCGTGGAAGGACGCGACTATGAACTGATCGCCGAGCCCGGCCCGTTCGCGCCGCTGGCGGGGAAGATCGAGGTGGTCGAGGTGTTCGGCTATCCCTGCATCCACTGCGCCCATTTCGAGCCGCTGCTGGAAACCTGGGTCGCCAAGCTGCCGGCCGACGTGCGCTTCACCGCGGTGCCGGGCGCCTTCGGCGGCCACTGGGACGCCTACGCGCGCGCCTTCTACGCCGCCGAGCAGACCGGCGTGCTCAAGCGCAGCCACGCCGACGTGTTCAAGGCCCTGCACGAACAGCGCAGCCTGCCGATGCAGAACGTGTCGCCGCAGGAGCTGGCGACCTTCTACGCCGGTTACGGCGTGCAGCCGCAGCGCTACATCGATGCGTTGCGCAGCGACCAGGTCGACGAAAAGGTGAAGGCCGCGCGCGCCTTCGCGGTGCGCGTCAGGGTTCCGGGCACGCCGGCGCTGATCGTCAACGGCAAGTACCTGGTCAAGGGCCGCAGCTTCGAGGACCAGCTGCGCATCGCCGGCGCGCTGGTGGAGCGCGAGCGCGCCGCCGCCCGCCGTCGCTGAACCCGTACCGGAGCGTTCCGCGGACCGGTTCAGCCGCTGCCGTACATCGATGTCATCATGCGTCCGGCCGCCGCCGCAGGCGGCCCGACGACCCGACGAATTCCCGCTGGAGATCCACCGATGAAGATCCGTTTCGTACTGGCCCTGACGGCCCTGCTCCCGCTGATGGTGGCCTGCAAGGCGCAGGACGGCTCCGCCGACGCCGTGGCGCCCGCCGCCGGACAACCGGCCGCCAGCGCCGCCGACGCCGCGCCCGCCCCGGCTGCCGAAGCCGAGGGCGCCACCGCCGCACCGGCGCCCACAGGCGAGGAAGCCGCCGCCGAACCGGCCGCCGACAACACCCCGGTGCCGGCGCAGGCCCGCCTGGTCGGCCCCGAGCCGGTGGCCGGCACCGACTATGTCGTCATCGAAGGCGGCCAGCCGATCCAGCCAGCGACCGGCAAGATCGAAGTGGCCGAGGTGTTCGGCTATGTCTGCCCGGCCTGCGCCCGCTTCCAGCCGCTGATCGGGCCGTGGAAGGCCGGCCTGCCGTCGGACGTCAGCTTCGTCTACGTGCCGGCCATGTTCGGCAGCATGTGGGACGACTACGGCCGCGCCTTCTATGCCGCCGAGGCGCTGGGCGTGCAGGAGAAGACCCACGACGCGCTGTACTCGGCCATCCACGTCGAGCATTCGCTCAAGGGCGAGCTGGGCCGCGACTCGGTCGAGGACATCGCCAACTTCTACGGCAAGTACGGCGTGAACCCGAAGACCTTCGCCGACACCATGGGCAGCTTCTCGGTGGTGGCCAAGACCAACCGCGCCAAGCAGTTCGCCCAGCGCAGCAAGATCGGTGGCACGCCGTCGCTGATCGTCGCCGGCAAGTACCTGGTCAAGGGCAAGAGCTACGACGACATGCTGCGCATCGCCGACCACCTGATCGCACGCGAACGCGCCGCCAACGCCAAGTAAGGTATGAAGGGCCTCGTCCCCGAGGCCCTTGTTCCATCGCCGTGAAATCTACCCATACCCTGCGTCTGCTGACGGCCAACATCCAGGCCGGCTCCAGCACGCGCCGCTACAGCGACTACGTGACCCGCAGCTGGTCGCACGCGCTGCCGTCGGGCAGCAAGCGCTCCAGCCTGGACGCCATCGCCAGGCTGGCCAGCGGCCGCGACATCGTCGGCCTGCAGGAGGCCGATCCCGGCAGCCTGCGTTCGGGCTTCACCAACCAGACCCACTACCTGGCCCAGCGCGCCGGCTTCAACTACTGGAGCCACCAGCCCAACCGGCGCATGGGCGGCGTGGCCTCCAGCGCCAACGGCCTGCTCAGCAAGCTGGAACCGGTGGAAGTGCAGGACCACGCCCTGCCCGGCCGCATCGGCGGCCGCGGCGTGCTGCTGGCGCGCTTCGGCGACGGCCGCGAGGGGCTGACGGTGGCGGTGGCGCACCTGTCGCTGGGCGTGGGCTCGCGCATGTCGCAGCTGGACTTCATCGCCGAACTGCTCAGCGACTACCCCAACGCGGTGCTGATGGGCGATTTCAACTGCAAGGCCGAGCGCCCGGAAATGCAGGTGCTCTACCGCAAGACCCGGCTGCAGCCGCCGGGCTGCCTGGTGCCGACCTTCCCCAGCTGGCGCCCGGACCGGGCCATCGACCACATCCTGGTCAGCGACAGCCTGCGCACTCTCGAGACCGGTGCCGTCGCCGCTGCCCACTCGGACCACCTGGCGGTGGAAATGCAGGTCGAAGTGCCGGGCGACAGCCTGCGTTAGCCGGTGCGGGCGCTGCCGCCGCGGGGTTGCAATGCGATCTCCGGGGCGCGGCCTCACGCTCTCCATGCCCTGCCGCTTCGCGGCCGCCCTGACTCAGGGCATGAAACCGTGCGATCGCCGGCCAGCGGCCGGCGCTGCCCTCACGTCACCACGGCGGCGGGTGCCGGCGTCGACCGGCGCGCGGTCGCCGCGCTGCCCACCGACGCCAGCACGGTGCAGGCGATCGCCAGCCATTGCAGCCCGCCCAGCCGTTCGTGCAGCAGCAGCAGCGCCCACAGCGCGGCCACCGCCGGTTCCATGCTGATCAGGATGCCGAAGGTTTCCTTGGGCAGGCGCTTGAGCGCCATCATCTCCAGCGACATCGGGATCGCGCTGGACACCACCGCCACCACCAGCCCGGCCAGCAGGATCGACGGCTGCAGCAGCGCCGTGCCGGCATGGGCGATGCCGACCGGCACCACCACCAGCGCCGCGGCCGCCAGCCCCAGCGAGACCGAATGGCCGGCGTGCAGGTGCCCGGCGCGTTTGCCGAACACGATGTACAGGGCCCAGCAGGCCGCGGCACCCAGCGCATACAGCACGCCCGCCGCGTCCAGTGCCGGCCCGCCGGCCAACGGCAGCAACAGCAGCAGCCCGGCCACCGCGCAGCCGACCCACAGGAAATCGATCGGCCGCCGCGAGGACAGCATCGCCACCGTCAGCGGGCCGGTGAACTCGATGGCCACCGCGATCCCGAACGGGATCGTGCGCAGCGCCATGTAGAACAGCAGGTTCATCAGGCCCAGCGTCAGGCCGTAGCGCAGGATCGCCGCGCCGTCGGCGCGGCTGGTATGCCAGCGCCACGGCCGCCACAGCAGCAGCAGGAACAGCGCCGAGAAACCCACGCGCAGCGCGCTGGTGCCCTGGGCGCCGATCAGCGGGAAGAGATGTTTGGCGTAGGAGGTGCCGATGGCCAGCGAAGTCACCGAGCCGAGCACCGCCAGCGCCGGCAACAGCGGCGCGAATCGGGAAGTCTGCATGCACGTAGTGTATTGCGCCGGCGGCCCGCGGCCGCGCCCGGCGCAGCGCTTTCCGTGGCGGCCGCTGCGCCCGGTGGCCGCCGTCGTGGTCGGCAGCGGCATGACGGGCCGCCCGCGGCAGCAGGCGGCCCGCCAGGGAAGGACTCAGCGCAGGAAGGCGATGCGTTCGATGTGCGCGTTGTCCGCGGCCGCCAGGACCTTGGCCATCGTGTCGTACTCGGCGTCGGGGCTGGCGTCGATGCGCAGTTCCGGCAGGTTGCCGGCATGCAGCCGGGCCTGCTCCTGCAGGCGCACCTGCAGCGCCGCGACCGGCAACGTCTGGCCGTTCCAGGTGAGCTGGTTGGCCGCATCCACCCGCAGTTCGATCGGCGGCGGCGGGTCCACGCGCTGCACCGGGGTGGTGGTGCGCTGCGGCAGGTCCACCGGAATCGGCCAGGACACCAGCGGCGCGGTGACGATGAAGATGATCAGCAGCACCAGCATCACATCCACCAGCGGCGTGACGTTGATGTCGGCGATCGGTCCGGAACTTCCTGCTGCACTGAATGCCATGGTCCGCTCCTTCGGCGAGGCGGTGCGCCTCGCCATCGACACTACGCCGCGCCCGCGACCGCCCGGTGTGCGCATCGAGCCGGCGTTCAGTCGCGGTTTCGGCACGCGTTCATGCGCGAGCCGGCATCGCCGCGATGGTGTTGACGGTGGCCCGGCTATGCTTTCCCGCATGAAACGAACGACCTGCCTGCTGCCCCTCGCCGCGTCCCTGTTGCTGGCCTGCACCGGTACCGGCGCGCAGACCCTGGACGCCCAGCGTTCCGCCATGCGCATGGCCATCGACAACGCCGAACGCGGCCAGTTCGACGCCGCCGCGACCGCCGGCCTGCGCAACCATCCGCTGTACGGTTGGCTCGAATACAGCGCGCTGCGCCGCGGCATCGACACCGTGGACACCGCGAAGGCGCTGGATTTCCTCAAGCGCTACCAGGGCCAAGCCGTGGCCGACGCATTCCGCGCCGTGTGGTTGCCGGCGCTGGCACGGCGCCAGGACTGGCCGACGCTGCTGGCCAACTGGCAGCCGAGCAGCGACCCCGGCCTGCAGTGCGCCGAACTCAATGCACGCCTGGCCACCGGCAAGGCCGATGCGAAATGGAGCAGCGACGCGCAGGCGCTGTGGCGCCGCAGCGGCAAGTCCCTGCCCGATGCCTGCGATCCGGTGTTCGCCGGCCTGGCCGACCGCGGCGGGCTGACGCCGGCGGTGCGCTGGGAGCGCATCGACGCCGCCGCCGATGCCCAGCAACCCGGCGTGATGCGCGCGGCCGCGCGCGGATTGCCCACCGCCGAACTGGCGCAGGCCAACGACTACGCCGCCTTCGTCGACAAGCCCGACGCGCGCGCCCTGAAGTGGCCGAAGACCGAACGCAGCCGCCGCATCGTCACCGACGGCCTGGCGAAGCTGGCACGGACCGATCCCGATGCCGCCGAGCGGCAACTGCCACAGTACGCGCAGGCGCTGGGCCTGGACGCCGCGCAGCAGGCGCAGGTGCGCTACCAGATCGCGCTGTGGACGGTGGCGTCCTACCTGCCGGATTCGGCGCGGCGACTGGCCGCGGTGCCGGAATCGGCCTACGACGAACGCCTGCACGAATGGCGCGCGCGCGAGGCGATGGCGCGCGGCGACTGGCCTTCGGCGCTGGCCGCGATCCGCGCGATGCCCGCCAGCCAGCGCGGCGATTCGCGCTGGCGCTGGTTCGAGGCGCGCCTGCTGGAAAAAACCGGCAAGGCCGCCGAAGCGGTGTCGCTCTATCGCGCCGCCGCGGCCGAACCCACCTTCCACGGCTTCCTCGCCGCCGACAAGCTGCGGCAGCCGTACGCGCTGTGTCCCTGGAATCCCGGCGACGGCGCGCAGGCGCGCGCGGCCGTGGCGCGCGACCCGGCGCTGGTGCGGGCGCTGGAGCTGTTCCGCATCGACCGCGCGGCCTGGGCGACGCGCGAATGGGCCGACGCGCTGTCGCGCTTTGACGACACCCAGCGCCGGCTGGCCGTGGAAGTGGCCAGCGAAGGCGGCTGGTTCGACCGCGCGGTATTCGGCCTGAAGGGGGCGCAGGAAATGCGCCTGTACGCGCTGCGCTTCCCCCTCCACCACGACGACGCGATCCGCCGCGAAGCCGCGCGCAACGCGCTGGATCCGGCCTGGGTCGCGGCCGAGATCCGCGCCGAGAGCGTCTTCAACCCGAATGCGCGCTCGCCGGCCAACGCCATGGGCCTGATGCAGGTGCTGCCGGCCACCGGCGCGGACGTGGCCAAGCGCATCGGCCTGTCCGGCTACGGCGGCGCGGCCAGCCTGTACGACGCGGACACCAACATCGCCATCGGCAGCGCCTACCTGCGGCAGCTGCTGGACAAGTACGACGGCCTGCCCTACGTGACCATCGCCGCCTACAACGCCGGGCCCACGCCGACCGCGCGCTGGCAGTCGCAGCGCCCCGGCTTCGATCCGGATTTCTGGATCGAGACCATCAGCTACAAGGAAACCCGCGAGTACGTCGCGCGCGTGCTGGCCTTCAGCGTGATCTACGACTGGCGCCTGGGCGGCGACGCGCTGCCGCTGAGCGACCGCATGCGCGGGCAGCGAGCGGACACGCGCAAGAAGTTCGCCTGCCCGGCCGGATAAGGGCCGGGCACCCGCTCCCCGTAGGAGCGACTTCAGTCGCGAGGGGCTCTACCGGTGAAGCCCCATCGCGACTGAAGTCGCTCCTACGGGAGGGCAACAGCCTCCGCTTCCGGCATCATTCCCGCATGAAGACCTATCTCGTAGGCGGCGCGATCCGCGATGAACTGCTCGACCTGCCGCACGGCGACCGCGACTGGGTCGTGGTCGGCGCCACCCCGCAGCGCATGCTCGACGCCGGCTACAAGCCGGTGGGCCGCGACTTCCCCGTATTCCTGCATCCGCACAGCGGCGAGGAACACGCGCTGGCGCGCACCGAGCGCAAGAGCGGGCGCGGCTACCGCGGCTTCGTGGTCGACGCCGATCCGTCGGTGACGCTGGAGCAGGACCTGCAGCGCCGCGACTTCACCGTCAACGCCATCGCCCGCGACGGCGACACCGGCGAACTGGTCGACCCTTGGGGCGGCGTGCGCGACATCCAGGCGCGCGTGCTGCGCCACGTCGGCCCGGCCTTCGTCGAGGACCCGCTGCGGGTGCTGCGCGCGGCGCGGTTCATGGCGCGCCTGGCGCCGCTGGGCTTCACCCTGGCCGCGGAAACCGGTGCGCTGATGCGGGAAATCGCCGCCAGCGGCGAACTGGACGCGCTGGTGCCCGAGCGCATCTGGCAGGAACTGCGCAAGGCGCTGCGCGCGCCGCGCCCTTCCGCGTTCCTGCGCACGCTGCACGACACCGGTGCGCTGGCGCCGATCCTGCCGGAACTGGAAGCGCTGTACGGCGTGCCGCAGCGCGCAGAGTTCCATCCGGAAGTGGACACCGGCACGCACCAGGAAATGGTCAGCGACATGGCCGCGCGGCTGGCGCCGGGCGACGACCTGGTCGGCTTCGCCGCGCTCACCCACGACCTGGGCAAGGCGCTCACGCCGGCCGACCAGCTGCCGCGCCACGTCATGCACGAGCAGCGTGGACTGAAGCCGCTGGCCGCGCTGTGCGAGCGCCTGAAGATTCCCGCCGACCACCGCCAGCTGGCCGAGGCGGTGTGCCGCGAACACCTCAACGTGCACCGCATCGACGAACTGCGCGATGCCACGGTGCTGGAACTGATCCAGCGCTGCGACGGCTTCCGCCGTCCCGAACGCATCGCGCAGATGGCGCTGGCCTGCGAATGCGACAAGCGCGGCCGGCTCGGCTTCGAGGACAGCGACTACCCGCAGCGCGCCACGCTGCTGCGCCTGCATGCCGCCGCGCTGGCGGTCAACGCACGCGACCTCGCCGCCGGGGACCTGAGCGGCCCGGCGGTGGGCGAAGCCCTGAAGAAGGCACGGATCGAAGCGATCGGCACGGCGCGCCGGGCATAGGGAAAACCGCTCAGGGGACGGTTTTCCACGACGGCCGCGCGCCTGGCCCTGCATTTCCCGTCGGATTCCCGCCACAGGCGGGCTGCGCCAGCAGCCATGCCTGCGCCAGCCGCATCGCGTCGGCGCGCTGCGCCGCGGTGACATCGGGAACGATGCGGCTGCCGCCGCCGATGCCGTTGCGGTCCTTCATCACCGTGCCGGTCAGCAGCAGGGTGCTGCCATCGACCAGCGTCACCGGCACGTTCCCGGTGGAATAGCCCATGGTCGGCGTGCCGAAACTGCGGCTGTGCGGTCGCCCGCGAAACGCCAGCACGATGGCCTCGCCGGAACTGGCGGTGCGGCCGGACTGGAGCACCGCGACCGGCGCGTCCGGCCTGCGCGGGCGACGGGCCGTATCGTCTGGTGCCAGTCTCGGCGCATCGCCCACCCATACCGCGCCCTCCCGGTACCGCCAGGGCTGCAGCGCGGCACCGTCGAAGAAATGCCCGACGACGTCCGGCCCATCGGCGCGGCCGCGCAGCAACGGGCCCACGCCCAGCAGCATCGGCCACATGTTGCCGCCGGTGTTGTCGCCCAGGTCCACGATCCAGCCGCAGCGGCTGCCATCGTCCTGGCGCCAGAGGAGGTCCTGCAGGCGTTGCGCCTCTTGCCGCTCGGCGGCCCGCTGCTGCTCGCGCGGGAGTCCGGGGTCGGGCAGGTAGGGAGCAACGCGGATCAGACCGAGCCGGGCGTCGATCGGATGAGCCTGCGGCCCTTCGGTGGCAGCGGCGGCCGGAGCCATGCCCGGCCCCGCTGCCCGCTTCCGGTATCCCTCGCGCACCTCTTCGGCCGACATCCACCCGCCATGGCCGGCGGTCGCGCGGTTGATGGCATCGGACAGCAACCTGCGCTGCCGGTCCGGATCGTCGGTGGCAGCAAGATCGCGGCGCAGCACCGCCCAGTCGACCCGGTCGCGATACAGCGCCTTGTGCTCCAGGAGGCCCAGCATCTGCTCCCGCGCCGGCAACGACGGCACCGGGGTCGCCGCGGCCGGCAGGGCCAGCAGCATCGCCGCCAGCGTGGTCCACACCATCACACCGTTCTGCTTCCTGCGCATCGTGGTTTCCCTCCCCTGGATCGGATCGGTGCAGGATAGAACGGATCCCTTGCCCTGCACGCGCGCCTAGATCTTCAGATAGATCCGCCGCCGGTCCAGCCACCACATCGGCAGCCACCAGACCGCGACGAAGGCGATCGCCATCGCCAGCGAAGCGGCCTGCGCGCCGGCCAGCGGCGTGATCCAGCGGTCGAACACGTTGCCGTACAGCCAGCCCCAGCTGCCGGTGCCGAGCATCGCCAGCACCATCACCCCGGAACCGGCGTAGGCGGTGATGGCGTTGGCGCCGAAGCGCCGGCCCAGCGGCGGCCATTGCACGCGGTCGATGAGCATGTGCGCCAGCCACAGCGCACCCAACGCCCAACCGGATGTCCACAGCACGTAGGACGGCGTCCACAGGTTCTTGTTGAGCGGTTGCCAGGTGGACCACAGCGCGCCCAGCGCCAGCAGCGCGGCGGCGGCCAGCAGCAGGCGCGCCGGGCGGCCGCTGCGCAGCAGCGCGCCGGCCCGCAGGCCGATCAGGGTCGAGGCCAGCGCACCCAGTGTGGAAAGCAGTCCTTCGGGATCGTGCCCCAGCCCGGTGGCGGCGTCGTACTTGTAGGCCATGTCGCCGAACAGGACGGTGTCCACGCGGCTGGGCAGGTTGTGCCAGGGCTCCAGCGTGCCGCCCGCCGCCAGCAGCGCCGCGTATCCGCCCAGCAACAGCAGCAGGCAGGCACGCTGCGCGTTCGCGCGCAGCCAGATCGCCATCGTGCCGACGACGGCGAAGCACACGCCGATGCGCTGCAGCACGCCCAGCGGCCGGTAATGCGCCAGGTCCAGCCACCACCACGCCAGCAGGTGCAGCAGCATGCCCAGGCCAACGATGCGCAGCGCGCGCACCAGCACGGTGCGGGTCAAGGCGGCGCGGTCAGCGCCCTGTTCGACGCGCGGCACCACGCCCAGCGCGATCGACACCCCGACGATCACCAGGAAGAACGGGAACACCAGGTCGGTGGGCGTGCAACCGTTCCATTGCGCGTGTTCCAGCGGCGCGTAGACATGGCTCCACGTACCCGGGTTGTTGACCAGCAGCATGGCCGCCACGGTGATGCCGCGCAGGGCGTCGACCGAGGCGTAGCGGGCGGGTACATGGCTGGATGGGGAACTGGTCATCGAGGGTGTCCCGTGCGATCAGGTGTCAGAGGCTGATGGCGATGCGTTGAGAAGCGATTGACCGGCCCTTCCGGCTGTTGAAAACCACTTCCACTTTCATGGGAACAACGGGCCGAAGCGTGTTGCTCTGCTGTTGCTGTTGCTGTTGCTGTTGCTGTTGCCCATGATTTTGACCTTCCGGGATTCCGTCCGCAGCGACGGAGCCGATGGACAAGATCCCATAGGGGCAACGTGCATGGATGCACGTCCTTTTCGACACGACAGGGGCAAACCGGAAAGCGGCGAAGCGCTGCTCCGCCTCGGTGAGCGGCTGGCGCCGTTAGGCGACTGTCCCGGCCCCAGCTGCATCGCAGCCGGGTCGTGTCGAAAAATAATCCCATCGGCGGAGTGGACCCGGCGCGCACGGCGCGTCGGGCGGGGACGCAGGCGGTGCTTGACCAGCCATCCGGCAGTTGAAAAGCACCGCTTTTGGTTACTTTTCTTTGCACGAGCAAAGATGCGCCTTTTCAACAGCCGGATGGCTGGTCAACGTGACCCGCTCCTGCAGGCAGGAGTGAAAGCTTTCGCCTTGCTTTCCTCTCAAGGGAGGAAAACCAGGCAGATTCCACGACGTTCAAATTCCGCCGGACCCGGCTCTCCTCCCTGTGGAGGACGTGACCCGCACGCGTTCTCAAAACAACGGCGAGCGCATGAAACAAAGGCTCACTCCCGCTGACCCGCAATCCAGGTGGCCTGCACCTGCAAGGCATCGTCCAGCAGCACGAAATCCGCCTGGTAGCCCGCCGCGATATGCCCATAGCGGTCGTCCAGGCGCAGGAACTGCGCGGGATAGGTCGAGGCCATGCGCGCGGCTTCGGCCAGCGGCAACCCGAGCAGGTCCACGGTGTTGCGCACGGCGGTGGCCATGTCCAGCGCCGAGCCGGCCAGCGAGCCGGCGGCATTGCGCACCACGCCGTCGACGGCGGTGATGACCTCGCCGTACAGCTCGAACGAGGGATCGTCCGCGCCGACCATCGGCATCGCGTCGGTCACCAGCAGCACCTTGCCGCGCGGCTTGGCGGCCAGCGCCACGCGCAGGCTGCCCGGGTGCACGTGCACGCCGTCGACGATCACCCCGCACCAGCTGTGCGGGTCCTCCAGCGCCGCGCCGACCACGCCGGGCTCGCGCCCCTGCAGCGGGGTCATCGCGTTGTACAGGTGGGTGAAGCCGGTGATGCCCGCATCCAGCCCGGCGCGGGTTTCCTCGTAGCTGCCGGCAGTGTGGCCGGCGCAAACGATGGCGCCGCTGCCGACCATCGCCCTGATGGTCGCGACGGGCACCCGTTCCGGCGCCAGCGTGATCAGGGTGACGCCGTTGTCGAGCGAAGTGACCATCGCCACCTCGTCCGGCCCCGGCACGCGGAACTTGCCGGCGTCGTGCGTGCCCTTGCGCGCCGGCGCGATGTACGGCCCTTCCAGATGGATGCCGAGGATGCCGGGCACGCCTTCGGCGATGGCCTGGCGCACCGCGGCGATGGCCTGCGCCATCACTGCCGCGTCGTCGCTGATCAGCGTCGGCATCATGCCGGTGGTGCCGAAGCGGCGGTGCCCGCGCATCATCGCGCGCAGGGCGTCCACGTCCGGCGTGTTGTTGAGCAGCGCGCCGCCACCGCCGTTGACCTGCACGTCGATGAACCCCGGCAGCAGCCAGCCGCCGCCGAGGTCGTGCCGCGGTACGCCGGCCGGCAGCGAGTCCTCGGGCAGGACGGCGGCCACCCTGCCGTCCTGCACCAGCACCGCATGGCCGGAGTGGAAGTCGTCGTTGCCCAGGACGCGGGCGTTGGTCAATGCGTAGCTGGTCATCTTTCCGTTTCCGGGTTGCCTCCCGCTGTCAAGGCCAGCGGGAAGGCTGGGAATGCAAAGCCCCTCTCCCACCGGGGCGAGAAGGCACGGCTTGCGCGCCACTGGCGCGCGTGCCCTGGAGCGCCCACGCCGCTGGCGTGGGCCGGGGCGCGGAGCGGGGGGTGGGAAAAGGGTCGGGCGAAGCCTCCGCCATGCCTGGACACACGCGGCTTCATCCCTGCCCTCATCCGCCCCTTCGGGGCACCTTCTCCCAGAGGGAGAAGGGAAAAGCTCTCTCCTCTCCCGCAGTGCGGGAAGGAAAACCCGTCAAACCGTCTCGGTCACCTTGTTCAGATGCGGCGGCAGATCCGGATTATGGCCCCGGCGCAGCGCCAGCGCATTGATCGCGCGGTAGAAGCTCTGCACCGTCAGCAACGGCGCGCACAGTGGATGCGGCGCGGCCGCGACCGGCAGGTTGCCGCCCTCGCCGGCCAGCCACACGCGCGCGCCGCGCGCGGCGAACTCGTCGGCCAGCGCACGCGTGCCGGCGCCGGTCTCGTCGGGCTGGGCGAAGGCCAGCACCGGGAAATCCCGGCCCACCAGCGCCATCGGCCCGTGCTTGACCTCGGCCGAGCTGTAGCCCTCGGCGTGCAGGCCGCAGGTTTCCTTGAACTTCAGCGCCGCCTCCTGCGCCGCGGCCAGGCCGGGACCGCGGCCGACCACGAACAGGTTGTGCGCATCGACCAGCCCGTCGGTCAGCAGGCTCCAGTCGCACTGCCAGGCCGCGGTCAGGGCACCGGGCAGCGCGGCAAGCGCGGCGATCAGGGTCGGGTCGTCGCGCCAGTACGCGCAAAGCTGCAGGATCGCGGCCAGCGAGGCGAGGTAGCTCTTGGTCGCGGCCACGCTGCGCTCGGCGCCGGCGCCCAGCGGGATCACCGTGTCGGCGAGCTGGGCCAGCGGCGAATCCTCGACGTTGACCAGCGCCACCACGCGTGCGCCCGCGGCCTTGGCCGCCTCGGCGTTGCGCAGCAGGTCCGGGCTCTTGCCCGACTGCGAGATCACCAGGTACAGGGCGTCCTGCAGCTTCTGCGTGGCCTCGTAGACCGAGCCCACCGAAGGCGAGGCCGAGGCGGTCACCACGCCCAGCCGCGTCTCGAACAGGTACTTGGCGTAGGTGGCGGCGTGGTCGGAACTGCCGCGCGCGCAGGTCACCACGAACGGCGGCGGGTTCCGCCGCAGGTCGGCGGCCAGCGCCTGCACCACGTCATGGTTGCGCGCGAACTGCGCGGCGATCACAGAGGCGCTGGAAGCGGCCTCGTTGAACATCAGGGTTTCGGTCTCGCTGGGCAACATGGGGCATTCACTCGGAAAGATCGGGGGAAATGGACGGCGGCCGCAGCGGCTGCTGGCGCAGCGGCGCGGTGGAGCCGCGCACCACCAGCTGCGGCACGAAGCCCTGGTTCTGCAGCTGCACCGGGTTGTCCTCGTAGGCGTCGGTGCGCAGCTGGCTGATCAGCAGGCGCGCGGCATGCCGGGCGATGTCGCCGGTGGCCTGCTTGGCGGTGGTCAGCGCCGGCCACGACTGGCGCGAGAACGGGCTGTCCTCGAAGCCGGCGATGGACAGGTCGTAGGGCACGTTCAGCCCGGCCGAGTTGGCCGCGGCCAGCACGCCGGCGGCGATCTCGTCGTTGGAGCCGAAGATCGCGGTCGGCGGTTCGCGCAGCGCCAGCAGGCGGCGCGCGCCGCGGAAGCCGTCGTCGAAGGTGTAGTCGCCCGGGATGACGAGGTGCTTGTCCAGGCTGATGCCGTAGTCCTTCAGCGCCGCCTCGTAGCCGGCGTAGCGCTCGCCGCTCGAGCGGTGCTCCGGGCCGCCCCACAGGAAACCGATGCGCTGGTGGCCGAGCTGGATCAGGTGCTCGGTGATCTCGTAGGCGGCGTCGCGGTCGTCCACGAACACGCAGGCGCCGTCGGCCGGATCCTCGGTGGCAGCGATGATGCGCACCGTCTTGATGCCGCGCGCGTTGAGCGCGGCCACCAGCTCCGGGCGCTCGGACATCGGCGCGGTCAGCACCAGCCCGGCCAGGCGCGAACGCTGCACCCAGTCGGCCAGTTCCTCGGCCAGCATCGGCGAGGTCGAGTCGCAGGGATGGATCTGCAGGCCGAAGCCGGTCTCGCGGCAGGCCGACAGCACGCCGTTCTGCACGCCGATGATGTGGTACGGGTTCGGGTTGTCGTACACCAGTCCGATCACGAAGGTGGTGTTGCTGCGCAGGTTGCGCGCGGACGGGTCCGGCTCGTAGTCCAGTTCGGCGACCGCGCGCAGCACCCGCGCGCGGGTGGCCTGCATCACCGACGGCTCGTTGTTGATGACCCGCGATACCGTCTTGAGCGAGACCTTCGCCCGCTCGGCGACGTCCTTGATGGTGGGCCTGCGCATGACGGTTTCCTGCCTGGACTGACTGTCCGCCATGATGCTCGATTCAGCCGCCATGCGCGCGACCCGCACGCTGCCCGCTGACAGCGAAGTACAGGATGTACAGGTAGCACGGCACCATCAGCGCGGCGAATACCAGCTGGAAATCGAAGTGCTGCTTGAGCACCGCGAACGCCTGCGGAATGATCGCGCCGCCGGCGATGCCCATGACCAGCAGGGCCGAGCCGGTCTGGGTGAAGCGCCCCAGGCCGCGGATCGCCAGCGGGAAGATCGCCGGCCACATCATCGCGTTGGCGAAGCCCAGCGCGGCCACGAAGCCCACCGAGACGTAGCCGTGGGTGAAATAGGCGCCCAGGCTGAACACCACGCCGAGCACCGCCGACACCGCCAGCCAGCGCTCCTGCGAGATGAAGCGCGGGATCAGCACCAGCCCGACCAGGTAGCCGACCAGCATCGCCGTCAGCGTATAGGAGGTGAACAGCTTGGTCTGGTCCAGCGGCAGGTCGAAACCATGGCCATAGGTACCGATGGCGTCGCCGGCCATCACTTCCACGCCGACATAGACGAACAGGCACAACACGCCCAGCCACAGGTGCGGGAACTGGAAGACGCTGCGCTTTTCCGGCGCGCCGCCCGCGGCCCCGGCATTGGCCTCGGCCGCGCGCACTTCCGGCAGCGGCGAGAACAGCACGCCCACCGCCACCAGCAGCAGGACGCCGGCGATGACCATGTACGGCGTGTGGATCTTGGCGGCGAAATCGTTGAGCAGCTGCGCCTTGGTCGCCGCATCGGCGACCTTCACCTGTGCGTCCAGGTCGCCGATGCCGTGCAGCACCAGCGAACCGATCACGATCGGCGCGAGGATGCCGGCGACCTTGTTGCAGATGCCCATCAGCGCGATGCGCTGGGCCGCGCCCTCGATCGGGCCGAGGATGGAGATGTACGGGTTGACCGCCGTCTGCAGCAGCGCCATGCCGCCGCCGATCACGAACAGCCCCCCCAGCGCGCCGGCGAACCAGCGTTGCGTCGCGAACTGTCCGAACAGCATGGCGCCCACCGCCATCACCGCCAGGCTCAGCGCGAGGCCTTTCTTCATGCCGGTGCGGTTGAGGATCACCGAGGCCGGCAGGGCCAGGAAGAAATAGGACAGGTAGAACACCATCAACACCAGGAACGCCGACACCTCGCTGACCTCGAAGGCCAGCTTGACGAAGGTGATGAGCGGCCCGTTGATCCAGGTACAGAACCCGAGGATGAAGAACAGGCCGCCGACGATGGCGATCGAGGACGCCATGCCGGTGCGCGGCGTGGAAGCGGGAACAGCGGACATTGGCAAGGCTCCTGCAGCTGCGAGAGGGACGGCTCACGCCGACCGGTGGTAACTGGGAACAACGTTGTCACATTTATTGTTTGGCGCCGGCGGGTTTGTCAACAACGCGTGCATGCGCGCGGCGGCAACGGGAACGGCACGGGCGCGGCGGAGCCATGACGCTCAACGCCTTTGCCCTGCAAACGCAGGATTCACCGGGCACCTGCTTTCGAATGCAACAAAAAGCCAGGGGCCGTCGCTGCGCAGAATGTCGCTGCGGCGCAGCATCGAAAGTTTCAATTATCCGTTGACATCGTTGTCAGAACGATTACAGACTCGGCCCCCGATGGCGCCTGACGGGCGCTCCCCAACGCCATAGGGAAACCGAGTGACCGCTGCCGCCCCCACACTGCAGACCTTCCCGCTCGACAGTGCGTCGCGGCCGTTCCTCGCCGCGGATGTGGGCGGCACGCACGTGCGCCTCGGGCTGATCCGCGCCGGCAGCGGCGAAGGCGCGGCGATCGAGGTCCTGTCCTACCGCAAGTACCGCTGCGCCGACCACGCCAGCCTGAGCGCGATCCTTTCCGATTTCGTCCGCCACCATCCGCCGGTGGAGCATTGCGTCATCGCCACCGCCGGCTACGCGCTGGCCGACGGCACCGTGATCTCGGCCAACCTGCCCTGGCCGCTGTCGGC
>NZ_WIDL01000009.1:58430-153183 GCF_009496535.1 Stenotrophomonas sp. MYb238
AAGGCGCTGCAGCGCATCCCCGTGAAGCTGGTCGAGCACGGGCAACTGGGCGTCATCGGCGCGGCCAGTTGGTATCTGCAGCACCGCACCACCTGATCACGCTCCCACCCACGCAAGGAACCCCGCCGCACGGGCATGCCCGGCGGCCACCACCAGCAACCGCGGTTCACAACCCGCAATCCCGCCAATGATGAGGAGAGACATCATGAGGTACCGCAAGTCCGTACTGTCCGCCGCCATCGTCACCTGCCTGAGCTTCTCCGCGCACGCGCAGGACACCGGCAAGGACGCGACCGACCTCGACCGCGTCGTGGTCACCGGCATCCGCGCCAGCCTGCAGCAGTCGCTGGAAACCAAGCGCAACGCCGACGCCATCGTCGACGTCATCACCGCCGAGGACGTGGGCAAGTTCCCGGCCACCAACGTGGCCGAGGCCATCACCATCATCCCGGGCGTGACCATCGACAAGGCCTTCGGCCAGGGCGAGAAGGTCAGCATCCTGGGCACCGATCCGGCGCTGAACCGCACCGTGCTCAATGGCCAGACCGTGGCCTCGGCCGACTGGTTCATCACCGACCAGCCGGGCCGCACGTTCAATTACTCGCTGCTCGCCCCGCAACTGGTCAGCAAGGTCGAAGTCTACAAGTCGCCGGAAGCGTGGCTGGACGAAGGTTCGGTCGGCGGCACCGTCAACATTTCCACCCGCAAGCCGCTGGACCTGGCCGGCACCACCGTCTCCGGTTCGGTGGGCTACCTCTACAACGACCGCATCGAGAGCGGCGATCCCTCGGTTTCGGCCATGTTCGGCTGGAAGAACGACGCCAATACCTTCGGCGTGATCATCTCCGGCCAGCGCTCGGACGAAAGCATCCGCCGCGAAGGCATCGAGTCCTACGGCACGGTGACCGGCGACCACTACATCAACAGCCGCGACGGCGCGCCGAACTCGATCACCAGCACCAGCGACGACTGGTCCACCGGCGAAGCCGTCACCATGCCGCCGAGCTGCGTGGGCAGCTGCGCCACCACCCTGCTGGCCAACCCGAACGCGGTCACCCCGAATTCGATCAGCGCCCATTACTTCGAGCAGAAGCGCGAGCGCGACACCCTGTCGCTGGCCCTGCAGTTCAAGCCGCATGAAAAGCTGGACATCGAATTCAACGCACTGGACGTGAAGGCCGGCTACGACAACATCAGCCACGCCATGTTCGCCTTCAACGGCAACACCTGGAACTCGCTGGGCAACCTGACCGACCTGACCGTCGACGGCGGCGTCATCACCAAGGCCAAGTTCCGCAACGCGCTGACCGTGTACGACCTGATCAACCGCCAGGCCACGGTCGACACGGACTCCTACGACCTGAAGTTCAAGTGGACCGACGAACGCTGGTTCGCCTCGGCCCATGCCGGCTACTCCAAGGCCACCGGCGGCACCGGCCGCCAGGTGTTCGGCGAGTTCCTCAACAAGGCCAACTACAGCTACGACCTGACCGGCAAGGTGCCGAAGCTGTACTTCGACGGTTACCAGACCGACGCCATCCAGGACGTGGCCAGGCACTTCGCCCCCGCCAACCCGGGCAGCCCGTTCAACGACCCGAACGCCTACAAGCTCGACCGCGGCGAACCCTGCACCCAGTTCTCCTGGGGCTGCGGCTGGCATGCCGACCCGGCGACCAAGGACAACTGGAAGTCGGGCTGGGGCGGCAACATCGTCACCAAGCCCACCCGCGACGAGGAGAAGTACGCGCAGGTGGACTTCGGCATCCAGCTGGAATCGCCGGTCTACCAGCTGCGCTTCGGCGCCAAGCGCCGCGAGCACGAGACCTCGCAGTCGATGGCGGGCGTGACGCTGGCCTCGATCAAGGGCTATGGCGACGTCAGCGCGGACAAGTTCGATCCCAAGTCGCTGCCGGACAACTACCTCTCCGGCTTCGGCGACGTCGGCGACCTCGACAGCCGCTTCATGATCGATGGCTGGAAGCTGGCCGACTACATCCTCAGCGGCGATTGGCTGGCGCCGTGGCAGACCATGCGTGCCCCGAGCACCTTCTTCGACCCCTCGTTCGTGGCCAACACCTGGAAGGTGACCGAGGACGTCACCGCGGCCTATGTGCAGGCCGACTTCAGCGTGGACCGCCTGCGCGGCAACTTCGGCGTGCGCCTGGTGCGCACCGAGTCCGACAGCACCAGCTGGCAGTGCATCGGCAAGCCCAGCTGCGTCGCCAACGAGGCCAACAACTGGGTGCACAGTTACCAGCTGGCCACCACCACGAAGAAGTACAACGACGTGCTGCCCAACGTGAACCTGGTCTACGACCTGAGCGACACGGTGGTGCTGCGCGGTTCGGCGGCCAAGGTGATCGCGCGCCCGAACTACGGCGACATGTCCACCTACCTGTGGCTGGGCGACCAGACCCGCACCGGCGGCGGCGGCAATCCGGACCTGGATCCGTACGAATCCACCAACCTGGACTTCTCGGCCGAGTGGTACTTCGCCGAGAACGCCATCCTGGCCGGCACGCTGTTCCACAAGAAGGTGGACAACTACATCCTGGTCAGCACCCAGAAGGAACAGCACTTCAACCAGGCCGACCAGCGCATCACCGAGTTCGACGTCTCGCGTCCGAACAACGCCGGCAGCGCCACCATCAAGGGCTTCTCCGCGGCGTACCAGCAGACCTTCGGCGCCGGCCTGGGCCTGCTGGCCAACTGGACCTACGCCGAAGCCAAGGCCGACAGCGGCGACTTCCTGCCCTACAACTCCAAGAACCAGCTGAACTTCAGCCCGTTCTACGAGAGCGACCGCATCAGCGCCCGCGTGACCTACTCGTGGCGTTCGAAGTACTACACCAACGTCGACCGCGGCAATTACCTGGTCACCGACGACTACGACTCGCTGGATGCCAGCTTCAACTTCAAGCTCACCGACAACCTGACCCTGGGCCTGGATGGCATGAACCTGCTGGACAGCGAGTACCGCTCCTACGCCGAGATCCCGGGCGTGGCCAACACCGAGAAACTGGTGCGCGGCCTGTACCGTACCGGCCGCCGCTACATGGCCACGCTGCGCTTCGCCTTCTAAGCGCCACCGCTTCGTTCCACCGTTTTTTCTCCTCCAACGGGCCTGGGCATTCCAGGCCCTTTTTTTGTCCGGCGCGCAGGTCGCGCCAGCGCCAAATCGCAACACGTTGCCGGGTCCCGGCACGCGTCTCCGTGCCCGAGTGCGACGCACATCGGGGCGCCAGGACACGGCCGCCAGGCGGTGCCGATGGTCGGGGTGCGCTATTGCCCGCGCGCCTCTTTCCAGCGCCGGCTACAGAAGCCCACCGTATGCCATACCGGCATTGAACATAATTTTTAAAGATCTAATTACTTTTAGTTGGAAAATTTTCAAAGGATACGAAAAACAATCCATTTTCGTGAGAATTATCCTTTTTAATCAATGATTGAATGATGAAAACGATGGTCTCTATACCGCGTTTTTTCATGAAAAATATTTTTGCATTTCATTGACTAGATGTTGTGTTGAACACAAACTTCGCTGCCGTCGAACCACACACGCCACCCGCAAACGAGGCCAGCCGTGGAAGCGCAACACCCCTTCCTCCTGTCCCTGCCCGCATCGGGCGGGATGCCCCCGCGGGCGGGCGCACCCGCTTCATCCGAGCTCCCGACCGGAGTACGGAAAGCCACCGGCCGGCCATGCGCCGGCCATTCCCAAGCGAAGGAGAGAGACCTTTGAACCACCGCAAGTCGCCACTCACCGCAGCCATCGTCAGCTGTCTCGTGCTTGGCTTCAGCGCCAACGCGCAGGAAGCCAAGCAGGACGCCACCGAACTTGACCGCGTGGTCGTCACCGGCATCCGCGCCAGCCTGCAGCAATCGCTGGAAACCAAGCGCAACGCCGATGCCATCGTCGATGTCATCACCGCAGAGGACGTGGGCAAGTTCCCGGCCACCAACGTGGCCGAAGCGATGACCATCATCCCGGGCGTCACCATCGACCGCGCCTACGGCCAGGGCGAGAAGGTCTCGATCCTCGGTACCGACCCCGCGTTGAACCGCACCCTGCTCAACGGCCAGTCCATCGCCTCCGGCGACTGGAACATGTCCGACTTCCCGACGCGCACCTTCAACTACTCGCTGCTGGCGCCCGAACTGGTCGGCAAGGTGGAAGTGTTCAAGTCGCCGGAAGCGCGCATCGATGAAGGCTCGATCGGCGGCACGGTGATCGTCTCCACCCGCAAGCCGCTGGACATGCCCGAGAAGACGAGCCTGTCCGGCCGCGTGAGCTATGGCCGCAACGACCGCGTGGAAAAGACCGATCCCAATGCCTCGGCCGCCTTCGCCTGGAAGAACGATGCCGGCAGTTTCGGCGTGATCGTCTCGGCACAGGCTTCCAATGAAAGCATCCGCCGCGACGGCATCGAGTCCTACGGCATCGTGCGCGCCAAGGACTACATCGCCGGCGTGGGCGGTGCGCCCGGCTCGGTGACCAACCTCCCGCCGGACTGGTCCAAGTCGCCCGTCAACGGCGTGCAGCCGACACTCCCGGCCACCTGCACCGGCACCTGCGCCGACACGCTGTACGCCAATCCGAACGCGGTCGGCCCCAACTCCACCAGCGCGCACTTCTTCGAGCAGAAACGCGAGCGCAAGACCTACTCGCTGGCGCTGCAGTTCAAGCCGGTCGAACAGATGAATGTCGAGTTGAACGCGCTGAAGATCGACGCCGATTTCGACCACATGGCGCAGTCGATGTTCACCCATCAGGGCAACACCTGGAACAGCCTCAAGACGCTGAGCGACATCACCGTCAAGGACGGCCTGATCACCAGCGCCAGCCACAAGAATGGCCTGGTGGTCTTCGACATGCAGAACCGCCGCGCCAAGGTCGAGTCGTCGACCTACGACGTCAAGCTCGACTGGAACGACGAGCGCTGGTTCGCCTCCACCCATATCGGCCACACCAAGGCCGATGGCGGCCCGCAGCAGGTGTTCGGCGAATTCCTGGCTCGCACCGACTACACCTGGTCCATCGCGGACGCCCCGGGCAAGCCGGGCAGCGTGAAGTTCACCGGCAGCAACCCCTTCCTCCATCCGGACCAGTTCCAGATGGATGGCGGCTGGGCCGGCGCCTCGGGCAGTCCGGACATGCCGGACTGGAATACCGGTTGGGGCGGCAATCTGGTCGACAAGCCGACCGTCGACAAGGAAACCTACGGCCAGGTCGATTTCGGCATCAAGCTCGACTCGCCGGTGTACCTGCTCCGCTTCGGCTACAAGCAGCGCAAGCATGAGACCAGACAGGTCCAGCAGGGCATCGGCCTGGCGGCCGTGGGCGGTTACGGCGACGCCAAGGCTTCGGACTTCGATCCGCGCGAACTGCCCGGCAATTACCTGGGAGGTTTCAGCGACTACGGCGACCTGGGCAAGCGCTTCACCATCGACGGCTGGAAGCTGGCCGACTACATCAGCAGCGGCAAGTGGCTGGCGCCGTGGCAGACCATGCCCGTCGTCTCGCCGTTCAGTGCGGAGGAGTTCGCGCGCAACAACTGGTCGATCAACGAGGACATCGGCGCCGCCTACGTGCAGGCCGACTTCAGCTTCGACAAGCTGCGCGGCAACATCGGCGTGCGTTATGTGCGGACCGACCTGGAATCGGGCAGCTACGCGTGCAACACCGGCCTGGCCGGCTGCACCCAGAGCACCTGGAGTGCGGAGAAGCTTGCAGCTTCCTATGACCCGGTGGTGAACAAGAACAAGTACAACAACGTTCTTCCGAACCTGAACCTTGCCTACGACGCCACCGATTCGCTGATCCTGCGCGCTTCCGCCGCCAAGACCATCGCCCGGCCGAACTACACGGACATCTCGTCCTACCTGTGGCTCTCCGACACCGCGCTGACCGGCGGCGGCGGCAACCCGAACCTCAAGCCGTACCAGTCCACCAATCTGGACTTCTCCGCCGAGTGGTATTTCTCGGAGAACGCCATCGTCGCCGGCTCGATCTTCTACCGCGATGTGTCCGACTACATCCTCACCGAGTCCACGCCCGAGACGCACTGGAACCAGAACCAGAACAAGGACGACACCTACCTGGTGGACCGTCCGCGCAATGCCGGCGATGCCAAGATCAAGGGCTACTCGCTGGTATGGCAGCAAAACTTCGGCCTGGGTTTCGGCATCGTGGCCAACTACACCTACTCCGACGGCGAAGCTACCGGCGGCCGCCCGTTGCCGTTCAACTCGAAGAACCAGTTCAACATCAGCCCGTTCTTCGAGAACGACACCTGGACCGCACGCGTCACCTATGGCTGGCGCGACAAGTACTTCACCAACGTCAGCGCCGGCCGTGAACTGTGGACGATGGACTACGCCTCGCTGGATGCGTCCATCGCCTTCAGGATCAATGAAAACCTGTCCATCGGCCTGGAAGGCATGAACCTGCTGGACGAGCAGTACCACTCCTACTCGGGCGTGGAACAGCTCACCCGCGGCGCTTACCTGAGCGGCCGCCGCTACATGGCATCGCTGCGCTTCGCGTTCTGATGCCGCAGGCAATACCGTAGTACCCCGGTGGACCGGCATGGCCGGTCCACCGTTGCCTGCGGGGCTTTCCCGCAGGCGTCAGGCAAGGCGCATGGAATGCGATGCGGTTTGCCTGGCGCCTGCCGCACCCTGGCGTCCGCGCCGGACAGAGGACCACGACCACCATGACAACGCGCGCTCCAGTTCGAGACCGGCACGCCCGCGGCCCGCAGGCAGGATGGCGATGCTGGCTGCTCGCCTGCGCGCTCGCGGGTTCCGCCGCGGCCGCCGCGCAGGACACCGCCGGCCTGGCCGGCTACTGGTCCGGCCACACCGGCAGCGGACGCGAGCGCATCGCCGTCGGCCTGGACCTGCAGCCCGATGGCGAAGGCGGCCTGTCGGTCAGGCTCGACCTGCCCATCGCGCACATGCAGTCCATGGCGATGGGCAGCGCGCGGGTCGAGGACGGCGTCCTGCGCCTGCCCGGCCTGCACCTGGCGCTGGAACGCAAGGCAGGGCGCCTGACCGGCACCCTGCTGGACCCGGCCGGTCGCGCCGACCTGCGGCACGCCGGGCCGCGCCCATCGGCCATGCCCTCGACCTTGACCAACGACGTGCCCGTACTGCCGGGGCCGCGCTGGTCGGTACGCCTGTCGGGCCAGGTGTTCGCCTCGCCGGTCGTGGACGGCGGCATCGCCTATGTCGGCACCACCGGCGGCACTTTCGAGGCGGTGGACGTACGCGATGGCCATCGCCTCTGGAGCGCGGCGCTGGGCTTTCCCGTGTTCGCCAGCGCCGCCGTCGAGGGCGACGCGGTCTACGTGGCCAGCGACGGTTTCCTGCATCGCCTGGACAGGGCCGACGGCCACGAAGTCTGGCGCTACCCGCTGGCACCGGCGCCAGCGGCGCGCGTGCTGCCGCATCCGGACAGCGCGCACTGGGACTGGCAGGCGCCGCAACCGCTGCGGGTGGGCGACGCCCTCTACGTCGGCAGCGCCGATGGCAGCCTGCATGCGGTCGACGCCGGAAGCGGCCGGCGGTTATGGCGCTTCGCCGCACCGGGCCGCATCCGCCATGGCGCCGCGGCCGACGCCCGCCATATCTACGTGGTCAGCGAACCTGGCAGCGTGCATGCCCTGGACCCGCGCACCGGCGAGGAACGCTGGCGCCATGCCCTGTCCGGCCAGCCCGGCGCGGCGCCGGTGGTCCACCAGGGCCGCGTCTATGTCAGCGACCGCGGCGCCTTGCTGCACGCGCTCGACGCGCGCGACGGCCACCGCCTGTGGCTGCTGCCGTTCTGGACCTCGTGGGTGGAATCGGCACCGATGATCGTGGACGACACGCTCTACATCGGCTCGTCCGACCTGAAGCGCATCAGCGCCATCGATGCGGGCAGCGGCAAGGTGCACTGGCGGAGCGAAGTGGCCGGCTGGAGCTGGGGAACGCCGCTGCCCGCCGGCCGCCACCTGTTCGTCGCCACCGCCGCCGGCGCGCCGTATTTCCAGCCGCTGCAGGCGGAACTGGCGATGCTCGACCGCGCCGACGGACAGGTCCTGGCGCGCCTGGCCTTGCCCGCCGGCGAGGGTTTCGTATGGGGCGTGGCCGGCGGCCTGGCACGCGATGGCGACACACTGGTCGCCGCGACCGTCGGCGGCACGTTGATGGGCTTTACCCTGCCCACCGACGCCACGACGCAAACGGATGCGGGCGTTCCTCCTTCCCACGCCCGCGATCCGTCCCTCCGCTGAGAGGCGCTTCCACGCCGTACCGCAGCGATCACCTGGCCGCGCCCGCGTCCAGGCTTCACCGAAAGGAACCACGATGACCCGATACCGCAGCACTGCCGCCACCGCCCTCGCAAGCGCCCTGCTCGTCGTCCTGGGCGGCACCACCGCCTGCGCCGCGACCACCGGCGCGGCCACTCCGGCGGCGCAGGTGCAGCCGGTGCGGGTGGAGAGCGCGACGATCGTCCCGCGCCCGCAATCGATCCAGCCGGCAGCCGGCAGCTACCTGGTCGATGCGCGCACTCCCGTGCGCGCGCAGGGCGAAGCGGCGGCCCGCGTCGCGGCGCAGTTCACCGGCCTGCTCGGCAAAACCACGCCGCTGGCGCTCGCCGCCGACGCGGGCAAGGCCAAGGGCGGCATCGTGTTCCGCCTGGCGCCGGCAGGCGCGGACGCTGCGCCCGAGGCGTACACGCTGGACATCTCGCCCACCGGCATCGTGGTCGAGGCGGCCGGCGAGCGCGGCCTGTTCTACGGCGCGATGTCGCTGTGGCAGCTGCTGGCCGGGCAGGAGGCGGCGGCGGTGTCGTTGCCGGCGATGCGCGTGGAGGACGCGCCACGCTTTTCCTGGCGCGGCTTCATGCTCGATTCGGCGCGCCACTTCCAGAGCGTCGAGCAGATCAAGCTGCTGCTCGATGCGATGGCCACGCACAAGCTCAACACCTTCCACTGGCACCTCACCGACGACCAGGGCTGGCGCATGGAGATCAAGCGCTATCCGAAGCTGACCGAGATCGGCGGCTGCCGCCTCCCGGCCGGCGCGCTCGGCCGCCACGACGACGGCACGCCCAACCGCTACTGCGGCTGGTACACGCAGGAACAGATCCGCGACGTGGTGGCCTACGCGGCTGCGCGGCACATCACCGTGGTGCCGGAGATCGACGTGCCCGGCCACGCGCAGGCGGCGGTGGCGGCCTATCCGGAGCACGGCGTGGTCGACGGGCCGACCGAGCCCTCGCACAACTGGGGCGTCAATCCCTACCTGTTCAATCCGCGCGAGGAGACGCTGCAGTTCCTGGAGAACATCCTGGCCGAGGTGATCGAACTGTTCCCCGGCCCCTACGTGCATATCGGCGGCGACGAGGCGGTGAAGTACCAGTGGCAGGCATCGCCCGCGGTGCAGGCCTACATCCGCGAGCTGGGACTGAAGGACGAGGAAGCGCTGCAGTCGCACATGCTCAAGCGCCTGGAGAAATACCTGGAGGAGCACGACCGCAGACTGATCGGCTGGGACGAGATCATCGAGGGCGGGCTGCCGCCGCAGGCCACGGTGATGTCCTGGCGCGGCATCGAGGGCGGCATCGAGGCCGCCACCCACGGCCACGACGTGGTGATGGCGCCCAGCCACACGCTGTACCTGGACTTCCTGCAGACCAACCTGCCGGACGAGCCGCCGGGCCGCCCGAAGTTCACCCCGATGCAGAAGATCTACGCCTTCGACCCGGTGCCCGCGCAGCTGGATGCGGCCCAGCGCAAGCATGTGCTCGGCGTGCAGGCCAACCTGTGGACCGAGCACACGCGCACCTTCGAGCGCCTGCAGCACAACGTGTTCCCGCGCCTGTCGGCGCTGGCCGAGATCGCCTGGACGCCGCTGGAGCGCAAGAGCTACGACGATTTCCTCGCACGCCTGCCGGCGCAGCTGCAGCGCTACCGCGCGCTCGGCATCGCCTACGGCCAGACCGCGCTGTCGGTGGCGATGAAGCGCCAGGAAGACCGCGCCGCCGGCAAGGTGACGGTGGAACTGTCCAACCCGCTGAGCTACCGCGACATCCGCTACACCACCGACGGCAGCGCGCCGACGGCGCAGTCGGCCAGCTACGGCGCCGCGCTGACCCTTGCGGTGCCCACCGTGCTCACGGCGATGGCCTTCCACGAAGGCCGGCCGCTGGCGGATGCGCCGAGCAGCTGGACCTTCGACGCCGCCTCGCTGCTGACCCGCACCGACAAGACCCTGGCGCAATGCCCGCAGGGCGGGCGCCTGCTGCTGCGGCTGGAGGACGACAACCCGATCGACGGCCCGCGCGCGAACTTCGACGTGACCATCTTCAACCCGTGCTGGCTGTGGGAGGACGCGCAGCTGCAGGACATCGCCTCGGTCAAGGTCCGCGCCGGACGCATCCCCTACAACTTCGGCCTGCTGCGCGAAGAGGAAGCCAGGCGCGGCTGGCGCAGGCCGGTGGCGCGCCATGGCGAGTTCGAGGTGCGCGCCGGCTGCCAGGGACCGGTGCTGGCCACGGTGCCGCTGCCGGCGCAGGCGGGCAAGGACGGCTTCATCGAACTGGAAGCACCGCTGCGCAGGGGGCCGGAAACCATCGCCGACCTGTGCATGACCTTCAGCGGCGATACCCGTCCGCAGATGTGGGTGCTGCAGCAGGTGACGCTGCAGCCGGGCAAATAGTTACCCGGGAAGGCGCGGTGCGGTGCGGCAGGTTCTCTCCACCGTACCGTCCCGCACCGCGCCCTTCCTTCCGCCATCGCCCGCCGCCACGCGCTGCCGGCGATGGCAGTGGCAGCACCGTAGCAGGCGCGCAGGCGGCGGCGGAAGTGCCGCGGCCCGCGCCACCGCTCACGGATACAGCAGGTAACGCGCGCGCACCGCCTCGAAACGCCGCAGCTCCGGCTGCCAGCGCGCCTGCATCGCGTCGAGCGTGTCGCCGCGCTCGATCGCCTGCCGCAGCCAGGCATTGCCGGCCAGCTTGTCGAAGAAGCCCGGTGTCGCGCCCGGCGCGTCGGACTGGAAGCGGAACTGGTCCGGATACAGGTCGTGCAGCGCCTTGACCACCGCCAATCCGGTGCGGAACGGCAGGAACGCCTCGCGGTCGACCACATGGATCTGCACGCCGCCGCAGGCCTTGCCTTCGTGCTTGGAGAAGCTGGGCGTGAACGATGTCGGCCGGAAACGCACGCCCGGCAGGTCGAGCGCATTGAGCGCGTCGGCCAGTCGCCGCGCATCGACGAAGGGCGCGCCGACGGTTTCGAACGGCCGCGTGGTGCCGCGGCCTTCGGACACGTTGGTGCCTTCCAGCAGCGCCGTGCCCAGGTAGACCAGCGCGGTGTCGCGCGTAGGCATGTTCGGCGACGGCGGCACCCAGGGCATCGCCCCGCCCGGCTCGGCGTCGCCGCGCTGCCAGCCGCGCATCGGCACCACGGTCAGGTCGGCGCCGATGCCGAACTCGCCGTTGAACAACCGCGCCAGCTCGCCGATGGTCATGCCGTGGCGCACCGGGATCGGAAACATGCCGACGAACGAGGACTGCCCCGGCTCCAGCACCGGGCCTTCCACCTTGAGCCCGCCGACCGGATTGGGGCGGTCCAGCACCCATACCGGAATGCCGTCGCGCCGGGCCGCGCGCAGCACGTTGGCCAGCGTGTACGGGTAGGTGTAGAAGCGCGCGCCGACGTCCTGGATGTCGAACAGCAGCAGGTCGATGCCGCGCAGCATGTCCGGCGTCGGCTCGCGGTGCTCGCCGTAGAGGCTGTGCACCGGCAAGCCGGTGGCTGCATCGCGCGACGAATCCACGTGTCCCCCGGCCTGCACGTCGCCGCGAACGCCATGCTCGGGGCCGAACAGCGCCACCAGCTGGACATCCCTGCGCGCGGCGAGCAGGTCGATGTCGCTGCGCAGCATGCGGTCAACGCCGGTCATGTTGGTGACCAGGCCGATGCGCTTGCCCTCCAGGTCGCCGGCGCGCTCGCGCAGCAGCACCTCGATGCCGGGTTCGGGGCCGCTGCCGCTTGCTTCGACGGCCCGCACCGGCGACATCCATGCCAGCAACAGGCCGCACAGCAAAAGGTTTCTCATGTATCCATGCATGCGCGTATCCGGGTAGGGGAAGCGATGGGCAACGATAGCCGATCATCGGATAATCCGGCCTGGCCTTCGCCCAACCGGAACCCATGATGCGTCGATCCGTGTGGCTGTCCTTCTGCCTGCTGGCACTCTGCAACCAGGCGCATGCCGGCGACGATGCCATCGTTCCCTCGCTGATCCCGCAGCCGGCTTCGCTGCAGGTCGATGCCGGCGCGGCCGCCTTCGCTGTGGATGCAGACACCCGGCTCCATGCCGAAGGCGAAGCCGCGATGCGCGTGGCCGGGCAGCTCAACGCCTTCCTCGCCAAGGCCGGGCGCGCGCCGTTGCGCATGGCCGCTGGCGACAAGGACAGGCACGGCATCCGCCTCGCCATCGACACCGGCAGCTCCCTTCCGGCCGAAGGCTATGCGCTCACCGTCGGCGATGACGGCATCGCGATCCGCGCCAGTGACGAAGCCGGCCTGTTCCATGGCGCGGTGACGCTGTGGCAACTGCTCACCCAGGGCGAAGGCGCACGCGTGGCGCTGCCGGCGATGCGCATCGAGGACGCACCGCGTTTCCCCTGGCGCGGTTACATGCTCGATTCGGCCCGGCATTTCCAGACGCCGGCGCAGGTGAAACAGCTGCTGGACACGATGGCGCTGCACAAGCTCAACGTATTCCATTGGCACCTGACCGACGACCAGGGCTGGCGCATCGAGATCAAGCGCCATCCTCGATTGACGCAAGTCGGCGGCTGCCGCATTCCCGCCGGCGATGCCGGCGTCGACCGGGCCAGCGGCAAGCCGGCGCCGTATTGCGGCTGGTATTCGCAGGACGACATCCGCGACATCGTCGCCCACGCCGCCGCGCTGCACATCACCGTGGTGCCGGAGATCGATATGCCCGGCCACGCCACCGCCGCCATCGCCGCGTATCCAGCGCTGGGCACCGAGGGCCGGGAGATTCCGGTCTCGGCGCACCGCGGCATCCACGCAAACCTGTTCAACGTGGACGACGCCACGTTCGACTTCCTCGACGGCGTGTTCGCCGAAGTGGCGCAGCTGTTCCCCGGGCCCTACATCCACGTCGGCGGCGACGAGGCGATCAAGACGCAGTGGCAGGCCTCGCCGCGCGTGCAAGCCAGAATGCGCGAACTCGGACTGGCCGACGAAGCCGCGCTGCAGAGCTGGTTCATCCATCGCCTGGAAACCCTCGTGCATGCGCACGGCAAACGCCTGATCGGCTGGGACGAAATCCTCGATGGCGGCCTGGCGCCCGATGCCACGGTGATGTCCTGGCGCGGCATCGACGGCGGCATCGCCGCGGCGCGCCAGGGCCACGACGTGGTCATGTCGCCCAACGCCGACCTGTACCTGGACTACCTGCAGACCGACTCGCCGGACGAGCCCGGCGGCCGTCCGCGCCCGAAGCTGATCCCGATGGAACGGTTCTACCGCTTCGAACCGGTGCCCGAAGCGCTGGACGCGACCCAGCGCCGCCACATCCTCGGCCTGCAGGCGAACATGTGGACCACCGACGACGTGCGCTTCGCCGCGGTCGAACACAACACCTTCCCGCGCCTGCTGGCAGTGGCCGAGACCGGCTGGACGCCGCAGGCCGGCAAGGACTACGCCAGCTTCCTGCAACGCCTGCCGGCCTGGACCCGACGCTACGAAGCGCTGGACGTCGGCTACGCACGCACGCCGTTCCGCGTGCTGCTGGACGATGCGCCCGCCGGCCCCGGCAAGGCGGCGCTGCGCCTGTCCAACCCGCTCGGCTACCCGGTGCGCTACACGCTCGATGGCAGCGAACCTACCGCACGGTCGCCGCTGTACGCCGGCCCCATCGAGACCGGACTGCCGCTGCGGCTGCGCACCGCCGCCTTCGCCGGCAGCAGCGCGCTGCAACCTGCAGACCGCTTCGACCTCACCACTGCCAGCCTGCGCAGCCGCGGCAACGCGCAGCTGCAGCCCTGCATCGCCGAAGGCCCGGTCCTGCGCATGCAGGACGACACGGTGCAGGCCGACGGCCAGCGCGCCCTGTTCAACGTCGCCTTCATGCAACCGTGCTGGCGCTGGGAACAGGCACCGATGGCCGGTGCCGGCAGCATCGAGGTGCGCGCCGGCCGCCTGCCCTACATCATCGACCAGAGCGAGGAGGAGAACGCCCGCCGCCGCTTCCTGCCCGCGCGCAGCGCGCACGGTGAACTCGACATCCGCGCCGGCTCCTGCGACGGCGACGTCATCGCCACCGCGCCCCTGCCGGCACGCCCCGACGCCGACGGCTTCATCACCCTGCGCGCGCCGCTGCTGCGCCGTTCCGATGCCACCGAAGCACTGTGCATCCGCTTCAGCGGCGACTTCCGTCCCGACATGTGGGTGGTGGACAGGGTGACGCTGCGTTAGCGGCCGCTGTCGACATGGGCGTGCCCATGCACGCCTAGCGCCTGAATTGAGCCGTGTCAGCCTGGATGAACTTTCAGGTTCCCATCACGAAGAACGTGAAGCCGGTGTTGGGCGTCCTCTCGGTGTCCGGCGCAATCTCCGCAATCTCCTCGAAGAAGACCTTCGCGTCTTCCGATCTTTTCTCAGCCGGAATATTGAAGAAATCCTCTCTACGCAACGCATCCAAGGCAAGCATCTCCGCCTGCCCTGGACTATCCGCGACAACAAAGCGCGTTGTATAGAAGCCAATCGGCGATGCCTCGCCCAACATGTCGCCGGGAAAGTTCTCGCCACAAATAGAACAGCGATAGAGCGGCATGATCACCTGATTCCGTAGGTCAAGCGGCACCGCGAAGCGGCATCGGCTTGATTGAATTGTTGGGCGGCGTCACGGATCGGGTGACACCGCCGGCTCAACTGCTTTTGCAGACTTGGCCAAAGCCGCCAACTCTACAACCGTGAACCGCTTGAGTTGCTGGAACGCCGGCTGGAATGATGCTTCCTGCCCCCAGCCTTCACCGGCAACAACGATCTCTCCCCCGTTCGGCGTTACGAAGAAGTAACCAAACTCGCCGTCCATGGCTGCAAGCGGAACAACAACGATGGATTTGCCATCAGCGCAGGCATAGACGTTCCAGCTGGCTTTGCCGAATTCGCGCTGTACAGGACCCGATTCGCAGACAAGTAGAGCCTCTGGCCCGATCGCTGCGGCGGATGGAGGGGCCAGCAAAAGGACAAGAACAGGAACAAGAATTTTCATTGGCGAACCCCCTTGGCAAGTCGCCTGACGCCCGGGTTAAGCCGCGCCGCGGGGCAGCGTCGGCTTGAATGAATCGTCAGACTCCGGCACGGCGCTGTATGTCCGCGCGGGACTGGAGAGTTGCACCGCAAAACGGGCAGTACAGGACGGCCATATCGAACCAGCCAACACCTTGGTCCGTGTTCGCATACCCGACTGCCAGGTACAGGACACCGTTCTCCTCAACCCGAAACAACTTTTCAGGCGGCGATATCATCGCATCCCTCATATCGCTGCAGCAGTTCCCAAAGCTCGACATAGGATCCTCCAGGGCGTATCGCCTGAATTAAGCCGTGCTGCGAAGCGGCATCGGCACGAATGAATTGTCAGGGCACACCCACGATCAGGATCGTGAGGGCTACCAGATAGGCGGGGACAACCACGAAAAGGCTGATCCTTATACGCCGGGCATACCGTACAGCACCCGGGTCTTTAAGCTCCCGAACGACAGCCCCAAAGGCAGCGCCGATGACAGCCATGCTCACATTCGGATCACCGATACGGGGAAGGCCCGTGTAGAAAAAGCTGAGCGAACCTCTTCGGTTCGCCAGATCCGGGCGCTCTGCCAGAAGAATGCGCCGAAAACGGACAAGTGCGTGAAAGTAAAAGGGAGTGATGAGAGCCGCGACCGCTATCAGCAAGATTGCAATGGCCTGCATATGCGCTCCAACTCCTGATCAAGAATTGCCGCGAATCGGCATCGGCTTGAACGAACCGTCAGGCGGCAGCTAGGCCGCTGCAGTGCGGCCCGGCAAGTAGGGCGGAACCTTTTGTTGGAGCAGCCGGACGAGCTCCGGAGCCATGTACTCGAACTGGTCGGGGATGCCCAGCACGGCCATGCGCTTGCCGCGCAGTTGAGTCCGGAACCTGGCTGCGACTTTGGACCTGTGCGCAGCCTCCATGACCAGCACGGTATCTGCCCAGGCGATCAACTCGGCCGAAACAGGACAGTCCGCGTCATTGGCTGTCCCAGCGGAAGCGGTCTCCACGCCAGGCCAATCCGCGAACACCTGCTCTGCCGTCGGGCTGCGCAGGCGGTTCTTGCCACAGACAAAGAGAACGTTGTGCATCAAGTATCCACCTGCGACTTAGTGCCTGAATCGAGCCGCCTCGCAAAGCAAGGACAGCTTGAATGAATTGTCAGACGGCTGCCTATCCATCACGCCCGCGCATGTTCGATACCTCAACAATCTCAGTCACGTACAGCATGTGTCTGCACCTTGCCAGGCCACCATAGCTACCGACAGGACCGAGTTTCCCGCGAACCACAACATCGGATATGCCCCATGGGCCATTGGCGTCCTTTGCGGGGAGCATGGCTTTGCTCATGGCGCCAGCATCGATGCACCACGCTTCGTCCTTGCCTTTAGGAGTGAGATAGGAACTCTCAAAGTTATAGAAGTACTCACCCCTATAAGATGGGGTCTTTTATCGGTCCATAAGCACAAGCTGACAATAGGGTCGAGAGAACCGCTACCCGAGCTGCGGCGTTCTTCATTGCTGCGCCCAAACTACTAGCCCAAAGGCCGGCAACACGAGTGCTTGGCAAGAGACCCCAGCCATATACGCTGCATGAGTTGTCCGCGATGTCGGCAAGTAAAGCTGGGGCGTAAACATTGTCGCATTCCCCCTGCCGGCGTTCTTTGCATGGCACGGTATCACTCGGAGCAAGCCCTCTCAAAGCATGTGATGGATTCCGGGAAGGCCGGGCGTTGCCGGCAGAGCCGTCAATGTCCCGCACAGACAACCCGTGAAGGCAATGCCAGTCGCGAAGCGGCATTTCCTTCGGCCCTCAGCTGCGAGCGCAGATTCTGTGTGGAGCGAGGTCTGTCTGAAGGCTCTTCGCGGCTGAAGCCGCTCCTACGGGCCTAGGAAACTTTGTGGCGCGGTTGCAGGCGTAGCAGCAGGTCGCGCAGCGGCGTGAATGCCGTTGCCAGGCCGATGGCCACGCCAATGGTGTTGGCCAGCGCGTCGAACGGGTCGGCGCTGCGGGTGTCGGTCAGCGCGCCCTGCGCGAGCTCGATGCATACGCCCATCGCCACCAGTGCCAGGGCGACGGCCAGCAGTGCGCGGCCGCGGCGAAACAGCTGAACCGCGCTGGCCGACAGCAGGAAATAGGCGATGAAGTGCTCGGCCTTGTCGCCGTTCTCCGGCAGGGAGGGAAGCGGCGGTGGCGGGATCAGGCACACCACGATCACGCCCATCACCGCCAGCGCCCACAGGGCGATCCAGAACGGCAGGTGGCGCAGCGGCTTGAACAGCGGCCGGCTCACAGGCGCCAGGTCAGGTCGCCCATGGCGAATGCCGCCGACAGGTCCACGTCGCGGCTGAAGCCCATCACCTGGAAGCGCTCGCCCATCTCGGTGGGCAGGGTGAGGCGCTTGAATTGCTCGCGCAGGCGCACGCGCCCGACCTCGTCGGTGCGCTCGTCGGCCTCTTCAAGCAGGCCGGCGATGCCGTTGCCGAGCAGGAAGCCGGCCTGGTGGCAGTAGCCGGCCAGGTCGAAGCCGGCGCCGGTGCCCGCTTCGGCCAGCGCGGTGAAATCCACCGAGGCGGTGATGTCCTGCAAGCCCGGCCACAGGTAGACATCGTTGTGCACGCGATGGCGGTAGAACGCGCGCAGGGTGCCGTCGCGGCGGTCGTCCTGGTAGAACTCGGCGCGGGTGTAGCCGTAGTCGACGAACAGCATCGCGCCGCGGCGCAGGCCGCCGGCCACCGCCTGGATCCAGTACGGCAGCTGCGGCAGCAGTTCGGAGCGGTAGCCGTCGGCGAAGGGACGCTCCAGGTAGCGCTCCACGTGCCGCACCGCCGCCGACAGCAGCATGTCCGCCGGCTGCGCTCCGCGCACGAAACGGCCTTCGCCATCGAGTTCGACGGTTTCCTCGTAGACCTCGCCTTCGTCGACGAGGAAGCGCGGCGTGGGCAGCGCGTCGATCACCTCGTTGGCGAACAGTGCGCCGTCCCATTCGTCCTCGAACGGGCGGTCCAACCATTCCACGCGGGCGAACACCGCCGGGTCGAGCGCGTCCTGCAGGCGCTGGCGCTGGCGCTGGCGCAGGTCGGCGCTGGGCTCGAGGATGGCGTAGCGCGCCGGCAGGGCGTCCAGTTCGGCCAGGCGCCCGAGCGCGACCTCGGCGAACGCGCCGCTGCCGCCGCCCAGTTCCAGCACGCGCGCCTGCGGCCCGACCTCGCGCACCACCGGTGCCAGCGCGTTGGCGGTGGCCGCGGCGAACAGCGTGCCCATCTCCGGCGCGGTGACGAAGTCGCCGGCGGCGCCGAACTTGCTGGCGCCGGCGCTGTAATACCCCCAGCCCGGCGCATACAGCACCAGCTCCATGAACCGCGAGAACGGCATCGCGCCGCCCTGGGCGAGAATCTCCGCGCGCAGGTGCGCGGCCAGCTGCTCGCTGTGGGCCAGCGCGTCGGATTCGGGCAGGGGCAGGTCGGAATGCATGGGACGGCGGTTTGCGGGGACAATGCACAGGATAGCCGAGCGAGGAAAACGCAGATGACCGATCCGCAACGGGTGGCCCTGGTGACTGGCAGCGCGCGCCGCATCGGCGCGGTCATCGCCCGCCACCTGCATGGCCACGGCTACCGGCTGGCCCTGCATGCCCACCAGTCGGGCGAGGAACTGCAGGCGCTGGCCTTCGACCTTGAAAGCGAAAGACCGGGCAGCGTGCTGGCGGTACAGGCCGACCTGCGCGATGCGCAGGCGCTGCCGGAGCTGGTCGAGGACGTGGTGGCGCATTTCGGCCGGCTCGACGCACTGGTCAACAACGCTTCCAACTTCTTCCCCACGCCGTTCGGCCAGGTGCAGGTGGAACAGTGGGACGAGCTGTTCGCGGTCAACGCGCGCGCGCCGTTCTTCCTGGCGCAGGCCGCGGCCCCGCACCTGCGCCGGCAGCGCGGCGCCATCGTCAACCTGACCGACCTGCACGCTACCCAGCCGCTGCGCGACCATCCGGCCTATTCGGCGGCCAAGGCCGCGCTGGAAATGACCACCCGCGCGCTGGCGCTGGAACTGGCGCCGCACGTGCGGGTGAACGCGGTGGCGCCGGGCGCGATCCTGTGGCCGGAACAGGGCAAGAGCGAAGCGGCCAAGCAGGCACTGATGGAACGCACGCCGATGGCGCGCACCGGCACGCCGCACGAGATCGCCGCGGCGGTGCGCTGGCTGCTCGACGACGCCGGTTACATCACCGGGCAGACGCTGCGGCTGGACGGCGGGCGTACGTTGACGTAGGAGCGCACCTGGGTGCGCGATGGGGCTTGCCCGTGAATCCCACGCTCGCAGGCTGTCGCAGAAGAACCCACCTGCAAGCCCTTTCGCGCACTGAAGTGCGCTCCTACGGGTGCGCGTCTACAGGTCCACGGTATCGAACGCGTCGCCGTATTGCGGGTGCGCCTGCCGCATCTGCCGCAGGCTGAGGCCACGCACCGGATCGATGAAATCCGGCACGCCGCACGAAATCGCCGCGGCGGTGCGCTGGCTGCTCGACGACGCCGGTTACATCACCGGGCAGACGCTGCGGCTGGACGGCGGACGCACGCTGACGTAGGAGCGCACCTTGGTGCGCGATGGGGCGTGCAGGCAGTTCCTGCCGCGACAGCCTGTACCGCGAGTGCGGGATTCAGGTGGAAAGCTCCCTTCGCGCACTGAAGTGCGCTCCTACGGAGTGCGCTCCGCCAGTTCGACGGTATCGAACGCGTCGCCGTATTGCGGGTGCGCCTGTCACATCTGCCGCAGGCTGAGGCCGCGCACCGGATCGATGAAATCCGGCACGCCGCACGAGATCGCCGCGGCGGTGCGCTGGCTGCTCGACGACGCCGGTTACATCACCGGGCAGACGCTGCGGCTGGACGGCGGACGCACGCTGACGTAGGAGCGCACCTTGGTGCGCGATGAGGCGTGCAGGCAGTTCCTGCCGCGACGGCCTGTACCGCGAGTGCGGGACTCAAGTGGAAAGCTCCCTTCGCGCACTGAAGTGCGCTCCTACAGAGTGTGCCCCGCCAGTTCGACGGTATCGAACGCGTCGCCGTATTGCGGGTGCGCCTGCCACATCTGCCGCAGGCTGAGGCCGCGCACCGGATCGATGAAATCCGGGGCGATGTCGGCCAGCGGCTTGAGTACGAAGGCGTGCTTCAGTTCGGGCCGGGGAATGCGCAGGTGGCCCGGCCCTTCCACCACCAGGTCGCCGTAATACACCACGTCGATGTCCAGGGTACGGTCGCTGAAGCGCGGCCCGCTGCGGTCGCGGCCGTGCGCGTCCTCGACCGCGTGCAGCCAGTCGTCCAGTTCCGCCAGCGGCAGGTCGGTGTGCAGCATCACCGCGTTGTTGAGGAAATCCGGGCCATCGAAGCCTACTGCCGGGGTGCGGTAGGCCGGGGAAACGGCGATCTGCCCGAAGCGCTCGCGCAGCACCCGTAACGCCGCCTGCAGATGGTGTTGCGGGCGCAGGTTGCTGCCCAGGCTCAGTAGGACGGTCGTCATCGGGTGGGGAGGGTCGCGGCGTGCCGCCCTGCGGCGGGAATCGGGACGCACATGATAGGGCTTTGGGCCAGGAACCAGTGCGGGGAAAACAGGAACCGGAGAGAGCGGAAACAAGAGCGTGAGCGCGGGCCGGTGCCGTTGCCTTTACTCGCTTATGGTTCCTCTCTGCTGGCGCCCGGCTTTCCCGCCCGTTCCCGGCTTCTCAGCCTGCCCCGAGCGCATCGGCCACGGCGCGGAACACGCGCTGCATCTCCAGCGGGCGCGGCAGCACGTGCACGCTGATGCCCGACGGCGCCAGGCCGTCGGCGAACGCCGCGTTGCCGCTCTCCTCCAGCACGATGGCCGGGCCGCGATAACCCATGTCCTGCATCTCCGTCAGCAGCTGCCCGGCGGACAGCAGCGGGATGCCGCTGTCCACCAGCACCACGTCCGGCATGCCGGCCTCCTGCAGGTGGCGCATCGCCGCGGCGCCGTCGGCTGCCAGCCGCAGCCGGTAGCCCTGGCTGGCCAGCGCGTTGCCCAGCAGCGACAGGCGCGTGGCCTCGTCGTCGACCACCAGTATCCGCCGACCGCGGCCCGCAGGCACCGCCGGCATCGCGCCGTCCTCCCGTTCCACCACCGCCCCATGCAGCGGCAGCAGCAGGTCGAAGCAGGTGCCCTCGCCGGGGCAGCTGGAAACCGAGATGGTGCCGTCCAGGCTTTCCACGATGCGCTTGCACGAGACCAGCCCCAGGCCGGTGCCGCTGGCCTTGGTGGTGAAGAACGGGCTGAACAGCCGGCCGACCGTCGCCTCGTCCATGCCGATGCCTTCGTCCTGCACGCGGATGCGCAGGCGCTCGCCGTCGGCGGTGGCCACGCGCTCGGCCAGCAGGCTCAGGCGCCCGCCCTCGGGCATGGCCTGGATCGCGTTGAGCGCGAGGTTGAGCAGCACCTGCTGCAGCTCGGTGTAGTTGCCCTCCACCGCCATGCGGTCGTCGCGCACCTCCAGGTGCAGGTCGACGTTGCCCGGCAGGCTGCTCTTGAGCAGCATCCCCACCGCCTGGAACAGGCGCTGCAGCACGATGCGCTCGCTGGGCAGGCGCGAACCGCGCACGAAGGACAGCATCGATTCGACCATCTCGTGGCCACGCCTGCCGCACTCGGCGATCACGTCGGCCAGCCGCACTACCTTGGGGTCGTCGCTGCGGTCGCGGATCAGGTCCGGCACGATCAGCAGCGGCTGCAGGATGTTGCGCAAGTCGTGGCTCAGGCCGGCGGCCAGCAGCGCCAGGCTTTCCAGCCGCTGCGCGCGCATCAGTTCGTCCTCGACCCGCAGCCGCTCCATCTCGCGCCGCGCCTCGCGGATGGCGCGCGCCACCGCCGAGGGCAGCCGCGCCGGCTGGTGCTTGATGATGTAGTCGTTGGCGCCCTCGTGCAGCGCCTGCACCGCGGTCTCCTCGCCCATCGTCCCGGAGACGAAGATGAAGGGCACCAGCGGGTGCAGCTCGTGCACGATGCGCAGCGCCTCGTAGCCGGAAAACCCCGGCATGCTCAGGTCGGACAGCACGATGTCCGGCATCTTCGCGGCCAACGCGGCGCGCATGTCATCCTCGCTGTCGACCCGCTCGAAACTGGCCTCCAGGCCGGCCTCGAGCAGCTGGTCGCACAGCAGTTCCGCATCCTCGGGGGAATCCTCCACCAGCAGGATGCGCAGGGGACCCAAGGGCGCTCCCTTGTTGGGCATGGGACCTTACTCCTGGTCGGGCGCCTGGTTGATGACCGCCCAGAAGGTGCCGAGCGTCTTGACCGCGTTGAAGAACTGGTCGACGTCCACCGGCTTGACGACGTAGGCGTTCACGCCCAGGTCCCAGCTGCGCGCCAGGTCGCTCTCCTCCCGCGAGGACGACAGGATCACCACCGGCATGCGCTTGAGTTCCTCGTCGGCGCGGATGCGCTGCAGCACCTCCAGGCCGTCCATGCGCGGCATCTTGATGTCCAGCAGCAGCACCGCCGGCAGGCCTTCCTCGCGGTTGGCGAAGGCGCCGCGCCGCATCAGGAAGTCCATCGCCTCCACGCCGTCCTCCACGTGCACGATGGGGTTGGCCAGGCGTGCATCGCGCAGCGCGTCGATCGCCATTTCGGCGTCGGCGGGGCTGTCTTCGGCGAGCAGGATGGTACGGAGCGGACTCATGCGGGTGGACCTCAGCTGTGCGCCTCTGGCGCAGGGGGGGGAAAGATGAAATGGAACGTGGCGCCCTGGTCGACCTCCGCCTCGGCCCAGATCCGGCCACCGTGGCGGGTAAGCACGCGGCGCACGCTGGCCAGGCCGATACCCGTACCGGGGTAATCGCTGGCCTTGTGCAGCCGCTGGAACACGCCGAACAGCTTGCCGGCGTACTGCATGTCGAAGCCGGTGCCATTGTCGCGCACCGTGAACTGCTGGCTGCCGTCGGACAGCTGTTGCGCGGACACGTCGATGACCGCGGCTTCGCGGCCGGCAGTGTACTTCACCGCGTTGCCGAGCAGGTTCAGCCACACCTGGCGCATCATGTTCTCGTCGGCCACCAGCACCGGCAGCGGCCCGATGTTCCACTCGACCTCGCGCGCCTTGCCGTCCGGGCCGGCCTCGGCCTGCAGGTTGGAATCCAGCAGGGCGCGGGTGTCGGCCACCAGCGACTGCATGTCCACCGCCTGCAGACGCATCGCGCCGCGGCCGAGCCGGGAATAGACCAGCAGGTCGTCGATCAGCGCCGCCATGCGCCGCGCCGACTCGCCGATGACCTGCAGGTAATGGCGCGTCTTCTCGTCCGCGCCCTCGCCCAGGTGCCGGACCAGCTTGTCGGAGAAGCCGGCCACGTGCCGCAGCGGCGCGCGCAGGTCGTGCGAGACCGAATAGCTGAACGCCTCCAGCTCGCGGTTCACCTCGGCCATCTGCTCGACCTTGCCCTCCAGCTGCCGGTTGAGCTCCTCCACCCGCTGCTGCACGGCGCGCTGCAGGGTGACGTCGCTGACCGTCATCAGCACCACTTCGTCGTCCGAATCCGGCAGCGGCATGCGCCGGGCGTTGATCAGCATGATCCGGACCATGCCGTCCACGCCGCGCTGTTCGTGTTCGTAGTCCCACAGCTCGCGGCCGCGCAGCAGCACGTCGGCCAGCCGCTGGCGGATGATGGCGTCGGCCCAGGCGCCTTCGCCGATGGACTGCAGCAGCTGGCCGTTGACCTCGCTGTCCTGCACGCCATAGAGCTCGCTGAAGGCGGCGTTGTGCAGGACGATGCGCTGCTCGCCGTCGAGCAGCACGATCGGTTCGCGCACCGTCTGCAGCACCGCGCCGGAGCGGGCGCTGGCCTGCAGCAGGCGCTCCTCGGCGCGGGTGCGCCGGCCGATCTGCCGCTTCAGCAGCCACAGTACCAGCCCCAGCAGCAGCAGCTGCGCGGCCAGGGTGCTCCAGGCGACGAGGGTGGACAGGCGCTGCTGCCGCTGCGCCGCCGCCACGCGCCGGATCAGCAGGTCGTCCTCGTGGCGCTGCAGTTCCACGACGATGTCGCGGATCGGGTAGCTGAAGGTCATTTCCTCGATCAGTTCGCGCTGGCGCTCCGAGTCGACGCTGCCGGCGATCTGCTTGGCCAGCGCCATGCGCCGCTCCAGCATGGAGGTGATGCGGCCGATGCGCACCAGCTGTTCCGGGCTGTCGCTGACTAGGTTAGACAGTTCGGCGAGGGTGACATCGATGCTGTCGGCGCGCCGCAGGCGCTCCCGCAGCGCGTCCGATTCCACGCCCTTGGACAAGGTCAACGCCGCCGACTCCACGTCGCGGATGTCCGCCTGCAGCACGTAGAGCCGCGCGCCCACCGCCTGGGTATGCGCCACCCAGTTGGCGGCGTTGATGCTGTCGCGCGAAAGCTGCAGCAGCAGCAGCGACGGCACCACGACGATCAGCAGCGCGGCCAGCCCCAGGCCGGCGAAACGCCAGCGGTCCCATCCCTCGTCGGTGAATCGATAAGCCATCCTTATTCCTTAGCCATGTAACGGGAACGGCGGCCGTGGCATCCGGCCATGCACGCCCGGCCGCATGGACCGCGGCAACGCCGGAATATACGGCTCCACCGCACGCATGCGGATCGGCCCGCAAGCATTGCACGATTCACCGGCGGAGTGAACGCAGGCCGCGCGCGGCGGCGTCACGGCAGCGTCGCCGCGCCAACCAGCAGTCCCTGCGCGTCCACGCCGCGCACGTCGCGGACGCCGGCAGCGGCGGCCACCACCGCGTCGCGGGCGACCCTGTCCCCGACCACCCCTTCCAGGGTGACCATGCCCTCCAGTGTGGCGACCCGCACCTGCCCGGTGCCATCGCGCTGCAGCGGTACCAGCGCGGCGCGGATCCGCGTGGTGATCCAGGCATCGCTCATCCGCGCGGGCACGGCCGCTTCCGGGAGCGCGGGCGGCACCGGCTCCTGCCGCGCCGGTTCCTGCGCCTGCAGCGGCAGCGCCGCCAGCAGGCAGGACAGTCCGATGCCATGCGCGCCCGAGCGTCTGCCCACGGTCATCGTCCCGCGCCTGCCGGCCTGTTCACGCGCCATCGTTGGCCGCCTTGACCGCATGCCCGCCGAAACCGCCGCGCATCTGCGCCAGCATGCGGTCGGCGAAGGAATTGGATTCGCGCGAGCGCAGGCGTTCGAGCAGCGAAAGGGTGATCACCGGCGCCGACACGTCCAGGTCGATCGCCTCGCGCACCGTCCAGCGCCCTTCGCCGGAGTCCTGCACGTACGGGGCGATGCCTTCCAGCCGTGGGTTGCGCTGCAGCGCCTCGGCGCCGAGGTCGAGCAGCCAGGAGCGCACCACGCTGCCGTGGCGCCACGTCTCGGCCACCTGCGCCAGGTCCAGGTCGAATTCCCGCTTCTTTTCCATCAGCGCGAAGCCCTCGGCATAGGCCTGCATCATCCCGTACTCGATGCCGTTGTGGACCATCTTGCAGAAGTGTCCGGCGCCGACCGGCCCCACGTGCGCCCAGCCGCGATCGGCCGCCGGCGCCAGCGCCGCCAGCGCCGGCCGCAGCCGCGCCAGCGCGTCGGCCTGGCCGCCGAGCATCAGGCAATACCCTTCCTGCAGGCCCCAGACGCCGCCGCTGGTGCCGCAGTCGACGAAGTCCACCTGCGCCTGCCCGCAGCGCTGCGCGCGGCGCAGCGACTCCCGGTACCAGGAGTTGCCGCCGTCCACCACCAGATCGCCGGGCGAGAGCAGCGGCAGCAGCTGTTCCAGCACCGGGTCGACCACGTCGGCCGGCACCATCAGCCACAGCGCGCGCGGTGCCGGCAGCGCCTGCACCAGCGCCTCCAGCGTCGCGGCCGTGGCCACGCCGGCGGCGGCCAGCCGTTCGCGCGCCTCCTGCCCCGGGTCGAAGCCGGTCACGGCGATGCCGCCGCGGTGCAGGCGCTGCGCCATGTTGGCGCCCATGCGTCCCAGCCCGATCATGCCCAGTTCCATGTTCCACCTCGTTGGTCGATGTAAGCGGTTCGCGCCGCGCATTCGCGCAGCTGCGCCTGCAGCCAGCGCCGGAACAGCGTGGTGTGCAGATTGTGCAGGGCCAGGTCGATGCTGTACGGCGTGCGCGGATTGCGGTCGAGCAGGCGCGCGATGTGATAGCCCAGCGGGCGGATGCCCTTGGGGTGCACGTAGATCATCAGCCCGCCGTAGACCGGGTCGGCCAGCAGCGCGTCCATCTGCGCCAGCAGCGGCCGCTGCGCCGGCGGCAACGCGGCGCGCAGGCGCGGATCGCGCTCGTACAGCAGCCGCTCGAAATAGCGCCTGCCGGCGCCGGGCATCTGCCGCGACAGTTCCCACAGGCGCCGGTTGAGGTCGTCGTAATGGGCGAAGCCGCCATGCCGCGCGAGCGCGGCGGCCGCCTCCGCGCTCACGTCGGTGATGACGAAGTTCTCGGCCTGGTTGTTGATGTCGTCCAGATGGCGCTTGTCCAATACATGCTCGATGAAGCCGGGCACGCCCATGAACGCCTGCCGCCCAAGCCGCGAGGTGCGCACGGCCTTGCCGTCGGCGAAGAACTCGCCCGCGTTCGCGCCGAGCAGGATGCTGGAGGTGCCGTGCAGGGTGAGGAAGGTGCCGATGGACAACTCGCCCGGCGCGAATTCGCGGTCGAAACCGGCGTCGCCGTACAACTCGCGCTGCGTGGCCAGCTGCGCGACCTGGCGGCCGACGCCGCACTCCGAACGCACATGGCCGCTGTAGAACGCCTCGATCGCGGCGGAATTGGAACCGGCCGGCGCGTAGCCGCGGCCGAAGCTGCGGAAGCGCTGCCAGCCCTGCGCCTCGGCACCGCGGAGCCCGAAGCCGATCCAGCCCAGCTGCAGCGCGGAGAAGCGATACCCCGGGTTGTCCTGCAGCCGGGCGGCGGCGCGGCGCGCGGCATCGCCCAGCTGGAACGCATAGGCGCACAGCGTCGCCGGGTCGTCGAGCAGGCCGCGGTAGAGGTCCGCACGCCGCGCGTCGCCGTAGGCCCGGGGAACATGGACGCGCAGGTCGCCATGGCGGTGCGCGTCGTCCAGCGAGGCGCGTCGGCACGGTTCGCCGCCGTGGACCTCGGGCGCGTCGGCATCGGTCTCGAGTACCTGCCAGCCGAGTCGCTGCAGCAGCGGCAGCACGCAGGCGGCACCATCGGCGGCCGGCGCCGGCGACGACAGGCCCAGCAGCGCCAACGCGCACCCCGCCAGCCAGGCCGGGACACGGGCGGCATGCGTCACCGCGCGCCGTCCCCGGGCGCGGCCGCCACCGGTGCCAGGTATTGCTGCAGCCGCTCGAAGAAATGCCGGTAGAACTGCGCGTCCTGCACCGTGCGGCTGGCCACGCGCACCAGCGAATCGTCCTTGCCGCCGAACGGCAGCGACACCGAGCCCAGCGCGCCGACGCCCACGCTGGCCGAGGTCGGCGATTTCTTCAGCGCGTAGCGGTCCTGCACCGCGCTGGCGAACACCTGCGCGCCAGCGCCGCCGCGTGGGGCGCAGGATACGCGCAGCACCAGCTGCTCGTGCAGCTCTTCCTCCGGCTGGAAATTCTTGTTGGCCTCGACGCTGTCGGCGCCGGCGCGGGTGATCGCGTAGCCCTGCCCCAACAGCGCGCGGCGTGCGGCCTCGCAGGCCTGCGCGGGGGTGGCGTCGACGTCGCGGGTATAGGTGTCGCCGGAATCGAACGATTCGCGCACCAGCGTGCTGTCGGCTGCGCGGTGGCCGCACCCGGCCACGACGGCGCAGGCCAAGACCAGCAACATGCGGAAAGAAGGCCCGTGCATGGCACCTCCACGATCGGGAAGGCGCTCAGCATAACGCCGCCAGCGTGGAGGAACGCTGACGGCGCATGGACCTGCGGGAACGTGGTTGTCCCGCGCTCAGTCGGCCCAGCGACCTGGGCCGGTGGACTGCGGCAGCACCTGCGCCGACAGCGGGCGGTCCTTCTCCAGCAGGTTCACCGCATCGGCCAGGATCGAGGCCGATTCCTTCAGCAGCGGGTCGGGGCGCTTCTCGGCGGCCTTCTCGCGCGCGGCATCCTTGACGATGTCGCGCTCGTTGCCGGTCAGGCCGTCGTCGTTGCCGTCGTCGGCCAGCGGGTCCAGCGGCAGGCCCAGTTCCTTGCGGATTTCCTGGCGCTGCTTGCGCTGCATGTCCTGCCTGTCGCGTTCGGCGCGACGCTCGGCCTCGTTGAGCGAGACGTACTTCTTCGCCGCCTCGGTGCGGAACTGCTGCACGTCCTCCTCCCACCACTTGAACTCGCGGTCGCTCTGGATGCGCGCGGCATGGCGCGTCTCCAGCCTGGGCAGGATCGGCGCGAAGTTGCCGTACTGGGTGTGCGGCACCGCGGCGATGCGGGTCCACGGCAGCGCGTTGTCGTAGGTGCTCTCGCCGAACTCGCTGGCATCCACGCTGGCCGGGAAGGCCAGGTCGGGCACCACGCCCTTGTGCTGGGTGGACGAGCCGCTGACGCGGAAGAACTGGGCGATGGTCAGCTTGACCTGGCCGAAGCGTTCCTTCTCGCTGGCCGGCCAGCGGTCCAGCGGCACCACGTTCTGCACGGTGCCCTTGCCGAAGGTGGTCTCGCCGATCACCAGGCCGCGGCCGTAGTCCTGGATGGCGCCGGCGAAGATCTCCGAGGCCGAGGCCGAACCGCGGTTGATCAGCACCGCCAGCGGGCCATCCCAGGCCACGGCCGGGTTGCGGTCGCTGTTGACGGTGACGCGGCCGCCGGATTCGCGCACCTGCACCACCGGACCCTGCTCGATGAACAGGCCGGTCAGTTCGATCGCCTCGTCCAGCGAGCCGCCGCCGTTGTTGCGCAGGTCCAGCACCACGCCGTCGAGCTTGTCGGCCTTGAAGCCGGCCAGCAGGCGGGCCACGTCGCGGGTGGCCGAGGCATAGTCGGCGGCGTTGCGGCGCCGGCCCTCGAAGTCCTGGTAGAAGGTCGGCAGCTTGACGATGCCGATGCGGCGCCCCGGTTCGCCGGCGGCGCCGGGAATGGTCATGGTCTCGCCCTTGGCGGCCTGCTCGGCCAGGCGCACCTTCTGCCGGGTCAGCGTCACCATGCGGTGCTTGCCGTCCAGGCCCTCGGCGGCGGGGATGAATTCCAGCCGCACCTGGGTGTCCTTGGCGCCGCGGATCTTGGCCACGACGTCGTCGATGCGCCAGCCGATCACGTCCTCGACCGCGCCAGAGCGGCCCTGGCCGACGCCGACGATGCGGTCGCCCGGCTTGAGCGTGCCGTCCACCGAGGCCGGGCCGCCGGCGATGATCTCGCGGATCACCACCACGTCGTCCTGGCGCTGCAGCTGCGCGCCGATGCCTTCCAGCGACAGCGACATGGCTTGGTTGAAGTTCTCGGCCGTGCGCGGGGTGAAGTAGTCGGTGTGCGGATCGACCGCGCGGGTATAGGCGTTCATGAAGAACGAGAACACGTCCTCGCCCTTCACCTCGTTGACCGACTTGAGCAGGGTGGCGTAGCGCTTGTCCAGGGTCTTGCGGATGTCGGCGGCCTGCTTGCCGGCCAGCTTGAGCCGCAGCCAGTCGTTCTTCACCGACTTGCGCCACAGCTCGTCCAGCTCGGCACTGGTCGCCCACGGCACATCCTTGCGGTCGTAGTCGAAACGCTCGCTGGTGGTGAAATCCGGTTCCTGCTTCAGCAGGCGCCGCGCGTAGGCCACGCGCTCGGTCACGCGCTGGCGGTAGACCGCGAACACCTGGAACGCCGGGTCCAGCTCGCCGGTGCGGATCGCCGTACCGGCCTGGGCGCCCAGCGGCGCGAAGCGGTCCACGTCCTCGCGGGTGAAGAACTGCTTGCCGCTGTCCAGCGACTCCAGATAGCGCTTGAACACGTCCTGCGAGGTCGCCGCGTCCAGCGGCCGCGGCCGGTAGGCGTAGCGGCTGTCGGACAGCAACCCGTAGACGAGCTTGGAGGTGGTCGCCTGGTCGACCGTCGCGGTGGACGGCAGTACCTGGCTGTCGGCGCGCGCCAGCAAGGCGGCCGGCGCGGTCAGCGCGAAGGCCAGCAGGAAAGCGGGAACTCGGTAGTTCATCAAGGTACTCGTGGCGCCGGGCGATGGAGGAAGACTGCGGATGACTCGGACAACGGGACAGTGCCGGAAGTTGCAGCGCTTGTCATCCGCAGCGCCCACAGCCTAGCGGCCCCGCCGTAGCGGGACGTGAACCGCCTGCAGGGCAAGGGGGGAAACAGGGGATGCCGCGCCGCCATGCGAGGCGGCCCGCCGGACACGGGAACCGGAGGCCGGATGGTCGATCGGCACCTCGCCGGTGCGCCACCGTCATTCCCGAACCTGCGGAAATGACGGCCGGAGGAAAGCCGCGGTCAGGGGCGCAATTCGGGTGCATGCAGGCATGCGTGAGACGGGAGCGCGCCACCCGGCATCAAGCACCCGCCAGGGGACCGCGTCGCATGCGCCCATCTGCCGCCGCGCCCCTCTTCAGCGTCCTTGGGCGAGGCAGAACGGGGGGCGACGGCGTGCAACGATGGCCTGGACTCAACCGACGCCGGCGCCGGCGGCCTGCCGGTCGGCATGGTAGGACGAGCGCACCATCGGGCCGGAGGCGACGTGGTGGAAGCCCAGCGCGTAGCCGTAGTCCTCCAGCGCCTTGTATTCCTCGGGCGTCCAGTAGCGCAGCACCGGGTGGTGGTGCGGGGTGGGTTGCAGGTACTGGCCGATGGTGACCATTTCCACGTCGTGCGCGCGCAGGTCGCGCAGGGTGGCCTGCACCTGTTCCAGGGTCTCGCCGAGGCCGAGCATGATGCCGGACTTGGTCGGCACCGCCGGATGCTGGGCCTTGAACTTCTGCAGCAGGGTCAGCGACCACTGGTAGTCCGCGCCCGGGCGCACGTTGCGGTACAGGTCCGGCACGGTCTCGATGTTGTGGTTGAACACGTCCGGCGGGTTGGCCGCCAGGATCTCCAGCGCGCGCTCCATGCGGCCCTTGCCGCGGAAATCCGGGGTCAGGATCTCGATGCGGGTGCCCGGGCTGAACTCGCGGATGGCACTGATGCAGTCGACGAAATGGCCGGCGCCGCCGTCGCGCAGGTCGTCGCGGTCGACGCTGGTGACCACCACGTACTTCAGGCCCATGTCCTTGACCGTCTGCGCCAGATGCAGCGGCTCGGCCGCGTCCGGCGGCTTGGGCCGGCCGTGGGCGACGTCGCAGAACGAACAGCGGCGGGTGCAGACCTCGCCCAGGATCATGAAGGTGGCGGTGCCGTGGCCGAAGCATTCGTGGATGTTCGGGCAGCTGGCCTCCTCGCACACCGTCACCAGGCGGTTCTCGCGCAGCTTGGCCTTGAGCTGCTGCACGGCGTTGCCGGAAGGGATGCGCACGCGGATCCACGAGGGCTTGCGCAGCACCGGCGCGTCGGCGAACTGCACCGGCGAGCGGTTGATCTTGTCGCCACCGAGCTGCTTGGCGCCGGCCTGCAGCGGCGCGGACGGGGTGTCGCCCTGCAGGACCTGCAGGGGAATGGAGCGGCTGGTGGATTCAGTCATGGCGTTCCGGCGGCGTCAGGGCCGCATGGTCAGGTCGGGCAATCCGGGATCGTCGTGCAGGTCCAGTCCGAACTGCCGGGCCAGATGGGACAGCAGCACCGGCTTGACCGCCTCGATGCCCGAAGGACCGCCCAAGTCTAGCACCGAGGTCACCTGCATCCCGGCATAACCGCAGGGATTGATGCGGTGGAAGGGCTCCAGGTCGAGGCCGACGTTGAAGGCCAGCCCGTGGAAGCTGCAGCCGCGGCGCACGCGGATGCCGAGCGCGGCGATCTTGGCGCCGCCGACGTAGACGCCCGGCGCGCCTTCCAGGCGCTCGGCGACGATATTCCATTCGTCCAGCGTGTCGATGATGGCCTGCTCGATGCGGCACACGTAGTCGCGCACGCCGATGCCGAGCCGGCGCAGGTCCAGCAGCGGGTAGACCACGATCTGGCCGGGGCCGTGGTAGGTCACCTGGCCGCCGCGGTCCACGTGCAGCACGGGGATCTCGCCCGGCGCCAGCACGTGCTCGTCCTTGCCGGCCTGGCCCAGGGTGAACACCGGCTCGTGCTCGACCACCCACAGCTCGTCGGTGGTGGCGTCGTCGCGGGCGTCGGTGAAGCGCTGCATCGCGTGCCAGACCGGCTCGTAGGCCTGGCGGCCGAGGTCGCGCAGCGTCGCCGGGCGGACCCGACCGGCGCGCACGGCGTCGGCCGGGCAGGCGCCTACAGCGTCCACTTCACTTCCGGGTGGTTGCGCAGGGCTTCGTGCGCGGCGTCGTACTGCTCGCGGCTGTCGGCCCTGAAGGCGATGCGCACGGACACGTACTTGCCGTTGGACGAATGCTTCCAGCTGATGCGCTCGCTGAGCACATCCACGCCGGCCTGCTGCAGCAGCTGCGGCAGCTCTTGTTCCAGCCCGGCGTTGGCCGCGCCCATGGCGCTCAACTCGAAGGTGCCGGGGAACTGGAAGCCGTGTTCGGGGTTGTCGGACTTGATTTCCATGCCCGCCATTATCGGGGCGCAGGCGGGCAAACCCAAGGTCGGCAACGGCGAAAGGGCCGCTGCGGGCGGCCCTTTCGCGGAAAGCTGCGTTGTCGGCCCGGGATCGGTGCCGGCCGCCGGCCGGACCCGATCCGGGCTGCCGGCCAGGGCCGGCGCGGCGCCCTTACTTGGACAGTTCCAGCAGGGTGGAGGACACCCAGCCCTTGTTGCCCAGTTCGTCCTCGACCTCCCACATCACGCCTTCCTTGTTGCCGGTCGGGTACAGCATCATGCCCGGGTCCAGCGAACGCACCGGCGCGCCGGTGCCCTTGGCGTTGGCCAGCAGGCGGCCCGGACGGGTCACCGTCACCGCCTGCTGGGCGTTGGCCGCCGAGGCGTTTTCCGGCAGGCCGCCGAGCTGGGCGACGATGTCGGTATAGGCCTGCAGGTAGGCCATGGTGATGACCTGGCCGATCTCGGTGTTGGCGTAGCCGCCGACGCCGGCCGCGCCGAAGCCGCTGCCGCCGAACAGGCCGCCGCCGGCGCCGAAGCCGATGTCGCTCTTGCGCGCCGAGCCTTCGGAGATCGCGACCTGCTCGGAGGAGCGCACGTCGGTCACGGTCAGCACCACGTCGGCGGTCTTGCTGCGGAAGTTCAGGCCGCCGACGATCGCGCCGGCCTTGCCGCCGATCAGCCCGCCCAGCAGGCCGCCGATGGCGTTGCCGCCGGCGTTGCTGTTCTGCGAGACCAGGTCGGGGATCATCACGTAGTCGGCGGCCTTGATCTGGCCCTTGCCGACGTTGGAACGGCCGCGCAGGTCGCCGCTGGCGGCCAGCTCACGCTCGAACTGGCCGGCGGCCATGCCGGCGCCGCGGTCCACCAGGGTGAAGCAGCGCGAGCGGTTGACGAACACCTTGATCAGCCGCGACGGCGCCGGCAGCTGCTGGCCGGTCCACCAGTTGGTGGCGTCTTCCGGCTCGATCACCGAGATGGTGCCGATCGGGCGCTGGCACACCGGGATCTGGGCGGCGGCCTGCTTGCGCTGTTCCTGGGCCTGGGTACCGGTGTTCTTGAACGCCGCCTGCGCCGGCTGGCTGGAGACGACCGCGGCGATGCCCACGGTCAGGGCAGCCGCCATCAACGGCGAAAAGACATTACGCATAGCTGTGTATTCCCCATTAACCTGCGCCTCGCGGGGGCGCGTTCCATTGGTCTGAAAACCCGGCGACAGGTCCTGGTCCTTGCGGGCAGCCAGTCCGGCAAGCGCGGAGTGTCGGCGGCGATGCTACCGCAGGGCCATGACGGTTTCCAACCTCCGTCCGTCACGGTTTGCGGCCCCCGTGGACCCGCCCCGGCGGCGGGTCCGCGGCGCTGCAACGATGTGATCCGCCGTCCTCACTGCGTCCATGCGCGAACGGCCGGTAAGCTGCGCGCACTTTCCCCGAACCGGATACGAGTGGATGGATATCCGCCCCTGGCTGCCCCTGGCCCTGGCATTGGCGCTCGCCGGCAACGACGACGCACACGCCGCGCCTCCCCGTCCCGATACCTGCACCGGCAGCGCCCTGCGCGACCACCCGCCGGCGGTCAACTTCCGCGTCGACAACGACCTGTTCGGCGGCGCCCACCAGGACCAGGGCTATACCAACGGTGCGCTGCTGACCTTCGTCTCGCCCAACCTGGTCGATTACACCGACGACCCCTGCCTGCCGGCTCCTGCGCGCTGGATCAACCGTCACCTGGAGCGGTTGCAGCCGGGCGGGTTCGAGCAGCAGAACATGATCTTCAGCATCGGCCAGGGGCTGTTCACGCCGACCGACAGCACCCGCACCGACCTGATCGAGGACGACCGTCCGTATGCCGGCGTGCTGCTGGCCAATTTCGGCTACAACGCGCGCAAAGGCGACCGCCTGCGCACCACCCAGCTGGCGGTGGGCATGGTCGGCCCGTCGGCGCAGGGCAGGCAGGTGCAGGATGCGGTGCACAGCGTGCTGCACGACGAGAAGTTCATGGGCTGGAAGCACCAGCTGCACGACGAGCCGGTGTTCCGGCTGCTGCACGAGCGCATGCGGCGCTGGCCGGCCAACGCGCCGGGCGGCTGGGGCTGGGATGCGATCAGCCACTGGGGAGGCGCGGTCGGCAACCTGGCGACCTACGCCAATGCCGGCGCCGAGGTGCGTCTGGGCTGGAAGCTGCCGGACGATTTCGGCAGTTCGCCGATGCGCCCGGCCGGCGAGAACACCGCGCCGACCCGCGACGGCCGCGCGCCGGGCTGGTCGACGCACCTGTTCATGACCACCGACGCGCGCTGGGTGCTGCGCGACATCACCCTGGACGGCAACACCTTCCGCCACAGCCACAGCGTGGACAAGCGCCCGCTCGTGGCCGACATCGGCTATGGCGTGGCGGTGATGCGCGGCAAGTGGAAATTCGCCCTGGCCCGCTACCACCGCACCCGCGAGTTCGAGGGACAGAAGGAGCGGCCGCTGTTCGGCAGCTTCACCATCAGCCGCACGCTGTAGCCGCGGCACCTGCGAAAAAAAAGCCGGCTTGCGCCGGCTTTTTTCATGCGTCCGCTCAGGACTTCCACCACATCATGAAGGCGTCCCACAGGCGCTTGAAGAAGCCGCCCTCCTCCACCGCCTGCACCGCCACCAGCGGCGACTCGGCGACGATCTTGCCGTCCAACGCCACCTTCACCGTACCGATCTGCTGGCCCGCGGCAATCGGCGCCACCAGCTGCCTGGGCACGTCCATGCTGGGCTTGAGGTCCGCATAGCGGCCGCGCGGCACGCTGACCAGCAGCGGCTGCGCCACGCCCAGCTGCACTTCGTCGGCGGCGCCCTTCCATACGTGCTGCGTGGTCACCGCCTTGCCGGTTTCGTAGAGGCGGTGGGTCTCGAAGAAGCGGAAGCCCCAGTTGAGCAGCGCCAGGCTGTCGTCGGCACGCTGCTTTTCCGAGGCGCCGCCCATCAGCACCGCGATCAGGCGCTGGTCGCCGCGCTGGGCCGAGCTGAGCAGGCAGTAGCCGGCCGCCGAGGTATGGCCGGTCTTGATGCCGTCCACGCTCGCGTCGCGCCACAGCAGCAGGTTGCGGTTGGGCTGGGTGATGTTGCCTACGGTGAATTCCTTGATCTTGTTGTAGGCGTAAGTTTCCGGGTAATCGCGCACGAACGCGCGGCCCAGCAGCGCCAGGTCGTAGGCGCTGGACTGGTGGCCCTCGGCGGTCAGGCCGTGGGCGTTGACGAAGTGCGAGTCCTTCATGCCGAGCTTGGCGGCATAGTTGTTCATCAGCGCAGCAAAGGCTTCCTGGCTGCCGGCGGCGTGCTCGGCCAGGGCGATGGCGGCGTCGTTGCCCGACTGGATCGCCATGCCCTTTTCCATGTCCTCCAGGCGCGCGGTCTGGTTGACCGGGAAGCCGCTGTAGCTGCCGTCGGTGCCGGCGCCGCCCTCGCGCCAGGCGCGCTCGCTCATCATCACCTGGTCGTCGGGCTTGATCTTGCCGTTGCGGGTCTCGGCCGCCAGCACGTAGGACGTCATCACCTTGGTGATGCTGGCCGGCGGCAGCGGCATGTGGATGTTCTCGCCGGCCAGCACCTGCCCGGAGGCGTAGTCCATCAGCACCCAGGCGCTGGACTTGGACGGCACCGGGGCCGGCGGGATCGCCACCTGGGCGGGTGCGGCGGCGGCGGCCGGCGCGGGCGTCGGAACCGGGGTGGGCGTCTGGGCGGAGGCCAGGCCGATGGCGAACGTCGTGGCCATGGCGGCGGCGGCAAAGCGGAATTTCATCGGAAAGCGGTTCCTGTCGGGACAAGGAATGGAAAACAGGCGGTCATTGTAGGACGTGCGGACGCTATCGCATCGGTGGCAGCGTCGCGCGGACGCGGCCGGCGGAGCGTTACGGCCGGCGGCAGGACCGCGGTCAATCGCGCACGATCTGCGGCCTGCCGAACCCCAGACCGGCGATGCGGCCGGCAAGTTCCGCCGCCTTGGCCACGTCGTCGGCCGGCACCCGCAGGCGCCACAGCGTGCGGCCGCCGCTGACGACATCGCTGAGCGTGGCGCCGGCGATGCCGGCCGCGCTCAGCTGCCCCAAAGCGCGGGAAGCGTTGTCGCGGCTGGAGAAACTGGCGACCTGCAGCAGGATCGCGCCCAGCGCGCGCGCCGCCGCGTCGGGCGCCGGCGTTGGCGCCGCCGGTGCGATGGCCGCGGAAGCCGGCGGCGGGGACGCCGTGGCGGTGGAAGCAGGCAGCGCCTGCACGGCCACGGCCTGCGCCGCCGGACCGGCGGCGCTGACTTCGGCCGGGCGCGGGACAGCCGGCGTCGGCAACCGCTCGACCAGTTGGTCCATGCGGCTGGGCGCTGGCGCGGCCGCGGCGGCGGTCGTGGCAGCCGGCACCGCGGTACGGCCGCGTGCCGGGCGCGGCCTGTCGCCGGCGGCCAGCAGGTTGTCGCTGCCCGGCGCCAGCCCGCGCACCTCCACCCGGCCGGTGCCGCGCTGGGTGATGCCCAGCCGCACCGCCGCGGCGTAGCTCAGGTCGATCACCCGGCCGTCGTGGAACGGGCCGCGGTCGTTGACCCGCACGATCACCGACTCGCCGTTGTCCAGGTTGGTGACGCGGGCAAAGCTGGGCAGCGGCAGCGTCTTGTGCGCGGCGGTGAACTGGTACATGTCGTAGACCTCGCGATTGGAGGTCAGGCGGCCGTGGAACTTGGCGCCGTAATAGGACGCGGTGCCCTGCTCGACGTATTCGTCGACCCGCTCCATCACCCGGTATTCCTTGCCCAGCACCACGTACGGCGACCTGTTGCCGACGGCCGAACGCGGCTCCTCGCGCACCACCGGCTCGGGAATGCAGGCCACGTCGGGCACGTAGTCGGGCGTGCTGTCCTTCACGCCCGGGCGGTACAGGCCGCCGGCGACGTAATTGCCGCGCGTGCCGGGATCCTCCTGCGCCTTGGCGTAGGGCGAGCCCTCCGGGCAATGCGGCGGACGGCCGCCACGCCCCTGCACCACGCTGCCGGCCGGCTGGCCCTGGCCGTGGCCGGCGGACTTCGGCTTGGGCGGCGCGCTGCTGCAGGCGGCCAGCCCGAGCACGATCAACGCGGGGACCAGCCAGCGGATGTTCATGCCGGCGGCAACTCGCGGCCGGCGATGGCCTGCGACAGCTGGAACACGGCCATCGCGTACATCTTGGAGAGGTTGTAGCGGGTGATCGCGTAGTAGTTCTGGAAGCCCAGCCAGTACTGCTTGCCGTTGCTGCCTTCCAGCGTGATCGGCGTGGCGGTGGCGCCGGCCGCACGCACCGGCACGACCGGGTGGTAACCGCTCGCGGCCAGGGCGTCCAGGCCCAGGTTCGGCGTCCAGTCGACCGGGTTGAGTTCCTCGCGGCCGGCATCGAGCGTGGCCGGCACCGCGACCGTGCCGCCGCGCACCCAGCCGCCCTTCTTCACGAAGTAGTTGGCGATGGAGGCGAACACGTCATCAAAGCTGTTGAACAGGTCGCGGCGGCCGTCGCCATCGCCGTCCACGGCGTAGTCCAGGTAGCTGGAGGGCATGAACTGGCCCATGCCCATCGCCCCGGCGTAGCTGCCCTTGAGCGCGGCGATGTCCAGCTTCTCCAGCGCGCCCAGTTCGAACAGCTTGGCCAGTTCGTCGCGGAAGAACAGTTCGCGCCGCACCTCGCGCTCGAGTTTTTCCGGGTCGCCGCTGCGCGGGTACTTGAACGCCAGCGTGTACAGCGCGTCGAGCACGCGGTGGTTGCCGGCATTGGCGCCGTAGCTGGTCTCCACCCCGATGATCGCCACGATCACCTCGGCCGGCACGCCGGTGCGGTCCTGCACGCGCTGGAGTTCGGCGCGATGCTGGGCCAGGAACTTTTTGCCGCCGTCGATGCGCGCCTGGCTGATGAACATCGGCCGGTACTCGTTCCACGGCTTGACCCGCTCGGCCGGGCGCGACATGGCGGCGATGATCGGTTCGCGGATCTGCGCCTGCGCCAGCACCGATTCGATATAGGCCGGGTCCAGTTTGTAGCGCGCGGCGGTGTCGCGCACGAAGTTGGCGCGCGCGGTCTCGAACGGCACCGGGGTCAGGTCCACCGGCGGCAGGTCCGGTTTGCGCTCCGGCGCGGCTTCGGCCGGTGCAGTGCCCTTGCCGACCGGTTTTTCCACCGGTTGCGGGGCGGGGGCGGGAGCCTGGGGCTGGGTCGCGCAGGCGACCATGCCCAGGGTGAGACAGCAGACCAGGACGCGTCGAATCATCGGCCGAGATTAACAGGTCATGGATGAATTTCCATCAATAACACCATGAATCGCAACGGGATTGAAGCTTGCCCCCTGGTTCCTGTGGAAGCGCGGATACAACGCATCGCGAGGCAGGAAAACTGAATACGCAGAATGTCAGAAAGCCCCGCGAGTCGATGTCGGACAACGCCTTGGCCGAGGCGCGGGATTCTCCGACAGCAGGTCGAGCGCCGACGGACAGGGAAGCGGCAGGCTGACGCCGCGTGGTCCGCGTGCGACGTGTGACTGGGCTTCCAGCGGCGAAATCAACGGTAAGCGGCGCGAATCCTGCGGAAAACCGGGGTACCGGCCGCACCTCCCATCCCGTGGGTGCGGCCGGTACCCGACCGGATGCCCGCGCTGGCCGGGCGTCTCCCCACGCCCGGCCGGCGGCCTCCGGTCTTGCCGGCCCGCGATCGCGGACCGGCTGCCACGGCGCGACGGCGTCCTGCGGCGGGCGCCATTGTGAGGCTTTTGTTAAACCAAGTGTTTGATCCTGATCAAAGCCGCCGACCGACGTCGCACTTTCGCGCCCGGTCCAGGCCATCGCCCCGCCCCCCGTCCGGGGCGGCCTGCGCGCCGCGCGCGCGGGCGTCAGCCGTAGCCGCCGTGCACCGGGTTGTGGCTGCGCGCGGCCATCACCAGGCCGAAGCCGGCCAGCAGCGACACGGCGGCCGTGCCGCCGTAGCTGATCAGCGGCATCGGCACCCCGACCACCGGCAGCAGGCCGGAGATCATGCCGCCGTTGACCAGCGCGTAGACGAAGAACGACAGGCCGGTGGCGCCGGCGACCAGGCGCGAATAGCCGTCGCGCGACTGCACCGCGATCCACAGGCAGCGGCCGACCACGAACAGGTAGAGCGCCAGCACCGTGGCCACGCCGATCCAGCCGAACTCCTCGCTCAGCACCGAGAAGGCGAAGTCGGTGGTCTGCTCGGGAATGAAGTTCAGGTGCGACTGCGAGCCCAGCCCCCAGCCCTTGCCGGCCAGTCCGCCGGACCCGATCGCGATCTTGGACTGGATGATGTTCCAGCCGGCGCCGAGCGCATCGCTCTCCGGGTCCAGGAACATCATGATGCGGTCCTTCTGGTACGGCATCAGGAACCAGAACCAGGCGACGGGCGCGGCTGCGGCGACGCCGCCCACGCCCAGCCCCACCCACCACCACGGCAGCCCGGCCAGCAGCAGCACGAAGGCGCCGCTGGCGGCGATCAGCATCGCGGTGCCGAAATCCGGCTGCAGCATCACCAGCGCGGTCGGCACGCCGATGATCACGCCGGCCACCAGTACCACCGGTATGCGCGGCGGCAGCGGCATGCGGTGCAGGTACCAGGCGACCATCATCGGCATGCTCACCTTGAGCAGTTCCGCCGGCTGCAGGTAGAACAGCTTCAGGTCCAGCCACTGCCGGCCGTATTTGCCGGTGCCCAGGACGAACACCGCCAGCAGCGGCAGCATCGACAGCGCGTAGATCAGCGGCGTCCAGGCGCGGATGCGCAGGATCGGCACCCGCGCGATCGCCCACATCGCCAGCAGGCCGACGCCGAAACGCGCGCCCTGCGCCATCACCAGGCTGCTGCCGCCGGCGCTGTCCAGCACCGCCAGGCCCATCGCCATCAGCGCGCCCAGCGCGAGCAGCAGCGGCCAGTCCAGGCCGCGGGTGAGGCGCTGGGTCATCTCCAGCAGCCAGCGCAGGAAATCCCTCATCGCCGTTCCTCCTGCGCCGGCACCGGCGCTGGCGTCGATGCCGGCGGCGCCGGGGACGGCACGGGTACCGGCGTAGCTTCGCCCGCTGCGGTCGCCGCAGGCACCGTGCCGGCCGCAGCGGCGGTGGCGCCGGCCGCGCCTTCGGTGCCGCCGCTGGCGTCCTGCGCATCGGGCATCACCCCCAGCAGCCAGGCGTCGAACACCTTGCGCGCGATCGGCGCGGCGGCCGAACCGCCGTAGCCGCCGCCCTCGACCGCGATGGCGATGGCGATCCGCGGTTCCTCGGCGGGGGCGAAGCCGATGAACAGCGCGCGGTGGCGCAGGTGCATCGGCAGGTTCTTGGGGTTCACCGCGGCAGTGCCCTTGCGGCTGATCACCTGCGCGGTACCGGTCTTGCCGGCCATCAGGTACGGCGCGCCGGACGCCACGCGCCAGCCGCTGCCGCCCGGCTGCATGGTGCCCATCATGCCCTCGCGCACCGCCTGCAGGTTGGACGGATTGGGGCTGATCGGCCGCGACGCGGGCTGCGGCAACGGCGCCCAGTCGTGATCGAAGCCCACTTTCTGCTCGACCACCAGGTGCGGCGTGCGCAGCTGCCCGGACGCCAGGCCGCCGACGCCGCGCACCAGTTGCAGCGGGGTCACCTTCCACAGGCCCTGGCCGATGCTGGCATTGACCATGTCGCCCGGGTACCAGCGCTCGTTGCGCAGCCGGGCCTTGGCCGCCGGCGACGGCAGGATGCCGCCGATCTCGCCGGCCAGGTCGATGCCGGTGGGCTGGCCGAAACCGTAGCGGCCGCCCATGTACTGGTCGTAGCGCTCCACGCCCATGTCCACGCCGAGCTGGTAGTAGTAGGTATTGACCGACTGCGAGATCGACTTGCGCAGGTCGGTCCAGCCATGGCCGCCGCGGTTGGCGTCGCCCCAGCCGCGGCTCACGCCGGGCAGGTAGAACATGCCGCGCGAGAGGATCTTGTCCTCCGGCCGGCGCAGGCCGCTGTCCAGGCCGGCCAGGCCCAGGAACGGCTTGACCGTGGAACCGGGCGCCACGCCGCCGAGCACCAGGCGGTTGAACTGCGGCCGCGAGGGGTTCTCGTTGAGCCGCCTGAAGTCGGCGTGCGAGATGCCGTTGACGAACAGGTTGGGGTCGTAGGACGGCAGGCTGACCATGGCCAGGATCTCGCCGGTGCGCGGGTCGATCGCCACCGCCGAGCCTTCCTGCTCGCCGAACGCGGTCACCATCGCCTGCTGCAGGTCGACGTCGATGGACAAGCGCAGGTCGGTGCCCGACTGCGCCGGCACCCGGCCGAGGGTGCGGATCGCGCGTCCCTGCACGTTGGTCTCGACCCGCTCGTAGCCGACCTTGCCGCGCAGCTGGTTCTCGTAATAGCGCTCCAGCCCGGACTTGCCGATATGGGTCAGCGCCGCGTTGCCCTCGCCCAGTTCCAGCAGGTCCTTGTCGTCGACCCGGCCGACGTAGCCGATGACGTGCGCGAGCAGGTCGCCGTACGGGTAGCGGCGGGTCAGGTAGGGCTCCAGTTCCACGCCCGGATAGCGCCAGCGGTCCACCGCGAAGCGGGCCATCTCCTCGTCGCTGACGCGCAGCTTGAGCGTGACCGGCACGAAGCTGCGCCGCGCCTTGCGCGACTGGTTGAAGCGCTCGATGTCCTCCTCGCCGAGCGAGAAGATCGTGCGCAGCCCGGCCAGCGTGGCGGCCATGTCCTCGACCTTGTTCGGGGTCACGTCCAGGCGGAACGCCGGCACGTTCTCGGCCAGCAGCCTGCCCTTGCGGTCGTAAATCAGCCCTCGCCCGGGCACCACCGGCCGCGCCTTGATGCGGTTGGCTTCCGAGCGGGTGGCGTAAACGTCGTGGTCCAGCACCTGCAGCTTGAAGTACCAGCCGCCCAGCACGCCCAGCCCCAGCAGCACGCCGAGGAAGCCGATCGCCGCGCGGCGCCGGAACTGCTCGACCTCGGCCTGCAGGTTCTTGTGCTGGCGCCGCCCGTACATGGCTCAGTGCCCGCGCCTGCCCAGCCGCGCGGCGTCCAGCAGCACGTAGATCGGCAGCCACAGCAGCATGCCCGGCAGCGGCGCCCACCAGTAGCTCCACGGCATCAGCGGCTCGGCGGTGAACAGGCGCACGGCGGCGCTGATGATGCGGTCGTTGAGCAGCAGGCCGCCGATCGCCAGCGCCTGCTGCGACAGCGGGAAGAAGCGGATGCGGGCGCGGAAGCGCTGCAGGATGAAGGCGAACACCACCAGCCGCAGCGCCTGCTCGCCGAGGATGCCCCCGTACAGCAGGTCGGCCAGCACGCCGATGCAGAAGGCGAAGCCCAGCCCGACCCGCTCGGGGGTTTCGATCACCCAGTAGCCCAGCACCAGCGCCAGCCAGTACGGGCGGACCGGCTGCAGCAGTTCCGGCAACGGCACCAGGCCCAGCAGCAGGGCCAGCGCGAGGCTGGCCGGCAATACCCAGCCACGGCTGCGCAGGCGGCTCATCGGCGGTCTCCTGCCGGAGGCGCCGGCGCATCGGTGGCGGGCGGCGTGGTCGCGGCGGGCGCCGCCGCAGGGGTATCCGTCGGCGCGGCCGGCGCGGCGGCCCCGGGCGCCGGGTTGTTCGGCGCCGGGCGCGGACCGGGCGCGGTGTCGCCGCCGGCCGGCGGTTCCAGGCCGGTGGTCACCGGCATGCGCGGGATCTGGGGCACCGAGCGCAGCAGCAGCACGTCGCGGCCGCGGTCCAGCTTGGCCGCCGGCTCCAGCTCGCCGACCAGGAAGGCGTGGGTGTCGTCCGGCCGCAGTTCCAGGATCTTTCCCACCGGGAAACCGGCCGGGAAACGCCCGCCCAGGCCGGAGGTGACGATCTCGTCGCCCACTTCCACGCCGGCGCTGAGCGGGATGTCGCGCAGTTCCAGGCGGTCGCCGCGGCCGTAGGCGATCAGGCGCACGCCGTTGCGCGCCACCGTCACCGGCACGGCGTGGTCGGGATCGGTCAGCAGCAGCACGGTCGAATGCAGCGGGGTCACCGCGATCACCTGCCCCATCAGGCCGCCGGCGTCGATCACCGCCTGGCCGGCGCGCACGCCTTCGCGGCTGCCGGCGTCCAGCACCAGGCGCTGCTTCACCGGGTCCAGGTCGATGTCCAGGATCGGCGCCAGCTGCACGTCCAGGCCGCTGCGCTCGGCCACGTTCAACAGTTCGCGCAGCTGGGCGTTGTCCAGCGCAGCGGTCTGCAGGCGGGTCAGGCGCGCGTTGGCCAGCAGCAGCTGGTTGCGCAGCTCGCGGTTCTCGGCGACCAGCTGGTTGTGGCTGGCGGCGTTGTCGCGCACCGAGGCGCCCAGGCGCCCGGGCAGGCCGGCCAGCGCCCACACCGGCTGCACCGCCACGCCGGCCTGCGCGCGCAGGCGCGACAGCCAGCCGCCCTGGTCGTCCAGCACGATCAGGATGATCGCCAACGCCAGGTAGGCCAGCAGCCGCAGCGTGCTGCTGGCGTCGCCCTGGCGGGAGGCTACGGGTGGACCGGCATAGGGCGGCACAGTGCGACTACCGGGAACGGGAAATGGGGAAAGGGGAACGGACGTGCGCGACGGCTTCCGCGTTCACGGCGCGACGCGGACCGCGGATCGGGACAATGGCAATCACGGAACGGGAAAGGGCGGGAAAGCCGATGGTTGTTCATTCCCGTTTCCCCCTTCCCAGCTTCGCGCGTCACTCCGGCGCAAAGAACTCGTTGCCGTGCATGTCGACCAGTTCCAGCGCGCGGCCGCCGCCGCGGGCCACGCAGGTCAGCGGGTCGTCGGCCACCTGCACGTGCAGGCCGGTCTCCTCGGAGATCAGGCGGTCCAGGTCGCGCAGCAGGGCGCCGCCACCGGTCAGCACGATGCCGCGCTCGGCGACGTCGGCGCACAGTTCCGGCGGGGTCTGCTCCAGCGCCAGCTTGACCGCCGAAACAATCCCCGACAGCGGCTCGTGCAGAGCTTCCAGCACCTCGTTGGAGCTGATCTTGATCATCTTCGGCACGCCCTCGGCGAGGTTGCGGCCGGAGATTTCCATCTCGATCACTTCCGCCTGCGGGTAGGCGCAGCCCAGCTCGACCTTGATGCGCTCGGCAGTGGCTTCGCCGATCAGCATGCCGTGGTTGCGGCGCACGTAATTGGTGATCGACTCGTCGAAACGGTCGCCGCCGATGCGGACCGAGGCCGAGTAGACGATGCCGTTGAGCGAGATCACCGCCACCTCGGTGGTGCCACCGCCGATGTCGATGACCATCGAGCCGCGCGCCTCGGTGACCGGCATGCCGGCGCCGATCGCCGCGGCCATCGGCTCCTCGATCAGGAACACGTCGCGGGCGCCGGCTTCCTCGGCCGACTCCTTGATGGCGCGGCGCTCGACCTGGGTCGAGCCGGCCGGCACGCACACCAGCACGCGCGGGCTCGGGCGCAGCACGCGCGACTTGTGCACCTTCTTGATGAAGTGCTTGAGCATCGCCTCGGTGTAGGTGAAGTCGGCGATGACGCCGTCCTTCATCGGGCGGATGGTGGTGATGTGGCCCGGGGTACGGCCCAGCATCTGCTTGGCCTCGGCGCCGACCGCGGCGACCGAGCGGGTGCCGCCGATGGCGCGGTCCTGGCGCACGGCCACGACCGACGGCTCGTTCAGCACGATCCCCTGCCCCCGCACATAGATGAGAGTGTTGGCCGTGCCCAGGTCGATGGACAGGTCATTGGAGAACATGCCGCGGAGCTTCTTGAACATCTGGGGAGTGATCCTGAGAGCGCGCGCCCACGCCGGATGGCGAAAAAATGGGCAGAAATCGGGGGGTGGCTAGCCTATCAACCCACCCCCGCACGGGCAAGGAAAATCCATGCCCGGAGCGGGTTTGGCGGCCTTGTCCGGCCGCCCCGGACGACACGCGGTTCTGGCCGAGCGCCGCCGCAGCCGGTACCCTTACGCACTTTGGCGCAGGTCCGCGCCCGACCCGCCTGCGCCCGCACGGCGGTGCTTTCCCTTTACCCGTATAGGCCCGTCCGCGATGTCCGCACTGATCTGTGGTTCCCTTGCCTTCGACACCATCATGGTGTTCCCGGACCAGTTCAAGAACCACATCCTGCCGGACAAGGTGCACATCCTGAACGTGTCCTTCCTGGTGCCGCGCATGCGCCGCGAGTTCGGCGGCTGCGCCGGCAACATCGCCTACAACCTGCACCTGCTGGGCGGCGCCCCGATCCCGATGGGCACGGTGGGTTCGGACTTCGGCCCGTACCGCGAGCACTTCGACGCGCTGGGCATCGACCTGAGCCGCGTGCGCGTGATCGAGGAACTGTTCACCCCGCAGGCGTTCATCACCACCGACCACGACAACAACCAGATCACCGCCTTCCACCCGGGCGCGATGATGCGGTCCTACGAGAACCACGTGAAGGACGTGCCGGGCGTGACCCTGGGCCTGGTCGGCCCGGACGGCCGCGAAGGCATGATCCAGAACGCCATCGAGTTCAAGGAGATGGGCGTGCCGTTCATCTTCGACCCGGGCCAGGCGATGCCGCTGTTCAACGGCCCGGAACTGCGCACCTTCATCGAGCAGGCCGACTACGTGGTGGTCAACGACTACGAGTCCAACCTGCTGCAGGAGCGCACCGGCTGGAACGAGAAGGAGATCGTCGACCGGGTCAAGGCCTACATCACCACCCGCGGCCCCAAGGGCGCGGTGATCCACACGCCGGAAAAGAGCTATGACATCCCGCCGGCGCACGAGCGCCGCGTGGTCGACCCGACCGGCTGCGGTGATGCGTTCCGCGCCGGCCTGATCTACGGCATCCAGAAGGGCTACGACTGGCTGACCATCGGCCGCATGGGCAACCTGATGGGCGCGCTGAAGGTCGAACACCCGGGCACGCAGAACCAGCGCTTCGACTTCGACGAATTCAACGAGCAGTTCAAGCAGCAGTTCGGCTACGCGCTCTGATCCGGCGGGTCCGGACACCTGCGGAAACGGCGCCGGAAGGCGCCGTTTCTCGTTGCGGCGATGGCGGGGATTCCGCTTCCGCAGCCGGGGGCTATTCCAGCGGACCGTAGCGGACCGCCTCGCGCTCCAGCCAGGCCTGCAGGTCGCGCTTGCGCACGCCTTCGGCCTTGGCGCGCCGCAGGCAATCGAGCATGTAGCGCCGCTTGTCCTCGTCGTCGCCGGCCAGGGACAGCGCCAGGTCGCGATCCATCCAGCGCCGGAACACCAGGTACAGCACCACGTGCAGGGCGATGGCCAGCACGCTGACAACGAGCACGATCGCAAGATCCATCACCGCGCCTCCGTCGTTGCCGGCGGCGCCATCGGTGCGCGCGCCTGCACCAGTTCCTGCGCCAGGGTGAGTTCCTCCTGCCCGCGCCGCAGGTTGCCGGCACGCAGCACGGTGCCGTCGGCCAGGTAGAACAGGTAGTGCTCCCCCGGCCGCAGCGCGACGTTGCCGAAATCCGCCGAGGGCAGGCAGCCGAGCGCGTCGAGCCGGTTCGCCGGAGCGACCTGCAGTTCCGCGTCCCCCGCCCCCTTGATGCGCTGGCGCACGCGCACCCGCGCGCCGTCCGCCGCCACCGACAGGACGTCGGCGATCACGATGGTATCGGCCTTGGCGGCCAGCGCGGCGGCCAGGGCCTGCTGCCGTTGCAGGTCCTCGGCCACGAGCCGGCGGTGCATGTCCGCGGGCAGGCTGCCGCATGCCGCCGCCGGCGACGCCGGCAGCGAAAACAGGACGACCAGCGCGCACAGCCAAGCCGCGCGCGAGGCGTGCCTGCGGGGCGTACCGCCGCATGGCTGCCGGGACCTGCCGCCCACCGCCACCGGATTCAATCCCAGCCCGCGGGCATCTGGCTGCCGTCCAGGCCGCCGGTCTCGAACACCGCGGCGCGGGTGCCGCCGGCCTTTACCGGGAACTCGATGCGGATCGTCCTGGCCTTGCGCGCCAGCCGCCACAGGCCGCGGTTGTCGGTGACGAACATCGCGATGGCCTCGTCGGTGTCCGGGCGGTAGGCGGCCATCCGCCGCGGCGCCTGGTCGTCCACCGTCACCGTGACCTGGCAGCTGGCGTAGCAGGCCTTGGCGAAATCGCCGGTCTGCAGCACCAGGTAGGCGTGGCGTTTCCATTCCGGGTGGTCGCGGAACACCAGCTGCACCACCTTGGGGCCGCTGCCGTCGACATCGACCCGCTCCTTGCCCTGGATCATCGCCGAGCGCTGCACGCCCTTGCTGCCGACCGACACCTGGTTGTAGCTCCACAGGCCCTGCATGCGGCGCAGTTCGCGCGCGGCCTCGGCCTTTTCCTTCACCTCGGCGAAGCCGGGCTCGATGCGCCTGGCCGCGTCCGACTCCGGGAACTGGTCGAGCAGCGCGGCGCCATGGACACGCGCCTTCTCCCATTCGGTGGCGGTCACCGCCGCGTCGTAGAGCCTGGCGATGCCCTCGGCATCGGCTTCGCGCTTGGCGCGCTCCTGCGCGGCGGCGGCCTCGCGCTGCTGGCGCTCGGCCTCCGGGTTGCCGCAGGCGGCCAGGGCGACGACGCACAGGGCGCCAAGGATCAGGGGTTTCATCGGGCGACTCCGCGGGGACGATGCGCGGCGATGCCACGCGACGGCGTCCACTTTAAACATCCGCATGGCGCTCCGTCATTCCCGCACGAGCGCGTGGGCCTGCTTATTCGCCGGCTGCCCTTCGCGCCACCAGGGCATGGGCGGCGACGGCGCGTGGATGTCCAGCCGCTCGCCCATCTCCGGCGTGGCCAGCGCCACGCCGCGCTGCCGCGCCAGCGCGAGGATGCTTTCGAACGGCTCGGTCCACGGATGCAGCGCAAGGTCGAAGGTGCCGTTGTGGATCGGCATCATCACCTTGCCGCGCACGTCCAGGTGCGCCTGCAGGCTCTGTTCGGGCTGCATGTGCACGCCGGGCCAGCCGGCATCGTAGGCGCCGGTCTCGACCATGCTCAGGTCGAACGGGCCGTAGCGCTCGCCGATGCGGGCGAAACCGTCGAAGTAGCCGCTGTCGCCGCTGAAGAAGATCCGCGTGCGGCCGGTATCGAGCACCCACGACGCCCACAGCGTGCGGTTGCCGTCGGACAGGCCGCGCCCGGAGAAATGCTGGGCCGGGGTGGCGGCGATCTTCAGCCCCTCCACCCGCGTTTCCTGCCACCAGTCCAGCTGCTCGATCTTCGCCGCCGGCACGCCCCAGGCGGCAAGACGGTCGCCCACGCCCAGCGCGGTCACGAAGTGCCGCACCTTCGGCGCCAGCGCCAGCACCGCGGCGCGGTCGAGGTGGTCGTAATGGTCGTGGGAAATGACCACGCCGGTGATTTCCGGCAGTTCGTCGATGGACAGCGGTGGCGCATGAAAGCGCTTGGGCCCCATGAACGACATCGGCGAGGCGCGCTCGGAGAACACCGGGTCGGTCAGCCAGAAATGGCCGTCCAGCTTGAGCAGCAGGGTCGAATGCCCCAGCCGCCACAGGCTGTCGTCCGGCGCCTCCAGCAGCGCCTGCCGGCTCAGCCGCCGCACCGGGACCGGCGCCAGCGGGCTGGCATCGACCGGCTTGTCGAACAGCAGCCGCCACAGCGCGCGGACAGTGCCCGAAAAACCCGGCGACACCTTGGCGGCGGGATCGGCGTTGTGGAATCGGCCTTCGCCGTAGTGCGGCGACCGGTCGTAGGTGGCGGCCGGATGGGCGCCGCAGGTCAGCAGTCCGATGGACATGGCGATCAATACCGTCACGAGGAGGAGGATGCGGGGCAGGCGGCGCGTCATCGGGGCTTGCCCTGAAAAGTACACCGCAGAGTCTACTTCGCCTTCCAGAAAAGTAAACTGAACGGTGTAAAATGACCGCCATGAACCTGCCCGGCCGCCCCACCCGCCTGACCGACCGCAAACGCGAGGCCATCCTCCGCGCGGCGGTCGCCGAGTTCCGCGAATTCGGCTTCGCCGGCACCCGCATGGACCGCATCGCCGCCACCGCCGGGGTTTCCAAGCGCACGGTCTACAACCACTTCGCCAGCAAGGACGAGCTGTTCACCGCCATCCTCTGGCAGCTGTGGGAAGCCAGCCGGTCGCTGGACGCACCCGGTTACGACCCGGCGCGGCCGCTGCGCGAACAACTGCTGGCCTTCGTCGCGCAGAAACTGCGCCTGCTCGGCGACGCCAGCTTCATCGACCTGTCGCGGGTGGCCATGGCCGAGCTGGTGCACGCGCCCGAGCGCGCGCGGGTGATGATGGACAAGCTGGCCGAGAAGGAAGAAGGCCTGACCAGCTGGATCCGCGCGGCACAGGCCGATGGCCGCCTGCGCGACGACCTCGCCCCGGCCGACGCCGCCCATCAGCTTCAGGGCATGGTCAAGGCGTTCGCGTTCTGGCCGCAGATCGCGATGGGCGCCGCACCGCTGGATGCCGCCGCGCAGCAGCGGCTGATGCACGACTGCGTGGACATGTTCCTGGCGGTGCGCGCACCCGCGCCTTGAGTGCCGCGCGGCACCGGCATCAGCCGCCCACTCCGGCAGCCTGCCGCGGGATTCATTGCTCGGCTTTACGGCGGCCGGGCTGACTACAAGTGTCGTTACGTTTGACACTGCGAGGGCGGCACGGCCATTCGTACACTCCGCGAACACGTCCACCGGACCTTTCGCAGACACCGGCAACATGCGCACTTCACTGAAACTGTCATCGCTGTTGTTGTCCGCATTCCCGCTCACCACCCTCGCTGCCGATCAATGGATCCTGGCCACCGATCTATGGGGCAATACCGCCAGGCAGACCTTGAATCTGGACGTGCAAGGCACGCGCGTCAGCGGAACACTGGGCGGCGACCCGATCACCGGCAGCGTGAACGGCGCACGGCTGAAGTTCACCGCAACCGGCAGTGACGGGCAGGTCTATCACTACGATGGCCGCATCGATGGCAGCCGCATGCAAGGCCGCAGCGATGAGCCGGACACCAACAACCGCAGCGCGCGTGCCGCGCATGATTTCAGCGCCTGGCGGGTGCCGGTACGGCCGGACAACGCACCGCGCCTGCACCGTTTTACGCCGAGCGATTACTCCAATACCTTCAGCGCCGACCGCGCCCCGGCGTTGGTGATCTGGCCCGGCGATTCGGTGCAGACCAGGACCCTGGATTCCGGTGGCGTCGACGAGAACGGCATCACCCGCGCCTTGTTCGGCAACCCGCAGGTCGGTCCCTTCTTCGTCGCCGGTGCCGAGCCCGGCGACACCCTGGCGATCACCATCAGCTCCCTCAAGCTCAACCGCGACTATGCCGACAGCCTCGACGGCATCGTCGGGCGCCTGAAGACCCCCCGCATCGCCACCGAGACATCGGCGCTGGGCAATCCGGTCCGCTGGGAACTGGATCGCACACGCGGCACGGCGCGGCCGCAAGGCGCCAGCGGCGCGTTGAAGGACTTCGAAATCCCGGTCAAACCGATGCTCGGCGGTCTCGCCGTCGCCCCCGGTTTTGGCTACCCGCCCTTCTCCACCGGCGATACCGGCGACTTCGGCGGCAACATGGATTTCAACGCCGTGGTCCAGGGCAATACGGTCTACCTGGAAGTGCAGCAGCCCGGCGCCTTGCTCTATGTGGGCGATGGGCACGCCTTGCAGGGCGATGGCGAGACCAGCCAATGGGCGCTGGAAACCTCGCTGGACGTGGTGTTGAAGGTCGAGCTGATCAAGCAGCATTCCATCGCCACCCCGCGGGTGGAATCGCCCACCCAGATCATGACCCTGGGACAGGCCGGCTCCAGCGACGACGCGCTGCGCCTGGCGACATCGGGGATGCTGCAGTGGCTGCGCCAGTCCTACGGCCTGGACATGTCGCAGGCTACCCAGGTACTGGGGGTGGCGGTGCAGTACAACGTGGTCAATCTTGCCGGCCGCAGTGTTGGCGTGGCGGCGAAGATCGACAAATCGGTATTGAAGGGCCTGCCGGCTGCGGCGGCGAAGGCGCGCGACTGAATGCCGTGACCGGAGTTGAACTCCGGCATACGTAACCCGGGCAAGCGCGGCGGGACGTGGACTCGCCATCTAGAAGCGTCCGTCCTGCTGCTCCGCGCCAGCCCCCTGCCGATCTGCATGTCCCGGGCGCGTGGCGCTTGCCCGGGCTTCAGGACCCCTGCCGTTGGCGGGGATGGAAAGACAGACGGCGAGCCGAAGCCCGCCGTCTGCAGTGAAGCGCGTTACCGCCGATTACGGCTTCAGCGCCGCGTCCTGCTTCGGCGCGGCTTCGGCCTTGGCGATCATGTCTTCCACCGAGGCGGTGGTGATCGGGTGGTAGCCCGGCTTCGCCCTAGCGAACACTTCCCTGGCGAAGGCCAGGCCCTCGGGCGTCTTCAGCAGTTCGGCGTAGATCGGCAGGATCAGCTTGCGGCGGCCGACCTTCTGGATGAACTCGCCGGCGGCCGGCTGGGCCTGGGCGTAGCCGCTGCGGATGGCCAGCGGATACCAGCGCATGGCGATCTCGCCGTTCGGCGTACCGGTGAAGTGGTAGGCCTTGTCCAGCTGCTCGAGCTTGGCCACCGGCACGGTCTGGCCCAGGCCGTCGATGAAGCGCACCCATTCCTGGGTGGTCCACTCGTCGGTCACCTGGTGGGTCGGCAGCTGCTCGCTGCCCAGCCAGGCGATACGCGCGGTATCGACCACGGCGAAGCCGCGCGAACGGGCCTTCGGCGCGAACGACGGGATGCCCGGCTCGTCCAGCCACGCATGCAGCTCGGCCTCGGTCACCGCGGTCGGGTTCTTCGGCAGCAGGTTCTTCTTCAGGTAGTCGACGAACTGGTCGGTGTTGGCGCTCTGGAAGGCGTGGTCGTCGAACCAGCCGCGCAGGAACGGGTCGAACACCTCGCGGCCGAAGCGCTGCTCCAGGAACTGCAGGAACCACGCGCCCTTGACGTAGGCGACGTTGCTCAGCGCCTCGTCCGGATCACGCTCGGTCAGCGGCGGCAGCGCCAGCGCCTGGTCGGCCGGGCTCATGTCCTTCACTTCGTTGAGCAGGTCGGTCTGGTCGATCTCGCGTTCCATCTCGGCCGCTTCCTGGCCGTACAGCGCCTCGGTGATGCGCGCCTGCACGTAGGTGGTGAAGCCCTCGTTGAGCCAGATGTCCTTCCAGCTGGCGTTGGTCACCAGGTTGCCCGACCAGCTGTGCGCCAGTTCATGGGCGACCAGCGAGACCAGCGACTTGTCGCCGACGATCACGGTCGGGGTGGCGAAGGTCAGGCGCGGGTTCTCCATGCCGCCGAACGGGAACGACGGCGGCAGCACCAGCATGTCGTAGCGGCCCCAGCGGTATTCGCCGTACAGCTTCTCAGCCGCGCCGATCATCTTCTCGGTGTCCTCGAACTCCTTGGCGGCCTTGCCGACCATGGCCGGTTCGGCCCACACGCCGGAGCGGCCGGAGATCGGCTCGAACACCAGGTCGCCGGCGGCGATCGCCAGCAGGTAGGACGGGATCGGCTGCGGCATCTTGAAGGTGTAGTCGCCGTCGCGCGCGGCCTTGGGATCGTTGTCGGCGCTCATCAGCACCATCACGTCCGGGCGGCTGGTCACGTGCGCGCTGTAGGTGAAGCGCACGCTCGGGGTATCCTGCAGCGGCACCCACGAACGGGCGTGGATGGCCTGCGACTGGCTGAACATGAAGGGCAGCTTCTTGCCCTCGGTCATCGACGGCTCCAGCCACTGCAGGCCCGAGGCGGTCGGCGCGGTGTGGTAGGTGATGCGCACGCTGGCCGGCTGGTCCGGCGTCTGGATGGTCAGCTTGCTGCCGAACACCTTGTCCGCCGGCGCCAGCTCGAGCTGCAGCGGCGTGGCGGCGCCGTCGGCGGCCAGCGCCTCGACCTTGGCGATGCTCAGCTCGCGCGTGTCCAGCACCAGCTGCTTGGCCGCCTTGTCCTTCCACTCCAGCGCGTAGGTGGCGGTGCCGCCGATCTGCTTCTGGTCGAAATCGACCTTCAGGTCCAGCGCCAGGTCCTTGATGGCGACCTTGTCCGGCTCGGCGTAGGAGCTTTCGTCATGGCTGCGGCTGAGGGTGTTCACGGCGGCGGCGGGCTTCTCGGCGACCGGATCGGCAACGGGGGTGGCGGGGTCCTTGGCGCAGCCGGCGGCGAGCGCGACGGCCAGGGGCAGCATCAGGAAGGGTGAACGCATGGAGTTACCTCTGGAAGCAGGAACGGGTGGAGAGGAACGGCAGGAGACGGGAAGCGGGAACGACGCGGCTTCGCCGCTCGTTCCTGGTTTCCCCGCACCCGTTCCTAGATCTTGTAGCCGGAATGGATGGCGACGATGCCGGCGCTGAGGTTCTTGTAGTGGCAGCGGGCGAAACCGGCCTCGCCCATCATCGCCTTGAGCTCTTCCTGCGGCGGATGCTTGCGGATGCTCTCGGCCAGGTACTGGTAACTGTCGCCGTCGCCACGCGCGAACAGCCTGCCCAGCTTCGGCAGCACCTTGAACGAGTGGAAATCGTAGATCGGCTTGAACCAGTCGGCGGTGACCTCGGAGAACTCCAGCACGCGCGCCTGGCCGCCGACCTTGAGCACGCGGTACATCTCGCGCAGCGCGGCGTCCTTGTCGGTGACGTTGCGCAGGCCGAAGGAAATGGTCACCAGGTCGAAGCTCTGGTCCGGGAACGGCAGCGCCTCGGCGTTGAGCTGTACCCACTCGAAGCCGGACACCTGGCCGCGGTTGGTCAGGCGGTCGCGGCCCACCGACAACATGCCGGCATTGATGTCGCCCAGCACCACGCTGCCTTCATCGCCGATGCGCTCCTTCAGCAGCACGGCGATGTCGCCGGTGCCGCCGGCCAGGTCGAGCACGCGGTCGCCCGGCTTCACCTGCGCGGTGGCCACGAAGTAGCGCTTCCACAACCGATGGATGCCCAGGCTCATCAGGTCGTTCATCAGGTCGTAGTTGTCGGCCACCGACGTGAACACCTGGCCGACAAGCTTCTGCTTGTCCTTGGCCGGCACGTCGCGGAAGCCGAAGTGGGTGGTGCCGCTCTTGTAGGGGGATTCGCTCATGCGCCCGATTATCGCACTCCCGCGCCGGCGGCGCGGCGGCGCCCGGGAACGGACCGCTATCATGGCCGGCCACCCGACGGATGCCCGCCCCATGATCGCCACGCCCGACTACCGCGCCCTGCTCGACACCGCCATCGCCGAGGCCCGCCAGGGCCTGGCCGAGGGCGGAATCCCGATCGGCGCGGCGCTGTACCACAGCGACGGCCGCCTGCTCGGCTGCGGCCACAACCGCCGCGTGCAGGAAGGCGACCCGTCGATCCACGGCGAAACCGACGCCTTCCGCAAGGCCGGCCGCCAGCGCGGCTACCGCGACACCATCATGGTCACCACCCTGGCCCCGTGCTGGTACTGCTCCGGGCTGGTGCGCCAGTTCAACATCGGCACCGTGGTGGTCGGCGAATCGGTGACCTTCGGCGGCGGCATCGACTGGCTGCGCGAAAACGGTGTCAGGGTCATCGACCTGAACGACGCCGGCTGCATCGACATGATGCGCCGCTACATCGCAGAGAACCCCGAGGTCTGGAACGAGGACATCGGCGAATAAGGCGGCCGGCGGGGCGAGCCGCCGGTATCTGCGGCAGCCGCGGCGCCAGGGGCGCCCGCTCTCGCCGCAGCGCCCGGACCATCGCCGGCCGTGACGCGGCGCCCGTCCGGCCGCGCCGGTCGGGCGCCTGCCACCTGCCTGTCATCGATACGGGCTATGCTCGGCCGTGCAGGGGGGCACTGCCATCGAGGTGACGCGATGCATCTTTCGCCCGTACATGGACGCCATCGGCAATCGCTGCGCCAGGCCGGCGAGCGGCTGCGCGCCCACTATGCCCGCCACCGCCGCTCCGCCGCGTTCTGGGATGCCTACCAGCAGATCCAGAACGAACTGGCCGACGAATTCCCCGACCACCGCGCCGAACTGTGCAACCGCATGGCCGCCTTCGCGCAGCGGCTGGGCGCGGTGGAGGAAGCGCAGCTGCTGGACGAGCCGCCCCACCGGAACTGAGCGGCTGGAGCGGAACGACGACGCCGGGGCATGCCCCGGCGTCGTCGTTCCAGCGCGGGTGCCGACTCGCTGCCGGCACCCGGAACGAGGGGATCACGCCTGCGGCGATTCCCCGTTGCCGGCCAGGCGCCGGCGGTTGAACACACGCTGCACCACCACGAAGAACAGCGGGATGAAGAACAGCCCCAGCAGGGTGCCGGCGATCATGCCGCCCAGCACACCGGTGCCGATGGCGCGCTGCGCGCCCGAGCCGGCGCCCGAGGCGATGGCCAGCGGCAGCACGCCCAGGCCGAACGCCAGCGAGGTCATCACGATCGGGCGCAGGCGGTCGCGTACCGCATGCATCGTCGCCTCGATCACGCCGGCGCCCTTCTCCAGGTTCTCCTTGGCGAACTCGACGATCAGGATCGCGTTCTTCGAGGTCAGGCCCACCGTGGTCAGCATCGCCACCTGGAAGTACACGTCGCGCTCCATGCCGCGCATCGTGTTGGCCAGCACCGCGCCGAGGATGCCCAGCGGCGCCACCATCAGCACCGCGGTCGGCACGCTCCAGCTTTCGTACAGCGCGGCCAGGCACAGGAACACGATCAGCAGCGACAGCGTGTACAGCAGCGGCGTCTGCGAACCGGCCTCGCGTTCCTGGTAGGACACCGCGGTCCATTCGATGCTGAAGCCCGGCGGCAGCCGGCTGGCCAGCTTCTCCACTTCCTGCATCGCATCGCCCGAGGCCACGCCCGGCGCCGCCTCGCCCTGGATCTCCAGCGCGGAGACGCCGTTGTAGCGCTCCAGGCGCGGCGAGCCGTAGTCCCAGCGCTGGCTGGCGAAGGCCGAGAACGGCACCATCTGCCCGGCGTTGTTCTTCACCGTCCACAGGTTGAAGTCTTCCGGGTTCATGCGGAAGCCGTCGTCGGCCTGCATGTAGACGCGCTTGACCCGGCCGCGGTCGATGAAGTCGTCGACGTAGCTCGAACCCCATGCGGTGGCCAGGGTGCTGTTGATCGCGTCCAGCGACAACCCGTGCGCGCCGGCCTTGGCCACGTCGATGTCCAGGCGCAGCTGCGGGGTATCGTCCAGGCCGTTGGGGCGGACGTTGGCCAGCTTGCCGCTCTCGGCCGCCATGCCCAGCAACTGGTTGCGCGCGTTGACCAGCGCCTCGTGGCCCTGCCCGGTGTTGTCCTTCAGGAAGAAGGTGTAGCCCGAGGCGGTGCCCAGCTCCGGCATCGCCGGCGGCGGGAAGGCGAAGATGAAGGCGTCCTTGATCTGTCCCAGCGCGGCCATCGCGCGGCCGGTGACCGGGCCCACGTCCTGGTCGGGCGTGCGGTCGCCCCAGTCCTTGAGCTTGATGAAGGCCATGCCCGAGTTCTGGCCCATGCCGGAGAAGCTGAAGCCCTGCACCGAGAACACCGATTCCACGGCGTCCTTCTCGTTCTGCAGGAAGTGGTCCTCCAGCTTGTAGATCGACTCCAGCGTGCGCTCCTGGGTGGCGCCCACCGGCGCCTGCACCAGCGCCATCAGGATGCCCTGGTCCTCGTTGGGCAGGAACGAGCTGGGCAGGCGCACGAACAGCACGCCCATCGCCAACGCCAGCGCCGCGAACACCGCCATGAACCGCCACGGCCGCGCCAGGATGCCGCGCACGCCGCGCTGGTAGCCGCCGCTGGTGCGGTCGAAGCCGTTGTTGAAGCCGTTGAAGAAGCGCCCGGCCAGGCCGCGGTGGGCGACGTGGTGCTCGCCCTTCTTCAGCGGCTTGAGCATGGTCGCGCACAGCGCCGGGGTCAGCACGATCGCCACCAGCACCGACAGCGCCATCGCCGAGACGATGGTGGCCGAGAACTGGCGGTAGATCACGCCGGTGGAGCCGCTCATGAACGCCATCGGCACGAACACCGCCGACAGCACCAGACCGATGCCGACCAGCGCGCCGGTGATCTGGCCCATCGACTTGCGCGTGGCCTCCAGCGGCGAGAGCCCTTCCTCGGACATGATGCGCTCGACGTTCTCCACCACCACGATGGCGTCGTCCACCAGCAGGCCGATCGCCAGCACCATAGCGAACATGGTCAGCATGTTGATCGAGAAGCCCAGCGCGGCGAGGATGCCGAACGTGCCCAGCAGCACCACCGGCACCGCGATCGTCGGGATCAGCGTGGCGCGGAAGTTCTGCAGGAACAGATACATCACCAGGAACACCAGCACGATCGCCTCGAGCAGGGTCTTGACCACGCCCTTGATCGACACCTTCACGAACGGGGTGGTGTCGTAGGGGATCACCGCCTTCAGGCCGCGCGGGAAATTGGCCGACAGCGTATCCAGCGTCCGGCGCACGCCTTCGGAGGTGTCCAGCGCGTTGGCGCCGGTGGCCAGGGTGACCGCCAGGCCCGAGGCCGGCTTGCCGTTGTAGCGGGTGACGAAGTCGTAGGTTTCCGCGCCCAGCTCCACGCGCGCCACGTCGCCGAGCTTCAGCGTCGAGCCGTCGGCCTCGGTGCGCAGCACGATGTCGCGGAACTGCTGCGGCGTCTGCAGGCGGTCCTGCGCGTTGATGGTGGCGTTGAGCTGCTGGCCCTTCACCGCCGGCGCGCCGCCCAGCTGGCCCACGGCTACCTGCGCGTTCTGCGCGCGCACCGCCGCGTTCACCTCGTCCACCGAGACGCGGTAGGTCTGCAGCTTGTTCGGGTCCAGCCAGATGCGCATGGCGTACTTGCCGCCGAACACCTCGATCGAGCCCACGCCCGGCACGCGGCTGAGCGGATCGAGGATGTTGGAGCCGACGTAGTCGGAGATGTCGTGCTCGTCCATGCTGCCGTCCTCGGACACGAAGCCGACGACGTTGAGGAAGCCCGAGCTGGACTTGGCGACGTTGATGCCCTGGCGCTGCACTTCCTGCGGCAGCAGCGGCATGGCCAGCTGCAGCTTGTTCTGCACCTGCACCTGGGCGATGTCCGGGTTGGTGCCGCTCTCGAAGGTCAGGGTGATGCTGGCCTGGCCGTTGGAGGAGCTGTTGGACGAGAAGTAGATCAGCCCGTCCAGGCCCTTCATGTTCTGCTCGATGATCTGCGTCACCGAGTCCTCGACCACCTTGGCCGACGCGCCCGGGTAGCTGGCCGAGATCGATACCGCCGGCGGTGCCACGTCCGGGTACATCGAGATCGGCAGCTTGAGCATCGCCAGCGCGCCGGCGAGCATGATGATGATGGCGATGACCCACGCGAAGATGGGCCGGTCGATGAAGAAGCGAGCCATGGACGTCTCCGCTTACTGCTTGGCGGCCGGCGCCGGAGGCGCGGCGGGTTTGGCGGCTTCGGCGCCCTTCTCGGTGGCCTGTACCGGCATGCCCGGGCCGATCTTCTGCAGGCCCTCGACGATGACCTTGTCGCCGGCCTTCAGGCCGTCCTCGACCAGCCACTTGTCGCCGATGGAGCGGCTGACGGTGACCTGGCGCAGCGCGACCTTGCCCTCGCCATCGACCACCATCGCGCTCGCGTTGCCCCGCGGGTCGCGGGCGATGCCCTGCATCGGCACCAGCAGCGCGTCCTGGCGCACGGCGCTGCCCAGCACCGCGCGCACGAACATGCCCGGCATCAGCATCTGCTCGGGATTGTCCACGCGCACGCGCAGGGCGTAGCTGCCGGTGCCTGGATCGACGCTGACCTCGGAGAACTCCAGCGTGCCCTTGTGGGCGTAGGTGCTGCCGTCCTCCAGCACGATGTCCACCGGCAGTTCCGAGGCGCCCTGCAGGCGGCCGGCGGCCAGGTCGCGGCGCAGCTGCAGCAGTTCGGCCGAGGACTGGCTGACGTCGATGTAGATCGGATCCAGCTGGTTGATCGTGGCCAGCGCTTCGGCCTGGCCGGCGCTGACCAGCGCGCCCTGGGTGACCGTGGACTTGCCGATCTGGCCGCCGATCGGCGCAGTGATGCGGGCATAGCCCAGGGTCACGTTGGCCGCGTCCAGCGCGGCGCGGGCGGCGCCGACGTCGGCCTCGGCCTGCTTCCACGCGGCCTGCGCGTTCTCGTCGTCCTGCACGCTGATGACCCGGCTCTTGACCAGCTCGCTGCTGCGGCGCGCGGCCAGGCGCGCGGCGTTGGCGCTGGCCTCGGCGCGCGCCAGCTGCGCGCGGGCGCTGTTGGCCTGGGCGCGGTAGGCGGCATCGTCGAGCTGGTACAGCGGCTGGCCCTGCTTGACCACGCTGCCTTCGGTGAACAGCCGCCTGGCGACGATGCCGCTGACCTGCGGCCGTACCTCGGCCACCTGGTAGCCGGTGGCGCGGCCGGTCAGTTCGCGGGTCAGGGTGAGCGGCTCGGCCTTCAGGGTGACGACGGTGACCTGCCCGGGGCCGCCTGCCTGCTGCGGCGGCTGCCCGCCGCATGCGGCCAGCGCGCCGGCGGCCAGCAGCGACAGGAGGGCGGGGCGGAGAATCGATCGACTCATGGCGGGAGACTCGGCAATAAGGAAAGAAGCCACGCGACCCGGCCGCCCGCGCTACGCGAAGGGCGGCCACCATCGGCGGTGCACGGGAGGAACCCGCGCACGTTACCGTGATCGGATGACGGAAAAAGAGCGCGAAAGAATACATACATGCACGTCTGTTTGTAAATTGCTAGAATTCAGACATGTTTCACGTGAGTTGTGCACAACGGCAGGGCGATGGCACGTAAAAGCAAAGAAGACGCGCAGGCCACCCGCGAGGGCATCCTGGACGCGGCGATCGCCTGTTTCCACGAGCACGGGGTGGTCGGCACCACGCTGGCGATGATCGCCGCCCGCGCCGGCTACACGCGCGGCGCGGTGTACTGGCACTTCAAGAACAAGACCGAAGTGCTGGAAGCGATGATCGAGCGCGACCGCATGCCGTTCGTGCAGCGCCTGCAGCGCACCTACGCGCCGCAGCGGCAGACGCCGGTCCAGGACCTGCGCGAGGTCATCCGCGTCTCGCTCGCCGAACTGGCCGACGACCCGCGCCAGCGCAGCCTGATGGAGATCCTGCTGCGCTGCGAGCAGTCCAGCGAAAGCCAGAGCATCCAGTCCATGCAGCGCCAGAACTCGCAGGAAGAGCTGGACATGGTCACCCGCGCCCTGGAGCGCGCGCGCGAACTGGGGCAGCTGCGCGAGGGCGTGGACGCGGCCGCCGCCAGCCGCATGCTGCACATCAGCCTGACCGGCGCGCTGTACAACGCCATGGCGCAGCCGGAGGAATACGATCTGGAGCGCGACGGGCTGATGGTGATGGACGTGGTGCTGCAGGCCTACGTGCGCGCCGACGTCTTCCAGCCGGGCGTGTACCCGGAACGGACCGACAGCGCCGGCTGGGACGCCTGACCGGCACCGCCGGCGGTCGTCGCGCCCGTACCCGCGCCCGGCCGGACAGGCCGCGCCCCGCCGCTGGCCCCACCCCTCCCGCGCAACTGGCGCTATGCGCCTCCGGTACGCCGCCGCACGCTGCGGCCACCAGGAGGAAAACATGACGACCAATTCGGATCTGCTGCAGCGCCGTGCGGCCAGCGTGCCGCGCGGCATCGGCTCGGCCATGGGCATCTTCGCCGCGCGCGCGGAGAACGCCGAACTGTGGGACGTGGAAGGCCGGCGCTACATCGACTTCGCCGCCGGCATCGCCGTCACCAACACCGGCCACCGCCACCCGCGGATCATGGCCGCGGTGCAGGCGCAGCTGGAGCGGTTCACCCACACCGCGTTCCAGGTATCGGCCTACGAGTCCTACATCGCGCTGGCCGAGCGCCTGAACGCCATCGCCCCCATCGCCGGCCCGGCCAAGACCCTGCTGCTGTCCACCGGCGCCGAGGCGGTGGAGAACGCGATCAAGATCGCCCGCGCCGCCACCGGCCGCCGCGCCGTGGTGGCGTTCGCCGGCGGTTTCCATGGCCGCAGCTTCATGGCGATGGCGCTGACCGGCAAGACCGCGCCGTACAAGCGCGGCTTCGGCCCGCTGCCGGGCGAGGTGTATCACCTGCCGTTCCCGGTCGAGCACCACGGCATCACCGTCGCCGACAGCCTGGATGCGCTGGAACAGCTGTTCCGCGCCGACGTCGCCGCCGACGAGGTGGCCGCGATCATCATCGAGCCGGTGCAGGGCGAAGGCGGTTTCCACGCCGCGCCGACCGAGCTGCTGCAGGCGCTGCGCGCAATCGCCGACCGCCACGGCATCGTGCTGATCGCCGACGAGGTGCAGACCGGTTTCGCCCGCACCGGGCGCCTGTTCGGCATCGAGCATTCCGGGGTGAAACCGGACCTGATCACGGTCGCCAAGTCGCTGGCCGGCGGCTTCCCGCTGTCCGGGGTGATCGGCCGCGCCGAGGTGATGGATGCGGTCGATCCGGGCGGGCTGGGCGGCACCTACGCCGGCTCGCCGGTGGCCTGCGCCGCCGCGCTGGCGGTGCTGGACGTGATCGCCGAAGAACGCCTGGCCGAGCGCGCCCGCGCCATCGGCGCGCGCACCCTCGAGCGCCTGCAGGGCTTGGCCGCGCGCAGGGACCTGCGCCCGATCGGCAACGTGCGCGGCCGCGGCGCGATGATCGCCTTCGACCTGCTCGCCGCGCGCGGCGGCGACGAACCCGACCCGGCCGCCACCCAGGCGGTACTGCGCCGCGCCCACGCGCTGGGGCTGATGCTGCTGGGCTGCGGCGGCCGCGGCGAGGCCATCCGCCTGCTGTTCCCGCTGACCATTCCCGAGGCGGTGCTGGACGAGGGCCTGGACCTGCTGGAACAGGCGCTGCAGCCGCAGGCGTGATCCCCTGCTTCCCGGCCGCCGCTACGGCCGGGCTCGCGTCCATGGCGGCGGCGCGGCTACCCTCGGTGAAACCGCCCGCCGCTGCCCGACGCCCGGCAGCGGCCTCCGGAGCACGCCGCAGATGAAATCCGAAACCCGCAGCCTCGACCTGCTCAACCTGGCCCTGGACCCGGCCGCGCCGCTGAGCCTGCAACTGCAGCTGCGGCAGAAGCTGGTCGACGCCATCCATTGCGGCGTGCTGCGTCCGGACCAGCGGCTGCCGTCCTCGCGCCACCTGGCCGCGCGCATCGGCGTGTCGCGCAACACCGTCAGCCTCACCTACGACGCGCTGCTGGCCGAGGGCCACCTGGTCAGCCGCCCGCGCAGCGGCATCTTCATCGCCCCGGACGTCGCCGCCGGCCGCATCGGTACCCGCCAGCGCGGTGGCGAGCCGGCCTCGGCGCTGGCCGCGCGCCTGCCGGCCGTCGCCGAGGACGCCGGTTTCCGCTGTCCGCAGCACTGGCACCGCTACCCGTTTCCCTTCATCGACGGCCGCGTCGATGCCGAGCTCACGCCCGTGGTCGAATGGCGCGAGGCGCTGCGGCTGGCCGGCTCGCGCCACGAACTGCAGCAGTGGAACCAGGACGCCGGCGACGGCGACGACCCGGCGCTCACCGAGGAAATCCGCGGCAAGGTGCTGCCGATGCGCGGCATCCAGGCCGGTGCCGACGAACTGCTGATGGCGCTGTCCTGCCGCCACGCGCTGCAGCTGGCCGGCGAACTGCTGGTGCGGCGCGGCACTCCGGTGGTGCTGGAGCAGCCGGCCGATCCCGAATTCGAGCGGCGCATGCGCGAGCGCCACGCCGACATCTCCACGCTGGACCCGGCGCTGCGCCAGCCGCTGCCACCCGGCGCGGTGGTGGTCGGCAGCGGCCGCCGCGCGTTCGCCGCCGGCTCGCCGCGGCCACGGCAGCTGCTCGACGCGCTGGCCGCCGCCGACGCGGTGCTGATCGAGCACGACGTGCCGCCCGACGTGCCCAGCGGCGAACGCGTGGCGCCGGCGCTGCGCGCCTTCGACCAGGACGGGCGGGTGATCCACATCGCCAGCCTGTCGCCGGTGGTGGCCTGCGGCGAACCGCCGGCGGTGCTGGTGGCGGCCAACGCCTTCATCGAGCGCGCGCGCCAGCTGCGCCGCAACCGCGGCACCACCCTGCCGTGGCTGGTGCAGCGCAGTTGGGCGTACTTCATCGGCATGGGCCACTACTCGGCCGCGCTGGTGCGCGCCGGGCGGCGCCTGGCCGAGCGCCGCACCGCCCTGCGCGACGCGCTGAACCACTACCTGCACGAATTCGTCGCGATCGACACCACGCCCGGCGCCAGCGCCTACGACGTCAGCGTGCCGGCCGGCACCGACGCGCGCGAACTGGCGCGGCACGCGGCCGGCATCGGCGTGCTGGTGGAACCGCTGCAGCTGGGCGACGGCCGCCAGGTCCTGCGCATGGGGGTGACCGGCATCGCCGCGGCGCAGATCCGCGAAGGCGTGCGCACCCTGTCGCGGCTGGTGCGCGGCGACCTGGCCCCGGCCACGCGGCGCATCGAGGACGACCTGCCGCCGCTGCGCGGCAAGGCGCTGCGCCGCGCCATGAGCGGCGCGCACTGGCTCTACAACACCGTCTACGGCGAGCCGTGCACGCTGGAAATCCGCGCCGACGGCACCCTGGCCGGCACCGCCGGCTACGCCGGCGAGGACTGCGACAACGGCCACTGGTGGATCGAGGACGACCGCTGGTACCGGCAGTGGCGGCAATGGGCCTACGGCGAGGCCGCCGGCTACGCGCTGGTGCTCGACGGCGACCAGCTGCGCCTGTACGGCGAGGACGGCCGGCTTGCCGACACCGCGGTGCTGACCCGCCCGGGCCGCCCGCGCAGCCGCGACTGACCCCATCGATTCCCCCCGACTGGCTCTAATCGCGCCCGCCCGCACCGCCTACCGTCGAAGCGTCGGCCATACCAACGGGGAACCACCTTGCAGGCATCAGCACACACCGGCGGCCAGCGCGGCACGTTCGGCATCGCCGGGTTGCAACTGGCCATGGCGCCGGGCGACAACCTGCCGCGCATCGCCGCCGAGGTGGGCGCGGTGGCGCGGCGCTTCCCCTGGGTACGCATGGTGCTGCTCGGCGAACTGTGCGGCTACGGCGCCAACCCGTGCTTCGCGCAACCGCTGCCCGGCGACGCCGAGCAGTTCTTGTGCGACCTGGCGCGCGAGCACGGGCTGTGGCTGGTGCCCGGCTCGCTGTACGAACAGCACGGCGAGGCGGTGTTCAACACCACGCCGGTGATCGACCCGCAGGGCCGCGTCGTCGCGCGCCACCGCAAGCTGTACCCGTTCGAGCCCTACGAGCGCGGCATCGCTTCGGGCGATGGATTCGTGGTGTTCGACGTGCCCGGCGCCGGCCGCTTCGGCGTGTCGATCTGCTACGACATGTGGTTCCCGGAAACCACGCGCTCGCTGGTGATGCTGGGCGCAGAGGTGATCCTGCACCCGACCATGACCAACACCATCGACCGCGAGGTGGAGATCGCCATCGCCCGCGCCAGCGCGGCCACCAACCAGTGCTACTTCGTGGACATCAACGTCGCCGGCGACCTGGGCGTGGGCCGCTCGGTGGTCTGCGGCCCGGGCGGCGAAATCATCCACCAGGCCGGCAGCGGCCGCGAAGTGATCGCCTTCGAGGTGGACTTCGCCCACCTGCAGCGCTGCCGCGAGTACGGCTGGCAGGGGCTGGGACAGCCGCTGAAAAGCTTCCGCGACCACGCAATCGCATTTCCCGCCTACGGCGCCGCACGCGCGCCGTCGGCCGCACTCGATGCGCTCGGGCCGCTGCGGCTGCCCGGCCGCGACTGACCGCATTGCACTTCCGCCACGTTCCACGATTCTTTCTTCTGCCGGGGAGGCCGGGAAAATGAACCACGAACACACACGCAGCACCCATCGCCCGCCGCACGTCCGGCCACTGGCCGCCGCCATCCTCGCCGGCCTGCTGGCGCAGGCGCCGGCGTTCGCGCAGCAGGCCAACACCGGTGCCGACGCACAGGCCACCGACCTGGACCGCATCGTCGTCACCGCACAGGGCCGCGAGCAGGACATCGTCGCGGTGCCGTACAACATCAGCGCCGTGTCCGGCGAAGCCATCGAGCAGCAGAACATCCTGGACACCGCCGAGCTGATGCGCGGCGTGGCCGGCGTGGCGGTGGTGGACCGCGGCGCGCGCAACTCCAGCGTGGTCAGCGGCATCCGCATCCGCGGCCTCAACGTGGACAGCTCGGCGCTGGGCGACTATGCCGTGTCGGCAATGTCCACCGTGGCGACCTACGTGGACAAGACGCCGCTGTTCGCCAACTTCCTGCTCTCGGACATCGACCGGGTGGAAGTGCTGCGCGGCCCGCAGGGCACGCTGTACGGCTCCGGCGCGCTGGGCGGCGCGGTGCGCTTCCTGCTGCGCCAGCCCGACCTGGGCGGCTTTGACGCGCGCGTGAGCTACAGCGCCTCCAGCGTCGACGGTTCCAGCGGCATCGGCCACTCCGGCTCGGCGATGCTCAACGTGCCGCTGTCCGATACCGTGGCGATGCGCTTCAACCTCACCCGCAACGACTTCCCCGGCGCCACCGACTACCGCAACGTCTACAAGCTCGACAGCAACGGCCTGCCGACCGCGCCGGACGGCGTGCTCGCCGACACCGCCGAATACGAGAACCGCCGCGACGCCGATTTCGTGCGCCAGAACTACGGCCGCGCCTCGCTGCTGTTCAGGCCCAGCGACCGTTTCGACCTGACCCTGAGCTACATGGCCCAGGCCGACCGCTTCGGCGGCCGCCGCGCCACCAGCCTGGGCAAGGACGGCTGGGGCGTGCCCTACCGCGACCTGGAAGTCGGCGCGGTGCAGCTGGAACCTGCCGCGCGCCACGTCAACCTGACCAGCCTGGAAGCCAATATCGACCTCGGCTTCGCCACCCTGACCTCCAGCACCTCGCACTACAACCACGAGGGCGACATCACCAGCGAGAACACCGGCTTCTACGCGCAGAACGGCTGGCTCGGCTTCTACTACAACTACCCGCGGCCGATGGCCTCGGCGGTGCGCGGCTACGGCGAGAAAGCCTTCACCCAGGAGCTGCGACTGACCTCGCAGACCGGCGGCGCGTTCGACTACGTGCTCGGCGCCTACTACCAGGACCAGAAACGCTACGCCACCCAGGTCAGCTACCTGCGCGGCTTCAAGCGCTGGTGGGACGCGGCCTTCCCCGGCTTCGAGGACGCGGTGATCGGCGATTCGGATTTCGACTACCGCCAGAACGAACGCTTCAAGGAAACCGCGCTGTACGGCGAGCTGACCTGGCACGCCACCGAGCGCCTGCAGTTCACCGGCGGCTTCCGCCACTTCCGCCACGATGCCGACACCACGGTGGCGCAGACCACCAGCAACTGGGCGTCGGTCGTGGACAGCTCGCAGTCGCACGGCAGCGAGCGCGACACCCGCACGCTGTTCAAGGGCAACCTGTCCTGGTCCTTCGACGCCGACAACCAGCTCTACGCCACCGTCTCGGAGGGCTACCGCCGCGGCGGCACCAACGGCACGCCGACCACCGGCAACTTCGCCGAGGATGTGGCCTGGACCACCTACCGGTCCGACACCGTGCGCAACCACGAGCTGGGCGTGAAGGGCCGCGTCGGCCGCCACACCTACAACGCCAACCTGTTCTACGTCGACTGGAAGGACCCGCAGGTCAACAGCTCGACCACCAACTGGGGCTTCTTCGCGGTGCAGAACGCGCCCAAGGCCAGCACCCGCGGCGTCGAACTGGAACTGGCCGGCGGCATCGGCGAGGGTTTCGGTTACACCCTGGGCTACACCTACACCAAGGCGCAGCTGGAAGCCGACGCGCTGGCCGTCGATGGCAGCTATATCTACGGCTACAAGGGCGACGTGCTGCCCGGCGTGCCGAAGCACCGCTACAACGCCGCCGGCAACTACGGCATTCCCATCGGCGGCGGCCTGCTGACCCTGCGTGCGGACGCCTACTACCAGTCCGAATCGCAGAACGCGCTCAGCCTCAACCCCAAGTACCGGCGCACGCTCGATGGCTTCCCGATCTTCAACGCCTCGGCGACGTGGAGCCAGGGCCACTGGGACACCACGCTGTGGCTGAAGAACCTGACCAACGAGCAGGGCATCAGCGGCATCTACACCGAGCAGTACATGGGCACCGCACCGGCCGAGGGCTACTACGGCAACGGCTCCAAGGCGCTGGTGGCGCTGCCGCGCACCGTCGGCGTCAGTTTCAGCTACCGTTTCTGACATGCCAAGCGCGCACCCGACCGCTCCTTCGACCGCCACCGATGCCCTGCGGCGGATCGACCAGCACCACCGTTCGGGCCAGCGCGAGGCGTGCATCGCCGCGATGCGCGCGCTGGCCGGCGACGCGGCCGGGCAACCGGCGCTGCTGCAGGAGCTGGGACTGCGCTACACCCTGCTCGGCCTGCACCACGAGGCCGAGCAGTGCTATGCGCAGGCGCGCGCGCTGCAACCCGACGACCCGCCCGGCCTCTACAACCACGCCACCGCCCTGACCGCGCTGGGGCGGCTGGACGAGGCCGAGGCGACGCTGGACCGGGTGATCGAGCTGGCGCCGCAGGACGCCGACGCCTGGTACAACCGCGCCACGCTGCGCAGGCAGGCGCCGCAGCGCAACCATGTGGCGCAGATCGAACGACGGCTGGCGCAGGTGACCGCCAGCGACGAAGCGCAGATCGCGTTGAACTACGCGCTGTCCAAGGAGCGCGAAGACCTCGGCGAGAACGCCGCCGCGTTCGCCGCGCTCAAACGCGGCGCCGATGCACGCCGGCACCGCATGCAATACCGGGTCGAGGACGATCTGGAAACGATGCGCTTGATCGCCGCTACCTTCGACGCCGGTTTCTTCGCACGGACACACGCCGGCCACGACGACGCGCGCCCGCTGTTCGTGGTCGGGCTGCCGCGCAGCGGCACCACGCTGGTGGACCGCATCCTCGGCGCGCACCCGGCAGTGGCCAGCCGCGGCGAAAGCGCCGACCTGGCGCAGGCGGTAGTGCGCGCCGCCAGCCCCGCAAGCGGCAAGGCCGAACTGGTGCGGCGCTCGGCCCAGGTCGATTTCGCAGCGCTCGGCCGCGACTACGCGTCCACGCTGCCGGCCGGCGCGCCGGCGCGGGTGATCGACAAGACGCCCGGCAATTTCCTGTACCTGGCGCTGGTCGCCGCCGCGCTGCCGCAGGCGCGCATCGTGCACCTGCGGCGCAACCCGATGGATGCCTGCTACGCCATGTACAAGACGCTGTTCCGCATGGCCTACCCGTTCTCCTACGACCTGGACGACCTGGCGCGCTACTGGCTGGGCTACGACGCGCTGATGGCGCACTGGCGCACGCTGCTGCCGCCCGGGCGCTTCCTTGAAATCGACTACGAAACGCTGGTCGACGATCAGCAAGGCGTGAGCCGGCAGCTGCTCGTGCACGCCGGGCTGGCATGGGACGACGCCTGCCTGCACTTCGAGCACAACTCGCAGCCGACCCTGACCGCCAGCGCGGCGCAGGTGCGGCAGCCGATCTACCGCTCCTCGGTCGGCCTGTGGCGGCGCTACGAACGCGAACTGGCGCCGCTGCGCCGGCACTTCGAGAACGCCGGCGTACGCATCGACGGCGCGGCGGCCGCGACCTGCGCGGGATCGGCGGCATGAACACCGCGCCACGCGACGCCGTCCCCGCCGCGGCCAGCGACCGACTGTGGCTGTACGCCCTGCTGGCGCTGGTCGCCACCGCCGGTTTCTTCTACGTCAACATCATGGCCGCCATCGTCGATGGCCTGGTCACCGCGCTGGGCTTCAGCAACCCGCAGGCCGGCACGGTCGGCGCCGCCAACATCTACGGCGCCAGCGTCGGCAGCTTCGCCGCGGTGCTGCTGGTGCGGCGCATCGCCTGGCGGCCGGCGCTGTTCGCGCTGCTGTCGCTGCTGCTGCTGCTCGATCTCGGCTCCACCCCCGTGCGCGACCCCACCGTGCTCACCGCGCTGCGCGCGCTGCACGGTTTCGTCGGCGGCATGGCGGTGGGCGTGGCCTATTCGGTCATCGCCCGCACCCGCTCGCCCGACCGCGCCTTCGGCATGCTGCTGCTGGTGCAGTTCGGCCTCGGCGGACTGGGGGTGATGTTCCTGCCGACGCTGGTGCCCGACTACGGTGCGCGCATCCTGTTCCTGTCGCTGGCCGCGCTGACCGCATGCGCGCTGGTCGCGCTGGCGGCGATCCCGCGGCTGGACCCGGCGCAATCGGCGCAAGCGGGAACAGGCACCCGGCTGTCCGCGTCGGCACGCACCACCGCCATGTTCACGCTGCTGGCGCTGTTCCTGTTCCAGGGCGGCAACATGGCGCTGTCGGCCTTCATCATCCGCCTGGGCGAACACGCGCAGCTGCACCGCGACTTCATCGGCCAGGCGCTGGGCTGGGCGACCTGGATCGGCGCGGCCGGCGCCGGGCTGGTGATCGTCATGGGCACGCGCTTCGGCCGCCTGCGGCCGCTGCTGGTGGCGCTGCTGCTCACCCTGGCCGGTACCGCCGGGTTCTTCTGGAGCGCGGCCGCGCCGGTGTTCTTCATCGCCAACGTCGGCACCGCCATCACCTGGTCGTTCGTGGTGCCCTACCTGTTCGGCATGCTGTCGCGGCTGGACGGCTCGGGCCGGCTGGCCACGCTCGGCGGCTTCGTCTCCAAGCTGGGGCTGGCCTCCGGCCCGATGCTGGCCGGGCGGCTGCTGGCCGATGATGACTTCAACCTGCTGATCGTGGTGGCGATCGTCGCGCTGGCGCTGTCCGGCGTGGCGACGCTGGCCGCCGCGCGACGCATCGACACCCTGGAAACCGACGCATGAACACCACTGCTCTCCCGCTGGCCGACCCCGACCTGCTGCGCACGCGCTGTCCGATCGGCGGGCAATGGCAGGATGCCGACAGCGGCGCCGCCTGCGAGGTCGCCAATCCCGCCACCGGCGCCGTGCTTGGCACCGTGCCGGACATGGGCGCGGCCGAAACCCGTCGTGCCATCGCCGCCGCGCATGCCGCCTTCCCCGCCTGGTCGAAGAAGACCGCCAAGGAGCGCGCGCAGGTGCTGCGCCGGTTGTACCAGCTGATGATGGAGCACCAGGACGACCTCGCCCTGCTGATGACCGCCGAACAGGGCAAGCCGCTGGCCGAAGCCAAGGGCGAAGTGGCGTATTCGGCCGGCTTCATCGAGTGGTTCGGCGAGGAAGCCAAGCGCATGTATGGCGAGACCATCCCCGGCCACGCCGCCGACAAACGCATCATGGTGCTGCGCCAGCCAGTGGGCGTTGTTGCGGCGATCACCCCGTGGAACTTCCCGTCGGCCATGCTCGGCCGCAAGCTGGGCCCGGCGCTGGCTGCCGGCTGCACCGTGGTGTGCAAGCCGGCATTGCAGACGCCCTACTCGGCGCTGGCGCTGGCGGTGCTGGCCGAGCGCGCCGGGCTGCCCGCCGGCGTGCTCAACATCGTCACCGGCGGCGACGCGGCCGCCATCGGCGGCGAGATGACCGGCAACCCGCAGGTGCGCAAGCTCAGCTTCACCGGCTCCACCGGCGTCGGCAAGAAACTGATGGCGCAGTGCGCCGAGGGCATGAAGCGGGTCTCGCTGGAACTGGGCGGCAACGCACCGTTCATCGTGTTCGACGATGCTGACCTCGACGCCGCGGTGGAAGGCGCCATCGCCAGCAAGTTCCGCAACACCGGGCAGACCTGCGTCTGCGCCAACCGGTTGTTCGTGCACGAGGCCGTCTACGACGCCTTCGCCGGCAAGCTGTGCGAGGCGGTGAAGAAGCTGCGCGTCGGCGATGGCCTCGCCGGCGCGACCGACCAGGGCCCGCTGATCGACGGCAAGGCGCTGGAAAAGGTGCAGGAACACGTCGCCGACGCGCAGGCCAAGGGCGCGCGCGTGGCGCTGGGCGGCAAACCGCACGCGCTGGGCGGCACCTTCTACGAGCCGACCGTGCTGCTGGACGTGACCGCCAGCATGCGCATCGCCCAGGAGGAAACCTTCGGCCCGGTCGCGCCGCTGTTCCGCTTCGACAGCGAGCAGCAGGTCATCGCGCTCGCCAACGATACCGAGGCCGGGCTGGCCGGCTATTTCTACACCCGCGACCTCGCCCGCGCCTTCCGCGTCGCCGAGGCGCTGGAATGCGGCATCGTCGGCGTCAATACCGGGCTGATCTCCACCGAGGTCGCGCCGTTCGGCGGCATCAAGCAGTCCGGCGTCGGCCGCGAAGGCTCGCGGCACGGCCTGCACGACTACACCGAACTGAAGTACGTCTGCCTCGGCGGCATCTGATGCCGTTCCCTTCTCCCTCCGGGGTGAAGGCGTGTTGCTTGCGAGCCATGGGCTCGCACACGCCTGAACGCCCGACGCGCTGCGTCGGGCCGGGGCGCGGAACGAAGTGCCCGAAGGGCGGATGAGGGCAGCGGCGAAGCCACATGTACCAAGGCAGCAGAGGAACAGCGAAAGCGTGAAGCCATCACTCTCCAACCGGCTCCTGCCCATCGCAATCGCCGCATTGGCCCTGCTCGCCACCGGCGACGCCGGCGCGCGCGACCTGCTCGACCGCGACACCCTGCTGTCGGGCAGGTACCGCCAGCCCGTCGATCTGTCCGCCTACGCGCCAACGCCCGACGCGCAGCCGGCCATGCAGCATTTCGAAGGCCGCCTGCGCCTGCGCGGACAACCGGCCACCCTCACCCTGCTCGCGCTGGACGACTTCCTCGCTCCCGGCGACCTCAAGCAGGCGCGCACGCTGCCGCAGGATCTCGAACTGGCCTTCGTGCAGGACGGCGACACGCTGATCCCGGCCAGGCGCGGCCCGCAGCCGGGCACGCACCCGTGGTGGGAGCTCGCGGTCGAACCGGGCCGCATCTGGAACGAACCCGGCGATGGCGGCTACAGCCGCGCCGCGATCCCGTTCGCGCTGGTGCAGCGCAATGCCAACTGCACCCACAACGGCATGCTGATGCTGCTGCTGCGCAGCGACGGCACGGTGTCGCAGGCAGCAATGCAGGTAAGCAGCGAAACCTGCCACTACCTGCAGCTGGACATGTGGGGAATGCTGAAGGCCGAATACCTGCCCGGCCCTGTCGCCGCGCGCGATGCGCTGGTCGCCGACCACAGGCGCGAAGTCGCCGCGCGCCTGCCGGTGCGGCCGCTGTCGGCGCTGGCGCAGGAGCATCCCGGCGTCGATCCCGCCCGGTTCGCCATCGGCGCAGCACGCGCGCGCAGCGCCTACGGCGTGGTGGCGGGCGGCATCCACTACCGTGGCGATTGCGATACCCGCCACGGCACCTATCCGTATTGCGACGCGCTGCTGCTGCCGTCGTACTCGGTCGCAAAATCGGCGGTGGCCGGGCTGGCGCTGATGCGGCTGGAGCGCCTGTATCCGGGCATCGCCGCGCAGCCGGTCGGCACGCATGCGCGCGCCAGCGGCTGCCGCGGCGACAGGTGGCGGGACGTGACCTTCCTGCACCTGCTGGACATGGCCACGGGCCAGTACGACTCGCCGGCCTACATGGCCGACGAGGACGACGCGCGCGTGCGCGATTTCTTCGCCCCCGACACCCATGCGCCACGGCTGGCCTTCGCCTGCGAGGCCTATCCGCGCCGCGATCCACCCGGCACGCGCTGGGTCTACCACACCTCCGACACCTACCTGCTCGGCACGGTGTTGCAGGACGCGCTGCGCCGTATCCCCGGCCGCGAGCGCGACGATGTGTTCGACGACGTGCTGTGGGCCGACGTGTTCGGCCCGCTCGGCCTCAGCTCGGCCGCGCGCGCCACCCGCCGCAGCGACGACGAGGCGCGGCAACCGTTCTTCGGCTGGGGACTGACGCTGCTGGGCGAGGACTTCGCCAGGCTGGCGCGTTTCCTCGGCGAGCAGCGCGGACGTATCGATGGCCGCGAGGTATTCGACGCGACGCTGTTCGACGCGGCGATGCAGCGCGATCCGGCGCGGCGCGGCCTGCCGGTGGCCACGCTCGAACGCTTCCGTTACCAGCACGGCTTCTGGGCGCGCGACCTGCAGGCCGAACTGGGCTGCGCGCAGCCGGCGTGGACGCCGTTCATGTCCGGCTTCGGCGGCATCACCGTGGCGATGTTCCCCAACGGCGTGGCCTGGTACAGCGTCGCCGACGACGGCCTGCTGGCCTCGATCGACTTCGCCGGCCCGGCACGCGAAGCAGCGAAGCTGGGCGCGATCTGCCCCGGCGAATCCAGGGAAACGACAGCTCCAGTAACACCGTAGGAGCGGCTTCAGCCGCGAAGGGGCTTTACAGGGAAAGCTCCATCGCGGCTGAAGCCGCTCCTACGGACAACTGCGCCGCTGGCTACAGGGTGCAGAGCGGCGCAGGTCCGGTGCCTTCTCGCGTTTGCCAATGTGTTTGTCGACGCAAGCGGTGTCGATGGCGAGGATCTCGCCATCGCGGCCCCCTGATCGATCCCGCCGCAGGCCAGCTTGGGACGATCTGCCCGGAGAATCCGTGGAAATGACGGCCCCGAAAACACCGTAGGAGCGGCTTTAGCCGCGAGGGGCTTTACCGGGAAAGCCCCATCGCGGCTGAAGCCGCTCCTACGGACAGCTGCGCTGCGGGTTACAGGATGTAGCGGCTCAGGTCCGGATCCTGCACCAGTTCGCCCAGGTACTTGTCGACGTAGGCGGCATCGATGGCGAGGGTCTCGCCACCGCGGTCCGGGGCCTCGTAGCTGAGCGTGTCCAGCAGCCGCTCCAGCACCGTGTGCAGGCGGCGGGCGCCGATGTTCTCCTGGCGCTCGTTGACCTGGAAGGCGATCTCGGCCAGGCGCTCGATGGCATCGGCGGTGAAGCTCACCATGACGCCCTCGGTGGCCAACAGCGCTTCGTACTGCTTGGTCAGCGCCGCCTTCGGCTCGGTGAGGATGCGCACGAAGTCGCCCTTGCTGAGCGCGCCCAGTTCCACGCGGATCGGGAAACGGCCCTGCAACTCGGGAATCAGATCGCTGGGCTTGGCCAGGTGGAATGCGCCGGAGGCGATGAACAGGATGTGGTCGGTCTTGACCGTGCCGTACTTGGTGGACACGTTGGAACCTTCCACCAGCGGCAGCAGGTCGCGCTGCACGCCTTCGCGCGAGACATCGCCGCCGGAGGAGTTCGAATCACCGCGCTTGGCGACCTTGTCGATCTCGTCGATGAACACGATGCCGTGCTGCTCGCAGGCCTCGATCGCGGCGCCGCGGATGTCGTCCTCGTTGACCAGCTTGCCGGCTTCCTCTTCCACCAGCAGCGGGCGCGCGGCCTTGATCGTCAGCGTGCGCTTGTTCGACTTGCCGCCGCCGAGGTTGGCGAACATCGAACGCAGCTGCTGGCCCATTTCCTCCATGCCCGGCGGGGTCATGATGTCCATGCTGACGTTGGCGGCGATTTCCAGCTCGATCTCGCGCTCGTCCAGCTCGCCGGCGCGCAGCATGCGCCGGAACTTGATGCGGGTCTCGTTGTCCTGCGCCGATGGTTCGTTGCGCGCGGCCTCCGGGTCGAAACCGATGCCGGCGCTGCGGCGCGGCAGCAGCGCGTCGAGGATGCGGTCCTCGGCCTTTTCCTCGGCCTGGGTGCGCACCCGCACCTTGGCCTGCTCGCGGTAGAGCTTGACCGCGGTGTCGGCCAGGTCGCGGATGATCTGCTCCACGTCCTTGCCGACGTAGCCGACCTCGGTGAAGCGCGTGGCCTCGACCTTCACGAACGGCGCGTTGGCCAGCGTCGCCAGGCGGCGTGCGATCTCGGTCTTGCCCACGCCGGTGGGGCCGATCATCAGGATGTTCTTGGGCATCACCTCGTTGCGCAGTTCGGCCGGCAGCTGCATGCGGCGCCAGCGGTTGCGCAGGGCGATGGCGACCGCGCGCTTGGCGTCGTGCTGGCCGACGATGTGGCGGTCCAGTTCCTGCACGATCTCGCGCGGGGTCATGGTGGCCGAGGAGGTTTCGATCTTGTGGGTCATGGGGAGAAACCGGGAAGCGGGAAGGGGGAACAGGGAAGGAAGGTGTGTGCGCACGGGAGGGATGCGGCCACGGGAATCTTTCATTCCCCGTTCTCCGCTCTCCATTCCGCTTTCGCCTTACAACTCCTCCACCACCACGTTGCGGTTGGTGTAGATGCAGATGCCGCCGGCGATGTTGATCGCCTCGGTCGCCACCGCGCGCGCGTCCATCTCGGTATGCGCCAGCAGCGCGCGCGCCGCGCTCAACGCATAGGAACCGCCGGAACCGATGGCGATGATGCCGTCCTCCGGCTCGATCACGTCGCCGGTGCCGCTGATGATCAGCGAGGTTTCCTTGTCGGCCACGGCCAACAGCGCCTCGAGCTTGCCCAGGCGGCGTTCGGTACGCCAATCCTTGGCCAGTTCCACCGCCGCGCGGGTCAGCTGGCCGTGCTTCTCGAGCTTGGCCTCGAACAGTTCGAACAGGGTGAAGGCATCGGCCGCCGCGCCGGCGAAACCGGCCAGCACCTGCCCTTCGCGGCCGAGCCGGCGCACCTTGCGCGCGTTGCCCTTCATCACCGTGTGGCCGAGCGTGACCTGGCCATCGCCGGCGATCGCCACGTGTTCGCCGCGACGCACGCAGCAGATGGTGGTGGCATGGAAAACATTCGGGTTCTGGCTGGGGTCCATCGGGCGTCTCCGGGGTGTCCAGGAAACAATGGGGACGCCACCGGGCGGTTCAAGCGCCGGTGCGCACGCGCCGCGGCTTGATTCAGGTCAAGCAGATCGCGCGCCGGCGGGCGGATCATGTCGGCGTGGCCTGTTCCACCCGGAAAGCGTCGTGATCCCCTACCCACTGCTGCTCATCGCCCACCTGTTCGCCGCGTTGATGTTCATCGGCGCGGTGTTCTTCGAAGTGCTGATACTCGGCAGTGCGCTGCGGCAGGTGCCGGCCGGAACGAAACAACGGATCGAAGCGGCCATCGCCCGCCGCGCGCGCAGGCTGATGCCGTGGGTGCTGGCGCTTCTCTACGGCAGCGGCGCCGGCATGGCCTGGCATTACCGCGCGGCGCTGGCGCAGCCCTTGTCCAGCAGCTTCGCGCTGATGCTGACGCTCAAGATCGCGCTGGCGCTGAGCGTGCTCGGCCATTTCGCGGTGGCGATGCGCACGCGCGGCCATGGCGAGCGCGTCAGCCGCCGCTTCCAGCGCATCCACCTCAGCGTGTTCTGCCACATGCTGGGCATCGTGCTGCTGGCCAAGGCAATGTTCTACCTCGGCGCCTGATCCGCCCGGTCGGCCCGGCACAGGTAGCAGCCATGGCGGGCGCTGTGCAGGTGCACGTAGGCGATGCGCGGGTCGTCCAGTTGCGCGTGCAGCCATGCGTCCGCGTCTTCGCCCTCCATCACCTCGGCAGCGGCGATGCAGTCGTCGCGGTCGTAGGCGCGCAGGGAAATCAGCCTTCGCGCGACATAGGGCGGCACTTCGTTGACCGCCAGCCGTGCCGGCGCCGCGCCGCGGCGGACGAAGACCGGGCCGCTGGCCCGGTACGGCGAGGCCGCCGGCTGGTGCCAGTAGGGCAACAGCAGCAGTTCCTCGCCGACGGCGGCATTGCGCAGGCTGACGCGGCATGGGAAACCGCGCTCGCTGTCGGCGATGCGGCGTACGGCGCCGTGCGCGGCCAGGCCCGCATCGTCCAGAGCGAACAGGGGTTGCAGCGGCACCGGATCGATGCCGGAAAGCAGGAAGTCGGCCATGACGCGGGCGTTGTGATGGGACGGGCACGCATCATGGCGTCCACCCGGCACGCCTGCCGGCCGTATCCGGACATCGCATTGCCTCTGCCGGCGTTCGCGGAAACGCCGGGACGCCTCAGTCCGGCTCGGCCGGGCTGCACCGTTTCGCGCGCGGGTGCGCGGCGTCGTAGACCTTGGCCAGGTGCTGGAAATCCAGGTGCGTGTAGATCTGGGTGGTGGCGATGTCGGCGTGGCCGAGCAGTTCCTGCACGCCGCGCAGGTCGCCGGAGGATTCCAGGATGTGGCTGGCGAAACTGTGCCGCAGCATGTGCGGGTGCACGTGCTTGAACAGCCCCTGCCGCTGCGCCAGCTGCCGGATGCGGATCTGCACCGCGCGCTGGCTGATCGCGCCGCCGCCGCGTCCCGGGAACACCGGCGCATCGGCGCTGCCGCCGCTGTCCTTGCGCCAGGCCTGCAACGCCGACAGGGCATGCGAACCGACCGGCACGGTGCGCTCGCGGTTGCCCTTGCCGTGCACCAGCACCATCGCGCTGGCGAAGTCGAGGTCGCGCCAGCGCAGCGCGCACAGCTCGCTCAGGCGCAGGCCCGAGGAATAGAACAGTTCCAGCAGCGCGCGGTCGCGCAGGCCCAGCGGCGCATCGGTCGGCAGTTCGACCAGCCGCACCGCCTCGTCGGCGTCGAGCACCTGCGGCAGCTTGCGCGGCGCCTTCGGCGCACGCAGTCCGGCCGCCGGGCTGCTGTCGATCGCGCCATTCTTCAGCAGCCAGGCATAGAAGCTGCGGATCGCCGACAGGCGCCGCTGCAGGCTGCGCGGCGACAACCCGCCCCGGTGCCCGGCGGCGATGAACGCGCGCAGCGGGTCGGTCGCCAGCGCCTGCGGCTCGCCGGCGCCCTGCGCATCGCACCACTGCGCCAGCGCGGCGAGGTCGCGCCGGTAGGCGTCGAGCGTGTGCACCGACATGCGCCGCTCGACCTGCAGGTAGGAAAGAAACGCTTCGACGGCGTCCATCGCCGCGGCCATCTCAGCCGGCGCGGAAGCGCTGCAGCGCCACCACCAGCGACTCGCCCATCATGCGCAGGAACAGCGTGCCCATGCCGGGATAGAAGCGGTTCGGGTCGTGGCTGCCGACGGCGATCAGACCGACGCCCGGCAGCGGCAGCAGCGCGGTGGACAGCACTTCGCCGACCCGTTCGCCGTACAGCACCTCGTTCTTCTCCGGCTGCAGGCGGCCACAGATCGGCTCGCCGTCCTGCAGGCAGTCGTGGAACGGCGCCAGCCGCGCGTCGCCGGCGGCGATGGCCTGCAGCCAGGGCGCCTGTTCCAGTTCCGGCACCGGCTGCAGGCTGACGATGCGCACCAGGTCGCCGGCGAAATCCTCCTCCAGCGACGCGGCCATCGCGCGCAGGGTGTCGGCGGCGCTGGTCTGGCGCATCAGCGCCAGGGTGAGCTGGTGGGTGCGCACGGCCAGGCGCTCGTTGACCTGCGCGTTGGTGCCCAGGTCGGCCAGCCGCCGCGACAGCTCGCGGTTCTTGTCGCGCAGCACTTCCAGCTGGTAACTGGCCAGCGACGCGGTCGGGCCGTCGTCGCGCGGCACCACCAGGGTCAGCGCCAGGTCGGGGAACTGCTTGAGGAAGCCGGGATGGCGCCGCAGCCAGGCCGCGACTTCATGGGCGCCGATTTTCTCCAGGGTGTCGTTCATCCCATCCACTCTCCATCGAATACGAAAGCCGCCGGGCCGGACATCACGATCTGCGCATCGTCGGCCGGCCACTGGATGCGCAGGTCGCCGCCGGGCAGCGACATCACCGCATCGCGCGCCAGCCGGCCGCGCTGCATCAGCACCACCGCCGCGGCACAGGCGCCGCTGCCGCAGGCCAGGGTCTCGCCGACGCCGCGCTCGAATACGCGCAGGCGCGCGTGGCCGCTGTCCAGTACCTGGGCGAAGCCGACGTTCACCGATTCCGGGAACGAGGCATGCTGCTGCAGCAGCGGCCCGGTCCGCTCCACCGGCGCGGCGTCGATCAGCCCCACTTCCAGCACCGCGTGCGGATTGCCCATCGATACCGCACCGAAGCGCACGTTCTCGCCCTGCAGCGGCACCGCGTATTCCTCGCGCGCGCGCGGGAAACCGATCAGCGGAATGCGCGCCGGCTCGAACTCGGGCAGGCCCATCGCCACCGCGTAATGGTATTCATCCAGCCGGCGCACCGTATGCGTGCGCAGCGGGCTGTCGATAAGGAATTCATCGCCCTGCGCCGCGCCGTCGCGCACCAGCCACGCGGCCACGCAGCGCGCGCCGTTGCCGCACTGCTGCGAGGTGGAACCGTCGGAATTCCAGATGCGGTAGGACGCCACCGAGCCGGCGTCGCGCGGCGGCTCGATGGTCAGGATCTGGTCGCAGCCGACGCCGCGGTGGCGGTCGGCGATGCGCGCGGCCAGGTCGGCGTCCGGCGGCGGACTGCCGTCGCGCAGGTCCAGCACCACGAAATCGTTGCCGGCGCCATGCATCTTGGTGAAACGCAGGCGCGGCAGGGCCGGCCTATTCATGGTCGTGGCCGTCGGCCGCCTTCGGGTCCTGTGCCTGGCTGTCGGCGGGGATGGCGTCGGCGGGCTGCGCGTCGGCCGGCTTCACTTCCTGTTCTTCCACCGGCACCGGTTTCTGCGGCATCACCAGCGGCCCCTTGTTGCCGCAGGCGGTGAGGACCAGCAGCGCGCACGCGGCTGCAACGAGCATCGGAAGGCGGGACGTCTTGTTCATGGCCCGAGTATATCCACTAGCGCGTCGACGCAGCCGCGCCGCCGGGCGCGTCCATTCAGTCATGCTGCCGGCGGCAGCGGGCGCGTCCACAGCCAGGTGCAGACGCAGGCCATGCTGCCGATCGAGAACCACTTCACCCAGGCCAGCGGCACGCACCACAGCATGATCAGCGCGCAGACCAGCATGGTCGCGGTGGCCATCCACTTGCCGCGGCGGCTGACCGCGCCATGCGCCTGCCAGTCGGCGATGGCCTTGCCGAAGCGCGGATGGGTCAGCAGCCAGCGGTGCAGGCGTTCGGAGCCGCGCGAGGCGGCCCAGGCCGCGATCAGCACGAACACCGTGGTCGGCAGCCCCGGCACGAAGATGCCGACGATGCCCACGCCGAGACTGGCATAGGCCAGCAGCCACCAGGCCCAGCGCATGCGTACCGGGCGTCGCTCGGGGGGCGGGGAAGGTTCCGGCATGAGCGGCGCCGTCAGTGCGCCACGTCCAGCTGCGACAGCACGAACGCGTAGGACTCGGCCAGTTCGTGGTAACGCTGGAAGCGGCCGGACTTGCCGCCGTGCCCGGCCTCCATATTGGTGCGGAACACGATTGGGTGCGTGCCGGTGTTGACGTCGCGCAGGCGCGCCACCCACTTGGCCGGCTCCCAGTACTGCACCTGCGAATCCCACAGGCCGGTGCCGACGAATAGCGCCGGGTAGGCCTGCGCGCGCACGTTGTCGTAGGGCGAGTAGCCGAGCATGTAGTCGTAGTAGCGCTTCTGCTCCGGGTTGCCCCACTCGTCGTATTCGTTGGTGGTCAGCGGGATGCTGGCGTCGAGCATGGTGGTGACCACGTCGACGAACGGCACCTGCGCCACCATCACCCGGTAGTCGTCCGGCGCCTGGTTGGCGACCGCCCCCATCAGCAGGCCGCCGGCGCTGCCGCCGGACGCGGCCACCCGGCCCTTCGCCGCCCAGCCCTGCGCCACCAGCGCGCGGGTGACGTCGATGAAGTCGTTGAAGGTGTTCTGCTTGTTGAGCAGCTTGCCGTCCTCGTACCAGTGGCGGCCCATCTCCTCGCCGCCGCGGATGTGGGCGATGGCGTAGACCATGCCGCGGTCGAGCAGGCTGACCACGCTCTGGTTGAAGTACGGGTCCATCGACATGCCGTAGCTGCCGTAGGCGTACTGGTACAGCGCGGCGCTGCCGTCCTTGTTGAAGCCCTTCTTGTAGACCAGCGACACCGGCACGCGTGCGCCGTCGCGTGCGTCCACCCATACCCGCTCGGTGACGTACAGCGACGGGTCGTAGCCGATCACCGGCTGCTGCTTGAGCTGGCGGCGCTCGCCGGTCTTCACGTTGAGCTCGTAGGTGGTGGACGGCGTGGTCAGCGAGGTGTAGCTGTAGCGCAGCCAGTCGGTCTCCGGCTCGGCGTTGACCGACAGGCCCATCGAATAGGCCGGCTCGTCGGCCTTGACGAACTCGCTGCGGCCGTCGCCGAACAGCAGGCGCACGCGCTCCAGCGCCTCGGCGCGCTCGGCGATGGCGGTGAAACCGTCGAACAGCTCGAAGCCTTCCACCAGCACCTGCGGATCGTGCGTCACCCAGTCCTGCCACTGCGCCCGCGAGGTGGCGCCGTCCGGCGCGGTGACCAGCTTGAAGTTCTTCGCGCCGTCGGCGTTGGTGCGGATCACCCAGCGGCCGTGGAAATGGTCGGCGTCGTATTCCACATCGCGCGCGCGCGGCGCCAGTATGGTGAACGCCTGCGGGTCGGCGGCCGGCGCGTAGCGCAGCTCCGAGGACACGGTGCTGTCCACGCCGATGGTGATGTAGCGGTCGTCGCGGGTGCGGCCCACGCCCATGTAGAAGCTGTCGTCCTCTTCCTCGTAGACCAGCGCGTCGCTGCTGGCCGGCGTGCCCAGCACGTGCTTCTTCACCCGCACGGTGAGCAGCGTTTCCGGGTCGTTCTCGACGTAGAACAGGGTGCGGTTGTCGTCGGCCCACACCACGTTCGCCGACACGCCCTGGATCACGTCCGGCAGCGCTTCGCCGGTGACCAAGTCCTTGAAGCGGATCGTGTACTGGCGGCGGCCGACGTCGTCCTCGGCCCAGGCCAGCAGGCGGTTGTCCTGGCTCACTTCCATGTCGTCCACGGCGAAGTAGCCCTTGCCGGCGGCCATGGCGTTCAGGTCCAGCAGCACTTCCTCCGGCGCCTGCATGTCGCCCTTGCGGCGTGCGTGGACCGGGTAGTCCTTGCCGGTCTCGTAGCGGGTGTAATACCAGTAGCCGCGCTCGCGGTACGGCACGCTGGCGTCGTCCTGCTTGATGCGGCCGACGATCTCGCCGTAAAGCGTGTCCTGCAGTGGCTTGAGCGGCGCCATCAGCGCATCGGTGTAGGCGTTCTCGGCGGCGAGGTAGGCCAGCATCGCCGGGTCCTTGCGCTCGTCGTCGCGCAGCCAGTAGTACTCGTCCTCGCGGACCGCGCCGAACGGCGCCTTGACCGGGTGGGGACGCTTCTGGGCGTCGGGCGGAACGGGCGGGGAGGCGACGGCGGTATTCATCATCAGGCTTGCGACCAACAGGCAGAGGGCGGGTTTCATGCACGGGCTCCGTGTGGACGGCACGCGGCCGCCCGGGCGATGGCCGACAGTGTGCCATGGGAGCGGAGGCCGGCACCGCCGCGCCGGGCCGCAGCGGGGGCCTATGATGTCGGCGATGAACGCCCCCGCCCCCACGCCGTCCGGCTACAGCCGGCGCAGCCACGAGATCGCCCCGTTCCACGTCATGTCGCTGCTGGCGCGCGCCAACGCGCTGGAACAGGCCGGCTTCGATGTGATCCACCTGGAGATCGGCGAGCCCGATTTCACCACCGCCGAACCCATCGTGCGCGCCGGCCAGGCCGCGCTGGCCGCCGGCCATACCCGCTACACCGCCGCGCGCGGCCTGCCGGCGCTGCGCCAGGCCATCGCCGGCTTCTACCGCAGCCGCCACCGGCTGGACATCGATCCCGAGCGCATCCTGGTCACGCCCGGCGGCTCGGGCGCGCTGCTGCTGGCCTCGAGCCTGCTGGTCGATCCCGGCCGGCACTGGCTGCTGGCCGATCCGGGCTACCCGTGCAACCGCCATTTCCTGCGGCTGGTGGAAGGCGCCGCGCAGCTGGTACCGGTCGGCCCGGACAACGGTTACCAGCTCACTCCCGAACTGATCGACCGGCACTGGAACGCAGGCAGCGTCGGCGCGCTGGTCGCCTCGCCCGCCAATCCCACCGGCACCACGCTCGATGCCGCGCAGCTGGCCGCGCTGTCGGCCGCGTTGAAGGCGCGCGGCGGCCACCTGGTGGTGGACGAGATCTACCACGGCCTGACCTACGGCTTCGACGCCCCCAGCGTGCTGGAAGTGGACGATGGCGCCTTCGTGCTCAACAGCTTCTCCAAGTACTTCGGCATGACCGGCTGGCGCCTGGGCTGGCTGGTCGCGCCGCCGGCGGCGGTGCCCGAACTGGAGAAGCTGGCGCAGAACCTGTACATCAGCGCGCCGTCGATGGCGCAGCATGCCGCGCTGGCCTGCTTCGCGCCGGAGACGATCGCCATCTTCGAGCAGCGCCGCGAACGGTTCCGCGAGCGTCGCGACTACCTGCTGCCGGCGCTGCGCGGGCTGGGCTTCCGCATCGACGTCGAGCCGCAGGGCGCGTTCTACCTGTACTGCGACGTGAGCGCGTTCACCGACGACGCGCAGGCCTTCTGCGCGCATTTCCTGGAGACCGAGCACGTGGCGTTCACGCCGGGGCTGGACTTCGGCCACCACCGCGCAAACCAGCACGTGCGCATCGCCTATACGCAGGACGTGTCGCGGCTGCAGGAGGCGGTGGCGCGGATCGGACGCGGCTTGGAGAGCTGGGAAAACCCGCCGCGGTAGCGTCGCACCGCCGCAGCTTCCGGGCACCGTTGTGGTTGGCGCATCGCCACGCGCCCGTACTTTGCCGCGCAATGCCACCCTCCCGCAGCAACCCGCAGGGCGGCGACACCGGTGGTGCCGGCCGCTGGCCGGCAATCTCATGGGCCTTCGGGAAAGCGGCAGGACGATCGTCCTCACGACGAAGCCCCCCAGTGTTTCCATCACGGATGGCGGCAACAGAATCCGCGCAACGCACCGGCCAGCGGCCGGCACTCCCCGAAACGACAACGCCACCTTTCGGTGGCGTTGTCGTTTTCGACCATGCGCAGGTGGGCTCACCCGCGGCGGATCACTTCTTGCTCAGCTGCTCCCACAGGAAGCTGTACGCCAGCGCCGACATGTGCGCGGCCTGCGCGTTGTTCGCCGCGCCGCCGTGGCCGCCTTCGATGTTTTCGTAGTAGGTCACGTTCTTGCCGGCGTCGATCATCTTGGCCGCCATCTTGCGGGCGTGGCCCGGATGCACGCGGTCGTCGCGGGTGGAGGTGGTGAACAGCACCGGCGGGTAGTCCTTGGCCGGGTCGAACAGGTGGTAGGGGGAGAAGGTCTGGATGAACTCCCAGTCGGCGGTGTCCGGGTTGCCGTACTCGGCCATCCACGAGGCGCCGGCCAGCAGGTGGCTGTAGCGCTTCATGTCCAGCAGCGGCACCTGCACCACCACCGCACCGAACAGTTCCGGGTACTGGGTGAGCATGTTGCCGGTGAGCAGGCCGCCGTTGCTGCCGCCCTGCACGCCCAGATGCTTGGCCGAGGTGATCTTGCGGCTGGCAAGGTCCTGCGCCACCGCCGCCATGTCCTCGTAGGCCTTGTGGCGGTTCTGCTTCAGCGCCGCCTGGTGCCAGCGCGGGCCGTACTCGCCGCCGCCGCGGATGTTGGCCACGACGTACACGCCGCCCTTTTCCAGCCACGCGCGGCCCATGCCGCCGGAGTAGGCCGGGGTCAGCGAGATCTCGAAGCCGCCGTAGCCGTACAGCAGGGTCGGGTTGGAGCCGTCCAGCTTCATGTCCTTGCCGTGCACCACGAAGTACGGCACGCGGGTGCCGTCCTTGCTGGTGGCGAAGTGCTGCTCGATCACCTTGCCGCTGGCGTCGAAGAACGCCGGCATGGTCTTGAGCACTTCCGGCGGCTGGCCGATCTGCGCCAGCGCCAGCGTGGTCGGGGTCAGGTAGTCGGTGACGGTCATCCACACCGCGTCGCTGTCGTCCGGGTCCACCGCGCCGACACCGATGGTGCCGAACGCCGGGGCGCCGGTGAAGTCGCTGCGGGTCCAGCCATCGGCACCGTGCGTGAGCACCGACAGCCGGTTCTTGACGTCGTCCAGCACGTTCAGCACGACGTGGTTCTTCGTCCACGCCACGCCGGCCAGCGAGGTGGTGTCGGTCGGCGCGAACAGCACGTCGAACGCGCGCTTGCCGGCCATGAAGTCGTCGAACTTCGTCGCCAGCAGCGAGCCGGCGGCATAGGTCCTGCCGCCCACGGTCCACGGCTCGCGCAGTTCCAGGGTCAGCCATTGCCGGCGCACGCCCTTCTCGGCCGAATTGGGCGCGTCGACCTTGGTCAGCTTGCCGTCGGCGCCGAGCACGAACAGCTCGTTGTTGTAGAAGGCGATGGTGCGGCTGACGAAGTCGCGCTCGAAGCCCGGGGTGTCGTCGTGCATCGCCGCGATGTACATGTCCTCCGGCGTGCCTTCGTACACCGGGGTGGCCGCCGACATCGGCGTGCCGCGCTTCCAGCGCTTGACCACGCGCGGATAGCCGGAGGTGGTCATCGTGCCGTCGCCGAAATCGGTGTAGACGAACACGTTGTCCTGGTCGATCCAGCCCAGGCCGCCCTTGGCTTCCGGACGGAAGAAGCCGTCCTTGATCCATTCCTTCTTCGCGACGTCGAACTCGCGGGTGACATCGGCGTCGGCGCCGCCGCGCGACAGCGCGACCAGGCAGCGGGTGTACTGCGGGCGCAGGCAGTTGGCGCCGTGCCACACCCAGTTCTCGCCCTCGGCCTTGTTCAGCGCGTCCAGGTCCAGCACGGTTTCCCACAGCGGCTCGGCCTTGCGATATTCCACCAGGGTGGTGCGGCGCCAGACGCCGCGCTCGTGCTGCTTGTCCTTCCAGAAGTTGTAGTAGTAGTCGCCGATCTTCTCGACGCCGGGGATCTTGGCGTCCGAATCCAGCACCGCGCGGATGCCGGTCTCCATCGCCTTGAACTGCGGGCTCTGCGCCAGCCGCGCCTCGGCCTTGGCGTTCTGTTCCTTCACCCAGGCCAGCGGCTTGTCGCCGGTGACGTCTTCCAGCCAGGCGTACTTGTCCTGGTCGGCGTCAGCGGCCATGGCGGCCCCGGACAGGCTTGCGGAAATCAGGCCCGCGGCGAGGCAGGCGGAAGTGAATCGGGACATGAGGGCTCCACGCGGTCATAGGCCGCGCACGCTAGCACAGCCCCTATGCGGCCTTCCCCTGTCGAAGGTCAGGCCGCCCGCACCGCCGTCCCGCGGCGCGCATGGCGCAGGCGCCGGGCCTGCGGCCGCTGCCGGTTGCCGGCGCCCTGCCGCCGCGTGCGCCAGGCCGCGGGCAGGCGGAACCGGTACAGCGCCCACCACGCGCTCAACGGCATGCCCAGCAGCCACAGCGGCAGCCAGCCGATCCATGCGCTGCTGCCGCGCATGGCCGGCCATACCAGCACCAGGGCCAGTCCGGCGAGCGCGGCCTGCCTGACGCAACGCAGCACGCGCGGATCGGGATGTTCGACGGTATTGCGGCGGGACGACTGGGCCATGACACGCTCCGGTAACGGGTTCGGGCGCATGCTGCCGGCCGCCCATCTCAGAGGTTGCGACCGGGCATTGACGCATCCATCGCCGCCCATCGAACATGCTGGCGTCACCCTCCCTGGCGCTCCACCCCGCAATGCGACCCATCCCAGCGTTCCTGTCCGCCCTGTTGCTGAGCCTCACCCTGCCGCTGGCGCCGGCCCTGGCGCAGGATCCCGCGCCGGTCACCGCCGATGCCGAGGGCATCGCCGAGGGCCCGATCGACCTGCAACGCTTCATGGGCCGCTGGTACGTGATCGGACGGGTGCCGAATTTCGTCGAGCGCGGCCATGTCGCCAGCGTCAACACCTACACCCTGCGCGGCGACGACCGGGTGTCCATCCGCTACCAGTACCGCGACGGTTTCGACGCGCCGGAAGAGGAAATGGAGCTGCGCGCGCGCGTGGACGCGGACAGCGGCAACCGCCGCTGGCGCACCTGGTTCTACAAGGTGGTGCCGACCCATTCGCGCATCCTGGAAGTGGCGCCGGACTATTCCTGGGCGCTGATCGGCTATCCGGGCCGCGAGATGGCGTGGATCTTCGCCCGCGAGCCGGACATGGACGCCGCGCTGTACCGGCAGCTGGCGCTGCGCCTGCGCGACCGCTACGAGGTCAACACCGACAAGCTCAAGCGCGTGCCGCAGCATCCCGCGCAGGTGGGCAGGCTGGGCTTCGAGGTTCCCAACCAGAAGTGAGCCAACGTCCGCGCGGCGGAATAAGGCGCGCTTGACCTGCATCAACCGCCGCCCGCGGGCGGCGCCCTAGCATGGCGGTCCTCCGGCTCGGACAGCACCATGCGCAACGACCGCACCGCGACCCCCGATCCACGCCAGGACCGGCAGCCATGAACGCCTGGCTCGACCGCCTGGTGCTGGCCTGCGCGCGCCACGCGATCGACCGGGTCGACGACGGCGTGGTGGAACTGTTCGCCGGCCGCCAGCGGCTGGCCGCCATCGCCGGCCGCGCCAAGGCGCACGCCGGCCTGTGCCGGCACGATCCCGAACGCGAACGCGCCGTGCTCGAACGCGCGCGGCGGCGCGCGCACCGCCGCGGCCTGGAAGGCGAGAGCGTGGAGCCGGTGATACGGACGCTGATCGCCCAGGCCCACCGCCGCCAACTCTCACCGGCCGTTTCCCCGCCCTTCGTCGAAGGCACCGCCATGTCCATTGCCGCCCCGTCCCCTGTCGCCACCGGCCTGCTGCGCTGGCTGCCGCCGCCGCGCTACTGGTGCCCGCTGCTGTCGCGCATCCCGGCCTCGGTGCATGCCCGGGTGGTGCCGCGCGTGCTCGGACGCGCCGTCTCCGCGCCGGGGGTGCTGCGCAGCCTGGAGGCCGTCGAAGGCCGGCGGATCGGCATCGAGGTGCGCGACCTCGGCCTGCGCTGGGTGATCGAACTGGCCGATGGCCAGCTGCGCATGGCGGACGGCGAAGCCGAAGCCACGATCCGCGGCAGCGCCACCGACCTGCTGCTGCTCGCCAGCCGCCAGGAGGACGCCGATACCCTATTCTTCCAGCGCCGCCTGGAACTGACCGGCGACACCGAACTGGGCCTGCTGCTGCGCAACCTGCTCGACCGCATGCCCTGGGAAGAGGTACCGCTGGCGCTGCGCATCGCGCTGCAGCGGAGCAGCCGCCTGCTGCAGGGCGCGCGCCAGGCCCACGCCCTGCGGCACTGAGCGCATGCGTCCCGCCCCGGTATTCCGGTGCGGGACGCATGGCGTTCAGCCCGCCATCCGCATCCCGGGTTCGCCGTGCCAGTAGCCGTTGCGCTGGCCGATGCGCGCAGGCGCCACCGGGCTGCGGCGCGCGGCGTCGAAATGCCGCACCACCGCCTCCATGCCCTCGGCCTGCGGGTAGAGGCGCAGGATGTCCACGCCCAGCGCGCGCAGCTCCGGCAGCTCCGGGCCGAGGTCGGTGACCTCCTCGCCCTGCACCGAGATGCCGTTGATGCGCAGGAACGGGCGCCCGTCGCGGGTGGCCAGCGGCATGCCGTCCGGGTGTTCGATGCAGCGGAAGCCGCACTGGTCCTTGGGCACGTCCAGCGCGCGGGCGGTGAAGCAGCGCGCCGAATACGACAGCGGCAGCCGTCCCCACGCGGTCACCTCCAGCTCGGGCATCGCGCCGCCGCCGGCGACATGGGCGTCGGCCAGCTCGCCGATCAGCACGCGGCCCTGCTCCACGCCGGGCACCCAGCGGCGCAGGCCGTCCTCGGCCAGCATCGCCAGCGCGCGGTGGTTGTAGACGTTGAGCGACGGCCCGGCCACGAACGGGCGGCTTTTCTCGCGGCACAACTGCACCGCCGACAGGTCGTTGGCCTCGATCCAGAAGCCGCCGTGCGAGATCTGCCGGTCGAGCACGCCCAGTTCGGACTCGGCCTCGATCAGCGCCAGCGTGGACAGCACGATCTGCTTGCCGGACGCGGCCAGTTCCCCGGCCAGCGCCAGCCAGTCCGCGGTGCGCAGCTCGCGGCGCTTGCTGCACACGGTCTCGCCGAGATAGACGATGTCCAGCGGCCAGTGGATCGCCTGGCGGTAGAACGCCAGCGTGCGCTCGCGCGGCCAGAAGTATTGCAGCGGACCCAGGCTGAGTTTCATCGTCGTCCCCTCAGTGCCAGGCGCGGTGGTACGGGCCGAGCGTGGTCTGGTGACCCTCGGCGTGGCGCGCCAGTTCGGCCTGCCATTCGGACCGCGGCCGCCAGTGCGCGGCGTCGGCGGCAAGCTGGTCGATGGCCTTGCGCCAGGTGCGGGTGACCGAACCGACATAGGCCACGCCGCGCTGGCGGCCTTCGATCTTCAGCGCGGCCACGCCGATCTGCTGCAATCGCGGCAGCAGCTCCATCGTGTTGAGGCTGGTGGGCTCCTCCAGCGCATGGAATATCTCGTCGCCGACCTCGAAGCGACCCTTGCACACGGTGGGATAGCCGGCCGGCTCCGCCGGCCTGAATTCGTCGATCAGCACATCGTTCAGGCGCACGCCGCGGCTGCCGTCGGAACGTTCCTCCCAGCGCACGAACTTCGCCGGCGAGCACACGCCGTGGCGGTTGGGCGAGGCGCCGGTGACGTAGCTGGAAAGCTGGCAGCGGCCTTCCACCATGATGCACAGGCTGCCGAAGGCGAATACCTCCAGCGCCACCGGCGACTTCTCGCACAACCGCTCGACCTGCTGGATCGACAGCACCCGCGGCAGCACCGCGCGGCTGATGCCGAAGCGCTCGTGCGCGTAGCGCAGCGCCGGCACGGTGGTGGCCGAGCCCTGCACCGACAGGTGGCGCGGCAGCTGCGGATGCGTGCGCGCGGCGTAGTCGAGCACCGCCATCTCGGCGGCGATGATGGCGTCGGCGCCCAGCGCGGCGGCCTTGTCCACGGCGGCGTGCCAGATCTTCAGGCGCGCGCTGTCGGGATAGGTGTTCAGCGCCAGGTAGACGCTGGCGCCATGGGCATGGGCGTACCGGATGCCGGCGCGCAGTTCGTCATCGGAGAAGTTGAGCCCGGGAAACGCGCGCGCGTTGGTCTGGTCGCGGAAACCGGCATAGACCGCGTTGGCGCCCGCGTCCACCGCCGCCTGCAGGGCCGGCAGGTTGCCGGCGGGACATACCAGTTGCATGCGCAGGCTCCGGCCCGTGGGAGCCGGCATGATCCTGCCGGTGGCCGCGTGCGTCCTTGACATGGGTCAAGCAGCCGCCGCGCGGCGTTGACGTGGATCATGGGCGCCCTGCCGCACGCGTGGGATGCTGCGCCGCAGATGGGCATCGGCCCATCGCCCCGGAGAAGACGATGCGCCGCACGATCCTGCTTTCCGCCCCCATGCTCATCCTTGCAGGCGCGCTTTCCGCGCAGCCGGCCGTGGCGCAGTCGGCGCACGATGCGCATGCCGCGCACGCGCATGCAGCCGCCGCCACAACGCCGGTACCCGGGCAGCGCTGGCCCGCCGACGCGCCGCTGCGCGAGGGCATGCGCGGCATCCGCGTCGCGGTGCAGGCGCTGGAGCACTACGAGCACGGCCACATGGGCATCGCCCAGGCCGGCAGCACCGTGGCGCTGATCGACACCGCGGTCGACGGCATCTTCGCCAACTGCAGGCTGGAACCCGACGCCGACGTGGCGCTGCACGGCCTGCTGGCGCGGTTCCTGGCCGGTGCCGAGGCGGTGCGCACATCGCCGCAGGTGCCGGTGCAGGAGATCGCGGACATGCGTTCGGCGCTGGCACGTTACCCGCAGCTGTTCGACGATCCGGCGTGGAATGCCGCGGCGGACTGATCAGTCCGCCATCGCCGTGCGCCACAGCGCATCCACGCGCCGCTCCACCTCCGGGTCGAGCCGGATCGGCCGACTCCAGGTGCGGCTGGTCTCCGCGGGCCACTTGTGGGTGGCGTCCAGCCCGAGCTTGGACCCAAGGTTCGGCGTCGGGCTGGAAAAATCCAGGTAATCGATCGGCGTGTTCTCCACCAGCATGCTGTCGCGCGCCGGGTCCACCCGCGTGGAGATCGCCCAGATCACCTGCGGCCAGTCGCGCACGTCGATGTCCTCGTCGGTGACGATCACGAACTTGGTATAGGTGAACTGGCGCAGGTAGGACCACACGCCCATCATGACCCGCCGCGCATGGCCGGGGTACTGCTTGCGGATGCTCACCACCGCGACGCGGTAGGAGCACGCTTCCGGCGGCAGGTAGAAATCCACGATCTCGGGGAACACCTTGCGCAGGATCGGCACGAACACGTCGTTCAGCGCCATCGACAGCACCGACGGTTCGTCGTGCGGCGCGCGCCCCATGTAGCTGCCGTGGTAGATCGCGCCGGCGCGCAGGCGCATGCGTTCGATGGTGAGCACCGGGAACGTGTCTTGGGCGTTGTAGTAGCCGGTGTGGTCGCCGAACGGGCCCTCCAGCGCGGTGTCGCCGGGGTGGATGAAGCCTTCCAGCAGGATCTCCGCGCCGGCCGGCGCGTCCAGGCCGGTCAGGACGCTGCGCCAGACGCGGGTGCGCGAGGCGCGCAGCAGGCCGGCGAATTCGTATTCGGACAGCGTGTCGGGCAGCGGCGCCACCGCGGCCAGCAGGGTCGCCGGATCGGCACCGATCGCCACCAGCACCGGGAACGGCTGGCCGGGGCGCGCGGCCTGCCAGTCGGCGAAATCCAGCGCGCCGCCGCGGTGCGGCAGCCAGCGCATGATCACCCGGTTGCGGCCGATCACCTGCTGCCGGTAGATCGCCACGTTCTGCCGCGCTTGGCGCGTGCCGCGGGTGACCACCAGGCCGAAGGTGATCAGCCGGCCGGCATCCTCCGGCCAGCAGCGCTGCACCGGCAGCACGCCAAGATCGACGTCCTCGCCGCTGCGCACCTCTTCGTCGAACGCGGCCTCGTCCACCCGCCGCGGCGCCACGTGCGCCAGCTGCGCCAGTTCCGGCCACTGCGCCAGCGCCTGGCGCAGGTTGCCGGGCCAGCGCGGTTCCTTGATCGCGGCCAGCAGCTCGCCGAGTTCGCGCAGCGACGCCAGCGGCCGCCCGGCCATGGCCAGTTCGATCCGGCGGCGGTGGCCGAACAGGTTGCCCAGCAGCCGATGCGCCGAGCCGGCGGCCGGCATCAGCAGCGCCGGCCCCTGCGCCTGCAGCGCGCGCAGGCACAGCGCCGTGCTTTCCAGTTCCGGGTCCACCGGCACGGAGAGTTCGCGCAGCTGGTCGCGTGCGCGCAGGTGCCGCAGGAAACCGCGCAGATCGTGGAAGGCCATGCGGCGGCTCCGTGCCATCGGGGCCACCGATTCTGGCGAGGGCGCCGCCGCCGACCCATGACCTGGGTCAAGCGGGCCGGCGTTGCCGCGCGGTCGGCCTCAGTCGTAGTTGCTCAGCGCCAGCGACAGCAGCGCCTTGGCCTGCTCGCGCAGCGACGGCGGTTCGACGATCTCCGCGTCCGAACCGTAGTGCAGCACGTCCATCAGCAGTTCGCGCGAGACGCTGTAGGGCACCTTCAGCTCGTAACGGCCGTCGGCCAGGAAGCGGCCCTGCTGCTTCGAGTGCCAGTGCTCGTCGGCCACCCAGCGCGCGGCCTTGGCGCTGAACACGATGGTCGCCCAGCCCTTGGGCGCGCCGGAGAAGATGCCGTAGCCGGCGCCCAGCTGTTCGTCCAACTCGCTGTCGGGGATGTCGCGCGCGGCCTGGTCGATCACCCGCGCCTTGTGGATGCGGTCCACGGCGAAGCTGCGCAGCGCCTCGCGGCCGTGGTCCCAGGCGTCCAGGTACCAGTTGTCGCGGTAATGGGTGATGCGCTGCGGCGAGACGGTGCGCCGGGTGACCTCGTCGGTCGAGCGCGCACGGTAGTCGAAGGACAGCTGGCGGCGTTCGAGCACGCCCGAGGCCACGGTGCGGAAGCTGGCCTCGTCGAGCTTGCGGCCGCGGTGCGGGATCACCCGCACCCGCTCCACCGGCCACGACGAGGCGCCGGCCTGGGCCGCCAGCAGGCTTTCGATGCGCTGCTGCAGCGGCGCCAGCACCGAGGACAGCACGCCGCCGCCGGTACGCGCCAGCAGGTGCTGGGAAGCCAGCAGCGCGTGCAGTTCCTCCGAGCTGAGCCACAGCCCGGGCAGCTCGAAGCGGTCGCTTTCCCCGCTCTGGTAGCGGAAGCCGGCCTCGCCGTCGCCCTCCACCGGCGCCATCAGGGCGTCGCGCAGGAAGGCCAGGTCGCGGTAGACCGTGGCACGTGAACAGCCCAGTTCTTCCTGCAGGCGCGCCACCGTGATCGGGTAGCGGGCGGACTTGAGCAGGCGATGCAGTGCGTTGATGCGTTCGTAGCGGTCCATGGCCCGATTATGTCCGACTCGGCGGTGAATGGCGCGCGGCCGGCGCACCGCCAGGCTTAACCGGGGGCGAAGCGGCCCCGGGGACGCGGCTGGCGCGGCGGAGGCATCCGGTATCATGAAAACGGTTCCCGTTCCCGCCTTCTCCCTGGAGACTTCCCGATGTCCCTGCGTGTTTCCCTGCTCCTGCCGCTGCTGTTGTGCGCCCCGATGGCGTGGGCGGACGATGCCTCCGACCCTGCCGCGATGACCTCGCCGTGGAGCGGCAGCGGCGGCGAACTCGGCTTCGCCTCGGCGCGCGGCAACAGCACCACCGAAAGCCTCAACGGCCGCCTGAAGCTGCGCTACACCGACGACGACTGGGTGCACAGCATGGACCTGTTCGGCCTGCGCTCCAGCGCCGAGTACACGCAGACCACCGACGACGGCGGCACCTACCGCAAGCGCCAGACCACCGCCAACCGCTACACCGCCGGCGCCGGCAGCGCGCTGCAGCTGGGCGAACACCGCCAGCTGACCGCCACCGTGCGCTACGAAAGCGACGATTTCGCCACCTACGACCGCCAGGGCAGCTTCGGCCTGGGCTACGGCACGCGGCTGATCGACGGCGAGCGCCTGGTCCTGGACAGCCAGATCGGCCCCGGCGTGCGCCGTTCGCACAATTCCGAGACCGACGAGAACCGCACCGGCCTGATCGGCCGCGGCCTGTTCGACCTGAAATTCGGCCTCACCGACAACACCGACCTGGTGAACACCCTGCTGGTCGAGTCCGGCTCGTACAACACCTTCGCGCAGAACGATTTCGGCGTCTCGGTGGCGATGAACAGCCATTTCGCGCTCAAGGCCGGCTGGCAGGCCCGCTACAACAGCGACGTGGCCGAGAACAAGCGCAAGACCGACACCCTGGCCACGATGAACGTGGTCTACAGCTTCAAGTGAGAAGCCGGGAACGGGGAACAGGAACCCGGGAATGACGGCGCAACGCGGCACTTGCCGCCGGGCCGGGGGATGATCCCCCGCGGCGCGCCTTGAGCCCCCGCCGCACTTCCATTCCCCGTTCCCTGTTCCCCGT